>CAVQBG010000008.1:0-493678 GCA_963710625.1 Ilumatobacteraceae bacterium | reverse complement strand
CGAACATCGCGTCGGGGAACTCCTCCCATCGCCGCGTGCTGGCCTCGATGTCGGTGAACAGGAATGCCAGTCTGCACTTGTTCACCGGTGGCCCCACGGTTCGAACGTAGTCGCTGGCCGTCGTGCCAGGTCGCCGAACGGCGGGTCAACGACCGTCATCCCGACTCGCACCGCGAGCGATGTAGTGTGACGACCCCGGATCGACGACTCGTCGACTCGTCCCATCGGAGGCCGACGAAGTGCAGCAATCGAGAGCTTCCCGGGAGGGGCTCGGGACGTTCGGCGGGGTGTTCACGCCCTCGATCCTGACGATCCTGGGCGTGATCATGTACCTCCGGTTCGGGTGGGTGGTCGGCAACGTCGGACTGCGCAACACCTTGTGGATCGTGACGATCGCCACCTCGATCACGTTGCTCACCGGCCTGTCGATCTCACAGATCTCGACCGATCAGGAGGTGCGCACAGGCGGGGCCTACTACATGGTGAGCCGCTCGCTCGGCGCCGAGATCGGTGGGGCCGTCGGGATTCCGCTGTATCTCGCTCAGGCGCTGAGCGTCGCGCTCTACACCCTCGGCTTCGCGGAGGCCGTCAACGTGATCGCCCCCGATGTCCCGATCCAACCTCTGGCGTTCGCCACGACGATCGTCGTCGCGATCTTCGCCTTGATCTCGGCGAAGGCCGCGATCCGCGCCCAGTACGTGATCATGGCGGCGATCGCGCTGTCGTTGCTCGCGTTCTTCCTCGGGACCAAGCAGGTCGATGCGCCCCCGTTGCCGCGCAACTTCGAGCCCGCGTCGTTCTGGGTGGCCTTCGCGGTGTTCTTCCCGGCGGTCACCGGGATCATGGCCGGAGTGAACATGAGCGGCGATCTCCGCGATCCCCGCCGCTCGATTCCCCGCGGCACGCTCGCCGCGATCGCGGTGAGCTACGTGATCTACATGACCATCCCCGTGGTGCTCCAGGATCGCGCGTCGACGAGCGCGCTGGTCGAGGACCCGCTGATCATGCGCCAGCTCGCCGTGTGGGGACCCGCCGTGATGGTCGGGGTGTGGGGCGCCACCTTGTCGAGCGCGCTGGGGAGCATGCTCGGTGCGCCACGGATCCTGCAGGCGCTCGCCCGCGACGGTGTGTTGCCGGGGCGCATGCGGATCTTCGGCAGGGGTTCGGGGTCGAACGACGAGCCGCGGCTCGGTACGTACCTGTCGTTGACCATCGCACTGGTCGTCGTCGTGCTCGGCGACCTCGATGCGGTCGCCCCCGTCCTGACGATGTTCTTCCTCGCGACCTATGCAGTCGTGAACTTCGTCTCGGCCGGCGAGACGTTCCTACGCAATCCGTCGTTCCGTCCGACCTTCCGGATCCACTGGAGCGTGTCGCTGCTCGGGGCGATCGGCTGCATCGCCGTGATGCTCCTGATCAACCCGGTGGCCACCGTGATCGCGGTGGTGTTCGTGCTGATCATCTGGACGCTGCTGAACCGTCGACGTTCCAAGAACCGATGGGGCGACATCCGCCAGGGGATGTGGATCAACATCGTTCGGTGGGGAGCCTCACACGTTCGACGCTCGACCGACACCAAGAGTTGGCGACCGAACATCCTCGTGCTGGCAGGGAGCCCGACGAAGCGGTGGTACCTCATCGAGTTGGCGAATGCGCTGACCCGGAGCCGTGGGTTGTTGACGATCGCGACGATCCTTCCGGAGCCTGCGCCGACCCAACGGAAGCGTCAGCTGGCCGACACCGTCCGCGAGCACCTCGCCGAGCGGGACGTGTCGGCCCTGGTGCGAGTGGTGTCGGCGCCAACGCCGTACGTCGGGGCTTCGGTGCTCGTCGAGGCGTACGGGTTGGGCACCCTGATGCCCAACACCGTCGTGCTCGGTGACGGCGAGACGACGTCCGATCCCCGAGAGTACGCAACGATGGTCAATCGGATCCACGACGCCGGACGCAACGTCGTCATCGTGCGCGCACCCGACGACACCACGTTCGGAGATCGGCAGTGCATCGACGTGTGGCTGCGGTCGATTCGCGACAACGGCGCGCTGATGATCGTGCTCGCGGACGCACTGCGGTCGTCGAGGCTCTGGCGTCGGGCCACGCTCACGGTCCGGATGGTGGTTCCGCGCGCCGATGCAGCAGTCGAGGTCGCAGGGAATCTTCGCGACCTGTTCATCCGGGCGCGGTTGCGGGTGGAGGTCGAGGTGATCGTCGACGAACGTCCGGTCGGTGAGGTCATCGGCGAGCGCGCGCAGAAGGCCGACCTGACGCTCGTCGGCCTGCCCGACCCGTGCGTCGACCCGGATGACTTCCCGCGGAGGCTCGAAGCCGCACTCGGCGGGGTGTCGACCGATCGACCGGTCGCCTTCGTGCTCGGTTCGAACGACGTCGATCTCGAGGCACTTCTCGACTGATCCGGCAGATCTCCGAGGACGTTCTTCCCTCGTTCACTCGCCAAACGGGGAGCACAATTGTTCTCGGGGGACCAGTTCGAGGAGGTTCGCGACATGGCTAGCGAGACAGAACGCCGGACTGCTGCAATCAAGCGGTTGAAGGACAAGCGGGACTTCAGGAACCACGTGGCGGCCTATGTGATCGTGAACTCGATGCTCGTGGTGATCTGGGCTCTGTCGTCCGGCGGCTACTTCTGGCCGATCTGGCCGATCGTCGGATGGGGGATCGGCCTGGCGTTCAATGCCTGGGCCGTCTACTTCCAGCGACCGATCACCGAAGATGACATCCGCCGCGAGATGGAACGAGATCATTCCTACGAATCCGGTCGGCAGCCTTGACGGTCCAGTCGACGCGCGCTCGTTCGCGTGTGCTCGACGTCGACCGGTCTCCGGTGACGCAGTGGGTGAACTGGGCGGTCAAGGTCGCACTCGTTGTGGGTTTCGCGGTGGCGATCGGGTTGTCGCCGGGCACGGTCGCCCATCTGCGGCACTGGGAGCCGTCTCCGCACACGGCCGACGCGCTACTGGCTGCGCCGTTCCTCATCGACACGTTCGGCAACCTGCTCGGTGTGTACGACGGGTTCCCCCGGACCGACCACGTGCTCCACGCGGTCAACCGGGTGCTGCTGGTCGGTGCGTTCCATGCGTTCCGGTTCCGCAACGTTGCCGACCGGCGTGATGCCGTGCTGCTCGGCTACGGCTTCGGGGCGATCGCAATCGTCTGGTGGGAGATCATGGAGTGGGCCGTGTCCGAGGACGGGTTCGGCGGTGCTGGCGGTCTGTCACTCACGTACGGCGACACGATCGGCGACCTGTTGCTGTCGTCGATCGGCGGGTTGATCGGGTCCATCGTGGCCGTGCGCTGGCTCGGCCCGCGCTCCCTTGGGGTCGACGCACCGTAGCGAGGCCCGCGACCTCCGGTGCGTCGGGCCCGCGCTGAGCCGAGGCGGCCGTCCGCGAGTCCTGTCCGGGACGTGCTGCCGCGCTCGCCCTGCCTATGTCTGCTCGACCGCTCCGGCATCGCAGCCGGCACCGACGGGGCGGGCGACACCCCGCTGGTCGGTCGCCGGGCAGGCGCCGGGATCGGCGAAGTCGATCGCCGGGCTGCCTGCCCCGAGCGCGTGGGTCAGCGTCGGACCGCCGTTGTCGGCGAGCGGGCCGAGCAGGGCGTCGGTCGACGACAGATCGGCAGCACCCGGGTTGCAGGACCCGTCACCGATCACGTTGCCGCCGCCCGAGGTGATCGTGGCAGCTCCACCGCCTTCGATCGCGCAGGCGAACGCCCCGCTGTTGCCCTCCAACACGTTGTTGGTCAACGTCGCGTTCGCTGGTGCACCGAACGTCGCCACGAGAATGCCCGACGCGGTGCCCGCGGGCGCGTTGTTCTCGGCGAACGTCGAGTTCGTCACGACCAGCGTGCCGTCGGTGTGGAAGATGCCGCCGCCGTGCCACGCCGTCGAGGTGTTGCCACTGAACGTGCTGTTGACGACGTTGACGTTGCCCAGCGAACGCAGACCACCGGCGACGTCACCGGAGAGGTTGCCGCTCACGGTGCTTCGGGTGATGTTGACGGTGCTGTTGAAGAACCCGTAGATGCCGCCTCCGGGTTGGTTGGTGCTCGTGTTGTCGCTCACCGTGCTGTCGGTGAGGTTCAACGTCGAGGAGTCGGTGTTGTAGATGCCGCCACCACCGAGGTCGAACGACGGCGGCCCGGCCGCGTTCTGGACGTTGTTCGTGACGACGACCCGGTCGAGGCTCAGCACACCGCTGTTGAGGATGCCGCCGCCTTGCGGGGCGGCCACACCGTCGCGGAGGACGACATCGTTGATGTTGGCCACCACGCCGGCGCCGACCTGGAGCACCCGCGAGTTCCCGCCTGCGCTGATCGTCAGCGGCGCGGCCGCCGACGCGTCGACCGTCACCCCACGGCTGATCGTGAGTTGGCCCGACGTCAGGTCGATCGTGCCGCCGGCCAGCACCGGGTCGAAGGTGATCGTGCCACCGTCGGCGATCAGCGACAGTGCCTCGCGCAACGAGCCCGGCCCGCTGTCGTCGAGGTTCGTCACGACCAGTTCGGTCGGTGGCGGGATCGGCGTGCGCTGCACGAAGTCGATCTGGTACGTGCCCGCGGCCGCGTACGGCAGGTCGAAGCCGTAGCCCCAGACGTCGGAGAGCGTCAGGCCGTCGTCCGGCGCCCCGGCGGGCTGGTCGGCGCTGCGGACGAAGTCGCCGATCGGGATCGACACCTGTTGCCAGCCGGCGACCGAGTCGGTGAACGTCGTTTCGAACCGCTCGGCGGTGTCGGGGCCCTGGTACACCCTGACGTAGTCGAGGAGGTACTCCTGCGGGTACGTGTTCAACGGGTCGACCGCGCCGCCGAAGTTCCCGCCGATGGCGAAGTTCAGCAGCAGGAAGAACGGCTTGTCGAACACCCACGGGCCGGGCACGTCGGACGGCTCGGCCTCGTGGTAGAGGATGCCGTCGACGTACCACTTGATCAGGTTCGGCTGCCACTCGACGGCGAACGTGTGGTACTGCTCGTCGACGCGGTTCGGCGAGAAGTCGTAGATGCCGCTGAAGCTGCCGCCACCGTTGTAGCCCGGGCCATGGATCGTGCCGAAGATCTCGTTCGGGATCCGGCTGACGTATTCCATGACGTCGATCTCGCCGGCGCCCGGCCACGGGTTGTAGGTGATGTCGGTACCGAGGCTCCAGAACGCCGGCCACAGGCCGTCGCCGCCGGTGGGGACCTGCAGTCTGGACTCGATCCGCCCGTAGGCGAACTCGGCCTTGTTCTGGGTGATCAGGCGGGCAGACTCGAACTCGCACGGGCCGTAGTAGCACTCCTGGGTGCCGTCGGCCTGGTCGAGGGTGATCACGAGGTTGCCGTTGCCGTCGGTCGCCGCGTTGTCGGGATCGTCGGTGTAGTACTGCAGCTCCTCGTTGCCCCACCCGTTCTTGCCGTCGGGCGTGGTGTCGCCGATCTCGTAGGCCCAGTTCGCCGGGTTCGGCAGGGTGCCCGCCGGCTCGTCGAACTCGTCGGACCATGCCAGCGTCCAGCCAGCGGGTCCGGGGTCGGGGGCGCGATTGTCCTTCAGGTTGACGGTGACGTCCTGGCCGCTGCCCGTTCCGTTGAACCAGAAGTCGAGGCTCTCGGTCCCCGTCCAGTCCTGGCCGATCGGGAAATCGTGCGTCAGTGACGCCGCGGTCAGCGGTCCGCCGTTTCCGGCCAGCTCCTCGATCGCCTTGGTGGCCGCTTCCCACGCCTTGCGAAAGTGCTCGACCGCCTTGTCGGGCTTGCCGTTGGCGAGCGCGTCTGCGGCCTGGTCGTACTCCTTCTGGGCCTTCTCGATCTGCTTCGGATCGGCGCCATTGAGCGCGGCGACGTCGATCTGGTTGCTCGCCATCGCGTCGGCGATGACGACGAGTTCGTCGATCGCCGTCTGGGCGGCCGGTGCTTCCGGGCCACCGTCCTTGGCGATCTTGTCGAGTTCCTGGACCGCTTGACGGGCTCGATCGAAGAACTTCTTGCCGTCCTTGTCGTCCAGGAACGAGCCATTGGTCCAGTTGCGCGGGGCGAGGGCGTCGTCGAGTCGCTCGATCGCCGTCTCGATGCGCTTGCCGACCTTGGAGCTGCTCGCCGGGAGGAGTGCGGTCAGGTCGCCGACGACACCCTCCACCTGTGCCTGGTAGGACGGCCCGGTTTCGGGCACCGATGCCACGGCGATGTTCTCGACCGCGTCCTGGCCGGGTCGCTCATCGGCATCTCCGACGGCGACGCGTTGCGCGTCGAGGTCGACGAGCCCAGCAGTGTCCCAGAGGAACGTGCCCTGCTCGAAGTCGTCGAGCAGGTCGGGGTCGAACGGGTCGTTGTCGTCGATCAGCGCCGATCCCTGGAACAGGGCGCCACGCTCGACGTCGACGGGGTTGGTGAGCCTGATGACGATCTGCTTGTCGCCCGTGAACTTGGTGTTGTCGAACGTCTCGATCGGGAAGGACAGCTCGGTCGGGCCGCCGTTGACGAACGTGAGCGTGCCCGAGGTCGGTGTGTAGTCCTCGCCGGCGATCGCGTTGGCGCGCTCGGTGGCGAAGTCGATGCTGACCTGGGCGGGGTCCTCGGGGCCCATCGGCCGGTTGAGCTTGACGCGGATGTCACCGGTCGTACCCTCCTCGATGAACGTGTTCTGCTGCGAGAACTGGACGGCGAGGCCGGGCGGAGCGGCGACGCCATACAGGCTCACGTCGTCGAAGTAGTAGACCTGCGGGCCACCGGTGTCGAGAACGCCCAATGCGTAGCCGTGCATCTCGAACAGGCCGAGCCCGTCGTTCGGGGCGCCGTTGCCGATCTCCTTGCGGGTGAACGACGCGAACGGGAACTCGAGCAGTTGCCACCCGGTGAAGTCGTCGGCGAAGGCAACGGTCCACCGCTCGGCGTCGTCGGTCGTCGAGCCGGGGTTGCGGTTGTCGAGGATGTCGATGAACATCTGGGTTCCGGTGTTGGACCCGTACATCCAGAACGAGATGCCCTCGCTGGTCGACCAGTCCTGGGGAAGCCAGGCGTCGAGCGTCGGGGGATTCGAGAAGCCGTGGATGAACCCGGCGAACGACGTCGCGTCGACGACCATCTGCAGCACGCTGTTCGGCGTGGCGACAGCGGGGAGCACCGGAGCGGGTGGCGTGGCGGGGTTCGACAGCGCCACGCTGCTGCCGGCACCGTTGAACGTGCAGAAGCCGAGCGGCGGTGCGCCGGGCGCGCATGGCGCAGCCGGGGCGATGCCCGTCTCGAAGTCGTCGATGATCGTCGAGGGCACGCCGGCGACGGCCGGCTCGAGGGTGAACGTCCAGTTGTCCGTACGGAAGTTGACGTCGTTGCCGCTGCCGATCACCGCCATGACCGTGTTGATCAGCTCGCCGTTGCCGCCGCGGGCCACCGGGGTCGGATCGAGGACGCCATTGCCGCCGAAGAGGAAGCCATTGTCGTCGACGAAGTCGGCGAGCGGGATCGACACGAGCTGCCACCCGCCGCCGCTCACTGCGCACGGCCCGCTCGCGGTCACGACGCAGTCGTACTGGAACTCGTCGTCGTCGGGCGGGTTGATGGAGCCGTCGCCGTTGTCGTCGTCCTGCAGGTTGATCTCGAGGGTGTATTCCTGCGCGGCGTTCGGGTTGATCCAGAAGTTGAAGTACTCGGTCCCCGACGCGTCGGTCGGGTACGTGCGGCCGAAACCACCGTAGAAGCCGGGATTGCCGCCGGAACCCCACCCGGTCTCGAGCGAGAACAGCCCGCCGTCCGAGGGCGGGACGTCGGTGCCGTTCGGCGCGATCCCGCCGCCGCCGACGTCACCGTTGAACGCGAACCAGCCGTTGCCGAAGGGGTTGCCGTGCTCCATGTCGTCGAACACGACGTCGTCGAACGCGAGTGGGCCACCGGAGCTGAAGGCGAACTGGTCGACGTCGACCTCGACGGTCGAGGGGTTGCCTCCGGCGACACCGCCGATCACGAACACGACTTCGTCGAGTGCACCGTCGAACGTGCCGTTGCCGCCCGTGGCCAGGTTGGTCAGGCCGCTCAGCGGCGCGCTGACGAGGGTCCATTCGTCGTCGAAGTCCGACGAGGTGTACGAGGTGTCCAGCCGGAAGGAGTCCTCGGCACCGTTCGTCCAGCCGTTGCCGTCGAGGTCCTCGCGGAGGGTGATCTCGAGGGTGTAGCCGTCGACGGTGGCGTCGCTCTGGTTGAGTACCCAGACGTTGAACCAGGGATCGGCCGGCGGGGTCACCTGTGCTGCGTCGTCGAAGTTCTTGAAGGCACCGCCGTAGAAGCCGCTCGCGGTTCCCTGACCACCCCAGCCGGTGCTCAGGTAGAAGCTGCCCTCGTACGGGCGGTCGCCGAGTGCACCGCCACCGCCACCGGCGGCGTTGCCGCCGAAGAAGA
The DNA here is from genome assembly GCA_963710625.1 of Ilumatobacteraceae bacterium. Lineage (GTDB taxonomy): Bacteria > Actinomycetota > Acidimicrobiia > Acidimicrobiales > Ilumatobacteraceae > Sva-07. Next base: position 485,296 of record CAVQBG010000008.1, on the reverse strand, counting down.
TCCAGTCGGACGCATCGCCGTCCTCGAAGTCGTCGATCACCGTCGGCGCGGCATTCGGTACCGCGCTCGATGTGGTGTGGGTGGCGATCATGGTGCCCGCCACGAGGGCCGCCGCCACGGCCAGCCGGATCGTCTTCGTCGAACGCATGGTTCCCTCCGTGCGGCGCTCCGTTCCAGCGCTCGGTCGAGCGCCTGGCATACCGCGTGTCGCCGTGAACCCTAGACCGACTTGTCGGCACGGGTCGAACGGGCGCCCGCGCTCCGTGAATCGCCCGTCGAGGAGGTCCGGTGGGTCTTCATTGGTGCGACGCCCGCCACCGGCTCCCGGCACACCGATGAGCGAATCCACTGCATACGGGGGACTCGCTCATCGTCAAGCCGGTCGTCGTGGCCGTACACGCGCAGCGGCGGTCCGGACCGACGAGGTCCGAACCGCCACCATGGCTCACATGGAGCAGGGGGTCAGCAGAGGCTCTTGGCCACGGCGTTCTTCCCCTGTCCCTTGTCCGGGAAGCTCTGCACGAGCTGCCCGACGTTCTCGATGCCGTCAACGAAGCCGTCGTTGACGGCCTTGTGCACCTGACCGAAGCACGCGCGTTCTGCAGGCGCGGCGCCGGCGGTGCCGGCGAAGCTGACTGCGGCGATGGCGGAGACCGCCCCGGTGACGATGATGCGCTTCATGCGAGTTGTCCTTTCGTTGGGTGTCTGACGCCTTCTCTACGGACCATCCAGCGATCTCGGATGACCATTGATCACGAACCCGGTGCCGCGGCGGGTGCGGCACTCAGCGGGCACATCATGCTCGTACCCATGGATCTCACCGTCCTGCCGAACTCAGTCCTCGAAGAGCTCCGGTGGAAAGCCACCCGTGCTCACCGGGCTCCACCGGGTGGGCTCGATCAGGATCATGCACTTGCCCTGGTCGACCATCGCCTGTCGATACTCCTCCCAGTCGGGGTGTTCGCCCGAGATGCAGCGGTAGTACGCCTCGAAGGCATCGGCCGCCTCGGGCATGTCGAGCACGCGCGCGGATCCGTCGATCTGCACCCAGGAGTCGTTGAACTCCTCGCCCATCACGGCGACCGAGACCAGCGGGTTGTGTCGGATGTTCTTGGCCTTGGCTCGCGACGGGTAGGTGGAGATCGCCAGGTGACCGTCGGCGGTCATGCCGCCGGTGACCATGCTCAGCTGCGGGCGGCCGTCGGCCCGGGTCGTGGCGAGCACCCACTTGTGCCTGCCCTCCAAGAACGCGTCGAGTTCGGACCGATCGACGGTGACGTTGCTCGAGCGATACGTGGCTCGCCGGTCGTCATTGGGGATCTTCTTCATGTCGTCTCCTCGTTGGTTGCGCGTTGGTTGCTGCTCGGCCGGCGGCAGCGCGCTGCCATCGCGGGTCGGCCAGCGGCAGGTCTGTCCTGGGTCGAGGCGCTCACACCTGCTCGCGAGCCACCGGGAGGTCGGCGTCGCGCCGACTCGATGCAAGCGAGAGATTGGTCGTCTGCCCGACCGAGACGCCGGCGTCCTCGAGCGCGTCGACCAGTGCGCTGAGCAGGAGTCCGCGGAACCAGGGCTCCTGGGTCCGGTCGTCGATCCAGGCATACGCGGTGAAGAACATCGCTTCGCCGCCCACGTAGTCGAACGCCACGAACGCATCCTTGCCCGGGCTGTTCCAGTCGAGCGAGGCGATGACGTCGTCCATCACCTCCTGGGCGATCGCCCGGTCCGAGGCGCGGTCGAGGGGCACCTGGACCGAGACGCGCCATCCACCCATCCGGCTGTGGTTGAGCACCTGGTTCTCCTGGAACACGGAGTTCGGTACCCACGCCTTGGAACCGTCCGGGAGTTCGAGTTCGGTCCGCAGCAACGACCGGTAGACGACCTTGCCGTGGAGATCACCGACCGTGACGGCTTCGCCGTCCTGGTAGATGTCGTCGATGCGGATCATGGCGCCCGCAACGAAGTTCTGACCGACCGGCGTGAACACGACCGCGCCGGTGACGCCGACGGTCGCCATGATCGCTGCCATCCCCGACACGTCGATCCCGATCGCCGAGAGGCCGACGACGCCGACGATCACGGCAACGATCTTGGGCACGAAGAACATGAGTTGTTCGCGGAACCGGTTGTCGTCGACGCGCCCGATCAGCAGACGAGCGATGCGCATGGCGGCGATCGAGGTGATCACGACCACGAGGATCCGTCCCAGGGCCTGTGCCGCCGGGAGGGCGACGTGTCCGATGTCGACGGCACTCAGGAGTGTCATGTGGTGACCTTTCCGTTTACCCCCGCATGGCCACCGTAACGTAAATGTAATATTTCGTGCCGTCAAGCACCATGCGTCGGGAGGCAGCGCTCGTCGACATCGTCGATCGGATGTGTCGGAACCCGGCCCCTGACGCGTCGGGCCCCATGGTTCGAGCCGGTCATTCCGGGACCATCGACTCTTTCTGCTCCGAGGTCGGCGGGCGAATACTCACACGAGGGGGACGCAAAGGAGGGGTCGTGGGCATCGTCGAGATGGATGCGGCAACCGGGGGGCACCGATCGGCAGGTTCCGAGGCGCCCGCCTCCGAGTTGATCGCCGAGGCGCGTGGGGTGCATCGCGTCTACGACACCGGGCGCGTCAGCGTGCGCGCCCTCAACGGCCTCGACCTGGCGATCGCACGCGGTGAGATGACCGCAGTGATGGGGCCGAGCGGCTGCGGCAAGACGACCTTGCTCAACTGCATGTCCGGGCTCGATGCGATCGACGAGGGTGACATCCTGATCGAGGGCGTGTTACTCCAGACGATGAGCGATCGCGAGCGCACCGACTACCGGGCTCGACGGATGGGATTCGTCTTCCAGTTCTACAACCTCATGCCCGTCCTGACTTCGGTGGAGAACGTCGAACTGCCGCTGCTCGTCGCCAGGCAACCCGCCGACGAAGCCCGCCGGCGCGCGATGGAGGCACTCGAACTCGTGGGACTCGTCGATCGCGCCCGTCACCTCCCCGACGAACTGTCGGGTGGAGAACGCCAGCGCGTCACGATCGCCCGCGCGCTCGTGAACGACCCGGCGATCGTGTGGGCCGACGAACCCACCGGTGACCTCGACAGCGAGAACGCCGTCGAGATCACCGACCTGATGCGTCGGTTGAATCGCGAGCGGGGACTCTCGTTCGTCATCGTCACCCACGACATCTCGGTCGGGCGTCAGGCCGACCGGATCGTGCGGATGCTCGACGGGCGCGTCCTCGACGAGAGTTCGATCTGGACGGCCACGCCGATGCACACGCCGTCCCAGGAAGGGAGCCCGTGATGTTCGCTCGCGCAACCGCGCTCGACATCGACACGCTGCGCGTCGGTGTCGACGACGCCGTCGAACTCTTCCGTGAGGCGGTACTGCCCGAACTCCGTGAGCAGCCCGGCTTCGAGGGGGTCTTCGTGCTCGCCACACCGGAGGGCAAGGGACTCCTGCTCAGCTTCTGGACGACCTCGGAGCAGGCGGCATCCGACCGGGAGACCGGCTTCTACGCGGATGTCATCGAACGGTTCGTCACGCTCTACCGGTCGCAACCGGGTCGGGAGTCGTACGAGGTGATGCTCGGCGAGTTCCCGATCACATCCGGCCGTGCCGGGGATGTGGACCAGGAGTGACCGATGCGCAGCCTGTTCGGGGTTCCGATGGACACGCTCGCGGTGACCCTGTCGATGGTCCTGGGGCTGGCACTCGGCGTGATCGCCGCGCTCGCCATCCGCAACCGCGTCTTCTTCAAGATGGGGATTCGCAATGCCAGCCGGCGTGGGAGCCGGACCGCCCTGATCGTCGTCGGGCTGATGCTCGGCACCACGGTGATCGCCGCTGCGCTGTCGACGGGCGACACGATCGCCTCCACGATCAGGTCCGATGTCCTCGTCTCGCTCGGCGAGATCGACGAGATCGTGCAGCCGAAGGGCTCGTCCGACATCGGGGGGGACGTCGGCTACATCGACGAGTCGGTCTTCACGCTCACTGCCGACACGCTTCGCGGCTCGCCCCTGATCGACGGTGTGGCACCGGCGATCATCCAGGACATCGCGGTGCAGGACCTGAGCGCCCGGCGGACCGAACCGCGAGCGACGCTCTTCGCCGTCGACCCGGCGCGCAGCGACGGGTTCGGCGAGATCCGGACCAGCGACGGCGCAGAGGTCTCCCTCGCCGACCTGGCACCCGGAACGGTGTTCGTCGACGGAGACATGGCCGACGAGCTCGACACGGAGGCGGGTCACGAGTTGTCGGTGTTCAGCGGCGGGTTGCCCGTCACGTTCGACGTGGCCGACGTCGTCGACATGCGCGGCAAGGGCAGCACGCAGCCGACCGTGCTCATGTCGCTCACCGCGGCACAGGAACTGCTGGGCCGAGAGGGAGAGATCCGTCAGGTGTTGATCTCGAACACCGGCGGCGAGGTCTCCGGAGCCGGGTACAGCGACGCGGTCGTGGCGATGCTCGATCCAGTCCTCGATCCCCTCGGCCTGGAAGCGGTCACCAGCAAGGAGGACGGGCTCCAGCAGGCCGACGACGTCGGGTCGATCTTCATGAGCGTGTTCACCACGTTCGGGATGTTCTCGATCGCTGCCGGCGTGCTGTTGATCTTCCTGATCTTCGTGATGCTCGCCGCCGAGCGGCGCAGCGAGATGGGGATCTCCCGAGCCGTGGGGACCCGTCGTGGTCATCTCGTGGAGACGTTCCTGTTCGAAGGGACGCTCTACGACGTCGTCGCTGCGGCCGTCGGTGCGCTGCTGGGCCTGCTCGTGTCGTTCGGGATGGTGGCGGCGATGGCTCGGGCATTCGCGGTGTCCGAGGGTGGGTTGGAGATCAGGTTCGACGTGGAGACCCGATCGCTGGTGGTCGCGTACGTGCTGGGTGTGCTGCTCACCCTGGTGGTCGTCACGGTGTCCGCATGGCGGGTGAGCCGCCTCAACATCGTCGCAGCGATCAGGAACCAGGGCGAGACGCACGTGCGGCGAGCCCGGCGCGGGGCATGGACCCGATCGGTCCTCGCAGTCGTCATCGGTGTGCTGATCTCCTCGAGCGGAGTGGCGTCCGAGCAGGCCACACCCGTGATGCTCGGCGTGTCGATCGTCCTGATCGGCCTCGGCGGCATCGCTCGCGCGCTCGGCGCTGCGGAGCGCGCGACCTACACCGCGGTCGGACTGGCACTCGTCCTGTTCTGGTTGCTGCCGTTCTCGTTCATCGCTGCGGTGTTCGGCGACCTCTCGGTCGACTTCTCCCTCTGGGTCGTCGGCGGCCTGCTCATCGTGCTCGGGGCGAGTTGGACGATCGTCTACAACGCAGACGTGATCCTCGCCGGGGCGCAGCTGGTGTTCGGTCGCAGCCGGACGTTGGCGCCGGTGCTCAAGACGTCGATCGCGTACCCCCTCCGCAACCGCTTCCGTACTGGTGTCACCCTCGCGATGTTCGTCCTCGTGGTCTTCAATCTCGTCGTCGGAGCGGTCACGACCAACGCATTCACGGGCGCCTTCGACGACAACGAGGCCTTCGGCGGCGGATTCGACGTGATCGCCAGCGTGTCGCCCGCAGCGCCGACCGGGGGCGTCGACCAGGCACTGGCCGACGGTGCGGTCGACGCGGGGTCGTACGAGGTCGTCGCCCGTCAGTCGTTCGTCGGGCTCGACATGCGTCAGGCCGGTGCGGGCCAGGACTTCGACCAGTACGTCGTCCGCGGGCTCGACGACGCCTTCCTCGACGCGACCACCTACGACATGGTCGCCGTCGCCGACGGCTACGAGGGCGCGGAGGACGTGTGGCAGGCCCTCGCCGCCGATCCGACACTCGCCGTGGTCGACAGCAACTCGGCGCCCCGCCGGCAGAACTTCAGCTTCGGCATCATGTCGCCGCTGCGGCTCACCGGGTTCTTCGTCGAGGACGGACACTTCGCACCGGTGCCGGTCGAGGTGAGCGACCCCCAGACCGGTGAGACGCGCGAGTTCTCCGTGATCGGCGTACTCAAGGACACCGCGTTCACCATGTTCGGACTGTCGGTCTCCCAACGTGCGCTCGAGTCGTACGGCGACCGCGCTCGCCCGACGACGTACGAGTTCGTCACGACCTCGGGCACCGATCCCGAGACGTTCGCCGCGTCGCTCGAGTCGAGCCTGCTCGGGTTCGGCGTCCAGGCCGATTCGATCGACAAGATCGTCGGCGACGCCGTCGGGGCGAACCGGACGCTCAACAACCTGATCCTCGGCTTCATGGGTCTCGGGCTCATCGTCGGCGTCGCCGCGCTCGGTGTGGTCAGCGCCCGATCCGTCGTCGAGCGCCGACAGCAGATCGGCGTGCTCCGCGCCATCGGATTCCGTCGAGGGATGGTGCAGGCCAGCTTCCTGCTCGAGGCGACGTTCATCGCGCTCACGTCGATCGTCGTCGGCACGTTGCTCGGGCTCGCGATGGCGTACAACGTCATCTCGGACGCGTGGTCGAAGGGTGGTTGGGACACCCTCGAGTACTCCGTTCCCTGGGTGACGCTGATCATCGTCTTCGCCACCGTGTTCGCGGCTGCGCTGCTGGCCACATGGGCGCCCGCCCGGAGCGGGGCGCGGATCTACCCCTCCGAGGCCCTGCGCTACCAGTGACGCGACCCTGCCGTTGCCCGGCGACGCACGACCGTCGTCGAGGCGAGCGCGGGAGCGAGCAGCGCCATCGCGGCGAGCTGGCCGTACACGATCCAGGAGACGCCTCGCGACGCCACCACGACGAGCAGCGCCGTCTGGAGGACTGCTCCGGCGGCGACCATCGCCGGCAGGAGCCGGCGTCCGCCCGCGCGTGGGTGAACCCAGACGGCAGCTTCTACTGGGGTGACGAGTGGCCGCTGCGCAAGGACCTCTCCAACCACCCACGCGTGGCCGGCAACTACAGCCGATTCCTGCGCAAGTGGGTCCGCGAACGTCAGGTGATCAGCTGGATGGACGCCATCCGTCGGGCGTCGCTCAACGCCTGCCTGATTCTCGAGGATTGCGTCCCCGCAATGAAGACGAAGGGCCGCCTGCAGGAGGGGATGGACGCCGATGTCGTCGTGTTCGACCCCGAGACGATTACTGACAAGGCGACGTTCGCGGACCCGTGCCAGGTGTCCGAGGGCATGCAGCATGTCATCGTCAACGGCACCTTCGTGATCCGCGACGGGAACCTCGACACGCCATCCAGTACGAGGCGTCCACCTACACACCGCGGCTGCTCCGTTCGATCGCGAACAGCACGGCGATGCGGCTCACCCTCGGCGTGTTCATCGCCACGTTCGTGTTCGCGCTGCTGTTGCTGGCGCAGACCGAACCCGACCGCGAGTACCGGTACTCGGTGCTCGCCGCCGTCGTGTTGGTCGGCGTCTCGCTGCTGTTCTTCCTCGCCCTCATGACCGAGGTCGCAGATCGCGCCCGATCCGGCCGCACCGTTGGTGACGTCGCACGGGCCGGCCGCCGCATCATCGAGCGAACGTGCCGCTCCGGGCTGGACGATGCGCCGGCCCCGAGTGACACCCCTCGTCTCGACGGAAGCGGTCGTGTCGTGTCCGGTTCCGGCGCGACCGGCGGCGTCGTCCAGGCGATCCACGTCGACGGCCTCGTCGAGATCGCAGCGCGTCACGACGTCGTCATCGAGCTTGTGCCCGACGTCGGCGGCTTCGTCGCATCCGAAGCGCCGCTCTTCCGGGTCCACGGCGACGCGCCGGGATTCCCCGACGACGATCTGATCGGCGCCATCGCGATCGGTGAGGAACGGACGTCCGAGCAGGATCCCCGGCTGTCGATCCGGATCCTGGTCGACATCGCGATACGCGCCCTCTCGCCGGCGATCAACGATCCGACAACGGCCGTCGGGGCGCTGGAGCGCATCGGTGACCTGCTCCTCCTGCTGTCGACCCGTGCGGTCCCCGACGGTCTCCACCGTGACCGCTCCGGCACCGTTCGGCTCGTCGAACCGGTACCGACGTGGGATGACTACCTGACGCTCGCGTTCACCGAGATCAGCCTCTACGGGGCGGGCTCGCCGTTCGTGTGTGACGAGTTGCGCCGGTCCCTCCGCTCCCTCCGCCTGCAGGCGCCTGTCACGCGCCGTGCGGCCATCGATCGCCAGATCGATCAGCTCGAGCGCGCAGTGCAGGGACCGATTCGGCGTGACCGACTCGGCCTCCGGACCGGCTGTCAGTCGGTTCGTTCCGCGAGGACATCCGCGCTCGTCGCAAGCGTGAACGCAGCGATGTTGGCCACCGTGCGAACGGTGTTCCAGCGGCGCTGCCCGGCATCCGGAGCCCCACAGCCGGTTCATTCTCGACATCGCGTGTGTCGAGACCTCAGGCGCCGAGGCGGGGACGGCATTGGACCGGTTCGTCGGCCCGGCTCCGTTGTTGCCCGGGGCGCAGGGTGTCCTGTACGACACGCCGTTCGTGGGATTCGCCATCAGCGGTTGATGCGCGACCTCGGCTGGGTCTCGGTCAACCGGGTGACGGCCAGCGCCGGAAGGAGGAAGCGGCCGGCCGAGGATCGCAAGCGTGTCGAGAAGACGGTCGAGACCAAAGTGATTCGTACACCGGACGGTGAGCACCAGGTTCGTCTGATCTCGCACCGTGGGCGGATCGGGCTGGGTGAGGTGACCGAGTGCGGCGAGCCGGTGTTCGTGCCGCTCGACGGAATCCACTCACCGCGACAGCGACAAGCGCGGCACGTCTCGGTGGTACAACGACGACCGGCTGTCGGGCATCTGGGTGGGGGAGTCATGACGGTGCGTTCGCAGGCGCACACGGAGGATGCCAAGCGCAAGTTCAACCGGGCGGAGAACGTGCGACGGATACAGGCAGCCTGAGCCCCGACTCACCGGTACCCCGAGGCTCGAGCGCGTTTCGGAACTGGGCGAATCGACCAAACGAGCGCTGGACCCCCCGATCGGAAGTCGGCGCGCCTCGTTGCGGGCCCTACGATGGATCGCCGCAAGCCGGCGCGGACGGTTCAACGGGGTTTTCTCCCAGGTATCGCGCCGGTCGCGCCTCTCTGGGGGTGGTAGGAAACCTTGTTTGGCCTGGTGGTACGCCTGCCTGGTGGCGGTTGGGAACGGATTCGCCCGTTTTGGGAACGTCTCCAGGCTACGCTGCAGCTGTCGAGAGAATTTGAAAATGCCCATGTCAGAGGTCAGTCGAATTTGAAGAGTCGAGGACACTCCGTTTCTGGTGCGGCCGCTGGCGGCACGACGGGGGCTGGTTCGTCCGACGGTCGCCTCACTCCGAAACAGCAAGAGCAGCAGCAGCGACGCCAACGGGCCCTCGAGCTGCATTCGGAGGGCAAGACGCTCCAGGAGATCGCCGACCAGCTGGGCTGGTCGAGCCCTAGCGGTGTCTCATACGCCTTGAAGGTCGCCCGCAAGGAGCTCAGCGAGGCTGGCCCCGTCGAAGACCTCCTCGAGTTGCGGAGAATCCACTACGCACGTCTCGAGGAATTGTTCAGCCGGGTGTACCCGCTTGCCCTCGGAGGCATCAGAGACGGAAAGCGCGTGCCACCAGACCCCAAGTATGTGCGGCTCGCGCTTCGCATCATGGCCGATGAGAACGAGCTGCTGGGCCTCAACGTCACCCCCGATGAAGGCATCGAGCAGGCGCCACCGAACCCGTCTGGTGGATACGTCGGCCGTGAAGGTCGGCCTGTGTTGGTGGTGGACTTCGACCAGCAGGGCTATGAGGCGGCCAAGCGTCGCAGGGCGCAGCCGGGACGCGACGAGTTGGTCGCAGTGGACGATCAGCCACCTGCGGGTTACATCGCCCCTCGCCCCGACGACCGTGGGGATGAGCCCGAAGAGCTCGACTTGGCGCCCAACAGCGTTGACCCGCGCACCGGCCAACCGGTCCACGACCCTCGTGCCGAGCTCAACGGTGGGTGACGCCAACGGTCGGCCTTCTGACTTGGCGATTCCCACCTTCCGCACTTCGCAGCCGGTGTGACCACATCGGTCGGGTCGCGGATGATGCGGCGGCCCCGAGGTGCTCAATTCGTCTGGCCAGCTTGCCGATGAAGGTCCATGACTGAGCTTCCGGATTCTCCTCACGTCGACTCCGAGTGGACGTTGTTCGTGGATCGGGACTTCGGACGGATTCTGGTGCTCGGACGTCACGCCGACGGGTTCGACCGCGCCAATCTCAACGCTGAGGTGACGCACCTGCCGACCGATCCGGATGGCGCCGATGACGAAGAGAGCCCGCTCTCGATGCGCGTGTGGCGGAACTCCTCCGGTGATGTGGTTGTCGCCGAGTGCATCGTCGAGGACTACGTCAGCAACCGGGTCGGGAACTTCCGACAGCTCGGGCGTGCGGCGGCGGAGCTGTACGAGGCGCTGTTCGATGGTGACCGGTTCCTCGAAGGACCCCCAACCCTGTGGAACCTGCTGTACGAGGCAGGATTCGTTGTGTTCACAAGCGGTCAGCCCCGCTCCAGGGAGCAGCGGAGCGCGGACCTCAAGCGAAGTCTGGCTGAGGCGCAAGCTCGCGCACGTCGCAACGCGGATCGGCGGGCCGGTCGCGCGTGAGCCCGGTGATGCCGGCCCGTTCAGCGGAGTCGGCGTCGGTTCTTGCGTGAGCGTTTGATCGGTGACCCTTCGGTCCAGGCGCTGCCGGCGCGGTAGAGCTCGGCGGGTCGTCCGCCTTTGGGACCCGCGGGTGCTCGTTCGCCGGTCGGTTCGACGAAGAAGTCCTCGAGCGCGGCGGACATCGCAGCGACGGAGGGGTTGCTCGGTGGTGGGGTGAGGCTTCGTCGGAAGTTGGCGGAGTCGAGTTGTTCGTCCCAGATTGCTTCGTAGACGGTTTGCAGTTCGGACAGGGTGAAGGTCGGTCCGACGAATGCGGTGGCGAGGTCGGTGTCGTCGAGGTCGTCGGCGGCGCGTTCGACGGCGTCGCGCAGGATTCGTTCGTGGTCGAAGGCGAGGTCGACGGGTCCGTCGAGGATCTCGGCGACGGGCCAGAGGCGGGCGTCGTCGGCGTCGGATCCGGCGATGATCTCACCGACGTCGGGGGTGACGGCGAGGTAGGCGACCGTGACGACGTTGGTGCGCGGGTCGCGTCCGGGGTCGCCGTAGGCGCCGAACTGGGCGAGGTGCCGTGGCGCCTGCACGCCGGTCTCCTCGCGCAGTTCGCGGATGGCGGCGTCGTCGAGGGTTTCGTCGGGTCGTTTGAATCCGCCCGGCAGCGCCCATGCGTCTTCATACGGGTCGACTTTGCGTCGGACGAGCAGTACCTGGAGTTGGGCGTCGATGACGGTGAGGATGACGATGTCGACGGTGACGGCGAAGGACGGGAACGCTGAGGGGTCGTAGCCGTCGGGGGGTGTCGCGGTCTTGCGGGGTCGTGATGAGCCGGACCCGTCGGTGGCAGCCATGATCCGAACTCTAGTAGTTATTGTGAGGTTGACAAATACCCTTGACCTCGGCATACTGGTTTATGTCTGAATGACTATTACCAGGGAGGTCTGGATGAATATCCCCAATCCCCGCAACTCGTCGGCACCGTCAGGTGCTGACATCTGGTTCCTCATCGACCGGTCCGGGTCGATGTCCTCGATCGCCGATGATGTGGTGACCGGTTTCGATCGGTTCTTCGCTGAGCAACGCTCGATCGCCTCGGAGGCGACCGTCACGGTCGTGCAGTTCGACGACGAACAACCCCATGACGTGATCATCGACCGTCGACCGTTGGACGCCGTCACGTCGATCCGCGACCGGTTCGCGCCACGCGGTCTGACACCGTTGTACGACGCCACCGCACGGTTGTTGGATCGTGCCGAAGCCCACCGCGGCGATCCTGCGGATCAGTTGGTTGTGATCCTCACCGACGGCATGGAGAACGCCAGCCAGGAGTGGACCCGCGACAGCTTGTTCCGCCGGATCAGCAAGCTCCGCGCCCAGGGTTGGACGTTCGTGTTCCTCGGCGCCAACCAGGACAGCTACGAAGCTGGTTCCCAGATGGCGATGCCAGCAGGCAACGTCAGCAACTTCCGCCCCGACGCTGCGGGTGTCGCTGCGATGACCACCGGATTGAGCCGCACCGTCGGCGAATGGCGAGGAAAGTCACGATCTGAGCGTCGCCGAGACGGCGGCGAGTTCTGGGGCGGCGCGAAGGAAGCCGAAGAAGTCACGGGTTCAACTCCCGGCGGGTGAATCAGCGCTCGCTGAGGTGTTCGGTAGTGCTGGTCTCCGTATGTAGGGGTCCGTGACCGTTGGAAGGCGAGAGGTCTACTTCGACAGCACCCGTGCCGACCATTTCGTTGGTCCCCGCATCTCTGCGACGGTCCGATCTGCTCTCGGCCGGTGTGCCTGGTCGAGCGGACAGTTCTAACCGGTATTCGTTTCGTGCGTGGGGGCAGATCCGGATCGTTCCGCAAGGGTCGCCGCAGTGAGCGACGCGCTAACTGCTCACTCGCGAAGCGGCCTCCTAGTATCAGCCACCACAATGCCCACGGAAGTCACGGAGCGACATGACCGACGACCCCATCCCCCCAGACAACAGCCGGGCTGAACCGGTCGCGGCAGCACCAGATCCATCAAAGAGGATCGCACCAGAAGTCATGGTTATCGCCCTCGCAGTTGTAGGCATGCTGATCGTGGGCGGTGCGATGCTCCTCACTCGCGGATCGGATGGAACCGCGGACGGAGCGCCGGCCCCGAGCACGGTGAGCACCACCTTGCCGCAGAACGACGATTCCCGTGCGACGACCGTCGCTCCCATGACATCCACAACCAGCACGACGGTGATGGCGACCACAACTAGTACGACGGTGCCGGCGACCACAACCAGTACGACGGTGCCACCGACTACGACCATGCCACCGACCACGGTGCCGCTCCCTCCGCCACCCCCCTTGGCCTTCACTGTGCCGATTCAAACGGGTATCTCCCGGGATTGGGGCGACGGCCACGGTGGTGACTATGCAGCCGCCGACGTTTTCGCCGACTGCGGGTCGACGATCGTCTCGCCGACGAACGGACTCGTCATCGAGGCTCGTCCCGTGAACACCTACGACTCCGCAGTCGACAATCCGGCAACACGAGGTGGTATCTCCATCACGATCCTCGGCGACGACGGTGTGCGTTACTACTTGGCGCACATGGAGTACCTACCTGATGCTCTCCAGCCTGGCGTGAGGGTGGATGTGGGCACTCCGATCGGCGCCGTCGGGCTGACGGGTCGGACGTCGGCCTGCCATGTGCACCTCGGTCTGTCTCCTGACTGTGGCGGTACCGAGTGGAAGGTGCGGCGAGGTGCGATTTGGCCTCAGCCGTACCTGTCCGCTTGGGCAGCCGGTGAGATGCGCTCACCGCGAACCGAAATCGACCAATGGCTAGCAGCCAATCCCAACGCCTGCGCCGAAGCGCTCGCCGACCCGTTTGCTGCAGATGCCTGATTCCGGCCGTCTCCCTTGCCAGCAGCAAGACCACACCGTTGCCGGTGCCCGCAGCAGAGAAGACGACGGCAAGTCACCGAACTTCATCCGTCACAATGGTTCCGTCGTGGCAGTGCTCGAGACATATGATCCGAGGGTCATGGCCGAGGATCACTGCTGAGAACGATGTCGGACGAAACCGCACCTACGAGTCATGACACTGCCGAGCCCGCCAACCTCGCGGCGCCCAAAGCGAAGAAGAAGATCGCACCGGAACTAATCATCGTCGGGCTTGCAGTGGTGGGCATGCTGGTAGTCGGGGTGGTGATGTTCGCCGGAGGCGGGTCGAGCGACGGTGGCGCGAACAAGTTGAGTGAACCCGCCGCCACCTTCGAGAGACAGCAAGAGGCGGCGCCCGAGCAAGTGGCCACAACCGTGCGCACAGCCACTACTCAACTCCCGGCTTCAACAACCCTCGACACAGTGGCCGAGACGGCGCCAACGACCGCCGCCCCCAGCACATCCGTCGAGCCGCCTCCCACAACAGTGCCGCCCGATCCCGAGGTCGTCGCAGCCGAGCGCCTCGTTCAATTGACTGCTGCGGATGCTCCTGCAATGGTGAATCTCGAAGAGTCATGGGTTCCGCAGCTCAGTGCAAAGACGTTCGGCACGGAATGGCAAGGCGTCACATACGACTTCCAGGCGATCCTCGCTGAGCATGAGGCTCTTCGCGAGCAGTACGGAGCGATTCTGGTCGACGGCGCCACCTACTCGTTCAGGGTGAGTGGGCAGCCAATGGCAGGCTGGTACATCACTCTCGTGCCACGCGCTTATCCCAATCCCGAAGGGGCGCTCGCCTGGTGCACCGCTGAACAGATCAACGCTGACGACTGCTTCGCCAAGCTCATCACCAACCGCTTGGACGCCGGCAACACAATCGTCCTCAATTCCTGATGGCCCTCCCGCGGCTGCCTCGGTGGCTCGTGGGTTCGGTGACTCTCGCGTTGGTCGCGGCATGCTCGACAGCCGACAACGTGTCGACAGCCATCCCGGTCGACACCTCGGTCGCGCTGACGTCCGAGACCACTACGGCATCGTCTCTTCCCTCCACCACAGTCGAACCCGCGCCGACCGCTGCTCCCACCACCCCTGCGACCCCGCCGACGACGGCCTCAACAACGACCCCACCCGCTCCAACGGATCTTCCCGTATCGGCGTGCCTGGACCGGCTCTCGACAGAGGACAAGGCGGCACTCGTGGTGTGGCCATCGGTGTACGCCGAGGACTGGGAGCGCGCCCGCTCTGTTGTGCAGGATCTTGGTGTCGGCGGCGTGATCCTCATGCGGCCGCGGCTGAACGAGTCCGAACTCACAGCTCGCGTCGCAGAACTCGACGTGCTCAGCGCACTCGGAGTGCTGGTCGCCACCGACGAGGAGGGAGGAGACGTTCAACGTCTGCGGGACATCCAGCCGTTTCCCTCCCAATACGAGATGTCGACGGGCTTCAGTACGGACGCAGCGCGCATACAGGTCGAAGAGCACGCCAAGCTCGTCGCCCGAGTAGGTGTGGACGTCGTGCTCGGCCCGGTTGTCGATGTTCTTCCCGAACAGGGAGAACCGCCGCTGCAACGATCCCGGTTCTTCAACGGAGGGCCCGAACTCGTCACCTCCTACGCAGCCGCATACATCGACGGTTGGGAATCGGCAGGCCTCACGGCAGTCATCAAGCACTTCCCCGGCCATGGCTCGGCTTCCGGCGACACGCATACGGCCCAAGGTTTGACACCTGCTCTCGACATATTGCAGAGCAGAGATCTCGTGCCCTACCAGAACCTCGCTGGAGAGGTCAGCGCAGTCATGGTCGGCCACCTCACAGTTCCCGGTCTCACTGATGGACGCCCTGCCACCACCAGCCCTGAGGCGATCGCGTACCTTCGCAACACACTTGGGTACGGAGATGTTCTCGTCGTCTCGGATGCACTCGACATGGCTGCTGCGGGCGGATCGATCGCAACCGTCGCGGTGGCATCGATCGCGGCCGGAATCGACGTGGTTCTCTTCTCGACGCCGAGCCAGGCCGGTGCAGTGATCGACGCAATCAGTGCCGCCGTCGAACGAGGCGACCTGCCCACTAGTCGACTCGACGACGCAGCGGGCAGCGTGATTCGACTGCTGGAGGCACGTGGCGGTGGCTGCCAACGATCCTGATCTGCCCCTGACGACTATGCTGACCGGCTGGCACTTCCACTGACAGAGAAGGACGGGATCGATGTCTCAGTTGCAGCAACTCAAGGGCACCATCGACAGTATTGCCCAGGGGGCGAAGCAGACCGGAGGCAGCCTCGCACAGTTCAAGCAGACGTTCGGCCAGCACGTGGGTCAGGTGCAGAGTGCTATCGGCGGGAGCTCGCAGCGCAAGGATCAAGAGGTGATCAGCGTGCTGCAGGAGGCGCAACGCAAGGTCGACGAAGCCGCCCAGGCACTCCAGAACGCAGCCAGGATCGCGTCGAGCTACGGACAGTCTCTGTGAACGCTGGGCGCGGAGGCTCGGTTGATCCCGATGCTCTGGACCGTGCCGCGAAGGAACTCGCCCAGATTGCCCAAGAGCTCTCGCAAGTAGCAGGCGTGTTCGGTGTCCTTCACCTGAAGGTGGGGCCGGTGGCTGGTCGGGTGGAGCAGCTGGTCGGCGGCAGCGCGACAGGGAAGGACAAGGACGTCAGCCAGTCTTTGTCGGGTGCGGCCGGCTACTTGAAGGCGAGCGCAGACGAAGCCAAGATCGGCAGCGACCGGGCTCGCAATGCTGCGCAGCAGGCAGCCGCAGAGGCGGTGCGAGCACGTCGTGAGCAGGCAGTACAGCAAGAACGATCTCGAGCTTCGGGCGAGCGGTGTCGCAACTCGAGCTGATTGCGGGTCAGCTCCGCGCCTTGGAGAAGGACACAGGGCCGATCGCCAGGGACGTTGATGAGGTCGCGAGGCGCCTCCGAAGCATTGCGTCGCGGATTGAGTCGATTAAGCGCAGCGGGGCGGACGTTCGAGGGTTGGACGGGGCTGTTCTCGGGGCCGAAGCCAACGCAATTGGCGGGGCCGAGGCCGTTCGTCAGGTGGGGTCCGACATCACCCAATGGGCGGATCAGCTCGCCAGCGGGACGAGCGGTGCCCCATCTTCGTCGAGCGGTAGCTCGGATCGTGCGAATGGCGCATCACAGACTGATGACTCTGCAACGGGCGATTTCCAGGAATTCGGTCTCACGCAGGTGGACCTTTCCGACGTTGACTTCTCGGACAATCCGATCGTCGGAGAATTCGCTCGGAGTGAGGACATGGCCCTGGCGGACTACGAATGGGCCGTTGAGACGTGGGATTCGGTTGTCGGTCCTGGAGTCAAGGCTGGACTCTCACGTGATGACTTCGAGAGGCACGACAACGAGCATGGTGCCGAGCCCCTGAGACGGCAGGCCGATGTGTTCGATCTCTTCGTGGGAGATGACCGCATAAAGCTGGAACGGCGGCCTGATGGTCGTCTTGGGGTCATCGGTGGACGCCACCGTGTTCAAGCTGCACGGAATCTAGGCATCCGTCAACTTCCAGCTGAAGTGCGGTGAGCCAATGATGGTCGTGCGCGTTTCTCGAGTTGATCTACAACACTACGCGGCGTTGAGGGGCTTGTTCGGTGGCGGAGGTTGAGCGGACGCGGCGGCCGTTTGCGGGGATCGCTCGTTCGAGGCCCCACTGTCGGATCTGTGCCACCTCTTCGGGGTTGGTCTTGCTGAATGGCACGATGTTGGCAAACGCGTCGACCACGAGCGCCTCGTCGATTGGTCCGTGGTCGTTGCGGTCGCGGCGTTCCCAGGCAATGTCCTGGATCGTTGCGGCAAGGTCTGCGCCGGCGAAGCCCTCTGATTCTCTTACGAGGTCGTCTACAAGGAGCGGTCCGGGCTCTTGCTGCATGTAGATCCGGAAGTACAGCCGGATGATTTCGGCGCGCTCTTCTTCGTCAGGTAGATCGACGAAGAAGATCTCGTCGAACCGGCCCTTGCGGAGCAGTTCGGGCGGCAGTTGGGTGACGTCATTGGCTGTAGCGACCGTGAACACCTTGCTGGTCGACTCCTGTAGCCAGTAGAGGAACTGCCCGATCAGGCGAGTGGTCACGCCCGAGTCGGAGTTCGACCCCGAGAGGCCCTTTTCGATCTCGTCAATCCACAGCACGCACGGAGCGATCCGGTCGGCAGCGTCGAGTGCCTCGCGCAGCCGCGACTCGGACTGCCCGACGTACATGCCAAGCACCGATGCCATGTCGAGGCGGTAGAGCGGCAGTTCCCAGCTGCGGGCGATGGCCTTTGCCGACAACGACTTGCCGCAGCCCGGCACGCCAACGAGCATGACTCCTCGCGGAGGACGTAGGACCGAATCGTGGAGGTCGTCTTTGATGCGACTCTCGCGTTTGCCGAGCCACTCGCGCAGGGTGGTCAGACCGCCGATTTCGGAGTCGATGTCGCGGAGCTTGACCCGTTCAATGCCGGCGGTGCCTCCAAAGATCTGATCCTTGAATGCGGAGAGTTTGGTCAGGTCATCGACCAAGAGAGTTGTCTTCGCGAGCAGGGTGGCGACGATGTTCTCCGCTTCGGTCTGTGTGACGCCAGCGAGGATGTCGGCAGCGCGACGCAGGTCGTCGTATTGCCACTCGATGTTGAAGCCTTGGATGCCGCGATGTGCGTCGATCATGCCGGTGATGACATCGAGCAACTCATCGAAGTCGGGCAGGTCGAGCGTCACCGTCATGCCGAGTCGGGCGAGTCCAGCCCACACCGGCTTTGCGGTGACGATCGTGATCGACCCGCCGCGCTCCGCTGCGATGCGCGCCACCTCGGCGATGTGGCGCGACGTGGACGATTCGTCGTCGAGATCGTCCACGTCGAGGAACCCGATGTTCACGTTTTCGCGCGATGCAAAGGCCTTGGTGGCGTAGTCGAGCGCGCCGGTGAGAGAGCGATCATCGGTGATCGGCTGGCCGCCGGCGAGATCGAGCAGGCCCTTCGCAGGAGAATGCAGGTAGAAGGGCATCGCCCGGTTGCGGCTGGCGGCGGCGCTGATGGCTTCGAGCGCACGGGAGGGTTCTTGCGTGCGGGCGATGACAATCGGCACGCGAGCCTTGTAGTACAGGTCCAGTAGCTCCGTGGTCTCTATCAGGTTGGGCACGACTACTCCTGCTGGGGTGAAAGGAAGATGCGGCGTTTCGGACTACTCAACGTGAATGGTTCCGCCGGGGTGCCGTCGTAAGCGACGGTGTCTTCCGCAGCGTTGGCCCGCTGCACCTCGCGGTCGTTCACACCATCGAGCGAGAAGCCGGCGTCGAGCACGGCGGTGAGCGCGTTGTCGCGGTAGAGCCGCAGGATTGCTTCCTTTTCGGTTCGTCCCACCGACGAGCCGGAACTCGCTGCGTGCTGGGCTCCCTCCTCGAGTTGGCGTTGCAGGCTTCGAATGTCGGTCTCGGCCTGTGTAACGAGCTGCTTGCTGATCGTCGCCGGAAGGCTGGGGTGCCGTGCCAGCTTCAGACGATGTGCCAGACCCAGCCGCGCGTCGACCAACGCCCGAGCCAGGGTGTGGGGTTCCTTGGCGGCGCCCACCGCCGACGAGAGCTGACGGTTCCACCGCTTCATGAACTCGTTGATCGCCTCGTTGAGGTGGTTGATCAACCGGTTGTAGGTCGCTGGAGGAAAGCTGGTCTCATCCAACTTCGGAAGATCCGACAGGTTCGTCAACGGGTCCGCCCGCCAAGAGCGGAGCCCGAGCACCCACTGCTCGTAGACGTTGGAGGAGCTGGAGCTCAACTCTGCGTGCCGGCGTTTCGGTGGACCTGGAGCTCGCCGGGAGGTAGCGGGGCCCAGTCGGGGAGGTCACCGGCGATGACGCGGTTCCGTGTGAGCCCGGAGTCTTTCTTGCTGCGGCGCGAGCTGCCCCAGTTGCGCGTGACCACTGCGCCGAGTGGCGGCTGCTGATCGGGTGCCGGCGGAAGAAATGGCGAACGTCTCGTGCGCTGCACCACAACACCTGTGTTGGTGTCTGGAGCCGGCAGGCTCGTTTCGTTGCTCACTTGGGCCACCCTTCGACGAGTTCCAGCATGTTCGATTCCTTGACGTCTTCCTCTGAGTAGACGATCTTGACGTCGACCCACTCCGCAGCGACTTCCCGGTAGAGGTCGATGGAGACCGTCTTGGCGGCGTCGCGAGCGGCTTCAGCTGCAGCGACGGCTGCTTCACACTTCGTTCGCTTCTGCATGATGAGGAACGCGACGAGCGCGATCGAACCGAACGACAGGATCAGGCCAGCCGGGATGAAGAAGAGACCGAGCAGGAAGCCGACGGCTCCGCCGATAATTTGCGGTACCACCATCTTTGGTGTGAAGGTTTGGGCCTCGATGAACTCCTGTACCACCTTGTCCCAGTGGGACTTGAGGTCTGCTTCGGCGTCTCCTTGGGGAGTTGAGGTCTTGGTGGTCCATGTACCAAACGAGTAGGTCGACGCGTATGTCGAATGGTCGTTGTCGAGTTGGATCTCGACCTCGTCCAGCCACTTGGCGCGGTAGTCGCGGGCGTACTGGCCGATGGCGGCGGTGAAGTCTTCAGTGCATGCACCGACTGAGATCCGCTGAGTGCTGACACTCACGCCGAAGAGATCCGGTCGTAGCGCCGTGTAGGTCTGCAGTGACAGCGCATCGATGGTTTCGTCGAGAGCAGCGACGTCGAGTTCCGCCTGTTCCTTGGCGCGGTCCGCGTCGCCATCGTTGTCGATGATGGCCTGCTGGTAGATGAGTTCGCGGCGTAGGGGAAGCTCTTCCTCGTCGTACTCGCTGACCAGAGTGTCGAGCAGATCGTCGAGCCGGTCCGCGACGGAGCCTGACAGGCTTGTGACGGTGTCGCGGACATTGGTGTACTTGTCCAGGAGGAACTCGTAGGCCGACGCCCGCTCCAGCCCGTCTTTGACCGACGCCCACTGTGGGCTCCTTTGGGCGAGCCCCGGGTACAGACTGACATCGACCGAACCCCGATGCGTCTCGATCTCGTTACGCCAGGTGTCCACCTGCTTGGTGACGATGTCCGACTCCTCACGGAGCAGGTCGCGCCACTCGTGCAGCTTCTCGAGCACCATGAGACGGCCATCAGGACCGAATCCGTCTTGGGCGATTGCCTCGAGGAGTACGGCGAACTCGCGCGTGAGGGCATAGGGGTCCAGCGACACAAAGTAGTGCCTGAGCCACCGGGTGGACTCCGGTAGGCGTCCCTGCCGGCGCAGCACGAGAGTGAAGAACAGGCTGGTCTTTCCCGGGTCGCGGCTGAAGGCTGCTTCGACGGACTTCTCGGCGAGTTCCTCGTCGTCCTTCGACCACGCGGCGAGAGCGACGAGCGCGGGAGCAAGCCAGTAACGGGGCGTCTGGATCATCAGTTCTTCGCTGACCTCGAGCACCGTCTTGTTGCGGACGTTGCCGATGTCGAATGCTTGAAGCGTGCCGACGGAGCTGCGGCGTACGACGTCGTAGTGTCCGTACTCCCGCTCGAGGTCTGACTTGAGTGTGCCCAGCCGTGTTTCGGCCAACTGGAGCAGACGTTGGCGCTCGTTGCGGTCGAGGAACTCCTCGAACTGGCGCCGCAGTTCGAGGAGATCTTGGTGGGTGGCCTGTTGGAGGTTGCCCAGCACGTTGACGTCGTTCTTGACGCTGCTGATCTTCGAGTCGAGTTGCGAGCCCATCGAGTCGATGGCGCGAACAATCGGCCTCAGGTCAATGCTGTCTCCGGCCATTAATGCTCCTGCTTTCCTAGAGGACTGGGCGCCCGTCGGCGCGGATTGGAACGACTGCTCCGTCGTCGTACACCTCGATGTACACGTAAGCGTCACTGCGGGCGAATGGCCGCGCCGGACGGTACGGCGGCGGGGGATCCTCGGAACGTGCGAAATGCTCGAGGATCAGGCCCCCGGTCAGATCGAAACGGTGGTCGACATAAGGATCACCCAAGTAGCACTTCCCGAACAGGCCCACAAGCCGGCCGACCTGGCGGCTCTCGTACTCCTCGTTGATCCACTCCATGATCGCTTGGAGCATCTGTGGGTCGGTGGTGGTGTCGAGGCTCTGTACGGCTCTGACCAAGTCTTCGCTTCGAATGACGCGTCGGAGGCGGTCAAGTGTTTGTGCTGCGGCGACGTCGGTGGAGCGCTCGCTGGAGGAGTGGTGGCTGTCCTGTTGTTGGTTCGTTTGAACGATGCGTCGGAATGCCATAGAACTTGATGTCAGAAAACCACGAGGACGGTCGCGATCGCGACGACGACGAGCATCGTGATGACACTAATCCCGATGGCGACTCTATTCGTCACTCTTGCTGTCGAAACGGGTGTTCCAGTGTCGGGCGTGGTGGTTGCGGTCGACAGGGCGGCTGGCATCGCCGATTGCGAGTTGACTTGAACCGGGGTTCGCTGGCTTTCGATGAATTCCAGGCTGCGACTGATCTGCTTGAGGTCGTACTCGGCCGACTTCATGGCGTTGGCGAGTTGTGCGCTGGCAAGGGGTGGGAGGTCGCTGCCGGAGGGGATTGCCACGTCGAGTTGACGGGTCAGGTTCCGGATGCCGATCTGCAGTTGCCTGTTGCGCGTCTCGAGGTCTTTTTGGTTGCGCTCCGCTCCGGCGAGCTCGTTCTGCAGCCGTCTCGATTCCTGCTGGTACCGGGCGTCGGCTTCGGCGATACCTTCGGTCTCGCGGGCGGCCAGCCCACCCAATTCGTCGAGCAGGCCGAGATACTCGTCCCACACGCTCACGACTCGGGCCTTTCGAGGTCGAAAGGGATCGCGACCGTAGGGCCACGGTCGGCGGCACGGTCGATGTGTCCCACGCGCGGATATCCCTCGATCAGCGGTGTGAGCGCCGAGGTGAGACTGCGGTAGTCGTCAGCGCTCAGTCGGGCGGTCACAAAGTGTCGGATGCCGTCATGGCGGAACCCAAGTTGCTCCTCGAGCGAACGGAGCGTGGTCCACCACCCGAGGAGATAGAGGTCCTTCAGCGCTCCGCGCGATGCGAGTTCCTTCAACACGTCACCGAAGCGATACGTAGCGAGATCATCGTCTGGACTGATGGGGAAATATCGATCGAGGTCGCTCCAACGCTGCCAACCCAGGCCGACTACCAGCGTGCGTGGCCCACCGTGCAACAGCAAGTCGCGCACGGTCCCGGTCAGTGCACCCACACTCCCGTTGCGACCGAACCGGAGGACTTCGACTCCACGCTCCTCGAGCAAGGTGAGCGTGGGTGCGAGCGCCCGGCCGGCGAGGACATCATCCACAGTTGTGAGGTCGACGACCACGACGCGCTCGACTGCCAGGGTGGAGCCGAGCGACCTGACGAGACCAGCGATCACCGGCACGGCGAGTTGCTCGTCCGAGCCGACTACAGCGATCGCCTGATCGATATCGTCGTCGACTTCGAGCATGACCGGCTCGTCGGTGACGGCAACCGGACGACCGACGAGGCCGACTGGTACCCGCCCCGGCTGCTCAACCGGCTCGGTCGCAGGCCAGCGGGCGAAGTCGGTGGAGACGAAGACGAGCGGCGGCGCGCCCGAGGGGTGTCGTTCCCAGAGCGCAGCCTGCAGCCCTGACACGAACTTGTCGTCGGCGTACGCACTGACCGCGCGTTCGTTGGCGCCGTCGGGATCGTGGCCGAAGTTGCGATTGACGACGATTTCGCCCCGATAGGTCAGATCGGCAGCAGCCCGGTTGCCTTGCGAAAGGATGACCTCGGACTCAGTCGCCGTGTTCTTGAGTGAGATGCGCACCGGAAACTGGGCGAAGATCGGTTCGCCCTTGACGCGGAGGCCGCTCACGCCCGATGTGGTTTGCGACGACAGCAGCAGATGCACCCCCGACGCACGCCCCTGGCGTGCGAGCCGTTCGAGCAGTTCGACAGCTTCGTCGGTGAGCCCGTCGTCGCCGTCGAACATCACCTGGAACTCGTCGATCACCAACAGCAGGCGCGCAAGACTGTTCCCCGCACTGCGGTAAGCCTCGATACCGCTGACGCCAGCCGACTTGAACAGCGCCGAGCGTCGCTCGAGTTCGCTGACGACGTGTCGAAGCACTGCCACCCCGAACCCCTTGTCGGACTCGAGACTCAAGACCTTCGCATGGGGCAGCCAGTTGCGTCCGTCGCCGTCAGCCGCGAACCGTTGGAACTCAAGACCGCTCTTGAAGTCGAGCAGATGTAGCTCGAGGTCGGCAGGGCTGTACCTGGTGGCGAGCGCGTAGATGATGTCGAGCAGCAGGTTCGACTTGCCCTGCCCGACTGCCCCACCGATCAAGATGTTGGACACCGGTGGATTCTGCGAGCGGAGATTGATCGTGAGTGTGCGTTGCCCGGCCCGGGCGATCGTGGCGTCGAGACCAGCCGTGGAATCGCCGGTCCATGGCGTGGCCACGTCGTCGGCGATCAGTTCGGCGAGCGGGATGATGGGACCGGTGTCGCTAGCTGCTTGAGCACCGGCGGCGGCGATGACGTCTTCGATGAGCGAGGCAGGGGGCGCCCCGTCGGGGAGAACCACAGATGTGTCCGGGTAATCGCTCAGCAACAATTCGCCGGAGGGCTCGATACGGCTCTTGCGGAGGTGCTGACTCAGATCGGTGGCGCGCACCTCGTCGTCGGCCGGCTTCGCGTTGGGATCCAACTGCACGAGCAGATTGATGCCATTAGGTCCGCCGCTGCGAGCGAGACGCACCAACAGGTCCTGTGTTTCGCGATCGATGCCTTCGGGGTAGTTGAGGGCGACGATCACTCGGTACTCGCTGGACGGAGCCCCATGCAGACGCCACAGTTCGCCGAGATCGTGGCCGTGACCAGTCGCGATCGCCTCGGCGTTCTCGGCCGCGAGCTTCGTGGCAGATTCGAGTGCTTGACGGAAGGCGGCCGACGAAGTGATGGCGGCAGGAAAGGTGTTGGCATGTACCGAGCGCAGTGGGGCGAACGCGCCGAGCCTGCCTTCGATGCGCGGGTCGAAGACGTCGATGCGGAGATGCTTGATCGGGAGGCCAGCGACAGCACGCAAGAGCAGAGTCTTGATCTCATCGAGGGTTCGGTCCGTTGGGCCCTGCAGGAACCAGCCCCGGTCGTGGAACAGTGGGTAAAGGGCCGGGCGCTCATTGATGGTGCCGCGCCGAACCAGATCGGGTGCACCTACCAACGACGTACTGACCGTCCAATCCTCGCCGAACGACGCAGCAAACGCGCCGGGAGCGGCGTCGGACACCACGCTGTCGAGGCGATCCCGAATGGCGGAGTGGCGGACGGCGATCGCATCTCGTACATGAGCAACGGCGTCGCGGCGGGCTTCGTCGGCTTGTCGCTTGGCCGTGTCGAGATCCTGGCGCGCCTTCACCGCCAGGTCTTCGGCGGCGCGGGTCACCGACACATCAATCTGTGCGCAACGCTCGGCAAGTTGCACGACCTTCGCTGCCAACTCCGAACGTACGCGCTCGGTGTGCTGCTGGCTGAAGGTCTCCGGCTGAGGCGACGGTGGTGGCGTGGACCCTGCGCCTGGTTGCGGCTGCGGCGTGCTGCCGGGGTCACCCGGTAAGGGAGGTGGTCGTCGCCCACCTCCGGCGCCTGCGACGCGCCGTCGCGGGGCTGACTTGGGAAGCCCTTCAGACACCGATGGATCCGTATCCTTTCTGACTTGACGTAAGTGCCTGATCCTACATAGATGCTGACAATTGGATCCCAATGGCTTGGGTAGCTCGGTCCGACTCGATCGAGTGTCTCCGCGCAACGTCGTCAGCCACAGGCGGAGCCCCCCATCCACCAATACTGGCGGCCCAACAACACCGCCCGCTAATGGCCCAAGCCGAACACCGCAGAATCACTGTTCGCAGCGTGTCCGTAAGGGGGACCATCATCGGACGCATCCTTGATTCCCCGCAGGGTGACCTGGTCTAGCGGTGAGCGTCTCACATGGGTGGTACGCAATGTTTCTCAGTCGAGGCCCCCTATTCGTACGCGCATCTGATCCAACGCGAAAATCGGGCGAGTCCCATGCCGGGTCCATGACTTCACCGTGTGCCAATCATTCCAGGTGATGGATGACGGACCGGAGAACAGCTCCCCGGATTCGCAGGTGCCTCGATCTCGACCAGATACCCAAGCTGCATCGAGCCCTGAACACCCCCGAATCATCTCGGCCCACGCCATAGCGACGGCAGATGAATAGCGGTGAGAGCGCCCAACTCGAGGTGGCGTTCCAGTACTGGTGGAAGTCCTCGGATACATAGGGTTGGAAGGTATGGCGGAGATCACCTACACCCCGAGGGGTCATACCGGCTACGTCTGCGAGGGGGTCTCGACAGGCGGGAACACCCTGCGGATCACCCGAGAGCATCTCGATGGTGAATCCGTCGTCGACCGTGACGGTGTGTTGTCCGCGAACCCGAGCATCGTTGGCCGCCTCGACGCATACGCAGACACTGAACTTGCCTACCGCCGAGCCCGACAACGCAACCGCAAGGCCGCCTTGCGCAAGAGCGCGGACCTGCATCGCAACATCGTGTTGGATCTCGCCGACCTCACCGACGACGTCGGAGACAAGATCACAACCGGGTGGTGCTCCGGATGTCTGGATAGGCACGAGCACCGGTGGGTGCAACGTCGGTCACTCACCCCTGACGCCTACCTGTGCGACGGGTGCGGTGCGGCCACGACCCCGTGTCTGTGGCCGGGTTGCCGGCACTTCGCGCTGAGAAAGCCTGGCCTGATTCAGCTGGGCAAGTACTGCGCCGAACATCAACACGCCATCCCCGGGTTCGACAAGCTCGACACGAGGCTCGACGCTCTCGACGATTACCGCTCGTGGCTGGAGTTCGACAGCCGACACGCGAAGAAGCTCACTGCGTTGACCGGCGGCCTTCTTGGCGGAGCGCTCATCGTGGCCCCGCTGTTTTTCGCCGCGGCACCGGCGATCGGCGGAGCGATCGGCGCGTGGAGCGGACTGTCCGGAGCGGCCGCGACGAGTCACGGGCTCGCGCTCCTCGGCGGTGGCGCGATCGCATCGGGGGGTCTGGGTATGGCCGGCGGAACCGCCGTCCTTGAGGTGAGACCCTCGTAGTGGTCCAGTCGTTGTGCGACTCTGAAACAGAGGAGCAACGACCATGACCAAGAAGCGCCGGCGTCACACGCCGGATCAGATCATCCGCAAGTTGGCCGAGGGCAACCGGCTGCTGGCAGCGGGCCAGGACCTCGACGAGGTGTGCCGGCATTTGGAGACGACACCGTCGACGTGGCATCGGTGGGTCGCTCAGTACGGCGGCATGAAGGCCTCCGACGCCAAACGGCTGAAGGAGCTCGAGGCCGAGAACGCCCGACTGAAGAAGCTGCTGGCCGAGGCCGAGCTCGACAAGTCGATGCTCAAGGAGCTCGCGGAGGGAAACTTCTGACCCCGAACCGCAAGCGTGCAGCAGTGACGAAGCTGCGCGAGCGGTTCGGGGTCTCGGAACGACGAGCGTGCAGGCTGGTCGGTCAGCACCGCTCCACCCAGCGGCTCGACCCGCCGCCGTTGTCCGACGAGGAACGACGGCTGCGCGAGTTCCTGCGTGACTTCGCCAAGCGGCGACCCCGGTGGGGTTGGCGGCGTGCGGCGAAGGCGGCCCGCCGCGCCGGCTGGCGGGTCAACGACAAGCGGGTCCGGCGCCTGTGGCGTGACGAAGGACTCCGCGTCCCACAAAAGAAGCGCAAGAAGCGCCTCACCGGCATCGGGACTCACGTCGGAGCGATGTGCCCGATCGTGCCGAACGCGCTGTGGGCGTTGGACTTCCAATTCGACGTCACCGTCGACGGCCGCACCTTGAAGATGTTGAACGTGATCGACGAGTTCACCCGCGAAGCTCTCGCCATCGAGGTCGACCGATCGATTGACGCCGACGGCGTCGTGGCCGTCTTGGACCGGCTCGCCGTTCTCCGCGGCGGTGCACCGGCGTTCGTACGGTTCGACAACGGCCCCGAGTTCATCGCCCACGCTGTCGCGGACTGGTGCCGCTTCAACGACTGCGACAGCATGTTCATCGATCCCGGCTCGCCATGGCAGAACGCCTGGATCGAGAGCTTCAACGGCCGCTTCCGCGACGAGCTGCTCAACCTGTGGCAGTTCGACAGCCTCATCGAAGCCCGCGTGATCATCGAGGACTGGCGGAACGACTACAACCTCAACAGACCCCACACCGCCCACGGCGAACTCACCCCTTCCGAGTTCGCCGTCCAATGGACCACCATCAACCAACCCAAAGCCGCATAGCGACTGGACCAACTACCGGGTCCCCCTCATCCTGACCGCCGCCGGGGCAGGATTGGGCAGTGCACTGGGTGCGTCCGTCACGACTGCGTACGCTAGCGACGATCGATCGTTCGCAATCGAACTGGTCGAGGTCGGAGACGGTCCACCCGTCGTCTTCTCGAACGGCTTTCTCTCCGAGGACAAGTCCGGCTGGGGAGAATGGGAACCGATCATCCGGAACCGGTACCCCAACTCACCCGTCTACCGACTCCGCTGGGGCGCCAAGGAGAAACGAGACCTCGGAGCGCTGTTCACCCGCGAAACCGGAGGAAAGTTCGCGATCGGCGCACTGGCCAAGACAGCGAGCACCGCCACGCGACTGGCGCTCAGGAAGGTCGGACTCATCGGTAGCGCGCTCACGGTCGCTGAACTTGCGAAGAACCCGTGGTGGGTCGCTCGCACGAGAGCGAATATGACCGGTGCCGTGCTCGCCGACCTCATCTCCAGGACGAACACCAGCAACTACGTGCTCGTCGGGCACAGCCTTGGCGCTCGCGTCATGTTCGCTGCCGCCCAGGCGCTTGGCTCCAGAGACTCGAACCCGCAGCTCGAATCGGTGCATCTGCTCGGCGCCGCCGTGAGCGCCGGTCACGACCTGACCAACGTTGGCAATGCCGTGTCAGACACGGTGTGGAATTACTGGTCATCGAACGACGGAACCCTGGGAACGCTGTATCGAGGAGCGCAGCTCGGCCAGCGAGCGGCAGGGGCCGTGGGCTTCACGACGAGTCATCCAAACGTGAAGAACCGAAACGTCTCACGGCAGGTCGCCGGTCACCGCGAGGTCGTCCCGAACGTCACACTGCGCTGAATTCGCGACGGCGAAAACACCGCAGCTCATGCCTGTCGAGCAGCGCCTTCGGGGAAATGTTCAGCCGTCGAGGTAGGTGTCGCGGACTGTCGTCAGCAGCGTGCCGCCGTGTGCGACGTGACCGGATGCGTCGAGCACCTGCACCTCGAAGCCGGGGTAGTGCTTCGCGAATCGGTGGTCACGCCACGCTTTGACATGGTTCGATCCCTTGAGGGCCCGTTCATAAGGGGCACTGGGCCTTCGACACGCCGATCGGAAGTCGCCGCGCACGGTTGCGGGCCCGTACGATGGTCGATCGCATTCCGGCGATGACAATCACACGGGGGTCTTCTCCCAGGTATCGCGCCGGTCCCGCCTCTCTAGCTCAATGGTAGAGCAGTGGACTTTTAATCCATTGGTTCAGGGTTCGAGCCCCTGGGGAGGCACCTCGCCCCGTCGCACCGGACGTTCGTCGCTCGGGTTGAGCCTCTCGGCACGACGGTCGCGATCGGGCCTAAGCTGCGCCCGAGGACACGATGGACGCCGAACAGCAGCCCGAATCCACCGGCGCCGCCCTGGTGGTCGACGGCCGTACGGCGCGGCGCAACCGGAACAAGGACGCGGTGCTCGACGCGATGATCTCGCTCACCAAGGAGTCCGCGGACGAGCCTCCGATCGAGTCGATCGCCGAGCGCGCCGGCGTGTCCTACCGATCCGTGTACCGGTACTTCGACGACCGGACCGATCTCATGCTGTCGGCGATCCACCACGTGATGGGTGACGTGTGGGGGATCTTCGATGTCGAGAAGATCGGTGAGGGGACGCTCGACGAGCGCATTGCGCACTTCATCTCGTCCCGCCTCGGTGCGTACCACGAACTCGCGCCACTCACCCGCCTCGCCGTGCGTCGCAGCGCCACCGAACCGCTGGTGCTCGAGGAGTTCGACAACGTGCGCGACTACATGCGCCGCCAGCTTGAGACCCAGTTCGCTGCGGAACTCGGTCAGCTCGACGAGTCCGAGCGCGGACTCGTCCTGGCCGTGCTCGACGTGATGTTCCAGTTCGAGGCACTCGAGTTCCTGTCGCGTGGCGACGGCATGACCGACGAGGACCTCGAACGACTCCTCGGACGTCACGTACGTGCGCACCTCGCAGCTGCACACGTCGCGGGCGTCACGAACTGAACTCGCCCGGACCGACGACGCTGTCGTTGCGCTCGATCGCGACCACGATCCGCTCGGCGACCACCTCGGGGGTGAGCCCCATCGGCATCTTCGGTGCCACGCCTGCGAGCGGCCGCGTGGCCAGCCCGGTCTCGGTGTGGGGCGGGCGGGCATCGATCACCTGCACGCGGGATCGGCGGAACTCGCGTCGGATCGACTCCATCGCCGCGGCGACGGCGGCCTTCGACGCCGAGTAGGCGGCCATGCCCGGCATCGGGGTCTCGGCGACGACGCCGGAGATGCTCACGAAGAACCCCTGTGTCTCCTCCAACGCGGGCGCCACCCGTTTGGCGAGCCACATCGGGCCCAGCGCGTTGGTGAGGAACAGCTCCTCCATCACGACGTCGTCGGTGTCGACCAGGTTGCCGAACGCGACGATGCCGGCCGCTACGATCACGCCGTCGAGCCGGCCGTGGACGGCGCGGCTGTGTTCGACCAGGGCGACCCCGGCGGTGCTGTCTCGGAGGTCGAGGGTCATGTCGGCCGGCGTCGAGTGGCCCACCCCCACCACGGTGGCACCGCGGCGTTCGAGTACGTCGACGATCGCCCGGCCGAGGCCGCCCGTCGAGCCGACGACGGCGACGACGCGTCCCTGCAGGTCACGGTCCGGCATCCGCCCCTCCGCTCAGATCCCGAACGACGCGTTCGACACCTCGGTGATCGAGTCGTCGTCGCCGATGATCTCGACCCGGCTGTTGTCCTGACGCCCGAACGCGAACAGCACCAGCTCTCCGACCTCGCCGCGGACGGTCACCGAGGGCTCGGCCTCCTTGGCGATGATCGGATCGGAGCCGTCTGTGGGTTCGAGGGTGATGCCGACCGGTGACGACTTGACGAGGCGCTTGGCCATCTTCGCCAGCATCGAGTGCAGGGTCGTGGTGAGGTCGGCGTCGAGCTCGCGCGGCTCCCAAGAGTCGCCGGCGCGCCGAACGTCCTCCTGGTGCACGAAGAACTCGATCGTGTTCGCCGCCTTGTCGATCGCCCCGATCCGGGTCGGCGACCACACGGGCGGACCGGAGCGGACCGTCTCGACCAGCTCGGTCCAGTCGGTGTCGGCGACGCCGGCCTGCACGTTGTCGAGATAGCCGGCGGCCTTCGAGAGCACGATGCCCACCGCGGCGTCCGGTCGACGCTCGCGAACCACGAGATGGGCGGCGAGATCGCGCGTCGTCCAGTCGCCACACAGGGTCGGTGCGTCCGGGCCGACCTCGACGAACAGGTCGCACAACGCCGTACGTTCTCGTCGGGCGGGATACTCGTCGTTGGCCATGGCCGCACGGTACCCACGTCACGCCCGGTGTCGGACACCGTGCGTGACATCGCTGGTCAGTCCGTGGCGTAGGTCGCGTTGAGCGATCGGCCGATCTCCTCGAGTTGGTCGGGACGGAAGGTCGGCACGATCGCATGGGTCACACCGATTGCCGCGAGCTGCTCGATCCGCTCGTCGAGCTTCGGTCCGGGAGGGGCTCCCGCCCCGGCGATCATCTCGATCGCATCGGGATCGCGACCGTGGTCCTCCGCGGTCTGGCGCACCAGGGTGATCAGCTCGCCGATCTCGGTGGTGGAGGCACTGCCGGGGAAGAAGCCGTCGCCGAGGCGGCCGGCACGACGAGCGGCGGTCCTGCTGTGGCCGCCGACGATCACCGGGATGGTTCCGTTCACGGGGCGCGGCAGGCTGATGCAGTTCTCGAACGAGAAGTAGTCGCCGTCGAAGGTGGTCTTGCCGCCCGACCAGAGCGCTCGCATCACCGCGATGTACTCGTCGAGGCGCTTGCCCCGATCGTCGAACGATGCATTGAGCGCGGCGAACTCCTCCGCGAGCCACCCCGCACCGACGCCGAGGACCATCCGTCCGCCCGACAGATGGTCGAGGGTCGCCAACTCCTTCGCCGTGATCACCGGGTTGCGCTGCGGGACGATCAGGATGCCCGTCGCCAGCTTGATGCGGGTGGTCTTCGCGGCCACCCACGTCAACCAGATCAGCGGATCGGGCAGGTCGAACTCCTCGGCGCCGCCGGCCATCTTGCCGCTCGGGTCGTACGGATACTTCGACTCGTACCCCGACGGCACGACGACGTGCTCGACGGTCCAGATGGCCTCGAACCCGCCGGCCTCGGCTGCTTCGGCGACCGCGGTCGCTCCGTCGGGCGACGAGCCGTGACCGGTGTTGGCGAACATGATTCCGAACTTCATGGTGGTGACCATACGGTGCGCCCGGCGCGAGACTCGGACCATGACGTACGAGCATCTGCTGGTCGGCCGCGACGGCGACATCACGACGATCACCCTCAACCGACCCGAGAAGCGCAACGCCCTCGCCCTCGACGTGATGATCGAGCTGACCGAGACGCTGCAGGAGGTGGGGGCCACCGACACCCTCGGCGTGGTGCTCGCCGCGAACGGGCCGGTGTTCTCCGCAGGTCACAACTTCGGCGACATGGTGGGAGCGGGCCTCGACGACGCCCACCGGCTGTTCGAAGTGTGCACCGACATGATGGACACCGTGCAGGGGATCCCCCAGCCGGTGATCGCTCGAGTGCACGCGCTCGCAACGGCGGCGGGCTGTCAGCTGGTTGCGACCTGCGACCTGGCGATCGCTTCGGAGTCGGCGGCGTTCGCGATCCCCGGCGGCAAGGGCGGGCTCTTCTGCCACACGCCGCTCGTCGCGGTCGCTCGCAACATCGGGCGCAAGCGGGCGTTGGAGATGGCACTGACCGGTGACCCGATCGACGCGGCCACGGCCGCAGACTGGGGTCTGGTCAATCGAGTGGTCCCCGACGATCAACTCGACACGGCGGTCGCCGACCTGATCGGGCGTGCCACCCGGGGCAGTGCGCTGTCGAAGTCGCTGGGCAAGCGCGGGTTCTACGCCCAGGTCGGCCTCGACCAGCCCGACGCCTACGAGGTGGCGATCGACGCGATGGCCAGCGCCGCGATGATCCCCGATGCACAGGAGGGCTTCGCCGCCTTCCTCGAGAAACGCCACCCCAACTTCACCCAACACCCCTGACGATTGCACCAGGGATCAGACCCCTGGTGCAATCGTCAGGCGGCGACGAGACCGGCGGCACGGATGCGGGCGACGGCACGGTCGCGGTGGTTGCGGATCGTCCTCGGCGTCACGTTGCGGTCGCGGGCGACCGTTCCCGGCGAGTCAGAGCGTGCGAGATGCTGCAACAACTCGATGTCGTGCGCCGGCAACCCGGCGCAGCGGGCGTCACGCACCACGGCGGCCAGTTCCTCGAAGGCACTCGACGGCCCGTCGTCGATCGCCAATGCGACGAAGACCCGGTCGGGCTGTGCCAGCTCCGTCGACGATCGACGCCGGATCGGCCGACGGAATGCCTGGAACACCGCATCGGAGAGCAGCGAGGCCGCAACGTGGTGCCGACGGCGGTCGGTGTCGTAGGAGCGGATGGCGAGCCAGGCTGCCGGCACTGCCAGCTCGACCGGATCGATCGTGTCGTGGAAGCCCCGGTACCGCAGCGACCGGCTGATCAACCCGGGCAGCAGTCGCTGGACCAGGATTCGGCCCGCCAGTTCGTCGGAGTGGGCGAGGTCGACGAGGCGAAGCAGGATCATGTCGCCGACGCCATCGGGCATCGCGCCGCGTTGCGTGGCGCGGACGATGTCGTCGAGATCGGTCGACGCCGCGACGATCGACGACAGTGGATGGTCCGGATGGTCATGTCCCCACGAGCGCGCCCGGACGAGTGCGCGGCGCGCCGTTCGCAGGTGGCGCCACTCCGCGTCGAGGCGGTGGGAGAAGCGCAAGGCGGGCAGAGATCGAGGTGGCGGTGTGCACGTGGTCATGACGCCGACGATGCCGATCAGCCCTCACCGGCGGTCTCACCGCACCCGGTGATCCGCCGGATCGGGCGCCGGTGAGTCCGTCGGTGGGCCCCGACCGTGCTTCACAGCCCCTGGTCATGGCCCAATTTCCGACGCGGCCCCGCCGTTGGTTCCCTGCGAGGAGGTAGAGCGCCCACTGCGCGGTGTGAGCACGACTTCGACCACATCCACCGAGCCGACCGCCGTGTGCGAGGTCACCGTCGACGGCCGCCGAGTGCGTGTCCGACCGGGCGGCGCGACCGACACGATCGCCGATCTCGCGCTGGCACTGGGCACGATCCCAGGGTCGATGCGCATCGACGGAGCCCTCGAGGTGGGCTCGTGTCGGCTCGTCGACAGCGCCCTTCGCGTCGGCTCGGCGATCTCGACGCTTCCGGCCACGGCCCCCGAGTCGACCGGCACGACCCGTGAACCGGCCGCCGCTGCCGTCGTCGAGCTGGCGGTGGTGGCGGGACCGGGCTGCACCTCGTGGCGGCCACTGCTGCCCGGGCGGCACACCGTCGGACGCGCGGCGTCGGCCGACATCCGCCTCGACGACGCCACCGCCGAGCTGCACCACGGGATCCTCGACGTGGACGACGCCGGTTCGATGGTCTTCATCCAGCTCACCGGACGCGTGCCCGTGTGGATCGACGGCCGGCCGTGCGAGCCTGCGCAGCCAGTGGTGCCCGGCCAGGCGCTGCTGATCGGAGCGAGCCGGATCGACGTCCGCTCCGCGGGCGAGGGGGCCGTCGGTTCCGAGCGTGTCGGTCTGCGGAACGGTGGGAGCGTCGTCGCTGCAGATCGCGACCCGTGGCGCCGCATCGTCCGACGAGGACCGACTGCGTCGAACTCGGTGCCGTCGCCCGACCTCGACGTGCCCGACCCGCTCGCCGAACATCGGGCCCCTCCGTTCGCCGGACTCGTCGGCGCCGGGGTTGCTGCTGCCGGCGCCGGACTGCTCGCTGCGGTGCTCGGCCAGGCGATGTTCGCGCTCTTCGCCGCCGTCGGAGCGGTCGCGACGCTCGCGACCTGGGCCGTCGGCGCCGTTGCTGCTCACCGTCGTCGGAGGCGCGCGATGCGGGAGCGCTCCGAGCAGACCGGGCGTTTCGTCGACCAGCTGCGCGCCACGCACGCGGCCCATGACGAGCAGCACCGAAGCGAGCATCGCGGCGTGGTCGAAGCGCTCGAGGTCGTCGCCGCGGACGAGGCCCGGACGTGGGAGCGGCGGGTGTCGGCCAGGGATCCGCTCCGGGTGTCGATCGGTCGTGGATCGTGGCACCGGCCGGTCCCGCTCTCCGACGACGATCGCCGCACCCTCGACGCCGACCTGCTCGTGGCGGTCGAGCAGCGTGAAACTCTCCACGACGTCGCGGTCCCGTTGGTACTCGCGCCGTCCACGATCGTTGCCCTCCGTGGAGATCTCGACGTCGCCACCGCATCGGCACGCGCCGTCGTGGTGCAGCTCGCGGCGACGTACGGACCCGCCGACTGGCAACTCGTCGTCGTCAGCGACCGTCGATGGGAGTGGGAGTGGACCACCTGGCTGCCGCACTCGGCGACCGGCCCGGCGGCCACCGTCGTGACACCCGACGCCGCGATGCTCGGCGACCTCGCCGACGCGGCCACCCGGCCGACCGTGGTGATCACCGATGTGCCGGCGGCCCTCGCCGTTCGCACCGGCCCGCTGCGGCGCTTCCTCGACACGGCCGACGCCGCATGCATCGTGGTGACGGCGCGCGATGCGACCGTGCCGGCGGTGTGCGGTCGCGTTCTCGAACTCGGCTCGTGCGGCCGTGCCGAGTGGAGGCACCACCACCGCATCGGCGAGCCACCGATGCACCTCACCGGGATCAGCCGTGCGACGGCGCTCGACGCCGCCCGTCGACTTGCCCCGCTCATCGACCCGGAGGCCGCCGACCTCGATGACGTCGGGCTGCCTCCCGATCTCACGCTCGGCGACGTCAGCGGCCCGCTCGACTCCGCGACGATCGTCGGCCACTGGGCCAACGGCGGACCCGACCCGGCTTTGGTGGCGCCGATCGGTCGATCGGCCGATGGAGTCGTCGAGCTCGATCTCGTTCGCGACGGCCCGCACGGTCTCCTGGCGGGGACCACGGGCGCCGGCAAGAGCGAGCTGCTGCGGACGCTCGTGGTGTCGCTCGCGACCCGCGTCGGTCCCGATCACCTGTCGTTCGTCCTGGTCGACTTCAAGGGCGGTTCGACGTTCGACGCGTGTGTGCGCCTTCCGCACGTCGTCGGCGTGGTCACCGATCTCGACGACGGGTTGGCCGAGCGAGCGCTCGTGAGCCTCGACGCGGAGATCCGACGTCGGGAGCGGTTGTTGCGCGCCGCCGCGGTCGGTGACCTCACCGGGTACCGGCGTGCGGCCACAGGAGAACCACTGCCCCGACTCGTCGTGGTCGTCGACGAGTTCGCGGCCCTGGCGAAGGAGCTGCCCGACTTCCTCACGGCGCTCGTCGGGATCGCGCAACGCGGTCGCAGCCTCGGCATCCACCTGCTGCTCGCCACCCAACGTCCCGCCGGGGTGGTCACCGACGACATCCGGGCCAACACCAGTCTCCGGTTGGCGCTGCGGCTCCACGATCGCGCCGACGCCGTCGACGTGGTCGGCGAGGCGTTGCCGGCGAACTTCCCGCGCAGCGTTCCGGGGCGGGCCGCCCTCCGTCTCGCACCCGACGAGCTGGTGGTGTTCCAGACTGCGTCGTGCTCCGGGTCGGCGAACCCCGGGCCGCGGTGTCTCACGATCGACTGGCTCGACGACATCGGGGCCGGTGACGACGAGCGAGCGTGCGGCGTGTCGGAGCTGTCGACCGTCGTCGATGCGGTCGGTGACGCGGCACTCCGGGCCGGGACGGTGGCGCCGCACCGGCCCTGGCTCGATCCCCTGCCGGGGGTGCTGCGCCCGGCGGATCTGTGCGACCGGACGGCGATCGGCTCGATCGACGACCCGTCAGCCCAGACGCGCCGGCCGTTGCGCTGGGATGGCACGAACCACGTGCTGCTCGTGGGGTCGCTCGGTTCCGGCACGACGTCGGCTGCGATCGCCGCGGTGGCCTCGCTCGTCAGGTCGACGCCACCTGCTGACCGGCATGTGTACGTCCTCGACGGATCGGGCGATGCTGCGCTCGATGTGTTCGCGGAACTCGCGCATTGCGGTGGTGTGGTGCGCGTCACCGAGGCGGAGCGGACCGATCGTCTCCTGCGACGCCTGGCGGACGAGATCGATCAGCGAGCGCTCACCGGTCGTCGGCAGCCCGGAATCGTGCTGATCGTCGACGCGCTGTCGGCCGTGCGAGCGACGTTGGCGTCGATCGAGCGCGCCGATGCGACGGCTCGCCTCGACCGTGTGCTCCAGGAGGGTCCTGCGGTGGGCATCGTCGTGTGCGCCACCACCGATGGCACGTCGGTCGGCACGGCGTCGGCCGTCGCGGGTGAGCGCTGGGTGTTCCACCTGGACGACCCTTCGATCGCACGAGCGGTCGGGGTGCGCGTCGAACCCGCGCCCGCCGTTCCCGGTCGGTTGGTCCTGGCCGGCACCCAACTCGCGGCGCAGGTCGTGTGCGATCCCGACGTCCTCGACGACCTCCCGCGTCACGACGGCGCGGTGCCGCGAGGCGGTGGACCCGAGCCGATCACCACGTTGCCCGCCGCGGTCGACCCGACCGAGCTCGGTCGGGCACCCGACGTTCCGGGTGCGACATCGATCGTCATGGGCGTCGAAGCGCTCGGTCTCGCCCCCGCCGTGCTGGAGGTCCCGGCGGGTGACCACGTACTGATCGCCGGTGCTGCTCGCACCGGTGCGTCGACTGCGCTGCGCCAACTCGTCGCGTCGTGGTGCGACGTGCACCCCGGCGGAAACGTTGTCGCGATCGACCGCGCCGCGGCCGTCGCCGACATGCTGGCGAGCGTGACCGGAGGTGTTGCCACCGAAGCGCGGTTGCTGGTCGTGGTCGACGACGCCGACCGGGTCGACGATCCCAGCGGCGAGCTCGTGGCGATCGCGGCTGGGCGTCGGCCCGGCGTGACCATCGCCGCCGCGGCGAGACTCGAAGCGGTGCGCGTCGCATACGGCCATTGGCTGCGCGACGTGGCACGGAGCCGATGCGGGTTGATCCTCACCTCGAACGGGGAGGTCGACGGCGAGCTCCTCGGTGCGACCCTGCCGCGGCGAACGATCATCGAGCCCCGTCCGGGTCTCGGCTGGCTCATCGACCGCCACGGTCACCGGCTCGTCCAGGTCGCTGCCAGAATGCCGGCATGACTCGCATCGTCACCGTCGCCGGCGCCCAGCTCGGTCCGGTCCAACTCGCCGACGACCGGGAATCGGTCGTCGAGCGGATGATCGTGCTCCTGCAGGAGGCGGCCAGCCAGGCGGCCGACCTCGTCGTGTTCCCCGAACTCGCGCTCACCACGTTCTTTCCGCGATGGTTCGTCGACGACATCTCGACCACCGATCACTTCTACGAACGGTCGATGCCGAACCAGGCGACCCAGCCCCTGTTCGACGAGGCGAAGCAGCTCGAGATCGGCTTCTGCCTCGGCTACGCGCTGCTGGAGGACGCGCCGGACGGCACGCAGCACCGGTGGAACGTCCAGACCCTCGTCGAGCGGGACGGCACGATCGTCGGCACGTTCAAGAAGGTCCACATCCCCGGCCACGCCGGCAACGAGCCCGACCGACCGTTCCAGCACGCCGAGCGCTACTACTTCGAACCCTCGCCGGACGGGTTCGGAGTGTGGGACGCGTTCGGCGGGCGCGTCGGGATGATGATCTGCAACGACCGGCGCTGGCCGGAGAGCTATCGACTGATGGGACTCCAGGGCGTGGAGTTGATCCTGTGCGGCTACAACACGCCGTTGCACTACGACCCCGACCCGAGCCAGGACCCGCTGCAGGGGTTCCACAACCAGCTCGTGATGTCGTCGGGTGCGTACCAGAACGGGACGTTCGTCGTCGGCGTGGCCAAGGGCGGCGTCGAGGAGGGCGTCGACTCGCTCGCCGAGTCCTCGATCTTCGCCCCGTCAGGTGAGCTGCTCGCCAGGGCCACCACCAACGGCGACGAGCTGATCGTCGCCGAGTGCGACCTCGACTGGTGCGCGCAGTACACGGGCACCTTGTTCGACTTCGCCAAGTACCGCCGCCCCGAGCTGTACGGACCGATCGTCGAACCGCATCGCTGACGCCTTGCGAACGGGATCCGAGTGCGAATTCGCTTCACTTCGCCGTCGATCTGTGTGACGATCGATGCATGGAGCCGATGCCGATCTCCGAGCCCGACCTGCCGATCGAGGCCGAGGGTTCGAGGTCGCGAACTCGGATCTGGTTGGGGGTCGCGGTCGGAGCGGCGGCGTTGCTGATCACGGGCACCGTCGTCGTGCTCGATGGATCCGATGAGCCCGACACGATCGCCACCGCCGAGGTCACGGTTCCCGACACCGTCGAGAGCACCCCCGCGACGACCGAACTCGATGCCACGGCGGGGGAGATCTCCGCCGCCGAGACCCCGACGGCCGAGCCCACCGGGACGCGGGTGACGGTGCTCGATCGATCGGCCGTGCCCGGCGTCACTGCGGGCCAGAGCGGATCGCCGGAGTACGCCGAGTGGGTGGTGCCGTGGAACGACGGATTCCTCGCCGGCTCGACGGTGTTCGAGCCGCAGCCGCTGCCGGCCGAGCTGCCAGACGAAGTGATCGCCCTCTTCCCGCAGGAGGTGATCGACCTCTTCGGTGGCGAATTGCCGCCGACCATCGACGAGGCGACGCAGATGCTGTCGGAGGCCGGGTCTGCTCGACGAGGTGTCCGCGGTCCTGAGCGACCATCCGGAGGCATCGGATGCGATCTACGGCGTCCCGAACACCGGGCCGCCGGACGTCGAGGCGCGGTTCACCACCGACGGCAGCTCGTGGGAACCGATCGACCTGACGCTTCCGGCAGACGCCGGC
Organism: Ilumatobacteraceae bacterium; assembly: GCA_963710625.1. Classification (GTDB taxonomy): domain Bacteria; phylum Actinomycetota; class Acidimicrobiia; order Acidimicrobiales; family Ilumatobacteraceae; genus Sva-07. Next base: position 445,750 of record CAVQBG010000008.1, on the reverse strand, counting down.
TACCTGACCGACGTCGCCACGGTCGACGATCGTCTCGTCGTCGCCTTCCAGCCGCGCAGCGCCGACGGGTTCACGAACGAGTCGGGCAGCTTCACCGTGGCGAGCACCACCGACCTCTCCACCTGGACGACACAGGAGGTGACGGTGCCCGTCCCGTCGATCGAGCTTCCCGTCGGCATCAGCCGCATCGTCAATGCGCAGGGGCTCGTTGTCAACGAGAACGGGTGGGCGCTCACCGTGTTCGAATCAATCAACCCCGACCCGATCGCGTTGTTGAGCGAGGCGGGACTCGCCGGCCCGGAGCTCTCGGCCGACGGCGGGTACGGCTCGAGCTTCGACGACACCGGTATCGACGTGCAGATCGTGGATGGCAGCGGGCAGTCGACCACTCGCTACACCTGGGAGGAGCTCGGTGTCGGCCCGGAGGTCGTCGCCTATCTCGACGAGGGTGGTTACACCTCGACGGTGTGGGCATCGGCGTGGGACGGCCCGGCCGCCCCGTCGGAGATCTCGGCCCGTTTCGGTGAGCTGCTCGCGACCTCCGCCGGTTTCGTGCAGTGGGGCAACGGGATCGGCTTCTCGCCCGACGGTCGAGTCTGGACGGAGCGGGCACTGCCCGACCCCGACGCGTACGTGAGCGGAGCGTTCGCGTTCGCCGACGGCGTGATCGTGCTGGCGACCGGTGCCGACGGCACCCTCGACGTCTACCGGCTCGATGCCACCGGCGACGCCGCCGAACTTCTCGAGGTGCCGGGGCTGCCCGCCGCCGGAAGCGCTGGCTTCAGCGGCCCCGGGTCGTCCGGCTCGGCGATCGTGATCGATGCCGCTGTGCAGTCGGTACCCACGGAACCGTTGATCGTCGAGGTCGACGGCTACCGCCTGACGATCCGCCAGCCATCCGGTGTCGTCGAGCTGAGCGACGCCGCGACCGGCGAGGTGATCGTCACCGAGAACCTGGCCCGATTCGGGCCGGGTGACGAGTCGAGTTTCGAGTTCGGCATCGACGGCATGACGGTCAGCGACCCGGAGACCGGCGACGTGATCGTGGTGATCCCGTCCGAGGTGCTCAATGCTGCGCAGGAGGAGCTGTACGGCGACTTCGACGGGGCCGAGTACGCACCGGACCTGTGGTTGCTGGCGTCGGTCGACGGCGAGCGCTTCGTCGTCGATGACCTCGACGACGCCGGCGGCCTCGAGGGACCGCTCGTGGCAGTGACCAACGACGAGCGTGCGCTCGTCCAGATCGGCGACCGCTGGATCTCCTACGACCTGTCCTGAGACCGCTCAGCCGGACCAGGTACCACCTACGCTGACGCCGTGAACGTGGCCTTCGACGAAGCACTGGACCGTGTCCGTGAAGGTGGCGGTCGGCTGACCCGGGCACGGCGGGTGCTCCTCGAGGACCTGTACGATCTCGGCGGGCGGATCACCGCCGAGGAGTTGGCCGAACGGCACGACGACATCGACCTCGCCACCGTGTACCGGTCGCTCTCGCACTTCGAGGAGGTCGGGGTGATCGAGCACGTCCACCTCGGCCACGGCCCCGCCTCGTATCGCTGGGCGGGCACCCGCACGATCGCCGCGGTCTGCGAGGGCTGCGGCGCCGTGATCGACATCCCTGCCGAGGAAGTCGACGATCTCGCGGCTCGCCTCGACAGCGAGTACCACCTGCGCCTCTCCCTCGGCCACTTCGCCCTCTCGGTCCGCTGCCCCGCCTGCCCCTGAAGTTTTCACCAGGGGTCAGACCCCTGCTGCAACCTCTCCGCACGTCATGCAGCGTTCACGGTGGTGGCTTTCGCTCCGGTCCCGGCTTTGACAAACTGTAAAACGTGACCGAACTCGCTGACGCGCCCGCAGCTCTCGACGACGACGCACGCGTGTCGTTCGTGGTGAACGGAACCCCCGTCACCGTTCGGCGTTCGCACCCGCACCTGCTCGCCGCGCTGCGCGAGGAACTCGACATCACCTCACCGAAGGACGGGTGCTCGCCGTCGGGGCAGTGTGGCTGCTGCACGGTGTTCGTCGACGGCAAGGCGATCGTCGCCTGCCAGTGCGACATGGACAAGGTCGAGGGGTCCTCGGTCGTCACGCTCGAGGGTGTCGACGAAGCGGAGCGTCAGGCGTTCGCGGACGCGTTCGCCGCCTGCGGCGGGCTGCAGTGCGGATTCTGCATCCCGGGCATCGTGATGCGGGCCAAGGCGCAGATCGACAAGAAGGGCGCCGAGCTCACCCGGGACAAGATGGCGCCACACCTGGGCGCGCACCTCTGTCGCTGTACCGGACTACGTCAAGGTGCTCGATGCGATCGAGGCCGTCGCGCAGGGGACGGTGTGCTCGCCGGCGCTGTCCGACACGGTCGGTGGCGGGGGAGCGAAGTACGAAGCTGCGCCCCTCACGCTCGGCGATCGTGGCTACGTCGACGACATCCGCGTTCCGGGCATGCTCCACGCTGCGCTCCACCTGACCGACCATGCCCGCGCCGACATCGTGTCGATCGATGCGTCGGCGGCAGCTGGCGGCGCCCGGCGTCGAGGCGGTGTTCACGGCCGACGACCTGCCCGGCGAGTTGCGCGTCGGGATCATCCACAAGGACTGGCCCGTGATGATCCCGGTCGGCGGTCGGACCTCGTATGCGGGTGACGTGCTCGCGGTCGTCGTCGCCGACACCCGCGACCACGCGCGTGCGGCGGCCGAACTGGTCGAGGTGACCTACGACGTCCACGCTCCGAACACTGATGCCCGCGCTGCGCTGTCCGACAACGCGCCGCTGTCGGTGTGGGGTACCGACTCCAATGTGCTGTCGACCAGCGCTTACACACGCGGCGCCGATTTCGACGAGGCGTTCGGAACGAGTGCATTCACCGTGCACGAGACGTTCCAGACCCAGCGCGTCGAGCACGCGTTCCTCGAACCCGAGTCGACGGTCGCGGTGCCGAGCGGCGCCGGCGGCGACCGCACGCTGCACGTGTACTCCGGCGGGCAGGGCGTCTGGGACGACCGCAACGACATCGCCGCCGTGCTCGACGTCGATCCGTCGCGGGTCACCGTCGAGCTGGTGTCCAACGGCGGCGCCTTCGGCGGCAAGGAGGACATGAGCAACCAGGCGCAGACCGCGCTCGCCGCCTGGAAGCTCGGGCGTCCGGTCAAGTGCACCTTGTCGCGCGAGGAGAGTTTCCGGATGCACGCCAAGCGGCATCCGATCGAGCTCGAGTACTGGGCGGGCTGCGATGCCGACGGCAGGGTGACCGCGCTGAAGGTTCGCGGCCTCGGTGACTCGGGTGCCTACGCCAGCGTCGGGATGAAGGTGCTCGAACGGGCCGCCGGGCACGCGTGCGGGCCGTACCGGTGGCCGTCGATCGACATCGAGACGGTCGCCGTGCGCACCAACAACCTCGTGTGCGGTGCGTTCCGCGGGTTCGGCGCCAACCAAGCGCAGTTCGCGATGGAGGGTGTGCTCGACCGGCTCGCCGAGCAGGTCGGCATCTCCGGCTGGGAGATCCGCAAACGCAACGTGATCAAGCCCAGCGAGGAGTGGGGCCCCGGCCAGATCATGGACGACGGTGCGGGCGGCGCCGAGGCGTGCCTCGACCAGATCAAGGCGTCGTACGACGCGGCGATCGCGGCAGGCAAGGCCGTGGGGTTGGGTCTGGGTTTGAAGAACTCGGGGCTCGGCAACGGCTTCCGCGAGTTGTCGAAGGCCGTGATCCGGTTCCTGCCACCGCTGGGTGATGCGCCCGGACGTGTCGAGGTGCGCCACGGCTGGACCGAGATGGGCCAGGGCGTGCACACGGTCGCGTTGCAGGTTGCGGCGCAGGAGTTGGGAGTCGATCCGAACCGCATCGACGTGATCGTCGACACGACACGTGAACTCGGCTTCGGCCAGACCACGGGATCGCGGGGCACGCTGATGGTCGCCGGATCGGTGCTGGACGCATCCGTCGCCGCACTGACGGGCGGCTGCGAGATCGGTGTCGACTACGAAGGCGAGTACGTCGTCGACTGGACCCAGAAGCTCGGCGACCCGTCGGTGAAGAACCCGACGATCCACTCGGTGTTCAGCTTCGCCGCCCAGTTGGTGATCGCCGACCCCGAGACCGGCAACATCGAGAAGGTCGTCGCCGTCCACGACGTCGGCAGGGCGGTCAACCCGACGCTGGTCGAGGGCCAGGTGGAGGGCAGCGTGCACATGGGGCTCGGTTATGCGCTCACCGAGGAGTTCCCGACGGACCCCGAGACCGGCTTCCCGACCAACACGACGCTGCGCTCGCTCGGGATCCTCCGCGCGAAGGACGTGCCCGAGATCGAGGTGCAACTCGTCGAGGTGCCCCAGCCTCGGTCGCCGTTCGGCATCAAGGGAGTCGGCGAGATCGGCCTGGTGCCGACCGCTCCCGCAGTCGCGGCCGCGCTCCGCGCCGTCGACGGCCAGTGGCGCACCACCCTCCCGATGCGCCGTCCCCAACCCTGAATCCTGAGCGTTTGCGTGAGGATTTCGGTGGGGCGGTCCACCCGAACCTCGACCCAAACGGGTGGGGTCAGTCGGTGGGGCGGGCGAGGATCTCGTAGAGCTTGCGCTTGGTGTCCTCGAGCACGGCGGTCGCCGCGGTGCGCTGGTCGGCGGAGCCGAAGCGGGCCACCTGGCGCACCTGGCCACCGAGCTCCGACATCAGACGTCGCAGTTCGCCACGTCCGCCGGTGCCGGACTGGTTCCACGGTAGGTCGGCGTCGTCGCCCTGCGCATTGCGGATCTCGGCGAGCTGCTTGCGACCGCGGTCGGTGAGGGAGAATTGGCGCTTGCCGTCGACCTCGGCCGAGGTGAGCACGCCGCGGTCCTCCAGGCGATCGAGGGTCGGATAGATCGATCCCGGGCTCGGCCGCCAACGACCGTCGCTGCGGGTCTCGAGCTCGGTGATGATCTCGTAGCCGTGCATCGGTCGCTCGTCGAGCAACGTGAAGATCGCGAGCGGCACGGCGCCGCGTCGGGCCCGGTGGCGTCCGCCGCGCTCGTGTTCGGCGAAGTGGTGATCTGAATGGTCGTGCATGTTGCCTCCGTGTCGGCGTCCGCGTCGTCGTCGCCGACCGCTGTCGGCCGGTGTCGTGCTGTCGGTGTGATCGGTGATGGTGGTGGTGAACTCGTCGTTCATCGTGTGTGGGACTCCTTGTCGCCGTGTGGGAGGTGTCTCGGGTGAGGCACCTCGTCGTTACGTTTCCATAACGACATATCGGTATAGTAACGATATGTCGTTATGAATGCAACCCTCGGTCGTCGGCGTCTCTCGATGATGGGTGACCGGGGGTCGATCGGCGATGCTGTTCGCATGACGGACACAACCGAACGGCCCGCCTCGACCAGCAACGACGTCGTCGACGAGGTGCGCACGTGGCTCGAGGAGAACTGGGACCCCGATCTGACGGTCGCCGAGTGGTGGGAACGCCTCGGCCTGGCCGGCTGGGCGGCGCCGACACTGCCGGCCGACGCTTACGGTCGGGGGCTGTCGCGCGGTGACGCCGTGCTGGTGCAGAACGCGATCGCCGAGTTCGGCGCCCTCGGGGCCCCGGGCGGGCTCGGGCTGCTGCTCGCCGCTCCGACCATCGCCACGCACGGCAGCCGCGAGCAGATCGAGAAGTACGTGCGCGACATCGTCACCGGCCAGCAGGCCTGGTGCCAGCTCTTCAGCGAGCCCGGCGCCGGTTCCGACCTCGCCGGGTTGCAGGCCAAGGCGATGCTCGACGGCGAGGAGTACATCGTCAACGGTCAGAAGGTGTGGACCTCCGGCGGCCACTACGCCGACATGGGCATGCTGATCGCCCGCACCAACTCCGACGTCCCCAAGCACCAGGGCATCACATACTTCGCGATGGACATGCACCAGGAGGGCGTCGACGTCCGCCCGCTGCGTGAGCTGACCGGTCGGGCCCTCTTCAACGAGGTGTTCATGTCCGACGCCCGGGTGCCGGCCGACGCTGTGATCGGTGGACTCAACAACGGCTGGGCCGTCGCCAACACCACGCTCGCCCACGAACGCGCGGGCCTCGGAGCCGGCGGTGGGAGCAGTTCGGCCAGCGCCGCGATTCCCGGCACGGTCGGGGGGCAGCTCGGTACCCGTGCCGGCGACTACGTACGCGATCCCAAGAAGCCGTCCGCTGCCGGCGGTGGAGCAGCGTTCCGCGACACCTCCAAGATGATGATCAACCTCGCCCAGGGCGCCGGGGTGGCGAACGACCCGACGATCCGTCAGGACCTCGTTCGGCTCTACACGATGAGCCAGCTCGGCCGCATCAGCAACCTTCGCGTCAAGGCAGCCAGGGCCAGGGGCGAAGAGATCGCCGGCATGGGCAACATCGCCAAGCTGTCGATGAGCGACATGGTGCGCCTGCAACGTGACCTCGGCCTGCGGATCGTCGGCCCGCAGGGCATGTTGCACGCCTACGACTCGGAGGACCGCAAGGCGCTCGATGCGGCCACGGGCAATCCGTTCCTGGGCTTCGTCACCGAGATGGCGCTGTTCGCGCAGGCACCGCCGATCTACGGCGGGACCGATCAAGTGCAGAAGAACATCATCGGCGAGCGCGTCCTCGGCCTCCCGAAGGAGCCGAACCAGGACAAGGTCGTCCCGTTCTCCGAGCTCCCCAAGAACGCCTGACCGTTACGCCAGGGGTCAGACCCCCGGCGTGACGGTGCGAACGAGGCCCAGGACACGACGCCGTGTGGTCGTGTGACGCCGGGGGTCTGACCCCTGGCGTCACTCAGCGGTTGAGCATGCCGTAGGCGTGGGTCGGGTGCAGTTCGAGGAGGAGTCGCCCGTCGTCGACCATCGCCTGGCGGTACTCGTCCCAGTTGTCGTGCTCGCCGACCACCGTGCGGTAGTACTCCACCAGCTCATCGACCGTTGCGTCGTTCGGTGACTGTGCGACCGGCGTCATCGTCACGTCGGCCTCGATCACGACGTAGGCCCAGAAGTCGTCGCGGTTGACGTGGAGCGACGCGCGTGGATCACGGCGCAGGTTGGCGGTCTTCGCACGGTCATCGGTGACCGAGATGCGGATCAGTCCGTCGTCACCGACGGCATAGGCGATGTTCGACGACTGCGGACGTCCGTTGGACTTCAACGCGATCAGGATGCCGTTGCGCTTGTCGCGGACGAAGTCGAGTGCCTCGGAGATCTGCATGCGGGATGCAACCTCGCGGCGGTGGGGGGTTGTTCCCCACGGGCGAAGCGGATCTCTCAGGCGAGGCCGAGCTCTTTGATCGACTGCTCGCGCATCTCGACCTTGCGCACCTTGCCGGTGACCGTCATCGGGAACTCGTCGACGAACTTCACGTAGCGCGGCACCTTGAAGTGAGCGATCGTCCCGCGGCAGAAGTCGCGCACCGCCTCGTCGGTGAGCGCCGCACCCGATCGTGGCTTGACCCACGCAACCAGTTCCTCGCCGTACTTCGGGTCCGGCACGCCGATCACCTGCACGTCCTCGACGTCGGGATGGGTGTACAGGAACTCCTCGATCTCGCGCGGGTAGATGTTCTCGCCACCGCGGATCACCATGTCCTTGATGCGCCCCACGATCTCGACGTACCCGTCGTCGGCCATCACGGCGAGGTCGCCGGTGTGCATCCAGCCGTCCGCGTCGATCGCAGCAGCCGTGCGTTCGGGGTCGTTCCAGTAGCCGGTCATCACCGAGTAGCCCCGGGTACAGAACTCGCCCGGCACCCTGCGGTCCAGGGTCTCGCCGGTGGTGGGGTCGGCGATGCGGATCTCGACATGCGGATGCACCATCCCGACCGTCGCCGTCTGGTGCTCCAGCGTGTCGCCCGTGAGAGTCTGCGTCGACACCGGAGAGGTCTCGGTCATGCCGTAACAGATCGTCACGTCGACCATGTGCATCGTGTCGATGCACGCCTTCATCACCTCGACCGGGCACGGCGAGCCCGCCATCACACCGGTGCGCAGGCTCGACAGGTCGAACTCGTCGAAGCGCTCGTGGGCGAGCTCGGCGATGAACATCGTCGGCACCCCGTACAGCGACGTACACCGTTCAGCCTCAACGGCCTCCAGAACGGCGAGCGGATCGAACGCGTCGCCGGGAATCACAATCGTGGCGCCGTGGGTCGTGCAGCCGAGGTTGCCGATCACCATGCCGAAGCAGTGGTAGAAGGGCACCGGGATGCACACCCGGTCGACTTCGGTGAGGCGTTGCAGCACCGAGGTGAACCGGCCGTTGTTGAGGATGTTGCGATGCGACAGCGTGGCGCCCTTCGGGAATCCGGTGGTGCCCGAGGTGTACTGGATGTTGATCGCGTCGTTGGTGTCGAGCAGCGCCCGTCGCGCGTCGAGGTCTGCGCTGGTGACCGATGCGTCGCCGCCGGCGAGGGCGAACCACTCGGGATCCCAGAGGAAGATCGACCGCTCCAGGTCGGGGCACTGCGGAGCGACGTCGGCGAGCATCTCGCGGTAGTTCGACGTCTTGAACTCTGGTGCGGCGAACACCATCCGGCAACTCGAGTGCTGCAACGCGTACGCCAGCTCGTGGGTGCGATAGGCGGGGTTGAGGTTCACCAGGATCACCCCGACCTCGGCGGTGGCGTACTGGATCAACACCCATTCGGCGTAGTTCGGACTCCACAGCCCGACGCGGTCGCCGACGTTGAAGCCGGCGGCGAGCAGACCGGTGGCCAGTTGCTCGACCCGGCGCGCGAACTCGTCGTAGGTCCAGCGAATGTCCTGATGGCGTGACACGATCGCCTCGCGATCGCCGTGGGCGGCGACGGTGCGGGCCAGGTTCTGGCCGATCGTCTCCTCGAACAACGCCTCGGTGGTCGGCCCGACGTCGAGTGCAGCAACCATGGCGATCCCCCGATCTGCCCGTTCCCTTTCGACCGCGCGACCGGACAGTCGAGCGGTTCAGCCGATCATGGCACCTCGGTCGGCGCTTCGGACAGCGCGGCGGCGCGAGCGGCCGCGAACTTCGCCGTGGTGAGCCGCGGACCCGCGTACGCGAACAGCGCGATCGTGAGGACTCCGGCGACGAACCACGGCATGCGTTGGGCGAACTCGCGAGACCAGAACAGATCGCTGACGACGACCACGAGGCCGCCGAGTGCGGCGCCGATCGGCATCATGCCCCAACCGAAGAACCGGTAGACGCTGTTCACCCGGCCGAGGAGTTGATCGGGGATCACGGTCTGGCGGAAGCTGACCGTGATCACGTTCCACAGCACGGCGACGAACATGTAGACGCCGAGCATCAGCCACACCGCCGGCCACCAGCTCATCAGACCGACGGCGATCGTGATGGTGCCACCGCCGAGCAGGGTGGTCGCGAGCGATGGTCCGGCACCGATGCGCTTGGCGATGTTCGACGCGGTCCAGCCGCCGACGATCCCGCCGACCGCGCCGCCGGTTCCGAGGAGCGCGAACTCGGTGGGCGTCGTGCCGAGCACCTCCTGGCCGTACAGCACGAAGGTGGCCGTCGAGAGCGTGCCGAGCATGTTCAGCAGCCCGAGCACGATGGCGAGGGTGCGCAGCAGGTCGTGGCCCCACAGCCACCGGAACCCATCAGCCAGCTCGGACTTCCACGGGCGTCGTTCCGCTCGGCGGGCGGCGACTTGCTCGCTCGTGGGGCGCGGACGCCGGATCCAGGCGATCAGTGCGGCCGAGACGACGAAGGTGGCGGCGTCGACGAAGAACGGCAGTGAGAACGAGATGGCGATCAGCAGTGCCGCCAGTGGCGGTCCGGCGAACGTGTTCGCCACCTGTTCGATGCTCCACAGCCGGCCGTTGGCCTTCTCGAGATTGTCGGGGTGGACGATCGACGGCATGAACGTCTGTGCCGAGTTGTCGTAGAGCACCTCGCCGACGCCGAGGAGCATCGTGGCGAGCAGCACGAGCAAGTACAGGCTGGTGTCGGTGGTGATCGCCGTCGTGGCGTCGGCGACCGAGTCGGGCAGCGGGAGCGCGTCCTGGCGGGCGAGGACCACGAACGCGACGAAGAAGGTGAGCGCGGCACGGGCGGCGTTGGCCCACACCATCAGGATCCGGCGGTCGTAGCGGTCGGTGACGACGCCGGCGGGGAGTGAGAACAGCAGCCAGGGCAGCCGTTGGGCGACGGCGACGACAGCGATCAGCAAGGGGTTGCGGGTGATCGCCGACGCGAGCCATGGGTAGGCGATGACACCGATGCCGTCGCCGAGGTTGGAGATCGTGCTCGCCGAGAACAGCTTGAAGTAGTTGGCGCCCAGTCGGGTCGGATCGAGGTCGCCACGGGTCGAGGGTGAGGCGGACGAGGTGGATGGTGTCGTCTCGGTCATGACGGCTCCGGCAGGCTGGGAAGATCGGTGGCGAACACGGCACCGACGAAACCGAACACGGTGTCGCCCGAGCGGGGGAGCTTCGAGAACGCCTCGGCGAGTTCGGCCACCCGTTCGAAGAACTCGTCGGCTCGCTCCTCGGGGATGCGGGCGTGTCGCAGCGTCGCCAGCATGTGGCCGGCCTCGGTGACGACCGCTTCGGCCTGGGCCTGCGCGAGGAAGTTCTGTGGGGAGGTCCCAGTGGGCAGCGGGGCGTCACCGACGACGATCGTGCGCCCGGTGCGTCCGTAGAAGCGTTCCTCGATCGCACGGACCTGACGCGTGCGAACCACTCGGAGCATCCCGGCGTCGACGAGGACGTCGACGTGGTACGCAACCGAGGACTTCGGTCGGTCGAGCGCGTTCGCCAGCTCGGTGACGGTGGCAGCTCGCTCCAGCACCAGGTCGAGGATCTGGCTGCGCAACGGGTGGAAGATGGCCTTGAGCTGTCCGGGCGTCTCGGCCTGGATGCTCGTTTCGAGGTCGTAGTCCGGAACCACGAGGACACTTTATCCGAGTATTCCCGAATGATCAAGAAGTTTCGGACGTAAGGCCGGCCGAAAAGTGCGTTTGCGGCGCGATCTCGGTGGGGCGGGCCACCGAAACCTCGCCGCAAACGGGGGGTTGGAAGGGGGTTGGAAGGGTGTTGGAAGGGTGTTCGGGGTCAGCTGGCGTCGCTGGCCGTCGCGTCGACGGCGAGCTGGCCGGTGCCGACGGTGATCTTGCGGGGCTGCGCCTGGGGGGCGACGGGAATCCGCAGGGTCAACACGCCGTCGGTGTAGTCGGCCTCGATGCCGTCGGCGTCGAGGCCCTCCCCGAGGCTGACCTGGCGCCGGAAGGTGCCCTCGTGGCGCTCGTCGAAGTACACGCGGTCGCCTTCCTCGCTCTGGTAGTTGCGCTCGGCTGTGACGGTGAGCACGTTGCGCTCGACGGAGATGTCGATCGAATCAGCGGCCACGCCGGGCAGGTCGAGGTGGACCCAGACGTTGTCGCCACGGCGGTAGGCGTCCATCGGCATCGGGCGACCGGTGGCCCAGGCCGAGCGGGCGGGGGTGCGCTGGTTGAACAGCTGATCAAGTTCACGGAAGGGGGAATTCTGCAAGAGCATGGTGTGCCTCCTGGTCGAGGGTGAGTGTGGCTGTACTGCACCTCTGAAGATACCACTCCTCATATCTCTTGACAACAACAGACTCAACTTTAGTCAGTCGCGCGCAACCCGACCCCTCATGGCCAACGAGGCCAGGCCGAAGCTCAACACCATGAGGGCGAGCGACGCGGCCGCGCCGGCGGCGAGCGAGTCCCACTCCCATCCCACGGTGATCAGGCTGCGCAGGCCCTCGAGCACGTAGGTCACCGGGTTGAACTTGGCGATCGTCTGGAGCCATCCCGTCAGCGCCTCCTCCGGCAGGAACGACGTGGTGAGGAACGCGAACGGGAAGAACAGGATGAAGCTCGAGTTCACGGCGGCGGGGTTGCCGGTCTTGAGCGCGATCGCGTACGGGAAACCGGCGAACGCCAGCCCCCAGAGTGCGCCGTAGAGGATGAACACGAGCATGCCGACGAACCCCGTCACGAAGGTGACGCCGAACGCCAGGCCGAGCAGGAGGACGGGAATCGTCAGCAGGATGATCGACACGACGTCGGCGGCCATCAGCCCGAGCAACAGCATCGGGCGCCGGATCGGCGTGAGCAGGAGCCGATCGAAGTACCCGCTCTGGATGTCGGTGACCAGCGCGCCGGCTCGCGAGACACCGGTCACCGCGAAGATGATCGCCACCGGGAGCTGGAAGGCCTTGAAGTCCTCGACGGCCCCGCTGGCCTGCGCGAAGTCCTGCAGGGCACCGACGTTCACCACGTAGAAGAACACCGGCACGATCAACGCCGGGATGAAGAACTCGGGCTCGCGGAAGACCCCCCGGATCGCCCGGCCTGCCACGGTGACGAAGTCGTGCAGCGCGGATGAGTGCCGCGCCAGCGGTGTGTAGGCCGGTGTCGCCTGGAGTCGGTCGGCGGTGGTGCTCATGATGCGGCCTCCCGTGCTGCGTCGGTGGGTTCTTCACTCGTGGCGAAGTGCGTGCCGGTGACCTGCAGGTACACGTCGTCGAGCGTCGGCGTCCGCAGCGTGAGCGATCGCACCGGGACACCGCAGCCGTTGAGTGCCACGGCGACCTGCGCGATGAGTGCAGCGCCGTCGGCGGTCGCCACGGCCAGCTCGTTGTCGTGGATCTGGACCTCGTCGATGCCCTCGACCGCCCGCACCGCGTCGGCGGCTGCTTCGGTGTCGCCGTCGACCTGCGCCTGGATGACGTCGGTGCCGATCTCGCGCTTGAGGGCGGCCGGCTCGCCCTCGGCCTCGATCAGACCGTTGGCGATGATCCCCACGCGGCCGGCCAGTTCGTCGGCCTCCTCCAGGTACTGCGTCGTGAGGAAGATCGTCATGCCGTACTCGCGATTCAGGCGGCGGACCTCGGCCCACACCGACGACCGGCTGACCGGATCGAGCCCCGTGGTCGGCTCGTCGAGGAACAGCACCTGCGGGCGGTGGATCAGCGCCATCGCCAGGTCGAGGCGACGCTTCATGCCTCCGGAGTACGACTCGACCCGGTTGTCGATCGCGTCGCCGATGTCGACCAGTCCGATCACGTCGTCCATCCGCTGCGTGATGTCGTGCTTGTTCAACCCGTACAACCGGCCCTGGAGGCGAAGCATCTCGCGCCCGGTCTGCTTGCCGTCGATCGACGAGTCCTGGAGCGCCACGCCGATCCGCAACCGGATCTCGTCGGACTGGGAGTCGACGTCGAACCCGGCCACCGAGGCGGTGCCGGACGTGATGCCGAGCAGGGTGCACAACATCTTGACGGTGGTCGACTTGCCCGCACCGTTGGGTCCGAGGAAGCCGTAGATCTCGCCGTCGGCGACGTCGAGATCGATGCCGGCGACCGCATCGAAGTCACCGAAGGTTCGTCGGAGGGCTCGTGCCTGGATCGCCGAAGTCATGCCCGAGAGCATGCCCGATGGGTGTGACACTCACACCCGGAACTCACGCCTCGAGGCGTCCGTCGATGATGTGGACGCTGCGGTCGCAGTAGTGCGTGATCCGCTCGTCGTGGGTGACGACGATCGCCGCGGTGCCCCGTGACTTCATCTCGTTGCGGATCAGCTCCATCACCTGTTCGCCGAGCTTGGTGTCGAGCGCCGAGGTCGGCTCGTCGAACAGTACGAGCGTCGGGTCGTTCATCAGCGCCCGGCCGATCGCGACTCGCTGACGCTGGCCGCCCGAGAGCTGCGACGGCAGGTTCTTCGCCCGATCGGCGAGGCCGAGTTCCTCCAGCAGCTGATCCGCGCGCGCCTTCGCCGGTGCGCCGGTGCGCTTGCCGAGTTCGTCGACGACCAGCAGGTTCTCGCGGGCGTTGAGGAACGGCACGAGGTTCACCGACTGGAACACGAAGCCCACCTTGTCCTGGCGGAACTTCGTGAGCTCCTTGGCGGTGTGGCCCGAGATGTCCTCGTCGCCGACCACGATGCGACCCTCGGTGGCCGACAGGATCCCGCCGGCGATCGAGCACAACGTGGTCTTGCCCGATCCCGACGGCCCGACGAGCGCCACGACCTCGTCGCTGCCGAGCGTGAGGGTGGCGTGGTCGAGCGCGACGACCTCGGAGCCGTCGCCCATCTCGTACACCTTGCGGACGTCGGACATCTGCAACGCCGTGGTGAGGGTGGACGTGCCGGCGGGCGAGTTCGCCGGCGGGTTGGACGGTGCAGTGTTCATGAGGTGGTTCCGATCGCTGAGGCGGGGTCGATGCGCAACACGCGGCGCAGGGAGAACGAACAGCCGAGGACGGCGGCGACGAGCAGGAGCCCGAAACTGAGGAAGATGCGCACCGGGGTGACGAGCAGGGGGATCGATCCGGGTGGGAGCACCACGTCGAGGAGCACGACGAGCGCCCCGGCGATCGTGGCGGCGATCGTGGTGACGACCACGGCCTGCGCGACCAGGCCGGCGAAGATCGTCGACGACTTGGCACCGAGGGCCTTCAGGACGCCGTAGAGGCTCGTGCGCTCGACGGTGAGCAGCGCGAAGAACAGGCCGATGACGACGAGTGCGATCGCCACGGTGACGCCGATGATCTGGTTGAAGGTCGCCTGCTGCTCGGTGATGCCGGGAATCGCGTCGACGGCACCGTCGACGGTGTAGGAGTCAGTGGCGCCGCCGGTCGCTGCATCGATGTTGTCCGGAAGGCCGTCGCCGTCGCCGCGCACGATCAGCGCCTGGAACACCTCGGGCCCGAGCTGGGCGTCCGGGCGGTTGGCGCTCAGCGTGTCGCGCCACGTGTCAGGCGATGCCCAGAGGCTCGACTGGCCGTTGAAGTTCGTGTCCTCCACGAAGCCGACGATCTCGATCGGTGTGCGGGCGGGCCCGACCTCGATGACCATGCCCTCCTCGACACCGTCGGCCTTGATGCTCTCGTCAGCCCAGGCCTGGCCGTATGCGGGTGCGTCCGGTACGCCCTCCGGTGCGAGCTCGTAGCCGAACAGCGCGACGCTCGCGAGATCGCGGGGCCCGTTCCCCGGCACGCGGGCACCGAGCTGCACGTTGCCGATGCCACCCACCTCGGTGACGCCGTCGACCGCCTCCACCTGGGCGCGCAGTTCGGGCTCGATCCGGCTGCGCACGAACGACGCCTGCGCCGTGTCGGAGTAGACGATCGCGTCGGCGTCCTGCGCCCGGATCGCACCGGTCGAGATGGCGATCAGCCCGTCGAGCAGCCCACCGAGGAACATCAGCAGGATGGCGATCAACGTCAGGATCACCGTGGCGGTGGCGAAGCGACCGGGGCGTCGACGGAGTTCCTTCAGGGCGAGCTTCATGACCCCACCCCCTGCCCGGTGGTGGCCTCGATCGGGTCGATCTTCAGCACGCGGCGGGCGGCGGCGAGCGAACTCAGCACACCGAGCGACAGCAACAGCACCGACCAGAAGACCACCGCGCCGGTCTCGAACTGGAGGGCGATCCCGCCCAGCGCCTGCTGTGACACCGGGTAGTAGAGCAGCGTGCCGATCAGCAGGCCGATGCCGATGATCACGACCACCTGGATCAGCAGCGATGACACCAGCCGTCCGGCCGGCGCGCCGATCGCGCGCAACAACGTCAGCGAGTTCGCCTTCTGGAACGTGACGATCAGGAAGAACAGGCCGGTGACGCAGGGCACGACGAGCCCGTAGAGCAGGAAGATGATGTTGAACGACTGCTGGACCTGCGCCACCCCGGGGGTCTCGGCGGCGGCGTCGTCCTTGGTCAGCGCGTCGAGGGCGAGCGACTGTTCGTTGATCGAGGTCACCGCTTCGTCGGGCGTGTACCCCTGGGCGGGGATCACCCCGAGCACGTTCGGCAGGGGCGTACCGGCGTCGGGGTTGACGCTCTTCACCGCATCGAGATAGGTGGCGTACGACACGAAGAGGGTCGGCGACACGTTGAGCTGGGCGTTCTCGGCGATGCCGACGATCGTGATCTCCTTGCCGCCCGGCAGCAGCATCACCGTGTCGCCGATGTCGTACCCGAGTTGCACGTCGGCATCGCTGACCACCGCTTCGTCGTCGGCGGTCGGCAGACGCCCCTCCAGCAGCGTGGTCGGCGCCCCGATCCCGTCGCCGTCGGGGCCGAGCTCGTAGCCGACGAGCGTCGTGTCGAACGTCTCGCCGTCGGCGTTGCCGCTCGGCAGGCCCGTGAACGTGCCCTGTGCGATCGGGCCGACGTCCCCGGTGCCGGGCGCCGCGCGAACGTCGGCCTCCATCTCGGGTGTGATCACACTGCCCTGCAGTACTCGCTGCCCGTCGAGGCTGTACACGAGCACCGGTGCATTCTGTTCACGGATCGCTCCGATGAAGCCGGTGATCAACCCGTTCTGCAGCGACTGCTGGAACAGGATCAGGAACACCAGCAGCGCGATCGCGGCGATCAGCAACGCGAATCGCACCTTGGCGCGAGCCATCTCTTTGAACGCGAGAAACATCGTGGGGGGACCTCGCCGCACGACGCTACCGAGCTGTTGCCCGATCCGCCCGTCGACCACGAACGATTGGTGTCGGACACGAATCGTCACATCGGTGGCGGGCGAGGTGACGGTCGTGGGAAGCTGCGGCGATGAGCTACCCGGTCGCGTTGTACCTGCAGGACGCCCACGACATCCGCCAGGGCATCGAGCTCGTGCGCTACGCCGAGGCAAAGGGCTTCGATGCTGTCTGGCAGGCCGACAGCCGGCTCGTGCGCGATGCGGTGGTCCCGATGGCTGCGTTCGGCGCAACGACCGATCGCATCAGGATCGGGTCGGGTGTCATCGACTGCTGGACGCGCAACCCGGCCCGGCTCGCATCCACGTTCTCGACCCTCGACGACCTCGCTCCCGGCCGGATGATCTGCGGCCTCGGCGCCTGGTGGGACCCGCTGGCCGCCAAGGTGGGGATCGACCGCAGTCGGCCGCTCAAGGTGATGCGTGAGGTGGTCGAGGCGGTACGCGGTCTGCTGAACAACGAGACCGTCACGATCGACGGCTACCACGTCCATCTCGACGGCGTGGAGCTCGACTACGTCCATCAGGAGCGCCGACCGAAGGACGTTCCGATCTACATCGGTGCCACCGGCATGCAGATGATGGAGCTGACCGGCGAGATCGCCGACGGTGCGGTGCTCAACTACCTCGTGTCGCCGAGCTACAACGTCGGCGCACTCGAAGCGCTCGCACGCGGCGCCGCCAAGGTGGGCCGAACGGTCGACGACATCGATCGCCCCCAGCTGATCGTGTGCTCCGTGGACGACGACCGTCAGGCCGCGCTCGACGGGGCCCGTCTGCTGGTCACCCAGTACCTCGGCCAGCAGCCGCACATCATGAAGGCGTCGGGGGTGCCCCGGGAGCTGCTCGACGAGATCGGCAAGGTGCTCACCTGGCCCGCGACCCACGATGAGGTCGTCGCCGCGAGCAAGCTCGTTCCGGACGAGATCGTGCAGATGATCACCGCATCGGGCACCCCCGACGAAGTCCGGGCGAAGGTCGACGAGTACGTCGCCTCCGGATGCACCTGCCCGATCCTGTACCCCCTCGCCGACGACGTGCACCTCATGATCGACACGTTCGCCCGCGCCTGACACTCACCGGGCCGGGACGATGGCGGCGTACAACTCGGGGCCGCGATCGCGCCACCGACCAGCGGCGAGCGCGATGCCGCCGCGCTGGACCAGCAGCCCGGCGCCGAGCGTCGCCAGGGCGAGCAGGGTGACGAGCGGCAGCGACCCCTGATCGATCGCCCAGAGCAGAGCGAGCGCGACCGGCAGCGTGAGCACGGCGAGGGCGAACAGCACCGCGGCGAGCATCAGCGCGGCGAACCAGCCCTTCCCCGAGTCGCCGCCGGCGAGCGGGTTGTCGCTCTCGGGGATCGCGATCGGTACGATCGACGACTGGACCATCGCTGCCCCGGCTCCCGCGAACAGTGCGCCGACGCCCACCGCGACGCCAGCCGGGAGGTAGTTCCACTCCCCGGTGATCGCCGCGGCGATCAGCGGGCCGACCAGCGCGATCGGCGATGCCGACACCACCACCGAGCGGGCCTTGCCGCGCACGAGCACCGCCGGATCGACACCGGTCATCAACTCGCCGGCCATCGCGGGTCCGTCGGAACCGAAACTGTTCCCGGCCATGAAGAGCACGGCCAATTGGACCGCACCGCCGACGAGCACGGCGCCCGAACCCGCCTGGCGCCCGGTGAGCACCGGCACCAGCACGATCGCGAGCCCGATGCCGCCGCCGGTGAAGGTCTCCAGCGCTGTGCGGGGCGCACGAAAGCGGGTGAGCACACCGCGCCAGGCGACGGCACCGATCGCTCCGGGTCCACACAGGCGGCGTGCGATCGTCTGCACCGTTCGGCGACGTTCGCGGCCGACCGCCCGGGTCGGGCCGGCTCCCTTGACCGACACGATCAGGCGTTGCGTGCTCCAGGTGAACACCCACAGCAGCCCGATCAGCCACACCGCTCCGATCGTCGTGTGGGCCAGCGAGACCAACGGGCGGTCGCGGACCTCGGCCAGGGCCCGGCCGAGCTGCCCCATCGGGGTCCACCCCAGCACCCGGGCGACTCGATCCCGGCCGGCGTCGTCGAGGTCGGCCACCGCACGTGGCGCGACCTGGAACGCGGCGTAGAACGCGAGGCTGGACAGCCCGACCACGAGTTGGCCGACGCGGGGATGACGGGTCGACAGCAGGCCGAGCGCGTTGATCGTCGTGCGCGACACCAGCAGCAGGGTGGCGAGCACCGCCGCGACGGCGAGCGCAGTCGGGATGATCGATCCGATCCCACCGACGGCGCCGCCGAACAGCCCGATGCCGAACAGCAGCGCCGACAGACCGGGCGGGCCGGCCGCCGATGCGGCGAGCAACCCGATCCCGAGCTGGCGTCGTGCCAGCGGTTCGGTGGCGAGCACGCGTGGATCGACGGGCTGGGTGACGCCGGCGATCACGCCGATCATCATCACGACCAGCACCGCGGCGGTGGTCACCGACACGAACAGCGTGTCGGGATCGTCGCTGGTTCGCCCGACCACGAACACCACCGCCGCGGCGATCGCTCCGACGAGTACCGCAGCGACCAACCCGATCGCCACCGCCCACTTCTGCGCACCATCGGAGGCCAACGCGCCGCGCAGCATCTTCCAGCGCAGTCGGGCGAACAGAGCGATCACCGCGGCGTCGCTCATCGGGTCAGCTCAACCATCCGAGCGCGTCGTCGTCGACATCGGAGGCGCCGACGACCTCGATGAACGCATCCTCCAGGCGGCGACCGTCACGGAGCCGGTCGATCGGGCCGGAGGCGACGAGGCGGCCGCGGTGGATCACCCCGACGTGGTCGCAGACCCGCTCGACGATGTCCATCACGTGTGTCGACAGCACGACGGTGCCGCCACCGGCGCGGAACCGGTCGAGCATGCGGCGCATCGCTCGGGTCGACACCGGATCGACGCCCTCGAACGGCTCGTCGAGCATCACGACACGCGGGCGCGCGAGCAGCGCAGCGGCGAGGGCGGTCTTCTTGCGCATGCCGTGGCTGTATCCCGCAATCGGGCGGTCGGCGTCGTCGAGCACATCGAGGACGCCGAACAGCTCGGTCGCTCGCGCCCGGACGACGTCGACGTCGAGTTCACGCAGCGCGCCGATCGTCTCGACGAACTCCCAGGCCGTGAGGCGGTCGAACAGCTGCAGGGGGTCCAGCATCACGCCCATCGCCCGGCGGGTGGCGAGGACGTCCTCGTCGACGCGGACGCCGCACACCTCGATCGTGCCCGCGTCGGGCCGGACGAGCCCGACGACGGCGCGCATCGTGGTCGACTTGCCGCTGCCGTTCGGCCCGACGAGGCCGTAGCAGGCTCCCTGTGGGACCTCGAGGGTCAACCCGTCGATCGCCGTGGTCGACCCGAAGCGCTTGGTGAGCCCGTGGATCCGCAGTGGAGACGGAACCGGCGGGGGAAGCTGCACGTCCCCAGTCTGCCGTCACCCCGACGATGAGTCTCGGCGAACCCCGTCTGCGCCCGAACTCATCGCAGTGCTGTCGGTACCGGTGTCGATGAGTCTCAGCGTGGACTGCGTGCGCTGAGTCCGGGAGTGAACCGCTCGTCTGCAGGCCGGCATCGCCACCGCCCTGGCGGGCCGTAGTCTCGCCCCGTGAGCAGACACGGGCGGACCCGGCAGATGCAGCGTTGGGGGGCGGCCGTGCTGGTCGCCGGTGTGGTCGCTGCGTCGTGCACGTCCGACTCCGACGTCGCCGAGGTCGAGTCGAACGCGGCGCCGGTGGCCACGGCTGCGCCCGCCAGCACGCTCGCACCGACATCGATCGACGGCTCGACACCGGTGACTGCGCCCGACCCGAACGGCCTGCCGTCGGTGTCGGACCCGGACCCGGCGATCGTGATCGGCGAACTCGACAACGGTCTGCGGTACCTGATCCGTGACAACGACAATCCGGGCGGTCGGGTCGAGATGCGTCTCGTCGTCGACGCCGGCTCCGCGCTCGAGGACGACTCGCAGACCGGCGGTGCCCACTTCCTCGAGCACATGCTGTTCAACGGCACGGCGCAGTTCCCCGAGAACGAACTGATCGCCGTGCTGCGCAGCTTCGGCGCGGCGTTCGGCGCCGACATCAACGCCTACACCAGCTTCGACGAAACCGTCTACCAGCTGACGATGCCGACCGAGGACGACGCCGTGGTCCAGACCGGGCTCGACGTGTTGGAGCAGTGGTTGTCGGCTGCCACGATCGATCAGGCCCAGGTGGAGGCCGAACGCGGGGTCGTGCTCGACGAGTGGCGCGGATCCGAGGCGAGTTCCGACGGCCGCATCTTCGACGGGCTCGAGGAACTGTTCCTCACCGGCTCGCCGTACGCGGGCCGCGACCCGATCGGGAACGACACCGCGATCCAGGCGATGGATGCCGAGCCGCTCCGTGCGTTCTACGACGACTGGTACCGACCCGACAACGCCGCGGTGATCGTGGTCGGCGACATCGATCCCGCCGAGATCGAGCAGGGGCTGATCGACCGGTTCGCGCCGTTGGTGCCGCGCGGTTCGTCGCCTGAACGGCCCGAGTTGACCGTCGAACCGTCGACCGAGCCGCAGGTCGTGGTCGTGTCCGATCCGGACGTGGCCGAGGGGTTCGCGCAGGTCACCCTGCCGACCACGCCCGTCGACGACCTGTCACCCGAGGCGGCACTCCAGGCGTCGATCCTCGATGCGCTGGCCTTCGACATCGTCGCCACCCGGCTCGGCAACGACGCGTTGCGCGGCGAAGCACCCTTCGACGACGCCCGCGTCGACTCGAGTGGCTTCGTCCGCGGTCTCGACGCTCCCGAGATCGTGGTGTCGGCCGACGGCGACGCGCTCGAGGCGTCGACCCAGGCAGTGTTCGACGAATACGAACGCGTGCGCCGATTCGGCTTCAGCCAGGCCGAGGTCGACCGGGCGGTGTCGTCAGTGCGCACGTCGGTCGACACGTTCTACGACGGCCGCGACTCGCGTCAGGACGCCGACTTCGCCGAGGAGTATGTCCGACACGTCCTCACCGACGAGCCGATCCCCACCGCCGATGCCAACTACGACCTGCTCAACGCGATCCTCGACCGCGCCACCCCCGAGACGGTCGCGTACGGCTTCGTCGACCGGCTCGCCACCACGGGAGCCCACGTGATGGTGGTCGTTCCCGAGAACGAGGCCGACCAGCTCCCGCCCGAGGAGGCGTGGTTGGCGCAGGCCGCCGGCATGCGCGAACGCTCGCTCGAGCCGCGCCCCGACGACACGGGTGTCGACGGCGATCTGATGACGGCGCCCGAACCCGTGGCCGAACGGTCGAGCGACCTGCTCTCCGACGGCGGGGCGGTGTCGTTCGTCGCGCCGACGCTGCTCGAGTTCGACAACGGCGTGCAGGTGTCGCTGAACACCACCAGCATCGTCGACGGTCAGGTCGCGTTCGAGGCGCGCAGCCCGGGCGGCCTCGACGTGCTCGACGATGCCGACATCCCGGCTGCCGATGCTGCGGGCACCGTGGTCGGCAACAGCGGCGTCGCCACGTACGACCCGGTTGCGCTCGACGCCTTCCTCGCCGACAAGGACGCCGGGCTCCAGCTCGGCATCGACCCGTTCACCGAGGGGATGGTCGGTTCGGCCGCCACGTCCGATCTCGAAGTGCTCTTCCAGCTGATCCATCTCTACATGACGCAGCCCCGTGTCGATGCCGTGGCGCTCGACCAATATCTCGACGACGAGCTTCCGTATGCGGCCGATCCGTCGATCGAGCCCGGTTACGCCGAGTTCGATGCGCTCCTCGATGCCCGCTACGACGATCCGGCGTTCCTGCTGCCGACCGTCGAGTCGTTGAACTCGGTGACCGCCGACGACATCGACCGAGTGTTCCGCGACCGCTTCGGTGACGCCTCCGACTTCTCGTTCGCCTTCAGCGGCGACTTCGACGTCGACGAGGCGACCGATCTCGCCCGCCGCTACCTCGGCACGCTGCCGTCGTCGGGCCGGGTCGAGACCGTCGACTACGTCGAGCCACCGCCGCCGGCCGGCATCGTCGAGGAACAGGTCAGCGCCGGCCAGGGCGAGCAGGCGAGCCTCTCGCTGCTGTTCACTGCTCCGGCGAGCGGCGAGCGAGTCGACGACGTGGCGGCGCTGGTGATGCAGACGATCATCACCAACCGTCTCACCGACACGATCCGCGAGGAACTCGGCGATTCGTACTCACCGTTCGCCGTGGTCAGCGTTGGCGACGGCGCGAGCCCGAATGCGGAGACCTACATCTCGAACACGACCGGCGTCGAGCTGGTCGACGAGGTCGAGCAGGCGGTGCTCGCGCAACTGGGCGACCTCACCGACAACGGTCCGACCGAGACCGAGTTCGATGCGGCCGTCGAGACCGTCCGCCAGCAGCTCGACCTGTTCAGCAACGAGCAGATCAACGACGAGGTGCTCGGCCTGCTCACCGATCCCGGCGGTACCCCCTCGTTCGGCGACTTCCTCGGGCAGCCGCGAGAGATCGTGGCGATCGACGCCGACCTGATCCGCGACTACCTGCGCGCCTGGCTCCCCGCCGACCAGTACATCGAAGTCGTCGTCCTCCCCCGCTGACCCCCCGAAAGATGCCTGGATCTGCGCGTTGGGCGCGACGAACCGGGCATTTTTCGGGCTGTGGTGGGGGGCGCGGGGAGGGGCGGGTGTGGGTCAGCGCATGTTGGCGGGGGTGACGGTGCGTTGGCTGACCTCGACGAGGTCACCGCCGCGGACTTCGTAGCTCACGACGTGATCGACCGAGTGTTGACCGCTGCGGGCCCTGCCGGTGACCACGTCGAGTTCGGTGCCGTCGACGAGCGGGACGAGCGCGATCGCCCGGAAGCCTTCGTCGGTGCCGGGCGACGATCGCTTGTCCTCGCGCAGCAGAAGGCCGGATTCCCACACCCACACGTCGTCGACGCTGACGAAGCGGCAACGATGACTGGTCTTCGACTTCGACATCAACCCGCCGGGGCAGACGATGACGTTGCCCTCGACCCATGGCAGTACACCCAGCCCGTCGCGTCCGAAGCCCGACTCGAACCCGGCGGCGATGATCGCGTCGTGATCGCCGTTGCCGATCGCCCGCTCGATCTGCACCTGGCGCACCACCTCGGCCAGGTGGTGGAGGTCGTCGTCGGACAGGGCCCGGACATACTCCACGACGGTCTCGGGATCGGGCTCCGTGGCGGTCATCGCGCCAGTGTGTCCGATGCCATCGTGCATCGACACCTGACGTACTGTTCGGCCCATGCAGACCAAGGCAGCAGTACTCAGGGACATCGGCCAGGAATGGAGCGTGGAGACGATCGAGCTCGACCCGCCAAAGGCCGGTGAAGTGCTCGTCCAGATGAAGGCATCCGGGATGTGCCACTCCGACGAACACCTCGTCACCGGTGACCTCGCCGGCGCCACCTCGCCGATGCCGCTGATCGGTGGCCACGAGGGTGCCGGCATCGTGATGGAGGTCGGCCCGAACGTCACCGGCCTCGAGCCGGGCGATCACGTCGTGTTCGGCTTCATCCCCGCCTGCGGCCGCTGCCCGAGCTGCGCGTCCGGGCACTCCAACCTGTGCGACGTCGGCGGCGAGGCCTTCCCGACCGGCCGCCAGATCTCCGACGGCACCGCCCGCCACCACACCGCCGACGGCGAAGACCTCGGGTTGATGTGCCTGCTCGGCACGTTCGCCCAGCACACCGTCGTCCACGAGTCGAGCTGCGTCAAGATCGACAAGGACCTCCCGCTCGATCGCGCGTGCCTGCTCGGTTGCGGCGTGGTCACGGGGTGGGGCTCCGCGGTGTACGCCGCCGAGGTCGGCCCTGGTGACTTCGTCGCCGTCGTCGGTGCGGGCGGCATCGGAGCGAATGCCATCCAGGGCGCCAAGCTCGCCGGCGCCCGCGTGATCGCTGCGATCGACCCGGTCGAGTTCAAGCGGGAGACCGCAATGGAGTTGGGCGCGACCCACACCTACGCCTCGATCGCCGAGGCGATGGAGGGTCTCGGTGACTCCACCTGGGGCCGCGGCTTCGACAAGGTGCTGATGACCATGGGTGTCGGCAATGGCGACGCGCTCGGCGAGGCGTTCCACCTTGGCGGCAAGCGCGCCAAGATCGTGGTCACCAACATCCACCCGACCGTCGAGCCGTCGATGGCGGTGCCCGGTGCGTTCCTCACGCTGTTCGAGAAGCAGATCATCGGGTCGCTGTTCGGTTCGGCCAACATCCGCAAGGACATCCCGCAGCTGCTCGAGCTGTACACGCAGGGCCAGCTCGACCTCGACACACTGGTCACCAACACGTACTCGCTCGACGAGATCAACCAAGGCTTCGAGGACATGCGCAACGGCAAGAACATCCGCGGCGTCCTCATCTACGACTGAACACCAACCAGTCACGTCTGGGGTCTGACCCCAGACGTGACTGCTCATTCGACTGGGGGGTCGACATGAAGAGCAGAGCGGCAGTACTCCACGGGACCGACCAGGAGTGGCGGATCGAGGATCTCGAGGTCGATTCGCCGAAAGCGGGGGAGGTGCTCGTCGAGTGGAGGGCCGCCGGCCTGTGCCACTCCGATGAGCACATGGTCACCGGCGACATGGTGCCGCCGCAGGAGGCATGGCCGTTGATGGGCATCGACGACCTGTGGCCCGTCGTCGGCGGTCACGAGGGCGCCGGTGTCATCGCCGAGGTCGGCCCCGGTGTCACGAGCGTCGCCGTCGGCGACCACGTGTCGGCGTCGTTCGTGCCGTCGTGCGGTCGCTGTCGATACTGCTCCACCGGCCGCCAGAACCTGTGCGACGCCGGTGCCGGTGCCTTCCTCAAGGGGATGGTCACCGACGGGACCAGCCGCCACCGCATCGCCGACGGCGGCCCCGAACTGACGCTCTTCGCGAAGCTCGGCACGTTCTCGCAGTATTCGTGCGTCGCCGAGTCGCAGGTGATCAAGGTCGACACCGATCTCCCCCTCGAAGCGGTCGCCCTCGTGTCGTGCGGCGTCGCTACCGGCTGGGGCTCGGCCACGAACCGGGCTGCCGTCGCGCCCGGCGACACGGTGGTCGTCGTCGGCATCGGCGGCATCGGTATCAACGCCGTCCAGGGCGCCGCGATGGCCGGCGCCCGCCACGTGATCGCGGTCGACCCGATCGAGTTCAAGCGCGAGAAGGCGATGGAGTTCGGGGCCAGCCACACGTTCTCGTCGATGGAGGAGGCCCTCCCGCAGGTGATGGAGCTGACCGAGGGGATGATGGCCGACAAGGTGATCATGACGCCCGGCGTGATGTACGGCGATCTGATGGCACTCGGCACGCAGCTCGCGGGCAAGGGCGGCACGATCGTCGTCACCGGCGTCGCGCCGATCACGCAGACGGAGTCGTCGGTCAACCTGTTCGAGCTGGCGATGTGGAACAAGGAGATCAAGGGCACGATCTTCGGCTCGCTCAACCCCAGAGCCGACATCCCCAAGTTGCTGAACCTGTACCGCGACGGTCAGCTCAAGCTCGACGAGCTGATCACCAACCGCTACTTGCTCGACGAGATCAACGACGGTTATCAGGCGATGCGCGACGGCACCAACATCCGCGGGGTCGTCGTCCACGGCTGACGGCTGCGGCAGGAGTCCGACGGTGCTCCGACGCTAGGTTCGACTCGACGTGACTGCCATGACCGACACCTCCCCCGAGCGCGGCGCGCTCGACCCCGGCGCGCTGGTCGCGTCGATCGCCTCCACCGTCGTCGGACGGCGACGCGAGATCGAACTCGTCGTCGCCGCGCTGATCGCCGACCGCCACATCGTGATCGAAGGGCCGCCGGGCACCGGCAAGTCGACACTGCTGCGAACCGTCGCGCACGAACTCGGCGTCGGTTTCGAATTCGTCGAGGGCAACGCCGAGTTGACGCCGGCCCGCCTCGTCGGTCACTTCGACCCGGCCCGCGTGCTGGCCGAGGGCTACGACCCCGACGTGTTCGTCGACGGGCCGCTCGCCGCAGCGCTCCGCGACGGCGCGCTGCTGTACGTCGAGGAGATCAACCGGGTCCCCGAGGAGACACTCAACGTGCTCATCACCGTGATGAGCGAGGGCGAACTGCACGTTCCGCGCCTCGGCCGCCTCGCTGCCGCGCCCGGCTTCCGGCTCGTGGCGGCGATGAACCCGTTCGATGCGATCGGCACCGCTCGCATCTCCGGGGCGGTGTACGACCGCGTCTGCCGCCTCGCGGTCGATTACCAGACAGCGACCGACGAGCGGCTGATCACCGAGCGGACGGCGGGAGCGGCCGAGCTCGACCCGGAGTGGGTGGCGAAGGTGGTCGAGCTGGTGCGACTGACGCGCACCCACGGCGACCTGCGCGTCGGCTCGTCGGTGCGCGGCGCCATCGACATGTGTGCGGTGGCGTCGTCGTTGGCGACGGTGCGGGGTTCGTCGGTGACCAACGGTGATGTGTCGCTCGACGCAGCGCTCGTCGCGCTGTCGGGTCGCATCCGGCTCCGGGAGGGGACCACCCGATCGACCGAGGACATCGTGCGCGAGCTCTGGTTGGCGGTGTTCGGACGCAAGGACGACGACGGGCAGAGCGAGGGAAAAGCGGGCGCCCCGAACGGGGCGACAACGGCCCGCTGAACGCCCCGCCCCCGGCGAAGGAGGGCGACGCGGCCGACGAGGAGGTCACCAAGGCGCGCCGCAAGACCACGTCGCGGCGCTCGCTCGAACAGCAACCGAACTTCGACGAGATCTCCCCCGAGGTCGGCGAGCTGGACGAGGACGCAGTCGAAGCGGCGTTGGAGGACGACCCCGACGCGACGTTGGCCCTGCTCGCCGATCTCACCGGGGCGACCGACCCGAGACTGCGCGAGCTCGCCCGGCGGCTGGCGGGTCGGCTCTTCCTCGACCTGTCGCGTCGCGGCCCGGCGAGCCCCCGTGGTGTGGGCCAACTCCGGACGCAGCGGTACCGGCCCGACGGTGGCGACCTCGACGTCGACGCCAGCCTCGACGCGCTGATGACCGCTCGGGCGGAGGGGGCGGCCGTCGATCCCGACGACCTCCGAGTGCGTGCCTGGTCGACGCCGGGCACGGCGATCTGCCTGCTGGTCGACCGCAGCGGTTCGATGACTGGCCGTCCGCTGGCGACGGCCGCGGTGACGGCCGCCGCGGTCGCGTGGCGGAGTCCGGACGACTACTCCGTGCTGTCGTTCGGCAAGGACGTCGTCGCGGCGAAGTCGCAGGATGCGGCGAAGTCGAACGAACGCGTCATCGACTCGGTGCTGGCGCTGCGTGGGTTCGGCACGACCGATGTGGCGGGCGCCCTGGTGGCCGCCGCCGACCAACTCTCGCGATCGCGGGCGGGCAGGAAGATCGCCGTGCTGCTGTCGGACTGTCGGGCCACGGCGCCCGGTGACGTGGTCGGTGCGGCCCGGCGCCTCGGCGAGCTGGTGATCATCGCGCCGGAGAGCGACGCCGCAGAAGCCGAGGAGTTGGCACGTCGGGCCGGCGCCCGATTCACCACGGTGTCGGGCCCATCCGACGCCGCCGCGGCGCTCGCCCGGGTCCTCGACACGTGAGTGTGACGCCGGGGGTCCGACCCCTGGCGTCACTCAGCAGGAGATGTTCTTGTCGGGGACGATGCCGAAGACGTTCTCGTCGACGACCACCTGGGGCAGGGTGGTCGCTGTCGGCGGAGCGACCTCGGTGCCCGACGGTGCCGGAGCGGTGTCGACCGGCGGCGCCGCGTCGGTGCTCGGCGGGGCGGTGGTGTCGAAGACCTGATCGGGGATCTCGCCGAGCGTCGCCTCGCCCCGGAACACCGACAGGATCGCCTGCATGTTGTTGCCACCGATGTTCGGCACGAGAACAGCGTTGCCCTGGATCGTCTTCGGTGTCGCCTCGATCTGGTAGGTCGTGATCGCCGTGGGGTCGACGCCGCTGAGCACGCCGGCGAACTCCAGCATCTTGGCGGGCGTGAGGTCGGGGTCGGTGACGATGTACTCCGACACGGTCTGGATGAGACCGCCTGCGACGTCGGGGTTGTAGGCCCCCTTGGCCAGCAGGCGCGACACCGTGCGCTTCAGGAAGTCCTGCTGACGCGAGATGCGCCCGAGGTCGGACGTGCCGTCCCTCTTCCACTCACCGGTCTCGGTGAGGTACTCGAGCTTGCGTGACCGCACGTAGGCCAGCGCGTGGTCGCCGGTGAACGTGTAACAGCCGGCTTCCGGCACGTTCAAGCCCGTGTTGGGATCCCGCACCGGGTAGGGAAGCGGGACGGCGACACCGTCCACGGCGCTGACGAGTTCCTGGAACGCGCAGAAGTCGACCTGGACGAAATGGTCGGTGAGGATTCCGAAGTTCTGATAGATCGTGTCGATCAGCTTCTGGGGGTTGTCGCGCTCGTAGGCCTCGTTGATGCGCCCGGTGCGTGACGATCCGGCGATGTCGACGAACAGGTCGCGCGGGAACGAGAGCACGGCGACCTGCGAGGTCGCCGGGTTGACGCGCCACATCATGATGGTGTCGCTGCGCTCGCCGAAGTTGCTGCGATCTCCGAAGGCGGGCGCATAGGGCGAGTCGGGGTCGACGCAGGCGTTGTTGTCGGCGCCCGTGATCAGGAAGTTCTTGGCGTCGGGTTCCGCCGGTGGGAACGTCACGGGAGTGGTCGTGGGAGCGGCGGTCCCGGGAGCGGCCGTGACGGTGGAACCGTCGGCGTCGGTGACCGGTGCAGCCGGCACGGTGGTTGCCTGCGACGGATCGATGATCGCCGGGGCCAGGTTGCGGTCCTCGATGACGCGCTGGCCGGCGTACAGAGCGCCTGCCGCGCCGAACGAGCCGATCGCCAACGCGAACACCGCCGCGATGGTCAGCCGCTGCGGCCAGGTCCGCCTGACCTTCACCGCGGACGCGGGGGTGGATGGGATCTCCTCCGACATGTCGGCGCGACGTTATCGGCCGCCGGCACCTCGGTGGGGGCGGCGGCGGCGAGGCTCCCGGCGCAGTTCAGGGGGTGACGACCACGAAGGTTCCGATGCCCGCCCAGTTCCACATCCAGATCGCATCGGGTTCGGCCTGACGTACGCAACCGCCAACAGGGGCTGACCGAGTTGGGCGATCGCTGTCGACGCAGTCAGTCGTCGGCGCCGAGGACGACCGTCGTCGTGACCGCGTCACCCTCGACGATGGTCAGGTCTCGGATCGATCCCGCGTCGACGAGGTCGGAGCGGCCGCTCTCGAGCGCGGGATGCAGCCCCGTCGGTGCCGTCACCACCAGTGACTCCACGGGTGCGCGCTGGCTGCGCTTCGCCTCGGTCTTGGCGCGGCGGACCTGGGTGAGCACCTCGATCGTGACATCGGCGAGCGCCGGGTCACCGAAGGGCTGGTCCTTCGTGCCGATCGGCATCGGCCACGAGGCGAGGTGGACGCTGCCGTCGTTCCACCAGCTCCACGCCTCCTCGCTGGTGAACGGCAGGATCGGAGCGAACAGACGCTGGACCGTGCTCAGTGCGGTGCGCAGGGCGCGCTTGGCCGAGTCGGCCGCGTCGGGACGAGACTCGTCGTACGTGCGGCCCTTCACCAACTCGACGTAGTTGTCGCAGAACCACCAGAAGAAGGCCTCGGTCCGTTCGAGGGCACGCGCGTAGTCGAACGCGTCGAACGCCTCGGTCGCCTCGGTCACCACCGCGTCGAGTTTCGCCAGCATCGACCGGTCGATCGGCTCGGTGACGCCGTCGTCGAGCGAGCGATCCGGTCCACCTGGCGAGGAAGGCGCGCCGAACTGGAGGACGAACTTGGTGACGTTGAGCAGCTTGTTGGCCAGCTTGCGGCCGACCTTCATCTGGTCCTCGCTGAAGGCGGTGTCGACGCCGGGTCGGGCCGAGCCGGCCCAGTACCTGACCGCATCGGTGCCGTAGGTCTCGAACAGGTCCATCGGCGTGACGACGTTGCCCTTCGACTTCGACATCTTCTTGCGGTCGGGGTCGAGGATCCACCCCGAGAGCGCGGTGTTCGTCCACGGCGCGCAACCGAACTCGTGGTGGCTGCGGGTGATCGTCGAGAACAGCCAGGTCCGGATGATGTCGTGCGCCTGCGGACGCATGTCCATCGGGAACACGTGCCCGAACAGGTCGCCGTCCTCCTCCCATCCGCCGGCGATCTCCGGGGTGAGCGACGAGGTGGCCCACGTGTCGAAGATGTCGGGATCACCGACGAAGCCACCCGGCTGATCACGTTGGTCCTCGGTGTAGCCGGCGGGAACGTCGGTCGAGGGGTCGATCGGGAGCAGCGACTCCTCGGGAAGCAGTGGGCTGTCGTACTTCGGCTCGCCGTGCTCGTCGAGGGCGTACCAGATCGGAATCGGCACTCCGAAGAAGCGTTGCCGGCTGATCAGCCAGTCGCCGTTGAGGCCCTCGACCCAGTTGTCGTACCGGTGTTGCATGTGGGCGGGGTGCCAGGTGACCTCGGCGCCGCGGGCGACCAGCGCCGCGCGGAGTTCGGGATCGCGTCCGCCGTTGCGGATGTACCACTGCCGCGAGGTGACGATCTCGAGGGGGCGCTCACCTCGTTCGTAGAACTTCACCGGATGCTGGATCGGACGGGGCTCACCGATGAGAAGGCCCTGCTCGACCAGCTGTTCGACGACGGCCTTCTGTGCCTGCTTGACGGTGAGCCCGGCGATGGTGGCGTAGGCCTCGGGGTCGACGCCGTCGGGAGCGTCGGCGTGGAGGCGGCCGTCGCGGCCGATGATCGCCCGCATGGGGAGGTCCAGCTCTCGCCACCACGTGACGTCGGTGGTGTCGCCGAACGTGCAGATCATCGCGATGCCGGTGCCCTTGTCGGGCTGGGCGAGTTCGTGCGCGACAATCGGCACCTCGACGCCGTACAGCGGTGTGCGCACCGTTGTGCCGAAGTGGGGTTGATTGCGCTCGTCGTCGGGATGCGCCACCAGGGCGACACACGCTGCGAGGAGTTCGGGACGCGTCGTGTCGATCTCGATCGTGCCGTCGCCGCTCGTTCGTGCGAACGGGATCTTGTGATAGGCGCCCGGACGCTCACGGTCCTCCATCTCGGCCTGCGCCACGGCGGTGCGGAAGTCGATGTCCCACAGCGTCGGTGCCTCTTGGCTGTAGGCCTCACCGCGGGCGACGTTGCGCAGGAACGCCCGCTGGCTGGCGCGGCGCGATCGTTCGTCGATCGTCGCGTAGTGGTAGTTCCAGTCGACCGACAGCCCGAGGCGCTTGAACAGGTCTTCGAAGATCTGCTCGTCGAGTTCGACCAGTTCGTCGCAGAGTTCCAGGAAGTTGGGGCGCGAGATCGGGATGGCGTGGTGGTTCTTGGGCGGGTCGCCCCGGAACGGCGGTTCGAAGCCCTCGACGTAGTGCTGGCTCGGGTCGCAGCGCACGCCGTAGTAGTTCTGCACGCGGCGCTCGGTGGGCAGGCCGTTGTCGTCCCAACCCATCGGGTAGAACACGGCCTTGCCGCGCATGCGCTGGAACCGAGCGATCGTGTCGGTGTGGGTGTAGCTGAACACGTGCCCCATGTGCAGCGAACCGCTGACCGTGGGAGGCGGCGTGTCGATCGAGAACACGCCCGGACGCGGCACCGATGCATCGAAGTGGTATGTGCCGTCGGCGTCCCACTGCGCGACCCAGCGGGCCTCGATGCCGTCGAGTGTCGGCTTGTCGGGGATGTTCGCCGCCGTGTTGGTCATGAGCGCCGAGGCTACCGACTCGCCCCCTGCCGGTCCCCAGAGGGTTTGTGTACGGAGTCGGGTTACCCGGCCCACCGGGACTGCAACGCAGACGTGGGCGGTCGGGGGCTGAGGTGTTCGTGTGCGGATTCGGGTGACCCGGCCCACCGGAACTGCAACGCAAACGGTGGATCGAGGGGCCGGAAATGGTGCCGGGGTGGGCTGGGATCGCACTCGTAGACTCGACGACCGTGCTGCACCTCTACGACACCGCCACGCGATCCGTGCGCGAGCTGGCTCTTCGCGAGCCGGGCAAGGTCGGCATCTACCTGTGCGGTCCCACGGTGTACGGCCCGCCGCACCTCGGTCACGGGCGCGCCACGCTCGTCTACGACATCCTGCGTCGCTACCTCGAATGGACGGGCCTCGAGGTGCGTCTGGTGTCGAACATCACCGATATCGAGGACAAGATCATCGAGCGCGCGCGAGCGCGAGGACCGGCCCTGGCACGACATCACCACGAAGTGCGAGACGATCTGGTTCGACGCGATGTCGGGCATCAACGTCGAGCGGCCGACCGACGTCCCCCACGCCACCGACTACGTCGAGGAGATGGTCGCGATGATCGGCGAGCTGATCGCCGGCGACCATGCATACCTCACCGACGACGGCGTCTACATGGCGGTCGAATCCGTCGACGACTACGGCCTGCTCGCGCACCAGTCGCTCGACGACATGCGCTCCGGCGGCGGCGAACGCGAGGTGTTCGGCGCCGAGGGCAAACGTCATCCGGCCGACTTCGTGCTCTGGAAGTTCTCGAAGCCCGGCGAACCGTCGTGGCCGTCGCCGTGGGGCGAGGGTCGTCCCGGCTGGCACTCCGAGTGTGTCGTGATGAGTCTCGACCTCCTCGGCGAGGGCTTCGATCTCCACTGCGGTGGCCAGGACCTGCGGTTCCCGCACCACGAGAACGAACGCGCCCAGGCGGTGGCGCTCGGCAAGACCTTCGCCAACCACTGGATGCACAACGGATTCGTCGTCGACGCCGAAGGCGAGAAGATGTCGAAGAGCCTCGGCAATGTCTCGAACCTGCTCGACCTCATCGACCTCTACGATCCGCGCGCCTACCGCATGGTGCTGCTGCAGTCGCACTACCGCAGCCCGGTGAAGATCACCCAGGACAACATCGACGGCGCCGTCAAGGCGCTCGCCGGGCTCGACTCGTTCGCCGCCCGCACGGCCGAGCTCGCCGCCGCCGACCCCGACGGGGCGGTGCTCGCGGAGTTCCGGGTCGCGATGGATGACGACCTCGACACGCCGAGGGCGACCGCGCTGCTGTTCGACACGGTTCGCCGAGCGAACGCTGCGCTCGATTCGGGTTCCGCCGACGCAGCGCCGCTCGCTGCGGCCGCGCACACGATCGCGTCGACCTTCGGGATCGATCTGGTCGCTGGTGCCGATGTCGACGAGGCAGCGCTCGAACGGGCGGCTGCGCTCGATGCCGCGCGGGCCGCAAAGGACTTCGCGACCGCCGACGCGCTCCGGGCCGAACTGCAGGCCGCAGGGTGGACGGTCGAGACCACCCGCGATGGCACGTCTCTGCGACGGTGACCACGACGGTCGACGCCCCCGACACGGCGGCAGCGCTCGACGGCGCCTCCCACGAGGGCGCCCTGCTCGGTGCCGGACCGTCGGACGGTCCATTCGACCATGCGTCCACCGGTTCGGGAGGTTCGGCTCGTCCGGCAGCGCGATACGGTCCGATGCCCACCATGGGGTACCAGCCGTCGCTCGACGGGCTGCGGGCACTCTCGGTTGCGGTCGTGCTCCTCTACCACGGCGGGTTCTCGTGGATGCACGGCGGGTTCTTCGGCGTCGAGGTGTTCTTCGTCGTGTCGGGCTTCCTGATCACGTCGCTGCTGCTCGATGAGCACGACCGCAGCGATCGCATCGCGTTCGGCCAGTTCTGGAAGCGTCGGGCGCGCCGGCTCTTCCCGGCGCTCTACGCCGTGCTCCTGGCCGTTGCGGTCTGGGCGGCGCTCGCCGGTACCGCTGAGCAGCAGTCGCAGTTGCGCCGCGACATCGTCTGGTCGATCTTCTACGTCAACAACTGGGGCCAGATCCTCGGCGACGTCCCGTACTTCGCCGGCGATCCACCATTGCTGCGGCATCTGTGGAGCCTCGCGGTCGAGGAGCAGTGGTACGTGGTGTGGCCGCTGCTGTTCGTTGCGCTGATGCGCATCCGACTGCGGCGACACGTCCTGGGTGGCCTCGTGCTCGGCGCAGCCGTGGTCGCGTTCGTCTACATGGCGTGGATGCAGTCGCGGGCACCGTCCACGCTCGGCGGGCCGCCGGCGATCTTCGACGGCCTCGATCGCACCAACTACATGTACCTGTCGACGATCACCCGCTCGGGTGGCCTGCTCCTCGGTGCGAGCGCGGCGTTCGTCTGGCGCCCCTGGCGATGGGCGCGTGCTGCCGACGCTCCCGCCGGCCGGCTGCTCGATCCACTCGGTGCCGGCGCCGTCGCGGCGTTGGGGTGCGCCGCAGCGGTGGCGTCGATCACGGCGGGCTACGTCTACCAGTGGCTGATGGCGCTGGTGTCGGTGTTGTCGTTGGTTGCCGTGCTCGTGGCCGTCCATCCGGCCTCCGTCGGGTTCCGCAGGATCATGAGTTGGCCCCCGCTGGTGCAGGTCGGCAAGCGCAGCTACGGCCTCTACCTCTGGAGCTGGCCGATCTTCGTGGTCGTGGGGGCCACCACCGGTTCCGTCGCGGCGTTCCTGTGGGCGATGATCCTGACGATCGTCGTTGCCGAGGCGTCGTACCGGTTCCTCGAGGGTCCGGTGCGCGCCGGCGCGATCGGGCGGTGGTGGAATGACCGAGCGACCATCACCTACTGGCCGCTCGCGGGTGGG
The DNA here is from genome assembly GCA_963710625.1 of Ilumatobacteraceae bacterium. Taxonomy (GTDB): domain Bacteria; phylum Actinomycetota; class Acidimicrobiia; order Acidimicrobiales; family Ilumatobacteraceae; genus Sva-07. The sequence continues at coordinate 410,745 of CAVQBG010000008.1, read as the reverse complement.
GCGGTGCTCGTCGGTGTGGTGATGGTCTTCTACGTCAACGTCGACCAGTTCAATCGCTTCGAGGGCGGTGCCGAGGCCGTGTTCGAACTCGACCCCGACCTCGGTGTGACGGCCGTCGGACCATCGGCCGTTGCGGTCGACGATCCGATCGAGGCGTCGGTCGACGCCGTCGCATCGACGGTTCCGGTGGCGACGCCGGCGGTCGATCCGGTGGTTCCGGCCACCTCCGCTCGGGTTGCGATCGTCGGCGACTCGCAGGCCAACGCGCTCGCGATCAACCTCCCCGATGGCATCGAGGGTGTCTTCCCCGATGTCGTCAACGGAAGCGTCGACGGTTGCAGCGTCTACGACTCGGGTTCGATTCGCAGCTCGGTGCGCTTCGGCAACAACTTCGCGATCTGTGACGGCTGGCAGGACGAGTGGGCCGCTGCTGCCTCCGGAACCGATGTCGCACTCGTCGTGGTCGGTGCGTGGGACGTGTTCGACGTGGTCGACGGCGACACCATCTACGGTTTCGCCACTCCGTCGGGTGACGAACTCTTCGTCTCGAACCTCACCTCGGGCATCGACGCGATGCTCGCTGAAGGGGCCAACGTCGGCTTGTTGGAAGTGGCGTGTATGCGACCGCAGGACGTGGAGGGGGCCGGTGTTCGGGCACTGCCCGAACGAGGTGACGACGCCAGGGTCGCGCACGTGAACGATCTGCTTCGCGAGACCGCCGCTTCGTACCTGGCGACCGGCGACCGACGCGTCCAATTCTTCGAGGGACCCGACGAGTGGTGCGGCGACGAAGCGATCGCGAGCGATCTCGGATATCGATGGGACGGGGTCCACGTCTACAAGCCCGGCGCCAACCTGATCTACACCACGGTCGCCCCCGACCTGCTGCGTCTCGCTGCGACCTGACCGGCTGGCGGCCGCCCCTGGGCACCGAAAGTGGTCCGTCGGCCACTGATGGTGATATTCCGGGAACCAGCGTCCAAATCGTCGCAGAATTGTAAAGATCTCGTCAGAGTCCCAACCTCGATGTCACGCAGCGACGTGTTGCCACCATGGAAACGAGCGGTGTCGAACAGCGGAGCCTGGAGCAGCGCGCCGTCCACTGGAGATCGGTCGGCCTCATCGGCGCGTGTGTCGCGGGCGGTCTGACCCTGTCGATGATGGTGATCGGCTCGGCTCCGACGATCGGTGGACCCGTCGTTGCCGAGGGGGCGGCGCCGACCGCCGTGGGCGTCGGGGAGCCGTCGACCACCGCCGTTGTCGAACCGTCGTCCACCGCGATCGTGCCCGACTCCACCGAACTGCTGCTCGACCCGACCCAATCAACCGTCGGCGCCGGCGACGTCCTCGAGGCTGCAGCCGTACCGATCGCACCAGCGGCGGTGCCGGCTACGAACGTCGCATCCCCGGCTCAACCTGCCGCCGCGCTTCCGAGCGCGTCGCCGAACCCAGCGACCCCTGCCGCTCCGGCACCCACCGATGCAGCGCCGGTCACCCCGAGCCCGGCGACACCGCCACCGAGCGCGCGGACCACCCCGACGTCAGCACCGGTGCCCGCATCGACGACGCCCGCAGTGGTGACCACCAGTTCGGCGCCCACGACGGCTCCACCAGTGCCGCCCACCACCGCGCCTCCTGCGGTCGTGTCGAACATCACGTACCCCAGCTACACGGTGTCGGGCGCGGCGAGTGTGGGGCTGCAGTTCGACGGATCGTCGATCTACGTCTCCTCTCTGGTCCCGGAGGCGAACTGGGTCTACGAGATCGAGACCAACGGGCCCCGCAGTGTCGAGATCAAGTTCTTCAACGTCGCCACCGGACGTGATCGCGAGTTCCATGCGGCCGTCGAGAATGGCCGGATCAAGGTCGAGAACTGAGGCAGTCATGAGCGAACTCTCCCCGGAAGAACGAATCGCACGCCTTCGTGCGAGCCGCGGCCAGGCACCGGCCTCGCGGCCGTCGCCATCCGCGCTGCCCGCGCCGTCACCTCGCGCCGCCACGCCGTCCATCGCGCCCCCAGCGGCGATGGCGCCGCCGCTGGGTGCGGCTCCATCGTCACCCCTTCCGCCCCCACCGCCGCCACCGGTGGCGGTCCCGCCGCCTGCGTCCCCAGGAGTGGCCACCTCCGAGGTCGCTGAGGCGACGCAGCCCGTACCGGCGTCCGCCGACGCGACGTCTCCGGCGACGACAACCGGCCGACGTGCTCTGCTGCGGCGCAAGCCCCACCCGGCACGGAAGGCCCGGTGGGCTGTCGGGATCGCGGCCACCGCCGGATTCGCGGCGATGGTGCCCGTGATGGGGCCCCTGAGTGCCACGGCGAACGAACCCGACCCCGACGTCGACGACAACCCCGACCCGACCACCGTCGACCAGGTTCCCGAGAGCACGGTGGATGCGACGATCGAGGTGGCACCACCGAGCACCGAGGTCGGTGATCCGACCACGAGCGACGTGGCCGTCGACCCGACGGTCGACCCAGCCGTCGACCCCGCTCCGGTGCCCGTCGATCCTGCGGTCGCTCCCGAGCCCGTCGGTGTGCCCGCAGCCGGAGTTCCGTCGGCGACGGTTCCCAGGGCCGGATCCGCATCGCCGGCTCCCGCCCCTGCACCGGCCGCCGCCCCGGCGCCTGCTCCCGCCCCGGCGCCTGCTCCCGCCCCGGCGCCTGCTCCCGCTCCGGCTCCCGCTCCGGCTCCGGCTCCGGCTCCGGCCCCCGCTCCCGCCCCGGCGCCTGCTCCGTCGCCTGCGCCTGCTCCCGCTCCCGCCCCGGCTCCGGCTCCGGCTCCGGCTCCGGCCCCCGCGCCTGCGCCTGCGCCGGCGCCTGCGCCTGCTCCCGCCCCGGCGCCTGCGCCTGCACCCGCTCCGGCCCCGCCTCCTCCAGTCACGTCGGCGTCGGGCGGATAGTGAGCATGTCGCCATGGTCGATGGTCGCGTTCCGGGCGATGGGGAGTCCGTGCCGCATCGTCGCGCCCACACGCGATCTGGCCGAGTGCGGCAGAGAACTCGTGCACGAGCTCGAGCGAAGGTGGAGCCGGTTCGATCCGGCGAGTGAGGTCAGCCGACTCAACGAAACGGCAGGGTCGTTGACCATCGTCTCCGACGTGACCTACGAACTCCTCGCACTCGCGCAGCAGGCCCGCGTCGCAACGAACGGCACGTTCGATCCGCTGATGCTCGATCAGCTCATCGCCCTCGGCTACGACCGCACCTGGGATGCGATCGTCGACAGCACTCAACCGTTCCCCGAGCCGTCGACGGCGGTCACGTCCCCGATCGAGCTCTTTCCCGAGATCTCGGCCGTCTGTCTGCCCGATGGATGTCGTTTCGATCCCGGTGGCATCGGCAAGGGCCTCGCCGGCGACATGGTTGCGGCGGCCCTGCTCGAAGCGGGGGCCGAATCGGTTCAGATCGAGCTTGGCGGTGATGTGCGCGTTGCCGGGCCCGAATGGACGGGCGGTCCGTGGCGGGTCGCCGTCGATGATGCCGACCACGGATCGCCGAGCCCGGCGACGATCACGTTGCCGCAGGGCGGCGTTGCGACGAGCAGCGTCGTTCGCCGACGCTGGCGACGTGCTGGTGTCGACGTACATCACCTCATCGATCCGCGGACGGGGTTCTCGGCATCGACCGACCTCGACGCGGTCACCGTCGTGGCTCCCACCCTCTGGTGGGCCGAGGTGATGGCGAAGGTCGCGTTGATCCGCGGTGCCGCGCACGCACGGTCGGCACTGAGGGAGTACGACATGACCGCGGTGCTGGTGCGACGCGATCCGGATCACCGGTACGAGTTCATCTCCCCGAGTACGGTCGCAGCATGAACCCGCAGGTCTGGTGGTTCGTCTCGCGGTCGTCTGGGATGATCGCCTGGGGGTTGCTCACGTTGTCGGTGTGCTGGGGGCTGTTCATCTCCACGAAGGCCGTCGCCAAGGCGTCGAGCCCTGCCTGGCTCCTCGACCTGCACCGGTACCTCGGCGGCATGGCGGTGATCTTCACGGCGATTCATCTGATCGGTCTGGTCGCAGACAGCTACGTCACGTTCGGCTGGGCCGAGATCTTCATCCCGATGGCCTCGTCGTGGAAGCCCGGACCCGTGGCCTTCGGCATCGTGGGCTTCTATCTGCTGCTCGCCGTCGAGCTCACGTCGCTGGCGATGAAGCGGTTGCCCCGCAAGCTCTGGCGCTGGGTGCACCACAGCAGCCTCGTGCTGTACTTCGTCGCGACCTACCACGCGATCGTTGCGGGCACCGACGCGGAGAACCAGTGGTTCAGGGTGGCTGCTCTGGCATCGATCAACATCGTGATGTTCCTCACCATCGTGTTGATCCTTGCGGTCCGCAAGGCGAAGATCAGCCCGTCCCGGCCGGCGCGGGCACTCGCCAACGCCGGCAACGTCGATCGCTGAGCCACGTCGGGTTCGTCGAACCCGATCGCGTCGGGTCTCAACGATCGGCGCCCTGCACCTCGACCTCGAGTCGCCCGGACTTCAGTTCGGCGTGCACCTCGCACGTCGATTCCCCGACGCCCCGGAACGTGACCTCGATCGATGTCGGGCCGTCGTCCGCGACCTTGGCCGTGAACCCCGGCAGTGCCGCAATCGACACGATGCGGACGGTGCCGGAGTCGATCGTGACCACGACGTCGCCACAGTCGCTGGTGATGGTCTGGACGCTCGTCGGTGCGGGCGGCGGTGTGGCCGCGAGAGGTGGATCGGTTGGCGGAGGTGGCGGATTCGTGGTCTGGGGTGGAGGTGGATTCGTCGTGGGGGTCGGGGCAGCGGTGGTTGGAGCGACAACGGGCGGGCGCTGGACGATCGGGTCCTCGGTCGGCTGGTCGACGCCGGGATCGGCGGGCGTCGGACCCGGCGCCCCTGTCGTAGGCGCAACCGTCTGCGGTGGTCGTGCGACGATCGCCTCGTCGCGCTCGGAGATCACCGTGGTCGTGGTCGTCGCGCTCGGAGTGGGGAGAACAGCGGGCGCGGTTGCGTCGCTCGTCACGGTCCGGATGATCGACGGATTCGAGTCGACCGCGAGCGCAGCGACGCCCACGCCGCCCCCCACGAGCAACGCCGCTGCAGTGGCGCTGGTCGCGATTCTGCGTGTGCGACGTGAGCGTTGCATCGATGGTCGCAGCGCTCTGAGTGCCGCGTGTGCCGTGTACGGCTGGTCGCCGGCCGACAACGCCTCGCGGATCCGATCGTCGTCGAGACTCATGGGGTCGTTCCGTCCCCGATGAGTGTGCGGAGGCGTTCTCGCGCGTGGGAGAGGTGGTACTTCACCGTGCCCTCTCGGAGCCGAAGGATTGCTGCGATTTCGCTGACGCTTCGATCGTCGACGTAGAACAACGTGGCGACCTCGCGCTGACGTGTCGACAGCTCGCGGAGCAGATCGCTCGCGATCGCTGCGTCGGCAAGACGATCGGTGTCGGTGGTGGACACATCGGCCGGAACCGTCTGTTCCCGCTTCCTTCGTCGACGTTCGGACCGGTAACTGTCGCGGCTGGCGTTGATCGCAACCCTGCGGAGCCACGCAGCAGGCGAGTCGTACCGCCGGATCTTCGGCCAACGCGCGTACGCCTTGATGAAGGCCTCCTGGGTCGCATCGGTTGCGCGTTCTCGATCGCCCGTGGTCAGCACCAACAACTTGAGAACCGCTTCGTACTGGGCGAGGAAGAACTGCTCGAACTCCTCGTCGCTCGTCATCGGCGCGACCGCTCGCAGTACGAGATGCGTCGGATCGAGTGTCCGCGCGACGAATGGGGCATCCACCACGTTGTGAACACGTTGCTGCGACCGTTTCTGGTTGGGGTCACGATGTGCGACCGTGCGTCGACCCGGCGACCGTCATCGATCGCGACTCGATCGCCACCGTACCCGAGCACCGCCACGCACCCCACCGAAGCGAGTGCCAAGAGTGGGCAAACAAACGCGGAGAGTGGTTTTCGGGCGACACCCGCCCACCGATCGTTGTGGGTGGTGCTCGACCGATCAAGAGTTGATCATCCGCCAAACCAGGGCGGCCCGTGGCGGCGTGTGGGGGTCGTGACGAGTCGACGCGCGCCTCGAATCGAGCGATCGTGAGCGACATCGAGACGCACCTCGCAGTACTTCGCGCACGCCGCACCCACACGCCACCGCACCCCGGCCGGCTCGTCGGCCCGGGATCGGACCGTCCGATCCTCGTTCCTGGCGCCGGTGGCCCGCCCGACGAGATCGTCACTCGTGAGGTCGCGGCATGAACTCGCAGGTGTGGTGGTTCGTCGCCCGGTCGTCGGGCATCGTGGGGTGGGCGCTGCTGACCGCGTCGGTGGTCTGGGGGCTCCTGTTGTCGACCAAGGTGTCGAGCACCCGGATCGCGGCGAGCAAGTTGCGGCCGGCGTGGCTGTTGGACCTGCATCGGCATCTCGGCGGGCTCGCCGTGATCTTCACGCTGGTCCACCTCGCCGGCCTGGTGGCCGACTCCTACGTCACGTTCGGCTGGGCCGAGATCCTGCTGCCGATGGCGTCGGAGTGGAAGCCCGGCGCCGTCGCCTTCGGGGTGGTCTCGATGTATCTCCTGTTCGCGATCGAAGCCACCTCGCTCGCAATACGTCGACTGCCTCGCTCGCTGTGGCGGTGGGTTCATCGCTCGAGCTTCGTGCTCTACGTCATGGCCACCTCTCACGGGGTCGCAGCGGGAACCGATGCCGACAACCGCTGGTTCCAGTTCGCCGCGTGGGTCTCGGTGGTCATCGTCTGTTCGCTGACGTTGCGCCTCGTGGTCGTGCTGCGCCGTCGGCCGTCCGCCGCGCTCGTTCGGCCGATCGAGCCACCGGCAACCCTCGCCCCACCGCCACCGCCACCGCCACCGCCGGCTCCGCCCGTGCCACAACGCGTCGGTTCCGCCCCGGTGCTCGGCGGGATCCCGCCGCTCCCGGGCAGCGTCGTCGACATGGCACTGCCCACCTTGCCAGTGATCTCCCCGGCAACCCCGTCGACTCCGGTGGTCCCGCTGCCCTCGCCAACTCCACCCGTGGAGCGGGAGTGCGTCGGTGTCAGCGCGGGTTCGTCTGGCGGAGGCGATCGCGCGCCCGCGCCAGGTGGAACTTGACGGTGCCGCTGGTCAGCCCGAGCCGTTCAGCGATCTCATCGATGCTGCGATCCTCGACATAGAACAATTCGGCGACCTCGCGTTGGCGCGGTGCCAGGTCGGCCAGGAGTTCGTTCGCGCCCGCGTCGGCTTCGAATCGGTCGGTGACATCCGGCGCCACGGTGGGTTCGACGGTGGCCTCCCGGTTGCGTCGGCGTCGGTCGGCGCGCAGCCGGTCGCGGCTGACATTGATCGCGATCCGCCGGACCCAGGCATGGGGTGCGTCGTAGGTGCGCAGCGTCGACCAGCGTGCGTGGGCCTTGATGAAGGCATCCTGCGTCGCGTCGACCGCGGCCTCCCGGTCCCCGATCGCTGCCGCCACCGAACGCAGGACCGCATCGTGGTGCGCTGCGAAGAAGCCCTCGAACGTCGATTGGTCACCGGTCGCAGGGGCGGGTCGCAGCGGCGCGTCACGACGTGCGTCGCCACCGCGTCCGGGCGTCTCGTCGTCGTCGGGCACCGTCGTCGACAGTAGCGGCGGGCACGTCGCGCGGTGGCCGACCGCGGGTCGAGAGTTCCCGAGGCCGGGACCCACCAGGAAGTTACCGACGGGTAGACATCGCGATTACCCGTGGGTAACTTGTGGTCATGACCGACTTCTCGCTGAACCTCAACGAAGACCAGCTCCAGATCCAGAAGTGGGTCCACGACTTCGCCGAGGGTGTCATCCGCCCGGTCGCCGAGGAGTGGGACGAACGCGAAGAGTTCCCGTGGCCCGTCGTTCAGGAAGCCGCCCAGATCGGCCTGTACGGGGTCGACTTCCTCCTCAACGCCATGGGCGATCCGACCGGCCTCACACTGCCGGTCGCAATCGAGGAACTGTTCTGGGGTGACGCCGGCATCGGCATGGCGATCATGGGCTCGGCCCTCGCCGCCGCCGGCATCTCCGGCAACGGCACGCCTGAGCAGGTCATGGAGTGGGTGCCTCAGTGCTACGGCACCGCCGACAAGGTGATGCTGGGAGCGTTCTGCGTGAGCGAGCCCGACGCCGGCTCCGACGTGTCGAGCCTGCGCACACGAGCGGTCTACGACGAGGCCAAGGACGAGTGGACGCTCAACGGCACCAAGGCGTGGATCACCAACGGTGGCATCGCCGACGTTCACGTCGTGGTCGCCAGCGTCGACCCCGAACTCAAGTCGAAGGGTCAGGCGAGCTTCATCGTGCCGCCCGGCACCAAGGGTCTCTCGATGGGGCAGAAGTACAAGAAGCACGGCATCCGTGCGAGTCACACGTCCGAGGTCGTCCTCGACGACGTGAAGGTGCCGGGGTCGTGCCTGCTCGGTGGCAAGGAGAAGCTCGACGCCAAGCTCGCCCGTGCCCGTGAGAACGTGTCGTCGGGCAAGCAGCCGGCGATGGCCACCTTCGAGGCCACCCGGCCGGCGGTCGGCGCGCAGGCGCTCGGTGTCGCCCGCGCCGCGTACGAGTACGCGCTCGACTACGCCAAGGAGCGTCACGCGTTCGGCAGGCCGATCATCATGAACCAGGCGATCGCGTTCAAGCTCGCCAACATGGCCACGGAGATCGACGCCAGCCGCCTGCTGATCTGGCGCGCCGCCTGGCTCGCGAAGAACGGGACGTTCAAGAACGGTGAGGGCTCGATGTCGAAGTGGAAGGCGTCCGAGACCGCCGTCCGCGTGACGGAGGACGCCATCCAGATCCTCGGTGGCTACGGCTACACCCGCGAGTACCCGGTCGAGCGCTGGCACCGTGACGCGAAGATCCACACGATCTTCGAAGGCACGTCCGAGATCCAGCAGCTGGTCATCTCCCGGGCGATCTCGGGCCTGCGCATCGAGTGATTTTGTCGCTCGACGCTCCGGCGGCGAGCTGACCGAATCAGTTCATCCCGAGAATCATCCCTAGGGTTTTCTGACGCCCGCGGACGCCCCACGCAGATTTCGCGAACGGTCCGCGGCGGCAAGCGTGTCGCGCAGCGTCTTGCCGCCTCGTTGGAGGTCGGTCCGGGGAGTGCCTCGGCCGCTGGCCGCAAGGTGGTCGATGTCCTCGACGTGTGGATCGATCAGACCCTCGACACGTGGGCGCCGTCGTCGGCGCGTGACCAGCAGAGTCGGGTGCGTTCGATCAAGCAGGACAAGATCGCCGAGATCCCGATCGCGCAGTTGTCGATCGCCGATGTGGAGCGGTGGCACACCCGCCTGCGTCGCGCGGGGCTGCAAGATGCCGGCATCCGCAACCAGCACGGTGCGTTGAGCGCTGCGCTCAACCAGGCGGTGCGTTGGGGGTGGGCGAGCCAGAACGTGGCGTCGCTGGCGCAGCGCAAGACCACCAAGAAGCCGCCCAGGGGAGTGATGTCGCTCGACGACGTCCGGGCGGTGATTGCAGCGGCAGCGCGAGTTCGATCCGGCGGCCGCGTTGGCGCTTCGGCTCGCGGCGATGACCGGCGCTCGCCGCGCGGAGTTGGCCGCGCTGCGATGGACCGACGTCGACGACGACGGCATGCTGACGATCGACTCGGCGATCGAGGTGATCCGCCACCCCGGCGAGCAGCGCGAGCTGCGTGATGCGCCGACCAAGACCGGCAATGCCCGCCGGCTGACGCTCGACCCCGACACGCTCAACGCGATCTGGGCACTGCGCCGAGAACGTGAGCCCTACGGTCCGTGGATGTTCGGCGTCGGCCCCGATCTCGTGCCGCCCGATCACATCGGCTGGTGGTGGACGCGGGCACGCAAGGCGTCGGGCATCGACATGAAGTGGCGTCTCCACGATCTGCGCCACTGGTCGGCGACGGTCTCGATCGGCCAGGGCCACGACGTCCGTACCGTCGCCGGCCGCCTCGGCCACTCCAACCCTGCGATGACGTTGCGGGTGTACGCACACGCCTTCGCCGCCGCCGACCAAGCACTTGCCGCAGGTCTCGGTGACCTGCTCCGAGGGGATGGGTCCGATGAGTCGACGCTTCCGGCCGACTGATGCCTACGTCGACGAGTCGATCCGCGGGCGTCGGTACGTGATGGGCTGCGTGCTCGTCGAGGCTCGAAACCTTGCGACGCTTCGACCGGCCATCGATGCGTTGGCGAGCGGGGTGGCGCCGCGCATCCATTTCGACAATGACACCGATCGACAGAAGCGCCGGGTGCTCGATGCGGTCGCCGGGATGCCGATTCAGGTGTTCGCCACGCTCTGCACGAAAGGCCACAGCACGAACGAGTTCCAGGCGCGGGCGTCCTGCGTCGGCGAGATCGTCCGCCAGGTGCAGAGCAGGGGAGTAGCGAAGCTCGTACTCGAGAGCCGGCAGGACGACCGAGACGACGAGCGTGTGATCATGCGGACGCGACAGCGAGAGCCTTCGCTCGTCTTCGAACACCGGATCGCCCGACACGAGCGAATGCTGTGGATCGCGGACGCTGTGACGTGGGCAGTCGGGTCAGGTCCGCAGTGGAGCGACCGGCTCGGCGACGTGCTGACCGACGTCATCGAAGTTCACCCCTGACAACGCAGAACCCGGCTCCCCTACCCTTCCGGTAGGCAACCGGGTCCACTTTCTCCAGCGCTTGCCGGAGACAGCAACCAGTATGCGCCGACATTGCAGCATTGGCAAGTCGGTTGTTGCGCGAGGTGAACACGCTGAAGGCGTCGATGATCTGCACGAGTCGAGCGAATCTCAGCTGAGGGTTCCGCCCCGCGTGGTGGTGGGTTTTGAGGTCCACCGATAGGTGAGCCATCGGCGTGATTCTTGGTGTGTTCCTGCAAGAACTGCATCAAGGAGAACACACCGATGGCTCTGTCCAATTCTGACCTGTCTGATCTTCTCGACGCGATCCGCGTCGGCGAAGGCGTCGACCTGATCCGTGAGATCGCCCGCTGGGTGCTTCAAGAGTTGATCGAGGCCGAAGCCGTCGAGGCGATCGGCGCCGGCCGTTGTGAACGCGTCGAGGGACACGTGACGGAACGCAACGGCCACCGGCCCAAGACGTTGTCGACCAAGGCCGGTGACTTGCAGCTCGGCAGCCCGAAGCTGCGCAAGGGCTCGTTCTTCCCGTCCATTCTCGAGCCGCGTCGTCGTATCGACCAGGCGTTGTATGCGGTGGTGATGGAGGCCTACGTGTCTGGGGTGTCGACTCGGGCGGTCGATGACCGATAACAGCGATCAGTCGAAGCCCTTCGGACGCGCTCAGCGGTCGCGCTACGTGTAGCCGGTCTGTATGCGTCCCACTCGGCTTCGCCGGAGGCGAGCGCGAGGCGGCGCGTTCTTCGGCTACGCCGAGATCTTGGCGGAATACTTGCGCTGGGCGGCCTGCTTGGACACGCCGAGCATCGCTCCGATCTCGGACCAGGAACGATTCGCGTTGCGCGCATCGCGGATGGCATCGAGCAACGCCGTGTCGACGTCATCTCGCTGCTCCACGAGTTCGGCAATGGTCCGAAGCGCTGCAGTCTTCGCCTCCACCAGATCGTCGGCGTCGACGTCGTCGGCCCATTGCTCGAGGGCGTTGGCCCGCTGTCCGCGAGTGGTTGTCATGGGGTCCACCAACCTTTCAGGAACTTGGGGCGGGCCGGCATTGCGTGGATGATGGCAACGCCGTCGGCATCGTCGACCAACCTCCAGCGGCTCACCCCGCGTGGATGGTCCGATGAACATCGTGACGTCGGCGTCGTCGGTTTCGTAGCCTCGCCAGTGGTGTCGGAGTGCGTGGAGCATGTCGGCATCGGAGACACCGTGCTTGCGGGCGCTCGCCTCGATGTCCACCTCGCCAGGCTAGACATCGGGTCACGATTCGTCAACATGTGTTGACGACAGTCGCTGTGGTGTTGCGATCCGCCCGCACATCACGTCGGTTACCGAGTGCCGTGGGGCACAGCCGCTGCAGCGGTCTGGCTCGTCAAGTGATGCGTCGCCAGCTACCGAGGTGGTTCCCCGGTCTGCCAATGCGCGATGTGCTCGCTCTTGATTCGCACCTCTCCGTTCTCGGTGAAGTGAATGATCGATAGCCAGTTCACCCCGTAGCTCGACACCGTGCCGAACGAGACGACTCGATCGTCGTACACGACCATCGGTCCGACGAACTGGAACGTGCTGTACGGGCCATTGCTGATCCGTCGCTGCAGCGAACCGTCCGTCACGTAAAAGGTCCAGTCGTCCTCGACGTATTCGACATACCCGTCATCGGTCAGGAAACTGGCGGCTCGTTCTCCGTCGGTTGCCTGCCAACTGGCACCGTACTCCTGGGCGATTCTGGCCATCTCTTGCTGGCGCGCAGTTGGTTCGCCGCCGTCGGCTCGGATCACATCGGGTTCACCCCCGTCGCCGTCCGTGAGCATCGCCCCGCCGACCGCGCCCAACGCAAGGGCAAACAGAGCCACCACGGCGAGGAGCCACCACCTTGGGGTCCGGGGATCCAGGTGATCCTTCGTTTGGTTCTGTTCGTTCGAGGTGTGCGGGATTGCCTGCATCGTTGCCCCTTCGCCTTCTCACCTCAACCCTGCAACGGCGTCAGGGCGATTCGCTAGAGGCGTTCGACGACAGTTGAACCGCAAGAACTCCAGGCAGGTCGCACAGGTTCTTCCCGACTGAGGTCGGTGACGAGGACTGACTGCGATGGGCACGGAATGGTCCACCGACTCTGGTGAACAGCAGCAGTAGAGGCCCACGGTCGAGGTGGAGATGACCAAGGAGGTGAACTGATGCGCTGGATTGTTGGCGTTGTTCTCGCCCTTTCGCTGGTTGGGTGTGGCGACGACTCCGACGGCATGGGACCGACCGAGCCGTACGTCGCGGGAGAGGACCTGACCGAATGGGTGACGATCGAGGAGATGTCGGGCGTCTTGGAGCAGGTGTCGGTCCAGTTCACGGGCTCCCCGCTCGCTGACGAGGTCGTCGCCGAATCGTTGGACGACGAGTTCTGGTACCGCTCGGGTGTTCCGGCTGGTGAGGAGACCGAGTTCTTCAACGGCGGATGGGAAGTCCTGCTCGAGCCGCGGAGCGATGAACGCTCCATGGTGGGTGCTCAACCCGATCCGGGACTGCCCGACGGCGTCGAGGCTGTTGGCCCAAGCTACGGGGGTGTCTACTTCGTGCGCGGACCGCTGTCCGACGAGGTGCTCAGCATCTGGGTCAACCCGCCTGAGACCCTCGGAAGCGGCGACGCAGGTGAGGCCCGGTGGCAGGACCTGTACTTCCAGGTCGCCTCAATGGCTTTGGTCGAGATGGGATGGGCCGAATAGCAGCCTCGAACAGCACCGGTACCGTCACACTCTTCCGCTCCGACCAAGAAGCGGGCGCTCCGACTCGATTCGCTCAACGGGCAGGTCGAGTCGCTGCGGACCCGAAGTCCGCCATCCGTACACATCACCTTGTCGATATCAGCCGCGTGACCCGGTCGGATGGACCCCTGGTCAACCACCCGAGTTGGGCCCAAGTCGAGTGACGGATTCCCCACAGAATTGCGAGGACCGTTGGCTTCGGCACAGGGACCGCTGTGCTGATCGGCAGCATGGGATACTCGGATCATGGCTCACGCTGCTCCGCTCCCCGGCTACCGCGAGGTGACTCCCAGAACTGCGGTTGCCGGCGTCGTTGGCCAGCGCCGAACACGTTCATCTGGGGCTACAAGGCAGGAACCGGCGGCTCGATCCGCCGGCGTTCACAGCCTCGGCGGCCACCGAGCCCGATGAATCGGCATCGTTGCCGGGCGTGGTCAGGCACTAGGTGATCATGCCAACACGATCGAGAAGAGCCGGGTTGGCGTTCTTGATGAGCTGGATGCTTGTCGGGGTGGCGGGTTGCACGATTGACAGCGACGCAACCGTTGACTTCACGAACCAGACCGACGAGACCGTCTGGGTCGGATTCAACGGTTTCGCACCTGACGGGTTCAAGATCCCCAAGAGTCTCTGGGCCGAGGCCGGACCTGGTGAGCGAGTGGCCATTTCCGATGGTGGGTGCGTCAGCGGTGGTGATCTCGTCGTTGCGAGGGAGCCAGTCGAGTCCGAAGTGATCGATGTCAGGCCACTTACAGATGGCGACGCAGAAATCTGTCCAGGCGATGACTGGGAGTGGTCCGGTGTCGGTGACCACGACTGACCCGCAACGCTGAGGGCGATGACCAACCAAGTCCTCGTGACCACGATCGCCAAACCTGCGCACCGCTCGTCGCTGTGCTGCCGCTCAGAGTGCGCACGCCGTAATCCGATCGAAGTGCGCGAGCACGCGTGGCAGCGCACGGCGGGGAATCTGTTCGGGTGCGGAGCACTGCCGTACTACCGTCGTCCCGTGCTCCGAGTCGTGATCGGCGAAGTCCGTCCCGACAAGGTGGAACTCTTGCGTGAGTGGCTGGTCGAGCTGAACGGTCCACGCCGCGATGAGGCACTGGAGACACCCGCCGACGAAGGCTGCCGCCATGAAGCTGCGTTCCTCATGGAGGGCCCCACGGGGCCGCTCCTCGCCTGGGCCAGCGAGGCGGAGGACGTTGACGCTGCGCGGCTTGTGTACCGCAACTCGACGCGCGTGGTCGACGTAGAACACAGGCGCGTGTTGCGAGAGGCTCTGGGTGACCCGACCAATTTGGAGCAGGTCTTGGACCTTCGTCCATAGCAGGCCGACGGTGACAGGCGGACCAGCCCCGGCCCGTACGTCGGACCGGCAGACTTCGCCGCACAGAATCACGCCCGAGCCCACGTCCGCGGCGCCGCACCACGGCCCAACCAGCGCACTGCACTCACCCGATCAGCGTGTTGCGGTTCTGTCAGCTCGGCGGTGTCGAACGATGAGTGCAGCTGAACCTCTCCGGACGTCTCATCTCGATGCCGTGGATGACGTGTCGTTCGCTGGTCGCGCTCGCCGTGTTGGCCTCGTTGATCCCCGCCGACCGCATCACCATCGACGGTGAGGTCGGGGTGACCGGATCGGCATGGGCCGACCGCGACACGTGTTCGCTGAACGCGCAGCGCGGTCGTCGAGGGGCAGCCTGCTCCGAACGAGCGGATCGCGATGGGCGATATTCTCGGGGGTGTCTGGTCGGTGAGGGTCGACTCGATGACATGCGTCACAGCTCACCACCGTGGGTGGTCGTTATGCTCGCTCCGCGTTGACATTCTGTCATCGTCAAGGTATCTTCACGTACCAGTCAAGGATCACTCAACCGTCGGGCGGCGATGGGTGGAAATCACAACCCACGCTCCTCGTGGAGCTTCCCGAATGGAGAACAACGATGAACACGACATCAACGCAGTCCAACCCCCACGGCGTTTCGTGGTACGGAGTCTCCTGGTACGGAGTCTCCTGGTACTGACCTATCCAAGAATGAGGTGTTCCGTACCCCGCTGATCGCGGTGGTACGGAGTCCTCAAGAACCTTTCGTCGGCGGACGATAGACGTTCGGGAGCGCTCAGAAAGCGGTCCCGCGTTGGGAGCGCCCCGTGACGACGAACACCGACATCCAGATGAGTGACGTGGACGCCTTCGGGGCGTCCACGTCCGCGTCCGGGCTCTCGGTGGGCGCACGCCATCCTGAGCGGCGAGTCGCTGCGCTTGCAGGTGTGCTCATCGTCGCCTGCCTGATTCTGGTGTTCTCGACCACCGACTCGACCGAGCCGTTGGTCCGCGCACCGATCTGGCTGCTGCCGGTGCTCACGTTGGCGTTCGCGGCGACGGAGTCCAGCGTGTTCCGCATCATCTTCAGGCGGGAATCGATCGCGTTCTCGCTGTCGGAGATCCCGCTCGTGTTCTGCTTCGTCTACCTCACCCCGGGCGGTTCGCTCTTCGCTCGAGTGGTCGGCGCGGTTGCGGTCCTCGCGGTGTTGCGACGTCCGCCGGCATACAAGGTGGCGTTGAACGTCGGCATGTTCGGATTCGAGGTCGCCGTCTCGATCCTGGTGTTCCGTGGACTGATCGAGGTGTGGGGGGCTGGTTCCAGCCAATTCGTCGTCGCCGCGATCGTGGCTGCGGTTGTGTGCGGCGTCGTCTCATCCGTCATCGTCTCGCTCGCGATCTCGTTCTTCGAGGGTGGATTCTGGAGCCGCATCGAGAGCGAGCTGCGCGTCGCCTGGTGGCTCTTCCTCGTCAATGCCACGCTCGCCGGCATGGTGCTCGCGCTGGCGTTGATCGCGCCCTGGCTGGTGCTGATCGCACTCGTTCCGATCGGCCTGCTCTGGTTCATCATCAAGGCCTACGGGGCGCTCGATCAGCGACTGCGGGATCTCGACGCAGTGCACGGCTTCACCGGGCACGTCGGGCGGTCGCTCGATCCGGCGGAGATCATCCGGGCGGCGGCGGTGCAGACCGCGGAGGTGCTGCGAAGCGACGGCACGGCGGTCGTCGTCTTCGACGATCGCAACGGAGCGACGCTGATGGTGCACGGGGTGGTGGGCCTCCAGCTGCCCATCGGCTCCCGTGACCCGAATTGGCGATCGCTGATCAGCGCTGAACGCGCCGTCCTCGTGCCTCGCTCGGAGCTCGGCAAGGTGAGGGCCACCGGGTCGAGGATCTCCGAGATCATGGTCGCTCCCATTCGCGACCAGTCCGGTGTGCTCGGTCTGATCATCGTGGCGGGCCGCACCGAAGGCGGCCGGAGATTCACCCCGGACGACGTCGTGCGACTGCAGAATCTCACCGAGCAGTTGGCGGTCAGCCTCCGCAAGGGTCTGCTCCACCAGCGCATCGAGCGCGAAGCTCGGTTCGACGGGCTCACCGGGCTTCCCAACCGCACGTCGTTCGAGCGGTCGGTCATCGAGGCGAGCAAGCGAGGCCAGGGCGGCCAACTGTTCGTGATCATGCTCGATCTCGACCGTTTCAAGGAAGTGAACGACACGTTGGGTCATCGCGCCGGTGACGATCTCCTGATCGTCGTCGGCGACCGGCTGACCGCACTGCTCGGCCCGGAGGACGTCCTCGCCCGGCTCGCCGGCGACGAGTTCGCGATCGTCGGCGAACGAGCCACTCGCGAGGAGATGCTCGCGCTGGCATGGGCGTGTGTGCACGAAGTGGGACGTCCCGTCACCCTCGACGGACTCGAGATCGTCGTCACGGCGAGCGCCGGGATGGCCGTGATCGACGAGGACGTCGAGGACGGTGCTCCGCTGCGCTATGCCGACATCGCGATGTTCAACGCCAAGACCCAACGTCTGGGCGTGGAGGTCTACCGCGACGAGATCGATCGGCGGACACCGGCCCGGCTGTCGATGCTCGGCGACCTGCGGAGCGCGATCGACAACGGCGACCTACATCTCAACCTGCAGCCGAAACTCGATCTCACGACCGGCACGGTGGTCGGCGCCGAGGCGCTCGTGCGCTGGACCCACTCGGTCCGCGGCATCGTCGCCCCGCAGCAGTTCGTCCGAGTTGCCGAGGACACCGGTCTCATCAAGCAGCTCACCGACCTCATGTTGGAACGTGGTATCAGCACTCTGAAACGGATCCACCGGCGCGGTTACCACCTCGGCCTGGCCGTCAACCTGTCGACCCACGACCTGCTCGACACGCGTCTGGCCGATCGAGTGAGTGACCATCTCAGCGCGAACGACGTCGATCCCGCGATGCTGACGTTGGAGATCACCGAGTCGTCGCTGCTCATCGACGCCCCTCGGGCGCGTTCCACGATCAACCAGCTGCACGAGATCGGTGTTCACCTGTCGATCGACGACTTCGGCACCGGGTACTCGTCGCTCAGCTACCTGCGCCGTCTCCCGGTCACCGAACTCAAGATCGATCAGAGCTTCGTGGCCAATCTCCTGCTCGACGAGCAGGACGAGGTGATCGTGCGATCGACCATCGACCTCGGACACAACCTCGGGCTTGTCGTCGTTGCCGAGGGCGTCGAGAACAACGAGGTCCTGGAGCGGTTGCACCACTTCGGCTGCGACGTGGCCCAGGGCTACTGCATCTCCCGCCCGCTTGCGCCGAAGCACTTCATCTCGTGGCTGGCCACGACCAGCCACCCGAGCCGCGTGGTCGATCCGCTCGACTTCTCCCGATGGGTCGACGCGACCCCGGGTGAGCCGAGAGAGTTCGATCATCTCGCCGATTGAGCCCGGATCGACCGGCCCGCCTCCCGGCCGATCGGCCAGGGCCCGTCCGGGTTCGGTGCGAGCTGGGCGCCCCCGTGGGTTGGGCACTGTCGAGGGCACGAGTTCCCGTCGTCGTGGCGTCCTTCTCGTGACCGGAGTCGTTCGGCCCGTGTGCGGAGTTCGATGGGGCGGGATACTGGAAACGTGAGCAAACGTCTTCCCCTGCAACACGTCACGATCCACGGTCACGAGGTCGGGTTCCGGCGCAGTGGATCGGGTGAGCCGATCCTGCTGATCCACGGTCTCGCGGGGAGTTCGCGGACCTGGGACGACGTCATCCCCACCCTGACGGAGCATCACGACGTGATCGCCCCCGATCTGCTCGGGCACGGCGAGTCGGCCAAGCCGGTGGGTGACTACTCCCTGGGAGCGTTCGCCAGCGGACTCCGCGACTTCCTGTCGGTGCTCGGCATCCCGAGCGTGACGATCGTCGGGCACTCCTTCGGGGGTGGCGTCGCCATGCAACTGGCGTACCAACACCCCCACCTGGTCGACCGGCTGGTGCTGGTCGGCAGCGGCGGTCTCGGCCGCGAGGTCTCATGGTTGCTTCGCCTCCTCACGCTGCCCGGCGCCGAATACCTGATGCCGATCGGGTTCCCGAAGCCGATCGTCGATCGCGCGACCGACGTCGGTCGCCAACTCGGACGGCGCAACATCCGCTCGCCGAAGCTCGCCGAGATGTGGCGGGCGTACTCGTCGCTCGCCGGAGCCCAGAACCGGTCGGCGTTCGTGCGCACGATGCGCGGCGTGATCGAGCCGACCGGCCAGATGGTCGACGCCAGCGACCGCCTGTACCTCGCGGCACACATCCCGACCCTGATCGTGTGGGGCGACCACGATGGCATCATCCCGGTCGCCCACGCACATCACGCCCACGAGCTGATCCCGTCGAGTCGGCTGGAGATCCTCGAGGACGTCGGGCACTTCCCCCACGTGGAAGCACCGGAGACCTTCTGTGAGGTGCTGCTCGACTTCATGGCGACCACGCGGCCCGCCTCGACGCGTCACGAAGCCCTGCGCGACGTGTTGCTCGAGGGCGCCTGACGCCCCGTTCACCGTCGTCGGAACACGACCGTCGCCGCGCCATCGCCCTCGTCGGTGTGCAACAGGTCGATGTTGGCGTCGGCGAACGCCGTGGTCAGCTCTCCCGCCGGGGCGTGGAACGGCCCGGGCGAGTCCGCCCCGACGATCGACAGGACCGTGACGATCGCGAGACCGCCGACAGCGAGGCGATCGACGATCTGTGGGTACAGCGCCGGCTGACGGAACCGTTGGCAGACGATCACGTCCGCACGGGCCGGATCCTCCGGCAATCCTGCGTCGAGGTCGGTGACGCGCGCATCGATCGCATCACCGAGACCCAACGCCCGCGCGTCGAGTCCGAGATGCTCGATCGCCACCGACGACACGTCGAGGGCCACGACGTGGAAACCGCGTTCGGCGAGCCAGAGCGCCTGGTGGCCGAGGCCGCAGGCGACGTCGATGGCGATCCCGCTGCCGGGAACGAGGCCGAGGAGTTCGGGATGGGCGTCCAACACCAGCGGCGGGCGTGGCTGTGCCGGCGCCGAGAACCGGTATCGGTCGTCCCAGCGAGCGGCGTCGTCCTGCATCCACTCATGCTCCCAGACGGCACCTCCCACCGGGGCGATGTGGTGTCGAACGGCGCCCGCGTGGGATCATCGTCGTCGTGAACGACATCGACGAAGGATCCTCGACCCAGACCTCGACCGGTTGGTTGTCGCCCGAGGATCTCGAACTGGTGCGCGCACACGTCCCGATCGTCTACGTCGATGCCGTCCCGGTGCGCGTCGACTCGCTCGGCAACGTCACCGAGGTCGGGATGCTCCTGCGGGTCGCGTCCGACGGCACGATCAGCCGGATGGTGGTGACCGGCCGGGTGCTCTTCGGCGAGCGGGTCCGCGAGGCGCTGATGCGTCACTGCGAGAAGGACCTCGGACCGCTCGCGCTGCCGCGGGTTCCGGCGAACCCGACGCCGTTCACGGTGGTCGAGTACTTCCCGAACCCGGATCGGTCCGGGTTCTACGATCCTCGCCATCACGCGGTGAGCCTGGCCTACGTCGTGCCGGTCGAAGGCGAGTGCGAGCCCACGCAGGAGGCGCTCGACCTGTCGTGGTTCACGCCGGAGGAGGCGGTCAGCTCCGAGGTCATCGCGCAGATGACCAGCGGTCACGACCGGCTGATCCGCCTGGCGCTCGCCCACGTCGGCAAGTTGCCGTAGCAACGGCGGCGGTCACAGGACCGCGAGCAGGACCCAGAGCGTGACCATGCCGGCGGCGAGCGCAGCAATCAGATTGCGGGTGATCGACGCAACGACGACGCTCGCTCCGATCGCGGCGACCTCCTCGACCTCCACCCCGTCGATCCCCTGGCGGCCGGCGATCAGGTTGACGGCCAGCGCCGACAGGACCGCTGGGCCGACGTAGCGAAGTGCCCGAGTGATGTTGGCCGGCAGCGGACGGTCGGCGAGGAACACGATGAGGCCCGCCCGTGACACGTAGGTGATCACGCCGACGGACAGCACCGCCGAGATCGCTGCGAAGGCACTCACGGCGTCACCGGCGTGCGTCGGTCGGCTCGGTGGGTCTGTGCGACGTCGGCGACGTACCCCGCGACGACACCGCTGATCGCTCCGACGAGGATGCCACCGTTGTTCGGGACGTCGAGGGCGAGCAGGCACACACCCGCCCCGGTCACGGCGGCGACGACACCCGGCCGGTTCGTGAGCCCGAGGACGACGAGCCCGGCGAACATGATCGCGGGAGCGACGTCGAGGCGCCACTCGGTCGGGATCGACGATCCGATCACGAGACCGAGGCTGACGGTGAGCGTCCATGCCACGAAGTAGAAGAGCCCGGCGGTGAGGTAGAAGCGTCGCCAGTGGTCACTCGACAGGTGGACCCGCACACTCGTCAACGCGAACAGCTGATCGATCAGGAGGAACGGCCCGATCCAACGGAACCATCGCGGCTGATCGCTGAATCGGGGCGAGAGGGCGGCGCTGTACATGACGTGTCGCAGGTTGATGACCGCGGCCGTCGCAACGAGTGTGAGCCACGTCGCCGTGGCGGCCAGGCTGACCGTGGCGAGCTGGGCGGCTCCTGCGAAGACGAAGAGGTTGGTCGACCAGGCGACTGCGGTCGGCATCGCCGACTCGGTGATCGCCACGCCGAGAACGAGCGCGAACGGGATCGCCGGGATGAACAGCGGTACGGCGGCCCGAAGCGCATCGCGGACGGAGCTCTCTCGCTGCTCGGTCACCGGTCGGCTGGTCATGGGCCGACCAGGCTAAGCGGCTGCATCGGCATCCCGCGTTGGACCCTGGTGCAGCGCGTACCATGCAGACCTGATGCCAGAAGGCGACACGATCCACCGATCGGCAAGCGCCATGAGAACAGCGCTCGCCGGCAAGCCGATGCTGCGTTTCGATGCGCCTCGGCTCGTGGGACCCTCGCCGCAGGCAGGGCGCATCATCGAGACCGTCGAGAGTCACGGCAAGCACCTCGTTGTCGAGTGGGACGACGGGCTGGTGCTCGACACGCACATGCGCATGAGCGGGTCGTGGCATCTGTATCGCGCCGGCGACAACTGGCGGCGCCCGTATACGCAGATGCGCGCCGCGATCGAGGTTGCCGACTGGGTCGCCGTGTGTTTCAGCGCCCCGAACGTCGAGACCTACCGGCGGGCCGACAAGCGACGCCATCCCGGCATGGGTCGGCTCGGGCCCGACTTGTGCAAGGGCGACACCGACCTCGGCGTCGTGGTCAACCTGCTGCTCACGTATCCCGATCCGAATGCCCGCCTCGGTGAGGTGCTGCTCGACCAGCGGGTGATGTGCGGCGTCGGCAACGTGTACCGGTGCGAGGTGCTCTGGGCCACCGAGCTCAGCCCCTATGCGAGGATCGGCACGATCAGCGAGCACGATGCGGTCCGCGTGGTCAACACGGCGGCGACGATGTTGCGTGCCAACCTGCATCACGCCAAGCGGGTCACGGTGCCCGGCGTCAAGGGCGGGCTCGCCGTGTACGGGCGCAACGTGCAGCGTTGTCACCGCTGCGGTGGCACGATCGAGTGCCGACGCATGGGTGAACACAACCGGATCCTCTACTGGTGCCCGGGGTGCCAGACGCATCTCGACCCGAAGCTCGAGCGTTCGGGCGACGACACCCCGATGGATCCCCACCCAGCGGCGCAGCGCTGGATCGCCGACCTTCCCTGGAACCGCGACGCCAGCTGAGGATCACAGCAGGGGTCAGACCCCTGCTGTAACCGTCAGCCGCGGCCGAGGATGCGTTCGACGGCGATTTCGATGACGACCCGGTCGTCGCGTTCCTTCGGCTCACGGTACCGGGCCGCGTAGCCCTCGACGCCGGCGCGTACCCCGTCGGGGTCGGTCACGAGCCGGACCGGTCCTTCGAGGCTCAGCCAGCGACCGCCGTCGACCTGGCACACGGCCGCACGCTGCCCTGCCGCCTCCATGCGTCGGGCGTTGACCGCCTTCTGTGAGCCGGCCCACGTGATCACCCGGGCCATGCGCTGTTCGGCGTCGTAGCTGAACCCGACCGCCACGACGTGCGGGGACAGATCCTCCCGCAACGTCGTGAGCGTTGCGAGGTGGTACTCACGCAGGAACGTGAGCACCTCGTCGGGGAGTGCTGCCGGGTCGAGCGCCATCGCGCCACGCTACCGAGGTGTTACGCCAGGGGTCTGACCCCTGGCGTAACGGTCACTCGGTGGCGATGGCTTCGAGGACGTTCATGTTCGACGCCTTGTACGAGGGGTAGAGGGCGGCGAACAGACCGGCGATCACGGCCCCGACCAGGATCATGACGATGATCGTCGGGTTGAACGACAGCGTGCTGATCACGTCGTCGGGGACGGCCAGCGACAGCACGACACCGAGGAAGGTGCCCACGACGATGCCGACAATCGCGCCGAAGAACGACACGATCACGGCCTCCCAACGCACCGAGCGTCGGGTCTGGCGCTTGTTCATCCCCACCGCCCGCAGCAGCCCGATCTCGCGGGTGCGCTCGAAGACACCGAGCGCCAGCGTGATCGAGATACCCAGGATCGCGATCAGGATGGCGAACGCCAGCAGCATCGTGATGATGATCAGCAGCTGGTTGATCTGTGCTTCCTGCGAGTCGAGGAACTCCGCATTGGTCTGGACGTTCACCTGTGGAAACGGCTCCATGGCGGCCTGGACCGCGGCGTCGCCGACAGCGGGATCCACCCCGTCGGCCAGTTTCGCGATCACGAAGAAGTCGCGTGCCGGTGCGTCGCTGACCGAGGCCAGCGTGTCGAGGCTGATCAACCAGTTGCCGAACGTGGCATCGCCGTAGATGCCGGCGACGGTCAAGGTGCGCTGTACACCGTTCTGGAACGTCACGTCGACGGTGTCGCCCACGCCGACGCCGAGATCAGCCGCCGGGTCCTTGTGCAACAGCAGGTCGTCGGGGCCGACGCCGGAGATCGTCCCGTCCTGGAGATCGGGATCGACGAGGATGTCGAACGCCACGGGGTCGACCGCTCCGAAGTTCTTCGTGTTGCCGTCGACCTGTCCGCTGATCTGGCGGACCGGTGTGACGGCGTCGAGTTCGGGCACTTCGGCCAAGGTCTCGCTGACCGCCGGCGACAACCCCTGGAAGCTCTCGTCGGTGATGATGTAGTCGGCGGTGATCGCGCTCTCGAGCGTGTCCACGAGCGTCGCCCGCAGCGAGGAGGCGAACACCGCGGTGCTGCTGACCAGCGCGACACCGATCATCAGCGCGGACGCGCTCGACGAGGTGCGTCGGGGTGCTCGAGCGACGTTCTGGCGCGCGAGGGATCCGGGCACCTTGAAGAGCTTCTCGATCGGCCAGCCGATCACCTTCGTGACCGGTGTGGCAATCGTCGACGACAGGCTCGCGATCCCGAGGAAGAGCAGGAGGGCGCCGCCGCCGGCGAGGGCGATGAGGGCGGCGGTCCCGCCGGGTCGGACGAAGAGTCCGATCAAGAACACCGCGAGGCCGACGAGGGTGATCACCACACCGGCGACCAGTCGCCGGCTGCGCATCGCCGCGAAGCCGAGTTCGGGTCGCATCGCCGCCACCGGCGGGATGCGCGATGCCTTCCTCGACGGAACGATGACCGACGCCATCGTGATGCCGACGCCGACGATCGCCGCGATCAGCATGGTGCGAGCCTGGAGCACGGTCTGGGTGTCGGGGAAGCCGGCACCGGCAGCGTCGAAGGCGGCGATCAGACCGCGGGCGACGAGCAGGCCGCCGAACACGCCGAGGATCGTCGAGACGATCCCGAGGCCGAGGGCCTCGAGGGTGATCATGCGACGCACCTGCCGTCCGGATGCACCGACGGCGCGCAGCAGCGCGAGCTCACGCAGCCGCTGGCCGATCGTGATCTGGAACACGTTGTTGATGATGAAGGCGCTCACGAACGCAGTGATGAAGGCGAAGATGAGCAGCCCGGTGCCGAACACGTCGACGAACTGGTTGACCTGGTCGGCGGTCTCCTGCGCGACCTGTTCGCCCGTGACGACCTCGGTCTGCGGCGGCAGGATCTCCTCGATCGCTCGCTGCACCGCGGGAACGTCGGCGCCGTCGGCGAGCTTGATGTCGATCGCATCGACCTTGCCGTCGGTGGTGAGGCGCGCAAGGGCGGTGTCGAGGTCGACGGCGGTCAGTTGGGCGCCCCCGAAGCTGTCGGCGCTGCCGAGGCCGACGGTGGCCGTGATCGTTCCGCTGAACGTGCCGACGTCGGTGAGGTACGACACGGTGTCGCCGACCTCGAAGCTCTGGGCGTCGGCGGTTGCCTTGTCGATCGCGAGTTCGTCGGGACCCGACGGTGGTCGGCCCTCCTTGATGGTGACGCCCTGGATGCCGCTGTCGCCTTCCCAGGACACGCCGATTGTCGGCCCTCCGGCCGGGGTGATGACGTCGCCGTTCGCGTCGATGAGTTGAGCGAACCGCTGGAGGATCGGCTCGACGATCTCGACGCCGTCGACGTTGCGGATGTCGTCGGCGATCGCGACGTCGATCGGCTCCCGGGCGCTGTCGCTGTCGAACTCCTGCGCCGCGCGGACCTCGAGGTCGACGTTCTCGTTGAGTTCGGTGAACAGGTTGTCGAAGGTGGCGCGGAGGCTGTCGGCGAGGACGAACGATCCGACCACGAACGAGACGCTGGCGGTGATGGCGAATGCGATCGCGAGCGTGCGACCCCATCGGGCGCGGATGCTCTTGCGAGCGATCAGGGATCCGGCGCTCATGGTCAGTCCCAGTGCTTCAGGTGGTCGATGACCTGGTCGGTCGTGGGCTCGGTCATCTCGCCGCTGATGTGCCCGTCGCCGACGAACACCACCCGGTCGGCGTACGACGCCGCGACCGGGTCGTGGGTGACCATCACGATCGTCTGGCCGAACTCCTTCACGGCGTTGCGCATGAAGGAGAGGATCTCCGCGCCGGTGACGGAGTCGAGGTTGCCGGTGGGCTCGTCGGCGAAGATGATCTGGGGCCGCGACGCGAGCGCTCGGGCGACGGCGACACGCTGCTGCTGGCCGCCGGACAGCTCGCTCGGACGGTGCTGCAGGCGGTCGCCGAGCCCGACGGTCGACACGACGTGGTCGATCCACTCGGCGTCGCCCTTTTCGCCGCCGAGCATCATCGGCAGCCGGATGTTCTCGTCGGCAGTCAGCGTCGGGATGAGGTTGAATGCCTGGAAGATGAATCCCACCTTGGTGCGCCGCAGCTCGGTCAGCGCCTTGTCGTCGAGCGACGCGAGGTAGGTGTCGCCGATGAACGTGGCACCCGAGGTGAGGGTGTCGAGGCCGGCGAGGCAGTGCAGCAGGGTGGACTTGCCGGAGCCCGACGGACCCATGATCGCGGTGAACTTGCCGGTCTCGAACGACACGCTGACGCCGTCGAGCGCATGGACCTGGGCATCGCCGACCCCGTAGGTCTTGCGGGCGTCGACCGCCCCGGCGGCGGCGGTGCCGCCCGGCGCGACCGTGGACTCGGCGGAGGGGGGAGTCGGTGGTGCGGGTGGTGCGGGTGTCGACATGGCATCAGGTCTACCCGTGTCACCTGCCGCGCGCATCCACCGGCAGGAGGAACGTGCGTCACCCATTCGGGTGAGCGTGCCGAACGATCAACGGTCGCCCGGTGTGACCAGACCCGATTCGTAGGCGATCACGACGGCCTGTACCCGGTCTCGCGCGGCGAGCTTGGCCAGGATGCGCCCGACGTGTGTCTTGATCGTTGCTTCGCCGAGGTAGAGCTCGGTGGCGATCTCGGTGTTCGACCGGCCCTTCGCCATCAGGCGGATGACGTCGAGTTCGCGCTCGGTGAGCGAGTCGACGCCGGGGTACGAGGCCGGGTCGTTGCTCGGCAGGGCCGCGATCTCGTCGATCAGGGCCTGGGTGACCGAGGGTGCGAGCAGGGCATCGCCGTTCGCCACGACGCGAATCGCCTGGACCAGTTGTTCGGCTGGGGCGTCCTTGAGCATGAAGCCGCTCGCGCCGGCTCGGAGGGCGGCGTGCACGTAGTCGTGGAGGTCGAAGGTGGTGAGGATCATCACCCGGGTGTCGTGGTGACGGTCGCGGATCAGTCGGCAGGCCTCGATGCCGTCCATCGTCGGCATCCGCACGTCCATCAGCACCACATCGGGTTTCGCAGTTCCGGCGAGTTCGACCGCCGCAGCGCCGTCCGCGGCTTCGCCGACGATCGTCAGGTCGGCTTCGGCCTGCAGGATCATGCGGAAACCCGCGCGCACCATCTCCTGGTCGTCGACCAGCAGGACCCGGATCACGATGCGGATCCGGCGGCGATCTCGGGCCTCGGGGCTGGGTCGATCGGGGAGTGGTCCACAGGGAGGACGGCGCGGACGCGCCAGCCGCCGCCCGGTCGTGGCCCGGCGTCGACGGTGCCGCCGACCGCCGCGACCCGCTCTCGCATGCCGATGATGCCGAACCCGTCCTCGGACGGCAGCGCGGCCGCGCCGCGGCCGTCGTCGCGGACGTCGATGGTCAACCGGTCGTCGTCGATGCGCAGGTTCACCTCCACCGTGTCGGGATCACCGGCGTGCCGGCGCACGTTCGTCAACGCCTCCTGGACCAGGCGGTAACCGGTGATCGAGATGCTCTCGGGAAGACGGCCGATGTCGCCATCGACCCCCACGCGGACGTCGAGTTCACCCTCCGCGGCCAGCGCTTCGAGCCGGGACAGCGATGGCTGCGGGTCGAGGTCCGGTGTCGTGCCGGCACCGTCGGTTCGCAGCACCCCGAGGATCGCCCGCAGTTCGCTCATCGTCCGGCGGCCGGTCGACTCGAGGGCTTCGAGGGCCTCGGCGGCAGTCGCCGGATCGGTGGCCAGATTGCGCCGGGCCGCGCCCGCCTGGATGACCATGACGCTGACGGAATGAGCGACGACGTCGTGGAGGTCGCGAGCGATGCGGTTGCGTTCGGCGGTGACGCGTTGCTCCGCGATCAGCCCCTGTTCGCGCTCGGCTCGCTCGGCTCGCTCGGCGAGGTCGGCGACATGTTGGCGTCGCCGCCGGAGGTTGTCGCCCAACACGAACGCCGTGATCAGCAGGACGCCGGTGGAGATGAATTCGTCGAGGAGCGACAGTCCGTCGACCCATCCGGCGATGAAGAGGCCGACGACGAGCGTCGCGATTGCGATCATGGTCCGGGTCCGTCGGACACCGATCGTGTGGGCGCCGATCGAGTACACGGCGATCACCGATCCGATGAATGCGGCACCACCCATCCCGACGTACAACCCGAACACCTCGGCGCTCACGACGACCAGGCCTGCCACGAGGGTGTGTGTGCGTCGCCAGTAGATCGGCACCGTGCCGAGGAGCACGACGAGGAGGGTCCACCACGACGGGTCGACCTCGTTGGGATCGTTGACGGTCGAATCGCCCCATGCGTGGGCGGCGAGCGCTCCGGTCACCACCAGTGCCGTGAGCAGCCCGTCGGCGCCCCGCGGGTGGGTGCGCAGCCACTGGATCGGATGCGGGTGGTTCATGCGCTCGCGACGCTAGCGAGTCGCCGCGCCACGGTGATCCGTCCATGGGCTGATGTGCCGTACGATCATCGGCTGATGGCCACCTGCGCCTCGTGCCTGCTTCCACTTCCCGATCGCGCACGATTCTGCCCTGCGTGCGGACAGGAGGTGATGGCGTTCGCGGCCGAGGAGCGCCGGGTGGTCACGGTGGTGTTCGCCGATCTGGTGGGGTACACGGCGCTGTCCGAGCATCTCGACCCGGAGCGGGTGAAGCGGCTGATCGACGCGGCCTTCGAGCGCCTGATCGCCGACATCAATTCCTTCGGCGGCCGTGTCGACAAGGTGCTCGGCGACGGGATCGTTGCGCTCTTCGGCGCCCCGGTCGCGCACGAGGACGACGCCGATCGGGCGATTCGGGCGGGCTTGCAGATGCACGAGACCCTGAGCCGTTTCGTGCACGACCAGACCGATCTCGACGGGCCCCTGCAGTTGCGCATCGGGATCAACACCGGCGAGGTCGTGGTCGGATCGGTGTCCGGAACCGCCGACTACACGGCGATGGGTGACGTCGTCAACGTCGCCGCCCGGCTGCAGACGTTGGCTCCACCGGGCGGCGTGTTCATCGGCGATTCGACGTCGGTGCTCGCTTCGGACGAGATCCTGCGCGAACTGGTCGCTGACGTCGAGGTGCGCGGGCGGTCCCGGACCGAGCGGGTGTGGAGCGTCGTCGGTCGTCAGCGCCGTCTGCCGTCGGTCGGCACCCGCCGCGACCGCCCCTTCGTCGGGCGGGCCACCCAGCGGGAACTGCTGTCTTCGTTGATGGCGATGGTCGCGGCGGGACGCAGTGCCGTGGTGTCGGTGAGCGGCGAGGCCGGATCCGGAAAGACCCGCCTGGTGGCCGAGGCGCTGGAGGACTTCCCGAGCCGCAACGTCACCGTGTACACCGGCGTGTGCGCCCCGTACGGCGAGAACAACGTCTGGTCGCCGATCGCCACGGCGCTGTTCCGGCGGCTGGATCTCGCCGGGGCGATGCCGATCGACCAGCTCCGCGACCTGTTGCGGGACAAGGCGGTCGAGCTGTATGGCTTTGCCGCCGATGACGCGCAGCTCGATCGTTTCGTGGAGGCGACCCTCCACCTGATGGGGTATCCCTCGGGTCTCGACCGTGTCGCGCCGGCCCAGTCCCGCGAGATGCTGTTCTCGTACATCGTCGCCGGGATCCGTCGGCGGACGATGTCGGGTCCCGTGGTGCTCTGGATCGATGACCTCCAGTGGGCGGACGTGCTCATCATCGAGTTGCTCCACCGGGTCGCACGATCGCTCGCCGATCGGCCGGTGCTGCTCATCACGGCGCAACGCGAGGACGCCGACCTCGACTGGCCGCCTGCGGTCGATCACCCGATCACCGTGCGCCTACCGCTCGACCCCCTCGCACGCGACGAGGCTGCCCGTCTCGTCACCTCCGTGTTGGGAGACGCCGCAACCGATGCGCTGATCGACCAGTTGTACGAACGCAGCGGTGGGAATCCGCTGTTCCTCACCGAGCTGGCCGAGCTCGCGAAGAGGAACCCGACGAGCACCGCATTGCCGGGGTCATTGCGGGCACTGATCGCTGCTCGGCTCGATCGGTTGCCCGCAGCGCAGCGGGCGATCATCGACAATGCCGCCGTGCTGGGTACCGCGGGTCCGGTCGACGCCCTCGAGAAGTTCGCCGTCGAGATGCAGCAGGGGTTCGATCCCGGCGACATCGAGGCGCTGACCGACGACGGGCTCATCGAGTTGGACGGGCCGAACTGGCGATTCCGCAGCGACGTCGTTCGTGAGGTCGCATATCAAACGCTGACCAAGCTGGTGCGGGCCCAACGGCATGCGGGCACGGCGTCGGTGATGTCGCACTCGCCGATGATCCCGCTCGATCAGATCGCCCACCATGCGGCGTCCGCCGCTGAACTCGTCGCCGAGATCGGACCGGTGCCGGGCGTGACGCGGAACATCACCGAGCAGGCGGTCGTGTTGCTGCGCGATGCGGCTCGGCGTTCGATCGATGTCGGCGCGTTCAATCAGGCCAGTCGCCACGCCACCAGGGCGCTCGACCTCGGCGTCGACGACGACGAACTGGCGCGCGACCTCCTCCTGCTGCGGGCGCAGGCGCTCGTGGAGCGGCGGGCTGTCGACAAGGCGCGAGCCGACGCGCTCGACGCGCTCGACGCGTCGGTCGCGGCGGGCGACCGTCATCATGAGGCGACGGCGCGCCGGCTGCTCGGCATCCTGCATCAACGCGACGGGGATCTCCCGGCCGCTCGCCGCGAGCTCGGTGCGAGCGTCGACATCTTCCGCGAGCTCGGCGACGACATCGAGCTGTCGGCGTCGCTGCGCGAGCGCGGTCTCGCCGAGGTGTTCGGCGGGTCGCTGAAGGACGCCGAATGGCTGCTCGGTGAGGCGGAGGGGTTGTCGCGGCGGCTCGGCGATCGACGAGGCCGAGCCTGGGTTCGCCAGCACCAGGCGTGGGTGGCGTTCCTGTCCGGTGACACCGAACTCGCCGAGCGGCGCCTGCTGACCGCGGCACAGGAGTTCGACCTGCTCGGCGATGGTGCGGGGCAGGGTTGGGCCTCGGGTCTGCTCGCCTATGTGCGGTTCTACCAGGGGAGGTTCGAGGAGTCCGAGGCGTTGGCGGCGAAGGTGCGAACGGAGTCCGCGGCGCTCGGTGATCCGTGGGCGCCGGCGATGATGGACTCGTTGGTGGCGTCGATCCGCCTGTGGAGCACCCGGTTCGTCGAGGCTGAGGAGCTGTCGCGCAAGGCGCTGCACGCCTTCCGCCAGCTCGGCGATCGATTCGGCACCGTGCAGGCGATGGGACCGCGGGTTCGTGCGTTGGTGGCACTCGGGCGTGCTCAGGAGGCGGAGCGCGGCATCGAGGAGGTGTTGGCGATGAGCGATGCGTTCGGTGACCTGGCGTTCCCGGCGATGGTCGCGGCGGGGGCGGCCGTTCATCAGGGTCTCGGCGACCGATCGGTGGCGATCGCCGAGTTGGCGGTCGAACGCTCCAACATGATGGGGGCCGACGGCTCCGAATCCTTGGTCACGCTCGCGCTCGCGCTGTGTCAGGTGGGTCGTCCCGAAGAGGCGCTCGCGATCCTCGACGGTGACGTGCGTGAGTCGCCCTACGCCGCCTCGGTGGAGGTGCTCGCGTCCGCGATGATCGGCGATGCGTCCCGCGCGATCGACATGTGGTCGGAGGTGATCGAGCGGCCGGCGACGACGTACCTCGACCGGGTGATCGGGGCGGTCGGGGCCAGCGCCGCCGACACGATGGTGGGCGAGCACGAACGTGCCCGCGACCGCCTGGTCGACGCGGCGGTCGTCGCCCGGGAGGCCGGCGACGTCGTCGCGCGGGCGCTCGTGGCGAGCGCGAGTCGCGCCATCATCGAACACGAGCCCGTCGGTGCGGTCGACCATCTCGGGTCCGGCTGGGCCACGGTGGTCGAGGCGCTCCGTGCGGTGTCGGTGCCACCACCGACCGACGTGGTCGCCGAGCCGGCGTGACCGCGCTCGACGATCGGCATCCGACGGGGCTGATCGTCGGGAGGTTCGACCCCCCGCATCTCGGTCATTCCTACATGATCGACTGGGCGGCCGGCCGGTGCGACCGGTTGGTCGTGTTCGTCAACAGCTCCGACGAGCGCGACACCGCGCCGGGTGAGATGCGCGCACGGTGGCTCGGTGAGCTGCATCCGCATGTCACGGTGATCGAGGTGCGTCATTCCCTGCGCACCGACTTCGACGACGAGGACCTCTGGCGTCGCTGGATCGAGCTGTTCACGGATCACTGGCCCCACCCGGAGGGCCCGCACGTCGTCTTCTCGTCGGACGACTACGTGGTGGAGCTGGCGTCGCGCTTCGAGGCCGACCACGTCGTGGTCGATGCGGACCGGACGACGGTGCCGATCTCTGCCACCCAGATCCGCGAGCGCCCCGCCGATCATCTCGATCGCCTCGCGCCACCGGTGCGCACCTGGGTCGAAGCCAACTGGCTCTGACCGCCCCACCCCACCCCCACCCACTCCCCAAACCCCGAAAGATGCGTCGAATGGCGCGCTCAGCGCGCACATCCAGGCATTTTTCGGGGGCTGCGGGTCGGTGTGGGGGATGGCGGGTCAGCGGTTGGGCTGTTTGGTGACGCGGAGGTAGGGCTTCACGGGGTTCCAGCCGGCGGGGAACAGCTCCCTCGCATCGTCGTCGGAGAGCGCGGGCACGATGATCACGTCCTCGCCGTCCTTCCAGTTGGCGGGTGTGGCGACCTTGTAGTCGGCGGTCAACTGGAGGCTGTCGATCACGCGCAGGATCTCGTCGAAGTTGCGGCCGGTCGACGCGGGGTAGGTGAGGGTGAGCTTCACCTTCTTGTCGGGGCCGATCACGAACACCGAACGAACGGTCAGCGTGTCGCTGGCGTTCTCGTGGATCATGTCGTACAGGTCGGCGACCGTGTGATCGGGGTCGCCGATCATCGGGAAGTTGACCGCAGTGCCCTGGGTCTCCTCGATGTCACCCTCCCACCGGACGTGGCTGTCGACCGAGTCGACCGACAGGCCGATCACCTTGACGTTGCGCCTGTCGAACTCGGGCTTGATCTTGGCGACGTAGCCCAGCTCGGTGGTGCAGACCGGGGTGAAGTCCTTCGGGTGGCTGAACAGCACGCCCCACGAGTCGCCGAGCCAGTCGTGGAAGCTGATCTCGCCCTGTGTGGTCGGGGTGGTGAAATCGGGTGCGGTGTCGCCGAGACGGACGGCCATGATGGATCTCCTCGAGTTGAACCGATGTGACACCGGTCGGCGTCGCCGTAGCAAACTATCGATATTCCCGACAAATCTGGTCGGGAATATCGGGAATCGTGCGGAATGTTGCTTCAGCGGGTCGGCGGAGGCGCCGCGGCCGGAGCGAGGGCCGCCGCGCGTGTGAACCAGTCGACGCCGATCGGACCCGATTCGGCCAGGCGCAGTGCGGCGGTCTTCAGGCGTCGCGCCGCCCCCGGAGGGAACGCCGCGACCGTCGCCGCGAGTTCCTCCGCCCGTGCTCGAACGACCTCGTCGTCGACGACCTCGTACGCGATGCCGAGGCGGTGCAGTTCCGGCCCGGGGAGCCGCTCGCCGGCCAGCACGACCTGCATGACGGTCGCCATCGGGTAGCGGGCCACGAGCCACGCGAGGTTCATCGGGGCATTCATCCCGAGACGTGCTTCGCCGACCTGGAGCCAGGCGTCACGACCGGACACGATCAGGTCGCCGGCGAGCGCAAACGCCGCACCGCCATTGATCGCATAGCGCTCGAGTGCGACGACGATCGGATGGGGGCAGGCGCCGAGCGCCGTGTGTGCGGCCTGCACCGACGTGCCCGAGATCGCCAGCCATGCGGGTGGCGGGTCGGCGTTGTACTCGGTGAGGTCGAGCCCCGAACAGAATGCGCCGCCTGCACCGCACAGGAGCACGGCGTGGACATCGGGGTCGGTGTTCACTGCTGTCACGACGGCCGCGAGTTCGTCGAGCATCGGGGGGATGATGGCGTTCTTGCGGTCGGGCCGATTCAGCTCGATGATCGCGAGACGGTCGCGGTCGATCCGGTTGACGAACGGCTCGCGGGTGGGTTCGGTCATCAGTTCCTCGGGAGTTCGGAGAACGGGGTCGTTCGGTCGGGGCCCGGTTCGCGTGGCAGTCCGAGCGCCCGCTCGCCGAGCGTGTTCTTCTGGATCTCGTCGGTCCCGCCGCCGAGCGACATGCCCCGGCAGTTGAGGACGTGATACGCCCAGTAGTCGGCGTCGGTGTCGTCGGCTTCCCATGCTGTGGCGGTCGCGCCACCGATCTCGTTGGCCAGCTGGGCGCAGTGTCGACCCTGGATCGTTCGCCAGAGCTTGCCGATCGATGGGTGGAGGCGACGGCTGGTTCCCCACGGCACCAGGTGCTCGCCGATGTAGGCAGTGGCGAGGCCGTCGCGTGTGACGGCGTCGTTGATCCGGCCCTGTTCGGTCGCCCGGTCGATCAACCCGCTGACGGGGAGTGGCGAGCGGCCGGCCTTCGACTTGTTCTCGTCATCGGTGAGGTTGCCGCGGCCAAGCGATGTGCGTTCGTGGCCGAGAAGTGCGACCGCGAGCCTCCAGCCGCCGTTGACGTCACCGACGACCCACTCTGCGGGCACGCGGGCTTCGTCGAGGAACACCTCGTTGAACTCGGCGGCGCCCGTCATCTGCACGAGCGGGCGGACCGTGACTCCCGGCTGGTGCATCGGGAGGGCGAACATCGTGATGCCGCTGTGCTTGGGCACGTCGAAGTCGGTTCGTGCGAGCAGGATGCCGAGGTCGGCGACGTGTGCCTGTGACGTCCAGACCTTCTGTCCGCTGATCACCCACTCGTCGCCGTCGCGGACAGCGCGGGTGGTCAACCCGGCGAGGTCGGAGCCGGCGCCCGGCTCCGAGTAGAGCTGGCACCAGATCTCGTCGCCGCGCAACGCCGGCGGGATGAATCGCTGTTGGAGTTCCTCCGAGGCGTGGTCGCGCAGCGTCGGCACGACCATGCCGAGGCCGAGACCGAACAGGGCGTCCTCGCCGGGGAGCAGTTCGAGGCTCTGCTCACGGAAGGCCGTCTCGTAGTCCGGGGGCAGTCCGGCACCTCCGAGGCTGGTCGGGTAGGAGATTCCCGCGAGACCGGCGTCGCACAGCGCTCGCCGGTAGGCCTTGCCTCGCGCCACGGTGCCGTCGACGTCCGCCAATCGGTCCGCCAGCGTTGCGAAGAATGCCCGCACCCTGGCCCGGAATTCGGTCAACGAGTCGGTCGGCTCGTCCTCGACGGTCGTCATCGGTGTTCCCCTCTCTTCCCCGCCGTGACACTACGTGGCCGCACTCGGCGCCAGCGGAGTCCGGGCGCCTACGCTCGGCACATGAGCATCCCCGTGGCGATCCCCGACCTCGAGGTGGCGACCGCCGAGCGGGGGTGGGCGTATCTGCTCACCGTGCGCGACGACCTTCGCCCACACATCGTGGCGGTGATGCCCCGCTGGGAGGCCGAGCGCCTGGCGATCGATGTCGGCCGGGGAACGGCGCGCAATGCGAGCGAACGACCGGCGGTCACGCTGTGCTACCCGCCCGTGGCGCCCGACGGGTACAGCCTGATCGTCGACGGAACCGCCGAGGTCGACGCCGAGGGCCGTATTCTGTTCGACCCGTCGGGAGCGGTACTGCACCGGCCGGCGGCGCCGGGTGTCGGCGGCTCGTCCACCGCGTGCGGAAACGATGGTGAACCGGTCGGCCCGTCGGGGGGTGAGGGGCCGACCGGTTCGGAACTCAGCTCGTCGGCGTGAGCTCGACGCGCACCCGGTTGAGGGCGCCGCGGGAGACCGATGCTGTGGCCGTCCGGCGCTGACCGCCGAGCCAGACCGCGACAGCGGGGTCGGCTTCGATGTTGCGCAGCCACTGGGAATCGGAGCGAACGGTGCTCACGGCGAGCGTGTCGCCAACACGCGTGGCGAGTACCGGCACCGGCCGTGGCAGTCCGGAGGACCGCCCGGTCGTCTCGAGCACGACCGCCCCGGCGCCGATCGGCAGCGGGTTGGCGACCCCGGCGCGCACGGCTGGCCGGACGACTGCGTTGAGGGTCGCGAAGCCGCGTCGGGCGATGTCGGTGGGGATCGTTGTCATAGTCGCGACAACCGGCGGCCGTGCAGCGGTATTCCGCAGTCGTGGGCGGTGGCTACCGTCGGCGCGGCGGATGCCGCCCTTGGCGCTGGCATGTCGACGCCGTGATGTTGATCGACGCCCTCGCCGCCGAGGTGCTGCTGCCGTTCGCCGCTGTCGTGGCGCGGCTGTTCGGGCGGGCGCTTCTCCGGCGCGACCTCCGCGGCGCGTGACGGTCAGGTCATCGTCCACCCGGTGAGGGCGGTGACGAGTTCGTGGTGGCGCCCGAGGGCCGTCGCTCCGGCGACGATCACGCCGGCTGCGGACGCAACGAGGGCTGCGCGGCGAGTCGTGGACGGCGACGGGTCGATCGCCCGCATGATCAGCACCACGGCAAGCAGCGGGACAATCGCACCGAGCATGTAGGCGATGATCCCGGGGAGTTGATCGAGGAGCCCCTGTCGTGAGGCCGTGAGGATCGCCCCGAGCTCCTGCCCGATGCACGGCCGCCACCAGAGCGTGGCGACGAAGGTCACGGTGCCGGCGATGAGGGTCCGGGCGAGCGAGGTGTCGGCCCAGCCGAGCCACGCCACACTCGGTGCCGCCGCGACTGCGCCGATCGCTGCGGCCACGAGCAGACCGCTGAGCTGCAATTGTGTGTCGGACAACGCAACGATGTTGGCGGCGAGCACCCAGCCACCGAGCACGGCCCCGGTGCAGATCGCTGCGACGGGCGCCCATCGTCCGCGTGTGGCGACTGCCATCATCAGCGGTGGGATCAGCAGGAGCAGCGTGCACGGCTGCGTGGTGGCGCGGATCGCTTCGAGGAACGCAGGGATCACCGGCGCTGACCCATTCGGTCAGCTCGGCTCGGCGAGCAGCGCCTGCACGGCGGCATCGGTCTGTGCGTAGTGCCCTTCGCCGATGTGGTCGTAGCGGATGTGGCCGTCACGGTCGAGCAGGTAGACGCGCGGCCAGTGGCCGGTCGGGCCCTCCTGCCACGAGTGGAACGTTCGCTTGCGGGTGTCGAGCACGATCGGCCACGTCACGCCGAGTTCGGCGGCGGCCTCTTCGATGTTCGGCACCTCGGCTTCGTAGGAGAACTCGGGAGCGTGGATCCCCACGATCTCGAAGCCCTGGTCGGCGTACTTCTCGTCGAGCTCCTGCATGTGGGGGAGCGTCGCCCGGCAGTTGCTGCAACCGAAGGTCCAGAACTGCACGGCGACGACCTTGCCCCGGAGCTGCTCGAGTGAGGTGACGTCGCTCTGGAGCCAGCCGTCGATGTCGAGCAGTTGGGGGTGGATGCCGCGATCGGGGAGATCTGGGGTCTCGACGGACGGCACGGTTGGCACGGTCGCTGTCGGCTGTTCGGTGGTGCCCTCGGCCAGGTACGTCGTGGCGTTGTCGTCTGCGGGCGTCGAGTCGTCGTCGCCACCGATGACGAACGCGGCGCCGATCACGACGGCGACGACGGCCGCACCGATCCCGGCGAGCAGGCGTGCGTTCACAGCCCCGCGTACCAGTCGTAGCTGCGTTCGGCCCAGTAGTCCGCCGGGCGTTCGCGGCTGTATCGGATCACGCCGATGCGCTTGATGCACTTGATGCCGTACTTGTTCGGGGTCGCCAGCCGGAGCGGGGCACCGTGGTCGAGATCGAGCGGCTGATCGTCCAGACGCAGGGCCAACATCGTCTGTGGGTGCATGGCCGACGGCATGTCCCAGCCGACGTAGTAGAGCCCGTCGGGGGTCTCGAAGCCGACATGGGGCACGTCATCGACCCGGTCGGCGTAGCGGGCGTGGAAGTCGGAGAAGCGGGCGCCGCCCCAGTGGGTGATGTTCGACCAGCCCTCGATGCACTTGTGCTCGATGACCATGTCGCGCTGGGGGAGGGCCTCGAAGGCCGAGATGTCGAGCTCGTCGAGCAGTTCGCCGTCGGGGCCCTCGACGCGGACGGTCCAGTCCGCCGGATCGATCTCGTTGCGGATGCCGATACGGCCGTTGACCTGGATCGGCGTCGCCTTCGAGATCGGGTGCTCCGGCGCCGACCGGGCCTCGGACAGGTTGCTCCAGAGGGTCTCGTTCCGCTCGAGCTGGTCGCGCAACGGCTCGGGGATGCCACCGACGTCGGGCTGGTCCTGCAGCCAACGCCATCCGGCGTAGGCACCGGCGACGCCGACCGCGCCCATCAGGAACGAGCGGCGCGACCGGCGCTTGAACTCCGACAGCGGGATGGTCGGCGCACCCTCGACGTCGGCGCGGAGCTGTTCCTCGCGAGTGGGCTCCTGCTCGCTCATGCCGACACCTCCCTCTCGGCGGAGGAGGATCCCACGGTGGGACGCTCTTCGGTCTCGGTGCTTGCCGATGTTCGACGTTCGACCACGTACCCGGTGACCATCGAGCGGAAGTTGCCCCACCCGGACCGGATCACCTGCAATACGTGGACGAGGAAGAACAGCAACAGCCCGATCGTCATCCAGAAGTGGACGAGGCGGGCGCCCTGGTACCCGCCGAAGAGGAGCGGCAAGGGGTACAGCTGCGTCGGTTTGTAGATGGCGAAACCGCTGACGACGATGACCAGCGCCATCACCAGCACCGCCGTGTACGAGATGCGCTGTGCGGCGTTGTACTTGCCCTGCGGCGGCATCTCCTTCTTGAGGTGGAGGTCGTGGAGGACGACGCCCTTCGCCTCCTTCGCGGCGTGGCGGTCGGGGAGGATGTGTCGCCACTCCTTGGTTGCCAGCAGGTAGATCACGTAGATCGCTCCGTTGATCACGAACAGCCAGCCGAAAGCGAAGTGGAACGCCATGCCGCGGGCGAGACGCCGTTCGAGGCCGAAGGTCTCGTAGATCGAGTCGGGGAAGAAGGCGAACCACTGCCAGCTGCCG
Source organism: Ilumatobacteraceae bacterium (assembly GCA_963710625.1). Classification (GTDB taxonomy): domain Bacteria; phylum Actinomycetota; class Acidimicrobiia; order Acidimicrobiales; family Ilumatobacteraceae; genus Sva-07. The sequence continues at coordinate 372,032 of CAVQBG010000008.1, read as the reverse complement.
ATACCGAGGGCGTAGACGTCCTCGGCCCAATAGATGCGCAGGCCGCTCCAGATCATCACGAACAGCAGCGGGAAGTTGATCCAGTGCAGCCAGCGGATCGCTCGCGGGTGCACGAGCCGGGCGACGGGCTCGTCAGCAGCGGGTTCGCCCGGCGCCGGGGTGTCCTCGGCGGTGGCGTCGGCGGCTGGTGCGCCGGTGGTGTCGATCGACATGGTGGGGACGGTAGGCCTCTCAGTGGGTTGCGTCGACCGCGTCGGCCGGAGTTTCGGGTCCGTTCCGTCGTGTTTCGCAGGTGGACAGGTTTTCGATCAACTCTCAGCGGATCTGGTCGCGACAGTCGCGACCAGATCCGCTGAGACGGTGCACGCGAGTCGGATCAGGCGGGAGCGAGGACGGTGTCGATCACGTGGATCACGCCGTTGGTGGCGAACACGTCGGCTTCGACGATCTCGGCGCCGCCGATCGTGATCGTGTCACCGTCGACGGTGACCGGGAGTTCGGTTCCGGCGAGGCTGACGAATGGCACGTCGACCATGCCGGCGACCATGCTCGAGTCGTCTGCGGCTTCGACGACGTGACCCTGCAGCAGGGTGGAGAGGAAGGTCGTGTCGGCGAGCGCGTCCTCGGCGGTCATGCCCATCTCGCCGAGGTAGCCCTCGAACGCAGCGTCGTTGGGAGCGAAGATCGTGAACGGGCCGCCCTCGGCCAGGGTGCCGGCGAGCCCGGCGGCCTCGATCGCGGCGACCAGGATCGTGAGGTCGTCCCGGCTCGATGCGACGACGACCACGTCGCCTTCGGCCGCTGCCATCTCGTCGTCGCTCATGTCGTCGGACATCTCGTCGTCGGACATCTCGTCGTCGGACATCTCGTCGGTCGTTTCCGTCATCTCCTCCTCGGCCATCGCCTCGGTGGTGGCCGGATTCGACGCCGCGTCGTCCGATGAGTTGTCGTCGCTCCCACACGCCGCGAGGGCGAGTGCTCCGACGACGGTGAGTGCGGCTGGGGTACGTGTGCGCATTGCGATTCCTCCATGTGAGAGTGGCTCCCGGGTCGGGAGATGCCGCACCGTAGGGAGGCCCGTTGCGCTCACACCCTGCACGTCGGCCGTGTTTCGTGACCGGCTCGCACCCGTTTCGGAGCTGGCCCCTCGGCGTTTCGTGGACGGACAGATCCGCTGGTGATCCGTTCGGTGCGTCACGGCTGCTGCGATCGGAGTCGTCGAACAGAAAGATGCTGTGGACAAACCATAAATGCTGATATGGCTCGTATCATGATTGCATGCTGCAAGTCGATCTCGTCGGAATCCAAGTGGACCCTCAGACGGGTGCCGCCGTGCTCGTACTCCGCGAGCACGACGCTCCCAACCGACTGCTGCCGATCGTCGTCGGCGGCGCGGAGGCAGCGTCGATCGCGCTCGCCGCACAGGGCCAGGTCCCGCCCCGACCGATGACGCACGACCTGATGGCAACGCTCGTCGAACGCTTCGATGGCCATCTCGACGCCGTCGAGGTCATCGACTTCCAGGAGGGCGCCTTCATCGCCAACCTCGCCGTCAGCGGGCCGACCGGCGATCTCCGAGTCGACACACGTCCATCCGACGCGATCGCACTCGCCATCCGGCTGCACGCCCCCGTGTTCGTGAGCGAGCACGTGCTGAACGAGGCGGGTGCCTACCCGGAGCCGGAGGGTGAGTCGGCACTCGACGACGCTCAGATCGACGCGGAGGTCGATCAGTTCCGGAGTTTCCTCGATGAGCTCGCGCCGGAGGACTTCCTCCATGGCACCGCCGACTCGGACGGTACCGACGATGACAACGACAACGATGCCGACGACGGCATCATCGACGCCGAGATCGTCGACGAGCCGTCCGACCCCGACGTCGAAGAGGGAGCGTGACCGCGCGTGGACCGCTTCACCGTTCCCACCGAGTACTGGCACCCGCTCGACGATGGTCGTCTCCAGTGCGATCTCTGCCCGCGCGAGTGCAAGCTTCGTGATGGCCAGCGGGGCGTCTGTTTCGTTCGAGCCCGCGAGGACGACCAGGTCGTGCTCACCACCTACGGCCGCTCGAGCGGATTCTGCGTCGACCCCATCGAGAAGAAGCCGCTCAACCACTTCCTGCCCGGTTCGTCGGTCTTCTCCTTCGGTACCGCCGGATGCAACCTGGCGTGCCGTTTCTGCCAGAACTGGGACATCTCGAAGTCGAAGGAGATCGACACGCTCGCCGATGAGGCGTCGCCGGAGACCATCGCCCGAAGCGCGGCGGAGCTCGGGTGCCGCAGCGTGGCTTTCACCTACAACGACCCGACGATCTTCATGGAGTACGCGATCGACGTCGCGGATGCCTGCCGAGAGCTGGGTGTCAAGACCGTCGCCGTCACCGCCGGCTACATCTCACCCGAACCGCGCGCCGAGTTCTACCGCCACCTCGACGCCGCCAATGTCGACCTGAAGGGCTTCACCGAGGACTTCTACAAGCACACCTGCGGTGCCGAACTCGGTGCGGTGCTCGACACGCTCGAGTACCTCGCCGACACCGACGTCTGGGTGGAACTCACCACGCTGCTCATCCCGGGGATGAACGACAGCGACGAGGAACTCGACGCCATGACCAGGTGGGTCGTCGAACACCTCGGTCGCGACGTGCCGATGCACTTCACCGCCTTCCATCCCGACTACCGGATGCTCGACCGTGGCCCGACGCCACCGGCGACACTCACGAGGGCGCGGCGGATCGCGATGGACAACGGCGTGCGCTACGCCTACACGGGCAACGTGCGCGACCTCGACGGCGGCAGCACCCGCTGTCACGGGTGCGGCGACGTGGTGATCCAGCGCGACGGCTATGAACTCGGCCGCTACCTGCTGGACGACCGTGGCCGTTGCACGGCGTGCGGTACCGCCATGCCCGGCGTGTTCGACGGCCCGGTCGAGCACTGGGGCCAACGCCGTCAACCGGTGGTGCTGCGCCGAAGTGGATCGACGGCGGGAGGATCGACATGACCGTGCGACCGAGCCCGCCCGATGACGCGCGCGTGCGTCCGCCGGCGGTCGCCGGGTCGTTCTATCCGGGTGCCCCGGACTCGCTTCGCGCAGCGCTTCGCCACGCGTTCACCGACGCAGTGATGCCGGCTGCCGATGCACCCGTCCCGAAGGCACTCGTCGTGCCCCACGCGGGCTACGTGTACTCGGCTGCGATCGCGGCGAGTGCGTACGCCAGGATCATCCCGGCGCGGTCGACGATTCGCCGCGTCGTCCTGCTCGGGCCGAGCCACCGCGTGTATGTCCGCGGCCTCGCCGTGTCGAGCCTCGATTCGTTCCGTACGCCGTTCGGTGTGGTGCCGATCGACGCCAGCGGTCGCAGCATCGCCCTCGACCTGCCGGGTGTGCGGGTCGACGACCGGGCCCACGCCGACGAACACAGCCTCGAGGTGCAGCTGCCATTCCTCCAGAGTGTGCTCGACGACTTCGAGCTGCTGCCGTTCTCCGTCGGTGACGCCACGGCCGATGAGGTCGCCGCCGTCCTCGACGCATGCTGGGGCGGACCTGAGACGCTGGTGGTGATCAGCACCGACCTGTCGCACTATCACCGCCACGACGAAGCGACCCGGCTCGATGCGCGCACCGCAGCGGCCATCGTCGCATGCCGGCCCGACGCTGTCGACGACCACGACGCATGTGGTGCGTACCCGCTACGTGGGTTCCTGCAGGTGGTCTCCGAGCGCGGGCTGTCGGTGGAACAGCTGGACGTCCGAAACTCCGGCGACACCGCCGGTGATCATCACCGGGTGGTGGGGTATGGCGCGTTCGCCATCGCCTGACGCCGAGCGGGACCGTCCGTTCGGAGCAGCTCACGCCGAGCTGCTCCTCGACATCGCCGAACGCGCGATCGTCGACGGACTCCAACACCGTCAGCCCACCGTGCCAATCCGGGAGGAACTGCCAGGGAAGCTGTTGCACCCGACGGGAGCGTTCGTCACGCTGCACGTGCACGGCGAGTTGAACGGCTGCATCGGCTCGATCGAGACCGACGAACCCGTCGGCCTGTCCGTGGCCCGACACGCATGGTCAGCCGCGTTCACCGACCCGCGGCTGCCGCCGCTGCGATGGGTCGACTACGACCACCTCGACATCGAGATCTCCCTCCTGTCGCCGCTCTCGCCGATCCCCGCTGGCACGCGCAACGCACTGCTCGACGTGCTCGATCCCGGTGTCGACGGACTCTTGATCGCTGCGGGCGCGAGGACCGCGGTGTTCCTCCCGTCGGTGTGGGAGCAGTTGCCGTCCCCGGAGACGTTCCTGACGCACTTGTTCCACAAGGCCGGCCTCGACCTCGCGTCGTGGCCCGACGACCTCCGTGCGTTCGGCTTCACCGCGGAGAAGTTCGGCCGACGCGCCGGCCCCGAGCGCTGACCACTGCCCCGACGGGACGATCGGCCCTAATGGGTTCGTCGAACCAGCCGTACGGTGACCATACGAGGCATACCCCACCCAGTGAGGTGAGTGTCGGTGCAATTGGACTACGACGAATTGCTGGTCAACCTGGCGATCGACCTCGTCGCGATCTCGGTGCTGACGTATGCGCTGTACTTCAGGCGTCACCAGCGACGTGATCTGACCCTCGGCCTCGTGGGGATCAACGTCGGGTTGTTCGCCGTCTCGTCGTTCGCTGCCACGACCTCGATCGGTATCGGATTCGGCATCGGCCTCTTCGCTCTGCTGTCGGTGATCCGTCTGCGATCGACGGTCGCCACCCAGGAGGAGATCGGGTACTACTTCGTCGCGCTCGTCATCGGCCTCGTCAACGGGTTGTCGGTCGGTGATGGATGGAATGTCGTCATCACGCTGAACGTCGTGTTGCTCGGGGTGATGTTCGTGGCCGACCATCCGCGAGTGCTGTCGCACGCCGAGCGGTGCCTGGTGATGGTCAAGGGTGTTCCGCGGCCGCCGGACTTGCTGAGGGCCAAGATCGAGGACCGGCTCGGCTACGAGGTGACCAGGATGCACGTGCTGGAGATCGACTACGCGCACCGTCGAACGCAGGTCGACGTCCGCTTCCGCACCGACCGCCCGGTGGCGCCCCATGACTCGCCCAAGGCCGTCGGCCGACCCGAAGCGCCGCCGCTCGTCGCGGTCGAACCGCCAGTCGAGGTGGAAACGACCCCCACCCAGGTGGAAGCGTCTCCGACCCGGGTGGAAGCGCCGCCGGAGGAGGTCGACCCATGACGCCGGCCTTCCGTCGACTGGCCGTCGGTCTGAGCGCCGGCCTCATGGTTGTCTCCTGCGGCGGTGAGGACACCTCCCCGGGAGCGTCGGAGCCGCTGGCCTCCGAGACGTCGGGAGGACCGTTGGACACCTCACCGGCGACGTCGCAGCCGTCGACGTCGACGGTGCCGGCAGAGCCACTGGACACCTCCGCGCCGACGTCGGAGCCGTCGCCGGCTCCATCCGAGCTGTCGGAGATGCTGTTCGACCAGACGGTCGTGCACGAGATCGCAATGGAGATCAGCGACGAAGATCTCGGTCTGCTCGATCCCCCCTCGGACGACCGGGTGCCGGTGATCCTCACGGTCGACGGTGAGACGGCCGTCGGCGCCGGCGTGAGGCTGAAGCAGGGGTTCGCGCAGTTCCAGGGGTTGGAGGAGAAGCCGGGCTTCAGCATCGAGACCGACGAGTTCGTGGATGGATTGGACCTCTTCGACGTCGATCGGTTCACGCTCGGAAACGCCGCCTGGGACCGCAGCTTCCTGTCCGAGCAACTGGTGTACGAGGTGTATCGAGCTGCGGGTATCCCTGCTGCTCGCACCGCGCTGGCCCGAGTCTCCGTCAACGGGGAGACGTTCGGGCTCTACGTGATGCGTGAGACCTACGACAAGCGGTGGCTCGAGCAGTACTTCGCGGACCCCGACGGCAACCTCTACGAGTCGGAGGGCGGCGGGCCGGACACGTCGCTCGAGCTTCGCACCAACAAGAGCGAAGGCGACACCAGCGACCTCGCCGCCGTCGCCGCCGTGGTCGCCACGGCATCCGACGCGGACTACCGGGCAGAGATCGAGGAGCTCGTCGACGTCGACGAGCTCCTGACGTACTGGGCCATCGAGGCACTGACGGCGCACTGGGACGGGTACGTGTACGACCTCAGCGTCCCTGGCCGGGTCCCGACGGCCACCCAGCCACTCGCGAATCCGTGGCCGAACAACTTCTACGCCTATCACGACCCCGAAACCGGCAAGTTCGTCCTGATCCCGCACGGCGCGGATCTCGCCCTCGGACTCGGAGCCTGGACCACCTACGACGTCGGTCCGTCGACGCCGGTCCTCTTCCCGCCCAAAGTGGGTGCCACCATCGCCGCGAGACTGTGGGATGACCCGATGTTCCGGGACGAATTGGTGGAGCGCATTCGGTGGGTGCTCGACGAGGCCTGGGACGTACAGGCGCTCAACGACCGCGCCGACCTCCTCGCCGACCTGGTTCGTGCCGACGGGTTGACCGGTTCGCGCGAGGCCATCACGATGACCCAGTTCGAGGACGCGTTGGCCGACCGCAAGGATTTCCTGACCCGCCGACCCGATGCGGTGCGAGCCGAGCTCGCGAGTTGGGCGTCGGGGAACGGCCAGGGAGAAGGAAGCTGACCCATGGACCGCCGACGTTTTCTCCGTGTCACCATGTCGGCGGCGATGGTCGCCGCCCTCGACCCCCTCGCCGTCGCGTGTGGGGACGACGGCCCGACGGCCAGCACCTCGCCCGATGGGCGACCGGACGTCACGACGACCACGGACGTCACGACGACCACGGCCACCACGGATGTCCCGACCGCCACGGACATCACGGCCACGACGGAGGCGAGGCCGGAGGTGACGCGCTACGGCCCCTTGGCCGCAACCCCTGACCAGAACGATCTGCTGCTGCCGGCGGGGTTCACATCGCAGCTCCTGGCAGTCGGCGGCGAGACGGTGCCGGGCACCTCGTACCGCTGGCACCCCTTCCCAGACGGTGGGGCATGCTTCGCCCTCGACGGCGGCGGCTGGGTCTACGCGAACAACAGCGAGGTCCCCGTCGACGGTGCCGGTGGCGCTGGAGCGCTCCGCTTCGACACCGAGGGTCGCGTCGTCGACGCCTACAGCGTGCTGGAGGGAACCACGTGGAACTGTGCTGGCGGTGCGACGCCGTGGGGGACGTGGTTGTCGTGCGAGGAGATCACGGCTGGCCAGGTCTGGGAGTGCGATCCGCTCGGTCGGGAATCCGCTCAGCCGCGCCCGGCGATGGGCATGTTCCGCCATGAGGCGGTTGCCGCAGATTCCGCGCGCCAGGTGCTCTATCTGAGCGAGGACGAGCCCGACGGCCTGTTGTACCGCTTCCGGCCCCGGACCTGGGGTGACCTGTCGGAGGGCGATCTGGAGGCGCTCGCCGTCTCCGAAGCGGACGGATCGACGAACTGGGTCCCCGTCGTCGGGCTCGGTGAGCCGGGCCGGACCCCGACGCGCTACGACGCTCCCGGCGCCACGTCGCTTCCGGGTGGCGAAGGCCTCGCGATCGACGGCGACGATCTCTACCTGGCCACCAAGGGCGACAACCGCATCTCCCGCCTGGACCTGGCGCAGTCCCGCCTGACGCTCTACTGGGAGGGCCCGCCACTGTGGGGGCCGGACAACCTCGCCGTCCAAGCCGCCACCGGCAACCTCTTCGTCTGTGAGGACGGGGACAACATGGAGGTCGTGTTGATCACCCCCGACAACCACGCCGACCCATTCCTGCGATTCGTCGGCCAAGATGGCTCCGAGGTGACCGGCGCCGCCTTCGACCCGACCGGCACGCGCTTCATCGTCAACTCGCAGCGCGCGCCAACGCCCAAGACCATCGATGAACTGTTCGGTGGTGCGGGTGGTTCGACGCTCGGCCGCACCTTCATGATCTCTGGCCCATTCTGAACTGGACGGCCGTTCGGAGGTCACGGTTTCCCGTCGTGGCGGAGCGGTATCGTGCGTTCGGCTGCGCGCTCGCGCGAGTTGTTCCCGCCTCTGTAGCTCAGTGGATAGAGCATCGGTTTCCTAAACCGTGTGTCGCAGGTTCGATCCCTGCCAGGGGCGCCACAAAACACCTGGTAGATCGATTGCGACTCGCAACGATTGACCCGAAAACACCGTTTGGGTAGCATTTGGGTAGCAGAATTCGCCCGATTGCTCCAGGGGAACCCATGGCCAACGGCACCGTGTACCGGCGCGACGACCGCAAGAAGCCGTGGGTCGTGCACGTGTCCTGGCTCGAAGCTGACCGTCGCCGGCAGTCGAAGAAGTCGTACTCGACGAAGAAGGAAGCGCAAGAAGCGCTGGCCACCGCGATCGACGCCCACCGCCGTCAGGACTTCGTGGCGCCGACGGATCTGAGAGTCCGCGACTTCGTCGACACGTGGCTGCACGCGCTCGAGACGCAGGGCCGCAAGGTGACGACCGTGACGGGCTACCGGCAGGCGATGAAGAACTGGGTCCTTCCGCACCTGGGGACGCACAAGCTGCAGGACCTTCGCGCCACCGACCTCGACAAGCTCTACGCCGATCTGTTGAGAGCCGGCGGCGTCGGAGGTCGTCCGCTGTCGATGACCACGGTGCACCACGTGCACACCCTGATGGGCAAGATGCTCCACGACGCGGAACGCAAGGGCCTCGTGGTGCGCAACGTTGCACGACTCGCGGACGCTCCGAGCATGGCCGCGGCGCGTGATCGGGCGCCCGAGATGAACGTCTGGTCGCCCGACGAGCTGAGTCGCTTCCTGCGCTACGTCGAGAACTATCGGGCCGGCGCGCTCGTCCATCTCGCTGCGATGACCGGCATGCGTCGCGGGGAACTGGTTGCGTTGCGTTGGGACGCGGTCGATCTCGCTCGCTCGACGGTGACGGTTCGTGTGGCTGCCTCGTTCCTCGGAGGCGTGGAACGCGTCGAGGTGCCGAAGACGAAGCGGAGTCGGCGCACGATCGACCTCGATCAGCGCACGGCATCGATTCTGAAGCGACATCGAGCGACACAGCGCGAGGAACTGTTGGAGCTCGGGATGACCTCGCCCACCGACGACCGCGTGTTCACGAACGAGGTCGGTGATCCGATGCGACCGCACAGTGTGGGTCAGGCGTTCAACCGTCTGGTCGAATCGTCGGGGCTTGCGAGGATCCGTCTGCACGATCTTCGCCACACCCATGCATCGCACCTGCTCGCAGCGGGCGTGAACGCGAAGGTCGTGAGCGAGCGGCTGGGGCACTCGTCGGTCAGCTTCACGCTCGACACCTATGGTCACGTCATGCCGGGCCAGCAGAGCGAGGCCGCCGAGGCGGCCGCCGCGTTGCTCAGCTGACCGAGTCGTCCGGCCGGAGGTCATCGGTTGCGTTCAGGAGCTGGTCGACGACGATCGTCGGGATGACGACGCGCCGCCCGAAGCGTCGGGCCCGGATCTCGCCGCGTCTCACACATTCATACGCGGTGGTTCGCGAGATGCCGAGGATGCGGGCGACTTCCTCGACGGTGTAGGTGGATCGGTGGGCGGATTCGTCGGAGTAGCTCATGTCCGTACTGTCCGGATGACTACACACTCGACCACTCCCACCGCGGCGTGGGATGACTCCCACCGGTGCGTTGGATCGCTACCACCCGCTTGTTCGATCGATCCCCGTGGTCGGGTGTGTGGTGGTGTGTGTTGCGCGATCACTACCACCGTCGGCCCGGGGGGTGTCGGATGACTACCCGGATCACTCCCTGCCCCTGGTCAGCGCCTCCCGGCACACACACACACGACCACTCACACGTCTCGCGCATCGCTTCCTCCGGACATCGACTCCCGTCAGGCAGCTCCGACGACGTGACCTCACCCCGGCCCGAGAAGTGGCCTGTCGACGATGCCGAGGAGCGGTCGGCGAGATCGATGGCGCACGTCGGGGTAGAAGACCACTCTCGCTCCGCAGACAACGCCTACCCGGAGCCCATCGCAGGCGGCGTTTGTACCTGCGAGCGCAGCGCTGCGGCGCTGCCCGCTGTGTGGGCGGCAGTGGACTTCGAACCTCTCGCAGGCTGCGACCGTCCAGACGTGTTCGTTCCGTTCGGCAACCCTGTCGAAATCCGTCGGCCGGCTCGTGAATCGATTAGTTGAAAGCCGGCGGAACGCCAACTCGGCTTCCGGTTCGAGGTTCCAGCCGTCGACGTGGGAGTCCGTGCGGGAGCGCAGTGGAGTCCTCCACATGTCATTACCCGGTTGGTGCACGGTTACGTTTCGTTCCGTAACAGGGAGCTCAGGCGCCGGCTGCCGGAGCTCAGTCCTTGTATCGGTCTCGCTTTGCGGCTCGACGCCGATCAGCGCGATTGATACCAGAACTCAGCGAGGCTGAGATAGCGGGTCACTTGGCGAGGCGGTCGAGGATCTCCCGATCGCGCTCGAGCAGCTTCTTGGCGCGGGCGGTGAAGTCGTCGTCGGAGCGGACTCGTTCGATCTCGGCGGCGAGTGCGTCGATGATGAGTTGGTTGACGCTGTCGCCTCGGACTCGTGCGACGGCTTCGGCGTCGTCGGCGAGGTCGTCGGGCAACCGGACGGTGGTCTGCTTTGCCATGACATCATGACATCACGATGCACTTGGGCGAACTGTTGCAGTTCGAGGGCGCATATCGCCGGTACCCGAGCGCGGGCCCGAGCGTTCCGGGCCGCGATTATCGCTCGGGTGCGGGCTGGCTTCGACCGAGCGATGCGTGCCGATCCTGAGCGGGTGCCGGTGCTGACGCGGAGGCGTCGATATGGGCGCTCGGCACTCGCTGGTGTGGCGGAGAACCGACCTCGGGCCGCTCGACCTCGGTGTGCGAGCCTGCGGGTGTGATCTTTGGCGAGTCGCTCAGTGCCGCTGCGTCAACCGAGCCAGCGGATTGGACCGGCGAACCCATCGGTCGCGAGCATTGGACCGTCGGCGCTCTGGTCCCGAACCGGTCTGAATCGCTGGTGCGACTCCACGCACCTGACCTAACTCCCGATGACTGGTGGGAGCTGTCCCGCGACCTCTTCGTCCTCGTCGCCTCCCTCGGTGCGAGCTATACGACGATCCGACGCGGGCATGGTTCGCTATCTGGGAAGGCCACGGCTTCGACAAGACGACGACTCATGTCGCGTGGCGGGATCAGCCGGCCAACGACGCCGAGCGTTGGCGGTGGGTTGACGCGGCGAGAGTTGCACGGGCCGATGTCCTAGACGCGGTCGCGGGTCTCAAGCGGATGGTGACGTGGGCCGCGTCGGGGCCGACGACGGTGTTGACGATGGCGGCGCCGTGGTCACCGGCACCACCGCGGGCATCTACAACGTGGCGACGGCAAGAGATCCGCCGCCGGGGTTGCGGCGCCGCCGTCACGTGGGCGGCGATCGCCGAGGGTGCGCGTCGAGGCTCGGGCGATAAGTCGGTCTTACGCCGACAGTGCGCACCGACTGCGCCAGCTCCCTGACCAGGCGGGCGACCGGGAAATCTGCGATCAGGCCGCATACGGTTGCGCTAGTTTTTCCCGAGGGAAATGAACGTTCTGGAGGATCGAGACGCCGGGCCCGGCCAGGTTCACGCAATCGTGGTCGGCACCAGCTTCTACCCGTCGGCCGACCCGGGCGGCGACGATCCGAATGCGCAGGCGTTCGGTGTCGAGGGGCTGACGAGCGCCGCTCGATCGGCGTCACAGTTCGCCGCCTGGCTCCTCGACGACTATTCGCGGCGCGATGAGCTCGCGAGCCTCCGTGTGCTGCTGTCCCCGAGCGACGGGGAGGAGGTCGACGCGGCGATTGCGGCTCGGCTCCCGCCGGAGGGCGCGCCTGCGACGCTGGCAGCGTTCAAGCAGGAGTTCCGGAAATTCCAAGCGGCGAGCGGCTTTCCCGAGAGCACCGCGATCGTGTATCTCGCCGGACACGGCGTCCAGGTCAGCATGCGCGGGGCGACCGTCCTCCTCCAAGACTACCTCGCGGATCCCGACGATGACCTGTTGGCGGCGTCGATCGACGTGATGGGCTGTCACGCAGCGCTCGACGGGCAGGGCTTCGCCCAGACGCAGTTCTGGTTCGTCGATGCCTGCCGGCAGCGTTCGGAGGCGGCGAAGCGGTTCGAGACGTTGGCACCCGGGTGGGCTCCACGCGACCGACCACTCGGCATGGCCCGTGTCTCCCCCGTGTTTCTGGCGGCGTCACCGCGGGAGCAGGCCTTCGCGGAGATTGGCGGGACCAGCCTGTTCAACCAGGCGCTCGCGTGGATCCTCGAGGGTCGTCACGTCGCGAACGAGCCGAGCGCACTGTGTGAGTACTGGCACGTGAACACTGGCCTCCTGATCAACACCTTGGCACCGAGGGTGAAGGAGCTGGCGTTGCACCACGAGGCGGAGCAGTTGGTCGACGTGACCGGCAACCCCAACCCCGGCGTCCTGCACACGTACGACGTCATTCCGCTCGACCGTCTGGTGCCACCACCCGAGACGGCCGAACCGGCGGCCGACGTCGAGCAACCGACCGCTCGCATCACGATCCGGTTCGCACTGTCGTCGGTTCGGCTCGGGGAGTTGATGCCGTGGTCGGTGACGACACCGACGCGGCTGGTCGCTCACGGTTTCGGGTCGGATGTTGTCGAGGTTCCTGCCGGGGCGTACACCGTCGAGTGTGCGCTCCCCGACGGCTCGAAGTTGTCGCAGAACGTCGAGATCCGGAACGGTGTCGACCAGACGGTGACGTTCGAGCACGCGAACGCTGCGAGCCCACCGTTCGAGCCGATCACTCGCGACCTCGTGCCAACGCGACGACGGACGCGCGGCCAAACCCGGCGCCGGCACCCTGACGGAACCGGCCGGGGCGCGCCGGGCAGCCGGCCTCGCATCGTGACGGTGACCGACGCCGAGCACGTCGTCGTCGGCACGGGCGACGGGGTCAGTTGGGTCTTCCGGCCGGCGGCCGATCTCCGAGACGTGCCGACCGCCGACCTCGTCACCGCATCGGGGCGCGAGGTGCGCGTGTCGTTGCCGGTCAACCCGACCACCGGGTACCCGCGCAACTCGTGCGTGGTGACGTCGAGCGACGACGCCGATCTCCGGATTCGCTTCGCGCCCGAGCGTCAGGTGGCATCTGCGCTCGTTGCGTTCCTGGAGCAGGACGAGCTCGGCACCTCGACCGACGTGTTCACGGGCGCGGCCGACGCGCTGCTCCACAAGTACGACGACCCGGCCGGCGCGGCGCTGGGTGGTCTCACGCTGCACCGACTCGGACGACTCACCGAACGTGAGGATTGGGTCGAGAACCTCGCCGCGAGCTTTCCGTGGCTTCCCGACCGGCAGATCCTGCTGGCCGCACTGCTGCAGCACGACGGCGACTCGAAGGAACGAGCGCGCGGACTCGCCGTGCTGCTGTCGGTGGCGACGCGGCGACCGCTGTACACCGACGGCCTCGCGTTGGCGGTCGACCTGTTGCGGCGCTGGGACGACGACCCGTCGGCCGGGTCTCGACGCGAGGCGCTGGGGACACTGGGGGCGATGCTCGCCGATGCCGACCAGAGCCAGATCTTCCTGACGACGGTGCGGGCCGATGGACCGTCTTGAGGCCACGTTCCTGCCGGCCCGTGAAGGCGACGCCATCTGGATCCGGTGGGGCGACGGTCATCAGATGCTCATCGACATGGGACGTGCCGAGACCGGCCGCGGCCTCATCGACCGCTTGCGTGCGCTGCCGGTCGATGCGCGCGCCTTCGAGCTCCTGGTGATCACCCACGTCGACCGCGATCACATCGAGGGGGTACTGACGGTCCTCGTCGACAACGACGAGTCGATCGACGGACTGACCTTCGGCGATGTCTGGTTCAACGGCTGGGAGCACCTCGACGGGAAGAGCGTCGCGATGGTCTCGGGCGCGCTCGAACCGTGGTCGACCGCGCAGGGGCAGACGCTCGGCACCTGGCTCGAAGGTCGACGCTGGAACGGCGCGTTCGAGGGCGGGCCGGTCAAGCGCGACGACGACTCGCTCCCCGTGCGCGAGTTCGCGGACGGACTCACGGTGACCGTGCTCGGCCCGACGCAGGAGAAGCTGACTGCGCTCAAGCCCGAGTGGGAACCCGAGGTGGCGGCGGCGTTGCCCGATCCGGTGCCGGCCGACGAGCAGCCGACGCCAACAGGGCTCGAGGCGATGGGTTCGAAGACGCCGCCGATTCTCGATGAGTGGGATCACCTCGAGGAGCTCGCCGACACGAAGAACGGTCGGGACACCGAGAGCAACGGGTCGAGCATCGCGTTCGTCCTCGAATGGCGAGGGATCCGTCTGTTGTTGGGTGGCGATGCGCACCCGGAGGATCTGGTCACCGGGCTCGGTCTGTACGAGCCGGTCGGCCGGGTGACCTTCGATGCTGTCAAGCTCCCTCACCACGGGAGCCGCAACAACGTGACCGACGAGCTCGTCCACGCGATCGACACGCCAAACTGGGTGTTCTCGACCGACGGCACCCAGTTCCGGCATCCGGACGCGGCGGCGATCGCACGCATCTTGCGGGCGCGAGGCGACGGCCGCATCGAGTGTCCAACGCTCGTGTTCAACGTCGCCAGCACGTACAACGGCTGGTGGAACGACGAGGTGTGGCGGGATCGCTTCGGGTATCAGACTCTGACCGGCACGAAGGCACAGGGCATCACCCTCGCCTGGCCGGCCCGTCCCGGCTGATGTCGGGCAGCCCGACGGCGGTGAACGCGGCCCAGTAGAACGGGTGCGACATCGGCACGGCGTCAGGGTGCTGCTCGTAGTACTCGGCGAGCTCGAGCGCCTCGACGTCCTCGTGGTCGGAGCTCTCGTAGATCGTGCGGTACTCGTGGGCCAGACCCAACTCGTCGGCCGTGGCACGGCGAATCCATCGCGTGGCTCCGCGCAGCGACTCGACGACGCCGTCGCCGGCGAGGTGGCGGCGGTAGAACTCGCCCATCACAAACTTGGTCGACAGATCGTCGACCGGCCAGAGGGAGCTGACCACGACCGTCGCCCCGGCGTTGAGGAATGCACCCGCGAACCCGACGAACTCGTCGGGCATCGTCCGGAACTCGGTCATCCCGGTCTCGCACGCCGAGAGCATGACGACTCGCGCCGAACCGAAGTCGGCCGCCGGCGACAGGATGTCGCGGACGGTCAGGTGGCCGTTGGCGAGGAGCAGGCGTGACCGGTCGGGGTCGGCCCACTCGTACTCACCATGGCAGGCGAAGTGGCAGTACTGCCGGCCCCGCAGGCCGTCGAGGACGTGGGCGCGCGTTGCCGCCGGACCTGGGAGCGCGAGGTGATCCCCATCCGGCGACACCGTACGGAAGGTCGCCATGATCTCGCTGACCTCCCGCTCGGCGAAGTCGAGGTCGCCGGTGGGGTTTGCGACAGCGAGGAGGGTCCTGCCGGATCGTGCCGGATCGCTCAGGCGGTCCGCCGTGGCGCCGAGGCTGGCGATGCTCGGCGCCACGCTGACCGCGTACTCGTCCAGCAGCGCCGTCCCCGACGCGTCCATGGCCGCGTGGAGGGGCAGGAGGCTGAGCCAGCCCTGCGGGAGGACCACGACCGGGCTGTCGTTCGGGACCCCCAGCTCGTGCAGCTTGTGTCTCACCGGGCCGACCAGCGAGTCGTGGAGGTCGGAGACGAGCAGGTCGAGCGCGCGCTGCAGATCTTCGACCTCGGCCCGCTCGTTCGCGTAGGCAATCTGGGCGTTCAACCACCCTCCGTCGCCGCCCGTGCCGCCGAGCATCTCCCCGACGCCGGCGACAGTGAGATGGGGCAGGTCGACGACGTTCGCCTGGGTCACTGCGTCGACACCGGCCGGCACCACCAGGACGGCGCCGCCTTCGGACGTCACGAGTGGCGCGACGAGTGCTCCGCCCGCCGGGATCGCCGTCAGCAGGTCGGCGAACGACGACTGACCGCATGCGTCAGTGCCCAGCACGTCGCCGAGCAGGCGATAGGCGTCGCCCAGCCGCCTGCCGATGTCGGCCGATTGGCCTGCGTCCGCGGCGGCGATCGTCGAGGTCAGGCTGTCGAGGCGCCGGATCTCCGACAATGCCCAGGCCACGGACGATTCGTGCGGCTCGTCGGCCTCGGCTGCCGCGGCTTCCAACAGCAGGTGGTCGGTGAGCATGCGGGCCATCCCCTGGTCGAGCCGCGCGAGCGCCTCGCCGGGTCGACCGAGCCGGATCAGGCAGTAGGCATCTCGGCTGAACAGACTGCGGTCGGCGGCGACCTCGGCCCGGCGGCCCGGCTCGGCGACGATGCCGCCGAGCACCTCGTCGGCGAGGTCGGTCGCCTCCTGGAAGCGGTCGTGGGCCAACTGCCACTCACGTTGCTCGAAGTGCAGGGAGCCGAGCGCACGCAAGGTGTGTCGGCGCTCGTTCGGCTCGGTCGCGGCGTCGAGTGCGTCGAGCGACGCTCGGAAGTGCTCGGCGGCTCGCGCGAGGTGCTCGTCACGGTCACCGTCGGTCCGCTCGAGATAGACCGCGCCGAGCGAGCGGTGCGTGACGCCCATCTCCCCCGCAGGTGATCCGATCTGTCGGAGCAGGTCGAGCGCCGCGTCGAGGTGCTCGACCGCATTCTCATACTCGGCGACACCCGCCTGGATGCGATCGCTGGCAACGAGCCCGAGACCCTGGAGCGCGATCGCGCGGTGGTGGACGTGTCCGGGCCCGAGGGCGTGCACGAGCGCAGCGCGGAAGTGACCCTCCGCCAGTTCCAGCAGCTCCTCGTGTCGCCAGAGCTCGTCACGGGACTGCTGCCAGGCGAGCGTGCCCAGGTTCAGGTTGGCGAGCACCACTGCGTCAGGACCGTAATCGGGTTCCCACGTCTCCAGCACGAGCCGGAACTGCTCCTCGGCGCGTCGGCGGTTCTCGCCGCGAGCGCCCGTGATGCGCTCCTGCAGCATGACGCCGAGGGTGACCCGGGCGCCGTTGAGCAGGCGCCCTTCGTCGAGCTCTTCCAACCGGTCGACGACGTCGGCTGCGAGCTGCGCGGCCCGGTCGAGGTCGGCCGACGGATCGGGCGACGACCGGCGGCGGAGGGCCTCGGCCAGGTTGGTTGCCGCCTCTGCCCACTCGATCGGCTCGACCATCGGGCGCGAGACCGACAGCGCCGCTTCGACGGCGTCGATCGCCCGTTCGGTGTTCTCGTGGATGCTGCCCGCCGAGGTGCGCAAGTACGCCTTGCCGAGCTCGCGATGGGTCCGTCCCCACTGGTCGACGTCGCCGTGGCGGGGAATGATCTGGAGCGCGGCCTGCCAGAGCTCGATCGACCTGCTGAGGTCGGGTCGTTCCTGGTCGGCGACCAGATCGCGGTAGCACCCTGCGAGATCGAGGGCGATCGCTGCCCAGACGGCCGGCAACGTCGTCCGGTCGACGCGCTCGAGGGCCGCCTCGGCCAGATCGGCCTTGCCGGCGACGTCGTGCTGGTCGAGCGCAGAGTACGCCGACGTGTACGAGTCGAAGTCGCTCCACGATGCGAGCTGCTGCTGGACTTGCTCGGTCCACTCGATGGCCTGCCCGAGACCCGGCTCGCCACGAAGAATCGCGGTCACGTCGTCGGGCGATGATGCGTTCGCCAGCTCGGCCGTGGTGTCCGCGCCGATAATGTAGCCACGGTGACCCCGTCGTTGTTCGGCGATGGCGGCGTCGACGCCGACCGTGCGGCAGCGCCGGATGAGGCTCCATCCGCCTTTGACATGCGATCGCTCGGCCTCGGTCATCGGTCCGAGGATGAGATCCGCGAAGGCGACGTCGGTGATGTCGCTCATCAGCGACGCAAGGTGTGTCCGCAGGGCGCGTTCGGTCTCCGCCCAGTCGGGCGCATTCAGCAGCGCCAGCACCGACCCGGTCGCCGCCTCGTAGTCGGCGAACGTCGCCTCCAGACCGTCGGTCAACGCCCTCTCGACGGCGGCGAGCCGAGCGGCGATCACCCAGTACTCGAGCGTCGTCGACTCGTGTTGCCCGAGCTGATACGCAAGAAGTCCACGGATCTTGGGCGAGGTCAGGATCTCCCAGTTCGCGGCCAGGAGACGCTGGGTCGCGGTGAGCTCGGACGTGCCGATGAACGCTTGCACGGCCTCGAGCTCCGCGTCGGTGTACATCGCACCCCCTGTCCCGCATCGACACGGTGCCAGGACGTCGAGCACCGCCCTCGCCGCTGCATCGCGGCGCGATCGTCTGTCGGATTCACGTACGGGCCGGCCTCCTCAACGACGCGAACCATCGTCGATCTCACCCCGCAGCGCGGTCGGCGCTGTACGGGATCTTGGTGGCCATGACCATCGTGGAGAATCCCACGATCACCGTCACCGGCGGTGTCGACACACGCCGAGTTCCATGTTGCGGCCGCCGTCGACGCCAACGGCGGCGTTCTCGGCGTCGAGACCTTCGACACCACGACGGGCGGCTATCGCCGCCACCGCCCGTTCAGCCGTCCTGCGAGTGAACTTTGCAGACTGGTACCGGTACTGATGATCGCGTGGCTGTGGCCAAGAAATGCCGTCGTCCCCACCCGACGGCAGGCGTAGTCTGCGAATGTCAAGGACTGTCGCTTGCCTGAGGACAGGCACGAAGAACAGCGACTGGATCTGCTGACCAGTCGAGTTCTGAGTCGGACGGGATGTTGCCGTCAACGCCAGGGGGACGCTCGGAGGATACATGGACGATTCGACAAGTGAGGTACGGCACGAGGCCTCGCGTCTGCTGGCGCGGGTCGGAGCAGCCCTCGCACGTCTCCCAGTTCGCGTTCGGGGTCGCAGGCGAGCCGTTCGACGTCGTCATGGTGGACCGTCCAACGGGGGTGTCCAGCTCGAACCCGGAGCCGGAGCGCGACTACTACCTCCGCAAGCTCGCCGCCGGCAAGAGCCGACGCGAAGCGATGCGTTGCGTGCAGCGTCGGATCTCCGACGCGATCTGGCGGCAGCTTCAAGTCGACCGCCAGGAGGACCAGGTCCAGGACGAACGCTGGCCGCGCTGGCCATCACCACGCGGGCTCGAGTTCTCGTTCCGATCACCCGACACACCACGCCGCCGACGCGGCCGACCGCCGACCATGACGTCTACTCTCGACGGCACGGGTTCGGGGCGTGGCTCCACCGAAGCATCAGCACCGGGTGAAAGCTGATCACGAGGCAGGCCCACGGGCCAACAGGCGTCCCTCTCTTGCCCGCCCCGAACCCACCCTCTTGACAGAGAGGAGCCAGGCCGAGCGGTACGGCGGCTGACGACGCCGACCACTACTCGTGACTGACCCGTTCGCCTGCGGGCTGGTCTACGCGAGTTCGGCGGGGAGGTCGAAGCCGAACCGGGCGTACGGGACCGCCATGCCGTGGCGGTCCTCAATGCGCGGGGTGTAGCCGGTGTACCATCGCAGCGACCACGCCGTGAACTCACATGGAACCGTGCGGCCACCGATCACGCCGCGACCCGACAACGCCTCGATCGGGAACGCCGCACTGGACTCGACACCGCCGTAGTGGTACGTGCCGTCGACGAGAGGCTCGTACAGGTGCAGATCGACGCGACGGGCTGCACGCACCGTCGTGGAGGACGAAGTTCCAAGGGCGGTCGTCGCCCCACCGGTACAGCCGGTCCACTCCCGCATCAACGAAGGCGACGACGGCGTGTTCGAAGGATGCTGCCGCGATCCACAGGTCGAGATCGGCGTGGGGGGGGGCGGGTCTCTTCGCCGACGAGCGCGTCGACGCCCCATCCACCGCCCACTGCGACCCGTGCGCCGGCGTCGCCCCGACGACCATCCGCACCGCTCGCTCACGCAACTCGTCGGGGTACTTCCCCGGCCGTCGCTGATCTGACAAGGCTCAATCCTCCCAGAGGCTCGAGCCTGCGCACTACCTGGTGAGGTTCACTGCTCACCCTCGACGGCACCAGCCTCGCGAACGCCGAACCCGAACGGCTCCGCTACTGCCTGCTGCACACCGCTGCCCGCGTCGGCCAGACCGGCCGACGGACCACCTGCCGCCTCGCCGCCAACTGGCCGTGGACCCCTGACCTCGTCACCGCGTTCGACCGCGTCCACCAGCTTCGGATGCGCTGCTGAACAACACCACCGCGGCCAACCGGCGACCGCAGACCCGACCAAGCCGGCCAACCAACACCACCACCCCGGCTGACCTCGCACGCCCCACACCAGCCGGCGGTCTTCCGCTATCACCGACCCACGAACAGCCTGCGCTAGGTGCGCCGAGATCCGGAGGTCGAAGCTTCATTACGCGGGCCACGCTCACTCGCCGACGACCGTGAACGCCGCCCAGAACCACGGGTGTTGGAAGGGAACAGGACCGAACTGACCTGCGGCGATCTCACGGCCGGCGGCCTCGAGTTGTGCCATCGGTCGCTCGAGTGGCCGATCGCGGCCGTATGGCAGGGCACGCAGCTCCTCAGCGGCGGCGACGATCCAGGCGACGATCTCGTTGCTGTCGGCAGCGCTGAGCCAGCGCTGGGCAGCTCCGAGCGCTGCTGCGGGCGGGTAGCCGTCGACCAGGTGCAGACGGTAGAACATGCTGACGAGCAGGGCGCTCGCAATGTCGTCGACCTCCCACAGGGTGCTGAGCACGGCCGGCGCACCGGCCCGCAGGAAGGTCGCCGGCAGGCCGACGTATTCGTCGGGTGAGCGTTCGAACTCGGTCATGCCGGTCTCGCAGGCCGACAGGGCCACGAGTCGGGCCGCCGCGAGATTGACGTCCGGCCCCATCAGCTCGGCGAGTTCCAGCGCGTCGCCACCGGCCAGGTGGATCGCAGAGCGGCCGGCGTCGCGGAAGTCGAACGAACCGTGGCAGGCGAAGTGCAGGTAGGACGAGAGGCTGAGTCGTGGCCCGACACGCGCCTTCGTGGCTTCCTGACCGCGGAGCATCGTGACCGAGCTGTCCCCGGCGAGCCGTTCGAACAGCGCGGCGACGAGTGCCCCCTCGATCTCGGCGAAATCGAGGTCGAGCGTCGGGTTCACGGCGGCGAGCAGGGTCCGACCCGTCGTGGCGCCGCGGCGGTGGCGTTCCCGCGTGCGGCGCGCATGGGCCAGCGCGTAGGCGCTCGGCGCGTACGACACGGCGTAGCGCTCAAGCAGCGGCCAGCGTCCGGGTTCGCCGGCGGCGACCGTCTCGTCGCAGGCCGCATGCAGCGGCAGCATGCCGAGCCCGCCCTGCGGCAGGAGGCACAGGGGCGCATCCGCAGGCACGCCGAGCTCCTCGAGTCGGGCCGCGACCGGGGCGAGCAGCTCGCGCCAGATGCCCGCGCAGCAGCACTCGAGCCACTCCTCGTAGTGGCGCTGGGCTCGATCTGCCTCCGCGTCGCTCGCCGCGGCCTTCTTGTCGACGTAGCGCTGCAGCAGGCCGGGACCGGCATCGTTCTCGATCAGCATGCCGTGGAGGTCGGTGGTCGAGAACGGCACGCGCACGAGATTCTCCGACGCAACCGCCGTGGTGCCGGCTGGCAGCGCGAACGCAACCGAGCCCTCCGAGGTCACGAGCAGCGCCACCATCGCGCCGCCTGCCGGTATCGCGGAGAGGATGCCGTCCAGGTCGAGGTCCGACGCGCTGGTGACGCCGCTGTCGGCCAGCAACCGGTCGAGTTCCGCCTTCGAGGCCTTGAGCGCGTCGCCGAGCTCGGCGTCGTCCGGTCGCCCCGCCGTGGTCGGGGGCTCGCGCATCAGCGCTTCGAGCTCCGCGTGGCGTCGTCCGGCCGCAGCGAGCGCCTCCCCGCCAGCGCCGCGCGCGGCAGCGCGCAGGGTCACGCCCATCGACAGGTCGAGCGCCAGTGCGCGCCCCTTGCCGCGGTCGAGCACCACGAGCGCCTCGTCCGCACGGCCGAGCTCGACGAGGCAGTAGGCCGCGTGCATGAAGTACAGCGACGTCTCGGCGATCTGGTAGCCCTCGCCGCTCTCGGTGTAGACGGTGCCGAGCACGTCCTCCGTCGCCGCGATCGCGGCCGTGTAAGCGGCCAGCGCGCCGTCCCAGTCGTGCTCGGGGAAGCGCAGGTGGCCGAGATAGCCCTGCGACCGTGCGTGCTCGGCGACGAAGTGCTCGCGCGTGAAGACCTCGAGCGCCTCCTCGAGACGGGCGCGTGCCTCACGGCGGTCGGACGGACCCCCGGCGTTCGCCAGCAGCGCGGCATAGTTGCTCTGGAAGGTCGCCCAGGAGTACGGATCGGTGTCGCGAGACGTCGCAGCCATCGCGCGACGGGCGTTGTCCAGCGCGCGCGGGTAGGCCGACGGGTCGCGCTCGCTGAGCCTGCTCAGGACGTTGGCGAGGTTCATCTCGGCGCTGCGGCGCCGCTCGTCCATGCCGAGCTCGGCGTAGGCCGCGCGTGCGCGCTCGAACGCGTCGACGGCGTCCTCGAGGTCGCTGTCGCCACCCGCGCGCGTGACGAGCGCCGCACCGAGGGCGTTCCAGGCCTCGGCCCGGAAGTTGCGGCTCCGCTCGCTGCCGTCGTCACCCTCGCCCGTCCACCAGGACAGCGAGCTGCGGATGTGGGCGATCGCGGCATCGAGATCGGCCGCATCACCGCTGATCGACCCGCGGCGGACCAGGCACATGCCGAGGGTGGCCTGCGTGAGCGCCCAGTCCATGGGATGCTCGGCGCGGGTGTGCACGGTCAGCGCCGCCTCGTAGTGCGCCTTCGCCTGGTTCAGGTTGTCGAGCGCGTCGCCGGCCGGGTACTGGAAGTGCATGGTCCCGAGGTTGTGCTGCACCTGGGCCCAGCCGTAGGGGTTCCGCTCGCGGGTCCACAGGTCGAGCGCCGCCCTGCTGTGCTCGATGGCTCTGTCGAGGCAGCGCACGCGCTCCTGCGACTCCACGTCGCGGAGGGCCATACCGAGGTCGCGCTCCGTGCGCGCTCGGCGATCGGTGTCAGTGTCGGGATCGAGGTGGGCGAGCGCCTTCTCGAGCCAGTCGATCGCCTCGACCAGCGACCGCTGCCGCGTCGGTCCGTAGTCGTCGATCAGCACGGCGGCGAGGTCCGACGCCGCCTGCGCCCACTGGTGGGCGTCCTCCGGAACCGGCGGTGCGACCGCCTCGCGGAAGTGCGCGAGCGCGTCGTCGCGATGGCCGAGCTCGCGAAGGGCGTGGCCGAGCATGTGGTGGATATGCAGGTGGCCCGCGGGATCCTCGTCCAGTGTCGTGGTGCGCAGCGCCTCTGTGAAGTGGAACACCGCTCTCGCCGGGTCGAACGCGTCGCTGGCGACGTAGACGTTGCCGAGCGAGCGGTGGGCGCTGGCGAAGGTCTCGGGGTCCGTGTCCGGCGACGCCGATTCGAGCGCGGTCTCGAATCGGCTGATTGCCTCCTGCGGTCGATCGAGCTTACGCAGCAGCGACCCGTAGTTGATGTTGACGGCGAGCCACGCCTCCCGGTCGAGTCCCGGATCGGCGAGCTCGAGCAGCATCTCGTAGTACTCGGCCTGCCGTGCCGGTGTCACTGGTTCGCCGTTCTGCAGCTGCACCAGGAGCTCATGGCACAGCCACCGGCGCGCCTCGGTCAGGCCGTGGTCCCGCGCCACGTCCGCGAGCGCGTCGTACGCGCGCATCACCGGGCCGCCGAGCGGATCATCGGCGTACCGCTGCGCGCCATCATCCAGCAGACGGGCCGCGTCTTCGCCGAGCAGTACGTCGGCGTGCGCCTCGAGGAAGCGGAATGCCGCCGCCCAGCCGTCCGCCGCCAGCCAGCGCTCGAGGAGCTGGGCCGTCGGGTCGGCGGTGCCGGCCGGCCCCTGGCCGCGCATGACGACCTCCGCAGCATCCAGACCCGCGCGCTGGAACTCCTCGATGATCAACCGCCGATTGAGGAGCAGTCCGCGCAGGCCCGGTTCGGCGTCGTCGCCGACGCGATCGACGTTGCGGTCGATCAGCGCCAGCGCGGTCGGATCGCCGAGTTCCTCGGGATGCTGGCGGAGCACGGCGAGCGCGTCGTCCGGCGTCGGCGCGGCGACCAGCGCCTCAATGGCATCGGCAATCGTTCGCGGTTCCATGAGCTGCGCCCTCGCGGCCCTCGGCCGTCGGCCGTCGGCTGCGACACGGCCACCGTAGTCCCATCGCGGCGCCTGCGGCCGACCGCGTCGGCTCCGGCCAGGACGAAGGCTCCGGACAGGCTGCTCAGCCTGTCCGGAGCCGCGGGGTGACGACGCCCTTCTCGCAGGCCGAGAGCACGATGATCCACCTTCGAGCTCGGCGAGCGACTTCCCAATGTCTCCCCGTGACGGCGTCCGGCGGTCAGTACTACACCGGGACGTGGTCGGAGACGAAGCTGTTTCGGGGCACGTCGACCCCACCCGGCATGCAGGAACAGGACGTTGCGAACCATGCGGCCGTCTCGCAGACTTGTCGTAGCGATGATTGGCCAGACGACGTGACGAAGTCGCGCACCAGACTGGGTGCGACCCACGAGGGCCGGATGGTCGTGGGACGCTCGTCCGGGTGTCTGCGCGCTGCGCCAGCCGTGGTTGATGCCGTCAACGGCATGGCCGCGACCGTGGCTGCCCCGAGCCGGTCCACGTCTGCGTTGCGGTCAGCGAGACTCCGGGGTCCTGAGCGGACAATCGGGTGCAGGCCGGGCCGGGCGGGGACGCGGTGATCGGCTTTCGTCGACGCCGCGCGAAGGCACTGCTCCGTGACGTGCAAGAACGCAACCTGAGCTGCCTGCGGGATGGGGACAGCGGTGCCGTCGACTCTCGACGTGCGGTCGCCACCGTCGAGGCGTTGATGCGACACGCCGACGATCTCGACGAGTCCGAGGTGCTCGCGACGGTCGCCTGGTTTCACTGGCTCAGGTACGGCATCTCGGCCGGTGAGGACCTAGACCAGGAGTTCAGGATCGCCATCGGTCTGTTCACGAAGCTGCTAGAGATCGATCCGACGGCAGTGCCGGACAATGTCCACGAGGCCCTGACCGGATCGCCAGCCCCGACGTCTCCGAGCCCCCGGGATGTTCACGCCGACGAGTCAAGGGACCGGCGGGCGCGTCTCAAGGAGTCATTCGGGCGGGCGACCGAAAGCCGACTCGAGGACGACGCGGTCGCGGCGCTAGCGGACGTCCGGGGACTTGCGGCCGTCACCACGCCGGGAGACGACGACCATGTCTTCGCTCTCGCCTGCCGCGCCGACTTGCTCACACTCTTGATGGATCGCGGCCGTGTGGGCCTCGACGAGGCCGTCGAGGCACACGAGGAGCTGCTCGATTACCTCGTCGAGGACCACCCGCACCACCCGTTCGTGGAGGCAGCGCTTGGGGACCTCCTGCTCCAGCGCGCCGAGATGTCCGGCTCGGCGCCGCTGCTAGATCCGTCGGACGACGGCGCTCGCGCTGCCGGCCTTTTCGACTCGGCGGCTGCTCGCGCACCGCTGGACGACCCTCGGCGACCTCAGTTGATCCAACGCCAGCTCCGCTGCGCGAGGCGGCGAGCAGAGCTCGCCGAGGACCAGGGTGACCTCGCGATGGCTGCCACGCTGCTCGAGCGTGTGATGCACGACAATGACGTCGACGGCGAGCGTCGACCGCTCGCCGGGTGGAGCAATGACCTCGTGGCGGAGTATGGCCGGGTGCTGCTTGCTCACGGCACCATCACCGGTGCCGCTCACGAGCTAGAGCAGGCGGCGGCACTCTTCGATCGAGCTGCCGTGGGCGCCGGCGATCGCCGCGCGATGCTCGCGCGGCTCCATGCCGACACGGCGATCGCCCGGCTGACCTTGTTCCAGCTGACCGGCGCCCTTTATGCGCTCGATGCCTCAATCGAACGCGGACTCCGCGCGCGCGACCTCGCCGAGCCCGAGACGCCGCTCGCGGTCAGTGTGTCGCAGAATCTCGGACTCGCGCATCTCGCCCGTGGACAGGCGGTCGGCCGCATCGTGGACATCGATTTCGGCATAGAGGTGCTTGAGCAGCTCTGCACGAGTTCCGGACCCGTAGGACCGGCCGCGCGGGCGAGCATCCTCTTGAACCTGTCGTCGGCACTGTTGGTCCGGGGTGCCACCAGCCGGGCGCGTGCCGACCTCGTCCGGGCGGAGGCCGCCGCTCGACGCGGGTTGGAGTTGCTGACGTCGGACGCAGGCGCGCGGCACGCCCACGTGATGATGGTCGCACGCATCGAGGGCGCCCTCGCCCGGTGGGACCCCGAGCAAGTCGATCCTCGCGCAATCGCCCGTGTCGTTGAGTCGCTGGAGCCGGTGGTTGCCAACTGCAACGACCCGACGATCCTCACGGTGGCCCACAGCGAGATCATGACGTCACTCAAGACTTTGGCGGCCATGACTGGCGACCCCGCAGACCTGGACCGGGCCGTTGACGCCGGCCGGCGGGCCACCGCGGCGCTGGGAACGGGTCACGTGAACTCACCCGTGGTCCAGGAGTTGCTAGCCGAGGCACTGGCCGAGCGGGCCGAGGCTGGTCACGGCGAGCGACGCGTCGGGGACCTTGACGAGGCGATCTCGGGACTGCGTGCTGTCGCGGCGTCGCCATTCGCCACGCCGTCGTCCCGGTACTCGTCCGCCCGGCGATGGGCGGAGCTCGCATATGACCGGGGCGAGCTTGCCAGTGCCGTCGAGGGCTACCGCCTCGCGGTCGAAGTCGCCCACATCATCGTCACGCCGTGGCTCGCCGAGGACGACGAGGTACGGCGTCTGCAGTCCCTCGTCGACCTCGGCAGCGATGCCGCGGCGACATGCCTTCAAGCCGGTCTACCGGCGCTGGCCGTGGAGCTCTTTGAGGCCGGACGGGCGATCGTCTTCTCGAAGGAGCTCGCGCTGCGGTCGGAACTCGACCGTTTGGATGATCGGCGCCCAGACCTTGCCAGCCGACTGCGGGACACGCTCTCGGTCATGTCGGCTGAGCCCGGGCACGGGATCTCCTCCTCGCCGTCCCGGATCGGCGCCTCCGGCGGCTTCGCTGATGCGCGGACACGAGCCCCGGGCGCGTGGGAGCGGCTGGTCGACGAGATCCGGGCGGTCCCCGGGTTCGAGCGCTTCCTCACGTCTGCAGGTCTAGACGAGCTGCTCCCGACGACACCGGCCGGTGCCATCGTCGTAGTGAACGTCAACGAGCGACGCAGCGACGCACTCGTGTTGACGAGCAGCGGCGTCGACGTGATACCGCTCCGCCTCCGCCCTGACGACGTCCGCGAGCAGGTCGGGCTCTTCCTCGGCGCCATGGAGGACCCGGAGCCCGAGGACCTCCCCGGTGTGCGACGCATCCTTCGACAGGCATGGGACATCATCGCCGCGCCGGTCCTCGAGCACCTCGGGATCGACGGACCGGCGGCGTCCGGGAAGGAGTGGCCGCGAGTCTGGTGGTGCCTCTCCGGCGTACTGACTCTCTTCCCCATACACGCGGCCGGCATCCACGGCTCCGACGGGAAGGGCCGGGCCGTCCTGGACCGAGCGGTCTCGTCCACCGTCCCTACCGTGGGCGCGGCCACGGCCGACGCGGTCGCCGACGATCCGGCCGGGAAGGGCCAGATCCTCGCGATCGTGATGCCCGAGACCCCCGGCGAGGATGACCTGCCGGGCGTGCTCGAAGAGACGCGACAGCTTGAGCTGCTCGTGACGCCGCCGGTACGTGTTCTCGGCGGTGGCCGCATTCCTGCCGTGCGCAACTCCGTGCTCGCGGCACTCGCTCGGGCGAGGTGGGTCCACTTCGGCTGCCACGCCATGGGCGACCCGACCGATCCGCGCAGCCGATCACTCCTGCTGGAGGACCACCGCGAGCGGCCGCTGACGATTCGCGACATCTCAGCGCAGCGGTCACCGACCGCCGAGCTGGCCTTCCTATCTGCTTGTACCACTGGTCGCTCGAGCGCATCGACACCCGACGAACCCATCAGCCTTGTCGCGGCGTGCCAGCTGGCGGGTTTCCGACACGTCGTGGGCACCCTCTGGCCGATCGATGATCGTGCGGCGGTGCTTATCTCGGGCCGCTTCTACGAGGCGCTCGTGTCCGCGGCGGGCAGCGAGCTCGCTGCCAACGCGGCTGCCGCTGCTCTGCACGACGCCGTTCGGGAACTCCGGGCGGCCCATCCCGACAGGGTCTACGACTGGGCAGCATGGGTTCACAGCGGTCCGTGACGCTCGCACCCGGCTTGTCGTCCACCCGGGCACGGTCATCGAGACCCACCTAGCGCCGACCCGCCGCTCGACGCGCTCGCCGACGACGTCGCCGCGCGGCTCGGTTGACGGTGAGCCTGCGCGGGACGGTCGTCACCCTCGACCCGCCACCGGTGCAGCCACTAGTGGACCGTGGCGCGTGACGGTCCGTGGCCTCAGCGATGGTCGCGACTGGCCATCCCTCGACCTCCACGCGGTGGAAGGGATGTCGGCGGGAGCAAGCTAAACCTAGTGCCTCGACGGCGGGCGGCGCGCGTGGGCAACCTGCGATTCAGCGACCGTACTCGAGGACCACCGACGCTGAACACGTGGTTCCCCCTCGCTGCGATCATCAACACGACGGCAGGGCCAGGAAGCGGGTCGAGACGCCGACCGGGACACGCATATTCACGTTCGCCGACGGCCGCCAAGTTGGCGAGGTATCCGGCATTCTGCTCATCGGGGTCAGCGCATAATGCGCACTCGATAATCCGGCAATCGGTTCTCCGACCGCGCCGCATCGCGGCCCAAGCGTGACACGAGATAATCCCGACCGGCCTGGAAGCGAACCCCGACCGTCCGAGAAGTTTGAAACGCTCTGCGGCCTCGCGGACATGTCGTAGAGCAAGCTGTGCGACAACGGAGGTGCCGGTGCGGGAGAGTCCCGACGAGATCAAGTTCAGAGCGGCCTACCAAGCCCATACGCGCGCTCTGTTGGGCTACGCGCTTCGACGCACTGCAACGCCCGCGGATGCCGCTGATGTCGTCGCGGAGACGATGTTGACGGCGTGGCGTCGACTTGACGTCGTGCCGGGGGAACCCGAGACGATCCTGTGGCTCTACGGCGTCGCTCGGAACGTCATCGCCAACGGCGACCGCACCCAACGGAGGCAACGACGCCTCGCCGAGAAGCTCCGATCACAACTCGACGACGCTCTTGAAGCCCCGACAGTCGCGGACCCGGCGTTGGCCGCCCAGGTCGCCGCCGCAATGAAGTTGCTGACCCCGGTTGAACACGAAGTACTGACTCTGACCGCCGCCGAGCAACTCAGTCCCGCAGAGATCGCTGTGGTACTCGACATGAAGCAGAACACCGTGCGCACGCACCTGCATCGAGCGCGCAACAAGCTGCGCTCAGCGCTCACAACGGAGCCGCAGGAATCCGCGACCAGAACGAAACGCGTCGACGGCGCCGGACATGAACGAACAGAGAGACGGTCTCTCCGCTTCCACCGAGCTGAAGGAGCCCAGTGATGAACGACGAAGAACTCGACCTCCTCGTGGCGCAGTCGATGTACAGCAACACCGACGTTCAAGCACTGGACCTGCGAGTCGGGGAAGCCGACCTCATGGAGAACGTCATGAACAGCACCACGCCCACCATCGAACGCCCACAACCGGTCCGACCCACGCCGACACGACGCCGAAGGAACCTGTTTGCCGGCCTCGCGGTCGGAGTCCTTGTTGCGACCGGGGCGGGGGTCACCTACGCAGTCGTCGCTGACCGGCTCAACTCAGACCAGGCCGAACTCGTCGATGAGATGAGGTGTGACATCAGCTCCGAGAACGCCCGCCTCGTCGCAAGCACCACCAGCGCCGGACGCACCGTCGAGTACTGGACGGTGGATGACGCCAACTCTCACGGGGACCTCCTCTTCGAAAGTGGTGCCGCTTTCGGCGGGGGCGGCTGCGGTCCGATGAGTCGAGCAGTCGCCCACCCGCAGCTGCCGTGGACCAACTACACCCTCAACGTCGACCCCAGAGACGGAACCGGACTCGGCCACTTCACGTTCCTCGGGCAAGCACCCGCCGGCACTGCCGCTGTCGACATCGTGACCACCGAAGGGACCATTCGCGTCGACGTCACCTCACCCGAGGGCTACTTCGTGGTCCTTGCCGACCTACCAGTCGAAGCCTCGCCGCCGCCGAGCCCACCGCCATTGGTGGACATCTTCGTGCGAA
The DNA here is from genome assembly GCA_963710625.1 of Ilumatobacteraceae bacterium. Lineage (GTDB taxonomy): Bacteria > Actinomycetota > Acidimicrobiia > Acidimicrobiales > Ilumatobacteraceae > Sva-07. The sequence continues at coordinate 341,994 of CAVQBG010000008.1, read as the reverse complement.
TCGACGCATACGCAGCAGACGGCACCCTGCTTGGCACCGGCGGTCTCAGCTAGCGCTGCCGGTGGTGATTGGACGGCACTCTCCGTCGGGCCACGGGACCAGGATTGAACCGCACATAATGCGCTCTTCTGCTGGATCCGTGGGTGAGTTGAGGGGCTATCCGCGGGTGCACCCCGTCTGATTCCTAGGTTTCGCGCTGTCGAAGGCTCGAAACGATCAGGAAGGCAGACGGGGTGCTGAACACCAAGGTATGGGAGCGGGCGTGCGGACTGGCGCGCACGGTCGTGGAAGGGGTCCGTGTCGATGACACCGACGGCTCGATCGTGGTGTCGGTGCGACCGAATGCGAAGGCTCGTGGCCGGTGCGGACACTGCAATCGTCGAGCGCCCCGCTATGACCGTGGCAATGGTCGGCGTCGTTGGCGTGCGCTGGATGCGGGCACTACGAAGGTGTTCGTCGAAGCCGATGCACCACGGGTGCGGTGTCGCACGCATGGCCCGACGGTGGCGGCGGTGCCGTGGGCTCGTCACGGTGTCGGCCACACCCGCGACTTCGACGACCTGGCCGCGTGGCTGGCGGTGCGCACCTCGAAGTCTGCGACCTGTGAGTTGCTGCGGGTGGCGTGGCGCACCATCGGCGCGATCGTCACCCGGGTCAACAACGACGTCGAGCAGCAGATCGATCGGCTCGCCGGCCTGCGCCGGATCGGGATCGATGAGATCTCCTACAAGCGCGGCCACCGCTACTTGATCGTCGTGGTCGACCACGACACCGGCCATCTGGTGTGGGCCGGCCCGGGCCGCACCGACGCCGCGTTGGAGGTGTTCTTCGACGAACTCGGCGACGAACGCGCCGCAGAGTTGACCCACGTATCAGCGGACATGGCGGGCTGGATCGCCCGCGTCGTCGCCAAGCGAGCCCCGAACGCACAGCGCTGCGCCGATGCGTTCCATGTCGTTGCATGGGCGATCGAAGCGCTCGATGTCGAACGCCGCCGAGCCTGGAACCAGGCATCGGGGAGAAACGCGATCACCACTACCACGTCACAGCGAGGACGCGCCCGAGGCACCTCGCTCGGCATCGCCCGAGCCCGCTACGCACTCTGGAAGAACCCTGGTGATCTCACCGACAACCAACGCGCCCAGCTCGACTGGATCGCCAAGATCGACCCCCGGCTGCATCGCGCCTACCTCCTCAAGGAAGGACTGCGATTCGTGTTCGCCGTCAAGGGCGACGCCGGCAAACACGCCCTCGACAGATGGCTGTCATGGGCACGCCGATCCCGCATGCCGGCCTTCATCGAGCTCGCCCGCAAGATCGTGAAACACCGCGCGGCGATCGACCACGCCCTCGACTCGGGGCTCTCCAACGCCCTCATCGAGTCGACCAACACCAAGATCCGACTCCTCACCCGAATCGCGTTCGGCTTCCACGGACCCGAACCCCTCATCGCCCTCGCCCTGCTCGCACTCGGCAGCCAACCACCCGTTCTCCCAGGCCGAACCTGACCCACAGATCGAGCAGGAGAGCGACATAATGTGAGCGCCGTAACCCGACATCGGCCGACCGAGGACGCCTCGGATTCGGCCCCAGTGCGGCGCGAGATAATCCCGTCCCGGCCCCGGTGATCAGGGACGGTTTCAGTGGTTAGCGGAGCCGGGCCAAGGTGGTGGCCAAGCGGTCGGCTGACGCGTCGCGTTCCGTCCATGGAGGTGTGAGTCCGTCGCCCGACCACCTGGGGACGAGGTGGATGTGGAAGTGGAACACGGTCTGCCAGCCGGCGGGTCGGTTTGCCTGGATGAGGTTCAGGCCATCGGGCGTCAGCCGCTCGTCGAGGAGGTGAGCGACGCGTCTGGCCATGTTCATGGCGGCAGCGGCGTCGCGCTCAGAGATCTCCCAGATGTCTGAAGCATGCGTCCGGGGCACGACGAGCGTGTGGCCGTCGGTCGCCTGGCCCCGGTCGAGGAACGCGACCGTCAGGTCATCCTCGGCAACCGTGTAGGACGGAGCGTCGCCGGCGACGATCTGGCAGAAGATGCAATCCGTTGGCACGCTCACAGTCTGCTACGCGGACACGCGGCAGAGCCGGCGTTATACGTGTGATCGCTGTCAAGGGGTGGCTCCGGTTCGTTGGATGAGGCTGTCGTAGAGGGCGGCGCGGTCGGGTTGTTGGTGATCTCGGGCGTGGTTTCGTTGGCGGAGTAGGACGGGGACGAACTCGGGTCCGGTGTCGAAGTAGGCGCAGGTTTCGCAGATGGTTTCCATGCGGCAGTCGAGTTCGACGGGTCGTGTGCACATGCCGTTGCCGAGCATGCGGGCGTGGGTTTCTTGGCGGAGGCGGGTCATGGCGTTGGTTTCGATCTCGGCGGGCAGCGCGCCGGGTGTCGCGGCGGTGGCGTAGAGGGCGTCGATCTGTTCGCACACGGCGGCGTATTCGTCAGCGACGACGCGGTCGGTGATCTTGGCGTAGACGAGGGTCATCTCGAGTGAGCGGTGGCCGAGGAGCGCGGCGATTGCTTCGAGGCGCATGCCGCGGTTGATGGCTTGGGTGGCGAGGGTGTGGCGGAGTCGGTGTGGGTGCATGTCGTCGATGCCAGCGGTCGCTCCGATTCGGGCGACGATGCGGTGGACGGTTCGCCGGTCGATGGGTGCGTGTCCGTCGGCGAGGAGCCGACCGGAGCTTCGGATGTGTTCGTTGTTGGCGGCGGTCCAGTCGGCGAAGAGTTCGACAAGGTCGGCGTGGAGCGGGATCATGCGGTCGTTGCGGAGCTTGCCGACCGGGATGCGGAGCCAGTAGCCGTCGTTGCCGATGCGGGTCACGGCGTCTGCGGCGAGCTCGCAGAGTTCGGTGGCGCGTAGCCCGGTGCGGGCGAGGACTTGGGCGACGAGCCGGTAGCGCGCCAGCGGGTGGGCTGCGGCGGCGGCCATGAACGCGGCGGCTTGTTGGTCGGTGAGGAATCTCGGGATCGGCTCGGGGCGTGGTGGGATGTCGCCGTGCAGGATCGGGTTGCGGCCGGGTGCGTCGGGCCAGTCCCATTCGATGAGGCGCTCGATGAAGATCCGGATCATGCGGAGTCGTTGACGTTGGGTGTTCTTCGCGAGCGTCGATGATTTCGTGCCGGGTTGGGCAGCGAGCCACACCTTGTAGTCCTCGATGTGCACTCGGGTGATGTCGGCAACGGTGCGGGCGTCGGTGTTCGCGACGAGCCAGCGGGCGAACTGGCGCAGGGTGCCATCGGCGGCGTCGACGCTGCGCGGTGCGAGGAACGTGGTGAGTTGCAGCAGGTAGCGGCGCATCGTGACCACCAGCAGCGGTGCCTGCAGCGACAGCTCCGGCCATTCGCGGTCGGACCCGGGGCGTGGGATCCACGCCTCGACGCTGGCGGTGGCGGCGACGGCGGTCACTGGTTGATCTCCTGCATCGAGCGCAGCTCGGCTGCGGCGTCGGCGTCGATGCGTTCGGTTGCTCGTCGATACTCGGCGGCGAGCCAGTCGTTGGTGAGGTGGAGGTAGATGCGCGTCGATTCGATCGACGCGTGGCCGGCTTGAGCCTGGACTGCTTCGAGTTCCATGCCTGCCTCACGAAGCCGGGTCAGACAGGTGTGGCGCAACTGATGGCACGTTGCTTTGGCGAGCCCGGCACGGTCACGGGCGCCGCGGAGGATCGTGTCGATCCCATCGGCAGTGAGCGGGCGGCCACGTGTCGGGCCCTTCAAGGTGACGAACACCCGGTCGGTGTCGGCGTCGCAGGGTCGTTCGTGACGGAGGTAGTCGCCGACAGCGACGAAGAACGTGTTCGAGATCGGGATCACGCGCTGATGGCCGCCCTTGCCTTCGGCGATGAACAACGATCGTTCCGGGACCTGGATGTCACCCAAGCGCAGACCGAGCACCTCGCAACGGCGCAGACCGCCCAGCACCATTGCGAGAACCATCGCCCGGTCCCGGTGGGTTCGCAGCGCCGCCAACAGCGCAGTCACCTCGCCCGGCGAGAGAATCTTTGGCAGCGTCCGCGGGACGCGCACCAGTGGCACCTCGCGTCGACGCCCGCCTCGGCGACGCGTCGACAACCCACGCGGGACCGGGTTCGCGGTGACCGACGTGTCGCCGCGGGCAACGAGATACGCGTAGAGACCCGAGATCGACGACAGCCGTCGAGCGATCGTGCGCGCCGACAACTTCGACTCGCCGTCACCGATGCGCACCACCGTCCGATCGCCGCGCTGCTCAGCGATGAACGCGAAGACGTCCGCCGCGACGACATCAACCGGTGCTTTGTCGACGACGGTGAAGAAGGTCTTCAGATCATGCGCAACCGCCCGCAACGTGTTCGCACGGCACCGCCCAGCCACGAACGCCAGATACGAATCGACCAACGGATCGCCCAGCGCATACCTCACCTCCCCGCCAGGGCTCGAGGATCGAATAAGACATGGAAACGGGTTCATCCGCCCACGCTCCCAGCAGCCCTCGGAGCCGACGCGGATGCCGTCTGGATCACACGTGTATTAGGCGTTCGGGGGCACTCTGGGTCCACGTCGCGTCTGGTGTGACTGCCCGGCGGCGGCCGAAAAGTGGCTAGCGCGAAATGGGTTGGTCGAACTGGATTCCCGTGGCCGGCGAACACTCGTAGTGGATCGATGAAATCCAGTCGGATGCGGCAGCCGGAGTTCGGAGGCGGACCACCACGGTGCCACGTGCGCTGTAGAGCTCGGTTGAACGTTCGTATTCGTGGCGAAGGGGAGTATGAGTCCGTAATGCCCAGAGCACGACGGACTGGGCGCCGAACACCCGTCGCCACGACTCACGAGGCGCTCCGGGCTCGTGGTGGCGCGAGAAGATGCGGCGCAACGTCCTCCGAATAAGTCTCGGCAGCGTCACGCTCCTAGGCATATCGAGCCAGACCACCAGATCCGCGTTTTCCCACATCAGATCACGAACAGCGGCGTAGTTGCCCTCGATGATCCAGGCAGCGGTCCCGACAATGTCGGCTACTTGGTCGCGGAGTTTGTCGTCCGGGGCCGGGTTCCAGTCGTCGCGATAGCGAAGACCATCGAGATGGATGCACGGCAGTCGTGAACCGGTCGAAAGTTCGACCGCTAACGCTGTCTTGCCGCTCCCCGTCGGGCCGACGACCGCGATTCGTCGGGCCGCGGTCACAGTGGCTCGCGAGGCTGCCCGCTAGGCGCAGCGTAGGTCCAAACGAAGTTCTCCACAGCGTCGATGTCGACGTTGGCGGCCAGCGAACGCAGCCGCCGGTAAAAGTCCCCCTCATCGATTTCGCGATCGGTTTGGACTTGGAGCGCAAGTTGCTCGTAGCCGTCACCGAGCGCGAACAGGGGGGCGAGGGCATTAGAGAGTTCGTGGCTCAGTGGATCATCGAGCAGTCGCAGCGCTGTTCGCACGTCACCACGACGATCAGGCGCCGGATAGAGCTGCTTTTCGCCCAGGATCTGACGCACGAGATGGTAAGCAAAGCCCTCGAGGCTGCCGAGAGCATCGAGTTCCGCAGGCCCGAGTTCGGACGAATTGTTTGGACCCTCATCGAGAAACGTCTGTGCTTTCCACTCGACCGCAATTGCGTGGACGTACTCACGAATGACGTCTCGCCGAAGTGACGCCCCATGATCAGCGGAGGAGAGAAAGCGGGTAACGAATTGTCGCCATGGATCGCCCTGAACTCGGGCAAGGGATTCGAGATGATCGATCAAACGGACACAGACGCGCTCAAAGATCTCCGCGATCGTCCGCGGTTCCTTGATGGGCGCACTCTTGGACACCAGGTTGTCGCGTTCTACGAGTTCCTCGCGCTCCGCGCCGACCCACACAATGTCGACGTGGGGGCAGATGAAGCGTGTGCCGTGCGCGTCAGTGAATTCCTGTCGAACTGCTGCTATGCCGGATTCGAGGTCGAGGCTGTGGTCGGACTTGAATGCAGCAACATCGATATCGCTGCGCCACGACGGCGTCGCCCACGCGGCCGATCCAGCGATGACGGCCAGGCCGGAGCCGAACGCAGGCAGTCGGCTCACCGAGGCCGACAGTCCGACAACGAGCGGCGCTGGTGCCGGCGAAATCCCGACGAGTTGTCGATAGGCAAAGAACCTGCTCACCCTCTACAGCCTCTCGTTGACGAATCGGCTGAGTTGCGCTTCTAGACCGGCCACGAGGTCTGGCCGCTCGAGGTGGAGGTAGATGTTTCCGCCGAGGTCCGCGGGCATCTTGGCGTTTCCTACCCGAACGATCAGCACGCGCTCAGGACCCTTGGCGGCAATAAAATATCCGGCCTCGAACACCACGTTGTCTCGTGGAGCAGCCAATCCGGCCTCGCCGACGAGGGGGTCATCTTCGCTAAACACGAACACCCCTGCGGTACAGATGTCGCTTGCACCTTCGATCTGATCAAGGATCGACCCACCCGGTCGGAAGTCCACCGACCAGTCGTGAACCGTCGCTCCCGCACGAACAAGCAACGACCCGATTCGGGCCGCCACTCCGTCACTCCCACTGCAGTATCCGAGAAACACGTCGCGAAGATTCGTCAGCGAGCGGATCCATTCGTCGAGCCGCTCACCGAACTCGGACACAAGCACGTCGTCGGCAGACGAGGACCTCGAGATGGGAGCGATCACGTACCCGCCGCCTTGGTACACGATTCCGCGATCTTCCACGCCGTCCTCGGCTGCGATGAAGATCGGCAGACCTCTGGCGACCGCGGCCGCACCTTCCATGTGGAGATACTCCCCGACAAGCAAGGCCGCACCCGCCTCGGTCGTCGCTCTCCACCGAGGGAAACCCAGCACGACGGCCCCCACACACCGCGCCAGTACCTCGTTCACTGCATCAATGCTCCACGCGCGCGACCGTGCCAGTCCGGTCTCGAAGAACACCTGTGGTTCGAAACCCGCCGACCTGAGACGATCGAGCACCGCGTGTTTGATCGCACGCTGACGCTCATCGAGCGAACGATCGGTGTTCACGCTTACGAAGACACGACGCTCCATCCACCCTCCAAATCAGAATGAACGCTGACCAGATGCACATTCCGCCATCGCGATGACAGACCGCCGCCCGAGCATACGGCTTTCGCCTCCGCCGCTCTGACAGATCGCTATGTCGACCACCCTGGCCGCGCAGCCACACGAACACCGGAACCCACACGAGACGCGTCCGAGTTCGAGGGATCATCGGCGCTCGGTCGGCCACCACCGGCCGACGGTTCGGCTGCAGAGCCGGCGTTATACGTGTGATCGCTGTCAAGGGGTGGCTCCGGTTCGTTGGATGAGGCTGTCGTAGAGGGCGGCGCGGTCGGGTTGTTGGTGATCTCGGGCGTGGTTTCGTTGGCGGAGTAGGACGGGGACGAACTCGGGTCCGGTGTCGAAGTAGGCGCAGGTTTCGCAGATGGTTTCCATGCGGCAGTCGAGTTCGACGGGTCGTGTGCACATGCCGTTGCCGAGCATGCGGGCGTGGGTTTCTTGGCGGAGGCGGGTCATGGCGTTGGTTTCGATCTCGGCGGGCAGCGCGCCGGGTGTCGCGGCGGTGGCGTAGAGGGCGTCGATCTGTTCGCACACGGCGGCGTATTCGTCAGCGACGACGCGGTCGGTGATCTTGGCGTAGACGAGGGTCATCTCGAGTGAGCGGTGACCGAGGAGCGCGGCGATTGCTTCGAGGCGCATGCCGCGGTTGATGGCTTGGGTGGCGAGGGTGTGGCGGAGTCGGTGTGGGTGCATGTCGTCGATGCCAGCGGTCGCTCCGATTCGGGCGACGATGCGGTGGACGGTTCGCCGGTCGATGGGTGCGTGTCCGTCGGCGAGGAGCCGACCGGAGCTTCGGATGTGTTCGTTGTTGGCGGCGGTCCAGTCGGCGAAGAGTTCGACAAGGTCGGCGTGGAGCGGGATCATGCGGTCGTTGCGGAGCTTGCCGACCGGGATGCGGAGCCAGTAGCCGTCGTTGCCGATGCGGGTCACGGCGTCTGCGGCGAGCTCGCAGAGTTCGGTGGCGCGTAGCCCGGTGCGGGCGAGGACTTGGGCGACGAGCCGGTAGCGCGCCAGCGGGTGGGCTGCGGCGGCGGCCATGAACGCGGCGGCTTGTTGGTCGGTGAGGAATCTCGGGATCGGCTCGGGGCGTGGTGGGATGTCGCCGTGCAGGATCGGGTTGCGGCCGGGTGCGTCGGGCCAGTCCCATTCGATGAGGCGCTCGATGAAGATCCGGATCATGCGGAGCCGTTGACGTTGGGTGTTCTTCGCGAGCGTCGATGATTTCGTGCCGGGTTGGGCAGCGAGCCACACCTTGTAGTCCTCGATGTGAGCGCGGGTGATGTCGGCAACGGTGCGGGCGTCGGTGTTCGCGACGAGCCAGCGGGCGAACTGGCGCAGGGTGCCATCGGCGGCGTCGACGCTGCGCGGTGCGAGGAACGTGGTGAGTTGCAGCAGGTAGCGGCGCATCGTGACCACCAGCAGCGGTGCCTGCAGCGACAGCTCCGGCCATTCGCGGTCGGACCCGGGGCGTGGGATCCACGCCTCGACGCTGCCGGTGGCGGCGACGGCGGTCACTGGTTGATCTCCTGCATCGAGCGCAGCTCGGCTGCGGCGTCGGCGTCGATGCGTTCGGTTGCTCGTCGATACTCGGCGGCGAGCCAGTCGTTGGTGAGGTGGAGGTAGATGCGCGTCGATTCGATCGACGCGTGGCCGGCTTGAGCCTGGACTGCTTCGAGTTCCATGCCTGCCTCACGAAGCCGGGTCAGACAGGTGTGGCGCAACTGATGGCACGTTGCTTTGGCGAGCCCGGCACGGTCACGGGCGCCGCGCAGGATCGTGTCGATCCCATCGGCAGTGAGCGGGCGGCCACGTGTCGGGCCCTTCAAGGTGACGAACACCCGGTCGGTGTCGACGTCGCAGGGTCGCTCGTGACGGAGGTAGTCGCCGACAGCGACGAAGAACGTGTTCGAGATCGGGATCACGCGCTGATGGCCGCCCTTGCCTTCGGCGATGAACAACGATCGTTCCGGCACCTGGATGTCACCCAAGCGCAGACCGAGCACCTCGCAACGGCGCAGACCGCCCAGCACCATTGCGAGAACCATCGCCCGGTCCCGGTGGGTTCGCAGCGCCGCCAACAACGCAGTCACCTCGCCCGGCGAGAGAATCTTTGGCAGCGTCCGCGGGACGCGCACCAGTGGCACCTCGCGTCGACGCCCGCCTCGGCGACGCGTCGACAACCCACGCGGGACCGGGTTCGCGGTGACCGCCGTGTCGCCGCGGGCAACGAGATACGCGTAGAGACCCGAGATCGACGACAGCCGTCGAGCGATCGTGCGCGCCGACAACTTCGACTCGCCGTCACCGATGCGCACCACCGTCCGATCGCCGCGCTGCTCAGCGATGAACGCGAAGACGTCCGCCGCGACGACATCAACCGGTGCTTTGTCGACGACGGTGAAGAAGGTCTTCAGATCATGCGCAACCGCCCGCAACGTGTTCGCACGACACCGCCCAGCCACGAACGCCAGATACGAATCGACCAACGGATCGCCCAGCGCATACCTCACCTCCCCGCCAGGGCTCGAGGATCGAACAAGACATGGAAACGGGTTCATCCGCCCACGCTCCCAGCAGCCCTCGAAGCCGACGCGGATGCCGTCTGGATCACACGTGTATTAGGCGTTATGGGGTACCCGGTAAGGGCCGACGCGTGGCGCGGCGCACCGTGTCCGGAGACGGTTATCGCTCGCCGTTATCGAGTGCCCTCGAACGGCACATCGGGGACCTGATCAACCTCCAACAGCCGAAATCCCAGGACTCTCTGCTGCCGGGAGGCGTGTCGTACGCTCAGGCGACCGGTCCGCTGGTGGTAGCCGAGCAGGCCGGTCGAGCTACCTGTTCGATCAGTTCGCCTGACCGGCTCGCACCAGCGGACCAGTCACTCCCCGACGCTGATAGAGATGGTGGGGCGCTTCCCCAGGCTCATCCACGGGAGACCGACGACGATCTCGACCGGGGAGCCGTCCTTGTTGTCGAACGACGCTGAACGGTTCCCGCGTCCCCATTCGGCCTCCACGCCGTACCAGCCAGGTTCGATGTCCATCTCGAACCGGCCACCGGCATGCAGTTCGCACACAACCTTCCGGTCGATCGCGACGGTGATGCGACGTGCCCCACCGAACGGGCTCATGTTGCGGCGAACGACTACCTTTGCCACGGGTTCCACTCCCTCTTAGGGCGGCCTATGTTGCGTCCTGGGTCCGCCCCTCCCCCTTTGGACGAGCTCATCCTACGATGTCGCCTACAGCCCGGTCCGGATAGCAGTGAGCCGCGACGCTTACCGCAACAGCTCGGGGTCGGCGTATTCGCAAACCCAGCCGCCGAGCGCATCCCCTGCCACGGCAGGACGCAGCCAGCCGTCCATTTTGGTGCAAATCTGGGCCGGGTTGGGCTCGCTAGCACTGATGAGGACGTCGATCTGCTGCGTAGGGGTCGGTCGGCATCCAAGCCCGTTCTTCACAAGGTCGGCGTCGTAGTTGACGGTGACTTTGGCGCCTTCGCACGGTTGTGGGCCTGCGCTATTTGGTTCCACCGCTACTGAGACATCGCTCGCGACCGACTCATCGCTCGCGACCGTCGTGTCTGGCTGCGGCTCGTCTGTGGGCTGCGCCGAGTTCGCGGTTTGCGTAGACACATCTTCTGCGTCGTCGTCGCCGCAAGAAGCCAACGCGCCGATCAAGCAGGTGACGGCTGCCAACTTCAGTGTGCCTTTCATGGGGCGGTGCACGCAGTTCCTCCTGAAGATCACGTGTCTCCTGCAAAGTAGCCACTGGCCACGTGCGATCTCGGTATTCGCCCTGTCCCCGATGTTCCGGTCTGCCACGCTTTCGTATCGCGGCACACCCGGCGATCAGGGGCAGAGGAACCTCGTTTCGACAAGCGCGCCGATGTGCCCCACCGAACGATCTGGCGCCGATTCGCCGCCGAAGCGATCGACCTGCACGCTCTGGCCGCGCGTGGGTTGTCCTGCCAACCTACGATGACGTCGATGTTGGAACTGCTGATCATCGTCGTCTTCCTCGCGATGTGGGTCAGCATCTCCGGCGGCATCGGCTACGCCATCGGCAGGTCGAAAGGCCGCCCGGCCGCAGGGTTCTGGCTCGGTCTCGTGTTCGGCTTCGTGGGCTGGATCATCGTTGGGCTGATGGGCAACTCCGCCGCCGAAGAGATCCGCCGCGCTCACCTCGTCCAAGCGTCGTTCGCCGGCACCCCGGGACAGCATCCCGCGCCGCCCGCCGCCACCATCGCCGACGACGACACCGAAATCGTGTACGGGACCGTCGACTGGCCGCCGGAATCGCTCGCGTCGATCTGCGCCGAACTCGAACGCCGCAACGTCACCTACACGCTGGAAGGCGATGACCTCGTCGTCGACACCCGACACGAAGCACTCCTGGACCGCATGATCGCCGACATCGACACCGGCCCGCCCGACACCAACGCCGGCGGCGCTGAGCTGGTGGCGTACTCAACTGTCGAATGGTCAACCAGCGCCGTCGACACGATCGTCGACGAGCTCGAACGGCATGGCGTCGACTACACCTTCCATGACGGCGAACTCGTCGTCGCCGCCCGCGACGCCGACCGCTGCGACACCATCATCGCTGCCAGCCGCGACTTGCCCTGACACGCGATGACGCTGGTCAGCTGGCGGTGCTAGCGAGCAGCTTGAACCCGGCACACTGCGCACACTCGCATGTCCCATAGGGTTCGACCCCACGGTGACCGCGGTACCCCTCATGTGCCGTGAGGTCACGTTCTCAGCCGCTGGCGACGAAGGCGACAACGACGTATGCGGCGTGGCGGTCGAAGTTCTGTCGGCGTCGATCGTAGATCGTGGTGGTGCGCGGGTCGGCGTGGCGGGCGGCGAGTTGGACGTCGCGCAGTGGGACGCCGGCGTCGAGGGCGGCCATGATGAACGCGGCGCGCAGCATGTGGGGATGGACGTGGCCGAGTCCGCCTCGTTTGCCGATCGATCGCACCCAGCGATGCGCTGTTCGCCGATCGAGCCGTTGGCCGTCGCGCCGCACCAGGATTGGGCCTTCGTGGCGTTCGCCGATGGCGAGGTCGATCGTGCGTGCCGTGCGCGGCACCAGGGGAATGACGGCGGGTTTGTTGCCCTTGCCGACGATCCGCAGTGTTCGGTGGCCGCGCTCGAACGCCAGGTTCTCGATGTTCGTCGCGCAGGCTTCGGACACGCGCAGCCCGTTGAGGCCGAGCAGCACGGCCAGAGCGGCGTGGGCGCGGTCGTAGTTCTCGGCAGCGAACAAGAAACGGCCGAGTTCACCGCGATCCATCGCATGCTGCTCGGTCGGCTGGACTCTGGGACGACGCACGTACTGGGCCGGGTTGGCGGGGATGCGACCGTCGATGTGGGCGAAGCGGTAGTAGCCACACACCGTCGTCAGTCGCCGGTCGATCGTCGATGCTGCGAGCCTGCGTTGTTCCATCGTGGAGCGGTAGATCTCGATGTGGGCTCGGGACGCGTCGAGGACCGCGAGCTGTTGGTCAGCGGCCCACTGGAAGTAGTAGCGCAGGTCATGGCGATACGCCTCCAGCGTGCGGCCGCTGTATCGCGCGAGGAATGCGGCAGCCGCCACTTGGGCTTCGTCGGGCGACCACGGTGGATCGTCGATGCAGAGAGCGGCGTGGTTGGTGAGCAGTGTGGGCATGGTGTCCTCCTTGAATCGTGGGACATCCACCCAACACCATCACCGTCACCCGATGCCTCGACTTCGACCACGCCCGCAGCCGGCGGCATGGGACACCCGGGTCGCTCGGGATGTGCCGTCATGAGGCGCTCGGCCATCTACGTTGAGGTCATGGCCACCGGCCGACTCGGACAGGAACACGCGGCGTGGATCTGCCAGGTACAGGAGGACGCGCTCGAACCGGACTTGCCGATCTGCGACCCTCACCATCACCTCTGGCTCGACGAGGGACACACCGGCTGGCCCTACACCCTCGAAGACCTGCACGCCGACACCGGCGCTGGGCACAACGTCGTGCGCACGGTGTTCCTCGAATGCGGCACCGAGTACCGCTCCGTCGGTCCCGATCACCTTCGTCCCGTCGGCGAGACCGAGTTCGTGGTCGAGCTGGCCGAGCGCAGCGCCGAGGGTGGCGGGGCAGAGATCGCTGCGATCATCGGGCACGCCGACGTCTCGCTCGGCGAGGCCGTGGTCGAAGTACTGCAGGCCCACGAGGAGGCCGGTCGCGGCCGATTCCGCGGGGTGCGCTACATCACCGCCCAGGATGACCACCCACCGCTTGACATGGGCCCGAGCGCCGCCATGGATGATCCCGGCTACCTTGCCGGTGTCCGCACGGTGGGCGAGATGGGCTACACCTACGACGCGCAGGTGTACCACCCTCAGCTGGGCGAGCTGGTCGAAGTGGCAAGAGCCTGCCCCGACACCTCCATCGTCGTGGACCACATCGGCTTAGTGCTCGGCACCGGCCCCTACAAGAACCGTCGCGACGAGATCATCGAGGTGTGGAAGCACAGCATGAGCGCCCTGGCCGCACGCCCGAACACCTACCTGAAGGTCGGTGGTATTGGCATGCCCATGATGGGATTCCGATGGGACAAGCAGGAGCGCCCGCCGACCTCCGAAGAGTTGGCAGCGCCGTGGGCCGGGCCGTTGCGTTGGGCCATCGAAGAGTTCGGCCCGCAGCGTTGCATGTTCGAGAGCAACTTTCCCGTGGACAAGCAGGGCGTGGGCTACGTCGTGCTCTGGAACGCGTTCAAGCGCATCGCCGCCGATTGCTCGGCTGACGAGAAGCGAGACCTGTTCCACGACACCGCAGCCCGCGCCTACCGGCTCCCCACCCTGGCCTGAGTCGGCCCCCGCATCTTCGCCGAACATGGGTATCCGGCCTTGACCACGAATCGGATCGATGACGTCCAGCTCCCAAGCAGCATGTCACGTAACCGCGTCACCGACCCGGCGGTCGGGGACACTTCTAGAACGGACGATCGGTGCGCGCTGGTCGCTTGCGATTCGTGTCCCGAGCGGCATTCAGAGTGGCTTGTCACCGGGTGCCCCTGGCTACGTGCTGGTCGCTGCGGCTGCGATCGCGTCGATGCGGTCGCCAAGTGTTGGGCTGGTGACGGCTGAGGCCCACCATTCGGGGTCGTCGGTCGGCCACGTAAGTTGACCTGACCGTTCGAGACGCGTGATCTGGTATCCGGCCCTACCCGCAATCGGATGCTCGACCGCACGCGTTGGTCGTCTACGAAGACGGGGAAGCTGTCGCCAGTACGGGTTCCACGTCTGCACTGGCTTGGCGGTCATAGGGCGGTGACGGCTATCGCAACAATTACCGCAGCAACGAAGCTAATCGTCGCCGCGATTACGGTCGGATTGACCAACGTTGGTGATCGTTCAGCGAGCTCCTCGATCTTCACTAGGAGTCGTTCGACCGCCGCGTCATGGCTGATGACTCCATCGTCCTCGAGGTCAGGTGACCGTGACCCTTCGCTCTGAATTGCGCCTGCGACGATGTGGAAGCCGACCTGAACGGCGTAATCCCAGAGGACTCCAGCCCAGGCCACAGCTACACCCAACACGACCAAGACCGTGAAGTCTGCGAGACCGCCGACGAGCGTCATCACGGCTCCAGCAGCAAGGAACCAGTACATGAATTGACGCTGGCGCCGTAGGTTCGCGTGTACATCGTGGATCGGGATTTGCTTCAGCAGTCGCACACGACGAAGCCTGCCACAGGTCTGCGATCGTCGGTCTGCGTCGATTGCCTGTGACGCCCTGGGCGGTGCCGGTGTCCGAATTCTGAAATCGGACCTCCCGTCGCACTAGCGAGATGGGTCACCGCACAAAGCGCGCTTGGTGACGCTGTGGCCCACGAGCTCGTCCGCTCGGCGTGACGTCAACCGCAGCGAGCTCGTGAGAGAAGCGGTCGGGGGGCTTCTCTCAGCCTTCAGACCGAAATTCTGACATCGCCGGGGTGTCACTCGTGGAAGAGGGTCACCTCGCGGATGCAGCAGGTGGTGCCCTTCCACGTGGTGCGTTGGAGGTCGCAGGACAGGTGCACGGACTCCTGCAGCGCTAGTTTGACCCCGAACTCAGAAGCTCCGCAAAGAGTGGTTGCTCGCGAAGCGGCTGGAACAATGGCCATATCCTCAGTGCCTCCCGGGTGAGCTCAGTTGTCTGGAGGGCCAGAGGGATTTCCGTTGCGAGCGCATCAAAGTCGTCTAGGAGGGCACACTTCGCGATGCGATAACGCTGTGCCAGCGGGCCGACATCCCAAGCTCCCACCTCGCCGGCTACGTCCTCGCCCATGCGTGATCGGGCGATCCACCCGTTCACGCGAGCCATCTGTACGAAGTCAGAGTCAGGAGGGGCGATCATTCGTTGCGTCGCTGCGAGGGCGCTGGCGATTCGATATCGATGAATCACCAGACTGTCGTAACAGCGGTAGTTGAGATGCCTCAGGAGATGTTCAACGTCCGTCCCGAGCTTCAGCCACGCTTGAACGATCATCCGCAATCCGACAATTGCGCATTCTTCGATTGCCCAATCGACGTACTCGGGCGCCGCAGGAAGCAACTCGCCGATGTCGTATTCGGTGACGCCCGTTCGTTCAAGGTAGAGGCGGCTGACGCGTCCCTCGTTGTGCGCAATCACATGGCGACGCTGAACTACTTCTTTGAGCTGATCCCAGTCGGTGGCGAGATCTGGAAGGTCGAGCTTGAAGGCGCCAGCGAACCACTTGGACCAGTCATCGAGTTTGCCGTAGCACAGACTCTCCACTCGCGTGTCAATCGCACGCTCAATCACGGCCTCAATGTCACCGAGTTCGATCAGATCAGCGAGGGCGAATTCCTTGTCAACACCGCGCATGGCTTCCGGGTAGGTGCGCAACCTGATCCGTTCTATTTCAGCGACCGAACTCTCGAGCGCACCAACAGCAAACATCACTGTCGAGGTCGCCACGGTGTGAATCTGACGGCCGATGGACCACCAGCTTCGGATTACACCTTGTAGAGCGGCGATGCTGCCGTTCTCACGAATGTACTCCACGACTTGACTGGTGTAGTCGGCGCTTCCTTCCGGCTGGAGCCTCGTCTCGTGCCCCAATTCGTCGGACTGCTCAGCGGCCTCGCCAGGCCTGCCGTCTCGCAGGATTGCCGAGAACTGGCGAGTGCCGAATTCTTGCTCCCAGACTTCGGCGAATCCTTCAGAGGCCTCCGCCGGTATGTGAAGGTCTGGAGCAAGGTTCACCACGTCAGTGAAGCGCAGATGGCCGGCAAGCACCGCCGGGATGGTGTTGTCTACAAGCTCGACGGTTCGAAGGATGCTTTCGAAGTAGTTCTCGAACGCGCGCCCGAAGCGGGCCTCGACGCTGAGTGTTGCAGGCGTGGACGCCTCATCGCCTGGTTCCGTTGGCGAATCAGGGACCTCGCTTTGATTGCTCACAGTCTGACTGTAGTTAGCGGTCCACCAGAAGCTGTTCGTCGCCTCGCCGCGTCACCGAAGTGCCGTTCGGGGGCACCCGATAACGGCGAGCGATAACCCGCTTCGGGCACGGTTCGTCGCGCCGCACTGCGAAGCCTCTTTGTGTCAACCCCAGTTTCTGAGGCGTCTGCGGGCGCGTCGATGGGGAGCCTCTGGCGGAGCCGGAGGCTTCGTCGTAGGGTGGTTGTCGGGTCCGGGAGTGACTTATCCGAAGAGCCGGCCGTTCAGGATGTTGAGCCGGTCACGCTGGATTTCGTGTCGTTCCTGATTGTCCTCCCGGGCCCGTCGATCACTGCTCGAGGCGGCGGGCGTCGGCGACCAAGGTGCGGTAGACGACGTTGGAGAGTTGACGCTTCAACGCTCGGATCGCTTCCTTTGAGTTCTTGCCTTCGGCGCGTTTGCGGTCGTAGTACTCGCGCCCGGCACACGGCTGGCGCAGCTGTGTAATCGCGGCAACGTGGATGGCCCAATTGAGCTGTCGGTTGCCGCGCTGGTTCAGCCGGTGACGCTTCTTCTCACCCGACGACGCCTCGATCGGCGCGGTCGCGTTGTAACTCGCGAAGTGCCCAGCCGACGCGAACCGTGCGACGTCACCGGTGTGGCCGATGATCATCGCGGCGACCACGACACCGACACCGCGAATGTCAACCACGAGGTTCCTGACGCGGCGACCGCGGTGCGGAGTCGTTTCATCGACGCCTTCATCTGTGTCTCGTAGTGAGCAATGTCAGCGAGGGTCTCACGCGCAACGGCGAGGCGATGTGCCTGCATCTGTGTTGCCGGTTCGATCCGATCCAGGATCTCATTGGCCCTGGTCACCGACATTTCCTTGGCCATGCCGCCCGGCTCGAGTTCCATCAACAACGCATGCAACCGGCAGGCCGCCTTGTTCTTCAGACGGCCCAAATCGCGATGACGTTTCACCAGCAACTTCAACACTCGGGCGTGATCATCGAGCACCACCCGACCGAGCGCCTCGTTGCGTAACGCGGCGATCGCGACGGAACGGGCGTCGTTCGGGTCGTTCTTCTGCGCCTTGCCAGAACCCAACAAACGGGTGCGTGTCGACATCACTGCGGGCACGTCGACCACGACCTCACCGGCGGCGACGAGCTGTTGAGCGAGGAGATAGCCGAGCCCGCGGGCGGACTCGATTGCCCACACGCGATCCGGGAACGGTGCCGCCCACGCACGCAGTTGGTCGGTCTGTTTCGAACACGCCCGGACGCGCAGTTCGTCGAGCACACACTCGGTGTTGTCGATCGCAACGGCGGTGTGTGACGCCTTGTGCGGATCGATGCCAATCATCACAGTCATCTGAAGATGCCTTCCTGTCGGTGGTGGGAACCGAGGCAGGCACTCCTGATTCGTGGTTGTCGGGCTCGCGCCTCTTTCGAGCCACACCTCGGATCAGAACACCGGTCGACAGACCATTCGTAGTGAGGTCAACCCAAAGGGCGACAGGCCCTACTCGAGCCATGCCGACCGGCGCTCTGAACGCTACGACAACCGCCGCAACGCCCTCCCATCATCAATCAGGCCCAACTGCGGCGCCGCAGTATCACGGGCATAGCGACCCAAGCAGCGCACCCGGTAGTGCCGTTGCCACTGAGCACGGGCTTGGCAACTACGTCGCCTTCTGCGCCGCCTCCCAGTCCTATCCGCTTGCCGCGCCGACACGAATCAGATAATCTGATCTCATGTCGGAAGTGACCGCAACGGACGCTGCTCGAAGGTTCGCGGATCTGCTCGATTCAGTCGAACATGACGGCGAGCGCTACACAATCATCCGGCACGGTCGCGCAGTCGCACAGATCGAGCCCGTCTCTCGTGGCCGCGGATCCGACACGAAAGACCTGCTGCGACGAAATGGCCCCGACCGGGAGTGGGCGACGTCGCTCGACGAGGTCCGCGCGCTCGTCGAACTCGATGAGCGACGATGACCCTGCTGCTTCTCGACACCACATTCCTCATCGACGCAGAACGGTCCGACGCTCAGCTCGACCAGGCAATCGGCGACGACGACGACGTCGCAATCGCGGCAATCACCGTCGCTGAGCTCCAAGTCGGCGCGCGCTTGGCGACGGGGCGACGACGAACACAACGCCAACGGTTCGTCGACGACGTGTGCGACGTCATCCCGATTCTCTCCTACGACCGATCGGTCGCTGCCGAACACGCCGAACTGCTCGTCGCCGTACGTCAGGCCGGCCGCCCACGCGGTGCCCACGACCTCATCATTGCTGCGACAGCACGCGCATCGAAGCGCTCCGTCGTGACCAGCGATCTCACAGCGTTCGACGATCTGCCTGGTGTGACGGTCCTCCACCATCGGTAGTCCCACCCCGCACACTTCGCCACGCAGAATCCCGAAGCTCCCGCTCGCTGTACCACTCGGTATCTACCCAAGCCGAGCACTGCACTTTCACGGACGTACCTCCCCGTGCAGGGCCTTCGTTCGAAGGTGTCTAGGTGGAGTTCGCTCAGCGCTTCTCGGGCTGTGAATTCGACGTTGGCCTGCCCGCTTACGATGCCGACTGGAAGGACGGCTGAGTTCATGTTCGAGATTCCCGCTGCACTGCTGTCGTGGTTCTACGGCCTGACGGCCAGCTACACGATCGCGATCGGTCTCATGGCGCTTGTGGTGATCGCGATCACGACTCCGTTGACGGTCAAGAGCTCGAAGGAATTGCTCGAGATGCAGCGGTTGGAGCCCGAGCTGCGTCGGCTTCAGGATGAGCACCGCAACGACCGGGTGACACTGAACGAAGAGATGAGGAAGCTCTACCAGGAGCGCAAGATCAATCCGGCCGTTCCCTATCTGCCCATGGTGGCGCAGGTCGCAGTGTTCGTCGTCGTGTTCCACGTCCTTCGCGGTGTGACGTATGCGCCACGTGGTTCCGCGCGTCCGATTGCGGACGCTGTCTGGGCGGCATTCGGTCGTCCGGACCAGATCGCCGACCCGGGGTTCGTTCCTCGCTACCTGTCGGTCGATTCACCTCTGTACGAGGCGCTGTTCGCTGAGCGCGAGATGATGTCACTCGGTGTCGACCTGGCGAGATCGGCCGCCGAGGAACTCATCGACGGAGCTGGTGAGGCTTGGCCATACCTGTTGCTCATAGTGGGGCTCGGTGTGCTCTACTTCATCTTGCAGCGCACCGTTGCCGAGCGTGCCTGGATTCGTCCGACGATGTCACCGGGCCAGCACACGCTGCTGCGCTACCTGCCCATCGTCTTCGCAGTGATCCAGTTGTTCTTCCTCGCGGCGCTAATCGTGTACTACATCGCTCAGACCGTGTTCCGAATCGTTCAACAGAGGTACATCACGCGCTCGCTGTTCTCGAAGGCCTGACCGCAACGTCGTGTGCTCACCGCTTGCGACGACCAGATCGGATGCAAGCGCGCTGGTCGTGGTCGTGGGCAGTCCCCACTGCCATCGAAACGCACGGCACGGCTACTCATCGCCGCACACTTCGCCCCGCAGAATCACGCGTCACGCTGACGGCCAGCCACTCGGGTACGGCCCTTTCGTGACACGAGATAATCCCAGGCAAGTCCTTGCTGGGCCGGCGGTAGGGGCAGGCTCAGGCAAGCGCGTGGAACACTGAGGTCGTGACGGCCGGAGTTCGAGTGCTGACGGAAACGGAGGGCAGCTGCGAGTTGGCTGGGAAGGTGCTCGTCATGATGTCCGGTGATCTATCGCCGTGGGATCCGGGATGATGGACCGCCGAGACGACCTGGAGGCGCTCGCCGCCACCCTGAGACACGCCTGAACCGAACCGCGACGCTCGGACAGGAGCTGGCGGGGAGCATTCAAGACTGGATGGCCACCGAGCCCTTCCGCCTGAACGCAATGATCGCCGATGACCGTCTGTCCTGGCTCGCACGGGTTGAGTGTGTGAACCTGAGTCACCCTGGGTCTGTTGGAGGCTCGGTTTATTGGTTTCCAACCCCGATCGGGGCGGTCTGTTGTGCAGCATAGAACGCTGCTTCGAACTCGGCGGGTGGGATGTCGCCGCAGTGACCGTGGAGGCGGTCTTCGTTGAACCAGTGCACCCACGACAACGTCGCGAGTTCGAGTTCGTCGACATCGTCCCATGGGCGCGGCGCATCGGGTCCGAAGACGCACTCAGCCTTGTAGAGCCCGTTCGTCGTCTCCGCCAGCGCATTGTCGAACGAGTCCGCGATCGTGCCGATCGAGGGTCTCGCGCCGATCTCGTCGAGCCGCTCGGTGAACCGCACGGACGTGAATTGCGATCCCGCGTCCGAATGAGCCACGAGGCCGATGAGGCGCCGGTTGCCGCGTGAGCGCCTCGAGGACCATGTCGGTGCGCATGTTTGATGCCACGCGCCAACCAACGATGCGCCGGCTGAACGCGTCGACGATGAAGCACACGTACGCCATCCCGGTTCTCGTCGGCACGTACGTGAGATGGGTGACCCACAAGGCGTCTGGTCGGTCAGCCCGAAAGTTGCGGTTCACGAGGTCTGGTGCGCGCACGGCGTCGGGGTCCTGGCGGGTGGTGAACACCTTGCGCCGCTGGCGACTGATTCCCTCGATCTCCATGCTGCCCATGAGTCGGGCGACCTGATCCCGGCCGACGTCATGGCCGGCACGACGCGCCGCCTTCCACAACTTGTGAGCGCCGTACACCTTGCGGTTCGCGACCCACAACACCATCAGGATCTGCATCATCGCCGCGTCGCGCACGGCGCGCGCCGACGGCGCCAGCTCACGCTTCTTGGCGGCGTAGTACGTGCTCGGAGCCACCTGCAACGTCGTGCAGATGGGCTCGACTCCGAACTCGTCACGATGCTCGTCAACAAACGCGACGATCACTTCGATGGGCGGTCGAGCTCCGCCTGGGCGAAATACGCCGCAGCCTTCTTCAGGATCTCGTTCGCCCGGCGCGTCTCTCGCAGCTCCTGCTCGAGCTCCTTGTTGCGTTGCTCCAACTCGTGCACCCGCTGCACCTCGGGGCCCGCGATGCCATCGGCGACATCGCGTTCACGCACCCATGTGCGCACCGACTCCACGCCGTAGCCGAGCTGGGTCGCGACCCGTTGCACCGTGCCGTGCTCGGTGCCCAACTCGTCGCGCAACTTGCGGACCAACCGCACCGCTTGATCCTTCTCCGACTCGGTGTACCGACGCGTCGTCGGCTTCCCCGGTGACTGCTCTCGTGGCATAACTCCATCCTCGCTTCCAAGGTCTGGAGCCTCCAACGAAACCAGGGCGGTTCACACTCTCGTCGTGGTCCACCCCGCGCCGCACCGCGGCCATTCCGTGACGCGTTATAATCCCGACCCCGCAGGATCTTCGCCTGGGCGCCGCGCCCCGAAGAAGTAGCCTGGCCGACATGGATCGGATCACCATCGACCCTGCCGTGATGGGTGGAGTCCCGTGTCTGCGCGGTCTGCGCATCCCGGTCGCGACCGTGGTCAACATGGTGGCGGGTGGGATGACGGCTCAGCAGATCGTTGCTGAGCTCCCGCCGTTGGAGATGGAGGACGTCGCTGCTGCGTTGCGCTTCGCGGCGGATGCGGTTGCGGATCGTGAGATCCCGTTGCAGCCGACAGCGTGAAGTTCCTCATCGACCAGAACCGTTCGCCACGGTTGGCCGGTCTGCTTCGCGACCATGGGCACGATGCGGTGCACACCCTGGAACTCGGCCTGGAGCGAGCGGCGGACGACACGCTCTTGATGCTTGCGGCCAAAGAGGGCCGGGTGATCGTGTCCGGCGACACCGACTTCGGAGCACTCCTGGCGCTGCTGAGGCGCCGCTCGCCGTCGGTGATTCTGTTCCGATCGCGGCACGCGCTCACGGCCGAGGATCAGGTGACGATCATTCTCGATCATCTCGAGGACCTCGAATCCGACCTCGAGTCGGGAGCGGTTGTGGTGGTCGGCGACGATCGGATTCGCGTGCGTCTCCTGCCACTCCTGCACGACGACTGAGGCGCCGTCGCCCGGATCCGGGTGCATCAATTTGGGTAGCGTTTGGGTAGCAAACGCGGCGGAACTCCCCGGATTTCACGTCCCGGGGCGCACGACCGGACCCTGGAAACCCTTGTTTCACGGGCTTTCCCGGATTCGCCGGCACCAGCCGGACGGGCAAAGGACGATTCCTAAACCGTGTGTCGCAGGTTCGATCCCTGCCAGGGGCGCTGAAAAACACCTGGTAGATGGCCATCTGATCAAATCCAGCGGCTTGCTAATTGCCGGCTGTCCCATATGTGTCTCAATCGGCTAGTGCTCTGGCCATGAACGTTGGTGGGTCGCGTCCACCACTTTGATGGCGGCGTCTGTTTTCCTGCTGGGATGACACAACCGTTGCGTGTCCGTCGCCTCACGGACGAAGAAGGCCGTCAGATCCAACGGATCGTGAGACGCGGTGGCGGCAGTTCCGACAAGTCGATCGCCAAGTGGCGACGCGCGTTGGTGGTGCAGGCGTCCGCGGGTGGCAACACGGTGCCGGTGATCGCCCGACTCGTGTGGACGTCGGAGGACCGAGTCCGCGAGATGATCCACCGGTTCAACGATCTGGGGATGCGATCGTTGGACCCTCAGTGGGCGGGTGGCCGTCCCCGCCAGATCACGATTGACGATGAAGCCTTCATTGTCGCGACGGCCCGCCAGCGACCCGAAGCATTGGATCAGCCGATGAGGTCGACCGGTGCACTCGACCGACTCGAGGCATCTACGTCGGCATCTGAATGCCGTCGGTCCTGGCGCTTGGAGCGTGCGTTGCCAAGCTCAGGTAGCGTCGGCAGTCATCGGACGTGTCGACCGGCCGGTGACGAGTGGTTCGCCGTCGGCCGGAAGGACACACTGCTCATGAAGCTGATCGGCAAACTCGCCCAGACCGCAGCAGCCCTGTGGATCTTGAACGTCTGGTTCAACCGGTTCAATAAGGACACCGGGTACCGAGGCGGCGACGCGACGAACATGAAAGAGGAGTTCGAGGAGTACGGGCTGTCCGAGTCGACGATGTATGCAGTCGGCGCGGCCAAGGTGAGCCTGGCGGGCCTGATGCTTGCGGGTCTCGTGGCGCCGCGGGTCTCTCGTCCCGCTTCGATCGGTCTTGCGATGTTCATGCTGGGTGCCATCGGGATGCACATCAAGGTCGGCGACTCCGTCAAGCGATACCTGCCTGCGCTGTCGGTCTTCTCCCTGGCGACAGCTTCAGCTGTACTCAACGGCGACGACCGCTGACCAGCGCGTCACTGCGAGACGAAGAGCACGACGAGCACCGCGTTCAGGGCAGCGAGTGATGCTGCGGGCACCATGAGACGGGATGAGTCGTGGATCCTGTAGCGCACGATCAACCCGAGGACCATCAGCGCAGTGAGCCCCGCGGCAGCGAGGGCGCCCAGCGGTGCGATGGCAAGGCCGAGGATCACTGCCGTTCCGCCGAGTACCTCCAAGACGCCGACCAATTCGCGAACGGCGGGCACCCGGTACCGCTCGAATTCCCCCCTCGATGCAGTCCCGAGAAGGACCTTGAATCCGTAGAAGAGGAACGACAGTCCCGAAACGAGCGCGAGCACCACAAGGACCACGACGGACGTTACGTCGGCCTTCCCCGCAACGCACAACCGACGTAGGTTCTGCGGCCAATTGATCGAAGCTTGATGCGAAAACCGCACAGAATGCCCGCTCGATGATCCTCTGCGCGGCGCTCGATCCGCGCCGCAGTGCGAAGCCTCTTTGTGGCGCCGCACTCCCACCGGCGTATCCGTCCGAGTAGCGCGCCTCGTAGTGACACGCGCTGCTCGGCGCGGAGCCCAATCGACACGGTGCTGTCGTGTGGAAGTGCTGACCACGCCGTTCCTTGTTCTTCAGCATGGCCACCGTACTTCGGCAGCAGATGCTCCACCTTTCACGATCAACTGCCACTTCCCAGCTTCCAGCGTGACCTGTTCGTTGACACCATCGATCCCGCGACCGACGACCGTGCCCCGGAATGGCTGTGTGGTCCGCGTCTCCTCGTCGCTGGCTGGGAGGATGCCGCCGGCGGCGATCACGTAGACCGTCTTGCCGACCTGGATGACGCCGCCGTCATCCCTGTCGAGTGCCACGTCGATTTGGACTGACTGGGAGTCCTCGAGGAGTTCGAATGCCGCACTCCGGCGCCAGAGTCCCTCCTGCTGGGTCCACTCCAAGACGACGGGCTCACGGTCGCAGCTCGGAAGTTCGTTGTCGAAGATCTCGTTCCTCAGATACACGAGTCCTAGAAGTAGAGGCAGCACCACGACAGCACCGACGAATGCAGTCGTTCCGACCACGAGCTTGACAGTCTCCCATCGGCGCTGCACTGACGGTTCGGTCACGTCCGTATCATGCACGTTGGCGCAAGCAGCGGCTTCCATCACCGCAATTGGTCAACGGATACTCGAATTCGACAAGGTGTGAAAGCGCGTCATCGGACGCAACGTGGATCGATGGAAGCGACCCGATCGCCGCAGCCCCGCTGCCTGGCGGCTTCAGCCTGGAGCGGTTCTGCCAGGTCGCCATGTGCGGTGCCATGGCCGCGTCCGACCGTGGTGTGTCCTCGACGAATGACACGCCGACCGCGGCAATCAGCAGATCGAGGAGACCTCGCCATCGAATCCTCCGCCAGGAGCGACTTGCGTGCCATCGGCATGGCGACGAGTCCTGCGTCCTCGGCTGCCTCGAGAGCGTTTCGCCATCGTTGGGCGTGTTGGGCGATGTCGCCGTTGAACCCGCGGGCCGCACGACGGTCCCCGGCGAAGTCGTGCTTCGGACGGTGTGCGTCGGATCCTGCGAGCAGAACGAAGTAGTGGCGAAGGAACACTTGATTCCCGTACGACTCGTCGTTCTCCCCGACGAAGTCGCCGCCTTCAGCGGCACCGATCTCGACGCCCCGACAGACGTTGGCGAACCGTGCCGAGAGTTCGGCGCCCATCAGCTTCGCGTCGCTCGGCGGTAGGCCGATCGTGAGCAGGTCGACGTCGGATACGCCGACTTTCGCCCGGCCTGTGACGACGGATCCGTAGGCGTAGACCGACGCCGACGTTTCCCGGTCGTGGATCATTGCCTTGACGGCTTGGTGAACGGGCCGGAACGATTCGGCCACGTGCCTGATGTCGGCGCCGGTCCGGATGGTGCCGGACTCCGACAATCCCTCGAGCGGGTCATGCACGTGAGCACCCCGAGAGCGGCTGGATCCTCGTCACCGAACCACTCTCTCACGGCCCCGCAGTTGCCAACAGCTGCTCGACAACGACACCCGTATTCCCGACGCTCGAATAGGACGGCGCGCCGCAGTCCGGCCCAAGCGGCGCTCGGTAATCGCGTCGCCGACCCGGCGGCAGGTGGCATACGTGCGCCCAGAGAATCGTCCACGGTGCAGAGGTGTACCTTTGCGTCATGAGCGCAGACGTGTCGGTCAGTCGCGACGTGGCGGCCTCCGCCGACGCGGTGTGGGAGATGGTGTCCGATCTTCCTCGCATGGCGGAGTGGTCACCGGAGAACGAGGGTGGCGCCTGGATCAAGGGCGCGACCGGACCCGCTCCAGGCGCCGCGTTTCGCGGCTCGAATCGGCATGGTGGCAAGTCGTGGAAGACCATTGCGAAAGTCGTCGACGCAGAGCCGGGTCGCCGGTTCTCGTTCCGCGTGACGGCGATGGGCCTCCCGGTCGCCATGTGGGCGTACGACATCACGCCGACGCAGAGTGGATGCACGGTCACCGAGAGCTGGACCGATCTGCGACTGGGATTCTTCAAGCCGATCGCCGCGAAGGCGACCGGCGTGTCCGACCGGGCCGCCCACAATGGGTCAACGATGGAGCAGACGCTCGCCAACCTCGCTGCCGCTGCGGAATCGTCCGACTGACCCGCGTCGCCGGCGTCGCAGACGTCGGTGCCGCGACCGTAGGACGCGCCCGCAAGACCCGCCCGTACCGGGTCGCCGCCCTTGAACGTCGGTTGATCGACGATCCGGACGAGCCGGTGCGCTCGGTCATCGACATGAGGCTCACCCGAGGCGACGGCTGCCTGCGGATCGACATGGGCGACGTCGGTGCGGTCCACGTCGACGATCTCGACCGGCTCGTCCGCTGGCGAGCGTGCTCGAACTGCCTCGATCTGTGGTCACAATCGGTGCATCGGAGCCGACCAGAGTGTCAGCAACGCGGTCCGTTGGGCATTCGCCGGATCCAGTCGAACGTCGATCAGATCGACACGCATGATCCCGAGCCCGACGAAGAGCTGACCGGCCATCGTGGCCCAAGCCGCACGCGCAGTCATCCCGGGCAGTGGTTCCGGTGAGAGCATTGCCGCTCGCCGGCGACGGTATCGAAGTGATACCATTTTGGGATGGCCATGACACTACGGCTCACCGACGGCGAGCAAGAAGCGCTGAAGGCCCGCGCCGACGCCGAAGGAATCTCCATGCAAGAGGCAGCGCGCCGGGCCGTGCGCGAATTCGTCGCCCGCAGCGATCACCGGGACCGCGTGGCGCGTGCCGCGCACGTGATCATGGACACGCACAGCGACGCCTTGCGTCGACTCGGCGAGTGAGCGACCCGGTCGAGTTCCTCGACCTCGATGACGTCGTCGATCTCGCCGTCGCCCTCCTCGGTGATCCTGCACCCATTCGAGATATCGGTCTGCTCGGGTCGGCCGTTGCTCGCCCGCAGACGACTGCGTTCGGCGAGGACGCCTACCCCGACATCTGGACGAAAGCAGCCGCCCTGCTGCATTCGATCGTCAAGAATCATGCGCTCGTTGACGGCAACAAGCGCCTCGGGTGGTTGGCGACCGCGGTCTTCCTCGAGATCAACGGCGTCGAGATCTCACGCGCCGGCAACGATGACGTTTACGAGCTCGTGATCGATGCCGCCGCCGGCAAACCGGCCGTCGATGCGATCGCCGAACGGCTTCGCCAACTCGCTACATAACACGCGCACAGAATCACTGAATCGCCGAGGGATCGGTGACTGCTCGGATGTGCCATGGGTTCGGTGGACTTGGTTTGTTGGATTCGGTCATGCTCCTGAGATGAATGAGATACCGAGATGCCACGTGCGTACGCCCCCGAGCTTCGCCGCCGAGTCATCGATCTGATCGAAGGCGGCCGAAGTGTTGCGGAGGTCGCAGCAATGGTCGAGCCGACCGAGCAGACGATCTACAACTGGTGGAACCGCCATCTCGTCGACACCGGCCGCCGAGCCGGCACGCCGTCGATCGAGAACAGCGCACTCATCGCTGCACGCAGCCGGATCGCCGAACTGGAAAAGGAGCTGGCGACAACGCGCCGGGCCAACGGACTGCTGAAGAAGGTGGTTCCCCCAAGAAGCAAGTTCGAGGCCATCTCGGCGATGGCCGGCGAAGGCCACGCCGTCGAACGGGCATGTCGGATCACCGGCGTCTCCCACGCCGGCTACGACATGTGGCGGCTTCGAGACCGTCCGGGTCGGATTCAACGGTTTCGCACCTGACGGGTTCAAGATCCCCGAGAGTCTCTGGACGAGCTTCATGCCATGTCGCCAGGGTTGCTTCGATCTGCACTCGGGAGCCGGACAGTCGGTCGCCGCGACCGGTCGGATCAGGCGATGATGAGTTGCGCCCGGCCGGCTCGCTTGCTGGCGACCATCGCCAGGTCGGCCCGTTCGACGGCATCGTCATCGCATGCCGCCATGGCGAGGCCGCCGCTGGCCTCGATGGATTCTGGTCCGAGGCCCTCGGGAAGTGGTTCGCAGATGCGTGCCAGGACTTGGTGGGCCATTCGTTCGGCTTTGGTCGGGTCGACGCTGGTGAGCAGCACGGCGAACTCGTCGCTTCCGATGCGGGCGATCAGATCGTCGGGTCGACACATCAACCTGAGTCGGCGGCCGACTTCGATGAGGATTGCGTCACCTGCTGCGTGTCCGAACGAGTCGTTGATCTCTTTGAAGTGATCGATGTCGATGTAGAGCACCGCCGATGTCGTGTCGCCGCGGTCGATCAACGCTTTGTTGAACGTCATGCGATTGGCGAGCCCGGTCAGTGGGTCTTCTTCGGCGGCGCGCCGCAGTTTGTCGTCGGCACTGTCTCGTTGGATGGCCATCTCGAGGGTGGTGACCGACTCGGTCATGATCATTTCGAGGTTGCCCTGGAACGCGTGTTCGTGGACGCCGAACGACACGATGCCGAGGTGCGGTTCGCCGTCGAGGCGCCCGACTGCGATGCACGCGACGACGAACCCGGCGGTGCTCGCGGCGCTTGCGATTGCTGCCGGGAGGGCCTCCACGGGAACTGTGACGTGCGCAGCGGTGAGGTCGCGATTCCATGGAGCGTCGTGATCGGCAACGTGGCTGGCCAGCTCGTGGAGGAGGCTGTCGGACTGGTGCGTAGCACCTGGCTCGGTGGCGGTCGTGAACGCGCCGCCCACCGTGTCGGCGAGGAAGAACGACCGGATCTCGGAACGGGCCTCCCAGCTCCATGACAGGCGTTCGGCGATGGTGGATCCAACTTCATGCGCCGATGCGCCACGGCCGAATTCGGTCAACGCGTGGAACGCAGCCGACTGCAACGAGTGCGGCATCATCGTGACGACCCACAGCACCTCCCCGTCACGGTGCACGCGCTCCGCAGCGCAATCGACCAGCGTCGGCTCGCCGTCGCTCCCGATGAGTTCCAGCGGAAACGGTTCCTGGATGTTGCGC
This sequence comes from Ilumatobacteraceae bacterium, assembly GCA_963710625.1. Classification (GTDB taxonomy): domain Bacteria; phylum Actinomycetota; class Acidimicrobiia; order Acidimicrobiales; family Ilumatobacteraceae; genus Sva-07. The sequence goes on along the minus strand of CAVQBG010000008.1, from coordinate 312,804 downwards.
ACGACGTGGTCGCCAGGACCGTTGAACACGAACGTGATTGCCTCGACATGGCGGGGCGAGACATAGCTGACGGCGTTGTTGCCGACCAAGGCATCGGGGTCGTAGCCGAGCGTGGCAAGCGATGAGCCTGCGACCTGCAGAATCGTGCCCACCTCGTCGAGAACCATCACCATCGGGCGCACGTGCCGCAGCATCTCGGCATCGGTCAACACATTCGGCACGGAGATGTATCGGCGTGACGTCGCTGAATCATGAGGAATTCTTGATCCTTTCAGTGGTGTTCACGCCAACCCGGGGATCTTCGCTTGCGCGATTCGCAAGGGGTTTGATGATAGCGAGAGCGAATACTGCAAGAGGCCGAGTCGACGCGCGTTCTCGAGCAGGTAACCGACCGGATATGTGCCGCTCTCGGGCGGGTTCCGGCCACTCGGCGAAGCGTGATCATGCGCTACCGAGTCACCAGTCGAAGGTACCGACTTCGCCGGTTCTCGCGCAGCTCGCGCAGTGATCCGTCCCGCAGTTATCGGTCGGCTATGTCGGTAGGTTCAGCCGATCCGTACGGGGCTGCGTCATGTGTGGCTGCTCATGCGGCCTTCAGTCGCGACGGACGGGTCTTCCTGCATAGGAGACGGTGAGGAATCTCCACACTCCGTCTTGTCTGATGAGGGTGAAGTAGTCGATGTTGTGGCGTTCAGGTCGACCATCGATGTGTAACACGGCGTCGGCTCTGACGAAGGCAAGATGCCCGCCGTCGACATGAACGGTCCAGTCATCGACCGGCTCGGCGTAGAGGATCGGATCGACCTCTGCTCTCGCTTCAGCAATCCAATCCTCAGCGGTCATGGTTGAGGTGGTCCACTCGCCATCTCGGAGGGACGCCCAGCCGATGTTGGCGTGCGCGGCCATCATCCCCTCGAACGTGTCGAGGTCATTGTTGCCAGCCGCAGTGATCAGTTGTTCTACGAGAAGCTTGACGGTCTGCTCGTCTGATGTCTGATCGGTCATGAGGACCTCCCCAGTGTAGTTGAGGCTCCCTGCGCTGTCGGGGGCGACCAGCCGGGCGCCAGGCGCAGCCGGTGTGCGGTCCTTCTGGATGCACGAAGTTGCTCGTATCGAGACCAGCGCGGCTACACCGGGATCTCAGCGGCCTCCGAGTAGTTTCGACATCGCTGGACCAACGTGCCACTGTGTCCGCCCAGGCGAGCCATCGAGTCCTCGCCAGGTCGGAGGATCCGCTTCCGGGTACGGTTGCGCTTGCCATCCAGGGCATCGAGTGGCCCGTCGCCGACAGGTGAGTCACACAGAGCAGAACATGTTGAAGCTCCGATGCTCGACAACGGACGTAAGGGCGTTGCATGGAGATCACATTCGTACCCGCTGACGCTCGCCGCGATCACGCGATGTTGACGGAACTCAACATCGAGTACCTCGACTGGCTGGATGCGAACATCCGACACGACTTCGGGATCAGCCTGCCAGCGCTCCTGGGACAGCCGATCCCCGACTACGTGGCTGCCACACTCGACAAGCTGTGCGACGCCGAGCCGCCCGAGGGAGTGTTCTACACCGTTCACCGCGACGGGCAGGTCGTCGGCATGGGCGGCGTCCGTCGCACCAGCGACGGAGCATCGGAGATGAAGCGGGTGTTCGTGCGGCCGGACCAGCGAGGCGGCGGGCTGGGAATCACCATCGTGAGACGTCTGATCGCGGACGCGGAGTCCTACGGCTATGCGAGCATGCGGCTCGACTCCGGCCCGTTCATGACGTCGGCACACCGGCTCTACGAAGCCGAGGGATTCCAAGACCGGCCCATCTATGACGGCGCAGAAGTTCCCAGCGAACTGCATCACAACTGGCGGTTCATGGAGCGCAGCCTGAAATGACGGACGCGACGCGGGAGCGTCGCGTCCGTGCGGCAGGCCCACACCACGAGTCGGGTGGGACTCAGTCGGGGCGACACCGGGTGCGGTGCCGCTTCCCGTCACTCGTGATGGAGCAGTGCTGTCCCGTCAGGGTTGTCGATCACGTACTTCCAGCTGCCATTGGGCTGACGGCGCACGACCTCGGCCGTTGCCCCCTCAGGACTCGACCCATCAGGCAGCTGCATGGTCCACGGCGTGTGAATCAGCGCCAGATCACCGGCAGGGAAGACAAGGGACTCGCCGAACGCCAGCTTGGCGCCGGAATCGAGGTACGCCTTGAGCGTCGCACGGATCTCGTCATGCCCGGTCGAGGTGCCGCGCGGTGTGGGAAACACAGCGTCGTCCTCATACAGGGCCATCAGACCCTCCAGGTCACCATCGGCGAAACAACGCTCGAACAGTCCGCTCACCTCGGCCGGTTGCTGTGCGCTCATCAGGGTCCTTTCGACACGTACAGATCGCCGAAACGTAGCAACCTGACCGATTCCGGCCCGGACAGGGTGCCGACGCCGGGTTCGGCTCGATTCAGAGTGCGCAGCGAAGCTGCCGCCTGCGCTTGAGCCGGTCCCGCACATAACGCGAGCTCCGTAATCCGTTGGACCGATCCGTTCGACCCGCACACTCCGAAGCCTATGCGGTGCCGCATATTCCCGGTGGCCGTGACTTGCTCCGCTCAGGTCGCGGAGCGGCGGCGGTCTCCACGCCGAAGTTGGAGGCCCGACCGGCAGGTGCGCGCGTTGTCGCTCAGTTGCACGAGCCGTCGACGGAACTCGAGACGCGACGATGGGCCGGAACCCGTCCAGGGAAGGGTGAGGTCGGGGCCGTCGTGAGTTGTTCCCGGGTGCGGGTTGGCGCCGTGGATGAACGACCACGGCTTGATCCATCATCGCCGACACCTGACCTTCCATGACGGCCCTTGCCTACGATTACCAGATGGCAACCAGCCGCACCATCGTCGCCCTGGCCCTCGTCGCCTGCGCAATCGCGATCGCTGCGTGCGAAAGTGACGACGACTCCGAAGCGACAGCCACCACCGTCCCCACCGCTGTCACCGCGCCCACGACCGAGAAGTCAGCAACCGCCGAGGCGCCATCAACCACCGAAGGCGCAGCGGCCGCCACACCGGCAACGACCGAGGCGTCGGCCACCGCCGAGACATCATCAGACGAGAACCTGGCCGTCGTGTGGGGATCATCCGTCGACTCGAACCGCGTCAACACCGAACTGCCTCAGCCCCAGTGGGTCGTGGGTGAAACCACCGTCGCACTCGACATCGTCGGCATTGTCGGCAACGACCCGACCGCCGAAGAATTCGGCGCATCCTGCCAAGAGTGGGTCGAGTTGCTGAACACCGATGATGAGCACTGCATGTTCGTCCAGTTCCGATTCGACGTCAGCTCAAACGCCACCGAACGAGGCGGCATCTTCGTTCCCCACGTCATCACTGCAGAAGGCGAACAGATCGACCTGTTCTTCTCGAATGCGGCTTGGCCCGACACGGTCGACAGCCTTCTGGCATTTGTCGTTCCTGGCGCGGGACCGGGAAGCAAGATTGTCTTGACCGTCAACGACGGTCTCGGCCTCGGCGTCGACAGCCTCCAGCAAGACATCGAGTTCGTGACCCCGGACGCCGCAGAATGGAAGCCGGTCGACTTCCTCGACGACTGAGGCGAACTGGCCCCTTCGAGCTTCAAGGCTCTCGAGAGTGGCCACCCGTCACCATTTGGGTCGATGAGAACCGAGGACTGTCCACATGAAGCCGGCATGGTCCAGGTCATGTCGTGATCGGTCGCGGACAACCCGATGATCGGGTCACGTCAGATCACCGACACCAACTCTGGTCCGGTCACCTTCAACCGGCCAGCCCAGACTCACAGCTCAGAATCACACCTGGCGAGGCTCAACACCGCATCATCCCGATCGATCGTTCCAGACGACGTGTCAACCTCGTGAGAGGACCCGTTCACCGATTTCGTGGATGGTTCCGGCTCTCTCGTTCGTTCCCGCGTTTGTAGTTGCCGGTCGTCCTCGCCATGACTTCCTGCTCGTCGCCCAGGCCCACGTCGTAGAGGAAGTCCTCAGCCGGACGGCCTCGCAAGACCGCTGCTTGCCGACCGTGATGTTCGATGATGATTTCGCCACTCTTCCGTCGAGTCCACGAGAATCCGTTGGGGTCACCCATCGCTCTGCTCGATCCCGTTGGTCGTTCGCAGTGGCATGGCGAGAACGTACCGAAGTGCGATGCGGAGGGAGCGCCCACATATCGGCACCACAGTGTCAGGCTGATGGCAGAATCGCGGCCGCATGCCACCGGACGCCGCAACATCACGGCTCAAGCCGTGCACCGCATGATCCCGACGAACCGGCCCGCCTGCGCCGGGGTCGTAGCGATCCGGAGAGCTACGGATCAACGCGACGTATTTCGTTTCCGTCTGCATCGAGGATCTGGCGGTCGCCGAGCGGTTCGTCCAGCTGAACAGACCGGGGATCGGAGCAGTCGTCTCCTCCGCTACAGCCGAAACCGGCGCGGGTGCTCGCCGTCACGATGATCTCGCTGTCGGACTCCACGACCGACACGCTGGTGCTGTCCTCGTTGCAGGTGTTGACCTGGAACACGAGCGTCGCACCCTCGTTCTGGACCGACACCTCCAGCACCTCGACGTCCGTGCTCCCGCTGCACGCGCTGGGGATACCGGCGATCACGATCGCACCGAGGACGAGTGAGCGGGCCCGCCAGGTAGAGGGCGCCTGTCGACTCCCCGCAAGCCCCATGGACGATGACACTACGCCGAGCAGCTCGCAGCCTCAGGCCGGCCGCGAGCCGTGTGCGTCAGCGACGAGCGTCCGAAGATCCCCGAGCAACGCCCTGATCGGAGGAAGGATCGAGCGGCACGTCGCCGCTCGCCAGCGCCGCGACCCTGGCGAGTCGCACGATGCCGAGAGCCAGCATCAGGTACACGAAGAGCTGCACCGTGCGCACCGGTCCATCGCGATAGTCGAGCAGCAGGCCGAGCACCCCTGCGAGGGTCACTCCCGCGAAGGTCCTCGTCAAGAGTCCTCCCACCGTTCGCCATCGGCGACCGGATGTGGAGATGATCAGCCCGGTGGCGGTGCACAACACCACCGACGACGAGCGCACCGTAGAACGTTGAGCGTGCGCCTTCGGTGATCCCAGCCGCGGTGGCTCCGGCCGAGAGCCCCACCCCGCTCAACGGGTCGCCTGCGGTCGTGACGTTCACGTTGAACACGACCATCGCAACGATCGAGGCCACTACCCAGTCGAACCACACAGGGAGGCGATTCCAAAGACTGGCCATCACCAGTGATGCCACCGCACACGGCCGCTCCGCACTGACGGCTCGGCGACGTCCACACCATGCTCGTTGGCTCCCAGCCGCACCCGGCTTCAAACGGCGCAACGGCTCGACGGACAGGGAGCGGCTGGGCCGTTCCGATCGTTGCGCAGGCAAGATCGACGTCGTGAGCGGTATGGCTCAGTCCCAGCTGAAGAACCACAATGCCGGTGCGCCGGCGGCAACGGCGTATGCGGCGAGCACTGCGAGATCGGTGGCGCTCCAGCCGAACCCGAACCACGGGTCCTGCACGGCGGTGACGAGGTGGGTCAGCGGGAGCAGGCCGCCGACGTCGCGAAGACCTGAGGGGAGGACGGCGCGCGGCGGGCCGGTGCCAGAGATCAGCCACATCGCGAAGAACAGCAGGAGGCCGATGCCCTGCGCCGAGCGACTGCTCCGAACCACGGTCGCGAGCAACAGCCCGATCGCTCCGAACGCCGCTGTTCCGAACACGAGAGCGACCACGACTCCGAGCACGTCCCTCGGCAGCATCACGTCGTAGGCGAGCCACGCCACGACGCCCATCACCAAGGCACCCGCGACGAAGGTCACCAGCGCGAGCGTGAGCTGCGCGCTGACGAGGATCCACACCGAGACCGACGAAGCTCGCAGGCGCCGCAGTATCCCGCGCTCGCGGTACCCGGACAGGTTGATCGGAAGCGTCATCAGCCCGAGCGCGGCGATGATCACGGCCACCGACGCCGCCGTGTAGTAGTCGGCCGGCGTCACACCCCGCCACACGAGCATGCCGTTCTCGGCGTCTTGGGCGTTGGCCTGATCGTTCCCGAAGACGGCTGCCAGCAGCAGCATCATCATCAACGGGAACGCGAGCACGAAGACGATCGAGAAGGGTTCCCGACGGAACAGCCGGAACTCGGCGCGTGTCAGTGCGAGGTAGCCGCGCATCGCGATCAGCCCCGGACCGTCCGCCCGGTCAGAACCAAGAAGGCGTCTTCGACCGTCGGGCGTTCGACGCGCAGGTCGAGCGGGACGATCCCGTGCGAAACAAGCTCGGACGCGACGAGCGCCAACACCGGGCCGGTGCCACGCACCTCGACCGCATCCCCACGGCGAGTCAGCGACTCCACCACGTCGAGTCGCTCCACCCAACCCAAGTCCGGCTCCTGCGTCGTGAAGCGCACGACCGACCGCAACCCGAGACCGTCGATCAGGCCCTGCGGCGTGTCGAGCGCAATCACCCTTCCGTCGTCGACGACGGCAACGCGGTCACAGAGGTGCTCTGCTTCGTCCATGAAGTGCGTCACCAAGACGACCGTCGTGCCGTCTTGTCGGATCTCTCGAATGAGATCCCATGTCGCTCGTCGGGCCTGGGGATCCAGCCCTTGAGTGAGCTCATCCAGGAAGACCAGTTCGGGGGCGTTGACGAATGCAAGCGCGATGAAGAGGCGCTGGCGCTGACCGCCCGACAAGGTGTCGAAGGCCTGATTTCGCTGCTCCTGCAACCGCCATCGACTGAGCAGGTCATCGCAGTCAACGGGGTTGCGGGCGAACGCGGCGAACAGCTCCAGGGACTCGGCGACCCTCAACCGACCGGGCAGCGCCGCGTCCTGGAGCTGTGAGCCAATGCGCTGCCTCAGCTCGGCAGCCTCGGTCATCGGGTTCAGCCCGAGAACACGAATCGTCCCGCCGTCCGCATCGCGCAGACCCTGGATGCACTCCACGGTCGTCGTCTTGCCGGCGCCGTTCGGCCCGAGAATGCCGAAGATCTCCCCGCTCTCGACACTGAACGACAGGTCGTCGACCGCGACCACCTTCCCATACGTCTTGTGCAAGTGATCCACAGTGATCACCGGTGCCATGGGCGCCACCTCCAGCGAGTCTCCAACCGGGACGGGTGCTCCCGATCCAGCACAACTCGGTTCTCCGTGCCGATCCGCTGCCACGGCCCCGCGCTTCCCGACCGCTCCTCGGTGTGCGGAACGCCGACCACCAGCGCCATCACGTCCCTTCCTCGGTCAGGGGCATTCGCCCATACTGACAGGACTTCGAGTGCACCGGCACAGAGCGCGACTCGCGGTGAGGATCGCTTCGACGATGATCGTCGGCGATCGCACGATCTGGACCGGGTGATCGCTCGCGGATGTGCCGTACCCGAGCAGGTTCGTCGGACGGTGTCGAGTCGGCCGTGCGCTGCCACCGCGACGAACGCGCGGGCCCCTCGGACCGGCTTGTCTTCTTGGCGCAGTCGGCCCTTCGGCCCTGGCGACAGGTCCCGCGCGCCGGTCAACTTGGTGCCGTGACGTCGAGGCTCGAATGGGCGGGAATGGGACCGTTCGTGGCGACCTGCATCGTGGCCGTGGCCTTGACGGCATGGCAGGTGCAGGTCGATCGGTCGGTGTTCGAGCCCTTCCTCGGCGCCCTGCACCCGGTCACGGTGATGACGGTCGTCGCCCTCGTCGGTGCCATCGCGATGGCGTATCTGCAGGGGACCTCGGACTTCGCGGTGCTCGGCCCCGGCGGGTGGAGGGACGCGGCCTCGATCATCGCCTGGGCTGTCCCGCTGCTTGCGGCAGCCGCGATCGGTTCCGACCTCGTCTTCCGCTACGACGAGGACGTCAACGTCGCCATGCCCGACGCGCTCCGGTTCTACCCGGCGATCGCCGTGTTCGTCGAGGTCGCGTTGCACGTGGTGCCGGTCGCGGTGCTCGTCGCGATGTTCGGGACGCCGACCGGGCTGGACGCGACCTTCTGGCGGATTGCGATCCCGGTGGCCCTCGTCGAGGCCGTTGCGCAGGCCATCTACGCCACGTCGATTGGCACGTCCGTGTTCAGCGCCGTCCACCTCATGGTGTTTGGGGTGGCCCAGGTGTGGATCTTCTGGCGGTTCGGATTCATGTGGATGCTCGGCTTCCGGCTCGCCTACTACTCCCTGTGGCATCTCATCTGGGGCGCAGCCCGACTCGAGCTGCTCTTCTGAGTGCCATGGTCCGGTGCGCAGAGATCCCGGCGAGCGACGACGAACAGATCCGTACCTCTCGACCGACCACCGCCGCCGGTTGCGTTGCGAGCGACTTGTCGGCCGGGACCGTCGACTGCATCACGCCGGAGACGTTGCGCAATCGTGAGCGTCCTGGTTCGCGAATCTGCGCCGCGTGCCATAGTGACGAGATGATCGAACTGGTGCTGACCATCATCGGACGCGACCGGGCCGGTGTTGTTGCGTCACTGGCCGACGTGGTCCGCTTTCACGAGGGCAACTGGAAGCGCAGCGAGTTGGCAGAGATCGCGGGAACGTTCGCCGGCGTCGTGGTGGTGGAGGTCGGCGACGACCGGGTCGACGAGCTCCTCACCAATCTGTTGGTTCTGCGTGACCAGGGGCTGCACGTGACGGCTCAGCAGGTCGAGGAACCCATCGATGCACCCGACGCGGATGAAGTGCGCCTGCGGCTCACCGGTGATGACCGACCGGGCGTCGTCCATGAGATCTCGACAGCGATCAGCGAAGCCGGAATCAGCATCTCGCGTCTGGGCACGGTCACCGACTTGCCAGGCCAGGATGGTGGCAGGCGGTTCGAGATCACTGTCCAGTTGTCCGTGCCGGTCGGGGCCGACCTCGATGCTGTGCTCGATTCGATCGGGGAGGTCGCCGTCACCTTGGGCATCGCCCTGAACGTGGAAGACCTGACGGGCGACGACGCGGGCCAATAGATCGCGCCGGGCGCACGCCGGAGCGGTGGGTTGTCCGTCGAGCCAGTTTCGGCACTCGAGTTCGGCGTGCAACGTGCGAGAGGACTTCGACGCGATCGGCGGCTTCGATGAGAACTTGCGGATCGCCGAGGATCTCGATTGCGCTCGACGGCTGCGTTTGCATGGGCGCAGCACGAACCGCCGGTTCCGCAGCGTGCGATCGGCGCCCGCGACCTTCTGCGTGCGCAAATGGGACCGTTCCGGCGACTGGCACTACTTCACTGGCATCCCCGCCGCCGCCATGCGTGCGCGCAATCCCCGCGACTCCGACGTGCGCCTGGTCGACGAGTACTTCTACGACGACAACGCTTGAGCCGCCACGCAGGCCGCTTCGGGGCGGTGACCACGCCACGGTGGCATCGATCAGTGGTGGGCTGCTGTCAGGATTCCGGTGGTCTGGACGGCCTCTCGGCGACGGTGCCGTCCCACTCGGCGAGTGGTGCGCAATGCCAGGCCCAGTCGGTGAGCCGATCGAGATCGCCGAGCGCAGCTCGCCCGTTCGCCCATCTCAGCTGCTCCCAGGCGTCGTCGCTGGGCGTGACCCAGGGAAAGAGCCGTCGCAAGATCACCTCCGCAAGATCGTCGGGCGGACGAAAGGCGAGCCCGAGACCCCGCGCTGCATCGTCGGTGTGGATCAGCAGTTCGTCGCATGCCATCGCGGCGAACCCTGACGGGTCGGCCGACCCCATCGGGTGGAACCCTCGTGCGCTGGAGGGGCTGACCTCGATGACAGCGGCCGCGACGTGCGCGTAGGCCATCAGCGTGTCGACCAGGTCGTCGTTCGACCCGTCGGTCTTCACTCGGTGCTCGACGAGCTGCAGGTCCCCGCCGCCTGCGGAGAGATCGATGGCGTACCAGAGGCAACCCTCGGCGGCGTGGGCAACGACTCCAGCGACGGAGAAGTCCAGGTCCGGAACCGCAACGCTCCACTCGGCGTTGGTCGCTGAGCGGAGGAAACCCTCGCACACCAGCGCGGCAACGGTCACATGCGAAGCATCGGTCATGATCCAAACCTAGGTCCGTGAGGCACCGCCAGCGGCTGGGGCGGCGGAGCCTGTCTCCGAGCGGCGCTGCAGCTCCGGCAGGATCGCCGGGCCCGAGCTGCACTCGCCCGAGGTCGCGCAGACGGGCAATCTGGTTGTTCGCTAGCGTCGCATTCGCTCATGCCTCTCGCCCGCCTTGCCGACGCCGACATCCACTACGAGGTGATCGGCCATGAGGGTCCCTGGGTGGCGTTCGTGTCGCGTGGTCTCGAATCGTCGGATGACTTCAGGCGGTTGGGGAGCCTCGTGGCAGCTCAGGGATGCCGTGTGCTGATTCATGACCGGCGCAATTGCGGCCGCTCCTCGTTCGACCTGGAGTTGATGGAACCCGAAGAGGAGGTCTGGGCCGATGATCTGGCGCGGCTCCTCGGCCACCTGGACGCGGCCCCGGCGATCATCCTCGGATGGTCGCGAGGGGCCCGGATCGCGCTCCGTTTCGCCCTGCGTCACCCGCACGCGGCCAGCGGCCTGGTCTTGTGGGGACTCAGCGGCGGGTCTCTCGCGGAGCGACACCTCGAGGGCTACTACTTCGGGAAGTACCTCCGCGCCGCTGCCGAGGGCGGTATCGGAGCGGTCGCCGCCACCGAACACTTCGCGAACCTGATCGCCCTCGCTCCGGCGACCGCGACGTCGTTGGAGTCGCTCGGAACCGAACGCTTCATCGGTGCACTCGAGCGGCAGCGGCAGGCGTTCTTGGTGCACAGCGACGAGGTGGTTCTCGGCGTCACCGACAACGAGTTGAGGAGCCTCGACGTCCCGACGGTGATCGTGCCGTACTACAACAACATGCACCCGCATGACACTTCGGTACACGCCCACCGGTTGATCCGGGCCAGCCGACTCGTCGACTACGACCCCGATCGACGAGCCCTCAACCATGCGGAGTGGTCCGAACGCGACGACGAGGTCGTTGCCGGCATCACAGCGGCGTTGGCGCGGGAACGCTCGACGACACCACGCGACCGGACCACGGTGCTCGCATGGATGCGACGCCGTCGCCGCCGAGCGGCTCTCCGTGCGGGTTGAGGGCGTGTTGATCAGTCCGGACGGCCTCGACAGCTACCGTCTGGCATGGTCCAGCCAGAGAAGTACGCGTACGTTCTGGATCTGTCGGCGCCGACACTTGCCGCAGCGCAGTGCGCGACCGACGTCGACTCCGACACCGTCATCCGGCCGGTCGTATCGACTGACGCAGAGGCGCTGGCCCAGCTGATGCTCGAGGCGTACCGCGGCACCATCGACGACGAGGGCGAAGAGATCGAGGAGGCCAGAGAAGCCATCGACGAGTTCTTCTCCGACGCCGCGCTGCTGGGCGCATCGATGATTGCCTCGGTCGGTGGCGCGGCCGCTTCGGCAGCGCTCGTCGTCTCGCTCGACGGCGGGCCCTTCATCTCGTACGTCGTCACGCACCCGTTCCACAAACGAACCGGCCTGGCCACCCAGGTCGTCACCGCTGCTTGCCGGCAGCTCGCCGACTCGGGCGAGAACGAGGTCAGCTTCGCGATCACCGAGGGCAACGTCGCGTCAGAAGCGCTCTTCAGCAGACTCGGAGCCGTGCGCCTGCAATCGTGAATCCTGAGCGGCTGTCGAGTCGAGAGCGGGAGTTCACGAGTCCGGCGACGTGACGGTGGTGACGGGATCACGCCGCACTCGGATCTGCTCAAACGCGTCGATGACCTCGGCGGACGTCCTCCGGGCTCCGGCCTGGAGGTACTCCATTGCTCGCAGCGACGCGTCGTGGGCTTCGGTGGTCGAACCCGCAACGCAGTCTTCGACGACTCGGCAGAAGTAGTCGTGCTGGTGGGCATCGACGAAGGTGTAGTGAACACACACATCGGTGTGCCCACCGATCAACACGAGTGTGTCGGCCCGCAGTCCCTTCAGCAGGATCTCGAGCTCCGTCCCGAAGAAGCACGAGTAGCGGCGCTTGCGAATCACGTAGTCATCGGGTCCCACACCGAGTTCTTTCGAGATGTCAGTCCCCGGATCTCCCTCCAGCAGGTGGACCCCCTCGGCGCCGTCGAGCTCGCGACCGAAGTCAACGAGGTCTCGTCGGTGCGCTTCCTGAAAGAACACGATCGGCACCCCGCAGCGCCGGGCCGCGGCGACCAGAGCGGGCGCTCGGTCCATCCGCTCCTGGTAGCCGTCCATGAACGGCATCGTCGACATGGTCGACCCGGTCGGGGCTCCACCCTGGATGTCGATCACGACGAGAACCGGATTCCCCTCGATGAGATCGCGGGGGACGTTGTCGGCCATCTCATCGACCGTACTCGTTCTCCGGGGCACTGCCGCCGTGGGACCGCAGAGTGGAAACCACCCACCTCGACGCCCCGCAGCCGCACCGGGAGCAGAAGCTCGGCCACCCGGACCGAAAGATCGGCAAGCACCGCTGGGCCGTCACCACCCAGGTGGCGCGGGCCTGACGGCCGTCACACCATCGGTCGCGACGATGTCGAGGTTCCTGCGCTCACCGATGCTCACAAGCGCCATGGTCGATTCCGCTCCCCAGCGGGGTATCTCGCGGTACCAACTGCTCGACGTGCCTCTCCAGGCAGGTCGTACCGTGGAAGGTGGACAGGGAGGCAATCATGAAGAAGGCAGCAACAGCGGTGATGGCAGCGTTTGCCTGTGCAGCCATGTTCTGAGGTCGCAGCGACAGCGACGACCAGTCATCCACAACAACAGAACCAGCCGTGACGGCAGCGGTCCCCGCCGAGGTCAGCCGACTGATCGACGACTGGAAGGCAGCACTCGACCGTGTGACGGATCCGTCCTCGAGCCCGACGGGCTCCTGTTCGCATCGACGAACTGGCTCGACGCAACGCTGTCGAATCACTCTGACCCCGCGACATTGTCGACTGGGTGACCCGGAGCGCACGACGCATCCGTGCCGCGACGACTTCGCCGCGAACGACTACGACGTCGGGATCGGTCAGTCGGAGACGTCGGGTTTGGCAACCGTCGGAGGCCGCATACGGTCAGGGGTGTCCTGCCTGAGCGTCAGGTTCTGGGTGGTCGAGGCGATCGGGATCCCTTCCATGCTCAGGCGGTCGAGCACCCGTCGGGTCAGCTCGTCCTTGACCGAACGAGCTCTGCGGACCGGGACCACGAAGCGGGCGGCGAGCTCGAGATAGTCGTCGGTGGCCTTGACGAACACTCGAGATTCGACCTCGGTACGCGCGAGGGGATACCGCTGGATCATGCGGGCGATGGCCTGTTCGGCCTCGGCCGAGGACGAGACGCGCTGGGCTTCCTCGGTCATGATGCGCTCGGCGCCGTGCCAGTCGTCGCGGTAGTCGATCGGGATCATGATCTCCTCCCAGATGAACTCGAACGACGCGCTGTAGTTGAAGACCGGATCGGAAAACGTCGCCTTGTTGGCAACCGCGACGATGCGTCCCGTGTACTGGCGGCCCCGAACCCACGTGTCGTCGTCCAGACCGGATCCGATCTCCATGATCTTGGTTCTGAGGGGCGAGATGTCGATCACATCGCCTCGCACGCCGCCCACGTCCACCCGATCGCCCACCCGGAAGATCGAGCCGGACTGGATGTTGAACCAGCCGGCGAGCGAGCCGATCAGATCCTGGAGCCCGATGGCGATCCCAGCAGCCACCAGTCCGAGCACCAACCCGAGCTGTCCCGCGAAGGGCCGCCACAGGATGCCCAGGCCGATCAACGTCACCGCGACCACCACGTAGTGGACGATCTTTCGGGCGTAGTACTTGCGATAGCGGTCGTCGATTCGTCTCGACCAGACCCGCCCGACGACCGTGCCGATGACGATCGCGATCGCGACGATCACGACGGTCGTGACGAGCTTGCCCTCCACCGAATTGTTGTCGGTGATCAGGTCCCACACGAGCGGCACCTGCTCGCTCTCTGGTCGTCTGCTCGGAACCGTGCGGGTGGGCCCACGCGGTCAAGTCAAGTCGACCATCCCGCGACAGGCCAGAGAACGAAGTCCTGACACGGGATCTGGTCATTCGGCTGGTTCGACCGGATGGAGACCGCAGTTGGCACACTGAGCGGATGCGCCTCCGGCTGAGCTCACTGATGGAGCGGATTCGGACGAGTCTGTTCTTCGTCCCGATGGTGGGGGTGCTCATCGGCCTCGTCGGCGCGTCGGTCACGATCTGGATCGACAGCCGACTCGATCTTCAGGGCGGCGATCTGCCACTCGGGGTCACCTCGACGGTGGCCAGCGCACGAGCGGTGCTGAGCACCGTCGCCGGGGCGACGATTTCGTTCGCTGCGATCGCGTTCTCGATCTCGCTGCTGATCATCCAGCAGGCGTCGAGTCAGTTCTCGCCCCGGGTGGTGCACACCCTGTTCCGAGATCCGTTCAACAAGCGCGTCATGGGACTCGTCATGGGGACCTTCACCTACTGCCTGGTCGTGCTCCGATCGGTGCGATCGTTGGGCGAGTCCGGCGGGGATGTCGTCATCCCGAACCTCTCGGTCGCCATTGCGCTCGTGCTCGGCATCGCCACGATCATCTCGATCGCCGCGTTCTTGAACCACAGCGCCCACTCGATGGACGTCAGTCAGATTCTCGACCGTGTCGAGACCGAGGCAGTCGGTCATGTCCGCCGCGAGTGGAACGTCGCCGAGTCCGACGAGCCACCTCCGGAACCGATCACCGAACCGGATCATCCGGCGCACATCGTCCGGTTCGACCGAGCCGGATGGGTCCAGCAGATCGATACCGACGCACTCCTCGAATGCCTTCCCGCCGACACCACCGCATGGGTCCACACCTATGCGGGCCGATACGCGATCCGAGGCGCACCGCTGTGCGCCCTTTCGGTGGTGCCAGAGCACATCGAGGCGACAGAGCGAGCGATCCTCGAGGCCGTCTCGACGGGGAACACCCGCACGATGCAGCAGGACATCTCGTTCGGGCTCCGCCAGATGGCCGACGTCGGTCTCAAGGCGCTGTCGACGGGGATCAACGATCCGACCACGGCACAGGACTCGATCTTCCACAGCGCTGCGGTACTCGCCGAGTTGCTCCGCCGAGATCCACCGCCCCGAGAACACACCGACGACCGGGATCGCCGTGTGGTGCTCGTCGAGCAGCCCAGCGGCGACGATCTGGTTCGCCTCGCCTTCGGTGAGCTTCGACGCGCCGCCGCGACGCAGCCGACCGTGTGCATCTACCTCCTGGAGGCTCTGCATCTCCTCCGGGAGGGGCTCGACTCGTCGGGGCTCTCGTCCCGTACCGCCGTCATCGTCGAAGAGGCACGCCTCGTCGTCGCCGGATGCGAGGCAGCCGACGTGTTGCCGGCCGACCTCGCCGACGTCCGTCGCGCATACGAAAGGCGTTTCGCTTCCGACCCGCTTCGATGACGGCGTGAGCCAGGCGGAACGAGCGTTCCTGCCGGGTCGGCGGCGCGCCGAGGGCCCGATGGCCGACGATGGCCGGCCCCAGGCGTGGGACGATGGCCTCTTCCGGCTTCGAGAGGAGCGCGAGACGATGGTCGCACGGGGTTCGAGACCCTCACACGGTGGCGTGGTCTTCGTGACCGATTCGGCCACACGCGGAAGGGTCATCGGCGCGGTCTTGACGTTGCGGCACCGAACGCCGGGAACTCAACAGGAGGACGAGATGAGCGACGAAGGCACTGCGACGGTGGAAACGAGCTTGCGGCTCGGAAACGGGTTCGGTCAGGACGAACGCGGACCGATCGTCGAGGGGTGGGCGAGTCTCGATGCTCGCCTCCGCTCGTTCGACGCCGGAACCGTCGACATGGAACTCTCGGTGAAGGAACGGGGCGAAGCGAGCCAGCGCACCGTGCTCGAGGCCTGGATCTCGGGGCAGACGCGCATCGTCGCCACGTCGAGCGAGCCGGATCTCGCCCAAGCGCTGCACGAAGTGCGCGACGACCTCATCCGCCAGTTGACCGATGCGAAGAACCGGACCGAACCGAGGAACAACCCCTCGCTGCGCGTCACCGACCTCCCCGAGAGCTGAGCACTGCCTCAGGCAACCCGTCCCAGGTACACGAGCCTGTCACTTCTCCCAGGGTGGGCGGGCTGTTCCATCGGGCCAACCCGATGAGCCGCCGCTGGGTCAGTCCTCGGTAGCGGAGCCAGGCCAACGAAACACCACGTCGGTGTCGGACCACTCGGGCTCGTGCGCCTTGAGGTAGTCGGCGATCTCGCCGTCGCGATCCTCGGTGAGACAGAGCCGGCGGCGAGTCGAGCGGACGCGTGAGGAAGTGTCGGCGGTTGCTCGGGCGAGCGGTGGGCGCGGCACGTCCCACCTCTCGGCATCGAGGCCGAGCCCGGTGAGCACCTCGGCGAGGTCGTCGGCGGTCGGCCCGGGCGGACGTTCGAGCCCCCAGAAGTGGCGCCATGCGTCGTTCCAGGCCGACATCGGGTGGCGGGGCGGCAGTACGAGCACGACGGCGAGTCGCGCGTGTGCGGTCAGCGCGAGCAGGAACGGCTCGATGTCGGCGACGTTGTAGGCGACGTGGTGACAGACGACGACGTCGGCGGCAGGTGTGACGCCAGCGACCTCGGGCCAACGACCTTCGACGGTCATCGACCGAGCCCCGGCCGTCGCGGCGGCGCGTGTGAACTCGGCGAGCATCGCCGGGCTCTGGTCGACGCCGATCACCAGCTCGGCAGGCGGCACCAGCGACATCGCAGCGCGTCCGCCGCCGCATCCCACGTCGAGCACCGAACCGGCGCTGGCAGGGAGCACCGTACGTGCAACCTCGGCGGCTCGGACGTTCCGATCGAGCGTGTCGTCGACCACGAACATCGCCGTGTCGTGCTGCCAGGGTGACTCCGGTGCCTGGGCGAGGATCTCCTCGGGGATCGCCCACCGCCCGAGCCGGTCTGCCCATCGGGTCGCCGCCTCGGTGATCGTGTCCGGGCCTCCGGCCGGGACGTCCGGGTCGTAGGTGGGCGGCGACACGAGTTCGACGTTAGTTGGCGGCCGGAAGGCCGAGATGCAGATCTCCGGCGATCCACCGGAGTCCGGCGCGCAACAACTCGAGTACCTCTGGCACACGCTGCTCGCTCTCGGTTCCGATGCCCAACCGGCCACATGATCGCTCAGGCTCGCAACGTGACCCACCCGGGCACCTGATCCGAGATCTCTTCGATACGCCCAGTCTTTCGACCCTTACCCACGCCGAGCAACGGCGCGAGGGTGAACCCATGACCAGGTCTGCATCGCCGATTCGCTCGCTCCTCGATCAGGATCTGTCCGCCGACGAGATCGTCGCGCTCGCCGGCGCTGGCGCCGGCCAGCGCGCATCGTTGTACCTTCCGACCCATGCTGCCGGTAGGGACGTCGCGCAGGACCCGATCCGTCTTCGTGGGCTGATCAAGCGTGCGACCGAGGAGATCGAGGATCCGGCCGTACTCGACCCCGTGCGTGAGCTCGCCGACGATCCCGAGTTCTGGGCCCACGGTTCTGCCGGTCTCGGTGTGCTCGTCGACGACGGAGGCGTGATCGTGATCCGGCTGTCGGAGGAGGTCGACGAGCTCGCCGTGGTGAGCGATCGCTTCCACCTCAAGCCGTTGCTGGTCGCGCTCACGAACGCAACACGTTTCGAGGTGCTCGCGCTCAGCCAGCATGCAGTGCGGCTCGTGGGCGCATCCGGGTCGGCTGCGGCCGAGCTCGACGTTCCGGATCTGCCCTCGGGCATGCCCGAAGCACTCCAGTGGGACGACCGGGAGCGCCAACTCCAGAGCCACTCCGCTGGTCGCACGGTCGGGGGGCAGGTGACCGCGGGATTCCACGGTCAGGGTGGGCGAGCCGACTCCAGAGACGCCGACGTCCATCGATTCCTCCAGATGGTCGACCGCGCCGTGGCCGATCATCGACAGGGTTCGACCCTCCCGCTGGTCCTCGCCGGCGTCGACGAGCTCGTTGCCGCGTACCGAGGCGTCACTCGTTGCCACCACGTGGTCGATGGACACATCCCCGGCAACCCCGAACAGCTGCGCGCCGAGGATCTCGCCGAGCGTGCCCGCCCGCTGGTCCAACCGCTGGCGTCGGACAGGGAACCACGTGCTCGGGAATCGTTCCTCGCGCGTGCGGCTGCGACCGTCGACACCGTCGAGCAGGCGGTCATCGCCGCGGCAGCGGGCCAGGTCGCGTCGATCTTCGTGCCTGCCGACGAGGCCTGCTGGGGCCGCTATCGAGCAGGCCATGTCGTCCTGCTCGAACACGACGTGCGAGAGCCCGGCGACCACGACCTCACCGACGTCGCAGCGACCGAGACACTCCGGCACGGCGGGGACGTGTTCGTGGTTCCGGCGACCGACATCCCTGGCGCCGGCACCGCAGCAGCAACGCTTCGCTACTGATCGGACGTCACGGGCCTTCGCGAGCGAGACGAACCCGGCGATTCGCACGCGTCGGCAGGCGGTGACGCGGGATCGGTTCGGCGACCACGGACTCTCCCGTGCCCGCACGTTCAGGCCCGGTGTTCCCGGAACCGATGGCCGGTCTGCGGCACAGCAGCTGCGCGATCGTGACACCGCCAGCGCCTGAACACGACCGAGGAGTCCACATGTCCGAGCTCAGAGGATCATCGAGCGAACTCAAGAGCACGGGCTACGAGATCTTCGTCGGCCTGCTCTCGATCCTGTCGATCGTGAACATCGTGCTGATCGCTGCGATCGACGACGCGAACCTCTCGACCGTGCTCGGCGTGATGAACGTGCTCTTCAGCGTGATCTTCCTCATCGACTTCACGTATCGGTTGGCGACGGCCGAATCGAAGATGCAGTACTTCTTCCGCGGGTTCGGCTGGGCCGATCTCCTCGCGAGTCTTCCGGTCGAACAGCTGAAGATCCTCCGCGTCTTCCGCATCGCCCGCGTCTTCCGGCTCATGCGGGAACTCGGCGTCAGGAGCATCGGTCGCAGCTTGGTGAAGGACCGTGCAGGCAGCGCTCTCTACTTGTTGCTGTTCGTGGGCATCCTCGTGCTCGAATTCGGGAGTCTCCAGATCCTCCACATCGAGCAGTACGCGCCGGGCGCCAACATCACGACCGGGTCGGATGCGATCTGGTACACCATCGTCACCATCTCGACCGTGGGGTACGGCGACCAGTATCCGGTCACGAACCGGGGTCGTTGGTTCGCGACGATCATCATCGTCACCGGCGTCGGCATCTTCGGTGCCTTCACCGGATACCTCGCGAATCTCTTCCTGTCACCATCGAAGAAACAGACGCGGGCCGAGCCATCAGCCGACGCCGACGTGCGGAGCAAGATCAACGAACTCCGGGAGCTGATCGCCGTCCAGCAGCAGCAGCAACACGATGTCATGGACGACATCGAGCGTCTGCTCCCTTCCGAGGAACCCGGCTGAGTCGACGGGATCTCGCAGCTGTCGGCCACCTCCGGCGTCGACCCGGCAGGCTGGGGGAGAGGCGCTCGATGATCGGTGGCGTTGGTGCAGGCCGATTGGGCTTGCGGGCAGTCATCGGCCAAGATCGCCCGATGCGATCACGTGGCCGGTACTCCCTCGTGCTCCTGATCGGCAGCGCATTCGTCGCTTCGTGCTCGGGGACGTCAACCGACCTCGGCGCCCCGAACGGCGACTCGACCGTCGAGAGCGCCGCCCCCACCGCTGCCGACGTGGCTGTCGGCAACATGGTGGTGAGCCCGAATCCGAACAACTCGTTGAGCGCGATGGTCACGGTCGAATCGCCGGAGCCCGTCACGATCGAGCTGACGGCAACTTCGGGTGATCACGTCGTACAGGTACCACGAACGGCATCGTCGTCGACGTCGATCGACGTGCCGCTCGTCGGTCTGCGTTCCGAGCGCGACTACGAGCTGACCGCAGAGTTGTTCGACGAGAGCGGGGCCGTTCGGGTCGACGAGTGGGTCGTTCACGTCGGGGGCGATCCCGGAACGGTTCGGTGAATACGAGTTCTCTGCCGATCCCGAACGCTCGTCAGCCGGCTACACGATCATCGAGATGCAGCACTGGCGTGATCCGGCGTCGGCCACGCCGCAGCGCCCGTTCGACGAGCCCCAGTACCTGATCGCCCTGGACGACGAGGGGGAGATCGTCTGGTACTACGAGAACGGGCCGCTCGTCGGCGCCGTCGAACAGACCACCGACGGCACGTTCACGTCGATCTTCTTCCCGACCGGCATGCGCGAGTTCGACATGATGGGCAACGACGTCAACGTCTGGGAGGTTCCACTCGAGAACGCCGAAGGCCCGTCCAGCTCCGG
The DNA here is from genome assembly GCA_963710625.1 of Ilumatobacteraceae bacterium. Classification (GTDB taxonomy): domain Bacteria; phylum Actinomycetota; class Acidimicrobiia; order Acidimicrobiales; family Ilumatobacteraceae; genus Sva-07. The sequence continues at coordinate 292,556 of CAVQBG010000008.1, read as the reverse complement.
CGTCACCGACGGGTCCGACTCGGTCCCGGTCGACTCCGACGACGTCCTGCTCGAACTCGTCCACCACGAGGCGAACCGGATGTCGAACGGGAACTCTCTGCTGCTGTCCACGGCCCACCACCCGCTGACGCCCGAGCAGCGCGCCGCCTTGTGCCCCGGTGACACCGAACCGTTCGGTGTGTTCAGCGATGTCGCCGTCGAGTTCGAGCCGAGCGGGCGCGTCGTGCGCACGTGGGATCTCTGGGACGTCGTCGACGTCGACGAGGTGCCGGGCGAGGAGATGTGCAACGAGCGCTTCGCCGTCAAGGGCGATCGGGACTGGACCCATGCGAACGCCGTCGTCTACGACGAGGCGCGCAATGTGGTGATCTTCTCCGCCCGTCACACGAGCCAGGTCATCGCGATGACGTGTACGGACCAGGAGGGTCCGCAGACCGAGGTGCGGTGGATCCTCGGCGAGGGTGCCACGATGCCGCTCGACGGTGACGTGCCGCGTTACCAGCACGCGGTCGAAGTGCAGGACGACGGCTCGATCCTCCTCTACGACAACGGCAACGGACGGGAGGGCACCGAGCCCGACGATCCGACGAACCCGACGTACTCCCGCGCCGTGGTGTACGCCGTCGACGACACCTCACCCGACCCGGCCGACTGGTCCGCTGCTCAGGTCTGGGAGCACCGCGTCGACGACGTCGACGGTGAACCGCTCCTTGCCTCGTTCATCGGCGACGCCGACCGTGTTGCGAACGGCAACGTGCTGATCACCCACGGCGGGATCGACTTCATGAACCCGCAGAGCAATCTCCACACCAAGATCATCGAGGTCGTCCCCGACGGGACCACCGGTGGCGACGTCGTGTGGGAGTTCCGGGCCGGCAGTGCGGCGCGTCCGACCACGACGTATCGGGCCGAACGCATCGAGTCGTTCTACGTCGGCCCGGACTGGGTGACCGAGAGCTGAACCCGGGGCTGCACCGCCACCTCGGCCGTGGCTCCGCCGATCACTCGACCCCGTTGAGCCTGTCGACCACGAGCATCAGGTCACCGATGTCGGCGTAGTTCACGGCGACGAGATTCGGCTGCATGCCTCGTTCCAGACGACACTCCTCGACACGGGGACCGAGTACGTCGGCGGCATTGACCAGCTGGGCATCGGACACAAGGCTGGTGAATCCGTTCAGCCAGTGGTTGATCTGCAGCAGTGGGGCGTCGGGTCGCCCACGATTCGGCTCGCACGAGAACGACCCGACCGTCGGGAAGTCGTACGGCGTCTCCTGGACGAAATCGAAGCCGTTCACCAGCCACGGATGCTCGGGACGGCCGTCGCCGGTCTCGAGCATCACCACGAGCCGCTGCCCGCGCTGGATCATCTCGGCGAGCGTCGGGAACGGCTCCCCGTCGACCGGTGTGAAGAGATAGTCCTCGAGGCCGGCATCGAGGACCGATTCGGCGATGTCGGCAGCGTCGACGTGGTCCTCGACGAAGATCGTCAGCACCTCGTCCGGGTTGGTCGCCAGCCACGAGCGGATGTCGACCAGGGTGTCGTCGAACGACGTGGCGCCGGTCTCGCAGAGACCATGGCACATGTACAGCGCCTCGGGTCCGCCCGCCTCGCCCGGTGCGACGGCATCGATCACCCGCAGCGCGGCATTGACGGTCTCGGGGCCGAGCACCTCGTTGGCGATGGCGAGCGCCTCTTCGTAGGACCGTGCCGCGGTGCGGACCTTCCCGCTGCCGGCATCGTTGCCGTACCAGACGTCGACGAGGAGGGCCCGAACCCCGGAGTCGAGACTGGGGACGATGTCGAGGCCCTGTTCGCCGAGGAACCAGCCACGCTTTCCGGCCACCGACATCGAGTTGTGGGTGGCTGCGTACGACACCTCGTCGAACGTCCGGTCGCACAGCTCTGCATGGCCGTTGCACACCTCACCGTCGCCGCTGACGGCGTCCCCCACGGCGCCGGCGATCGTCGAGTCGGGAGGCCGGGCTGCCCAGACGACCACACCGACGAGTGCGACCACGCCGCTGACGGCGGCGATCGCCAGCGGGCCCCACGACGCGTCCCGATCGCTCGCAGCTTCGGGTCGGGAGGCAGCACCGAGACGTGCGATCGCCCCCACCCCGGTGACGACCAGCACGATCCCGGCCACGAATGCCAGCAGCGTCACCATGCCACCCGGCTCGATGATCAGCGCAACACCGACGGCGATGCTCGCAAGTGCCCTGGTGGCGAGCGAGCGGGGAGTCGGCGGCGCCGCCGCTGCCCGTCGAGCGATTCCCACGAGGTCCCACTCCGCGGCGCGGCCGGAGCCCACCATCGCCACCAACGCGCCGACACCGGCGACCAGACCGAGCGACCACCACATCGGCGCAACGAAGAGGTCCCAGACCCCGTCGACGATCGCGTCCGTTCGTTCGTCCCCGCCGACCGAGCGAACGGCAGCGCCACCCAGGATCATGACCACAGCGAGCACGCCGACGGCGATCATCACCGCCCAGCCGACCCGGCGGATCGCAGTCCACCGCTCGGGATGGACCAGGACTGCGCCCGCGAACAGGACGACCGTGAGGAGGGGAAGCAACCACGCGAGCGTGTCGACGAGGTGCGTGAACCCGATGATGTCGGTCGCGAACCCTTGGTTGCCGACGTTCGCGAGCGTCACTCCGATGTCGGTGGACCCGGGGACTCGATCGGGAGCGACAGCGCCGATCACGCTCGCAACGACCGCGCCGACGTCCGCGATCCGGAGAACGAGCTGGTCGGAGTCCTGGGTCGTCAACGCCCGCTGGAACTGTGACGCCGCCAGTTTCACGGGACCGGACAGTGCGTCGCTGCCGACGACACCGATGGCCACCTGGTTCACGAGCGGCTGGATCGCGACGAGGTCCGGATTCAGGGAGATGATCTCGGCGCTGATCTCTCGACCCAGCACGTCGCTGACGTCGTCGCGTTGACGCAGTTCGTCGACCCTGCTCGCGAACGTCGGGGCATCGAGCACGGTGCGGTTGACGTAACCGGCCGGGATCGACAGGGCGAGGAGGATCGCTCCGAGAACAAGGAACAGCCAGGACAGGGTCGTGCGCATCAGAACGACATACTGGCAGTCAGGCGATCGTGATCGAGTGTCCCCGGTACGGCGATCACGACCAGGCGGGTGTCACGATCGCCGCCAGCGGTCCAGTCGGGGTCTGGCGTCAGGCTCACCCGGCGGCCCACGACCTGCAGGATGTACCGGTGCTCCGGATCCTCGGTGAGGTGCGCGAATCCTTTTGCACGAAGCACCCCCTCGGGCAGCCCACCGACGAAGTCATCGAGCACCGATCGGTCGATCGGCTCGGATCGCTCGAGGCTCCACCTGTCGTAGCCGATCGGATGGGTTGCGCCATCGGCGGACGACTCCGGTGTCGCGCCGAGGTCGCCGAGGACCAGCTCGGTGGGGAGCCGTCCACCTGCCGCCTGCAGGATCGGCGTGCCGGGGGCGATCTCACGCAACCACGCACGTACTTCCTCGAGCCGCGATCGTGTGAGGAGGTCGGTCTTCGTCAGCACGAGCATGTCGGCTCCCTGGAACTGGCTGATCACCGTGCCTCCGACGTACTTGTCGACCGATCGGGAGCGAACCTGCTCGGCATCGGCCAGCACGATCACGCCGCGCAGTTCGAAACCGAAGGGCCCCGCATAGTGGCCGATCCGTACGGGGTCGCTCACGCCGCTCGCCTCGACGATCACGTGGTCGATGCTGTCGGCGCTGGCGCGCAGCCCGTCGAGCACGTTGGCGAGACCATCGCTGGCGCTGCAGCAGACGCAGCCGTTGGTGAGGTTGATCGTGTCACCGTGCTGGTTGGCGATGAGGTCCGCATCGATGCCGATGTCGCCGAAGTCGTTCACGATGACGGCGATGCGCACGCCGGCGTTGGCTCGCAGCAGCTGATTCAGGAGCGTCGTCTTCCCGGCGCCGAGATACCCGCCGAGCACGGTGTAGGGGACAGGGGACGTGGTCATGGCAAAGTGGGTGTTGGGCCGACCCTATTCGTCGCCGCGCATTGCTTCGCCAGCCGGCTTGGTCGTACCGTGGGCACTGGAAGCGGATGGTGACGTCTGAAAGGTGGTGCCGATGGACAGCCAGAAACCCGAGGCCCACGACATCGAGCAGACGGCCGACTGGAACTGGAAGGCGATCTCCGCCGGCATCGCCGCGGTGCTTGCGCTGATCTTCATCCTGCAGAACACCGAGAAGCGCTCGGTCCAGTTCCTGTTCTTCGACTGGACCGTGGGGACCTGGGTCGCGCTCCTGGTCACGTTCGTGCTCGGCATGCTCGCCGGCTGGCTCCTCGCGTGGTTCGTGCGAAGTCGCAGGGAGGCGAAGGAGTAGACGCGCGGCTGCGCTCGCGAGAGGCCGGGGCGGTGATCAGGCCGTCTCGTTCCAGTGCTCCTTCGTCTGGACCAGCCAGAAGACGGCGAACAAGGCGATCTCGGTGGTCTCGAGGACCAACACCATGTGGTCCCAGCTCGAACCGAACGGGAACATCACCGCCGCGGCACCCACCATCAACCCGGCGATCGCTGCGTAGATCCAGAAATAGGCGCGCGGTGCCGGGTCGTTGCGGTGCTGCCAGGCATTGAGGCCGACGGCGATGGCCAGGAAGAGGAACATGGCCACGGCGGCGAGTCCGTGGGCCAGGGTGTCGAAGTCGTCCCAGGCGACGAACACGACGGCGCCGGCGACCAGGAAAACCATCGCTCCGAGCAGGCCGAGCCGCATCTGCACGGGTCCGACTTCGGCGATCGCCCTCATGTTGCGGGTGGCGATCGTGGCGATCACTGCGGCCACGATCAGCCCGACGATGCCGGCGATGATCAGCGCGGTGATGTTGTTGTCGATGTTCGCGACCACCCAGTCGGCGAGCTCGCCGTTGTCGTTCACCGGCAGCGGCCGGGGTGTCACCGACCAGCACGTTCCCACGTCGGAGGTCGGCACGACCGCGACGATCGGTGCGAGCATGCCCGCGGCGTTGAGTGCGGCGTCCTCCCACGAGGTGCGGCCCTTGATGACGATGAGACACAGGCTGACGGCCATCAGGACGCCGACGAAGATCGCCTTGACCGGCGTGTAGTAGTAGGCGGACACCGAGGTCTGCCAGCAGTCGACCTGGGAGCGTTCGATGGCGATCGACACCGCGAGCAGCAGCACGGCGACGACCATGCTGATACGGAGGTACCGGTAGGTGGTGATCGCCGCGGAGTCAGCCATCGCACCCAGCCTCGCACACCTCCCGAACCGCTGCAGCTGGTGTGCGGCGCCCGGCGTGACGGTCAGTGCTCGCGGGCGAGCTCCTCGACGGCGACGGCGATGGCGAGGATCAGCGGCACCGAACTCGTGTCGTAGATCTCGATGCCGTAGGAGTCGCGCACGCGGAACCACTTCTTGGAGACCTGGGCGACGCGATCGCCGTCGCACTCGATCTCGTACTGGTGGTCGAGGATGTTGCCGTGGGCCTTCATGTCATCGCCGTGCTCCACGTCGATGTGGAATCGGTCCCGCAAGCCGACGAGCGACTTCTTGACCTTCGCGGTCCGCCCGCCGAGGTCGATCTTGATCTCGTCGCGAACCGACAACTTGTGTTCGCGGATGACGGCCACGCGTTCACGATGACGGTCCTCCAGCACCCACTCGTTACGGAGTCGGGCCACCTTGCCGTTGACCTTGTACACGCGATCGCCGTCGCTGTTCTCGATCCAGTAGTCGTCACCGATCGACAACAGGTCGGTCTGCATCCGATACCGCTCGTGTTCCTCGTGGTGATGGCGCAGGAGGCCCATTTCCTCACCCTCTCAGATCCGGTCAGTCGTCGGCGGACGGCGTCTTCCAGAGGATCCAGGTCGGGTCGGACCAGACCTCCTCGAACCCCGCCACTCGAGCAGCACCGGGTGTCAGCTCGGGCTGCCAGTAGGTGCTCCCGCGTCGCTGAGCGAAGTAGTCGGCGTTCTGGGCGATGCGTTCGAGGTTCTTGGTCTGGAACGAGCGCCGATCGGTGATGAGCGTCATCGTGCGGGCCCGGAAGTACGCGATGATCGCATCGGGTGGTGTGAGCTCTGCGACCGCATCGAAGATCGGAGCGGTCCGAGGGTTCGTCGGCCCGGACTGCACCCGACCCGCGGCGTCGAAGTCACGGGCGTCGGTGATCTTGCCGGGCAGCACGACGAGGTGCGCCACGACGATGGCCACGAGCGGTGCGAGTGCCACGAACCGGCCGAGCATCTGGCGCCGCCCGAACACCGCCGCGCCGATCGCCACCAGTGCCACCGATGCGTAGTAGAGCACCCAGGGTGTGATCTGGAACCAGTACCGGTCGACCCGACGCAGGTGGGTGCCGATCATCAGCATGCTGACGATCGTGAGCACCAGCAGGGGGAGGTCGAGCGCCGGTCTCCTCCGCACGCCGACCACTGCGCCGGCAGCAGCGAGCCCGAGCACGGCGATCCCGACGAGCGGGTGGGCGCCGAAACCGAGCTGATCGGCCAGGATCTCGGGATACTCGCCCAGCCGGTTGTCGATGAACTTCGACGAGTTCCCGTTGTCCGGCAGCAGTGCGGTGGGCAGCAGCAACTGGAACAGGGTGGCGGTGATCGCGAAGGACAGGTAGGGGGTGCTCAGCGTGGGCCAGCCGGCGCGGATCGCCGCCCAGGCACGACCGGGCGAGCGCGGCCGTTCGATCGAGGCGACGAGATCGTAGAGCTGCATGACGGCGATCACCGCGAGCAGCGCGACGCCTTCTCGGCGCACGTTGAACGCCAACGTGACGAGCGCACCGAGCACGATGAGGTCGGAGCGGCTCGCCGTGAGCAATGTGGCTCGGGATCTCACCCGGTCGTACCACCAGACGAACACTGCGACGGCGGCGAGGTGGGGGAACTCGGTGAGCAATTGATCGGTGTGGGCGAGGTACAGCGGCGCGGTGCCGACCACCGCGACGAGCGCAAGAGCCGGCAGGCGACCGATGCGCCGGCGCACGATGCCGTGCAGCAGCACCAACCACACCATGAAGATCGCGACCTCGACCAGCTTGAGCCGTTCGAAGTCGTACTCCCAGAGGTGGACGAACGGCGACAGCAGGAGCGGCCACACCCACGGATAGGCGATCGGGCTGAACGCCGAGTCGGAGTTGAGCACGGCGAAGCGGTTGTCGGCGACGACGGCGCCGATGTCACCGTCGAAGATGCTCCGTGCCTGCCGCAGGTACAGCGCGAAGTCGTCGCCCTGTGTGTGTCCGTTGCGGTGCAACTGGACGGCGAGGATCCCGGAGCCGATCACGACGACGCCGAGCGCCAGCGTGCGCAGCCAGCGGGACGAGGTCAACGTGACGGTGCGCACCGTGTGACGATACGCGCCCCGCACGTTGCGGTGCAGGTCAGTCGTACCAGTCGAGGGTGGCGCGCATCGTGGCTTCGAACTCCTCGAACGACATCGACGCCTTCACCGACGAGATCAGTTGCGCGTCGCTGCCGACGAACTGGCGGAACGGGGCATCGGGGTCGAGACATGCCGTGACGATCGCATCGGCGACGTCCTGAGGGTCGGGGGCCGGACCATCGCCCGACAGCACGCCCTGGCTGGCGCGGAACCGGTCGGCGCGTTGCTGGTATTCCGAACCCTCCCAGCCGGGCACCGTGACGATGTTGTCGCGGAAGTCGGTTTCGAACCGCCCGGGCTCGACCAGACGCACGCGGATGCCGTAGACGGCGGTCTCGAAGTGCAGTGCTTCGCTGAGCGCCTCGAGCGCGTGCTTGGAGGCGGCGTAGACCCCGCCGAACGGAGCGCCGACCACGCCGGCGATGCTCGACACGTTGACGATCGTGCCGCTGCCGCGCTCGCGCCAGACGGGGAGCACGGTCCGCACGAGGCGCATCGGCCCCATCACGTTCGTGTCGAACTGCCGGGCCAGCAGGTCGTCGTCGACCATCTCGACGGCGCCGGCCACCTCGAAGCCGGCGTTGTTGACGACGACGTCGAGGTCGGCCGGGTCGCCGATGGCGTCGGCGACCGACGCTGGATCGCAGACGTCGAGCGGGCGGATCTCGATCGGCAGTCCCTCGGCCTCGGCCGTCGATCGAAGCTCCTCGCCCTTCGCGAGGTTGCGCATCGTGGCGACGACGTCGTGGCCCTGGCGGGCGAGGCTGAGCGCGGCGAGCTTGCCGAATCCGCTGTTGCTGCCGGTGATCAGGATGCGTGTCATGGAGTGCCTCCGATGTCAGTGAGCCGCGACGGCTGCGTCGCGGAGTTCGCGTTTGAGGATCTTTCCCGAGGCGTTGCGCGGGAGTTGTTCGGTGACGATCGTGACGGTGGTCGGCACCTTGAAGTTCGCCAGCCGTTCGCCGACGAAGCGCTGCAGTTCGCCGACGTCGAGGGTGGTGCCCGGCTTGACCATCACGTGGCAGGCGAGTTCCTCGCCGAGGCGTTCGTGCGGGATGCCGTAGACGGCGGCTTCGTACACGGACGGGTGCTCGTAGATCGCTGCTTCGACCTCGGCGCAGTAGATGTTCTCGCCGCCGCGCAGGATCATGTCCTTGGCACGGTCGCTGACGTACACGAACCCCTCGTCGTCGACGCGGCCGATGTCGCCCGAACGCAGCCATCCGTCGACGATCGTGTCGGCGGTGGCGTCGGGACGGTTCCAGTAGCCGCGGATCAGCATCGGGCCCCGGAACCAGATCTCGCCGGTCTCGCCGCGCGCCAGTTCCTCCCCGAGCGGGTCGGTCACGCGGATGTCCATCACCGGCACCGTCCGGCCCGTCGAGGTCGGGTGCGCCATGAAGTCCGACCCGGAGATCCCGGGGCCGTACGCGTTGGTCTCGGTCATGCCGTAGCCGAGGCTGGGGCGCCCCTTCACGAAGTTGTCGTCGATGCGCTTCACGAGTTCGGCCGGCATCGGTGCACCGCCACCGCCCACCGATCGCAGGCTGGAGGTGTCGCGCTCGGCGAACGTCGGCGCCTCCAGCAGATCCCAGCTCATCGTCGGAACGCCGACGAAGTTGGTGACCCGCTCGCGCTCGATCAGCTCCAGAGCACGGTCGGGATCCCAGCGGTAGGTCATCACGAGCTTCGAGCCGTTGACGAACGCACCGAGCATCACCGGCACGAGGCCGGTGACATGGAACAACGGCACGCACAGCATCAGCGCCGGCTGAACCTTCTCGGTCGGCTCGTCGGCGTCGCTCGGTGGGTCGGCGAGATTGGTGACGGCGTTGCGGGCGGCGAAGGCCATCAGCGAACTCGTGACCGCCCGATGCGTCGAGACGGCACCCTTGGGATGGCCGGTGGTACCGGACGTGTAGAGGATCGTCGCGTCGTCGTCGGGACCGATGTCGACATCTGGCAGCCCGGCGCCGGGTTCGAGCAGCGATTCGAGGTCGACGACGTCGAGCCAGTCGTCGCTGCGCGCTGCCGCCCCGTCGCGAACGGTGACCACCCTGGCAGCGACCGAGCCGGGCTCGGCGGCCCGCAACCGGTTCAAGCGATCGGCATCGGCGACGACGATCGCGGCGCCGCAGTCGTCGAGAGCGAACACCATCTCGTCGGTCTGCCACCAGGCGTTCATCGGCACTGCGACGGCGCCGACGGCCGTGATCGCAGCGAACGTGGCGATCCACTCGGGGTAGTTGCGCATGGCGATCGCCACTCGGTCGCCTTTCGTCACGCCGAGGTCGTTCACGAGGACATGGCCGATCTGGCCGATCAGGTCCATGACCCGCGGCATCGGCCAGCGCTCGTCCTCGAACACGATGAAGTCGTCGGTCCGGGCGGCGGCGGCGGCGAACAGGTGCCGCATGTTGGGGGGCGTCCCGGTGAACACCTTGGTCGGCACGCCGAAGACGTCGATCTCCTCGATCTCGAACCGTGTGCCGGGCGCGCAGACTGTGTCGCACGCCTCCTGGAAGCTCATCGTCATGGCGTCACACCTTGTCAGGGCGCCGCGGTGACGGCGGCATCCGAGCCCTCGGCGTCGTCCAGCAGCGACCGGCCGAGCCAGAGCGGCACGACCTGACCGAACAGGAGCGTGATGCCGCCGATCACGAGCAGGATTCGCATCAGGACCACGCCGTTGTCGAGATCGTTGTTCGCCTCGAGCGCGAGCCGGCGGGCGTCGTCGACGCTCGTGCGGTACTGATCGACCAGTGTGCCGGTGTCGCCGAGATCGTCGCTGATCGACTGGACCGACCCGGCGAGCTCGTCGAGCTGTTGCTGCAACTCGTCTGCCGATCCCGTGAACTCGGTCAGGCTGCCAGCGGTCGACTCCAACTGGCCCGGAAGCGCTTCGAGGGTGTCGGCGAGTTGCCCGAACGTCTCGCCGAGGCCGGCGGACGGGTCGTAGTCCGGGGCGAGGGGGAGGTTCGACAGCGCGCCGAGCACGGAGTCGATGTTGCCGCCGATGCGCTCCAACCTGCGCACGGTGCTGCCCGCATCTTCCAGTGACGGGCCGATCGTGGTGGCAAGTCCGGCGATGTCGTCGATCGCCTGGGTGCCGGCGTCGAACGATCCCGACACCGCCGTCAGCGTGCCGGCGAGCGCGGTGATGCCGTCCGCGGTCGACACCAGGACGTCGTCGGCAAGGTCGATCGTGTCGTCGATCGCATCGAGCGACTGGAGCGTCACGTCGAGGCTGTCGTCGGAGGCCGTGGCCAACTGGCCGACGAAGATCCAACCGACCACCATGCCGAACACGGCGATCACCATCCCCGCGACGCCGACGCCGATCATCAGCCTCCCGGCGAGCCGAGTGTCCTTCGGCGACCGGAACCGCCCCCGCCACCCTGTCTTCGATTGGGATGTGCCAGGCACATCGTCAACAGCGCTCGACTCCATCGGTGCCGAGTCTGACACACGACGCGCACGTGGGACGCGGGGTCGGAACCCCGCGTCCCACTCGGACTCAGGACCTCGTCGTGTTTCGACGACCGAAGAGCACCACGCCGGCGAGGACGACCATGACGATCTCGGCGAGACCCGCCCAGACGGCGAGCGTTTCGCTCCAGTTGCCGATGTCATCGCTGGACGCGGGCAGTCCGGTCGTACGCGACAGCGTGTACCCGATGATGGTGGCGAGGCTCATGGCGCCGCCCAACACCCACCCACGTCGATCGCCGCGGACGATCATCACGATCGACACGATGCTGGCGATCACGATCAGGCCGTAGCCGAAGCCGAGGTACGGCACTTCCGCGAACTTGTCGGACATGTCCATCAGGTGGACCCATCCGGTGATCGCGAGGGCGACCACAGCGCCGCCTTCCATGACGCGCATCGCGGTCGATCGGTCTCGCTCGACGGTGGTCGGACGCTGTTCTGCCTGCAGGGTGTTGGTGCTCATCTGGACTCCTCGTTGGATGCCGATCGTGTCGGCGGTTGGGGGGACTTCGTGGTGCATCATGCGGGAACGTCCCTGTGGAACTGCTGAAGCAACCTGAAGAGAACTTCAGGTCGGTCTGCGAGGTCTGTGCCTCGGGCGGTGCGACACTGATGACATGCGCGTGCTCGTCGTCGAAGACGAAGTTCGCCAGGCCGACGCTCTGCGGCGAGGACTGGAGGCCGAGGGGTTCGCCGTCGACGTCGCGGCGAACGGGACCGACGGGCTGTGGTTGGCCACCGAGCAGTCCTACGACGCGATCGTGCTCGACGTGATGCTGCCGGGCATCAACGGCTACCAGCTCTGTGCGGAGCTGCGCCGCCGTTCGATCGCCACGCCGATCCTGATGCTCACCGCGAAGGACGGCGAACTCGACGAGGCCGAGGCGCTGGAGACCGGTGCCGACGACTTCCTCTCCAAGCCGTTCTCGTACATCGTGCTGGTGGCTCGACTGCGGGCGCTGATGCGACGCGGTGGCGCGCTGCAGCCGGTCACCCTGGTGACGGGCGACGTCGAACTCGATGTCGCCCGGCGTGCGTGTCACGTGGACGGCGAACACGTCGGCCTGACCGCTCGCGAGTTCTCGATCCTCGAGTACCTGCTGCGTCGTCGAGGTGAGGTCGTCCCGAAACGGGAGATCGTCGAACACGTGTGGGACTTCGCGTACGACGGCGAGGACAACGTCGTCGAGGTGCACGTCTCTGCCCTGCGCCGCAAGCTCGGCGCCGAGGTCATCGAGACCATCCGCGGTGGCGGCTACCGGGTCGGGTGACCGTGTCGCTGCCCTGGACGCCGTCGGTGTCCCGTCGGGTTCCGTTGAGATGGAAGATCACGATCGGGGCCACCGCGATCGTCGCCGTGGCCTTCGTGATCCTGTCGCTGGCCGTGACCGGTCTGCTCCGGCGATCGATCGCGAGCGACACCGAGTCGCTGCTGGTCGCCCGCGTCGACGCGGTCGAAGACCTGATCGTTCGCGACGACCTTCCCACCGTGCTCGAGTCGACCGGTCGCGAGGTCGGCCAGATCCAGGTCATCGACAGCACGGGTGCCATCGTGTCGCGGACCCCGGGCCTCGCGGCCACGACACGGTTCGACGTGATGCCTCCACCACCCGTCGACGCCGACGTGAAGGCGACCGTCGGCGGCGCGTCGATCGACGACGATCCGAACGAGGACTACCGCGTCGTGGCCCGCACGGTTGCCGCCGAGCGGGACGATCTCACCATCTACGCCGTCACGTCGCTCGATCCGGCTCGTCGGGCCGAGGGGTACCTGCGCGAACGGCTGCTGCTCGTTTCACCGGTGCTGGTGCTCGTCGTCGGATTCGTCGTGTTCCGTGTGGTGGCGCGAGCCCTCGCGCCCGTCGATGCCATGCGGGCGGAGGTCGACCGCATCGAGGTGACCGACCTGTCGATTCGTGTGTCGACGGAGGAGCGCGACGAGGAGATCACCAAGCTCGGCCGAACGCTGAACCGACTGCTGAGCCGGCTGGAGTCCGCGGCGGCGCGTCAACAACTGTTCGCTGCCGCGGCGTCGCACGAACTGCGCAGCCCGCTCTCGGCGATCAGGACCGAGCTCGAGGTGGGCCTGCAGTACCCGGACCGCACCGACTGGGAACGCACGGCGACGGACTCGCTGATCGAGGTCGACCGTCTCGAACGGCTCGCTCAGGATCTGCGGGTGCTCACCAACAGCACGTCGGTGAGGTCGGCCACGGCGTCGGCCGACCTCCGTTCGATCGCCGTGTCGGAGCTGCATCGTCGCGTCTCACGGCACGAACTCGTCGATGCCACCGGTGTCGAGCCGGCATGGGTGGTCGGGGAACCCGACGCCGTGGTGCAGGTCGTCCGGAACCTGCTGGACAATGCCGAGCGCCACGCGACGTCGAAGATCGAGGTGACGCTGAGCGACGGCCACACGCTGCGCGTCTCGAACGACGGTCCGGCGATCGCCGAGGTCGACCGGGAACGGATCTTCGAACCGTTCACGCGGCTCGACGAGGCTCGGGCGTTGGACGCGGGTGGGTCGGGCCTGGGACTGGCGATCGTCCGCAACATCCTGCGTTCGATGGGTGCGTCGATCAGCGTCGAACCGCTCACCGAAGGGGTCTGCTTCGTCGCCGACTTCCAGCCCCGCCCAACCCCCTGAGACGTGGGTCGGAGCGAGCCTCGCGGCTCGTTCAGTTGGAGTACTGGTGGAGCGCTCCGCCTTCGGCGGCAAGGCGCTCGAGCAGCGGCGACAGGCTCCAGTGGTTGCCGCCCAGCGACTCGCCGTAGCCCTTGATCTTGTCGACGATCTCGGCGAGGCCGACCTGGTCGGCCCAGTACATCGGGCCGCCGCGGTACAGCGGCCAGCCGTAGCCGTTGACCCACACGACGTCGATGTCGCTCCCGCGGATCGCGATGCCCTCGTCGAGGATCTTCGCTCCCTCGTTGACCATCGGGTACAGCAGACGTTCGAGCACCTCCTGGTCGGTGACCTCGCGCTGTTCGATGCCCTTGCCGACGGCGAAGTCCTTGATCAACTGCTCCACCTCGGGGTCGGGGGTGGACGCACGGGTGTCGGGGTCGTACGTGTAGTAACCACGTCCGTTCTTCTGGCCGCGCCGGCCGTTCTCGCACAGCACTTCACGGATGGTGGAGCTCGACGACGTCTCCTCCTTCCAGCCGATGTCGAGGCCGGCGAGATCGCTCATTGCGAACGGCCCCATCGGGAACCCGAAGTCGTACAGCACACGGTCGACCTGGGCCGGCGTGGCACCCTCGAGGATCATCCGCTCGGCCTCGGCGCCGCGCATGAACAGCATGCGGTTGCCGACGAAGCCGCGGCACACGCCGACCATCACCGGCACCTTGCCGATCTTCTTGCCGATCGCCATCGTGGTGGCGACCACGGCGTCGGACGATTTGTCGCCGCGGACGTTCTCCAACAGCTTCATCACGTTGGCGGGGGAGAAGAAGTGCATGCCGATCACGCTCTCGGGACGAGAGGTCACCGAGGCGATCTCGTTGATGTCGAGCGCGGACGTGTTGGACGCCATGATCGCGCCCGGCTTGCAGATCTCGTCGAGCTCCTCGAAGATCGACTTCTTGAGGTCCATGTCCTCGAACACGGCTTCGATGACCATGTCGCAGTCGGCGAAGTCGGCCTTGTCGGTCGAACCGGTGATCAGCGCCATTCGCTGCTCGACGGCCTCGGGTGGGATCGAGCCGCGCGACGCGGACCGTTCGTAGTTCTTGCGGACCACGCCGAGGCCGCGGTCGAGCGCCGCCTGGTCGCGTTCGACGATCGTGACGGGGATGCCGACGTTGGCGAAGTTCATCGCGATACCACCGCCCATCGTGCCCGCACCGAGGACGCCGCACTTCTGCACGTCGACGAGCGGGGTGTCCTTGGCGATGTCGGGGATCTTGTTGGCGGCGCGCTCGGCGAAGAACGCGTAACGCTGTGCGCCCGACTGCGGGCCGGTCATCAGCTCCATGAAGAGCTTGCCCTCCACCTTCAAGCCCTCGTCGAACGGCAGGTTGGCGGCCGCCTCGATGCACTGGATGTTGTATTCGGGGGCGAGGAATCCTCGGGCCTTCCGGGCGATCGAGGCACGGAAGTCGGCGAACAACTGGTCGTTGCCGCGAGCTTCGAGCACTTTGTCGTCGCGGTCGCGCACACGGGTCAGCGGGAGGTTCTCGGCGACCGCCTTGTTGGCGAACGCGATCGCCGCTTCGCGGAGCTCGGCAGGGCCACCGGCGGTGACGTCGTCGATCAGGCCGGCGGCGAGCGCCTCGCCGGTGCCGATGTGGCGACCCGACGTCATCATCTCGAGTGCCTTGGGAACGCCGACCAGCCGGGGGAGGCGCTGCGTGCCACCCGCACCCGGCAACAAGCCGAGGTTGACCTCGGGCAGACCGAACTTCGCGGAGTCGACGGCGACGCGGTAGTGGGCGCACAGTGCCACTTCGAGGCCGCCGCCGAGTGCGGTGCCGTGGATCGCGGCGATCACGGGAACGGTCGCGTTCTCCATCGCAGCCTGCACCTCGTGGAGGCCGGCGGCCTGCGGTACGTTGCCGCCGAACTCGCTGATGTCGGCCCCGGCGATGAACGTGCGGCCGTCACAGATCACCACGATCGCCTTCGCGCCGCCCTCGACCGCCTGGTTGATGCCGTCGAACAGTCCTTGGCGCACGTGCCAACTGAGCGCGTTGACCGGCGGATTGTCGACGATCACCAGAGCGATGTCGCCGACATCGGCGCTGACGGTCTCGAGACGGACGGATTCGGAGATCGCAGTCATGCCGTCAGTCAAGCACTCCGCCCCGCCCGCGCCCGATTCGAGTGCGTTACGCCAGGGGTCAGACCCCCGGCGTAACACCGCAGGTGCGGGCCATCGGTTACGCCGGGGGTCTGACCCCTGGCGTACCTGCTGCAATCGCGTCGCCGGGGAGGTCGCCGTCGGGGTGGAGGGCGCTCTGGAAGCGGCGCATGCCGGCGAGCCAGCGATCACGGTCGGTGGCCTTGCGCTCGACGTAGGTGGCGACCTCGGGGTGGGGGAGGATCAGGAAGCGCTCGTCGCGGATCGCATCGAGGCACATGGCGGCGACATCGGTCGGATCGAGCACGCCGTCACCGCTCGCCACACCACCCTCGAACGCGGCAGCGGCGTCGTCTCCGCTCGCATCCTGCTCTGCCCGGTTGTCGGGGCTGTTCGCCACGATGTTGGTCGCCACCGCCTGTGGGCACAGCACCGAGACCCGGATGCCCTGGTGGTGGTGGGAGATCGCCAGCCACTCGGCGAGCGAGATCGCTGC
The DNA here is from genome assembly GCA_963710625.1 of Ilumatobacteraceae bacterium. Taxonomy (GTDB): domain Bacteria; phylum Actinomycetota; class Acidimicrobiia; order Acidimicrobiales; family Ilumatobacteraceae; genus Sva-07. The sequence goes on along the minus strand of CAVQBG010000008.1, from coordinate 276,351 downwards.
GGCCTTCGTCATCGAGTAGGCCAGCGACCCGATCTGGGTCAGCAGTCCCGCCGCCGACGCGGTGTTCAGCAGATACCCCTCACCACGGGCGATCATCGACGGCAACACCGCTCGTGCCGCATAGATGTGGGCCATGCAGTGCACCTCCCACATGGTCTGGATCGCCTCGTTGCTGTCCTCGACGCCAGCGGCGGTGACGAAGCCGGCGTTCGACACGAACAGGTCGATCGGACCGTGGGCATCGAGCGTCGACTCGACCATCTCGATGATCGCCGACTCGTCGCGGACGTCGATCGCGACGGCCGTGCCGCCGATCTCGGACGCGACGCGTTCGGCCTCGGCGCCGTTGAGGTCGGCGACCACCACATGGCGCGCCCCGGCAGCATGTGCGGCGCGGGCGATGGCTTCGCCGATGCCCGAGCCGGCTCCGGTCACGATGACGACACGATCGTTCATTTCCATCCGCCGCACCGTAGGCGGCGCCGCGCTCAGGGCGAGAGCCGGTGGAGTGGGTGTGGTGCCGAGACCGACACGGTGCACGCTGCACCGAGTTCCAGCGGCAGGGCGCCAGGCGAACCGGGCGCGTCGACCTCGACCTCCACACCGTCGGCCCGGCGGACCCCGTAACGCCACGCCGCACCGAGATACCGCCGTGTCACCACGGTGTCCTCGCCGCCGACGACGACGGCGAGATCGTGCGGGCGGGCCATCACGAGGTGGTCCCCGTCGGGCAGGAACGATGTCTCGCCCAGGAACTCGGCGACGAAGCGGTCGACCGGTCGCTCGTACACCTCGTCGGGGCGGTCGATCTGGAGCACTCGGCCCGCAGACATCACCGCGATGCGGTCGCCGAGTGCGAGCGCCTCGGCGCGTTCGTGGGTGACGAGGACCGCCGCCGCATTGCGGGCACGCAGGGCAGCGACCACGTCGGTGCGGACGTCGTCGCGCAGCGTGGAGTCGAGGCTCGCGAAGGGTTCGTCGAGCAGGACGACCGCCGGATCCGGGGCCAATGCCCGGGCGAGCGCGATGCGTTGTTGCTCACCGCCGGACAGCTCGTGCGGGTAGCGCTTGCCGACCCCGGGGAGCCGGACCAGCTCGAGGACTTCGTCGACCCGTCGAGCACGCGCCCGCCGGTCGAGGTGCTTGAGTCCGAAGGCGATGTTCCGTTCAACGCTGCGATGTGGGAACAGGGCGTGGTCCTGGAACACGAGACCGATGCGCCTGCGCTCGGGCGGGAGCGCGGTCACATCGCTGCCGTCGAGTTCGATCCGGCCGGTCGCGGCGGCGTCGAGGCCGGCAATGATCCGCAGGAGCGTCGACTTCCCGCACCCGCTGGGGCCCACCAGCACCACGAGTTCGCCGTCGGCGACGTCGAACGACACATGGTCGACCACGTCGCGGTCGCCGAGACGTCGGCTCACGTCGTCGACCGCGAGCGCCACGCCAGTCGCGTCGGAGGCAGCGGGGGACGTCATGCGGTCGGCAACGGTATCGGCACGTTCGCTGTCGCTGCCTGTCTCGCGCTCGTTCGCCGCTCGCTCGGACGCAGTGGTCTCGACGGTGGTCACGACACGGTCTCCGCGCCGTGTTCGAGTGCCCACAGCAGTGTGGCCACGAGCACCATGCCGACCGCAACGATGGCGAGCGAGGGCACCGCCGCCTGGACCCAGAGACTCTCGGACGTCGCCTGCCACACCCAGATCGGCAGGGTCTCGGTGCCGAACGGGCGCAGGAGCAGCGTGATCGGCAACTCCTTCAGCGTGTCGATCGCGACCAGGACGGATGCCGCAATGATGCCGGCGGCCGCGAGCGGGAGTTCGACCCGGGCAGCCACTCGGAACCGCCCGGCGCCGAGCGTCCGAGCGCTGGCGACCATCGACGGAGACACCTTGCCGACGCTCGAGTCGATCCCCTGATAGGCGACAGCGAGGAAGCGCACGACGAGCGCATAGATCAGGCCGACCACCGAGCCGACGAGCAGCCAGCCGTCGGGGAGCCATCCGGAGCGATCGAGCGCTGCGAGCGTCACCAGCACGCCGATGGCGACCACGGGTCCGGGAACGGCGTATCCGAGCGTCGCGAGTCGCGCCATGACGGCGCCGCTCGCACTCTTGCGATTGAGGCCGATCACCAGGACCACCCCGAGCAGGAGGCAGGCGATGGTGGCGATCGCCGCGATGCGCAGCGAGGACATCAGATGGAACGGGAGATCGCCTGCGACCGTGGCGGTCTGATCGGTCCGCCGGGCCTCGTTGGCCCAGGTGCTCAGACGGATCACCGGGAGTGCGACGGCGACGGTGAAGACACCCCACCCGGCGAGCGTGGCGCTCGCAGCAGCGGGCCCCTTCAGGCGGTGTACCTGCAGTCCGACCCGCGTTCCGCTCTGCGTGTACCGCGCTCGGCCGCGCATCAGCCGTTCGGCGGCGATCAGGAACACGGCGACGCCGATCAACAGCACCGAGAGTTCCGCGGCTGCGTTGCGGTCACCGGTGCCGAACCACACCCGCAGCACGCCGTCGGCGATCGTCGAGACGTTGAACAGCCGAACGGTGCCCACGTCGGTGAGCACCTCCATGCCGACGAGCGCCGCGCCACCGGCGATCGAGGGTCGAGCCATCGGCAGTACCACCCGCCAGAACGCCTCGGTGCGGCTGCATCCGAGACTCCGAGCGACGTCGACCGCTCGCTGCGACTGCTCGCGAAACGCGGCGCGGGCGAACAGGTACACGTAGGGGTACAGCGTGAGAGTCAGCACGAGCGCGCACAGCCAGATCGACCGCACCTGGCGGGCGCCGAGCGGTTCCTGGAGCGTGTCGAGCCACACGAAACCGAGCACGTAGCCGGGGATCGCGAGCGGGGTCACGAGCAGCCAGCCGAGGAGCCGGCGCCCGGGGAACTGGTACGCGGTCACCAGCCAGGCGAGCGAGGTGCCGAGCACGACGGTTCCGGCGAGCACCGTCACCAGCAGGGTGGCCGTGTCGCGGATCATCCCGGGCAGCCGGGTCGCCCACAGCTCGCGCCACACGTCGGTGCTCGGCTGCACGATCGACCACACGATCACGAGGATCGGAAGCGCGACGACGAACGCGATCGCGAAGATCACGATCGAACCCGACAGGGTTCGGGCCTGGTGGCGCAGCGTCGCGGCGTCGGTCATCGGCTCACTCGTAGCCGGTGGCGCTCAGCACCTCGATCGCCAGCGGTTGGAACTCCCCGAGCTGCGTGACCGCCGCGAGGTCGGCGACGAACTCGCCCCAGCTCGCGATGATCTCGTTCGGCTCCACGTCGGGGTCGGCGGGAAACTCGAAGTTGGCGTCGGCGAACGCCTGCTGGCCGTCGGTGGCGAGCCACTCGACGAGCGCGAGCGCCGCGTTGGGATTCGGCGCGTTCTTGGTGACGGCGGCCGTGCTCACGTTGACGTGTGCGCCGCGCCCGTCCTGTTCGGGCCACACGATCTCGACGGGGAACTCCGGATCCTCCGTGAGGAGACGGCCCAGGTAGTACGTGTTGGCGATCGCGACGTCGCACTCGCCGTCGGCGACGGCCTTGTAGATGTCGGTGTCGCTGTTGATGTAGAGCGGATCGTTGTCGACCCACGACTGCACGATCTCGGTCGCGCGCTCCTCGCCCTCGGCGATGATCAGGCTGGCGACCAGCGACTGGGTGTAGGGGTGGGTGCTCGGCCGCAGGCAGATGTTGCCCTTCCACTCCGGGTCGCCGACGCCGGCGTAGGTGGTCGGCGCGTCGTCGACGCGCTCGGTGCTGGCGACGATCACCCGGGCACGCCGGCTGAGCGCGAACCAGTCGTCGTCCGCACTGCGCAGCTCCGCCGGGATCGCTGCGGTGAGCGTGGCGCTGTCGACTGCAGCGAGCACGCCGGCGTCGGCAGCGAGTTCGACGTTCGCGGCATCGGCCGTCATCAGGACGTCGGCGGGCGTGTTTGCCCCTTCGGCGACCAGCCGCTCACGCAGCTCGGGGTCGTTGCCGGTGGTGAAGCGGACCTCGATGCCCGTATCGGCGGTGAACTGGTCGAACACCTGCTCGATGCCGTAGTGGCGCCCGGTGTAGACGGTGACGGTTCCCGCATCGTCGGTGGGCTCGCTGGTTCCTGCCGCGCCGTCGGGGGCGCTGTCGCTTCCGCAGGCAGCGACGACCAGCGGCGCCGCTGCGGCCACAGCGGCCAGAAGTGTTGCATGCTTTCGACCCATAGTTAGGCAAGCCTAATAGTGGCCCGGGACACTCGCCAACATGCGCGGCGGGCGGAGATTGATACCCCGGGGGGTATGCTCGGGTCATGAGATTCCTCATGTTCATGAACACGACGACCGGCCGCTGGATCCGGACGATCGGCGGAGTGGCGCTCATCGGGATCGGGCTCCTCCTCGGCGGCGTGCTGGGGACCGTGCTCGCCGTGTTCGCACTGCTGCCGATCGCCACCGGCCTGTTCGGGGTCTGTCCGATCAACCCGCTGTTCGGCCAGTCGATGAAGGCGTGCTCGGTGCCCGCATCGCGTCGTACCCCGTCGACGACCGGCTGACCACCGTCGCGTCGGCCGGCTCTACGCTGCCGAGATGGCCGTCGCCCACTCCCACATCGGTGTGATCGGGGCGATGCCCGGGGAGGTGCAGCGCCTCCACGAACTGCTCGCCGACGAGACGATCACCGAGCGGGTCGGACGACGCTTCCACGAGGGTCGGCTGGGTGGCCAGCGGGTCACGCTCGTGCAATCGCGCATCGGCAAGGTTGCTGCGGCGATCACCGCCACGACGTTGATCCGGGACTTCGACGTCGATGCGATCATCTTCACGGGCATCGCCGGTGCGCTCGCCGACGACCTCCGGATCGGCGACGTCGTGGTGGCGACCGACCTGATCCAACACGACCTGCAGGGTCCACCGGAGATGTTCGCCCGCGGTGAGATCCCGCTGTCCGGTGTCGTCGAGATCCCGACCGACGCAGCGTTGACCGCCGTTGCGACGGCGGCCTCTCGCTCCTTCGCCGACGAGATCGACACGATCGTCGATCTCGAACGGCGAGCCGAACTCGGGGTCGACCGACCGAGGGTCCACGTCGGACAGATCGCAACGGGCGACGAGTTCATCGGGGGCGACATGAAAGCCATCGTGCGAGCCCGCACACCTGGCGCGCTGTGCGTCGACATGGAGGGTGCGGCGGTTGCGCAGGTGTGTCTCGAGCACGGTGACGTTCCGTTGTGCGTGATCCGGTCGATCTCGGATCTGGCGAGCGGCACCGCGTCGCTCGACTTCCCGGCTTTCCTGGACGCGTTCGCGCAGCACTATTCGGCCGGCATCCTGTCTCGGATGTTCGCCTGAACCGCAGCCGGACCGGACCGCTGCTGTGCCGACGTCGGCGCCTCTCGACCAGTCGTACTGATCGTCAGGTCGTGGGCACGACCGCACCGCCCTGGTCGGCGGAGGTGTAGATCGCATCGACGAGCTGGTGGGCGGGGAGCGCTTCGCTCATCGGCAGTGGCGAGGAGCGACCGTCGCGGATCGCGGCGAGGAACGCGTTGAGCGGGTTGAACATCGCTCCGCCCGCGACGAGCACGAGGTCGCCCGCATCGGCCCGACCGGCCTCGACGCAGGCGGCTGCGAGTGCTTCCCCTTGCAGCGATCGGGTGTCCTCGCCGGTGAACTGCCACACGAGTTCGCCTTCGGGAGTGCCGTCGAGGCGAACGTAGAGGTTCTCGCAGAACACCTCGATGTAGCGGAGGCTCGGGCGGTTGACCATGTCGTGCCAGATCGAGGTGAGCGCCGCGACGGCACCGTTCGCGAACTCGAGTCGAGCCATCGCCACGTCGTCGATGAGCGGATGGCCGTGGACCTCGCGCACCACTCCGCTCACCCTGTCGACCGGGCCGGCGAGCCACTGCAGGATGTCGACGTCGTGGATCGAGTGTTCGAGCAACGTGCCCCGGCCACACCTCGCCGGGTCGATGCGCCACGTCGAGCCGTAGTGGCTCTGGATCGGGATGAACTGGTCGTCGCGGAACGACACGGCGAGCATGCGTCCGGCCCGCGGGTCGGCGAGCAGTGTGCGGGTGTGGATGAACTGGGGCTCGAATCGCAGGACTAGCCCGACCTGGTTGACGACGCCTGCCGCCTCCACGGATTCGACCATCGATCGTGCGATCGTCGCGTCGACCGCGAGCGGCTTCTCGCTGAACACCGCGAGGCCCCGCTCGGCGGCGTGCGCGACGAGCCGTGCGTGTTCCGATGTCCACGTCGTGACGAACACCGCGTCGACACGGTCGAGCAACTCGTCCTCGCCGACGACATCGGCACCGACACGATCCGCGAACGCCTGTGCTCGCTCGGTGGCCGGATCGTGCACAGCGACGATGCGGTGGTCGACCGTCGCGTGCTTGAGGAACCAGTTGTGGGTCCGGGAGATGAAGCCCGTCCCGTAGAACCCCACCCGAATCGTCATCACTGCATGATTGCAGCAGGGGTCAGGCCCCTGCTGCAATCACTCGTAGTACAGGCAGCCGTCGTCGAGGTCGGCGACCGGCAGGGTGTCCTTCTCGGCCATGTAGTCCTGCGTGTGCTGCCACTCGGGCTTGTCGCCGCGTTTGGGCATCAGGTGCTGGCTGCGCATCAGGTACCCGGGGTTGAAGTTCTCCGGGTCGATCCACGAGCCGAGTTGCATGTCGGCATCCTCCGGGCGCAGCTGCGGAGTGACCTTCTGTACGCCGAGTTCGTCCATGTGGTGCAGCAGGCGGCAGACCCAGTCGCCGATCAGGTCGGCACGCAGGGTCCAGCTCGCCCGGAAGTAGCCGAACACCCACACCATGTTGGGTACGCCGGTGAACATCATCCCGCGGTACGTGATCGTGTCGGCGTAGTTGACCGGCTCGCCGTCGACGGTGAACTGGATGTCGCCGAGCACGCTGAGGTCGAATCCCGTCGCGGTGATGATCACGTCGGCGCTCAGTTGTTCGCCGGACTTGGTGAGGATCCCCTTGTCGTTGAACGTCTCGATCTCGTCGGTCACCACCGATGCCTTGCCGCTGCAGATCCCTTTGAACAGATCGCCGTCGGGCACCATCGCGATGCGCTGTCGCCACGGCAGATATCTCGGAGTGAAGTGGGTCTCGACGTCGTATCCCTCGGGGAGCTCGGCGCGGACGAGGCCGATCAGTTCCTCTCGCACCATCTCCGGGTGCTCGAACGACATCCGGGCGATCTCGTCGCCGTCCTTGAGTGCCTTTCTCCGGACGATCTCGTGCGTCCACTCCTCGGGGATGTCGAGGTCGCGGAGCATGTCGGCGACCTCGTTGACGTTGGGCCGGGAGAAGAAGTACGTCGGCGAGCGCTGGAGCATCGTGACGTGCTCGCACTCGTCGGCGATCGCAGGGACGAGGGTCGCCGCCGTGGCGCCGGAGCCGATCACGAGCACCTGCTTGCCGGACAGGTCGATGTCGCTCGGCCAGGTCTGGGGATGGACGATCTCGCCGTCGAAGTCGTCCATGCCGGGCCAGTCCGGGGTGTAGCCCTTCTCGTGGCGGTAGTAGCCCTGGCACATCCAGAGGAAGCTCGTCGTGAACGTGATCGGCGTCGCATCGCCCGTGTCGGAGTCGGTACGGGTCCCGTGCAGCGTCCACGTGTTGTCGTCGCTCGACCACTCGGCCGAGGCGATCGCGTGGTGGTAGCGGATGTGCCGACCGAGGTCGTTCTCGTCGATCACCTCGCCCATGTACGACAGGATCTCGGCGGCGGTGGCGATCGGTGGGCCGACCCATGGCTTGAAGCGGTAGCCGAACGTGTAGAGGTCGCTGTCGGAACGGATGCCGGGATAGGTGTGTGTCAGCCACGTGCCACCGAAGCTGGCGAACTTCTCGAGCACGACGAACGACTTCTCGGGGTACTGGTGCTGCAGGTGGTAGGCGGCGCCGACGCCGGAGATGCCGGCACCGACGATCAGCACGTCGAAGTGCTCGGTGGCCGTGCCCGACGACGCTGTGGTGGTGCTTTCGGTCTGGGTCATCGCTCACCATGCTTGCCGACCGGCCCGACATTCCTGTTACCGCAGAGCGTCGCGTCCGCCGAGCAGTGTCGAGCGTCGACCGTGACATCGGCGATGCTGTACCCGTGAGAATCGACTGTGCTGTCTACGTCGACGGGTGCCGGCGCGACTTCGACCCCGACACGATGACGATCGATGACCCCGTCGTCGGCGATGGCTTCGTGTGGCTCGGGTTGCGCATGCCCGACGAGGCCGAGTTGCAGCGTGGTCTCGACGCGCTCGACGTCACGGGTGTCTCAGCACTGGAGGTGCTCACACCCCACCGTCGCCCGGTGCTCACCGTGGAGGGCTCCACGGTGCAGATCGTTCTGCGCACTGCGGCCTACGAGGACCGCAACGAGACGATCGCGCTCGGCGAGATGACATTGCTGGTCACCCCGCGGGCGGTGATCTCGATCCGCCACGGTCAGGCGAGCCAGTTGGCGTCGGTGCGAGCTTCGCTCGAGGGCGATCCCGACCGGCTGCGCCTCGGGCCGCCCGCGGTGGTGGCCGCGGTCATCGGCCTCGTGATCGACGACTATGGCCCCGCGCTCGACGGCTTCGAGAACGATGTCGTCGAGGTCGAGCGCGATGTGTTCTCCGAGACGCACCGCCAGCCGGTGCAACGGCTGTACAAGCTGAAGCGTGAGGTGCGTCGGATGCTGGTGGCGATCGACTCGCTCGACGATCCGCTCGCGAGGCTCATCCGCGTGCGCGGCCGGCAGATGGATCCGGGCGTGCTCGCCGACCTCAACGAGGCAGAGGACCAGCTCGATCGAGCGGTGACTCGCGCCCACTCGCTGTCGGGGCTGCTCGACGCGGCACTCACCGCCAGCCTCACCCAGATCACGGTTCGCCAGAACGACGACATGCGCAAGATCTCGGCCTGGGTCGCGATGGCGGTGGTGCCGACGATGGTCGCCGGCATCTACGGCATGAACTTCGACAACATGCCGGAACTGCAGTGGGCGTACGGCTATCCCCTCGTGCTCAGCTTCACGGCGATCGCCGTCGCGTTGCTGTACCGCCAGTTCAAGAAGTCCGGCTGGCTCTGAATGCCGGGTTGTGACGCCAGGGGTCTGACCCCTGGCGTCACACTCACACGATCGTCGAGTTGCCACGGGCGATCAGCTTGCCGAGGGCCCACTGGGAGCCACGGGGAGAGAGACGGGCCGCGGCGTCGAACAGGTGGGCGTCGGGGCCGATCAGGGCACGGCGCTTGTTCTTCTCGACCGCGCCGATGATCAGCTGCGCAGCCTTCTCGGGCGTGGTGCGGGTGAGCCTCTCGAAGTCGACAGCCGCCTGTTCGGCATCGATGGCCTCCTCGTGCTCGGCGAACTCGAACCGGGCATTTCGGGCGATGTTGGTGCGGATGCCACCCGGATGGATGGTGGTGGCCGACACGCCGCACCGCTCGATGTCGAGCTCGGTCCGTAGCGCGTCGGTGAAGCCCCGAACGGCGAACTTCGCCGAGTTGTACGCCGACTGGCTCGGGATGCCGAGCAGCCCGAAGACGCTGGAGATGTTGACCACGTGGCCGTCGCCGGACGCCCGGAGGTGGGGGAGGAACGCGAGCGTGCCGTTGACGACACCCCAGAAGTTGATGTCCATCAGCCAGCGGAAGCTGTCGTAGCTCATCGCCGTCACGTTCGCCGACAACGCGACGCCGGCGTTGTTGAAGACGAGATTGACCTGGCCGAACTCGGCGGCCGCCTCGGTGGCCCACGACTCGACGGCGTCGCGGTCCGCGACGTCGACGTGCGCTGCACTCACCTTGATCCGCGCCGTCCGTGCGGTCTGCTCGACCAGGACCACGGTCTCGGCGAGCCCTTCGTCGTCGACGTCGGACAACGCGACGTGGCAGCCCTTGGCTGCCAACTCGAGTGCGAGCGCCCGTCCGATCCCGGACCCGCTGCCGGTGATCGCGGCCACCCTCCCCCCGAAGTGCTTCATCCGGTCACCCTACGCCCAGCACCTCACCGGTGCCGGCGCCAGCAGTCAGGCGGCGGGTTGCCAGCCAGGGCCGCGGAAGACGTAGCCGAAACGATCGCGCCAGGTCGTGGCTCGGCGGACGTCGCGGGCGATGTCGGCGAACTCGTGGTAGGCGATGCGGACCGGGTTGTAGGTGCGGATGTTCTCGGTGAGGCCGTACTTGATCCGGCGGACTTCGGGCTCGAACGTGCCGAACAGCTTGTCCCACAGGATGAGGACCCCCCCGTAGTTCTTGTCGAGGTACTGCGGGTTGGCGCCATGGTGCACGCGGTGATGTGAGGGCGTGTTGAAGACCGTCTCGATCGGCGAGGGCAGCTTGTCGATGGCTTCCGTGTGGATCCAGTACTGGTACAGCAGGTTGATCTGGCCCGCTTTGATCACGTGGTGGGCCGGGATGCCGAGCAGCGGCATCGGCAGGAACACCCACGACGTGAGGAGCCCGGACCAGGGCTGACGCAGCGCGGTCGACAGGTTGTACCGCTCGGACGAGTGATGGCTGACGTGGTTCGCCCAGAACAGCCTCACCTCGTGCATCCACCGGTGGTCCCAGTAGTAGAGGAAGTCCCAGGCGACCAGCGCCACCGGCAGCGACCACCTGGTGGCTCCCAGGTCGGCGATGCGGCGTTTGAACACGAATCGATTCATCGCGGCGATGCCGCCGGCGATCGCCAGGTTCACCGCGACGTTCCCGACGAGCATCGTCAGGCTCGCTGCGGTGTCGCGTCGTTCGTAGCCGACCGGCACCAGCGGATCGGCGGGCAGGCTCGGGTCGGCCAACTCCTCCGGGGTCGCGTCGTCGAGGTCGCCGAACTCGCGCAGATCCCGGCGCGCCAGCACGCGCGACTCCCACAGCATCGTGCCGACGAATGCCGGAAGCGACAGCAGATCGACCGTGTCGATCGGCCGGGAGTTGAGCGTCTTCACCCGATCAGTCTGGCACCGATCGTTTGCGCGGCGCCTTCGGTGGAGCGGTCCACCGAGAACCCGACGCAAACGATGGGTGGTCGCCGGCGGGTAGGTTCGCATCGTGAGCGAGACCCGCACGTTTCCCCAATCGCGATTCGCCCCGCCGCCGGGTGCCACCGAGATCCTGCTGGTGCGTCACGGCGAGTCGGCCCCCCACGTGGAGGGCGAGTCGTTCCCGCTCGTCGGTGGCCACGGTGACCCGCCGCTCGCGCCATCGGGCGTGGAGCAGGCGCAACTCGCTGCTCAGCGGCTGATCGACACCGGTGAACGCATCGCCGCCGTGTACGTCACGACGCTGCAGCGCACGGTGCAGACCGCCGCCCCGCTCGTCGAACGGCTGGGGCTCACGCCGATCGTGGCGGCCGACCTGCGTGAGGTGTTCCTCGGCGACTGGGAGGGCGGCGAGTTCCGCAAGCGCATCGCTGACGGCGACCCGATCGCGCAGTTGATGTACGTCGAGCAGCGCTGGGACGTCATCCCGGGTGGCGAGCCTGCGCACCAGTTTCGCAACCGGGTCCAACGCGGCATCGAGCGCATCGCGTCCGCGCACCCGGACGAACTGGTCGTCGCCGTGGTGCACGGGGGAGTGATCGGCGAGGTGATCAACATCGCCACCGGCTCGAGCGGCTTCGCGTTCACCGGTGCCGACAACGCATCGATCTCGCACGTCGTGGTCGAGCGTGACCGCTGGGTGGTTCGATGCTGGAACGACACCTCCCACCTGTCCCCGACCTTCAGCACCGCGGCCGCACCGCTGATCTGACCGAGCGGCGGGCGCTAGCCCGCCGGCTCACCCCCTGTCGTCCCGCCCGGGCCGCCAGAAGCCGGCCAACAGCGCTGCGCCGCCGCCGATGCCGCCGATCGTGGCGATCAGCAGTCCGGTCGTGCCCGTCAGGTCGTCGACGAGGTCGAACGCATCATCGAGCGACCACGTCCCCGGGCCGAGTGCGCCGATCGCCACGCCGACGATGCCGAGCATCATCACGTACTCCCACCCCTCTCCCGGACGGAAGATGAAGAATCCGTTGCCGCGATGGTTGATCGCCCAGGCCACGAACATCACACCGACGACGCCGGCAGCACCGAAGGGCGTGAGCAGGCCGAGGATCAGCACGACGCCCGCTCCGATCTCGGTGACGCTGGCCAGCCAGGCGTGGAGCTTCGCCGGATGCATTCCCATCGACCCGAACCAGGAGGCCGTTCCGTCGATGTTCGGCCGAATGTGGTTGATGCCGTGGGCGAGCATCACCGCGCCGGCACCGCACCGCAGCAGGAGGAGTGCGAAGTCGATGGCGTCGGCATCGTTCATGCCGCTCAGCTTGACAGGTGGGCTGATGTCAGGAGGGAACGGCGGTGTTGCTCTTCGCAGCCGACGACGCAGCGTCGACGGCGTCGACGGCGGCCAGCCGCAGAGCTGCCAGCTCCTCGCGTCGACCGGGCGCCAGGTCGTCGAGGGTGGCGACATCGTCGCGCTCGCACGCGCGGATGACGTCCAGCGTGACGCCGAGCGGCCCCTGACCGTGGAGCAGGGCGCGGACGATCTCGTCCGACACGGGCAGCTCGCCGAGCAGGTCCCCGATAGCGGTCTGATACAGCGAGTCCGTCGTCGACAACAGCGCCACGGTGACGCCGCTGCCCAGGTGATCGGTTCCGGCGAGCAGCTCGGCGGCCATGTGCGCGCGCACCGCCCCGCGGCGGATGTGGCTGTCGTCATCGATCGTGTCGGCGGATGTGGCGATCAGCTCAGCGAGACAGCGGAGCTTCTCCGGGCCGAGGAGACCCATCGCCTGCTCGAGTGAACCGACGCTGCAGTCGAGTCCGAACGCATTGGCGTTGACGGCAGCGAGCAAGCGGAACGCGAGCGAGGAATCGCCCGCCATGATCGTCTCGAGTCGATCGACATCGATCGCGTCGTCGCCCAGGGTTCGATGGAGCGCCGCCGCCGACCGGGCGCCGGTCGGCCTCGCAGGACGTCGCAGCAGCTCGGGTTCGGCGATGAAGTACCCCTGGAAGAGATCGAACCCGTGCTCGACGCACCGCTTGAAGTCGGTGACCGACTCGACCTTCTCGGCCACGACGAGGATGCCCGGCGAGCGTTCGCGCGCCACCGTGATCAGGCGCTCGATCTCGGCGTCGTGGGCGGTGGTCAGCTCGATCTTGACGATGCTCGCCAGGGGGAGGAGCTGCGATCGTTCGAGGTCACCCAACCGGCTCACGTTGTCGAGGGCGAAGTGGTACCCGTCGTAGCGGGCCTGTTGCAGTGCGGCCACGGTCGCTTCGTCGAAGGTTTCCGGTTCGCGAACCTCGATGATCATGCCCTCGGGTGGCATCGCTCGGTGCAGGCCGTGGACGACGAGGCTCGCGCTCGCGTTGATCATGCCGAAGCGGTCGCCGACGACGCGTTCCATGCCCCACTGGAGGAGCACCCGTTCCATCACGCCGCGTGTCGCGACGTCGGGGTCGTCGAACGTGGTCGATCGATCGGGTCCGCTCCGGTACAGGAGTTCGTAGCCGAACACCTGTCGGTCGATGTCGACCAGCGGTTGACGTCCGAGGTAGACCTCGGCGGTCATGCGCCCGCCCACGCCATCACTCGTGTCACGCTGCGTGTCACTGCTCTGGGTGACCGAATTCGACTCACTCGACGTTCCTGCCTGCCGGCGCCGCCTCCGATGTGGACGACATCTGTCGTGTCTATCGGTCAGCCGGCAGTCCAACTGAAGTGAATCGACGATCGATTCCCACGCTGCGTGGTCGCGTCGGGACGACGACGGTGACGGTCATGTCGATGATGATGATGTCGATGATGATGATGATGATGATGACGAGGATGACGGCGGCGGCTTGCCGCGTGTGGCGGCAGCCAACTGCGCAATGTCGGCCTTGGGCTCGCGGTTCGCAGTCAGCAGACCGTTGACCTCCTGGTAGGTGTCGGTGAGCTGCGTCCAACAGCCACCGACCAGCGCGGTGCTCGCATGGACGGCCGCCCACAGCTCGCGGTACCGGCGAACGAGGTCGTCCGGCGAGGTCGCCGTGTCGTAGCCCCAGTTCTCGGTACCGAGCGAGAACGACGAGGCCTCCGATGCCATCGCGACGCCGCCGAACTCCGACAGCACTGCGGCACGACCCCCCAGCCGTGTACCGTCGAGGTCGACACGCCGACCGTCGGGGCGGCGAGCGGCGATCACGGCGTCGACCGCACCGGGAGTGCCCCACCGGCCCAGCAGCGCGTCCGGATCCTGGTCGTAGTCGTGGATTCCGACGATCTCTCCGCCAACCGTCTCCCAGCCGTCGTTCGCCGAGACCGGCCGGGTCCCGTCGAGTGCCGTGGTCACTGCCGCCAGTGCGTCGATCAGGGCACGCTGGCGCGGATCGTGCTCACCGTTGGTCACGCCCCACGATTCGTTGATCGGTACCCAGGCGACGACGGATGGATGGTTGCGGTGGGCTTCGACGATCTCGGTCCACTCCCGGAGCACGGCAGCCGACGCGGCGGGTCCGGCGCGGTAGGCGCTCGGCATCTCGACCCAGGTCAGCAGCCCCATGCGGTCGGCGAGCGCGAAGTAGCGAGTGTCCTCGGTCTTCTGGTGCTTGCGCGCGCCGTTGAAGCCCAGCGCCTTCGTCAGCTCGATGTCGTGACGGAGTGCGTCGACGTCCGGCGGCGTCGCGCCGGTGGCGGGCCAGTAGCCCTGGTCGAGAACGAGTCGGAGCGGGTAGGGCCGCCCGTTGAGGCGGAACTGTCCGTCGCTCACCTCGATCGATCGCAAAGCGGTGTACGAGGCGACGCGGTCGATCGTGGTGCCGTCGACGTCGAGGGTGAGCGCGGCGTCGATGATCGTGGGACGGCCGGGCCACCAGGTGAGCGCGAAGCGGTCGTCGAACGATCCGGACCCGACCGGGAACATCCGCTCGACGATGCGTGTCGGCCCGCGGCCCGGCACGGCGATCGTGTCGTCGACCAGGGTGACGGTCTCGTCCCCGAGGTCGGCGTGCAGGACGACGCGAAGCCGGAGTCGGGTGTCGGTGGGCGCCGCGGTGACCCGTGCCCGCATCGTGACGGTCATCGCCTCGGCGTCGGGAACCCACGTGATCTCGTCGAGGTGCGTGGCGGGGATGCGCTCGAGCCACACCGTCTTCCAGATACCGGTGGTGCGTGGGTAGAAGATCGAGTGCGGCGTTGGTTGCCAATCCTGTTTGCCACGCGGCACCGAGAGATCGTGGCCGTCGTCGTTCGCCCGCACGACCAGGTCGACGTCGCCGGTCGTCGCGGCATCGGTCACGTCGACGCTGAATGCGGTGTAACCGCCGACGTGACCGCCGACGTGTTGTCCGTTCGCCCACACGTCGGCGATGCGGTCGACACCGCCGAAGTGCACCAGCACTCGTTCGTCGCCGACCGGTGGCGCCGTGCCGAGGCGTCGCCGGTACCAACACTGCTGCACGTACCCGTCGATGCCGGCGTCACCGGCGTCACCTGCCTTGGCAGCGGGTGTCTCCGGAGCGAAGGGCACGACGATCGTCCGGTCGAAGGCCGGATCGGTCGGGTGGCGGTGGCGACAATCTCGGTCGAGCTCGAACTCCCAGGTACCGTCGAGCGACTCCCAGCTGCGCTGCAGGAGCGGTCGAGGATGCTCGGGTGACGCAGCCATCAGGGAGCCGACGGTATCTGCACGGTCCCACGTGCCCGGGAACCGGAGCCGTTGCGCGATCGGCACAGCGCGTAGCCTGCGGGCATGTCCTGCCGCATCCTGGTGCTCAACGGCCCGAACCTGAACCTGCTCGGCACCCGTGAAACCGACGTGTACGGCACGGCCACGCTCGAGTCGATCATCGTCGACATCCGGACGGCCGCCGCACGACACGGTATCGAGGTCTACGACGTCCAGTCGAACAGCGAGGGCGATCTGATCGACGCACTCCAGGAGGCGCGCACCCGCGCCGACGGCGTGATCTTCAACCCCGGCGCCTACACGCACTACAGCATCGCACTGCGCGACGCGATCGCCTCGATCTCCGTGCCGGTGGTCGAGACGCACCTGTCGAACGTCCACGCACGCGAGGAGTTCCGCCACACCTCCGTGGTCAGCCCGGTGTGTCTCGGAGTGGTCGCCGGCTTCGGCGCCGACAGCTACCTCGTCGCGTTCGAGGCACTGCGCCGCCACCTCGCACACCAGGCTTCGCCGACCGCACGCGCTGACTGAGCGCATCTCGGACGACTGTGCCGCACGGCACGGCCGCAGGCACTGGAGAACTGCCGGGCCGGGCCGATACTGCACCCGTGAGTTCTGCTGTCACCGATCCGCCGCGCGCCGACGCCCCTGATGCGACGTCGCCGCTGCGCGACATGGCATGGTCGCGAGCCGGTGCGATCGCGGTGGTCCTGGCCGGTGCGCCGTCGACGAGGGCGATGCGGTTCTCCGTGCGTGTCGCGCTCCTGGTTGCGGGTTCGGTCACGATTGCCGTCGCGGTGGCGACCACGTTGTGGAACGGTCTCGGCCCGGGCCCGCTCGACGTGTTCATCGGCGCCGTCCGAGCCCGCACCGGGCTTCCGCTCGGGCCGACCGTGTGGCTCGTCGTCGGGTCGATGATCCTCGTGTCGAGCCTGCTCGGCCGTCGTCCTGGGCCGGGGACCCTCGTCTCGCCGCTGGTCATCGGGGCGGTGATGCAGGCCGCGGCCACGATGCTCGCACCGGTCGATGCGCCCGACGCACTGGTGCTGCGGATCGTCGTCCACCTGCTGGCCATCGGCGCGATCGGGCTCGGCGCCGGCGCGTTGATCGTCTCCCGGCTCGGCGCCGGGTCGGGAGAGTTGCTCGCTTCGGCTGCGTCGGATCGCAGCGGCCGTGCCGAGCCACGTGTCCGGATGGCCATCGAACTGTCGTGGCTCGTCGTCGGCGTCGCACTCGGCGGTCCCGTCGGCCTGGGCACGATCCTGCTGGCGTTGACGATCGGCCCGTCGGTCGCCGTCGGCCATCGGATCGTTCACGGGACGGTGATGCGAACCAGTACGCGATCGCTGACCTACGCCGCCGCTGTCGCCTCTGCCGTCTGAGTCAGCTCATCGACCAGGCGCGGAGTTGCCCGCGGAACGGATGATCAGGTGCATCGGCGGGCGCCTGGGACGGGTCGTAGTAGGGGGTGTCGCCGACGATGGTGACCCGCTCCACCCGCCGACGGTTCGGCCAGTAGTCGGAGACCGCGTAGTGCTGGCACGAGCGGTTGTCCCAGAATGCGATCGAGTTCTCCCGCCACGTGAAGCGCACCTGGTACTCGGGGAACTGGGCCTGGGCGTAGAGGACCTGCAACAGCTCCGCGCTCTCGTCGGGGTCCATGCCGACGATCTCCTGGGTGAACGCGTTGTTGACGTAGATGCCCTTGCGGCCGGTCTCGGGATGTGTGCGGATCACCGGGTGTTCCGGGTTCGGGTACCGCTCTTCCATCTCGGCGATCTCGGCGTCGCTCGCGCCCCGGTTTCGCAACCTGATGCGGAAGTGGGCGAAGTCGTGCCGGGCGACGCGGCCCTCGACGCGTTCCTTGATGCGCGCAGGAAGGCCGTCGTAGGCGGCGTACATGTCGGCGAAGAGCGTGTCGCCACCGACAGCCGGCGCCTCGACGCAGCGCAGGATCGATCCGAGCGACGGCTGGAGCCGCCACGTGACGTCGGAATGCCAGCCGTTCTCCCGCCCCGGGTTGTCGGCGTCGTGGGTGATCGCCAGCACCTCGGGGTGGTCGGGCTTGTTGGTCGCGAAGGGGTGGATTTCGAGCTCGCCGAAGCGACGGGCGAATGCGAGGTGCTGATCGGTGGTGATGTCCTGGTCGCGGAAGAACAGCACCTTGTGGTCGAGCAGCGCCCGACGGATCAGGCCGATCGCGTCGTCGCTCAGATCCTCCTTGAGATCGATCCCGTCGATCTCTGCGCCGATCGTCGGTGACTTCGGGTCGATCGTGATGTCGGACGTCGATCCCGACGTGCGGTCGATGACGGTCATGGCGGCTCCCCCTCGTGGTGTTCCCCGCGTCGAGTGTTGCAGCCGCGTCTCACCGGGGGTGCACCGGGCGGTGGGCGTGGCACACTGTTGCGATGGCAAGCAACGATCTGCACTTCGGCACCGAACGCGACGGCGACCACCCCGACCGCGACGACGAGTGGGCGCAGATGCGGGCCAAGCACATCCTCCCCGCCGGCGAACGGCGGGCGTCATCGGCGCGCGGCGTGCACCACCAGGCGCTGATCTCGTCCGACGTCGAGCGGACGATCGACTTCTACCAGGGGCTCCTGGAGTTCCCGCTGACCGAGCTGTTCCAGAACCGTGACTACGTGGGCTCGACCCACTTCTTCTTCGACATCGGCAACGGCAACGCGCTGGCGTTCTTCGACTTCCCCGGCCTCGGCCTCGGCGAGTACGCCGAAGTGCTCGGAGGCCATCACCATCTCGCGATTTCGATGGAGCGCGCCAACTGGGAGCGCATCAAGGCCAAGCTCGACGCGGCGGGGGTGCCGATCCACCTCGTGGGCGACACGTCGATGTACTTCATGGGCCCCGACGGTGAACGCATCGAACTGATCTCCGACCCGCTCGGCGAGATGTACGGCATGGCCGTGCTCTGACGGCCGTGCGCCGAAGGCCGTGACGTTCGGCGCCGAGCCGAGCCGCTGACCCGAACCCGAAGTCTGCCTGGATCGTCGCGCTTGGCGCGCACATCCAGGCAGAGTTCAGGCTGAGGGATGTTCGGGGTGGGTAGGTGGGAGATTCAGGGGGCGATCAGCTGGACGTCGAGGTCGAGGGCGACCTTGTCGGCGATCATCACCTTGTCGCCGCCGAGCGGGACGTTGAACTCGATCCCGAACTCCTTGCGCGACAGGGTGCCCGTGGCGCTGAAGCCGGCGCGGGTCGACTGGTCCATCGGGAACACCGAGGTTCCGAAGAACTCGACGTCGAGTTCCACCTGCTTGGTGATGCCGTTGATCGTCAGATTGCCGGTCATCGTGTACTCCTCGCCCTCACCCGTGATGCTCGTCGAGACGAACGTCATCGTCGGGTTCGTCTCGGCATTGAAGAAGTCCGACGAGGCGAGGTGGGCGTCGCGATCGGTGTTGCCCGTGGTGACGGTGCCCATCTGGATCTCGGCGGAGACCGAGCTGGTCGCGAGGCCGTCGCCGACGATCAGCTGGGCCGACACGCCGTCGAATCGACCACGGACCTTCGACAGGCCGAGGTGGCGAACGACGAAGCCGACCGTCGTGTGTGCGGGGTCGGCGACCCAGGTGCCGGCGGTGAGCGGAAGGGTGGTGGGAGCGAAGGTATTTGTCATGACAACGAAGCTACCCAGCAATAGTTGTGCTCACAACTATTACGGATCCGATCCTGGACGCGACACAGGCCCCGTCGGTGGGGGGGTTCGGCGGGACCGGTGTCGTCGGAGGCCGCTCGTGACGTGATCCCGGTGCCGGAGGGGGGTCGGCCCGGATCGTCGACGTGCGACTCGATGGGGTTCGGATGGAGGGGATCGAACGTGTTCAACCCGCCAATCTGACACGAGGTGCCGTGAAGCGATGGAGCGGTGGATAGCCGATCGCCGTCGTCCGGGCGAGTACCACCTCCATGAGTTCGTTGGCGATCCCTCGCCGGCGGAACGGGGCCAGGACGGCGACCGCAGCGGCGCCGTCGTTGTCGACGGCCGCGACGGCAACGAGTCGACCCCCTGCCACCACGCCGAGCCGCAGCATCCGCGGAGCGGCGAGCCGTTCGATCAGTGCCGGGAACGGCGTGCGTCCGGACCCACGCCCGGAGCAGGCGCGCTCGGCACGCAGCTGGTCGAGGAACTCGTCGAGTTGGCCGTGGAGACTCGGATGGTCGACGGCGGTGACGAGAAGTGGTGCCGAGTCCATGCACCACAGTGTGAACCCGACTCGTGTCGGCGATGTTTCGGGAGCATCAGCCGTTCATGACGAGCTGTCCGGGTGGCGCCTGGCGTCCACCCGAGCGTTGCTTCCCGGAATGATGCTCGGCATTCCGCGTCGGCAACAACGCGGAACTCGTGCATGTGTGCTGACGCTGAACGTCTGGGATCAGACCGAGCGCATGGTCTCGACCAGGGGGGCGAACTGCTCGAGGGCCGCCAGCACGTCGTCGCGTGGGCCCTGGGGCAGGCCGAACACCGCTCGGCTCACGCCCTTCGCAGCCAGCTCGGTCAACTTTGCCTCGTCCGGCGGTGCACCGAACACGCCAAGCTCGATCGTGGCCGGATCACGGCCGATGCGCTCGCACGCTGCGCGGACTTCGCTGAACTTGTCGATCGCATGGCGTCCGCCGATCGGCATCCAGCCGTCACAGAACTCCGCGATGTCCGCCGCCGTGCGGGGACCGGCGTCGCCGCCGAGGATCACCGGCGGGTGGGGCGTCTGGACGGGCTTCGGCCACGACCAGCTCGGTTCGATCGTGACGTGCGTGCCGTCGTACGAGGCTTCGTCCTGTGTCCACAGCGCCTTCATCGCCAGGATGTTGTCGCGCAGGATCGCCCGTCGTTCGCTGTACGCGGTGCCGTGTTGTGCCATCTCCTCCTTGTTCCAGCCGTACCCGATGCCGAACAGGAATCGTCCGCCCGACAACGCGTCGACGCTCGCCACCTCCTTGGCGGTGTGGATCGGATCGCGTTGCGCGACCAGGCAGATGCCGGTGGCCAACTTCAGCGTGGACGTCACCGCCGCGCAGGCACCGATCGTGACGAACGGATCGAACGTGCGCCAGTAGAACTCCGGAAGCGGTGGGGCGCCCGCGCGACCGCCCCAGGGTGTGGCACGCCGTGTCGGGATGTGTGAATGCTCCGGGAACCACAGCGACTCGAAGCCGTGGGCCTCGACTTCACGTGCGAGTTCGATCGCTCCGATCGTCTGGTCGGTGGGGAAGATCTCGACGCCGATGTGCATGCCGTCGACCGTATCGGTTCGGAAGTTCCCGATTTGGGCCGAAAGGGACCATGGTCCCTAGGGTTGCGTCCGCCCGCAGTGCGATGCTGCTGGCCACCCACGACGATTGGAGACCATGACGTGACCGTCATCGAGAAGCCCGCGCCCCCGCGCACGCCCGAACCCGAACAGTCAGACGGCGGCCGCACGCTCGGCAGCCTGATCTTCTTCGGCATGACCGCTCTGTTGATCGCTCTCGTGGCGTCGTTGCTGGTGATCGGCATCGTGGGGCTACTCGATGACGACAGCGGCGCAAGTGCCGGCGGCGGCGCAGCGGCAGCGACCACGATCGACGTGTCGTTGTCCGAGTTCGCCATCGACGGTGAACTCGTCGCCGGCGTCGGCGACGTCAACTTGTCGGTCTCGAACACCGGGTCGCAGCAACACAACCTCGTGGTCGAGCAGATCGGCGCCGAGACGCCGATCCTCAACGGCGGCGACGCAGCCGAGCTGCCGCTCGGATCGCTCGATGCGGGCAGCTACACGCTGTTCTGCAGCGTGCCCGGCCACCGAGAGTCCGGCATGGAGACGGCGCTGATCGTCAGCACCGAGGCACCGACCGGCGAAGCCGCAGCCGGCGGCCAGCACAACACCCATCAGAACGCCGACGGCAGCTACGACGCCGACGCGATGGACGCCGTGATGGTCGAGTCGATGCTCAAGTTCCCGGCCGAGACCGAGGGCAAGGGCAACGCGATCCTCGAGCCGGAGATCCTCGCCGACGGCACCAAGAAGTTCGTCCTCGAAGCCTCCCTGATCGATTGGGAGGTCTCGCCGGGCGAGTTCGTGGAGGCCTGGGCGTACAACGGCATGGTCCCCGGTCCGCAGATCATCGTCGACGTCGGCGACAAGGTGCAGGTGCAGCTCACCAACAACACCCCGCTCGGTACCGACATCCACTGGCACGGCGTGCACACGCCGAACGATCAGGACGGCGTGTCGCCGTTCACGCAGGACCCGATCAAGGTCGGCGAGACCTACACCTACGAGTTCGTCGCCGACGAGCCGGCGATCGGGATGTACCACGCCCACCTGCACTCCCAGATCTCGGTGCTCAACGGCATGTTCGCCGCCTTCCGCATCGGCGAACGCCCCTACCCCCGCGGTCAGACGATCAGCGGCGTGACGATCCCCGAGGACTTCGAACCCGACGTCGAGCTGCCGATGGTGCTCAACGACGCCGGCACGATCGGCCTCACCCTCAACGGCAAGAGCTTCCCGGCGACCGAGCCGATCGTGCTCAACACCGGCGACTGGGTCGCTGCCGACTACTACAACGAGGGCCTCACCGCCCACCCGATGCACCAGCACCAGTTCCCGCAACTGGTGTACGCCAAGGACGGCATCCCGCTGGACAACCCCTACTGGGCCGACACCGTCAACGTCGCGCCGGGTGAGCGCTACTCGGTGATCTTCCAGGCCGGCGACCCCGGCGTGTGGGTCTGGCACTGCCACATCCTCACCCACGTCGAGCGCGAGTCGGGCATGTTCGGCATGGTCACCGCGCTCGTCGTCGCCGACGAAGAGACGAGCTGACCCGAGCGCTGCTCACGACGCCTGGCGCGTCGTGAGCAGCGCCGCGCAGTGCGGCGACCGGTCGAGCTGTTCGAGGCGTTGGAATCTCGATGTCGCATCGAGGTCCTCGCACCGTGGGATGCACGAGTGCATCGTGGCGACATGACGGTGCGACGTCGTGTTCGCACCCACTCGCCGCCGCGGACGGCGCACGGGCCCGCCCCGGCGGCGCCGTCCGTCCCGCCAACCGTGGCCCCTTTCCTCAAGTTCTTCTCAGGCGGGTCGATAGGTGAGGCATCAGTACGCGTCGGCGCTCATGAGCGGCGGCAGGCAGTTCGACCACGCAAGCAGGTTCGTCGTCATGACCGATCAGACCCCACATCCTCCGGGCGGGCAGCCGCTGCTCGGCGCCGGCTCGCCGCCGCAGCAACCGCCCCTGCCGTCGATGCGGCCGCTCGAGGAATGGGCGCGCGATCTCCTCGCGTCGGGGGCGCCGGACTCGAGGGGCCAGGCGGCCGTTTCTCCGGCCGCGATGCCCGAGTCGCCGTGGTCGGAAGCCCAGGTCGCTCCCCTCGGCGTCCCCGTTCCGGAGGCTCGCCCCGTTGCGGCGGCCGTCGAGGCATCCCGACCCACTGCGGTCGAGGAGCCGACCGGGGCGATGCTGGTCGAGGAACCGACCGGGGCGATGCTGGTCGAGGAACCGACGGGGACGGTTCCGGTCGAGGACCGGAAGGGATCCGGTCCGCGCTATTCACTTCTCGTGGCGCTCGCTGCAACGGCCGCGGGCGCCAGCCTCGTCGTGTTGCTGCTCGTCGTGACCGGCTACCGCTACTCCTCCGATACCGGCGACCTGCAACTCACTGCTGGGGTTCCGCTCGTCGCGCCGACGACGCTTGCGGCACCGACGACGACTGCGGCGCCGACGACGACTGCGGCGCCGACGACGACTGCGGCGCCGACGACGACTGCGGCGCCGACGACGACTGCGGCGCCGACGACGACTGTGGCACCGACGACGACTGTGGCACCGACGACGATTGCGGCGCCGGTCAGTGCCGGCACGAAGTATCCGACGCTGCCGGACGGATCCCCCGAACCGATCGTCGCGATCTACGACGGCCCGACGATCCGGATCGTCGGCTGGGTGCCCAGCGAGGAGAAGGCAGCCCAACTCGAGGCGCTCGCACTGGCCAACAGCGCCGACCCTGCCGCCACCGTCGAATCAGAGCTGCAGATCGACCCGGCGGTTCCGCTCGGCATCGGCACACGGGTGATCGAGATGAACTCGGCCCGGTTCCCGACCGGCAGTTCCGAGATCCTGCCCGAACACGGCCTGCAACTCGATCGGGTCGCCTCGGTCCTCGCGTCCTTGCCGCACATCACCGTGACGGTCGTGGGCCATGCGGACCAGCTCGGCGACGCCGGGATCAACTACGCGGTCTCGGAGGCGAGAGCGGTGGCGGTGGTGCGCTACCTCGTCGGCACGGGCATCGACCCGTCCCGCCTCTCCGCCAGGGCCGTCGGAGAGCAGGACCTGCTCTCCGAGGACAAGTCGGAGGCGTCGTTGGAACTCAACCGCCGCACCGAGTTCATCTTCTACGGCCTGCTCGCCGACTGAGCGCACGGTCTCCACGTTCTCGGCTCGCGACGACTCAGCCGAGGCCGAGACGGGCGAGTTGCTCGTCGGGTGCTTCGACGTCCGCGAGGGCGGTGCGCAGGAGGTCGGCCATCTCGTCCTCCGCAGCCGACTCGCCCCGACGGTTCTCTTGCTCGTCGGGGTCGACGTCGAGGTCGTAGAGATGGTGGCGGCCCAGGTTGCGGGCGCCACCCGCCCAGAAGGGCAGCGTGTCGCCTGCGGCGAACGGCTGGCGGATCACGGGCACCTCTGAGCCGGGCATGTAGTCGAGCGTCGCTCGATGGTCCGGCTTCGGGAACGGCATGAAGTCTTCGAGGCCTCGGTGGATCGGCATCGTCGACCATCGGCTCGACCACATCGACAGCGGCATGTTCGCATCGATCGGCGCTCTCGCGTACTTGCGCCGCCCGTCGGTGATCTGGACCCAGTTGCCGTACACGCCACCGATCGCCCAGTCGCGGATCGACGCCGCTTCGCCGGTGAGCAACGGCACGAGTGATCGGCCATGCGTGCGGTGGCTCGATGCAACGCCGAACGCGTCGGCGATCGTGGCATTGATGTCGACGTTCGTCGTCAGCGCGTCGACCGTGGCCGCCGGGGTGCGGCCTGCCGCACCAGCCGGCCAGTGGATCATGAGCGGTGTGTGGCCGAGCGGTTCGAACTGGGGGATCGCCGGCTTGCCCCAGATGTCGTTGACGGAGTCGTCGCCCGGCGCGCCGGTCGCCCGTCGGTCACCGAGGTAGTGGCCGTGGTCGGTGCACAGGATCACCGCTGTGGAGTCCCACAGGTCCTGCGCGTCGAGCTCGTCGAGGATCGTGCCGAAGTGGTGGTCGATCATCGACAGCTTTGCGCCGTAGTTGTTCCGGATCTGGCGGGCCTGGGCATCGGTGATCGCCCCCTTGGTGGTGCCGCCGACGATGTACGGCGGCCAGATCAGGCGGGCCTCGTCGGGGTCGATCGGGTCGCCGTCGTACATCGACGCCCACGGCTCCGGTGTGTCGAACGGCTCGTGCGGGTCGAACTCGTCGACGAACAGCATCCATCGATCGTGGGCGCTCGATGCGTGACGCAGCCACGAAGCGGCCGAGGCCATCGTGCGTGGCCCGGGAAAGTCCTCCTCTGCCCGGAACCAGGTGCGGCTGTCGTCGTAGTGGCGGTGGCCGAACGAGGTGTCGGCGATGCCGAGCTGATCGCGCAGGAACCAGCCGCCGTCGGCCGCGTTGGTGATCAGCGGCTTCCCATCGGTGGTGAGCGTCGGCGCGCCGACGGCGCTCGGGTCGCGGTAGGTCTTCCACGGGTCGCCCTCGTGGCCGCGCAGGTAGTTCCAGCCGGTGAAGTCCGTGTGGTAGTTCTCGCCCCCGGTCTCGAACAGGTGCGGGTGGTCGGACACGAGCATCGTGGCGATGTCGGCGCGCCGCAGCGTCGCGGTGATCGACTCCTCCCACAGCTCGATCGAACCCCACGGCTTCCACAGGAAGTCGAGTGCACCGACGAGGATGTCGTGGCGGGCCGGCATGCACGGCAACGACCCGGTGACGTGGTTGGTGAACTGCGTCGAGCGCGCCGCGAACCGATCGAGGTTCGGCGTCGAGAACTCGGTGCCGCCGTACGAACCGAGCATGTGTCGGTTGAGCGAGTCGAGCAGCACGACCAGGACGTTGTCGGGACGGTCTGGTCCGTGCGACGGTTGCATCGTCGAAGCGTAGGCCGCGCCGTCGGGCGGCCCGACGCCGGAGTCCCTGCGGTCGGGGTCAGTCGTCGTCGGCCGCGTCGGACTCGATGGCGAGCACGTCGGCGCGGACGAGGTCGAGCGTGTGGTCTTCGAGGCAACCCGTGATGCGCGTACGTCCGGTGCGTCCCAGCGCACGGGCGAACTCGATCTCGACGTGTTCGCCGTCGAGCTGAATGATGGCCGTGAGCTCGCCGGCGCCGGGCAGCCGTGAGCGGCAGGCGCCCCAGAGATCCTCGGCGACGACGGCGACGGGTCGGAACTGGCGTCGCTGGTCGATGTCGAGCACGATCGACGTGGTGCCGGCGGCGGTCACCTCTCTCGGTCGGGTCTGGGTCAGCTCGCGGAGGACGGCGACAGCGCCGAGCGAGACGAGCACGGTGAGGGCGACGACGGCCGCCGTCACCGCACGGTGACGGACCCTGGTGCGGGCGAGCGGACCCGGTTCGGTGGGGATCAGTCCGCTGCCGAGCGGCACATCGGGTGCGAGGCGTCGAGCCGTCCCAGGGTCGAGCGTGGCGGCGGCGAAGACACCGGCGATCCGCTCGACGAGGTAGGCGGCCAGTGACAGCAGGACGCCGGCACCGAGCAGGACGGGGACGAAGACGCCGAGCCGATCGGGTGGACGCTCGAGCCATCGGAAGCGGCGACTCGCGACGGCGCTGTTCGTCGATCGGAGCGTGTCGAGCGTGTCGAGCGTGTCGAGCGTGTCGAGCGTGTCGAGCGTGTCGTGACCTCGTCGCTGGAGTTCGAGCGACTCGAGTCGCTGTTCGATCCGGTGGAGCTGGCGGAACAGCACCATCGACACGAGCACGATCAGTGCCGAGATCATGACCAACCCCGAGATGACGGCGCGGTTCCACTCCCACCGGGCGAGGTCGATCACGACGTACGCGCCCGACACGGCGAGGATCACCGCAGCGAGCGCGAACCCGATCGAGCGAGCGATCCGGGCCGCACTCATGGCTCCACCACCGAGACCGGCGACTCCTGCGGCGCCGGCTCGATCACCTCGACCTCACCGGTGCGCCCGTCGATCATCAGCCGGCTCCCGGCGGGAAACCGCCGGAGCGCGCCGGGAACACCGACGACCGTCGGAAGGTCGGCCTCGCGAGCGAGGATCGCCAGGTGCGACAGCGTGCTCCCGGTCTCCGACACGAGCCCGGCGAGCCCACCGAGCACCGTGGCCAGTTGTGGTTCGAGATGGCGCGTCACGAGGATTGCCCCCTCCGGCGGCGTGCCGTCGCGCGAACGATGGAATGCGATCCCCACGGCGCGGCCACCGCCGGCGGCGATGCCGGCCTGTCCGGGAGGTCGGGTGTGCGAGGAGACGCTCGCCGAACGCACGTCCCCGGCGACCGTCAGACGGAACGAGACGGGCAGCGGCGGGCCCGGTTCACGAGCGGCGCGCTCGGCGAGGTCGCTCGGTGGTGGGCCACCACCCGCGACCTCGACGAGTTCGGAGAGTTGGAGGTCCCCGACGGCTCCGACGTCGGGGAGCATGCCGTCCTCGACGAGGCGGCGTCCGAGTTCGTGAGCCGTCCTGGCGAGGAGCTCCTGCAGCCATCGGACCCGGACACGGAGAGCCTCACGTTGATCGAGTTGATCGATTGTGGCGACTGCGCCGGAGGGTGTCGGTGATTCGGCGGGAAGAGCCGCGGGCCCGCCGAGGCTCGGGGGCATCAGGGTGAGCACGATCGGTGCTCGCGACACGGTCTCGTCGTCGTCCCACCCTGCACTGCGGGCGTCGTGCAGCTCCCGCACGGCGACGGCCGCGCCGGACGGTGCCCCCCGTCCGATCATCAGCATTCCGGCCAGGACCTCGTAGGAGTGGACGGTGGCGAGCTCGCGACGCGCTCGGTCCACGAGGTCGACGAGCTCGTCGGTCGTGAGCGTGTCGAGTCGGGGGATCGTGGCGAGGTCCCGGTCGACCGTGGCCACCAGGTCCCGCGCCAGCCCGGACATGGCCACGCGGAGCCGACCCACACGCCATGCCGTGGCCAGGCGCCGGAGGATCGCGACCGGATCGATCCGGTGGCGCAGCGACGTGCGCGCCTCGACGACCCCGATGAGCTCCAGATCGGCCGCCGCCCAGCCTCCGACCGTGGTCACGACGGGCGATCGGTCGAGCGAGCGGTTCGACACCGCCCCCGAGGTGCGCAGCGCCCTGGTGATGCCCTCGCGCAGCGGCGGGATCCACAGGTCGTCCTCGAGCGCCCCGAGCGGGGCCGGGAACGTCTCGGCGAGCGGTCCGGGGCCGAGGAGCACGGAGTCACGGTCCTCGTCGGCGGCAGCGATCGCGGTGACCGGCCGGCTCTGCAGCAACCAGAGCCGATCGGCCGGGTCGACGAGCCATTCGACGTCCTGGGGTGCACCGAAGACCCGTTCGGCCCTGCGGGCCATCCGCGTGAGTGCCCGCCGGAGCGCGCGGTCGAGCTGCGGGGACTCGCCATTGATCGTCGCCCGCTCGATGCGTCCGTGGCGGGTGAGCACGTAGTGATCGGCGACGGCTGTTCCGCCCACCAGTGCCTCGGGGCCGGAGGGGACCACCTCGACCACGACATGGCGGGTGTTGCCGGTGACCGGGTCGACGCCGAACATGACACCACCGCGGCGGGCCGCGACCTGCCGCTGCACGAGCACTGCCATCGACCCTGCGTCGCCGGAAGCATCGCGCACGGCGGTGGCCGAGTGGATCACCGCGCGCGCCGCGTCGGTGAACTCGTCCCACCCGACGACGCCGAGCACGGAGGTGAAACGGCCGGCCATCGAGGAGTCGCCAGCGTCCTCGATGACGGACGAGGAGCGGACGACGAGCGTCGCCGGTGATCCGCTGCCCAGCTCGTCGAACGCCCGACGGACCTCGTCGGTGACACGCGGGTCGTCGAGCCCGGTCTCGACCCCGGCGGTGGTGATCACGAAGCCGGGCACCGTGGGGAACCCCGCAGCCGTTGCGCGAGCGAGGTTCGAAGCTTTCGCCCCGGTCGACGCGGCGCGCTGTGCGTCGGGGTCCGAGAGCGTCACGACGAAGCAACCCTCCACATGGTCCACGGTACGTGTCGCAGCGTGAGCGGGCTCGGGCCGATCGACCCTGATGCCGGAGTGTGGTCGGGTGCCAGGCTGAACGTGTGGAGATCGCGAACGGCATCGACGCGGCCTCGTCGACCGGGAGCCGGCGCGTGCGGTGGCCCCACGTGGCCGGCGTGTTGGCTCTCGTCGTCGTCGTTGCGCTGGCTGCACCCGCGCTCGTGTACCGGCGTCAGATCGTCTCGTACCTCACGCATCGCAAGGGTGGCCCGTCGGTCACCTGGCCGTACGTCGCCCATGATCCGCCGGCGACGTTCCACCTGGCAGTGGCGGGTGACGTCGGCGACGGAGGCGACCGCGTCGATGCCACCGGGGCCGCTGCCGCACGGATCGCGGCCGGCGAACCGTACGACGTGATGCTCTTCCTCGGCGACAACGTGTACCCCGACGGTGATCCGGCCGAACTCCCCGACACGGTGTTCGAGCCGTTCGCCGACGTGCTCGGTGGTGGCGCCGAGTTGTTGGCGATCCTCGGCAACCACGACGTGGGCAGCGGGTACGGCGACGAACAGATGGCGGCGCTGGGCATGCCCGGTCGGTACTGGGCCCGCGAGTTCGATGACGTGCTGATCATCGGGCTCGACTCCAACGAGATGGAGGATCCGGCGCAGCTCCGGTTCCTCGACGACACCCTCGACTCGACCGACGCCACCTGGCGGATCATCGCCGTGCACCATCCCCCCTACTCGGCGGGATACCAGGGATCGAGTCTCGAGGTGCGCGAGACGCTGGCCCACTACGTCGATCGTGGCGACGTCCAGCTCGTGCTCTCGGGGCACGATCACGACTACCAGCGCAGCGTGCCGATCGACGGCGTGACCTATGTCGTTTCGGGCGCGGGGTCCGGCACCCGACGCACCGGCGAGGACGACTTCACCGCGGTGGCGTACTCGTGGCACCACTTCCTGGACATCGCGATCGCCGGCGACCAGTTGGTCCTGCGAGCGGTCGGCCAGGACGGCTCGGTGTTCGACGAGGTCGTGCTCGACGCGGTGCCGAGGACCGCTGACGACCCGTCATCGTGAGCGGTGTCGGGTGCCCTCACCGGCGGTGATGAACAGTGCGGTCGCCGTGGTGTCGACGTCGGCGGTGTGCCACGTACCTGGTGGGTTGATCGCATACTCGCCGGCGACGAGTGTGACCGTGCCGGTCGAGCCGTCGGCGTGCTCCTGGTGGAGCGTGATCTCGCCGTCGGTGCAGAGCACGACCTCGCTGCCGACCGGATGCATCTCCCAGACATCCCACGGCTCGGTGAAGGTGTGCATCGTCACCAGACGTCCCTCGGGGCCGTCGTCGGCGTGCCGTGTGGAGTAGGGGCCGTACCACTCCATGCCGCCGGTGAACTCGGGCTCGATCTCGGCGGTGGCACCGAGGCCGAGGTGGATCGGGTGCACGGTGATCTTCGATGCGGTCATGGCGCAAGTCTCGCCGACGCGCGTGTTGTCAGCGGAGGACGGGCACGGGCCGCCGCCGGTCGATCGCGCGCCAGGTCCCGTCGACCCTGACCGAGGCCGTGCCCTGGCCGACCCCGATCATCGACTCGTTCTCGATCAGGACACCTCCGCACTCGGGAAGTCCCCACAGCAGGCTGTCGGGGAGCGACCATCGGCGTTCAGAGCCGGGCGACCAGTGGGGGATCGCGACACCGGACACGAGATCGAGGCCCGCGGCCAGCCCGCCGGACCGATCGGGTGTCGCAGTGCGCGAACACAGCACCATCGCCCCGGCTGACGCTCCCGAAATCACCGTGCCCGCCTCCCACATCGCGACCAACCGCTCGGCGACCGTCGAGGCGGCGCTGCTCGGCCGGACGGTGAGGACATCGAGCAGTCCGCCTGGCGAGCCACCAGGGAGCACGACGAGCCCGACCTCGTCGTGAAGGGCGGCGAGCGCTGCTGCGTGACCGTCACGAGGATCGGGAACCACCTCGACGTCGGCGCCGAGACGGCGGTAGTGGGCGACGGTGCGCGCCGACGCACCGGCGTAGTCGCTGCCCGGACGTGCCGCTCCGGCGAGCACGACGACGGTGCCGCTGCAGCGATCGAGCACGGCGCGATCCATCTCGTCGCACGGCGCCGTCAGCTCGCGACCACCCTGCAGGCAGAGCGCTCCGTGGCCGCTCGTCATGGTGCCGGCGTCCAGCGAGCGGCGGTGAGCACCACGTTCCCCACGGCCAACCACGACGAGCGGCCGCCGGCCGGGTCGTCGGCCGTGACGAGATCGAGCGGAGTTCCTTCCGGCGGGTCGACGGGTGCGCGGTGCTCCAGCTCTGCGACGCCGCGACGGGACACATCGATCGGCAGGATCTCCTCGACGATCGCCCACTGGGCGGCATTGTTGACGTGGCCGAGCGGATCGATGTCGACGCGGCGGAGTTCCCACGGGCGGCGACGGGCGTCGTCGGGCGGGCCCGGGAGCTTGAGCCGAGACGACACTCGCCGCCCGCCTGCGGCCTCGCCGTAGGCCGACACGAAGTCGTCGCCGAGGCCGGTCGGTCGGCCCGATGACGGGTCGACGCGGATCCACAGGCTGACCGCTTCGATCGACGCACCACGATCGCCGGAGATCGAGGTGCGACGTTCGGCCCAACTGCGGCCGGTGCCCGCGCAGAACGTCGACAGCTCCAGGTGCTCGTCGAGACCGGCGGTCCGACGGACCTCGATCATCGTGCGGCGCACGACCCAGCCGAACGCGTCGTCGAGCTGTGCATCGGTGGCGTCGTCGGTGGCGATGTCCTGCAGGTAACGGGCGATCGCGTCCAGGCGGAGTCGTGCTCGGACGTCGACGTCGCCGAGTCGGACCGGCCGCGTCCTGGTGACGATGCGACCAGCCGGCGGGCGTTCGACGAACTCGCTGGCGGGGAGTTGGGCCATGTCGACCCAGAAGGTATCGGTCCCACCCGTCGACGCCGCGACCCGCCGCGTAGGGTCGGCGCATGGCGTACGAGACGGTGAACGGCTACTGCTGGCCGCAATCGGTGGTGCCGGGGGAGCGGGTGGCGCTGCACCTCTCCTCCGCAGGCGGGCGTCCGGTGTCCGTCGAGGTGGCACGCGTGGGCATGGCTCGCGACGTGGTGTTCGAGGAGGCGGCGGTCCCGGCCGACGATCATCCGACACCGACCGTTGCACCCGAGCACGGCTGCGACTGGCCGGCGGCATGCGAGATCGCGGTCGATGCCGACTGGCGCTCCGGCTACTACGAGGTGTTGTTGACGATCGACGTCGACGGCAGGGTGCGCACGAGCCGGGCGTTCTTCGTCGTGCGGCCGGACCTCGCCGCGACCGACGCGAAGATCCTGTGGGCGATCGACACCAACACCTGGCATGCGTACAACGACTTCGGCGGTCGCAACCTCTACACCGGCGCCACGCAGGTCTCGATGCTGCGGCCGATGGCGCCGGGGTACCTGTACAAACCGCCGGGGGCCGGCCAGCGTGTCACCTCGATCCACCCACCGGACCCGCAGTCGGCGAGCCACGTCGGCTACCTGAGGATGAACCACCTGTCGCCCTACGGCGGCTCGGCCGGGTGGCCCAACTGGAGCCTGCCGTTCTTCGACTGGGCCGAGCGCGAGGGCTACGCGATCGACGTCGTCACCAACGCCGACCTCGAGGAGCACCCCGAACTGCTCGGACCCGACTCGCCGTACACGCTGTACCTGTCGATCGGTCACGACGAGTACTGGTCGGCGCCGATGCGCGACACGGTCGAGGCGTTCACCGCACGCGGTGGGCACGCGGCCTTCTTCTCGGGCAACACGTCGTTCTGGCAGGTACGGCTCGAGGACCCGACCGGGCCTGACGGGTCCGGTCCAGCGGCGACGATGGTCGGGTACAAGGGGTTCTTCAAGCAGGACCCGGTGTTCGGCACGGAGCGGCAGGCCGAGCTCACCACCATCTGGTCCGATCACCTGCTGGAACGTCCCGAGAACCACATGACCGGCCTCAGCTTCAGCCGCGGGGGCTACCACCGCATCGGCAAGCGGGCGACCAAGGGGGCCGGCGGCTACACGCTGCATCGGCCCGAGCACTGGATCTTCGACGGCACGGGCCTCGACTACGGCGACCTGCTCGGCTCCGCGGCGACGATCGTCGGCTACGAGTGCGACGGCTGCGACTTCACCTACCGTGACGGTCTGCCGTACCCGACCGGTGTCGACGGCACACCAATGAACTTCGAGATCCTCGGGACGGCGCCGGCTGCGCACTTCAGCCGGACCACGGCGTCGCGTCCGCCCGCGCCCCACGAACCTGCCGAAGACGAGTTCATCGCCTCGCGGCTCTTCGACACCCGCGACCCTGCGGCGGTCGAGCGGATCACCCACGGCCACGCCGTGCTCGGCACGTTCGTGACACCGGGCGGTGGCACCGTGATCACCTCGGGATGCACCGATTGGATCTGGGGCCTCGCCGAACGCGACCGCGACGTCGAGCAGATCACCCGCAACATCTTCGACCGCCTCGGCACCTGATTGCACCAGGGGTCAGAACCCTGCTGCAATCGTCAGGCTTCGTCGCGGATGACCTTGATGCCGCTTGGGTCGACGAGCGAGTCGAACTTCAGTCGGTTGTGGCTGTGGCCGACGTGGTGGAGCCCGAATGCGGACTGGAGCGCCGTGTACTGGCCCATCGCATCGAGCGCGTTGTTGACCGACTGTTTGGCGAGCGTCAGGCCGAACATCGGGCGCCGAGCGATGTGGGCGGCCATCTCCAGCGTGGCCGCCTCCAGCTGATCGCGTGGCACGACCCTGTTCACCATGCCGTGCATCAGCGCCTCCTGCGCGGTGATCGCCCGTCCGGTGAACAGCATCTCCTTGGCGAGCCGGGCGCCGGCCTCGTACGGATGCGTGAAGTACTCGTGGCCGTTGACGCCGAACGCCACGACCGGGTCGGAGAACGTCGCCTCCTCCGAGCAGATCACGAGGTCCATCGGCCACACCAGCATCAGGCCGCCGGCGATCACCTTGCCCTGGACCGACGCGATCGTCGGCTTCGCGATGTTGCGCCACCGCCAGCACATCCCGACGTACATCTCGGCTTCGCGGGCCATGTATCCCTCGGCGCCGTCGGCGTCGAAGTGACACTGGGTGCCGATCGTGCGGAGGTCGTCCATGTCGGGATCGAGGTCGGCGAGGTCGTGCCCCGACGAGAAGTGCTTGCCGTCCGCCGCCAACACGATGCAGCGGATCTCGTCGTCGCGTGCGGCGACGTCGAACGCCTCGTTGACCTCGGAGATCATCAGATAGTTCTGCGCATTCGCCATCTCGGCGCGCGCCAGGGTGATGCGGGCGACCCGTTCGGCGGGGACGTCGTAGCGGACGTGCTGCCAGTCGTTCATGGTCATCTCCTCGTGCTCAAGCGTTCGGGGCGAGGGTCTCGAGCAGGTTCCAGTCGAGTTCGAGCGGGCCCGCGGTGGAGACCGGTTGGATGCACACGTGGTCGGCGCCGGCGTCGTAGTGGGCCTGGATGCCGGCGCGAACCCGGTCCTCGTCGCCCCACACGATCACGTGGTCGACGAAACGATGTGCGCGCTGTTCGATCTCGTCCTCGGTGAAGCCGATTCGCTTCCAGTTGTTGCGGTAGTTCGGCAGGCCGGCGTACCGGTCGATCTGGACGTTCGCGGCCGTGCGGGCGGCCTCCGCGTCGGCCGACAGGATCACCTTCTGCTCGACGCACAGCAGCTTGTCGGGCCCGATCGCCGCCCGGGCCTCTGCGGTGTGCTCCGGGGTGACGAAGTACGGGTGGGCCCCGTCGGCGGCGGTGGCGGACAACTCGAGCATCTTCGGCCCGAGCGCGGCGAGCAGCCGCACGGGGGGTTCGGCGGGCGCGACCGCCATGAACGGAGACGCGTCCATCGCCTCGAGGTAGGCGCGCATCTGCGTGAGGGGCTTCGAGTAGTCGAGCTTGCGCAGGCCCGCCACCATCGGTTCGTGACTGACACCGAGACCGAGCACGAACCGGCCGCCGGTCTGCTCTGCGAGCGTGTTCGCGGCCTGCATCATCGGGCCGGGATGACGCGAGAAGATGCTGGCGATGCCGGTGGCGAACTGCAACGTCTCGGTCTGCGAGCCGAGCCAGGCCAGATGGGCGAAGGGATCACGGCCCACCGTGTCGGGAACCCACAGTGTCGAGTAGCCGAGCGACTCGATCCGTCCGGCGGCCTCTGCCGCCTGCCCGGCGGTCATCGCGTCGGTGAAGTACCAGACCCCGAGGTTGGACGGGCC
The DNA here is from genome assembly GCA_963710625.1 of Ilumatobacteraceae bacterium. Lineage (GTDB taxonomy): Bacteria > Actinomycetota > Acidimicrobiia > Acidimicrobiales > Ilumatobacteraceae > Sva-07. The sequence goes on along the minus strand of CAVQBG010000008.1, from coordinate 241,211 downwards.
GGACAGTCGTTCTCGTGCGCTCATCGCGCCGAACCTAGGCGAGCGATGGGTCTCGCCGCGACCCGTGCGCGCCCGGTCTCGCCGCGATGGTTCGGGACGCTGTCGCCGTCGGTCAGTCCGGGAGCATCGGGAGCTGGATCCCGGGATCGCCGCGCATCGTGGTGGCCCGCTGGAGCGCGCCGCGACCGAAGCGGTCACGAATCGAGTCGAGCACGGTGTCGAGTTGTTCCGACTCGCACTTCTCGAACGGCAGGACCAGCTGGACGGCGTCGACATCGCTGAGGTTGCCGACCGAGACACCGAGCAGCGAGATCCCTCGCGCCTCGATCAGCGGCCACGCGCCGTCGAGGATCGCGACCGCCGTGGCATGCACGGTGGCGGTGCCCGCTGTCGGATCGGGGAGCGAGTGTGAACGCGTCGCCCGGGTGAAGTCGTCGAAGCGGAACCGGAGCGTCACCGTGCGACCGACCCGATCCGCCTTGCGCATCCGTCCGGTGATCCGGTCGACCAGCCGCCACAACACGACGTCGATCTCGTCTCGTGACCGTCGCCGCCGCCCGAGCGCCTGCTGCGACCCGATCGACCCTCGGCGCTTCCCGGTGGTGACCCGCCGAGCGTCGCGATTGTGGGAGAGCGCGTGGAGCTGGTGTCCCATCGCACGGCCGACGATCGCCGTGAGCGCTCCGGGCGACATCGCCGCGACGTCCGCAACGGTGTGGATGCCCCGCTCGTGCAACTTCGCCGCCGTGATCGCCCCGACGCCCCACAGTCGTTGCACGGGGAGGGGGTGCAGGAAGTCGAGTTCGCCCTCGGGTTCGACCACCAGGAGCCCGTCGGGCTTCCCCACGGCGCTTGCCACCTTCGCCAGAAACTTGGTGCGGGCGACACCGACGGTGATCGGCAGCCCGACCTCGGAGGCCACCCTGGCGCGCAACCGCGTGGCGATCTCGACCGGCGTCCCGGCGATCCGCCAGAGCCCGCCGACATCGAGGAACGCCTCGTCGATCGACATCGGTTCCACGATGGGGGAGATGTCGCGAAAGATGTCGAACACCGCCCGGCTCGCCGCGGTGTAGGCCTCGAACCGCGGCGGGACCTCGATCAGGTTCGGACACAGCCGTCGCGCTGACCCGCCCGACATCGCCGTACGGACCCCGAACGCCTTGGCCTCGTAGCTCGCAGCGAGCACGACGCCGCCGCCGACCACAACGGGCTTGTCGCGCAGCGACGGGTCGTCGCGCTGCTCGACCGACGCATAGAACGAGTCGAGGTCGGCATGCAGGACCGTGGCGAGAGATCGAGGCGCATCCGGCATCGAACACATGTTCGCACGGTCGAGATGTAGATGCAACGGCGTCCGCCACGCCCCCCACGTTTGCGTGCAGATCCGGGTGGACCGTCCCACCGAGAATGCAACGCAAACGATCGATCGGCACCGCCCCCCACGTTTGCGTGCAGATCCGGGTGGACCGTCCCACCGAGAATGCAACGCAAACGATCGGGGTCAGGGGCGGGGTGGGCGGTGGAGGAACCAGTCGCCGGACGGGATGTGGGTCAGCGTCAGGCCCGAGCCGGAGGTGTAGGCCCAGGCATCGATGCCGAGCCCGGTCCGCACGGTCACTCGTGAGTACTCGCCGTCGACGACGCCTTCGATCTCGTCGAGGATGTCGAGCGCCCGCTCGGCCGACGCATCGAGCAGCGCGAACGTGTGCCCGACCACGCTGCCGCCCGCACCGAACAGGGCGGCCGGGTAGTCGAGGCCGGTGTCGAAGAGCCGGCCCGGCACCGAGTCGGGCATCCCGTCATCGACGACGAACGGCGCGAGGTGATGCCACCGCACGTCGCCGGGTCGCAGCGTGCCGTACACGAAGACGTGACAGATCACGACGGTGACCGCCGCGATGAGCGACGCGGCCTGCTGCGGGTCGCATCGCTCATCGCAGTCGGGATCAGCCCTTGGCTTCGATGAAGGCGTCGGAGTAGTTGATCTCGAAGTCGCCGGTGTCGACGATCAGTTCGAGGCTCTCCTCGCCGCTGGTGATCACCGTCGGATCCTCGAGGAACGCCAACAGGTCCTCGTCGAGGAACGGCTTGGCCGCCTCGTTCGGGGTCGTGTAGTAGTTCCAGTTCGCGAGCGCCGCTCCCTGCTCGCCGTCCATCAACCAGTTGATGAAGGTGTGCGCGGTGCACGGATGCGGGGCGTCGAACGGGATCGCCATGTTGTCGATCCAGCGGGTGCCGCCCTCCTCGGGCACGAAATAGACGTAGCGATCGGTGCCCTCGTCGGTCTCGAGGATCTGGGTGAACATGTCACCGGAGAATCCGTGAGCGATCGCGGTCTCGCCGGACGTCAGCAGTTCGTCGGCCGAGTCGGTGTTGAACGCGGCGAGGTTGCCGCTCGCCGACGACACGAGGTCGCGGGCCTGGTCCAACTCCTCCTGGCTCGTGGTGTTGAGCGAGTAGCCGAGGTACTTGAGGGCGGCGCCGAGGGTTTCGCGCGGGTCGTTGAGCAGCGAGATCTGTCCGCCGTACTGGCCGGCGAACTCGGGATCGAACACGATGCTCCAGCTGCGCGGGAAGTCGGTGCCGACCACTGCGGTGTCGACGGCGAGGCCGGTGGTGCCGGCCTGGTAGGGCACCGAGTAGGTGCTGTCCGGGTCGTAGGGCAGGCCCGAGAATTCCGGCGAGAGGTTGGCCAGGTTCGGGATCGCGTCCTGGTTGAGCGGCTGGATGAACTCGCCAGCGATCATGATCGACACCATGTAGTCCGACGGCACGATCACGTCGTAGCCGGAGTTGCCCGCTTGGATCTGGGGCAGCATCGCTTCGTTCGAGTCGTACACGTCCATCGTGGCGTTGATGCCGTACTGGTCGGCGAACGCCTGGAGCTGTTCGGGGTCGATGTACTCGGCCCAGTTGAACAGCGCGAGGTCGCCGTCGACCTCGTCGACTGCACACTCGGCCGTCGCCATGTCGCCACCGGAATCTCCCCCGGAATCGCCGCCGCTCGTGCCGGACGCGTCGGTGCTCGATGCGGCGTCGCCGGAGCTGCCGTCGTCGTCGCTGCCGCACGCGCTCGCGACGAGCGCGAGGCTGAGTGGGATCGCCGCGAGCTGGAGCGCTCGTCGTCGTGTGGTCTTCATTGGGTTTCTCCCCTTATTGGTTGATGGTGGTGTTCACGCTGGTTGATGGTGTTCACGCTGGTTGCTCGGTGGCCGGCGCCGCCGGCGGGTTGTCGCCGCGCCGCTGGAGCAACACCGACAAGAGTACGAGCAGGATCGACGCAGCGAGCATCACGACCGAGACCGCATTGATCAGCGGTGTGACGCCTCGGCGAATGAGGCCGAACACGTAGACCGGCAGAGTGGTCGATCCGGGTCCGGCAGCGAACTGTGTCACGACCACGTCGTCGAGCGAGAGCGTGAGGGCGAGCAGGGCGCCGCCGGCCACGCCCGGGGCGATCAGCGGAAGCGTGATGTGGCGGAACGTCTTCCACCGTGTCGCGTACAGGTCGAGCGCGGCCTCTTCGAGCCGCTCGTCCATGCCGTTCAATCGAGCTCGCACCACCACCGAGACGAAGCTGATGCAGAAGGCGATGTGGCTCAGGGTGATCGTGGTCAGACCCTTGCCGGCTTCGGTTCCGAACAGACCGTTCACGAGGTCGAGACCCTGCGAGAAGAACAGCAGCATCATGACCGCCATCGTGACGTCGGGGATGATGATCGGCAGGTAGAGCAGCGCATCGAAGACGCGCTGGCCGCGAAACTTGAACCGCTCGAGGGCGAGCGCGGCCATCGTGCCGAGCACCACGGACACGACCGTCGTGATGAACGCGACTCGGAGCGAGACCCAGATCGCGTCCTGGATCGGTTCGTTGTCAGCGAAGTCGCGGTACCAGCCGAGGGTGAAACCGCCCCACGTGCCGACGTTGCGGTTGTCGCTGAACGAGAAGACGAACAACAGGATGATCGGCGCGTAGAAGAAGAGGTAGACGGCGACGGCGTTCGCCGTGAGCAACCACTTCGTCTTGCCGCGCGGGCGTGCGGTGCTCTCGCTCACAGCGTTCGCCCACCCTTGCGGAAGTACAGGATCGTCGCGAACAACATGATCACGGTGAGGGTGAACGACAGCGACGCGCCCACCGGCCAGTTCCTCGCCGTGAGGAACTGCGTCACGATGTACGAGCCGAGCAGGGTCGACTTGGCGCCGCCGAGGATCTCCGGGGTCACGTAGGCGCCGAGGCTCGGGATGAACACCAGGATCGATCCGGCGATCACCCCGGGCATCGACAAGGGCAGCAGCACGCGTCGGAAGGTCTGCCAGCCCGACGCATAGAGATCGCGGCTCGCTTCGACCAGGCCGAGGTCGATGCGCTCGATCGCCGCGTACAGGGGCAGGATCATGAAGGGCAGGAATCCGTACACCAGGCCGAGCACGACGGCGGTCGGGGTGAACAGGATCCGGGTGTCACCGAGGCCGAGCGCCGAGGTCGTCTTCGACAGCGGCCCGTCGGTGCCGAGGATCACGCGCCACGCGAAGTTCCGCACCAGAAAGTTCGACCAGAACGGGATCATCACGAACACCAACATGATGTTGCGGATCGTCGGTGTGCGGGTGGCCAGGAAGTAGGCGAACGGGTAGGCGACGACGAGGCAGATGACCGTGGTGAGGATCGCCAACCACAACGACCGGAACAGGATGTCGCGGAGGAGGGGCTCGGTCAGCTTGCGGTAGGCGTCGAGGTTCCAGCCCGACAACTCGGTGTCACCGAACCGGTTCCTCGTGCCGAACGAGTAGATCGCAACGATCACCAAAGGGATCGCGAAGAAGAGCACCAGGTAGGCGTACGCGGGCAGCGCGATGAGGAACCCGCGGCGGGACTCGGCCTTCGCCGCGGCTCGTTCGAACTCCGGTGTCGCTGCCGCGACCTCGACGACCGGCTCGTCGTCGACCGCATCGGGCGGTGGAGCGGGCGCCTCCGCGATCGTCACGGCATCACTCCGACACCACGGCGACGGCTCGATCGTCCCACGACACGACGACATCCTCGCCGACGTCGAGTCGGTGGCTGTCGGGCCGGTTCTCTTCGCGCACGTCGAGTTCCATCCAGTCGAGGCCGACGCGGTAGACGATCGCGTTGCCGAGGTAGGTGATCGAGCGGATCACACCGTCGACCGACGACCGGCCGGTGGTTGCTGCATCGCGGGGCTCGATCGTGGCGCGTTCGGGTCGCAGGATCACGGCAACCTGCGTGCCGGCGGCGAGCCCGCTCTCGAGCGGGATCCGGGCACCGTTGAGCAGACACACGGTGGTCGCGTCCTGCACGGTGCCTTCGAGCAGGTTGGTCTGGCCGATGAAGTCGGCGACGAAGCGGTTGGCCGGCCGTTCGTAGATGGCCTCGGGGGGATCGACCTGGAGCAGCTGACCCCGGTCCATCACGGCGATGCGGTCGCTCATCGTGAGCGCTTCCTCCTGGTCGTGGGTGACGAACACGAACGTGATTCCGAGTTCGCGCTGCAGGCTCTTGAGCTCGCTCTGCATCTCCTGTCGGAGCTTCAGGTCGAGTGCGCCCAGTGGTTCGTCGAGCAGGAGCACCTTGGGCCGGTTGACCAGCGCACGGGCGAGCGCGATCCGCTGCTGCTGGCCGCCCGACAACTGCGTGGGCCGGCGCTTGCCCATGTGGGTCAGGCGCACCATCGCCAGTGCCTCGTCGACGCGGGAGGCGATCTCCTGTTTCTTCACCTTCTGCATCTTGAGGCCGAAGCCGACGTTGTCGTTGATGTCGAGGTGCGGGAACAGCGCGTAGTTCTGGAAGACGGTGTTGACGGGCCGCTTGTTCGGCGGCAGCGTGCCGACCTCTTGCCCGAAGATCGTGAGGCTCCCCTCGGTCGGGAACTCAAGGCCGGCGATCATTCGCAGCGTCGTGGTCTTGCCGCAGCCCGAGGGGCCCAGCAGGGCGAAGAACTCACCGTTGGCGATGTCGAGCGAGATGTTGTCGACGGCCACGACGTCGCCGAAGCGCTTCGTGATGCCCCGGATGCCGACCGCGGACTCACCCGATCGGTCGTCACCCACTGGAGTTCCCGTCTCAGCCGTGTCGGTCACCGTCGTTCCCATCAGTCCTCGTGTGGTCCGGTGCGAGGTGTCGAACGTAGTCGCGCCAGCACTCGGCGTTGGTCGCAGATGCGATAGCGCAGTCAACACCTTTGATGTCGGCGCGTGCAAGTGGCCGTGTCGCCGCTGTGTGAAATGCCGGACCCGACTCGCGCACAAGCGATCTTGATCACGCTGCCCTCACCAGCAAAGATGACGCACGTCACCGTCCGGATCCGGACCTTCAGAGGGAGAACAACATGGGTGCGAGCACGCTCGGCAACGCCAACTTCATCGGCGGGCAATGGCGTCAGGCGGCGAGTGGAGCCACCGATGAGGTGCTCAACCCGGCGACGGGTGAGGTGCTCGGCGAGGTTCCAGCCAGCGATGCGGCCGATGTCGACGCGGCCGTGGCCGCTGCGAGCGATGCGTTCCCGGCCTGGGCCGCATTGACGCCGCGCGAACGCAGCGAGACCCTGCATCGCGTCGCCGACGTGATCGACGAGAACATCGACGAGCTGTCGCGCATCGAATGCGAGAACGTCGGCAAGCCGGTCGGCATCGTCGAGTTCGAGATGGACCTCACCAAGGACAACTGGCGGTTCTTCGCCTCGGCCTGCCGGTTCCTCGAGGGCAAGGCCGCGGGCGAGTACATGGACGGCTACACATCGATGGTTCGTCGTGACCCGCTCGGCGTCATCGGTTCGATCACGCCGTGGAACTACCCGCTGAACATGGCCACCTGGAAGCTGGGGCCCGCGCTCGCGGCAGGAAACACCGTCGTTCTCAAGCCGTCCGAGCTGACGCCGTACTCGGTGCTTCGCCTGGCCGAGCTCACTGCCGACATCCTGCCGGCGGGCGTCTTCAACGTCGTGTGCGGCCAGGGTGCAGTGGCCGGTGCAGCGCTGAGCGAGCACCCGGGGATCGCGATGATCTCGATCACGGGCAGCGTCGGGGCCGGCAAGGCGGTCGCTCGGGCCTCGGCCGACACGCTCAAGCGGGTGCACCTCGAACTCGGCGGCAAGGCGCCGGTGATCGTGTTCGACGACGCCGACATCGACGCCGTGGTCGAGAACCTGAAGGGCATGGCCTTCTACAACTCCGGCCAGGACTGCACGGCGCCGTGCCGCGTGATCGCGGGCAGCAGGGTGCACGACGACTTCGTCAACCAGCTGACCGATGCGGTGGCGAGCATCAATGTGGGCGACCCGATGTCGGAGGAGACCGAGATGGGTCCCGTGATCTCCGACACCCATCGGGGCCGCGTTGCCGGTTACGTCGATCGGGCGCGGGAGGCGGGTGCCGAGGTCACCGTCGGTGGGTCGGCTCGGCCGGGTGCCGGGTTCTTCTACGAACCCACCGTCGTGGTCGGTCCGGGTCAGTCGTCGGAGATCATCCAGCGCGAGGTGTTCGGACCGGTCGTCACCGTCCAGTCGGCCGTCGACGAGGAGACGGCACTCGCGATGGCGAACGACGTCGACTACGGGCTCGCCGCGAGCGTGTGGACGAGCGACGTCGGCCGCGCGATGCGGATGAGCAAGGCGCTCCAGTTCGGCGCGGTGTGGGTCAACGACCACATCCCGATCGTGTCGGAGATGCCGCACGGCGGCTTCAAGCAGTCCGGCTACGGCAAGGACATGTCGATGTACGCCGTCGAGGCCTACACCGAGGTCAAGCACGTCATGATCAAGCACTGACCATCACGCCCTGTGTTACGCCAGGGGTCTGACCCCTGGCGTAACACCTCACCCGAGGCCGAGGTGGTGGGCCATCGTGGTGGCGGCGTCGATGAAGAGTTGCTCGTCGTCGTGGACGAAGTTGCGGGTCTGGCCGAAGAGTTCGAAGGTCAGCAGGCCGAACAGCTGCGTCCAGGCGAGCAGCAGGGCGAGGAGCGTGTCGTCGCCGACATCAGCGAGGGCGAGTTCGTTGCGCAGCGCGTCGAACGACTCGGCGGTCGTGGCGTTGACCGAGGTGCCCGGCGCCGGTGGGCCGAGGAGCCCGTCGGTCGCTGCGTCGCGGACGATCGCCACCAGCGCCCGCGAGACGCGAGTGCCCGACACGACCGTGACGTCGGGCGCGGCGTAGCCCGGGATCGGCGTTCCGTACAGCAGCGCGTAGTCGTGCGGGTGGGCGAACGCCCAGTCGCGAATCGCGGCGGCGGTCGTCACCCAGCGCTCGGCGGGAGGTGATCCCGCGCTCGCGGCGACGGCGGCTTCGGCGTGTCCGCCGAGCGAGTCGTAGGCCTCGATGATCAGCGCCGTCAGCAACTCGTCGCGACTGGCGAAGTACCGGTACATCGCGGAGGAGACCATGCCGAGGTCACGGGCGATGGCGCGCAGTGAGAGGTCGGCTGCACCGTGTTCGGCGAGGTGGGCGCTCGCCGTCGCGAGGATCGACGCCCGGACCTCGGCGCGGGCACGCGCCCGCGCCCCGGCCGGCCGCAACGGGGCGGGGGTGGTTGCCATCTGCGCAGTCTTGCAGATCCATGCTCCGAAATGTGAGCAGTGCTCTTGACTTCGAACCGATGAGGAGTACAGTGATCTGAAAAGAGAGCACCGCTCACTCAGTCAGCAAGGAGAACCCGATGTCCACCCCATCGACAACAGCCCCCCGCTACATCGAGCCCGACGCGTTCACCCGGAAGGTCTTCAACCCGCTCGTCGCCCGCCTCACACGGTGGGGGATCAGCATGTGGGGATCGCGTGTCATGGAGGTTCCGGGCCGTGTGTCCGGCGAGATCCGATCGACGCCGGTCAACGTGCTGACGATCGGCGATCGCCGCTACCTCGTCGCACCCCGTGGCACCACGCAGTGGGTCCGCAACGTTCGATCCGCTGGTTCGTGCGATCTGCGCGTCGGTCGGCGCCGCGAGCACGTCGACCTCGTCGAGTTGGCCGACGCCGACAAGCCGGAGATCCTCCGGGCCTACCTGCGTCGGTGGAAGTGGGAGGTCGGTCAGTTCTTCGATGGCGTCGGAACCGACGCGACCGACGCGGAGCTGCTCGCCGCCGCGCCGAATCACCCGGTGTTCGAGATCACCGGGTGACTCAGAGGTGGGTGTGCGGCTCCCAGTCGGCCCACGCCTCGAGGTTCGACTGCGACATCAGCCGGTGCTCCCTGGCCAACGCACGGCTCTCGCCGTCGCTCGCCCGGCGTCCGATCGCGATTGCGCCGAACATGTTCCCCCGGAAGTAGGCGCCGAAGTCGCGGGGCCGGAAGTAGCCACGCAGGTCGTCGGGGACGACGACCTCGGTGGTCCATGGCGGCGGATCGACCGGCGGGAGATCGAGCGAGTCGAGCGTCGCCCAGATGTCGTCGTCGTTGGTGCGGTCGGCGAAGTCCCCGCCCTGGTACCGGTAGACCTCCGACCCGTCGGGGGCAACGATCGCCATGCCGGGGAGTGCGATGCCATCGCGCTCCTCCGGATCGAACAGACCGAGTGGCTGCAGCTGGGTGGCGCCGCCGGGGTCGGACACGAACCGGGTGTGAGTGAACCCCCACCGCTTCGCCAAGCCGGCCTGGCGCACGTCGTCGACGCTGATCGCGGCGAGTTCGGCGCCGCCCTCATGGATCCGGTCGTACTGGGATGCCAACTTCACGAGTTGGCCGCCGCAGTACGGTCACCAGTCCCCGCGCTAGGTCATCACGATGAACACGCCGTTGGCGCGACGCAGTTCGAGCAGGTCGGCGAGTTCCGGGCTGAGCGTCATCAGGCGACGCTACTGATCGCGTCGGTCGGGATCAGACCTGTGCCGTGATCTTTCGTCGCATCAGCCGCGGCGGCAGTCGGACCTGGTCGGAGAACTTCGCGGCCAGGGGCCCGACGATCGCGGTGATCAGAACGTAGCCCGCGGCCAGGGCGCCGAGATCCGGGCCGTCGAGCAGGCTGGAGCCGAGCGCGGCGATCACGATCGAGAACTCGCCGCGTGCGACGAGGACGGTGCCGGCGCGCATGCGTCCCTTGGGGCCGGCGCCGGTGCGGCCCGCTGCGTACCAGCCGGTCGCGATCTTGGTGAACATCGTGACGACGGCGAGCAACAGCGCCGGAACGGCGACGCCGACGAGATCGGCGGGATCGATCTGGAAGGAGAAGAACAGGAAGAAGGTCGCCGCGAACAGGTCGCGCAACGGCGAGACCAGCGTGTTCGCCCGCAGTTCGGCTTGTCCCGACAACGCCAGCCCGACGAGGAAGGCTCCGATCGCTCCGGACACCTCCAACTCCTGGGCGAGGCCGGCGACGAGCAGCGTGATGCCGAACACCGTGAGCAGGAACGCCTCGTCCGAGCCCCCGACGACCAGATCGCTGAGGCGGCGACCGTAGCGCAGCGCCGCCAACAGGATCACGGTGACCGCTATCAGGGCGATCGTGACGCTCGTCGCCATCGCGGTGGCGCTGCCGCCGACGATCAGCGCCGCCACCACCGGCAGGTAGACGGCCATGGCGAGGTCTTCGATCACCAGCAGATTGAGCACCGCTGGCGTCTCACGGAAGCCGAGACGCCCGAGATCGGAGAGCACCTTCGACACCACGCCGGACGACGTGATCCAGGTGATGCCGCCGAGCAGCACCGCAGCCAGCGGATCCCAACCGAGCAGGAATCCTGCGGCCACGCCGGGTGTGGCGTTCAGCAGCATGTCGACCACCCCTGGGGCGACACCGGACCGCAAGCCGCTGCGCAACTCGCTCTCGGAGTACTCGAGGCCGAGCGCGAACAGCAGCAACAGCACGCCGATCTCGGCGGCGATCTCGAAGAACTCGAGCGTCACGTCCAGTTGGATGACGCCACCTTCCCCCATCGCCAGACCGGCGAGCAGGAAGAGCGGCACCGCGGTGAGACCGAACCGACCGGCCAGCCTCGAGAGCAGTGCGAGGCCGAGGATGAGCGCGCCGATCTCGATGAACGCCAGGGCGGCGTCGCTGGAGCCGGCAGCCAGGAGCACGACGTTCAGCGCCGGATCAACTCACGCATCATCGCGAGGCCTTCGATCGTTCCCACGGCGACGACCACGTCGCCGGAGAGGAGACCGAACTCCGGCCCGGGCGCCGGGATCGACTGGCCGTCGCGGATGACGGCGACGATCGAGGACCCGGTCTTGGTGCGGTACATGCCGTCGCCGATCGTCGCCCCGGACGCGGGCGAGCTCGGGGTGAGTTCGATCCACTCGATCGCCAGCCCCTCGATCTCCTGCTGGACGGCGGCGACGGCCTCGGTGACCCGGCTCGCCCCGAGCAGCTCCGCAACCGTTCTAGTGTCCGCGGCGGAGAGGTTGAGGAGCGTCGAGCACGCATCGGGATCGTCGGAGTCGTAGACGAGGATCTCGCGACGACCGTCGTGGAAGACGAGCACACCGATGTCGGTGCCGTCGTCGGTGGTGAACTCGTGGCGCACCCCGACGCCGGGAAGCTTGGTCTCTCGCACGTCGGCCATCGGTCCAGTCTGGCATCGGCGGGCCGCGGAGACACCCCGAACGATCGGTGCCCGACGTGGTGGGCAGAGCACCAGGTTGGGCTGCGTGGTTCGCCACTACTCTGCGGGCATGAGCACCAACGACCCAACGATCGACACGCCGGTCGACGTCAAGCCGCGTTCGCGCGACGTCACCGACGGCATGCAGAAGGCGCCGTCACGGGCGATGCTGCGGGCCGTCGGGATGGGCGACGGCGACTGGGACAAGCCCCAGGTGGCGATCGCGTCGTCGTGGAACGAGGTGACGCCGTGCAACATGACGCTGCGCAAGCTCGCCGAGCACGCGAAGGTCGGCGTGCGTGAGGCCGGTGGGTTCCCGCTCGAGTTCGGCACGATCACCGTCAGCGACGGCATCTCGATGGGCCACGAAGGCATGCGCGCCTCGCTCGTGTCGCGTGAGGTGATCACCGACTCCGTCGAGACCGTGATGCACGCCGAGCGTTTCGACGGCTTCGTCGGTCTCGCCGGCTGCGACAAGTCGATCCCGGCGATGTTGATGGCGGCGGCCCGACTCGACCTGCCGAGCGTCTTCGTCTACAACGGCTCGACGATGCCGGGCGAGTACAACGGTGCGGCGCTCGACATCACCAGCGTGTTCGAGGCGGTCGGTGCCTGCGCCGCCGGCACGATCAGCGAGGACGAGCTGCACGAGATCGAGTCGCATGCGTGCCCTGGCGAGGGTGCATGCGGTGGCATGTTCACGGCCAACACGATGAGTTCGATCGCCGAGGCGATCGGGATGAGCCTCCCTGGTGCCGCCTCACCGCCGGCGATCGATGCACGCCGCGAGGGTGACGCCGAACGAGCCGGCGCCGCGGTCGTCAACATGCTCCGTCTCGGCATCAGGCCCCGTCAGATCATGACGAAGGAGGCCTTCGAGAACGCAATCGCCTTGACCTCGGCGCTCGGAGGATCGACCAACGCCGTGCTGCACCTCCTGGCGCTGGCCAACGAGGCGCACGTAGCGCTCGACCTCGACGACTTCAACCGCATCGCCGACCGGGTGCCGCACATCGCCGACATGAAGCCGGGCGGCAAGTTCCACATGAGCGATCTCGACCGCGTCGGCGGTGTGCCTGTGGTGTTGAAGCTGCTCCTCGATGCCGGTCTGTTGCACGGCGACGTGATGACCGTGACCGGCAGGACGATGGCCGAGAACCTCGCCGAGATCGACCCGCCGGCCGCCGATGGTGTGGTCGTGCATCCGCTCGACGCGCCGATCCACGAAGCGGGTGGGATCAACATCCTCACCGGGACGCTCGCGCCGAAGGGTGCGGTCGTGAAGGTGGCGGGTTTGTCGGATGCGCAGATGCACTTCGAGGGTCCGGCCCGGGTGTTCGACGACGAGTCGTTCGCGATGGAGGCGATCCTGGCGGGGTCGATCGCGCCCGGCACGGTGATCGTGATCCGGTACGAGGGCCCGAAGGGTGGGCCGGGAATGCGAGAGATGCTGGCGATCACCGGTGCCCTCAAGGGCGCAGGGCGAGGGTCGGATTGTGCGCTGATCACCGACGGCCGCTTCTCCGGCGGCACGTGGGGGTTCTGCATCGGCCACGTTGCGCCGGAGGCCACCGACGGCGGCCCGATCGCGTACGTCCGCGACGGCGACCTGATCCGCATCGATGTCCCGACCAAGTCGCTCGATCTGCTGGTCGACACCGCAGAGCTGGCGAACCGGATGGACGGCTGGCAGCCGAATCCGCCCCGCTACACCACCGGCGTGCTCGGCAAGTACGCCAAGCTCGTCCAGGGCGCGGAGACCGGCGCCATCACCAACACCCTGTGATCGTTACGCCAGGGGTCAGACCCCCGGCGTAACAAGTGCGGTGACCGAACCCGATGTCGTGTTGCGTTACGCCGGGGGTCTGACCCCTGGCGTAACAGTCAGTCGACGAGGGCCTGTTGGACCAGCTGGTTGAGCTGGGAGCGGATCGGATAGGTGCTCGACGGGAGGAGCTGGGTGAGGAACAGCGCCACGATCTCCTGCACCGGGTCGACCCAGAAGATCGTGCTCGCTGCACCGCCCCACGAGTACTCGCCTTCCGATCGCAGCACCTTGTTCGCTGCGGCGTCGAGGACCACCGAGAAACCGAGTCCGAAGCCCACTCCGTCGAAGCTCGTCTCGGCGAACAACGGACGGCCGAACGCTTCGAGATCGGCGTTGCCGCGGCAGGTGGTTGCGGGTCATGTAGTCGACCGTGCGGCTGCCGAGGAGCCGGACGCCGTCGAACTCGCCCCGGTTCAGCAGCATGTGGGCGAAGCGCAGGTAGTCGGACGCGGTGCCCACCAGCCCGCCGCCACCGCCGAGCATCGCGGGTGGCTTGTTGGAGGTGCGCCCGAGTCCATCGGGTGCCTGCACCGCCTCACCGGTCGCCGGATTGCGAACGTAGAGCGTTGCGAACCGGTCCATCGACGAGTCGGGCACGTAGAAGTCGGTGTCGGTCATGCCGAGCGGCTCGAAGATCCGGGTGCGGAAGAACTCGTCGAGCGCCATGCCGGACACCACCTCGACGAGTCGGCCGAGCACGTCGGTCGACACCCCGTAGTTCCATTCGGAGCCGGGCTGGAACGCGAGCGGCATCTGCGCCCACATCTCACAACACTCGGCGAGGGTGGCGCCGGGAGGATTGCCCCATTCGAACCCACCGCGCCGGTAGATCGCATCGGTGACATGTGTGTTGTGGAACCCGTACGTGAGCCCCGAGGTGTGCGTGAGCAGATGCCACACGCGGATCGGCTCGACCTGTGGCTCGGTCACCGGCGCCAGGAACGATCCGGACCGGTACACCCGCGTGTCGGCGAACTGCGGCAACCACTTCGAGATCGGCGACTTGAGCTCGAGCAGCCCCTCCTCGTAGAGCATCATCGCAGCGACCGACGTGATCGGCTTGGTCATCGAGAACATCCGCACGACCGTGTCGTCCGTGAACGGCGCACCGCTCGCGATGTCGCGATGGCCGGCGGTCGACGAGTGCACGAGCTGGCCCCTGCGGCTCACGGCGACGTGCCAGCCGGCCAGCTTCTTCTGGTCGACGTACCCCTGGAAGTGCCGGTCGATTCGGGCGAGCCGGTCCGGTGCGAAGCCAGCCTCGGCCGGGTCGATTTCGATCTTCAGTGCGGTCATCGGGCGAGCTTGCCGTATCGCCGGCGTCGTCGACGAGCCGACCGTCCCCGTGCGATCGATGGTCGCCACCTACGGTGACCCCATGAGCGACATGCCACCACCCTCGGACCCGAGCAGCGTTCCGCCGCCAGCGGCGGCATCGTCACCTTCGCCGGCGGCGCCGCCACCACCTCCGCCGGCGGCGGTCCCGGCAACGGGAGCCCTCGGCCCCGTCGGAAAGCCTCGTTCGGCGTTCCTCGTGATCCTGTTGACGATCGTCACGTTCGGGATCTGGACGATCGTCTGGTCGTACCAGAACGGCGAAGAGCTCAAGCAGCACGCCCGCACCGGGTTGGGTGGCGTCGCGTACCTGTTCATCACGCTGCTGATCTCTCCGGTGACGATGTTCCTGATGGCGTCGGAGGTCGAGCAGCTCTACCGTCGTGAGGGAAGGGAGCCGCCGATCACCACCATCTGGGGCCTGTGGTTCCTGCTCCCGATCATCGGCAACTTCGTCTGGTACCTGCGCATCCAGCGCTCGATCAACGACTACTGGACCGATCACGGATCGACCGTGTCGCCGGGTCTCTGAGCCGGCGCCTTCAGGTCCGAGGGGCGGGGTGACCCACGTCGGTGCGGCGTCGCTCGAGCAGGGTGAACACGGCGCGCCAGCCGACGATGAAGAGCCCAAGGAACAGTGTGGCCACGATGATGAACGACGTGGCGGTGCCGTCGTCGAACACGACGTTGCGCAGCACCATCCCCGCTGCCACCACGATCGCCCACACTCCGACGCCGGTCGCCAGATCGGTGGGGCGCCTCCACGCACGCAGCACGAGCCAGGCGATCGCGAGCGCGATCACGAAGGGCGCCGCGGTGGTGATCAGGCCGCTGATCGCCGAATCCCGCTCGTGCTCGCGGCGCCCGATGGCGACGAAGAGCACGACTGCGAACGTGTCGAGGCCCGCTGCGAGCGAAGCCCGCCGATCCATCAGCTCGTCACCCCTCGGCCGCGAAGCCGCCGATGGTCCCGCGGTAGAACACCAGCGGCTGGGGTGGCAGGCCGTCGTGGTCCGCGTCGGCATCGAGCGAGGTGACTCGCCCGAGCACGAAGTAGTGGTCGCCCATCTCGTAGACGTGTTCGACCTCGCAGTCGATCCACGCCACCGCTCGTTCGAGCACCGGAGCGCCTGATGGTGCAGCGTGCCACTCGACCCCCTCGAAGCGAGTGGTCTCGGTTCCGCTCTTGGCGAACTTCCAGCACAGGTCACTCTGTCGGTCGCTCAGCACGTTGACGCAGAAGCTCCCGGCGTCGGCCATCAGGGCCCACGTCTCGGAGTCGATCTGGGGGAGGAAGCCGACCAGTGGCGGGTCGAGCGACACGGACGTGAACGATCCGATCGTGAAGCCGTGGGGACGGTCGCCCTCGGCCATCCCGGTGATCACCGTGACGCCGGTGGGGAAGTGGCCGAGCACGGTCCGGAAGTGCTTCGAGTCGAAGGCAACGGCGTTGGCGTCGGGGACTGGCGGCTGATCGCTCATCGGCACCCACTGTACGCTCCAACCCGATGGCCGACCCCACGCCGCCTGATGTGACGGCGCTCGCCGATCCGAAGCGGGAGCTGCGCCGGCGGATGCGCGAGGTGCGCCGCTCGGTCGATGATCGCGCTGGACGATCCGAACGGATCTGGGCGGTGGTCACCTCCTCGACCAGCGCCGAAACGGCGCGGCGGGTCCTCGCATTCCGCTCGCTCGCCGGCGAACCGGATGTCACCGCGTTCGCTGCCTGGTGTGTCGCACACGGGGTGGACTTCGCCGTCCCCGAGGACGACATCGATCCGGTGTGGCCCGATGTGGTGATCGTGCCTGGCCTTGCGTTCACACGGGAGGGACAGCGGCTCGGCCAGGGTGGCGGCTGGTACGACCGGTTCCTGATCGGCGTCCGCGGCGACTGCGAGACCGTCGGCGTGTGCTTCCACGAACAGCTCGTCGACGAGCTGCCGACACTGCCGCACGACGTGGCAGTCGACCGCGTCGTGACCGACACGGGATTGGTGGTCTGACGATGGGTGCGTTCGACCTCGACGATCTCGCTCGTGCCACCGCCATCGTCCGGCGTCACGTGCCGCCGACGCCGCAGTACCAGTGGCCGCTCCTGAACGAGTTCGCCGGGAGCACCGTGGTGGTCAAACACGAGAACCACACGCCGGTGGGTGCGTTCAAGGTTCGCGGTGGCCTGGTCTACCTGGACCGGTTGGTGCGCGAACGTCCCGAGGTCGCCGGCGTCGTGAGTGCCACACGGGGCAACCACGGCCAGAGTCTGGCGTTCGCCGGCCGCGTGCACGGGCGCTCGGTCACGATCTTCGTGCCGCACGGCAACAGCGTCGAGAAGAACGCAGCGATGCGAGCGCTCGGCGCGGAGGTGGTCGAGTTCGGCAACGACTTCCAGGAGGCCCGGGAGCGTTCGATCGAGGTGGCGTCCGAACGCGGTCTCGAGGCGGTGCCGCCCTTCCATCCCGATCTCGTGCTCGGCGTCGCCACCTACGCCCGCGAGTTGTTCGACGGGGCGGGAGCACTCGACACGGTGTACGTCCCGGTCGGGATGGGGTCGGGGATCAATGCGTTGATCGCCGTGCGTGATCTGCTCGGCCTCGACACACGGATCGTCGGCGTGGTCAGCGAGCTCGCCCCGTCGACGCTGCTGTCGTTCGAGCGTGGCGAGGTGGTGGCGACCGAGTCGGTGGCGACCTTCGTCGACGGCGTCGCGACACGCTCACCGGACCCCGTGTCGATCGCAGGAATCGTCGAGGGTGCCGCGCGCGTCATCGCCGTTTCCGACGACGCCACGGCCGAGGCGATGCGGATCATCTTCCGCACGACCCACAACGTGGCGGAGTCCGCCGGAGCGATCGGGCTCGCCGGGTTGTTGTCGGAGCCCGTCGACCGCCGCGGCGAGCGCAGCGCCTTCGTGCTCTGCGGCGGCAACGTCGACACCACACAGTTTCATGCCGTGCTGGGTGGGTCCACCCCGGTGGCCTGAGACGTCTGCGAGACGCGCTCGCGAATGACAACGCCACGGCTGCACGTCGAGGTGAGGCCTCACGCTGGTCGGCGTCGCAGCGACTCGGCGAGATCGTCGAGGGCGGGATCGTGCACCGACCCGGCGCGTGTGGCGATCACGAGCGGGCGGGTGGTGAGCTTTCGCACTCGTCGCAGCGGTCGGTCGCCGTGTTCGGCCTGCGAGGTCGGCAGCACCGTCCAGCCGACGCCCAACTGCACCATCTCGCGCAGCACGTCGGGCTGATGGCTCTCCGCGACCACGTCGAGCGGGGCGCCGAGCAGCCGGAGCTCCTCGACGACGAGCGCCCGGGTGTGCGAGCCCGCCGGGAACAGCACCCACGGCCCCCAGGTCGGCGGGGGTCCGGGCCGGTGATCGGGCGGGGCGTAGACGGCGAGGTCTTCGGTCAGCAGCGCGACGGCGTCGATGCCACCCACGGGCGTCGGTGGGTCGACGCACACGACCAGGTCGAGTTCCCCGGCGACGAGGAGTTCGAGGAGCTCGGCCGAGGGGGCGACGCGCAGGCGCAGGTCGACGTCGGGGTGCTCCGACCGGTAGCGACGGAGTTGATCCGGGTGGTGGACGACCGCGGCGGCGTCGATCATGCCCAGTCGGAGTGTGCCGCTGTGTCCCGAGCGCAGACGGTCGGCCCATTCGGCCAGGTCGTGGGTGAGCCCGAGTACCTGGCGTGCGTGAGCAACGACGGGCGACGCACCCGGTCGGACGGTTCGGCGGCGGCCGTCCCGGTCGAACAGCGCCACACCGACGCGGCGTTCCAGTTCGGCCAGGCCCTGCGACAGGGCCGACGCGCTGACACCGACGCGGGCGGCAGCCACCGCCCAGGTCGGCTCTTCGGCCACTGCGACGAGGTACTCGAGTTGTCGGATCGACAGGTCGGGAAGCGGTTGCACCTCGTGCATAATACTTCAGATTTGCTTCACAACTCGTGTCTCAACTGAATCATCGCTTACGATTGTCGAAATGACCGCACGACAGATCGCTCCCGCCACCGGCAAACTCGGTGTCCTCACGCCCGGCATGGGTGCCGTGGCCTCCACCTTCATCGCCGGTGTGATCGCCGCCCGCAAGGGGCTGAACCCGCCGATCGGCTCGATCAGCCAGATGGCGCACATCCGCCTCGGCACGAAGGAGGAGAACCGCAATCCGATGATCCGTGAGTTCGTGCCCCTGGCCGGCCTCGACGACATCGTGTTCGGCGGCTGGGACCCGATCTCCCCGAACGCGCTCGAGGCCGCCCGCACCGCCGGCGTGCTCAACAACGAGGACCTCGCCACGATCTCCAGCGAACTCGAAGCGATCGTCCCGATGGAGGCCGTGTTCGACCAGCGCTGGGTGTCACGTCTGGAGGGTGTCCGCGTCAAGGACATCGCCAACAAGTGGGATCAGGCGATGGCCGTCATGGACGACATCGCCAACTTCAAGGCCACCAACGGCTGCGACCGCCTCGTGATGGTGTGGTGCGGCTCGACGGAGGCCTACCAGGAAGCCTCCGACGTGCACGCCACCGTCGAGTCGTTCGAGCAGGGCCTGCGCGACAACGACCCGAACATCTCCCCCAGCCAGATCTACGTGTACGCCGCGCTGCAGTCCGACGTGCCGTACGCCAACGGCGCCCCGAACCTCTCGGTCGACCTGCCCTGCATGATCGAGCTGTCGAAGACCCGCAACGTGCCGATCGCCGGCAAGGACTTCAAGACCGGCCAGACGTGGATGAAGACGATCCTCGCCCCCGGCCTCAAGGCCCGCATGCTCGGCCTGCGTGGCTGGTACTCGACCAACATCCTCGGCAACCGCGACGGCGAGGTGCTCGATGATCCGGAGAACTTCAAGAGCAAGGAGGTCTCCAAGCTCGGCGTGCTCGACGGCATCCTGCAGCCCGAGGTGTACCCCGACCTCTACGGCAACATCGACCACGTCGTACGGATCAACTACTACCCGCCCCGCGGCGACAACAAGGAGGGCTGGGACAACCTCGACATCTTCGGTTGGCTCGGCTACCCGATGCAGATCAAGGTCGACTTCCTGTGCCGTGACTCGATCCTGGCGGCACCGATCGTGCTCGACCTCGCCCTCTTCATGGACCTCGCCCACCGCGCCGGCGAGTCGGGGGTGCAGGAGTGGCTCAGCTTCTATCTCAAGGCGCCGCAGGCAGCCGGCGAGAGCGCTGCCGAGAGCGATCTGTTCATCCAGCAGACCAAGCTGAAGAACACGCTGCGCGAGTGGATGGGCGAGCAGCCCGTCACCCACTCCGAAGCCGGCTGACGATCTCGTCCCGTTTGCGTCGAGTTCTCGGTGGGCCGCGCCACCGGAATCGCGACGCAAACGGAACGGTCGGGGTGTATCCCATACAGTCGTCGGCATGACGGCTGTGGTGATGGACGGCAATGCCCTACGCGACGAGATCGTCGCCGACATCCGGCGACGGATCGAGGCGGCGGGCTCGCCGCCGATCTGTCTCGCGACGGTGCTGGTGGGCGATGACGGTCCGAGCCAGCGCTACGTGAAGATGAAGCACGCCAAGGCGGCGGAGGCGGGGCTCGTCTCGAAGCACGTCGACCTGCCGGCGACCGCCTCACAGGACGACGTCGAGCGAGCGGTCAGGGAACTCGCTGCGTCCGACGACGTCCACGGCATCCTCGTGCAGCTCCCGCTGCCCGACGGCCTCGACCCCGAACCGGTGCTCGATCTGATTCCACCGGAGAAGGACGTCGACGGGCTCACCGAGCGATCGATGGGCCGGCTGCTGCGGGGTCGTCCCGGACTGGTCGGCTGCACGCCACTCGGCGTGATGCGGCTCCTCGAGCGCTACGACATCCCGACGAGCGGGAAGCGGGCGGTGGTCATCGGCCGCTCCACCCTCGTCGGCCTCCCGCTGTCGCTGCTGCTCGCCCGCAAGGGTGTCGACGCCACCGTCACGATGGCGCACTCACGCACCGCCGACATGCCCGACGTGGTACGTCAGGCCGACATCGTCGTCGGCGCTGCCGGCCACGCACGGATGATCACCGCCGACATGGTGAAGCCGGGAGCGACCGTGATCGACGTCGGCGTGTCGCGCACCGAGGCCGGGATCGTCGGCGACGTCGACTACGCGCCGGTGGCCGAGGTGGCCGGCCACATCACACCGATGCCGGGTGGCACCGGACCGATGACGATCGCCTGCCTGCTGGAGAACACTCTCACTGCGGCCCGGCTCCAAGGCGTGTTCACCGACTGAACGCCCGACTGCACCTCCGATCCGGGCGTCCACACTCGTCAGGATTTCCTCAAGGTCCATTGGTGACCTGTCGATGTTTTACTCGTATCACCAATCGACTATCTCGTTCCGGCTCGCCGCCAGCGCTGTCTTGAACGCACATTGGAGCAGCGCATGAACTTCCCAGCGCGGGAGCGAATCGGTCGCATCGCCTCTGTCTTCGCGGTGTTCGTCCTGGCGTCCCTCGTGGCTGTGGCCCCGCCGACGGTTCAGGCCGCCGACCTCGGGATCTCGAAGTCGAGCAGCGTCGACGTCGTTCAGGCCGGCGAGGCGTTCGAGTACCGCATCCTGGTCAGCTGCTCGAGCGCAACCAGCGATTGCGTCGACGCCGTCGTCACCGACATCGTGCCCCCTGAGCTCTCCGGTGTCGCCGCTGACGTGTTCGCCGTCCCGGTCATCGGTGCTGTCGCTGCCTATGACGAAGCGAGTCGGACGGCGTCGTGGACCTTCACGAACGATCTCGGCGGTGGCAACGTCGGTCTCGCCTCGGGCTCCTCGCTCGAGTTGATCCTGCAGGTCCGGTTCCCGGCCGGCTCCACGCCTGACGGAACGGTCGCAACGAACACTGCGAGCTTCTCTGCGATCATCGACTCGACCCCGGCCTCCATCGACTCCAACCCGGCTGCGGTGGCGGCGACCGCAACGTTCGAATTCGAGGTGCGTAAGTCGGTGCGCGGCGGTGTGGCACCTCTGGGTCTCCCGGTGACCTACGACGTCGAGCTCTGCTCACCGGCGACCGGTGGCATCGATCTCGCCGCCGGAGCCACGCTCCGTGACACCCTTCCCCCGGGCGCGGTGTACCTGAGTGCGACCAACGGAGGCGCGGAGACAGCGCCTGGCGTCGTCGAGTGGACACTTCCTGCGGTCGCAGCCGACGGCGCGTGTCGCACCGTCGGCAGCCTGACCGTCGAGTTCCCGGAGGCGACGTTCAACGACGGCGACAGCGTGACCAACCTCGCAACGCTCGTCGACCCGGTCCCGGTCGGCAGCGTCACCCCTCAACCCTCGATCGACGGTTCGCTCACGCACCCGCTCGTGGCTCCCACCGGAATCGGTGGGGCCGGCAAGTCCGGTCCGTCGTGGCTCACGCCCGGCCAGGCGTTTGGGTACACGCTCACGATCGAGAGCTCCGGGTTCCTGCCGATCACGGCTGCGGTGCTCACCGACACGATCCCCTCCCAGGTCGACGTCACCTCCATCACCGTTCCGGTCGGCGTCGACCGGGCGTTCTACACCTCCGACCTCGATCCGACACTGCGCGCGTTCCCGACGTTCACGCCCGGCGTCGCGATCGCCAAGGCGTCGTTCGTCGGTGGCGGCGACCACATCGCATCCGTGCGGTTCGAGGCCGACACCGTCGGTTCCTTCGAGTCGCTGAACGTCGTGCTCGGCGCCGTCGTGCTCGAGGGCATCGACCGCACTGGCGCCCCGATCGTCGAGGGCACCGGACAGGGTGACGGCACGACGATCACGAACTGCACCTCACTCGACTACCTCGACCACACCGACACCGCTGCGTCCTCGGGGCCGACCTGCACGACGGCGACCGCGAAGCAGGAGTTCGCGGTGCCCAGGATCACCAAGTCAGGGAACCCCGGGCCGTTCCTCCCCGGCGCGACGGTGTCGTGGGACATCACCGTCACCAACACCGCCGAGGCATCGACCACGCTCGACGACTTCGTCATCCGTGACCTCGTTCCCGACCAGTACGACAACGGCACACCGATCGCGCTCGCCTACGTGCCCGGCTCGGCCCAGGTGGTCGCCAAGCCCGCGCTCGCACCGGATCCGGTGATCGGCGTCTCGGTCGACCCGGCGTCCGGGCGCACACTCGTGCAGTGGCGCTGGACCGCCGCCGACTCGACGGGCTACTCGCTCGCGCCCGGCGAGTCGATCACCGTGCGCTACGAGGCCACGCTGCCCGACCGCGTCCCACCGGGGCCGATCACGAACCACGCCGGTCTCTCGGGCTGGACCAACGAGCCCACCAACCTCGACCCGGACAAGCAGTTGGTCTGGGAGTGTGCCCCGCCGGCGACGCCGGACGGCGATCTCGCCGCGCTCACCGGCATACCGGTGTGCTTCGACAGCAGCCCGGTCGAGGTCATCGCCATCACCGGCCTCGACTCGGTCAAGTGGGTACGCGGAGAGGCCGACATCGACGCGGTCACCGGTGCGGGCGGTGACGTCGACGCCACGGATCCGGAAGACGCCGGCTACTCCCGCTTCCCGCGCACGGGGTCCACCTACCAGGGTGGCTACGTCGACTACCGGCTCGTCCTGAACAACCCGGGCAACGTCGGGCTCGACGACATCAACATCATCGACATCCTTCCCGACGTCGGCGATTCCGGCGTCCTCACCGGCGCCCGCGGCAGCCAGTGGAGACCAATCCTGGTGGCTCCTGTCTCCCTCCCCGCAGCGCTTGTCGGCAGCGTCGAGGTGTACTACTCGACCACGTCCACCCCCTGCTACGACAGCCGGTTCAAGATCCCGGTCGGTTGTCCCGACTGGAGCCTGACCCCGCCCACCCCGATCAGCGACACCCGCGCGATCCTCTACGACTTCGACGACGCCTACACGATTGCGGTCGACCAGACCGTCCAGCTCGAGCTGAACCTCGTCGCGCCCGCGGGAACTCCGATCGACGGGGCGATCGCCTGGAACTCGTTCGCCTATTCGACCTCACGCGCCGACACCGGGGGAGAGCTGCTCCCGGCCGAGCCTCGCAAAGTGGGCATCGACGTCACCGAGGCACCCGCCGCGAGCCTCGTGTACGGCAACTACGTGTGGTTCGACTTCGACCACGACGGCATCCAGGATCCCGAGGAGAGCGGGCCCGCCCTCACCGATCAGCCGGCGCGCCCCACCGGGCTCAACGGTGTACGTGTCCAGTTCTACCGAGACGTCACGAACGACGGCCCGAGCGCCGATGACGTGTTCGTTCGCCAGACCTACACCGGCGACGACTTCGCCGGCAACCCGGGCTTCTACTCGTTCCCCGAACTCGACACCGACGACTACTACACGGTCTTCGACGTGCCGGCGGGCTACGAACTGACCCAGCTCGACCAGGGCGTCGACGACACCGCCGACTCCGACGCCCGACCGGCGACGTTGACCTTCGACGGCCCCTCGATCACCGCGCTCGCGTCGACGCCGCAGGTGTACATCCCGACCACCCGTCTCACCGACGACGACCTCAGCTTCGACGTCGGCTTCTGGCAGCCGACGAACCTGCGGTCATCGCTGGGCGACACGGTCTGGTACGACAACGACACCAACGGTCTCCAGGAAGTCGGGCCCGGCGCACCCGACGGCATCGCCGGCGTGACCGTGCGCCTCTGGTGGGTCGGCCCGGACGGCAAC
Organism: Ilumatobacteraceae bacterium; assembly: GCA_963710625.1. Taxonomy (GTDB): domain Bacteria; phylum Actinomycetota; class Acidimicrobiia; order Acidimicrobiales; family Ilumatobacteraceae; genus Sva-07. The sequence goes on along the minus strand of CAVQBG010000008.1, from coordinate 216,843 downwards.
GTGGACAACGGCGGCGGCGACGACCGCCTGCTCGAGACGGCCACGACCGACGCCAATGGCAACTACCGCTTCGACTGGCTCGTCCCCGGCCCGAACTACTACGTCGAGTTCGTCACCCCCGCCGCACTCGACCTCACCCGTTCCGACGTCGGCGCCGACGACACGCTCGACTCCGACGCGAACCCGACCAACGGGTTCACCGCGCTCATCGATCTCGACAACGGTCCCGATCCTGCCCTCGGCGGTGATCCCGACAACACGACCGTCGAACCGCAGTGGGACGCCGGCATGTTCTTCCCCAACACGATCGGCGACCGCGTCTGGGAAGATCAGAACCGAAACGGCATCCAGGAAATCGGCGACAACGGCATCGACGGCGTGACCGTACGGCTCTATCAGCCGGGTCTCGACGGATCGATCGGCGGCGGCGACGACGTCCTCGTCGGCACGACGACGACCAACTCGAGCGGCGCCTACCAGTTCACCGGCCTGCCCAACGGCGAGTACTTCGTCGTCGTGACTCCCCCCTCGGCGGCGTGGCTGACCTCGCCCACCGGCGTGGGGGCCGACGATGCCGTTGACTCCGACGGCACGGCCGGAACCGGCGACTACGCCGGGCTCGTGGTGATGTCCGAGATCACGACGCTGCAGATCGAGCCGGGTCTCGACCTCCGTCTGAACACCGCCGACGACGTCGCCGAGAACGACCCGACCTGGGACTTCGGTTTCTACCGGCTGGCCTCGATCGGCAACTTCGTCTGGGAGGACCTGAACCGCAACGGTCGCCAGGACGCCGGCGAGCCCGGCGTCAGCGGCGTGACCGTCGAACTGCTGGATGGCGCCGGATCGGTCGTCACGACGACCACAACCGGCCTCACCGGGCAGTACGAGTTCACCGATCTGGAGCCGGGCACCTACTCCGTGCGCTTCGATCCGACGACCGCCCCCACCACCGTGAACCGTCCGTGGTTCTTCTCGCCGCAGGACGCGTCGATCGCCACCGATGCCACCGACAGCGACGTGGACCCGGCGACGCTCTCGCCCACGTACGCGCAGACCATTCCGACCGAACTCACCTCGAACGAGCGTGACCTGACGTGGGACGCCGGGATCTGGCGTTGGGCCTCGATCGGTAACTTCGTGTGGCACGACCTCGACGGCGACGGCACCCAGGACGCGGCCGAGCCGGGCATCAACGGCGTCACCGTCCGCCTGCTGAACAACGCCGGCAGCGTGGTGGGTACCACGACGACGGCGAACGATCCCATCGGCGGGGCGCCGGGCTGGTATCTCTTCGACGACCTCGATCCGGCCAACTACTCGATCGAGTTCGACCTCGCGAGCACCGTGCTCGCGACCGGCGGTTTCGTCGCGACCGGTCGTGACGAGGGCGGCAACAACTCGCTCGACTCCGATGCCGACCGCACCACCGGCCGAACCGTCCAGACGCAGCTCACGTCCAACGAGAACGATCTGACGTGGGACGCCGGGTTCTACATCCCCGTCGACATCGGCGACTACGTCTGGTACGACTCCGACCTCGACGGCCTGCTCGATGCCGGTGATGCCGACCCCGCCGCTCCGACCGTCCGAGGCATCAACGGTGTCACCGTCCGCCTGCTCAACGGCGCCGGGTCAGTGGTCGCAACCACCATCACCGCGGACGATCCCGTCGGCGGTGCGCCCGGTTGGTACCTGTTCGCCGATCTCCGTCCAGGCACGTACGAGGTCGAGTTCGTCCTCCCGGCCGGGTTCTCGTTCAGCCCCCGTAATGTCGGCGGCGACGACGCGATCGACTCCGACGCGGACCGGACCACGGGCCGGACGGGCACGTTCGCAGTCACGTCGGGCAACGACGACTTCACCCGGGACGCAGGAATGTACGAGTTCGCCGGGATCGGTGACTTCGTCTGGGAGGACCTCGACGCCGACGGCCTCCAGGATCCCGGCGAGCCGGGCATCGGTGGCGTCACCGTGTGGCTGCGCGACATCTTCGGTGCCGAGATCGCCTCGACCACCACGGCGTCGGACGGTTCGTATCGCTTCGACCGACTGGTACCCGGCACCTACTCGGTGCGCTTCGACCTCTCCAGCCCTGCGCTGGCCGGCTACCAGCAGAGCCCGCTCGTCGCCTTCAACCCCGCGATCGACTCCAACGCCGCGGGCGGCGGCATCACGCCGTCCACGGTGCTCGACCTCGACGAGTACGACCCGACGATCGACGCCGGGTTCTACCGCCCGGCATCGATCGGCGACTTCGTCTGGGACGACCTCGACGGCGACGGGGTCCAGGATCCCGGCGAGCCGGGGATCGCCAACGTCAGGGTCTTCCTGCTCGACGGCGCCGGCGCACGTGTTCCGGATGGATCCGGCGGCGACGTGTCGACCACCACCGACGGCAACGGGCTCTACCAGTTCACCGGTCTCGTCCCCGGCGACTACGCGGTCCAGTTCGACCTCACCAGCCCGGCGCTGGCCGGGTACGTGCAGACCCCGACCGACACCGGTGCGAACGATGCGATCGACTCCGATCAGGCGTCCGACGGCACGACGCCCACGACAACCCTGACCTCCGGTGAGAACGACACGACGTTCGATGCGGGCTTCTACATCCCCGTCGTGATCGGCGACTTCGTCTGGGAGGACCTCGACGGTGACGGCATCCAGGACGCCGGTGAGCCGGGTGTTCCCGGTGTGACGGTGTACCTGCTGGACGCTGCAGGCGACCGCGTTCCCGACGGGTCCGGTGGCGACGTCCGGGCGACGACCGCTCTCGACGGCTCCTACCAGTTCGCGGGGCTCGCGCCTGGCGCCTACGGGGTCGAGTTCGATCTCGCCACCGTCCCGGCCGGCCTCGTGCCCACACGACGTGACGCCGGCGGTGACGACGCGCTCGACAGCGACGCCGACGCGACCGGGATCACGCCGATCACCTCGCCACTGGCCTCGGGCGACGTCGACCGCACGCTCGACATGGGGCTCGTCGTCCCGGTCGTGATCGGCGACTTCGTCTGGGAGGACCTCGACGGTGACGGCATCCAGGACGCCGGCGAGCCCGGCATCAGCGGCGTCGCCGTCGAGCTGTTCCGTGTCGATCCCGTGCTCGGGCTCGTGTCCGTCGGGACGACCACGACCTCCGCGACCGGGTCGTACCAGTTCATCGACCTCGATCCCGGCTCGTACGTCGTCGAGTTCGACCTGTCGAGTTTGCCGGCCGGCATGGTGGCAACCACCCCGAATGCCGGTGGCGACGACACGGTCGACAGCGACGCCGATCCGACCTCCGGCCGGACGGCGGCGACGCCGTTCCTGTTCTCGCGCGACTCGGATCTGACCCTCGATCTCGGGGCCTACATCCCGGTTCGCGTCGGCGATCGCGTGTGGAACGACCTCGACGGCGACGGTGTGCAGGACGCCGGCGAGCCGGGTGTTCCCGGTGTGACGGTGTACCTGCTGGACGGCTCCGGCGCACGCGTTCCCGACGGATCCGGTGGCGATGTCTCGACGACGACCGGTGCCGACGGCTCCTACGGGTTCACCGGGCTGCGGCCCGGGGCATACGCCGTCGAGTTCGACCTCGCCACGCTGCCGTCCGGTGCCGTGGCCACGTTCCGGAACCAGGGCGCCGATGATGCGATCGATTCCGACGCGGATCGAGTGTCCGGCACGACGGCCCCCACGGCGTTGCTGCCGTCGGGCGCCTCGGACCTCACGCTCGACCTGGGCATCTTCTTCCCGGTGTCGGTCGGCGATCGCGTGTGGGACGACCTCGATGGCGACGGCGTGCAGGATGCGCTCGAGCCCGGTGTTCCCGGTGTCGACGTCACGCTCTATCTCGTCGATCCGGTCACCGGTGATCCGATCGAGGTCGCCTCGACCACGACCGACGGCAGCGGCCTCTACGGTTTCGCCGATCTCGCCCCGGGCTCGTACTTCGTCGAGTTCGATCTCGCGACGTTGCCGACCGGTGCGGTCGCCACCTTCCGCGACCAGGGCGGTGACGACGCGCTCGATTCCGATGCCGACCGCACGACGGGCCGCACCGCGCCGACGCCGTTCCTCGTGTCCGGCGCGCCGGCCGACCTGACGCTCGACATGGGCATCTACGTTCCGGTCGCAGTCGGTGATCTCGTGTTCGAGGACGTCGACGGTGACGGTGTGCAAGACCTGGGCGAGCCCGGCATCGCCGGCGTTGGCGTCACGCTCTTCCTGGTCGATCCGGTGACCGGTGATCCGATCGAGGTCGCCTCGACCACGACCGACGGCAGCGGCCTCTACGGTTTCGCCGATCTTGCGCCGGGCGCGTACTTCGTCGAGTTCGACCTCGCAACGCTGCCGGCCGGGTTCGTCGCGACCTTCGTGAACGTGGGCGACGACGCGCTCGATTCCGACGCCGACCCGACCACGGGCCGCACTGCGCCGACACCGTTCCTCGTCTCGGGTGCGGTGGCTGATCTGACCCTCGACCTCGGAGCCTTCGATCCGGTGTCGGTGGGCGACTTCGTGTGGGACGACCTCGACGGTGACGGCGTCCAGGACCCGGGCGAGCCCGGCGTCGAGGGTGTCACCGTGTACCTCCGAGACGCCGCTGGCACGGAGATCGCCTCGACGACCACCGATGCCTCCGGTGCCTACCGGTTCATCGGCCTCGACCCGGGCGAGTACTCCGTCCGGTTCGACCTGGCCACACTGCCCGGCGGGTACGTGCCGACGTTGCAGGATCGCGGCGGTGACGAGACCACCGATTCCGACGCCGATCCCGTCACTGGGCTCACCCGGACCACCGGCTTCCTCGACAGCCAGGCCGACGACCTGGACCTCGACCTCGGGCTCTACGTGCCGGTGTCGGTCGGCGACCGGGTCTGGTTCGACCAGAGTGGCAACGGCATCCAGGATCCGGGCGAACCCGGTGTCGACGGGGTCGTCGTCGCGTTGTTCGAAGTCGGTCCCGACGGCCTCGCCGGCACCGCCGACGACGTCGCCCACGGAACCCGGACGACCGATGCCAGCGGCAACTATCGCTTCGACGGCCTCCCACCGGGCAACTACTTCGCCGAGTTCGACCTCGCCACGTTGCCCACTGGCTATCTGGCGACCTTGCGAGACGGCGGCGGCGACGACGGGCTCGACTCGGACGCCGATCGCGTGACCGGCAGAACCGCTCCGACCGGCCTCGTCTCGTCGGGTGGTTCGAACCTGACGCTCGACCTCGGCATCATCCTGCCGGTCGCGATCGGCGACCGGGTCTGGGAGGATCGCGACGCCGACGGCATCCAGGATCCGGGTGAGACCGGCATCGCCGATGTCGGCGTGACGCTCTGGAACGTCGGCCCCGATGGGCTCGTCGGTACCGCCGACGACATCGAGGTCTCCTCGACGATCACGTCCCCGACGGGGGACTACCTGTTCGTCGGTCAGGACCCGGGCAACTACTACGTCGAGTTCGATCTCGCCACGCTGCCCGCCCGCTACGTCGCCACGTTCGTCGACCGAGGCGGTGACGACGCGGTCGACTCCGACGCCAATCGTGTCACCGGCATCACCCGGGCCACCGGGTTCCTCGACGGCAGCGGCGTCGACACCGACGACCTCGACCTCGACCTCGGTGCGTACGTCCCGGCGACCCTCGGCGACCGTGTCTGGGAAGACCGCAACGCCAACGGCGTCCAGGATCCTGGTGAACCTGGCGTGCCGGGCATCACCCTGCGTCTCTTCGATCCAGGTCCCGACGGGCTGATCGGTACCGCCGACGACCGCGAGGTCGACTCGGTCATGACCGGAGCCGACGGGCGCTACGAGTTCACGGATGTTCCACCCGGTCGCTACTACGTGCAGGCCGACATCGCGGGGCTCCCGACCGGAGCGATCGTCACCCGGATCGACGTCGGGAGCGATCAGGCCGACTCCGACGTCGACGCCCAGACCGGACGGACCGTCCTGATCGACGTGCCGTTCGGTGGTGATGACCCGTCGTGGGACGTCGGCTTCTACGTGCCCTTCGACCTCCAGCTGACCAAGACCGCCGTCGACGGGTTCACCGTCGGCTCGACGGGCACCTTCCTGTTGACCGTGCGCAATGCCGGCCCCGGCGTGGCGTTCGGGCCCCTCGAGGTGGTCGACGTGCTGCCCGCCGGTCTCACCTACTCCTCGTTCACCGGAACCGGGTGGACCTGCTCGGTAGCCGGGCAGACGGTGACGTGTCGCCACGACGCCGATCTCTCGGTCGGTGCGACGACAGAATTGCGCTTGTCGGTCATGATCACCGAGGCGGCCACGTCGGGGTTCGTCAACACAGCGGAGGTCGCGTCGCTCACGAGTCCTGCGCTCGAGCTCAGCGTCGCCGACAACACCGCAGCAACCGGTCAGGTCCCCGTGTCGTCGACTGGCAACATCCCGAGCACGGGTGCCGACAGTGGTCGTCTGCTGTCGTTGGCGGTGATGGTGTTCGGTGCCGGCTGGATGCTGCTCGGCGCCGCCCGTCGACGCGGTCGGACCTTGTAGGGGCGCGTCGACGGCAACGAAGATCCGCGTCGCCGCTCATGACTTGCCCACATCGCACCGATGAGGACTAGGATGTTGCCCGTGTCTACGACCACGACCTTCCCGAGCCTGCTCGTAGTACTCATCCAGTAGCGCGTCCAGCTGTCTGCTGTACGCGCTCACGACCTCCCACACGGGAGGTCGTTTGCTTTTCGGCACCGCTCCGGACCGACCACACCCACGACCACCCCGAACCCACCACCACCCGAACCCACCACCACCCGAACCCACCACCACCCGAACCCACCACCCGAAGATCCCCACAGGAAGCACCACCAGGAAGCAGCACGATCATGGCTGAACGAATCACCGGCGCCGAGGCGCTGATCCGAGCACTCGAACACGAAGACGTCGATCTCATCTTCGGTTACCCCGGCGGGTGCATCCTGCCGGCGTACGACCCGCTGATGGAGAGCCCGATCCGTCACGTCCTCGTGCGCCACGAGCAGGGCGCCGGCCACATGGCCGAGGGCTATGCGCACGTGTCGGGCAAGCCGGGCGTCGCGATGGTGACCTCGGGCCCGGCCGCGACCAACCTCGTCACGCCGCTGATGGACGCCTACATGGACTCGGTGCCGATGGTGGCGATCACCGGTCAGGTCGCGACGAATGCGATCGGCACCGATGCGTTCCAGGAGTGCGACACGGTCGGGATCACCCGCTCGTGCACCAAGCACAACGAACTGGTCATGTCGGCGCAGGACATCCCCATGGCGGTGCGCCAGGCGTTCCACATCGCCACCACCGGCCGTCCAGGTCCCACGCTCATCGACGTGCCGAAGGACTGCCTCCAGGACGACATGGAGTGGTACTGGCCGACCGACCAGGAAGTGCTCGACTCGCTGCCGGGCTATCGCCCCAACGTCAAGGGCCACCCACGGATGATCAAGGAGGCGGCGCGCCTGATCATGTCCTCGGAACGCCCGATCATCTACGCCGGGGGTGGTATCCTCAAGTCTCGCGCCGCCGAGGCGTTGCGCGAGCTGGCGGAGCTGATCGACAGCTACGTCGTCACGACGCTGATGGCTCGCGGGGCGTTCCCGGACAACCATCCGCTGTGTCTCGGCATGCCGGGCATGCACGGCAACGCCACTGCCGTCACCGCGATGCAGAAGGCCGACCTGCTGATCACGCTCGGCGCCCGATTCGACGACCGGATCACCGGCAAGGTCGACGCGTTCGCGCCGGAGGCGAAGATCATCCATGTCGACATCGACCCCGCCGAGCAGGGCAAGGTCCGCCGACCCGACGTCCCGATCGTCGGCGACGCCAAGTACGTGATCGAGGAGATCATCTCCGAGATCAAGGCGATGCTCGCCGCGGGCGCGGTCCGCGCCGACACGTCCGCCTGGAAGAGCAAGGTGTCGGGCTGGCGCGAACAGTTCCCGATGACCTACGAGCAGTCGGAGCCGGGCGCGGCGCTCAAGCCGCAGTACTGCATCGAGGAGCTGAATCGCCTCGCCTCACCGCACACGATCGTCGCGTCCGGGGTGGGTCAGCACCAGATGTACACCTCGCAGTTCTTCGAGTTCAACGAGCCGTACACCTGGGTCAACTCGGGCGGCCTGGGCACGATGGGCTTCTCGATCCCGGCCGCGATCGGCGCCAAGGCGGCCAAGCCCGAGTGCGACGTGTGGGCCGTCGATGGTGACGGTTGCTTCCAGATGACCGCGCAGGAACTCGTGACGGCGACCGTCGAGGGTCTGCCGATCAAGGTGGCGCTGCTCAACAACAGTTATCTCGGCATGGTCCGCCAGTGGCAGGAGATGTTCTACGACGAGCGCTACTCGGAGGTGTACCTCAACGCCAAGGTGCCCGACTTCGTGATGTGGGCCGAGTCGATGGGATGTGTCGGAATCCTGGTCGAGTCGCCCGAGGAGGTCGGACCAGCGATCGAGAAGGCGAACTCGATCACCGACCGCTCGGTCGTCATCGAGTTCCGCACCGACGCCTCGGAGAAGGTCTTCCCGATGGTCCCGGCGGGTGCCAGCAACGACGACCTGATCCTGCACCCCACGCAGCAGGACCGAGCCGAAGGCCTGCGCTCATGACCACGATCAACCAGTACGGCGGCCAGACGCTCAACCACCACATCCTGTCCGTGCTCGTCCAGAACCGGCCCGGGGTCCTGGCCCGGGTCGCCGGGCTGTTCGCGCGGCGTGGCTACAACATCTTCTCGTTGGCCGTCGCTCCGGCCGAGGACGAGGGCATGAGCCGGATCACGATCGTCGTCGACGTCGAGTCGACCCCGCTCGAGCAGATCACCAAACAGCTGTTCAAGCTGATCGACGTGGTGAAGATCTCCGAGCTTGATCCGCGCCGGTCGGTCGAGCGTGAGCTGCTGATCGCCACGGTCAAGGCCCCGGACGAGCAGCGCGCCAAGGTCGTCGAACTCACCAACATCTTCGAGGGCAAGATCATCGCCGTCGCCGAGTCGGTGCTGACGGTCAGCCTGGAGGGGCATCCCGACAAGCTCGACGATTTTGAGGATTTGCTCGACGGATATGGCATCGTTGAGCTCCAGCGCACGGGTCGCGTGGCGCTTCCGAAACTCGATCGTGGCGCACGCTTGCGCGCCGTGAACCAAACCCCCACACCGAACACTGGAAAGGCTGGCTGAGATGGCCGTCACCGTCTACTACGCAGAGGACGCGGATCCTTCGATCATCCGCAGCAAGAAGGTGGCCGTCGTCGGCTACGGGTCCCAGGGTCATGCGCACGCGCTGAACCTGAAGGAGTCGGGCGTCGATGTCGTCGTCGGGCTGCGTCCCGAGTCGTCCTCGGTCGCCAAGGCGGAGGCTGCCGGTCTCACGGTGATGACGATCGACGAGGCGGCGGAGTGGGCCGACGTGATCATGCTTCTCGCCCCCGACACGGAGCAGAAGGCGATCTACGACGCGCACATCGCGAAGCACATGACCGACGGCAAGGCGCTCGCCTTCGCCCACGGCTTCAACATCCGGTTCGATCGCATCCAGCCGCCGGCCGGCTGCGACGTGATCATGATCGCCCCGAAGGGTCCCGGCCACCTCGTGCGCCGCACCTACACCGAGGGTGGTGGTGTTCCCGCGCTGATCGCCGTCGCCCAGGACGCGACCGGCCAGGCCCGTGACATCGCGATGTCCTACGCCGACGCGATCGGCGGCACGCGCGCCGGTGTGATCGAGACGACCTTCGCCGAGGAGACCGAGACCGACCTGTTCGGTGAGCAGGCGGTGCTCTGCGGTGGCCTCACTGCGCTGGTGCGGGCCGGCTTCGAGACACTCACCGAGGCCGGCTACGCCCCCGAGATGGCCTACTTCGAGTGCCTCCACGAGGTGAAGCTGATCGTCGACCTGATGTATGAAGAGGGCATCGCCGGGATGCGCTACTCGATCTCCGACACCGCGGAGTACGGCGACCTCACCCGGGGGTCGCGTGTCGTCAACGAAGCGACCAAGGCCGAGATGAAGAAGATCCTCGAGGAGATCCAGAGCGGCCAGTTCGCCGCCGAGTGGATCGCCGAGTCGGAGGCCGGCCGCCCGAACTACACGCGCATGCAGGAAGAGGGCAAGGCGCACCCGATCGAGGCGACCGGTGGCGAGCTGCGCGACATGATGCCGTTCATCCGCGCCGGCAAGCAGAAGGTCTCCGACATCTCCGGCGGCTGACCCGAGCAACACCCCACACCCCGCGAGCGATGAGCGAGCCCCCCGTATGTGCGGGTTTCGCTCATCGCTCGGGTGTCGGGCGCGGACGTCTGGACCAGTGATGAGCGAACGCTCCGTATGTGCGGGTTTGGCTCATCGCACGGGTGGGGGAGGGTGAGATGACAACGGGGACGATGGCGTTCGCCGTCGTGTTCGCGATCGCTGCGGGCGCGAACTGGTGGAGTCGGTGGACCGACGATCGCCGGACCGAGCTGTGGAGCAAGCCGCTCGCGCTGATCGCGCTGATCGGTGTCGCGGTCACGCTCGACCCCACGGATCCCGCCGTGCGCGCGTGGTTCGTGGTGGCACTCGTGTGCTCGCTCGCCGGCGACGTGTTCCTGCTCGACGGCGACCGGCGGTTCGTGCCCGGCCTCGTGGCCTTCCTGCTCGCACACGTCGCCTACACCATCGGCCTGGTCGTCGCACCCGACTGGTCGTGGGGCGGCTTCGCCGTCGGTGTCGCGCTGACCGTGGTGCTCGCATCGACGGTGGGGCTGCGGATCGTCCGGGCCGCGCGTCGCTCCGAACCGGTGCTCGGACCGGCGGTGTCCGCCTACCTCGTCGCGATCTCGCTGATGTTCTGCGCCGCAGTGGCGTCCGGGAACTGGTGGGCGATCGTCGGCGCCGGGTTGTTCGTGGCCTCGGACTCGGTACTGGGCTGGCGCCAGTTCGTCGGCTCGGCCCGCTGGATGCCCGTCACCGTGATGGTCACCTACCACCTCGGTCAGGCCGGTCTCGTCGCCAGCCTGCTCTGATCACCGCCGACCCGATCAAAAGTTGACTTGTCAGGTCGGGAATTGCCGGGTAGCGTCTCGGCCCTATGAGCGACCAGTGGGGTTTCGACACCAAGCAGATCCATGTCGGGGGAGAGCCCGATCCGACGACCGGCGCACGGGCGGTGCCGATCTACCAGACGACGTCGTACGAGTTCCGCGACACCGATCACGCAGCCAACCTCTTCGGTCTCGCCGAGATCGGCAACATCTACACCCGCATCATGAACCCGACGCAGGCGGCCCTCGAGGCGCGCGTCAACGCACTCGAGGGCGGCTGCACCACGGCCGTCGGGCTTCCGGGCACGCTCGCCGTCGCATCCGGCCAGGCCGCCGAGACGCTCGCGTTCATGACGCTCTGCGAGTCCGGCGACCACGTCGTCGCGTCGCCGTCGCTCTACGGCGGCACGTACAACCTGCTGCACTACACGCTGCCGAAGTTCGGCGTCGAGGTCACCTTCGTCGACGACCCCGACGACCTCTCGCAGTGGGAGGCGGCGATCAAGGACAACACCAAGGTCTTCTTCGGCGAGGTCATTCCCAACCCGAAGAACGACGTGCTCGACATCGAGGGCATCGCCGGCGTCGCCCATGCGCACGGCATCCCGCTGATAGTCGACAACACGGTGCCGACACCGTACCTGATCCGGCCGCTCGAATGGGGTGCCGACATCGTGATCCACAGCCTCACCAAGTTCATGGGTGGTCACGGCACGTCGGTCGCCGGTGCCATCGTGGACGGTGGCACCTTCGACTACGCCGCATCCGGTCGCTTCCCGAACTTCACCGAGCCCGACCCGAGCTACCACGGTCTCGCCTACTTCCCGGCGCTCGGCCACGGAGCGTTCATCCTCAAGGCGCGCGTCCAGATGTTGCGCGACATGGGTCTCGCCATCTCGCCGTTCAACGCGTTCATGATCCTGCAGGGCATCGAGACGCTGAGTTTGCGGATGGAGCGTCACTTCGCCAACGCGCAGAAGGTCGCCGAGTACCTCGACGGTCACGACCAGGTCGAGTCGGTGAACTACGCAGGTCTCCCGTCGAGCCCATGGCACGAGCGGGCCACCAAGCTCGGCGGCGGACGGGGCTACGGCTCGGTGTTGGCGTTCGAGATCACGGGGGGCCTCGAGGCCGGCAAGAAGTTCGTCGAAGGGGCGACCTTGCACAGCCACGTGGCCAACATCGGCGACGTGCGCAGCCTCGTGATCCATCCGGCGAGCACCACGCACAGCCAGCTGACTCCCGAGGAGCAGTTGGCCTCCGCGGTCGGTCCCGGTCTCATCCGCCTCAGCGTCGGCCTCGAGTCGATCGACGACATCATCGCCGACCTCGACCAGGCCTTCGCCGCCGCCAGATGAGACATGGGGTCTGACCCCCTGTCTCATTGACGGTCAGTCGTCGCGCTGGTTGCGGAGGAACTCCTCGAACTGGTCGCCGAGGTCGTCGGCGGTCGGGATCTGCGCCTCGGCGCGCCGGTCGAACTCGGCTTCGAGCAACGCGACGTACATCCGGAGTTGCTCGTCGTTCGCGACGAGTTCGTCGTGCACGTCGCGCCAACCGTCGATCTGATCGCTGAGATCGTTGGTGTTCGGCACGTCGAGCACGTGGCTCAGGTGCCGGACGAGGGCCTGCACCGCTTGGGGGTGCTCGGCGTTCATCAGGTAGTGCGGGATGCCGACGCGCAGCGAGATCGACGGCACGTTCCGGGCTTCGAGCTCTGCCTGGAGCACGCCGACCACGCCGGTGACGCCCTGGTACGACGGAGCCACGAGGCCGAGCCGGCGGGCGAGCTCGGCGTTGGCCGTGCTGCCGGTGACCGGCGGTGTGCGGGTGTGCGGGATCGCCTCGGCGCCCGAGCCGACGGTGACGATCGCCTCGCAGCCGAGCGCCTGTGCGACGACGTTGATCGCACCGGTGTACGTCCGCCACGCCATGTGGGGCTCGACACCGATCAGCGCGACGACGTCGCGGTGCCCGGGGTTGCGCTGGAGCACGAACTCGTTCGACGGCCAGACGATCTCACGGACGTCGTCGTCGATCGACACGTGTGGTCGCTGCTGGGTGAAGTCGTAGAACGGGTCGGGGTCGATCTGCCCGACGGTCACGGCATGATCGGCGCTGACGAAGGCGTTGACCGCCTGGGTGGCTGCGCCGCCGACGTCGAACCATCCTTCGAGCCCGACGAGCATCACCGGGCGGTCGAGCACGCCGATGTCGCCGGTGCCGAATGCGAGGACGTCGGTCGGATCCACGCCAGGAGTCTGCCAGCGAAATGTGACCTGGGGTCAGACCCCGCGTCTCATGCGAGCTTCGAGACGACGTGGTCGATGCAGTGGGTGAGCGCCTCGACGTCGCTCGGATCGATCGCCGGGAACATGCCGATGCGCAGCTGGTTGCGGCCGAGCTTGCGGTACGAGTCGGTGTCGACGATGCCGTTCGCTCGCAGGGCCTTGTTGACGGCGGTGGCGTCGATCGATTCGTCGAGGTCGATCGTGCCGACGACCTTCGACCGCTTGGCCGGATCGCTCACGAATGGCGTGGCGAAGCTGCTCGCCTCGGCCCAGCCGTAGAGCGCGGCGGCCGATTCGGCGCTGCGGCCGGCGGCGAACGGCATCCCACCGTTGTCGTTCATCCAGCGGATCTGGGCGTCGAGCAACAGCAGCGTGGCGAGCGCCGGCGTGTTGTAGGTCTGGTTGAGCTTGGAGTTGTCGAGCGCGATTTTCAGGTCGAGTGACGCGGGTCGCCAGCGGTCGCTCGCACCGATCGACTCGATGCGATCGAGCGCTGCCGGCGAGCACGCGGCCAGCCACAACCCGCCGTCGGAGGCGAAGCTCTTCTGGGGCGCGAAGTAGTACACGTCGACCTCGGCCGGATCCCAGGTGAGCCCGCCGGCGGCCGAGGTGGCATCGACGGCGACGAGCGCGTCGTCGGCGGTCGTGCCTGCCGGCCGCCGGAGGTCCATCGCCACCCCGGTCGACGTCTCGTTGTGGGTGAGCGCATAGACGTCGACGCCGTCCTCGGCGACCGCATCCGGGTGGCTGCCGGTGTCGGAGCGGATCACCGTCGGCTCGCCGAGGTGGGGCGCTGCCGCAGCGGCTTCGGCGAACTTCGACGAGAACTCGCCGAACACGAGGTGCTGGCTGCGCTGCTCGATGAGGCCGAAGGTGGCGACGTCCCAGAACACCGTGGAGCCGCCGTTGCCGAGCACGATCTCCCACCCATCGGGCAACCCGAACAGCGCTGTCAGACCGGAGCGCACACTGCCGACCAGGTTCTTGACCGGCGGCTGGCGGTGCGACGTGCCGAGCACCGTTCGCTGCGCGGCGACGACCTGGTCGACCTGTTCGGGTCGGACCTTCGACGGGCCGCACCCGAAGCGCCCGTCGGCGGGCAGCAGGTCGGCGGGAATCACGATGGTGGCGGGGTCCGAACTCACGCCCCAAGCATGGCGCGTGCACCCCGCGATCCCACGCTGTGAACCGTCGTTGGGATGGCGTGGTCGCTGTGGCAGGCTTGCATCCGTGAACCGCACCTCCCAACGACTCGCCGCCATCGCCCCCTCCGCCACTCTGGCCGTCGACGCCAAGGCCAAGGCACTGCAGGCCGCCGGCGAGAACGTGATCGGCTTCGGTGCGGGTGAACCCGACTTCCCGACGCCGGCCCACATCGTCGAGGCCGCCGCCGCGGCGTGTCGCGATCCGAAGAACCACCGGTACTCGCCAGCGGGCGGCCTGCCCGAGCTGAAACAGGCGATCGCCGACAAGACGCTGCGTGATTCCGGTTTCGAGTGCAACGCGTCGCAGGTCCTGGTGACCAACGGCGGCAAGCACGCCGTGTACACAGCGTTCGCGGCGCTCTGCGATCCCGGTGACGAGGTGATCTGTCCCGCGCCGTACTGGACCACCTACCCCGAGGCGATCACGCTCGCCGGTGGCGTGCCCGTGATCATCGACACCGACGCGGCCAGCGGCTTCCAGGTGACGATCGAGCAGCTCGATGCGGCCTACACGCTGCGCACGAAGGTGTTGCTGTTCGTGAGCCCCGACAACCCGTCGGGCTCGGTGTGCCCGCCGGACATGGTCAAGGCGATCGGCGAATGGGCGCTGGACCGGGGGGTCTGGGTGATCACCGACGAGATCTACGAGCACCTCACCTACGGCGATCACGTGTTCGCGTCGATGCCGACGCTCGTGCCGGAGCTCGCCAACCAGTGCATCATCGTCAATGGCGTGGCGAAGACCTATGCGATGACCGGCTGGCGCGTCGGGTGGATGATCGGCCCCGACGACATCGTCAAGGCGTCGACGAACTTCCAGAGCCACGCCACGTCGAACGTCGCCAACGTGTCGCAGCGCGCCGCGCTCGCCGCGGTGTCGGGCTCGCTCGACGACGTCGTGATGATGCGCACGGCATTTGCGCGGCGGGCGCAGACGATGTGGACCAAGCTCAACGCAATCGATGGCGTCACCTGCCTGGAACCGCAGGGTGCCTTCTACGCCTACCCCGACTTAACCGGCCTCCTCGACCGGCCGATCGACGGCGTCACGGCGACGAACACTCTGGAACTCGCCGACCTCGTGCTCGACAAGGCGAAGGTCGCCTTCGTGCCCGGCGAGGCGTTCGGCCTCGGTGGCTACGGCCGGTTCTCGTTCGCCCTCGGCGATGACGACCTCGCCGAAGGCATCGACCGACTCGCGGCCCTCGTCAACAGCTGAGTTCGGCAGCGAGGTGAGACGAAGTGTGGACAA
The DNA here is from genome assembly GCA_963710625.1 of Ilumatobacteraceae bacterium. GTDB lineage: Bacteria > Actinomycetota > Acidimicrobiia > Acidimicrobiales > Ilumatobacteraceae > Sva-07. The sequence goes on along the minus strand of CAVQBG010000008.1, from coordinate 201,093 downwards.
CTCGATGCTGTGGGGTGCCCGGACATCCCGGAATCTGAGTGCCCCCACCAGCTTGCAGGCTCGTCTGGCGCGCTGGTTCGGTAGTGACCTCACGGGAGTGTCCGGTCGCGTTTCGCTGCGTCGACCGTAGCGGTGCTGTCCGTGGTCAGCCGCGGAGTTCGGCGACTCGTGCTTCCAGCTTGTCGATCGCCATCGCCCAACCCCGACCGCCTGGAGAATCGGCCGGGACGCCGATGTGGGTCAGGGTCATCTTGGTGCGTGCACCGAGGTCTTCGAGTTCGACCACGATCGAGGTCTCCATCGGTGCGCCTGCAGCCATGCCCATCTGCTCGGCGGTCATCGCGTTGCCATCTGCATCGGCCATGTTCTCGGTGTAGACGAGGCGAGTCTTCGGGACGACCTCGTGGTACTCGCCGACGAAGAACATCTGCATCGGGCCCTCTGGTGTCTCCATCTCCATGGCGATGTGGCGGTGGCCGCCTACTCGGACGTCCATGTCGGCCTTCGGGATCTTTGCGCCCATCGGGCCGTACCAGTTGGCGAAGTACTCGGCTTCGGTCCACATCGCCCAAATGAGATCGATGGGTGCGGTGAAGGTGCGTTCGATCTGGACGTCGTTGGTGTCAGGCACTGGTCATGTCTCGTTCTGGTCGTGGGTGTTCTGCAGATTTCGGATGTCGTCGTCCATGCGGTCGAATCGGTCATCCCAGATGTGCCGGTACCGCTCAGTCCAAGTCGCGACGCGGGCGAGTGGGGTGGCATCAATGGTGCAGGGCCGGAATTGTGCTCGCCGGCCGCGCGTGATGAGCCCGGCGTGCTCGAGCACCTTGATGTGCTTGGAGATCGCCGGAAGTGTCAGGTCGAAAGGGGCTGCGAGGTCGTTCACGCTTGCCTCACCTTCGGCAAGGCGAGCAAGGATCGCACGCCGTGTCGAGTTCGCGAGGGCGGCAAAGGTGTCATCGAGCTGTGCGTCGTCGAGCGTTGCCCTCGCTGTCGTCACTGCTGTCTCTTTCGCACGTTCCGTGGACTTTACTTGACCAAGATGGAAAGTATCAATGGAACGCGATCTCGTCCCGTCGTGGGCACGTTGTGTGGGCCATCGCCCACCTTCGATGATGCCAGCGGCGTCGCCAGGGTGCCCAGCCCGGAAGGGACGGTGAGCGCACGCATGACCTGGAAACCGGCTCGTCACCGCGCGGCCATGGAAGGATTCGACCGTGGACAGCGACCAGACCGCACGGCGCCGAAGGACCGAATGGTCGTAGACGCAAGCGAACTCGGCATCGGGGCCGTGGTCGCTGCGATTCTCGTCGTACTCGTGAGCGTGCCACTCGTCGGTCTTGTCATCGCAGCGGTGGCAAGCAGACTCGGTGGGCGACGGTTCGGGTTCGGGTCAATCGGCATGGGAATCGTCGTCTCCGTTGCGGCGGTCGTTGTCGTCGTGGTCCTCCAGAGAACGATCAGCGGAGAGGTGACCGGCTGGGATCTGCTCTGGGCGGCAGGTCTCACCGTGGCCGCAGTGTGGGGTCTGCGTCGCTTGGCGCTGCCGCAGCGTGCGTCTACGGACAGAACCTGACGAATCCGGTAGGCCGACGTTTCTCAGCCACTCAGCTGTGGACACGAGCGTGATCGCGTGTTGCCACTGGGATCCTGCGATTCGGGACCTGGGCTTCGTACCGCGCGAGCCGTCATTCATCCGGAGCGGGTCATCGTTTTGGCGTTGTCGAATGCCCCGGACCGGCACATGTGGAATACCCGGTGGCGGGCCGTTCGGCTCTTGGCGGGGTCGATCCCCGGGGCGGACACTCGAATCGAGAAGGAGATTGCCATGAGGCGCTATGCATTGGTGCTCACGGCCGTTGGGCTGGTTGTCGCAGGGGTGGCCTGCGGCGGGGACGAAGAGTCGACGACGACCGCGCCAGAGGCCGCGACGGCGGAGATCGCAGAATTCCATGCCATACCTGCGGACTCGGTGGTGGTCACCGGCACGGCGACATGCGTCTTCTCCCAAGAGGGAGTTGATCCGACGGGAGGAGACAACAACGACCTGGCGACGTGCGAACTCGACATGTCAGACCCCAGGGTCAGCGGCACCGAGACCCACGACCGTTTCCGCTACTTCGAGGAAGGGGGAAGCTGGGTGTGGGTGGCGGAAGAGGCCATCATCACCAACAGTGAGGGCTCCTGGCGTGGGACCGCCCAGGCCGTGGACGACGGCACACCCATCGGTGAGGCCCGTTACGTGGGTGAGGGTGCCTACGACGGTCTGGTGTTCCACTACTACTTCAGTGCCCCTGGTATCGACGAGGCTGTCGTGCACGGGTGGATCTCGAGTGACGAGTGAACCGGCACCGGGCCCGTGCTGACGAACGCCGACGAACAGGAAGTCGCGCTGACGACCGTCTCGTGCTCAGGAGCGCGCGGCGGCCGTCACGCCGTGGTCGTACCGGTTGCCCCAGTGGGCCGGGACCATGGGACCGTCGGTGTCGTCGGTGTCGGCGGTGAGGGCGTCGAGGATCTCCTCGAGGCCGCGAGCGGGCGAGTAGTACCAACCCTGGATGATGTCGAAGCCCGCCGACCGCGCCCAAGCCAGTTGCTCCTCGGTCTCGACGCCCTCGGCGACGACGGCGACACCCAGACCGTGAGCCAACTCGACCACCGCCTCCGCGATCGCCCGCTCCGAAGTCGACTCGAGGGCCGCCGCGACGAAGCTGCGGTCGACCTTCACCTGGGCCAGAGCGAGGTCGCGAAGGTGGGAGAGCGACGAGTAGCCGGTGCCGAAGTCGTCGAGCACCAGACGGACGCCGAGTCGATGCACCGCGTGGAGTGCGTCGAGGGCGACACCACCGCCCTCGAACGCGGCGCTCTCGGTGACCTCGATGGCGATCATCGACGGCTCGAGGCCGCGGTGGCGCATGGTCCGCTCGACGTGGTCGACGAAGTCCGGCTGGACGATGCTCAGCGGCGAGAAGTTGCATGCGATCGTCAGTCCGGCGACCCGGTCAGCGAGCATTGCCGCCGCCGAGCAGGTCAGCTCGAACGCCCGGCGGTCGAGTTCCCAGATGAGGCCGGAGCCCGACGCGGCCTCGAGGAAGTCGGCCGGGCCGACGAGCGCGCCCGACCGGATCCGGCACCGGGCCAGCGACTCGAAGCCGACGATGCGTCCCGATGCCGCATCGACGAAGGGCTGGAAGTTCATGACCAGCCCGTCCTCGTCGAGGACCTGACGGAGAAACTCGCGCTGGCGTGCGGCGATCCGGGTCGCCTCGGCGAGTTGGCTGTCGAACAACGCGACCCGGTTCCGCCCGCGGGCCTTCGCCTCGTACAGGGCGAGGTCGGCGTAGCGGAGGAGCGAGTCCTCGTGGAGGCCGTCGACTTCGAGGTGGGCGACACCGATCGAGCAGGTCAGACTGAAGGCGTGGCCGTCGATTTCGAATGGCTCCGCGAGCCGACGGCGCATCGCGTCCGCCGCTGCGACGGCATCGCCGGGCGTGCGACCCCGCGACAGCACGACGAACTCGTCGCCACCCAACCGGACAAGCAGGTCGTCGGGCCCGCATGCCTCGGCGAGTCGGCCGGCGGTGATCTGGATGACATGGTCGCCGATGCGGTGCCCATGGGTGTCGTTGATCACCTTGAAGTTGTCGAGGTCGATCAAGGTCTCGGAGACCGGACGGTGGTCGCCGGCCACGGCGGACAGGGGCAGTTCGGAGACCTTGGCTTTGAGCTGGCGACGGTTGGCCAGCCCGGTCAGGTGATCGTGTAACGCGCTGCGCTGAAGCTCACGTTGGTAGCGGCGGGAGTCGGTCACGTCGTGGAAGCCGATGGCGGCCCCGACCAGCGAACCGTCGGAGCTGCTGACCGGTCGGCCCGACACGACGAGATGGCGAACCTCGCCCTCGGACACGACGCTCATCGGTTCGCGGATCATGTGCTCGCCGCCGAGGACGCGCCGGATGGGGTGGCGATCGGGTGCAACCGGCAGCGCGTCGACGTCGAGGAAGCCGAGCCCGTCGATCGCGAGCTCGGCGAGGAACGTTCCCGCAGGGAGGTCGAGCAGACGCCGCGCCACCTCGTTGACGACGAGCACGGACCCGACCGCGTCGGTGGCGATGATCCCGTCATGCAGCTGCTCGACGACGGCGTCGGTCAGCTGGCGGGTGCGGTCGAGCGTCGTCTCCAGCTCGAGGTCGTGGTCGCCGTTGCGCAACGAGAGGACGATGCCGCCGACGGTGGGATCGGCCGTCAGATCGCGACCGGTGGCCTCGAGGCGGATGAAGTCGCCGAGGCCGTGGCGCACCCTGACCGCAAGGCGGTACACCTCTGCCCCCGAGCCGAGACGGAGCAACGAATCGAACGCCGCATCGATGTCGTCGGGGTGGAGCAGGTCGACGACATGGGTCCCGACGATCTCGGCCGGGCTGCGCCCGATCTGGATGCCGACGGCCCGGTTGGCGTACGTGATCACCATCGAGTCGTCGAGCACGACGACCGCGTCACGCAGGTTCTCGAGCAGCGTCTCGTGCCAGCCGTGGCTGCCGGAACGCTCCTCGAGGAGCGAGCTCACGATTCGGCAGAGTCCGAGCAGGACGTCGGCGTCGGGGAGGCCAGCACCATGGTCGACGGTCAGCGCGCCGATCGGTTCGCGGTCGCCGCCGAAGATCGCGGCGCTGGTGACGTTCGCCCCGCGGGCCAACCGCCCACCGTCCGCGAGCAGCTGGTCCTCGGTGGGTGTCAGCGGGCGGGGCTGGAGGAGGCCGTTTTCGAGCGAGCCGACCACCATCGCCCGGCCCTGCTCGAACACCACGACCTCGGCAGGGGACACGGTGAGGGAAGTGGCGATTCGGACGACATCGATCACGGTCGGGTGGCCGGACAACGCGTGCACCGCCGCGGCGCGGCGATCGAATGACTCGGCTCCCATGAACACTGTTTCGGCTGGATGTGGCATGAACTTGACGGTTTCTTCGCAACCTCTTCACGGTTGGCGCGGGCGCGTCCACCTGTAGCGGGACGCCGCTCATCGACCGTTGGTCGCGCCGTGCCAGCCCGGACGAGAACCAGCGGCACACCCGCCGTGGAGAACCGATGATCCGAGTGCGACATCGATCTTCCCGCGAACCACGGCAGCGCGTCGCTGGGCAGAGATGGCGGTCAGCATCCGCCCTTCAGCTACACATGGATCGTGTCGAGCTTGTTCTGGTTGATTGCGATGGGTGCAGGTACTGCGGCGATCGTGTGGGGCGCCGAGAAGTTCGCTGAACACCTCGCCGATGCGTCGAAGCGACTCGGTGTCACTGCGTTCGCGCTCGCCGTGCTGCTTGCTGGCGCTGAGCCCGAGGAACTGGCGACCGTGGTCACTGCGTCAGCCCGCGGCGTTGATGGGGTCGCGTTCGGTGACGTGATCGGAGCCAACGCGGCGATCGTCACGATCGCTCTCGGTGCGGGCGCTTGGATGGTGACGGTTCCGTTCGGGCGCAGCATTCAGATGTACGGGGTGGGTGGGCTCGTCACGGGGCTGGTTGCAGCGATGATGATGTGGGATGGCGCCCTCGGTCGAAGTGAAGGAGCGGTTCTCGTGGGCGCCTACATCGTGTTCGTGGCGGCGATCTGGCTGCGTGAGCGTCGGCCACCGTCGTTGGGTGAAGCTGGCGAACTCGACGAGGAGGCCGATGCCGAGGGTCGTATCAGCACCGATCTCGGGTGGGTGCTCGTTGGTCTTGTCGCGCTCACGTTGGGTTCGATCGTGTTGGTCGAAGGCGTCCGCCAGATCACCAGCATCGAAGAAAGCCAAACGCTCCTCGGGCTGACGGTGGTTGGCTTTGCCACAGCGTTCGAGTTGGTCGTGCTGGCCTTCTCGGCTGGCCGGCACGGTGTGACCGAGGCCGTGATTGCCGGCGTGATCGGCTCATACGCCTACAACATGACCATGAGCCTCGGCGTCGGAGCACTCGTCGCACCGATCGCGATCACCGACGCCGGGCTCCTCCACACACCACTGATCGGCATGCTCGCCCTCCTCGCCGTGGCCATCGTCATCGGAGCGCGCAACAACAGCCTCGGTCGTCGCGACGCGTACGTGCTCTTGGCGGGATATCCCGTGTTCGTGGTCATCACACTCCTGTGACGAACCAGCGAAGGAACGAAATGAACGATCTGTCGCTCGCACCCTCGGCGCTGATGGTCGCGCGGGCGACAAGCTCGAAACCGGTGGATCGCACAAACGCGAGCGCGGTAACCCGAGCAGGTTGACTGTCAGGCCTGAGCCGTGACGATGTGGGCCGGTGCGTCAAACACCATCTGACCGTCAGCGATCACGTACTCGCTCAACGCCTCGTCGGCCTCGGCCAGGATCAGTTCGATCAGATCGTCATCGAGAACCACCCCCATCACGGGCAACCAGCCCCGCAGATCAGCCTCGACCATGGAGCGCACGCTGGGGAACCGGGCGGTGCCGTGCTGGGTGTCGATCGACACCCTCGACGCTCCGGCCTCTTCGAACAGGGTCCGCAGTTCGGCGGTATCGCCGAGCGCGAACGGTGCCCTGAGCGCCTCGGCGGCAGCCGGCCCGGCCCGTCGGTGCAACAGGTCGACCGAGATCGGATACGCCTCGGAACGTTCGAGCGACTCCCACACCGCCACCGTGACGCGGGTGCCGGCCTTCGCGCAGCGGAGCATCTCGCTGATCGCCTGCACCCGGTCGGGAAAGAACATCAGGCCGAACTGGCTGACCACAGCATCGAACTCACCGTCGTCGAAGGGAAGCTGGCCGGCGTCGCCGACCGTCCAGGTCACAGCGGGCTCGATCGTCTCCGCCACGGTGAGCATCCCCGGCCCGATGTCGAGCCCGACCACCGAGCCGGCCGGCCCCACGCGAGCGAGGGCCTCGCGGGCCACCACGCCCGTGCCGCACGCCACATCGAGCACCCGGCTCCCGCTGGTGACGGCGGCGGCATCGAGCACCGGCTGGGCCCACTGTCGGAACAGCGCGTTGACGTGCAATCCCTCGTACGCCCATGCTGCTTCGACAGCTGCATCCAGTTGATCCGACATAGCACCCCGTTCCGTCGATGTGCCGCCATGAAGGCTAGCGACATGGCAACGACGGCCGCCAGGACTTCCTGGACCGCTCATCGATCGGGTCGTGCAGCAGCAGGGGCGGTCGTGCATTCGACACGCGTTCTGCTGTCTGGAAGCCCCACGACGGGCGGTGTCGTCTTCGCACACACAGCGGCCGAGGTCGAGCTAGGGGCCGACGACCGCAACGAACGTCGCCCGGTCGTTGCCGGTGGGTCTGAGGACGAGGATCGCTCCTTCGAGCCAGCTGACATCTCCCTCGTGGGTGACCACATCGGCAACCGCCGCCGGATCGAACCCGTCGAGCACGATCGAGGACCCACCGCACTGCGGCGGGTAGCTCTCGGCGACGGCCGAGCACAACCTCGTCGAGTTCCCGTCGATCAAGAGAAATCCCTCCACCTCCACCGGTTCGCTGGGCGGCTGCTCGACGTACTCGTCCACCGTGCGCCGATCGGGGCCATCATCCGCGCATCCGGCGATCGCTGCGGTCATCAGCGCGACCGTTCCAAGCCGTCGTCTCCAGCTCACCGTCAGCTCGTGCTCCATCGATCGGGCCGTTGTCCGGAGCAGATTCACGTGGACGCGCGGACGCGCGTCGCGTCCGGCCGGTCCTGTTGTGTGCACCTGCCGTCGGTCATCCGGTCCCCCGGAGGTCAGTCTCGCGCACGGTTCGCTGCCGGAACAGGTGGAGACGCTCGCGTCGTCCGGCGCCGGAGCGATCTCAGCTCGGCGCCAGCAGTTGGAGGTCGCGTCGGGCGTAGCGGTTGTGCCAGAACTCCTCGTCGAACACGGCGTGGAGACAGTGCAGGAACGGCTCGTCGCCGTTCTCGAGGATGACGATGCCTCGCGTGAACTCGTCCGGATCGACCGATTCGAGGTACTCCCGGAACTGGCGGACGCGGTCTCGCCGCACGGCCAGTGCCTCGGACAGAGTCGGCGTCAGGCTCTGGTCGAGACCCGGCCACGGGAAGTCGACCGACGCGCTGTTCGGGAGGCCGATCGGGTCGAACGATCCGCCGACGATCGGCACGGTGAACCACTTGTCCATCGCGAACACGACATGGCGCAGCGTCTGGACGAACGACCACTCGCCGCCGACCGATTCGTGCAGGCTCGGCTCAGGGAGCGATTCGGCCAACGCGAGTGTGGTGGCCCATTCGGCCTCCAGAGCCGCCCACGTGGCTTGCATCTCGGCGGGATCGGTCGGGCTCAGCATCGAGCGCAGCGGATACCAGGGGTCGCGCTCGTTGACGAAGGCGGTCACGTCGACGCCGTTCACGACCAGCCGGTCGATCACGGCATCGACGTCGACGTCCACGACCAGGGCGTGGCTGATCCGCCCGCCGGTGAGGTCGACGTCACGGAAGCGGGCCCCGGTGAGATCTGCGCCCCAGAACACGGCACCGGCGAGATCGCCTTCGAACTCCTCGGGCATGGGTCCTCCTCCGTTGTAGGCGCTGTCAGCCGGCGGCTTCGACGGCGGCTTCGTGCTCGGGCAGCGGTTCGACGTGCACGAATCGAACGGCGAGGAGATCGACGATCACCACGACCGCAGCGCCGACCACGATGATCAACAGCGGGACGACGACGTCCTCGCGTGGCAGCGTCATCGTGGTGGTGTTGGTGCCGTTCGGCCACGGCCACAACACCCGGGTGGAGCCGAGCATCAGGCCGATCATCGCGGCGAGCACCCAGCGGTGATAGCGCTCCAGCAGCCAGTTGAGCAGCGTCGAGAACAGGGCGAGGCCGACGATGCATCCGAGCATGAAGGCGATCAGCGCGGTGAAGTCGCGATCGTTGACGGCGCCGAGTACCTCGGTGTACATGCCGAGCATCACGAGGATGAACGACCCGGAGATGCCGGGCAGGATCATCGCGCAGATGGCGATCGCGCCGGCGAGGAAGAACACCCACCAGGGCTTGGTGACGATCTCGGCCGCAGTGTCGGCGACCTCGGTGTCGGAGCGCAGGCCGAGCAACAGGAACATCGTGCCGCCGATGCCCAGCATCAATGCGACCGCGACACCGTCGATCTTGTCGAGCATGCGCAACGCAACCCAGATCGAGCCGAGGATCAGCCCGAAGAACAGCGCCGACATCCGGATCGGCTGTTCGTCCAACAACGTCTCGATCAACGACGAGAGTGCCACGACTGCCGCGAGGATGCCGGCGAGCAACGTCAGCAGCCAGATCCACTCGATGCGCTTCAGCGTGTCGATGGCACCGGCGACGTCGCGGGTGAGCAGCTGCTTGAGCGCATGGGCTCCCTGGCTGATGTTGCGGATCAGCTGGTCGTAGATGCCGAGCACCAGGGCGACCGTCCCGCCGGAAACGCCGGGAACGATGTCTGCCGATCCCATCGTGAAACCGCGGACGACCTGAGCGACGGGGGTGGGAATTCGCACGGTGCGAGGCTAGCGATGCCGCCCCCTCGTCTGCCGTGCAGCTGGCGATTCAGGGATCGGTGGTCACGCCGAGCCGAACCACTCCTCGTAGGTGGGGACCGATGTGACACCCGCACACGCCATGGCGATCAGCGGGACCGCCGCCATCGCTCCGGATCCCTCGCCGAGGCGCATGTCGAGGTCGAGCAGCGGCCGCTTGCCGAGGCGCTCGAGGAGCTTGCGGTGACCGGGCTCGGTGGAGCAGTGCCCGACCATGCAGTGGTCGAGGACGGCGGGGTTCACCATCGCGAGCGGGAGCACGGCGGAGGTGACGACGTAGCCGTCGAGGACGACCGGGATCGAGCGGTGGCGCGCCGCCACCGTCGCTGCGGCGACAGCGACGAGTTCGGAACCGCCCACCTCGCGCAGGATCTCGATCGGGTCGGTGATCCCGGCGATCCTGCGCACCGACTCCTGCACCGCCGATCGCTTGCGGGCCAGGCCCTCGTCGTCGACGCCGGTGCCGCGCCCGACCCACGCTGCCGTCTCGCCGCCGGCCAACGATGCTGCGATCGCCGCGGAAGGGGTGGTGTTGCCGATCCCGATCTCGCCGAGTACCAGCAGGTCGCAGTCGAGCGCGTCGACGGCATCGAACGCGATCCGGACGATCTCGTCGAAGCGGTCGTCGGAGAGGGCCGGCTCGTAGCGGATGTCCCCGGTCGGCCGGCCGATGCCGACGTCGATCGCCGACACGCTGGCACCGGCGATCTTTGCGAATGCGGCGATCGTGGATCGACCCTGCCGGTATGCGTCGAACAGCGCCTGGGTGATGCCGGTGGGGTAGGCGCTCACCTTGGTCGCCGCGGCGACACCGTGATCGCCGGCGAAGATCAGCGCAGCGGGCCGGTGGACGGCCGGCGTGGCGGTGTGCTGCCATCCGGCCACCCAGGCGGCGATCTCGTCGAGCCAGGCGAGCGCGCCGCTGGGTCGCAGCAGGTTGGCGGCCCGTTCGTGGACCGCATCGGCGGCGGCAGGATCGTGTCCCGGCAGCGGGGCGAGACGGGCACGGAGCAGCTCTGACGACATCGCCGGCCGCTCAGTAGTCGATGCCGCGCATCGCGCGGATGCCCTGCTGGTACGCGTGCTTGACCTCGCGCATCTCGGTGACGGTGTCGGCGATCTCGATCAGCTCCGGCGCGGCGTCGCGTCCGGTGATGATCACGTTGACGTGCCGAGGCCGGTTCGAGATCGCCTCGACGATGTCCGCGACGTCGATCCAGCCGAACGAGGGCAGATACGTCAGCTCGTCGAAGATCACCAGTTGGTGCTCGCCGGCCTGCATCAACTCGGCCGCCTTGGCCCATCCCGCCGCGGCGTGTGCCCGATCGTTGGTGAGGTCGTCGGAGTCCCACGTGAAACCGTCGCCGAACGCGAACCAGTCGACACCGAGTTCGCGCCCCACCTTCTCCTCGCCGACTTTCCAATCGCCCGACTTGATGAACTGCACGACGGCCACGTTCCAGCCACGGGCGATTGCACGGATCATCATGCCGAACGCCGAGGACGACTTGCCCTTGCCGTTGCCGGTGTTGACGACGACGAGGGAGTCCGCGCTGCGCAAGCCGTCCGGACGGGGATCTTCGGTTGGGACGGTGTCGCCCGTGGGTTCGTGGTCGGTCATGGGATTGGGGAGCGTACGCAGGCAGCACTACGATGTCGAACTGTCGTAGACGCAGCGAAGTCCGGTGAGAACCCGGCGCTGTCCCGCAACGGTGGTCTCCCGAACGACGCAGCGATGCGCACGAGGGGAGCGAGCCCGGTCGCCTGCCCTGTGACGCGACCATCACCCTCGAGGCAAGGGACGGCTCGCCGGTCGGTCTCCGACCTGCACCCATCTTGTCCTCCAAGTCCTTGGAGGCATCCATGAACATCCACCCCCGTCGGTTCCGCCGACGTCTGCTCGGCGCCGTCGTCGGGATCGCCCTCGTCACTGCCGCATGCGGATCCGACGACTCAGACACCGCCGACGCGCCGACCTCCGCATCGAGTGTCCCCGATGCCGCCTCGGTGACGACCTCGCCGTCGGTCGCCGAGGCGACGGTCCCGGCCGACGACGTCGAGCTCCGGGTCGTGTCGCTCAGCCCGACGCACACCGAGGTGATGTTCGCCATCGGCGCGGGGGATCAGCTGGTCGCCGTCGACGAGTTCTCCGACTACCCCGTCGAGGCGCAGGAACTGCCCAACGACCTGTCGGCGTTCGACAACAACGTCGAGGCGATCGCCGCCTACGAACCCGATCTCGTCCTGATCGGTGGCGACTTCAACGGCCTCGGACCGCAACTCGACACGCTCGGCATCGACTGGTGGGACGGGCCGGCCGCCGCGACGCTGGACGACACGTACCGGCAGATCGAGGAACTCGGCGATGCGACCGGGCACGGGGCCGAGGCGGCAGCACTCGTCGCAACGATGCGGGCCGACATCGATGACATCGTTGCGGCCACCCCGGTCCCCGCGGAGCCGGTGACGATCTTCCACGAACTCGACGACACCCTGTTCAGCCTCGACTCGACCACGCTGTTCGGTGAGCTGTACTCGCTGCTCGGTCTCCGGAACATCGCCGATTCCGTCGAGGGTGACTCTGGGGGCTACCCGCAGCTCAGCGCGGAGTTCGTCGTGTCGGCCGATCCCGACATCATCTTCCTCGCGGACACGAAGTGCTGCGGGCAGACGCTCGACACGATCGCTGCTCGACCCGGCTGGGCCGATCTCGCGGCGGTGCAGAGCGGCAACGTCGTCGAACTCGACGACGACGTCGCGTCGCGATGGGGCCCGCGGATCGTCGAGTTCCTGCAGTCGGCGTCCGATGCCGTCACGGCGGCGACGGGCTGATGGTGGCCGCGTCCGCCGACGTGACGGCATCGGACGCCGTCGCGTCGCGGGCGCGCACCCAGGGGTCCGGTGACCTCCGGTGGTACCTGGCCGGGACGCTGATCCTGCTGGCGTCCATCGTCGTCGGCGCGTCGATCGGCCCGGCCGGACCGGCGTCGTGGAGGGTGCCGTTCGCACTGCTCGACCATCTACCGCTGATCTCCGTGAACTCGGGGGTGACGAACGCCGAATGGAACATCGTGTGGAGGATCCGGATGCCGCGGGTGATCCTCGCCGCGCTCGTCGGCGGCATGTTGTCCGTTGCGGGCGCCAGCTACCAGGGCGTGTTCCGGAACCCGCTCGTCGACCCGTATCTCCTCGGTGCCGCGGCCGGTGCCGGTCTCGGCGCGACGCTGGCGCTCACCACCGGGCGCGCCGCCACGATGTCGTGGCCGATCGATCCGGTGCCCACCTCGGCGTTCGTCGTCGCCGTGTTGACGGTCGGCCTGACCTACCTCGTCGGGGCCTCGTTCCGCGGCTCGCCGACCGGCTCCAACCAGAGCGGGGTCACGCTGGTGCTCGCCGGCGTCGCCGTGGTTGCGTTCGTCACGGCGGTCCAGACGTTCATCCTGCAGCGCAACCAGGACGTGGTGCGCGAGGTGTTCCAGTGGATCCTCGGTCGGCTCTCGGGCGCGACCTGGTCGGACATCTGGCTGATCCTTCCGTACGTGACGCTCAGTTGCGTGGTGCTGATGCTGCATCGACGGCACCTCGACGTCCTGCGAGTCGGCGACGACGAGGCGGCGGCCCTGGGCGTGTCGGTTCGGCGGACGAGGCTCGTGATCGTCGTCGCCGCCACGCTCGGCACCGCCGCGGTCGTGTCCGTCAGCGGACTGATCGCGTTCGTCGGCCTCGTGATCCCCCACGCGATCCGCCTCGTCGCCGGTGCCGGGTACCGGCGGTTGATCCCGCTGTCGCTGCTGGTGGGTGCGGCCTTTCTGATCCTCGCCGACGTCCCGGGACGGATGCTGTCGAATCCGGCCGAGACGCCGATCGGAGTCGTCACCGCCTTCCTCGGCGCTCCGTTCTTCGTCTACCTGTTGCGTACCCGGCGGATCGTCTGATGAGCACCCTCGAGTTCGATGCCGTCACCGTGTCGTACGGCAAACGGATCGCGGTGGCCCCGTTCACCGACCGGGTCGGGTCGGGTGAATGGGTCGGCATCATCGGACCGAACGGCGCCGGCAAGTCGTCGCTCCTGCGCGCCGCGGCCGGGCTGGTCCCGTCGAAGGGCACGATCAGTGTCGATGGTGCACCGCTCTCGGCGATGGCCGACCGGGAGCGCGCGAGTTGCGTGGCGTACGTCGCGCAGAACCCGTTGATCCCGGACGACATGACGGCGTTCGACTACGTCCTGCTCGGGCGCACGCCATATGTGGGGTACTTCGGGACGGAGTCGTCGCACGATCGCGAAGTGGCGACCGACGTGATCGACCGTCTGCGGCTCGGGTCGTTCGCCGATCGGATGCTCGGGGCGATGAGCGGCGGCGAGCGTCAACGGGTGGTGATCGCGCGGGCGATCGCCCAGGAGGCACCGGTACTGCTCCTCGACGAGCCGACGTCGGCGCTCGACATCGGCCACCAACAGCAGGCACTCGAACTGGTGACCGAACTGCGCGAGCAGCAGGCGATCACCGTCGTGTCGGCGATGCACGATCTCACGCTGGCCGGCACGTACACCGATCGGCTGGTGCTGCTCGACGGCGGCGCGGTGGTGGCGTCCGGCGAGGCGCACGAGGTGCTGACGGCGGACCGCCTCGGCGAGGTCTTCCACGTGTGCGTGACCGTCGAGGTCGACCCCCACGACGGCGCCGTGATCGTGGTGCCCCGCCGCGGCTTCCCCGCCCCCTGACCGTCCCCACTCCGTTTGTGTGCGGATCCGGGTGGGCCGCCCCACCGAGACCTCGACGCAAACGGGGGTGGGCTGCTGGGGGTCCGTCCCCACTCCGTTTGTGTGCGGATCCGGGTGGGCCGCCCCACTGAAACCTCGACGCAAACGGGGTGGGCTGCTGGGGGTTTACGCTGGCCGGATGAGCGAGTCGCCGTATCCGACCTTTCCCGGCGTCGAGGCGTTCGAGACCGTGCGAACACCCGAGGACGAGCGGGCGCATCGCAAGCGGATGTGCGCGCTCGGGTACCGGATCTTCGGAGCGATGCGCTGGGGCCAGCTCGGCGACGGACACATCTCCGCTCGTGATCCGATCCTGACCGACCACTTCTGGTTGCTCGACTGGGGGATCCCGTTCGCGAAGGCGACGGTCGCCGGCCTCGTGCTCGTCGGACCCGACGGTCGGGTGGTCGACGCCGACGGCAACCCGACCGGTGCGGTCAACACCGCGGGCTACAACATCCACGCGCCGGTGCTCGCCGCTCGTCCCGACGCCGTGAGCGCCGCGCACACGCACACCCAGTTCGGTACGCCGTGGTCGGCCAACGTCGCACCGTTCCGCGCGATCAGCCAGGAGTCGTGTGCGTTCGTGTTCGACCAGTCGCTGTTCGACGACGAGGAGGTCGAGGTGCTGTCCTACGACGGCGGCAAGCGCATCGCCACGGCGCTCGGCGACACCAAGCTGTGCATCCTGCGCAACCACGGTCTGCTGACCGCCGGCGGGTCGGTCGAGGAAGCGGTCGGCTGGTTCGTGATGGCCGAGCGGGTCGCCGAGGTGCACGTGAAGGCACCGAACGGGATTGCGATCGGTGATGCGGCCGCGGCGGTCGCGGCGGAGACGCTCGCCCCGGCTTCGACCGGGTGGCGGCTCTTCCAATGGCTAGTGCGAAGCGTCGTCGACGACCCGAGCGTGGTCGACTGACTCGTGCCCGGCGCGCGTCGGGCCCTCGATGCGGAGATGCTCGACCGCAAGGGTGGTGAGCACGATCACGTCGATCAGCACGATGAGCCAGACCCCGTGGATGTCCGCGCCGAAGAACATCAGGAGCGCGACCGCAGCGATCGCCACCAGCCGTTCCTTGGCGACCTGCTGGAACGACCGGTAGACGCCCGCTGCGATTCCGCCGAAGAAGAGCGCGAAACCAGCCGCGGTCATGAACCGGAACGCGGCGGGCGTCGACTCGGTCGGATGCAGCGCCATCTCCTCGAACCCGACCGCGGCGAGGATGATGCCGGCCACGATCGGAGCGTGGATGTAGGTGTAGACGTCGCGAGCGAAGCGGCCGCGACGGTCGGGAGGTATCTGCTCGGACCGGTACTCGAACGCTGGACCGACCCGGTCGAAGTACGACCAGAACAACAGGCCGGCGAATGCGCCGGCGGCGACGAGCGCGATCACGCCACCGGACGCAATCCCGTCGAGGCCGTCGCTCAGTTCCTTCACCACGGAGTTGCCGAGCGCGACGATCACTTCGCCCATGGCGATGATGATGATGAGACCGTGGCGTTCTGCGAAGTGCCCGGAACGCACGATCCACGATCCGTCACCGGCTCGCAGCGTGGCGAACAGGAAGATCGCGATCCCGATGACCCACAGCGTGATCCGCGCCGTCTCGCCGACGAAGCCGCCGATCACGATGATCAGCATGGCGAGGAGGTTGGGTCCGGCATAACGGATCGCCGACCCGAACTCTGCACTCTCCCGGTCGAGACCGATCACCATCATTCCGAGTGCCGTGAGGAAGATGATCGCCAACGGAACGGCGAAGAGTGCACCGCCGTCGCCGAGTGCTGACGTGACTGCCGCGGCCATCGGCACGCTGGCCGCCGTTGCTACGAGGAACAGGATCCTGACCGATCGCTGGTTGCCGGGCACGGCATTGGCGGACCACGTGAACTGCGACCACGGCAACCACATCAGGAGGAAGATCAGCGAGGCCTGCCCGATGCCGTCCCACGTGGGGTCGTCCAGCAGCAGGGCGACGAGCTGCGAGAAGGCGAACACGTACGCAAGGTCGAAGAACAGCTCGACCGGATCGGCCGTGAAGTCCTCGCTCTGCTCCGGGATGTCGAGGCCGCGCACCGCCGAAGGATACCGGTGTGTGCGACGGTGCTCAGCCGAAGACGACGACGCCGACCACGCCGACGAGCACGAGGGCACTGGCGAGAAACTCGGCGCGGGTGTGGCGCTCATGGAGCACACGGGCGGAGATGACGAAGGCGATCACGATCTCGACCTGGCCGAGCGTGCGGACCTTCGCCGCGTTCGTCAACGTGACGGCGACCGCCCAGCCGATCGAGCCGCAGAGACTGAGGATCCCGACCGGCAGCGCGAACCGCCACGCGCTCACCACGCGGGGGAGTTCGGCACGGTCGCTCACGAACAGCTGGGTCGAGTTGACGAGCGCCTGGATGCCGAGCATCACGGTCAGGGTCAGCAGCGCGCGATTCCAGGTGGGGCCGTCGAGTGAGGTGGAGGCACCGCGGATACCGACCGCAGCCATCGCGAACCCGGCGGCGGCGAGGATGCCCATGATCGCGGCGGGGTCGCGGGCGTTGCCGAGGATGTCGAGCAGCCGGGTGGGGGCGGCGAGCCAGGCCACGCCGGCCATGCAGACGAACGCCGCCACCCAACCCAGCGGCTGCAGGGGCTCGCCGAGCGCGATCGCGCTCACGACCGTCACGAGGATCACCTCGGTCTTCGCGTAGACGGTGCCGATGGCGAAGTCGCGCAGGTCGAAGGCTCGCAGCAGTGCGAGGGTGCCGAGGATCTGGGCGACGCCTGCCGCGGTGATGATCGGCCAGAATCGCCAGGGGATGGCCGGTACCTCCTCGCCGACGATGCCGAAGGTGATCAGCGCCACGAGGACGGCGAGCGGAAACCCGTAGGCGTAGCGCACGAATCCGGCGCCGTTCACCGACAACACCGACCGCAGCTGGTGCTGTCGCGACGTGCGCAGGATCTGGAACGTCGCCGCTGCGAGGGTGATGGGAATCCACATGGTGCGCCCGAAGTGTGACATCTGGGTCAGACCCCAGATGTCACACTTCAGGCGGACGGGCGGCCGGTGCAGTACTCGTCGAACTCGCTGAGGTAGGCGTCGACCCAGGCGGCGATCGCCGCCCGGATCTCGATGTCGAACGCGACGGAGTCTGATTCGCGGGTGACGTGCTCGTTCGCCTGGGGGATCGACAGGTCGGTGGTGGCCACGATCAGGCGCATGTTCTCGAACCAGGTGCGGACCATCGCCAGGCCCCGGACCCCGCCACCCCGGCCCGGGGAAGCCGCCATCAGGCCGATGAACGTGTCGCGGAGCACCCCCATGTCGATCCGGGTCACCCAGTCGATCGAGTTCTTCAGCAACGGGCTGAACGAGCCGTTGTACTCGGGGCTGGCGACCAGGAGCCCGCCCGAGTCGCGCAGGAGCGCAGCGAGTTCGTGCGCGGTCGCCGGCACGCCGTGATCGTCCTCGTGATCGCCGTGGTAGATCGGCATCTGGTGGTCGGCGAGGCTCACGAGCAGGTGGTCGCGGTCGCGCCGCGCCAGTTCGTCGACGACGGCGCGGGCGAGGAGCGTGTTGATCGAGGCGCGGCGGGTGCTCCCCGCGGTGACGAGGATCCGGTGGCTGGTCATCACGAAGGGCTGGGCTCGAACCAGCGATCACCGTTGAGCAGGATGTCGTCGGCGTCGGCGGGGCCCCACGAATCGCGGAAGTACGGGACGACCTCGCCGGGGTCGTCGAGCGCCGGTTGCACCACCCGCCATGTGCCCTCGACGATGTCCTGGCGGGCGAAGCGTCGCAGCGAACCGATCAACGCGTCGCCGAGCAGGCGTTCGTAGGCGTCCTGGCGTTCGCCGAGCGCTGCCGCGAAGTCGACGTCGACGTCGACCTCCTGGCTGTCGAGATCGGGGCCGGGTGTCTTCGCCTGGAGCGCGAACGTGACGCCGTCGTTCTTCCCGAGTCGCAACCGGATCAGGTTGCGGCCTGGCGGCGGTCCGCCCGATTCGTCGAACAGCATCCGCGGCGGTTCGCGCAACTCGAGAACGGCCTCGGTGGCACTCTGGGCCATCGCCTTGCCGACGCGGATGTACCACGGCACGCCGGCCCACCGCCACGAGTCGATCTCGAGGCGCACCGCCGCGAACGTCTCGACGTTGGAGTTCGGGTCGACGCCGGGCTCGTCACGGTAGCCGACGTACTGGCCGCGCACCAGCGCGTCGGGTTCGATCGGCCGCATCGCCGCGATCACCTTGGCCTTCTCGTCCTGGAGGAAGCCCGAGTCGGCGCCGGCCGGTGGCTCCATCGCCAGGAGCGACACGACCTGCAGCACGTGGTTCTGGAGCACGTCGCGGATCGCACCGACCCCCTCGTAGAACGAGCCGCGACCCTCCACGTCGAGCGTCTCCGACATCGTGACCTGCACGCTGCGGACGTAGTTGCGGTTCCACACCGGCTCCAACAGGGTGTTGGCGAAGCGGAACACGAGGAGGTCCTCCACGGCCTCCTTGCCGAGGTAGTGGTCGATTCGGAAGATGTGGTCCTCCGAGAACACCTCGTGGAGCGTCTTGTTGAGTTCGATCGCCGACGGCAGGTCGCGGCCGAACGGCTTCTCCACCACGATCCGACCACGGCGGTGCAGGTCGACCGACGCCAGCTTGGTGGCCACCATCGGGAACATGCTGGGTGGGATCGCCATGTAGAACACGGCGACCAACGAGTTGTGGCGGTCGAGGGTGGCTCTGAGTTCGTTCCAGGTCGCCTCGTCGGCGTAGTCGCCCTGCACGAGGTCGAGGCGCTCGCACAGCGAATCGACCACCGCCGGGTCGGGGTCGTCGATGTGCTCGGCGATCGACTCGCGAGCGTGCCGGCGGAAGTCGTCGTCGGTCCAGTCGCTGCGGGCGACGCCGATGACGGGGACGCAGAGGACCCCCGACCGCTCCAGGCGGTAGAGCGCCGGGAACAGTTTGCGGACCGCGAGGTCGCCGGTCGCACCGAACAGCACGAGTGCGTCGGCGTCGGGCTGGCTGGTCTGCATCCGGCTGGAGTCGACGTGGCCGGTGAACGTCGTCGGGTCGGTGTGGTCGGTCATCGTGTCTGATCCTTCCGCTCGACGTGGCCGCCGAACCCGGCGCGCATCGCCGACAGCACCTGGTCGGCCACGTCCGAGCGTCCGCGCGACGAGAACCGTTGGAAGAGGGCGGCGGACAGCACCGGCACCGGCACGCCCTCGTCGATGGCGGCGTTGATCGTCCATCGGCCCTCGCCCGAGTCGCTGACCACCCCGGCGTATGCGCTCAGCTCCGGGTCGGCGTGGAATGCCTCGGCGGTGAGGTCGAGCAGCCACGAACTGATCACCGACCCGCGGCGCCACACCTCGGTGATCCTGGCGAGGTCGAGGTCGTACTGGTAGTAGGGCGCCGCGTCGAGTGGGGCGGTCTCTGCGTCGACGGCGTGATCGACGGCGCCGATGTCGGCCTTGGCGAGCACGTTGAGGCCTTCGGCGTACGCGGCCATCAGCCCGTACTCGATGCCGTTGTGGACCATCTTCACGAAGTGCCCGGCACCGCTGGGCCCACAGTGGAGCCAACCGTGCTCCTCCGATGCCTCGTCACCCGTCCGTCCGGGCGTGCGTTCGGTGGCGCCGACGCCGGGGGCGAGTGTCTCGAAGATCGGTGCGAGTCGTTCGACGGCGGCGTCGGGTCCGCCGATCATCAGGCAGTAGCCGCGTTCGAGGCCGAAGACACCGCCGCTCGTGCCGACATCGAGGTAATTGATCGACGACTCGGCCAGGGCGGCCGACCGGTCGACGTCGTGGCGGTACCACGAGTTGCCGCCGTCGATGATCGTGTCGCCGGGGTCGAGCAGGGGAGCGAGGGCATCGACCGTGCCGCCGACGAATGCCGCCGGCACCATGATCCAGATCGCTCTCGGCGGTTCGAGTGCATCGACCATCTCGGCGAGCGAACGGGCACCGACCACGCCGAGTTCGGTTTCGAGCGCGGCGATCGCCTCCTCGTCGACGTCGTGGACGACGCAGTCGTGCCCGTCGCGTTGGAGTCGTCGCACCATGTTGGCGCCCATCCGGCCGAGTCCGATCATCCCGAGTTGCATGGTCACAGACTGCCACGACGGCGGCGTGTCTACGCTCGGGAGATGGCTGCTTCTGCCCCGACTGCCACACCAGAAGCCTGGATCGCCGTCGCGACGGCTGAGCACCGACGTCTGCTCGACCGGTTGGACGAACGACTGGCCGCCGGAACTCTCGACGTGTCCGCTCCGTCGCTCCTGCCCGACTGGACGGTCGGTCACGTGATCACCCACGTCACCCACAGCGGCGACGGTCACCTCCGGATGCTCGATGCTGCGTTCGCGGGCGAGGTGGGTCAGCAGTACCCCGGTGGCCGCGAGCAACGCAACAGCGGGATCGAGCGGGGCGCGACCCGGACGGCGTCGGAGCAGGTCGACGACCTTCGGCGATCGATCGCTGCGCTCGAGGCCCGATGGGCGGCGATGCCGGACTGGAGTGGAACCGGCGCCTCGATGGGCGGCGACATCTCGATCGCGGACTTGCCGTTCCTGCGCGTTCGCGAGGTGGCGATCCACCACGCAGACCTCGGCTCGGGCTACACGTTCGACGACCTGCCCGGTGCCTACGTCCGCGAGGAGCTGCGCCGGATGGAGATGCTCTGGGCCGCTCGGCAGCCGATGGGGATGACGACACTGCCACCAGCGGCGCTCGCTCTTGCGCCGCCGCAGCGATTGGCGTGGTTGATGGGCCGCGCAGCGATCGACGGTCTCGATCCGGCGGCGATCTACTGACTGGTCAGACCGGCCAGGCCGAGCGGAAGTGCTCGGCGAGTTCGTCTCGGCGGGCTTCGGTGACAGGCTGTTCGTTCAAGTACGCGAAGACGGCCGGGCCCCTGCGGTCGTCCGGGAGGTCCGCCATTCTCGGGACGACGTGGAAGTGGACGTGGGCGAACCCATCGGCTTCGGCGAACAGCATCACGTAGGTCTTGATGCAGCCGGTCACGGTGCGGAGCGCCCGGCTTGCGTCACGGAGCAGTCGCCCCAACGCGACTGCTTCATCGTCGGTCAGTTCGTCGATCGACTGGACGTGCCGCAGCGGCGTGATGATCAACCACCCCTCGAGGCTCGAGTTGAAGTCGAGCGCCACTCGCCAGCCGTCTCGCCGAACGAACCGTTCGCGCAGCGGCGCGTCGTCGCGCCCCATCCGGCAGGCGTAGCACTCGGGTTCCATGCCACAGCTTCGCAGTGCGAACTCGATCATCCTGTCGATGAAGCCGAGCTCGCTTCGCGAAGCGAGCTCGTACCCGTCGAGGAGCGAGGCTGACTGTGCGACTCGGCGTGGCGGCGTCGAGGAGTGCGTTCAGTTCTGCGACATCGTCGTCGTGAAGTTGAGCGTTCAGCCACGCAACCTGCGCCAGCTCCCACCGCGTGTCGACCGGCCCGGCGATGTCCCAGTCGATGAACGCGCAGGCGTTTCCTCGCGAGCCAGGATGTTCCACGGTCCGAGGTCGCCGTGTCCGATCACCGGCATGGTGCCGCTCAGGCGGCGGGCGAACCACGGACGCCAGCGTGGGTCCGGGCCCGGAACGAAGTCAGCGGTTGCATCATGCAGTTGGCGGAGGATCCGCCCGACCCTCCCAGACGGCTCCGTCGGTCCACGCAACCTGCGCGGGTGATCGACCCTCGACGAAGGTCAACTGCTCGCGACCATCGGCAGCGAATCCGTCGCCGACCGGGGCGAGGGGCCGCCACGAACCCTCGCTCATGCAGGTGGCGGAGCAGACGCATCACGGTGCCGCTCTGCGGACCCGGAGCGCGGAGGACCACCTCGCTGCGACGGCGCACGTCGGTCTGCCAACCGCCGTCGAGTCGCTCGCCATCCCAGCCTTCGCTCATCGGGGGAGTGTCGCACCGCGGTTGTGGATCTGTCGCCCTGGTTACTTCGAAACGAATATACGTACGTGTCATGTTGCTTTTATCGAACTGTTGTGCTACCCTGACTCCAGGGAGTCAGCGGGCGCCATCACCTTCGAGGACGATCTCGACACGGTGCTGAACGACACCGCCGGCCACCTCAACGCCACCGTGCACCAACTACGCACCGCGCTGGCCAACTATCCGTTCCCCGACTACCCCAACCCTGACGACCCCCAAGCAGATGACACCGCCTGCGAACCGGAGCCGGCGAACACCGACACCGACACCGACACCGACAGCGAACCATCACCTGCCGCTGACTCATCACCGGTCGTGCCGCGGGTGCAGGACCGGGTGTGGTTCGGTCTCGGCGCCGACGGCCGGTTCCGGCTGAACCTCGAGTGCGACGAACCCACCGGCATGATCATCCAAACAGCATTGCGTGAATCACGCGATCGACTGTTCCACGACGGCCACCCCGACGTCGACTGGATCGACACCGTACGCGACATCTCCGAACGATCACTCGACGCCGTGGCCGACCTCGCACGCCGCGACCGGTTCCGGATCCACATCCACCTCGACACCGACGGCACCGCCAGCGACGACCGAGGCCGACGCCTCCCCGACGCCATCGCCAAGTACATCAGCTGCGACGCGCTGATCACCCCCACCGTCATCCACGACGCGATACCGATCTCGATCGGACGATCCGGCCGCATGGTCCCCGAACGCTCGACACCCACTGGCTCCACTTCAACCCACCACCCGAACACCGAACCACCTGGCAACCCCCCGACCAACCACCCGCCACCCGCCGACACACCGCCTGAACCATCGTGGTGTCCGACGTCCGGCAGGCCCGGTGCGGGTTGAGCTGCTACTCGCCGACTGCGCCGTCGACGGCCTCTCGCAGGAGGTCCGCGTGACCGCTGTGGCAGTCGATCGATCGACCGCCTCTGCGCATCCCGGCGCGGTCCGGCCGGTCGGGCAAGCGTCAGTCCAATCGGTCGGTGCGCACGGCGTTGCGTTCCTCGGTCAACTCGTCCATGCCGGGCACCGAACGGATGCGGCCCAGGTATCCGGCGAGCAGGGGAACCGAGGACTCGATCCAGTGGTCGAGCCGAAGCACCCGGCGGGTGCGTTCGGCAGTGTCGTCCTCGTCCTCGATGTTCGCGAGCCGTCGATTGAGTTCGGTCCACGCCGAGCGGGATACCTCGTCGAGTCCGGCTCGTGCCCGCGTCACCCGATCACCGGCGACCACCTGCAGCGCGGCGACGGTGATCAGGTCGTACGTCACCGACGGGATCCGCGCATCGGGAAGTGGGGCCGGGTCGACCGGGGCGACGTGGTCGGTTGCGAGTGCGACAGCTCGGGACACCAGCGCGCTGGTCATCGACCCGACTCCACCCGCCGACAGGGCGCTGTTGACACCGAATCCGACGATCGAGGCGAACTGCCGTCTGCGCGCTTCCTCCGCTGCGGCCTCCATCACGAGTTCTGCCTGCTCGGTGCGGCTCGCATCGGCGACGAGATCGGTGGCACGTGTGACGTACTCGAGGCCGGGCCGCAGCCCGATGTCGGCACCGAGGTCGGCGACGATCCGTGTGGTGTACGCGCCGAGCACCGTCCCGGTCGCCGCTTGCGCTTCGTCGTGGCGCAGGAGCGCGCCGATGAAGTCGACGAGGTCGTCGTACGACCCCAGTTCCACCTCGAACCCCTCGTCGATCACCATCACCGGGTACGTCCCCTCCTGGCGGATCGCCGGGGCCAAGGTGTCGATGTAGCCGGCCAGCGACACGGCCATCCCGAGCGCCATGCCCGGCTGGATGCCACCGTCGAGCGGGCCGTTCGCCAACTCCACGAGCGTGGCGATCACGTCGTAGCCGTCGTCCAGCCGGTCGGGGTCGACGGCGACGGCGGTGTGCAGGCCGCTGATCGTGAACTG
Source organism: Ilumatobacteraceae bacterium (assembly GCA_963710625.1). Lineage (GTDB taxonomy): Bacteria > Actinomycetota > Acidimicrobiia > Acidimicrobiales > Ilumatobacteraceae > Sva-07. The sequence continues at coordinate 176,916 of CAVQBG010000008.1, read as the reverse complement.
CGTGACGATGTCACCGTCGAGACGCTCCCAGCTCGCAAGGCCGAAGACCACGGCGGGATCCATCAGCAGGTCGAGACAGGCGGCGGGGTCGCCGACGAGCGACGCCAGCACCGATGACAACGACGTCGCGAAGCCATCGAGGTCGGCAGTCGCCGCAGGACCGTGTGGCCACATCATCGACCGGACGACCGCCGACAGGAACGGCACCGGAAACGGTGCCCGCCGGGTCAGATGGCCGAGCAGCGGATGGTCGGATGCAACGGCGGCCAACCGGGCGGCGAACGCCGGGTCGCGGGCGACGCGGGCTGCGAGTTCCATCGCGAGGACGTCGAGGTCGGCGCCGTATCGATCGAGGTACCACGTCTGCCACCCCTCGTCGGACCCGTCCGGGATCGACTGGCGGTCCATCCACTCCAGGTGGCCGATGAGTTCGTCGGAGCTCAGCGCGCGCAGTGACGTCCACACCGAAGCGCTCGCCGCCAGCGATCGACGTTCCGCCTGTCGAATGCCGAGTGCGGCGAGTTCCGAGCGCTCCCACGAGATCATCGCGTCGCTGCGCTCGATCTGCCGCAACGTCGGCATCCAGAAGTCCTCGAGGTTGCGCCGGGCGAGCCTCACCGCTCGCATCGCCTCGGCGGCGGCGGCATCGTCGGACCGGATCGAGCGGAGGCGATCGATCGCCTCCGCCGTGCGGTGCGCAAGCGAGCGCACCCGTCGAGGGTCGTAGCCGCTGTCCACGTCGTCAGCCGGCGAGTCCGAGCCGAGCGGCGGCGACAGCGTCGAGTTCGGCGGCCTGTTGCTCGAACCGATGGGCGTGCCAGCGCAGGTCGTCGGCGGCGCCGTGGAGTTGTTGCTGATTGATGCGCAGCGTCGAACGGCACAGATCGGGCCGCGGCCCGCGCCAGGTGTCGCCGTCGGCATGGATCTCGAGGGACATGACCGGCAGGTTCTCGATCGCCGTGGCGAGGTCACGGAGGTGTCCGGCTCGTTGGCGCAGCTGGTTCGCTCGGGCAGTGGCATCCATCGCCGGGCAGTGGGTGCCGGAACGACCGCAGGGGAACCGTTCAGAGATCCGACAGCTGCACGGTGCGATCGGCGAGGACCGCCGCCTCATCGGAATCGTGCGTGACGAGCAGCGTGGTCACGCCGGTGAGCAGCTCGCCCAGGTCGGTCGCGAGGCGGTCGTGCAGCTCGCGGTCGAGTCCGGTCAAGGGCTCGTCGAGCAGTACGACCGCCGGCTCGGCGGCGAGCGTGCGGGCGAGCGCGACCCGCTTCGCCTCCCCGCCGGACAACTCGGTCACCTGGCGTGATTCGAATCCCGCGAGGCCGACGCGGTCGAGCCAGACCGAGCCTCGCTCGTCGCGTCGAGCCCTCGACTCGCCCGCCATCTTCGGCCCGAAGGTCACGTTGTCGAGCGTCGACAGGTGCGGGAACAGCTGGTTGTCCTGGAACACCATCCCGATGCCGCGCCGATGGGTCGGGACGTGGGTGATGTCGATGCCGCCGACCGCCACGGTGCCGGCGTCCGGCGCGAGGAGACCGGCGATCACGCGCAGCAGCGTGCTCTTGCCGCTTCCCGATGGCCCGAGCAGCGCAACGATCTCGCCGCCGGCGATGCGCAGCGACACGCCGTCGAGCACCGTCGTGTCGCCGAACGACACGTGCACGTCCCGGACGTCGAGATCAGCGACGACGGGCTGCCCCGCAACGGGACCGGTCACGGCTCGACCCGTCGACCGGCCTGCAGCTGCTCGACGACGATCACGAGCACGACGGTCGTGGCGGCGAGCAGTGTGGCCAGCACGTACCCCTGCGCCTGCAGCGTCGTCCCCGTCCGACCGAGCAGTTGCTCGATCGCGATCGGGAGGGTCTCGCCGCCGGATCGCGACAGGAAGCTCGTCGCACCGAACTCCCCGAGGGAGATCGCCGCGGCCAGGGCGGCGCCCACACCGAGAGGTCGCCAGAGATACGGCAGCACCGTGCTCCGCCACGCCCGTACCGGCGCCGCTCCGAGGGTGGCGGCGGCGGCGGTCATCTCCGGATCGACCGACCTGAGCACACCCACACACGTGCGCACCACGAACGGCACGGCAACCAGGGCATGGCCGACCGGGACGAGCCACCACGATGCCCGCCAGTCGGCGGGAGGCGCGTCGAACGTGATCAACATGCCAAGGCCGATCGTGACCGCCGAGGTGCCGAGCGGCAGCATCAATCCACCGTCGATCAACCGACCGTGGCGCTGAGCCGCCGTGATCGCGAGGCTGGCGACCCCACCGATCACCACGGCGAACACTGTCGCCCAAGCCATGGTCGACAGTGAGTTGCCGATCGCCTCGACCGGATCGACGCCGACTCGGATGCCGGGCCGCACCTCGGTCCGGCCGAGCTGGGTCCATGCACTGGCCGACCAACCCGACGGCGTCGAGAACGAGCGCACCACCAGGGCCGACAGCGGGACGAGCGCAACCAGCGCGGCCCCACCTGCGGCGATCGCGACGAACGCCCGCTCGCCTCGGCTCCGAGCGCGCCGTCGCACCGCCTCCGGCCGCAGGGCGAGCGCCCGGCTGTGGCGACGCTGAGCGAGCGTCGACCACACGAGCACCACCGCCAGCACTGCCAGTTGGAGCAGCGCCAGGACCGCTGCGCCGCCGATGTCGCCGAGCTGGGTGGCGCGCCGCCACACCTCCACCTCGATCGTGCGCGTGCCGGGCGCAGCGAGGATGCGGATCACACCGAACGAGGTGAAGGTGAACAGGAACACGATCGTCGCCGCCGCGGTGATCGCCGGGCGGATCAGCGGGAGCGAGATCTGGGTGAACACGCGCCAGCGCGACGCGCCGAGCGTGGCGGCCGCGTGCTCCATGTCGGTCGGCAGGTGCTCCCACAGGGCACCGACCACTCGGACGACCACGGCGAGGTTGAACGCCACGTGCGCGCCGATCACCGCCCACACGGTGCGGTCGAGCGAGTCGGGAAGCAGGGCGAGGAACGCCGCGCCCATCACCACGGTCGGCAGGACGAACGTGGCCGTCAGCAGCCCGATCAGCAGGCTGCGTCCCTGGAAGTCGAAGCGGGCCACGACGTACGCCGGCAGGAGGCCCACGCAGATCGTCACGATCGTCGACACGATCGCCTGCCACAGGGTGAACCAGACCACGTCCCACGTCTGCGGACGTCGGAGGGTCCCGCTGAACGCCTGGCCGGTGAGCGCCTCGGCCAGGAGCGTCCCGAACGGCCAGGCGTAGAAGACCACGAGTGCCGCGACCGGACCGATCGCCAGCGCGGCGATCAGCCAACGCGGCAGGCGGTTCACCCGAGCACCAGCTCCGTCCACTCGTCGATCCACGTCGAGCGGTTGGCGTCGATCACCGCTGGGTCGAGCGTGCGGGGCTCGTCGGGGATCACGGCGAAGTCGACGAACTCCTGCGGCAAGGCGACGGCGGCGTTGCTCGGATACACGAACAGGTTGAGTGGCACCTCGCGCTGGAACTCGTCGCCGATCAGGAAGTCGACGAGCTTTCGGGCGGCCTCGGGCGAGTCGGTTCCGCGCAGCACGCCGGCGAACTCGACCTGGCGGAAGCAGGTGTCCTCGACCACGCCGGTCGGCGCATCGTCGCGTGGCGGATCGGCGAAGATCACCTCGGAGGGCGGACTCGAGCCGTAGCTGACCACCATCGGTGTGGGGCCTCCACCCGCCCAACTGAAGCGCTCGTAGTAGGCCTCGGTCCAGCCCTCGACGACCTCGACACCGTTCGCCCCGAGCGCCCGCCAGTAGTCCTGCCAGCCTTCGAGGCCGTACTCGTGGATCGTGGCCAGCAGGAACGCCAGCCCGGGCGACGACGTCGCGGGGTTCTGCACCACGAGCATGCCGGCATAGGCCGGGTCGGTCAGGTCGGCGAGCGTGCTCGGCGGGTCGAGCTCGCGCCCGGCGAACCAACCGATGTCGTAGTTGACGCACACGTCGCCGTAGTCGACCGGCGTCGCCTCGCCGTCGGGCGCGAGCGCTGTGAACTCCTCGGGCACCGGGATCGATCCGTCGGCGATTCCTGCGGCCACGTAGGGCTCGAACACGCCGTCGTCGATCGCCCGCGACAGCAGGGTGTTGTCGATGCCCCACATCACGTCGCCCTCGGGGTTGCCGGCGGTGAGCGACGCCTTCGACAGCATCGTGCCGGTGTCGCCGGCGACGAGGACGTCGACGCCGATCCCGGTCTGCTCGGTGAACGACGCCAGCGCCTCGGTGAGCGATGTGTCCCCTTCGGGGAACGAGTCGTACGCGACGAGCGTGATCGTCGCGCCGGCGGTGCTGCCGCTACCGGTGGTGCTGCTGGGTGCGACGGCGGGCGGTTCGCCGACAGCGACCTCATCGGTGGTGCCGGATCCCGAATCCGATCCATCGCTCGCGCAGGCGGCGAGCGACACGACCGCAACGGCGATCGCCGTCCAGCGCCTCGACCTCGACCTGTCGGTTCGTGGTGCGGTGCTCATGACTCGGTCGGCTGGTCGGCGGGGACGTCGAAGATCGTGAGCGTCCCGCCCGACAGCGACACCTCGACGTCGACCGGGCCCGACGACTGGGGCACCTCATTGCTGACGCCGAGGCCCACCAGCGGCGCGAGGTCGACGCGGTCGAGTTCCCATCGCGTGTTGCGCAGTGTGACGTGGCTACATGGCCCGTGGAGCGCCAGCAGCGACAACGTCGAGCCGGGAACGAGGCGGAGGACCGCGGAGCCCGGGCCCTGCACGACCCGAATGTGTTGGCCATCCCACCATGCGTCGAGCACCGGCACGCTCGTCACGGCGAGTGCCCCGAGCGCGCCGATGCCGGCGAGGGTGTGGTCGAGGCGGTCGCCGCCACCGATCAGCGTGATCCGTTCGGGATCGAACGTGGCCGCCAACGCCAACGCCAACTCGGTGTCGGTGCTGTCCTTGTCGGTGGGGTGGCGGTCGATCGATGCATTGCGGGCCGCCCACGCGAGCCCGTCGTCCGACACCGAGTCGAGGTCGCCGACGAGGTGTCGTGGCTCGAGGCCGAGGGCGAGCGCATGGTCGAGGCCGCCGTCGACGGCCATCAGCAGCGCCGCTGGTGGGATCCGGTCGGCGACGGCCGGGTCGATCGGGGAAGCCCCGGTGACGATGACGATGTGTTGGTTCACTGTTTCCTCCGCCGGCATTACCCGGATCAGGTTCTCGGGTCGGCGACGGCGGTCACCCTCTCAGCCCGCCGATCCAGCGAGCTCCCCTGTGTGGTCGCAATCACCCTACCGCCTGGTCGGCGTCAGGCGAATGTCTGCAGGCACAGGGCGAGAGCCGACACGCCGAGCATGGCGATGATCGCGAGGTCGAACCCGCGCCCCGACACCGAGTTCCGCAACCGGGTGCCGATCGGAATCGACGCGAACACCGGGATGCACGCGAGCAGGGTGGCGGGCACCCGGCCAGCGAGCTCGCCGGTGCTGACGAGCACCACCAGCTGCGCGAGGCCGGTGATGAAGAACAGCGAGGTCACCGACAGGATGTGGGCGCTGCGCGGCAGTCGGTAGCTGTGGATCCACGATCCGACGATCGGACCCGAGATCCCCACCGCACCCTGGAACACGCCCGCCACGCCACCGACCACCGGCGCGAGCCGCTTCGAGCGAGCAGGGGTGGTGCGAAGGTCGGGGTGGGCGAAGAACAGCACGATGTACGCGACGATCGCCACGACCACGGCGACGACGAGCGGCGTCTCCGGGATGTTCACCAACAGCAGCGTGCCTGCGACGGCGCCGATCACGCCGACGATCGCCAGGGTCGGCAGATCGCGCGTGGCGGGGAAGCTGTGACGCTCCTTGGCGGCCAACGTGGCGTTCGCGAGCACGTTCGGGAACGCGATCACGACGATCGCGGTCTCGACGTCGATGAACAATGATGCGATCGGGATCGCGATCAGGGGCAACCCCATCCCGGTGACGGCCTTGGCGATCGCCCCGATGACGACGGCGACGAGGACGATGGCGAGTTCGGTCGCCGTCACCGGGCGTGCCTCCCGACATCCCTCACGGGTTCGGACCGGTGGCGATCGGACGTTCGTGGTCGGCCGACCAGCCCGACCACGAACCGACGTACAGGCGAGGCACCCCGAGGCCGACGGCCTCCATCGCGAGCGCGTTGTGGCACGCGGTGACCCCGGACCCGCAGTAGACGATCGGATCCTCGTCACGGGCGGCCGGTGCGAATCGGTCGGCGAGGTCGTCGCTCGGGCGGAAGCGTCCGTCCTGGTCGAGGTTGTCGGTGTAAGCGAGGTTGATCGCACCGGGGATGTGCCCGGCGACCGGGTCGATCGGCTCGACCGCTCCGGCGTAGCGGGCGGGGTCGCGGCTGTCGATCACCACGCCTCCCGCCCGAACGTGAGCGGCGACGGCGTCGGCATCGGCGATGGCGCGTGGCGGCCACGGTCTGACCACACGGCGGACGGGCTCGACGGTGACGGCACCGGTCTCCCGTGGGCCATCCCACGCCGCGAGGCCCCCGTCGAGCAGCGCGGCCGGTTGACCGATCACGCGCAGCATCCAGACGAGTCGTCCGGCGAGCCCGCCTCCGGCGCGGCGGTCGTAGGCAACGACGGTGGAGATCTCGTCGACACCGGCGTCGGCCAGTCGTCGTGCGAACTCCTCCGCCGTCGGCAGCGGATGTCGTCCGGCGGTGCCGGCGGGCGGGTCGGCGAGCACCGTGTCGAGCGAGACGAACCTGGCTCCCGGGAGATGGCCGTCGAGATGACTCGCCTCGGGGTCGCCGCCGGCCATCGCGGACCCCACCTCACAGACGATGACTGCTCCGGCATCGACCTCGAGCTGGTCCCGCAGCCAGTCGACCGTCACGATCGGGGGAACCCCACCGGTGAGGGGGTGACGCGATGGGGATGGCATGGCGCCACTCTGCCACGCACCGACCTGCCGCCGGCATCCGACGATGTGCGACGATGATCCCCATGAGCGACACCTTCACGGCACTCGTCCTGCGAGAGACCGACAACGGTCCGGTCGGGGCGCTGGAGCAACTCACCGATGCCGATCTGCCGGACGGCGACGTGACGATCGACGTCGACTACTCGTCGCTCAACTACAAGGACGGCATGGCGCTCGCCGGGAAGGGTCGGATCGTGCGCAGCTACCCGATGGTGCCCGGCATCGACCTCACCGGCACGGTCGTGGCGAGCGACTCGGCCGACTTCGCCGTCGGCGACCCGGTGATCTCCACCGGTTGGACCGTCGGAGAGCGGTTCTGGGGCGGGTACACCCAACGGCAGCGCGTGCGTTCCGAGTGGTTGGTGAAGCGCCCCGACGGCATGAGTGCGCTCACGGCGATGTCGATCGGCACGGCCGGCCTCACGGCGATGCTCTGCGTGATGGCGATCGAGGATGCCCACGTGATGCCCGGTGAAGGCCCGGTGCTCGTGACGGGAGCCGCGGGGGGTGTCGGATCCGTCGCCGTGACGCTGCTCGCCGGACTCGGCTTCGAGGTCACTGCCGTCACCGGCCGCCCCGAGACGCAGGACTACCTCGCCGGGCTCGGGGCCACGGCGTTCCTGACCCGCGAGGAGATGACCGAGCCGGCCAAGCCGCTCGAGTCGGAGCGGTGGTCGGCAGCGGTCGACACCGTCGGTTCGAAGATGCTCGCCAAGGTGCTCGCGCAGATGAAGTACGGCGGTGTCGTCGCGGCCTGTGGGCTCGCCGGTGGCGCTGATCTCCCGACCACCGTGATGCCGTTCATCCTGCGCAACGTGCGGCTCCAGGGGGTCGAGTCGGTGATGACGCCGACGCCGGTTCGCGACCGGGCGTGGGCGCGCCTCGGGCGCGATCTCCCTGCCGACCTCGTCGACTCGATGACCGAGATCGTCCCGCTCAGCGAACTGCTCGAGCGAGGCCCCACGATCCTCGACGGCCAGGTACGCGGCCGATGGGTCGTCGACCCCAGCGCCTGACGATCGCAGCCGGACGATTGCAGCAGGGGCCTGACCCCTGGTGCAATCAGACGGGGGCGCGGTTCTTGTAGTCGGCCCATTCCCACTCGCTGCCGTACTCGTCGAGCAGATCGAGGAACGGCATCGGGGGGAGCGCTTCGGGGCCGACCACGCCGGGACGGTGCCAGATGCCCTTGGCGATCAGCTCGATGGCGACGGCCGGCATCACCGCGGTCTGCCACACGACGGCCTGGTGGCCGAACTCGCTCATCGACCAGGCGTTGTCGACCACGTGGTACACGTACACCTCGCGTGGCTCGCCGTCCTTGCCGAGGCCGGTGACCCACGTCCCCGCGCACGTGCGCCCGGTCATCATCTCGCCGAGCGTTGCCGGGTCGGGCAGGGTCGCTGCCACGACATCGCGAGGTGACACCTCGACCCCGTTGACCTCGATCGTCTCGGTCGAGTGCAGGTCGAGCTTGCGGAGTGTCTTGAGCACGTCGATGAACTCCTCACCGAGCCCGTACTTGAACGTCACGCGCTGCGTCTCGATCCACCGCGGGATCAGGATGACCTCCTCGTGCTCGACGTTGACGCACTGCAGCGGTCCGATCCCCTCGGGGAAGGTGAAGATCTCCGGCTCGGAGAACGGCTCGGTCGTGAACCAGCCACGCTCACGCTCGTAGATCACCGGTGGGTTGAGGCACTCTTCGATCGTCGTCCAGATCGAGAACGTCGGGGCGAAGTCGTAGCCGTCGACCACGAGATCGGCACCGTCTCGGACGCCGATCTCGTGGATCTCGCTGAAGAGTTCCTCGGCGGCGTAGCGAGCGGCCACGTCGGAGAACCCCGGTTCGACGCCCATGCCACACAACGCCATCAGGCCGCGGGCCTTCCACGTCGGTGACTCGGCGAACTGCCCGTCGCCGAGCCGGATCCCGGTCTTCTCGTAGGGCTTGGTCGGATGCGGCACCGACAGGTTCATCGCCATGTCGACGTAGTTGCACCCGGCCGCGAAGGCACCATCGAAGATCGGTGGGTTGAAGCGTGGGTCGCAGGCGTTGAGCACCACGTCGGCCCGCATCGAGCGCGCCAAGTCGGCGACCGAGACCTCCGAAGAGGCATCGATGTGCGCCGCGACGATCCGTTGGCCCTCGTCGTTGCCGCTCGCGGTCGCGACCGCCGCCTCGGCCTTGGCGACGTCGATGTCGGCAACCGTGATGTGGGTGTAGACCTCCCTCGTCGAGGCGATCGCCACGAACGCCGAACCCACACCACCTGCACCGACCACGAGTACTCGCATGGGCTGGCAATGTACTGCGCCGACGACATCCGAGAGCAGCCTGCCCGGCGTGCCCGGCGTGCCCGGCGTGTGCTCGACGGGGGCTCGGTACGATCCGCTCCATGGATGACGCCGATCTGCGGTCGCGGTCGCTCTGGCTCGACCAACTCGACGGACCGATCCGGCGCCGCCCGTCGCTGGCCGGGCCGACGGACGTCGACGTCGCGATCGTCGGCGCCGGCTACACCGGCCTGTGGACGGCCCACTCGCTCCTGCGGGCCGATCCATCGATCCGCGTCCTCGTGATCGAACGCGAGACGGTCGGCTTCGGGGCCTCGGGTCGCAACGGCGGATGGTGTGTCGGGGAGCTCGCCGGTGGACTGCACGGCGCGGTTGCCGCTGCCGGTCCCGAAGCGGGTGTCGCCATGACGAGAGCGATCATGGACACCGTCGACGAGGTCGGTCGCACCGTCGCCGACGAGGGCATCGACTGCGGTTTCGTCCGAGGGGGCGTGATCCGGGTTGCGCGGACCGTTCCGCAGGCGGACCGCCAGCGCGCCGAGGTCGACGACTACCGACGCCACGGGTTCGGCGACGACGTGCTCCGGCTGCTCGACGCCGATGAGGCGATCGGCCACCTGGCGGCGACCGACGTCCTCGGCGGTGTGTTCTACGCCCCCGCCGCTCGCGTGCAACCCGCACGACTCGCCAGAGGCCTGGCGGACGCGGTCGAACGGCTCGGCGGCACCATCGTCGAGGGCACGACGGTCCGCGAGATCATCGGTCGGACCGCGACGTCGTCGGCCCGGGTGGCGAGCGACCGGGGTGTGGTGCGCGCCGACTTCGTGGTGCGGGCAACCGAGGGGTACACCCGGGACCTCGCCGGCCATCGCCGCACCCTGGTCCCCCTCTACTCGCTGATGGTCGCCACCGAGCCGTTGCCCCGCGACCTGTGGGACGACATCGGGCTGCGCGGAATGGAGACCTTCGCCGACGACCGGCGCATGGTGATCTACGGGCAGCGGACCACCGACGATCGGATCGCCTTCGGTGGGCGTGGTGCGCCGTACCGGTACGGATCCGGCATCGATGCAGCAACGGAGGCGTCGTCGGACGTCCACGAACGGATCGTGGCCACGCTTCGTGGCCTGTTGCCGGTCATCGGAGACGCCCGCATCACCCACCGCTGGGGCGGGGTGCTCGGCGTCCCGCGCGACTGGCAGCCGTCGGTGGGCCTCGACCGGTCGAGCGGTGTCGCGTGGGCGGGCGGGTACGTCGGCGAGGGTGTCGCAGCGACCAACCTGGCAGGTCGCACGCTCGCCGACCTGATCGTCGGGCACGGCTCCGAGCTCGTGTCGCTCCCCTGGGTGGGGCACCGTTCACGGCGCTGGGAGCCCGAGCCGGTGCGCTGGACGGCGATCAACGGAGCACTCCGCGTCGCCGGTCTGGTCGACGACGCCGAGCAACGCACGCAACGAACCTCACGTCTCGCTTCCGTCCTCGACCGCATCGTGGGATGATGACCCGATGAACGCCGACAACCTGTCGCACGTGTGGTTCAAGGTCACCGATCTCGAGGTCGCCTCGGGTGAGGGCTCGTGGGTCACCACCACCGCCGGAGACCGATACCTCGACTTCAGCGGGGGGATCGCCGTCACCTCGACCGGCCACAGCCATCCGCAGGTGACTGCGGCGATCGCGGAGCAGGCGACGCGCTTCGTCCACGCTCAGGCAAACGTGTACACCCACGACCTGATGCAGCCACTTGCGGCGAAGCTCGCCGAGATCTCACCGCCGGGCATCGACACCTTCTTCTACGCGAACTCGGGCGCCGAGATCACCGAGGCGGCGGTGAAGCTGGCCAAGCAGGCGACCGGTCGCCCGAACATCATCGTGTTCCAGGGCAGCTTCCACGGCCGCACGCACCAGGCGATGGCGATGACCACCTCGAAGACCGTGTATCGCGCCGGGCACGCGCCGCTTCCGTCGGGGATCTTCATCGCTCCCTACCCGAACGTCCGCGCCGACGACGTGCAGGCGGAGGTGGCGCGGGCGATCGCCGGCTTCGACGAACTGCTCACCAGCGTGACGGCGCCGTCGGAGACCGCTGCGGTCATCATCGAACCGGTGCTCGGCGAGGGCGGCTACGTCGCGGCGCCCGCCGGCTTCCTCGAGGCGATCGAGCGTCGGTGCAAGGAACACGGGATGCTGTTCATCGCCGACGAGGTCCAGTCCGGATTCGGGCGCACCGGCAAGATGTTCGCGATCGAGCACTACGACGTGCAGCCCGACATCGTCTGCATGGCGAAGGGGATCGCGTCCGGCTTCCCCTTCTCGGCACTCGGCACAAGGCGCGAACTCGACGACCGGTGGCCCACCGGATCTCATGGCGGCACCTATGGCGGCAACCCGATGGGGTGTGCAGCAGCGCTCGCGACGATCGAGGTGCTCACCGCCGACGGTTTCATGACGTCGGTCAACGACCGGGGCCGTCAGCTCGCCGACGGGTTGCGTCGGTTGCAGGAGCATCACGCGTCGATCGTGCAGGTTCGTGCTCTCGGGCTGATGATCGCGGCCCAGTTCGACACCGCGGCGCGGACCTCGGCGATCGTGTCGCACTGCTTGCGCGAGGGCAAGCTGATCACGATGACCGCCGGCGCGGCGGGGACCACGCTGCGGTTCATGCCGCCGCTGACGGTCACCGCCGACGAGATCGACCTGGCGCTCACGGCGCTCGACAAAGCGCTGATCGACGCCTCCTGACGCGTGATGTCCGGCCTGCCAGTGAATCCGCCCGAGTGGATCGACGCCGCGCCGATCCGGGTCGAGCAGACGATCGAGATCGCGGCACCGCCGGCGGCGGCGTGGGCACGGATCGCCGACCATGCGTCCTGGCCGGAGTGGTTCACGACGCTCGACTCGGTCGAGGTGACCGGACGGGCGAGCGGCGTGGGCGGCGAGCGTCGCGTCGTGGTCGGCCGCCTGCCGATGGACGAGGAGTTCACGGTCTGGAGCGAGAACGAGCACTTCGCCTTCGCCGTCGTGCGTTCGAGGTTGCCGATCCTGGCTGCGATGGCCGAGTCGGTTCGCATCGAGCCCACCGAGGGCGGATGTCGGGTGCTGTACCGCCAAGGGCTGCAGGGTCGACGGGGGACCGGACGTCTGCTCGACGTGATCTGGAAGCGTCAGGGGGCTCCGGCGTTGGCCGACGCGCTCGTCAACCTGCGACGTCTCGTCGAGTAGCGGGCGCCGGTCGGGGGCACGCGGCCGGCCACCCGTTGCGTTCCGCCATGATCTCCGAGATCAGCCGGGCGACCTGCAGGGTGGTGTGGTCGTGGAGGAACGGACCGACGACCTGGATGCCGATGGGGAGGCCGTCGGTGCTCGTCCCGACCGGGACGACCGTGGCCGGGAGCATGCCGACACCTGCAGGGGCGATCCACTTCCACAGGTCGAGGTAGGGGCGCTGGACGCCGTCGATGTCGACGGTCCGCTCGAACTGCGGCATCGAGTGGTCGTGGACGAGCGCCGGGCGTGGATGCACGGGGAGGAGGATCGCATCGACGTCCTCGAAGAACTCGGCCCAGCGTTCGCGGATCTGCAGGCGTCGCTCGTTGTTCGACAACCAGTCGCGGTGTCGCGCCGCGGACGACCGCTTGATCCACGCCATGGCGTCGTCGCCGGTCGCGGCGGCGTACTCGTCGAGACGGTCCTTGGGGACGCCGCCGGAGAGGGCCGCGAAGAGCAGGTCGCCGTACACCGCGAAGGCCTTCGACAGGGTGAAGCCCGGACGGGCCTCGGTGTCGACGCGGCCACCGGCGTCGGAGAGCGCGCCGACGGTGTCGCCGAGCACACGCCGGGTGTCGCGGTCGACCGGTGCGTCGCCGTCGTCGATCCAGGCCGCGATGCGGAAGTCGGGGAGGTCGTGCGCCCGGCTCGGCGGAAGCTCGAGGGACCATGCGGGTGTCATCCAACGGTCGGGTCCGGCGAGGACGTCGAGGCCGATCTCGAGGTCGTCGACGGTGCGCGCGAGCGGGCCGACGACGGCAAGATCGGCTTGGGTGAGCGTGCCCGGCATCCCGGGGATCTGGCCGTGACCGGGCACGATGCCGTAGCTCGGCTTGTGACCCATCACGCCGCTGTAGTGGGCCGGCACGCGGATCGATCCGCCGATGTCGCTGCCGACCTCCAGCGGTGTGAAGCCCATTGCGAGCGCCGCGGTCGACCCGCCGGACGATCCGCCGGGCGTGCGGTTCACGTCGTGCGGGTTGTTCGTGGTGCCGTAGACGTCGTTGAAGCTCTGGATGTCGTCGGCGAACAGCGGCAGGTTGGTCTTGGCGAACGGGATCGCCCCGGAGGCTCGAAGCCTGGCGACCGGCCAGGCGTCCTGCGTCGGGACGTGACCGGCGAGGTCGGTCGACCCCGACGTGGTGATGCACCCCTCGGTCTGGAACGAGTCCTTGATCGTCATCGGAACGCCGTGCAGCACACCGATCGGTTCGCCCGCAGCGACGGCGTCGTCGGCGGCACGAGCGGCCGCTCGTGCTCGTTCGAGGTCCCACTGCACGATGGCGTTGATCGGGCCGTCGAGTTCGTCGATGCGTCCCGCGAGGTGCTCGAGGACCTCGACGCTGGAGAGCCGTCGCTCGCGGATCGCAGCGGCGATCTCGGTGGCCGACATCCAGTGCAGATCGTTCATGACCAGGAGCTTGTCAGTTCGGCGACGGCCTCCCCGACGTGGTCGAGCGCCACGACGGACCTCACGGCCCCGGTGGTGGCACCCCGTCGAGGGCGAGAGCGGCGTTGGTGTAGCGACCGTCGTCGGTGACCTCGGCGCCGAACCACTCGGGCGCCTCGAACGCATGGAGATCGGCGGACGACTCGAACTCGACCTCGGCGAGGACGAGTCCGTCGTGTGCGCCGCTGAACACGTCGAGTTCGATCACTCGGCCGTCGTCGGCGATCCGATGGCGGGTCTTGGCGATCCGCTTGCCGTCCGTGTGCGGCCAGGCCGCATCGAAGTCGTCGCGGTCGATCGCCCACTCCAGCTCGGTCCGCTCGGCACCCTTCCCCGCCTTGAACGTGAGCGTGCAGCCCTCGGCGCCGGCGTCGCGGACGCGAACCGACGACTGCGTCGCGGTGGCGAGGTACCCCTGGCGGATCTCGACACGATCCGACAGGTCGAGATCCGGTGGGATCGTCTCGACGAGGAACTTGCGTTCGCGCTCGATCGTGGTGCGCGGACTGGCTGGCGCCTCCGGATCAGCGCCGGTCCGCGCCGTCGTATGGGCGAGTTCGGCGAGTGCGGCGATGCCGCCGATCGGACGCTCGGGGCCCCGACGCACGGCGAGGCGCCAGTAGCTGCGCATCCGTCGGCGGAACACGTCGGGCGACTCGACGTAGATCGTTGCGCCGGCGCGGAACGCTGCGTCGCGAAGCACGTCCTGTTGTTCACGTGCCAGGCGTCGGGCATCCTCGACCGCGTCGGTACTTCCGAAACGACTCGGTTCGGCGGCGAGTTGTGCGACCAGCACGGCGAGGTCGTGATCATCGCCGAGCGCCTCGGCGAGCGCGTCGAGTTGATCGATCAGCGGGTCGATCACCGTCGGGGCGGTGTTGCGCAGCAGGCGCGTCTGGTACCAGAGGTACTTCACCGACTTGCGCCACTCGTGCATGCGACGATCGGTGGGTTCGTCGAACGCGGCGTGGAACCACTGCCGGCCGTCGGCGTAGGTCGAAGCGAGACCGTCTCCGAGTGGCGCCCAGCGGTCGGGAACCTGCCACTCATGGGACCGATCGCGGGCCTTGGCGAGCGTGGCCCGCGCGGTCAGGACCCGCTCGTCGCCGCCCTCGATCGATGCGGTCGCCTCGGCGGAGAGCAGCGCCTGGTGGTCGCGTACCGAACGCAGTCCGGCGAGCGCATCGTCCGAGTGCCCGGACGATGCGGCGAGGAGGGTGTCGAAGGTCGCGAGCAGGGCGTGGGCGTCGCGCATCGACGACAGCTCGTTGGCGGCGCTGCGCACGAGGCGGTCGACCCGGCGGAAGTCGCGGCCGAGCGCCGGGCGGACGAGGCGGGCGAGTCCCCTGGTCTCCTTGCAGCGCTTCCGCACGTCGTGGATCACGGTCTCCACGTCGACCCCGGTGCCGGCGATCACCTCGTCGAGGCGGTCGATCGCGTCGCCGAGCCGTTCGTGTGCGACTCGGCGGACCTCGTGCGGTGTCGAGGCGGCTGGGTCGATCACATAGCCCATGTCACCAGTGAACCCGATACGCGACCCGAATGATCGCACGGACGTGATCGAGGGACGATCGACTCTGTTCGATCGGGAGGGCTCCCCGTACCGTCTCTGGCGTGGGGAATCAGGTGGTTGCTTGCCCGGCATGCGGGACGAAGAACCGGGTGCCGGTCTCGGCATCGGGTTCCCCTCGGTGCGCGAGCTGTCACGTCGACCTTCCGTGGCTCGTCGAGGCCGGCGACGCCGACTTCGGCGGCGCGGTCCAGACCAAGCGGCTGGTCCTCGTCGACCTGTGGGCTCCCTGGTGTGGGCCGTGTCGCATGGTGGCGCCGATCCTGGAGAAGCTCGCCGTGGAGTTCGCAGCCGACCTCAAGGTCGTGAAGGTCAACGTCGACGAGTCGCCGATGACGGCGCAGCGCCACCAGGCTCGCAGTATCCCGATGTTGCTGTTCATGCGTGACGGCGATGTGGTGGAGACCGTGGTCGGCGCCCAGCCCGAGCACGTGTTGAGGGCCCGCATCGAGGCGCTCGGATGACCTCCGCCGACGGCGCGACCGCCCGGTTCCTCTACTCCGTGTTCGCCTCCGGGCTGCACGATGCCGTCGCCGTCGCCGAGCTCACCACACCGGTTCGCGCCGTACTCGATCAGCTCGAGGGTCGGCTCGTCGCTGGTGTGGACGGTGTCGATGGTGTCGGTGCTGTCGATGGTGTCGATGGTGTCGATGGTGTCGATGGTGTCGATGTCGCCGACGGGGGTGATGTCCCCGTCTTGTACGTGATCGCCACCGGTGGAACCGAGCGCTCGGTGCTCGATGCGATCGCCGAGCGCAGGGTGACGCGCGGCGACGAGGTGGTGACGCTGGTGGCTCATCGAGCTCACAACTCGCTGCCGGCAGCGCTCGAGACGCTCGCTGCGATCCATCAGCACGGTGGCCGCGGTCGGATCGTGTTCGTCACGGGCGACCCCGACGCCGACGCTCGCCGGCTCGACGAGGCCGTGTCGGATGCCGAGGCCATTCGCCGGTTCCGGTCGACCCGACTCGGCGTCGTCGGCGGCCCGTCGTCGTGGCTCGTGGCGAGCAGTCCCGCAGCCGACGTGGTCCGGCGCCGCTGGGGTCCCGAGATCGTCACGGTGGAGCCGACCCGGATGATCGAACTCACGCGGGTGCCGGTGGTTCCCCCCGGTGTGCTCGCCGAGCGATTCACCAGGGTCGCCGACCCGGCACGCAGCACGGTGGACGCGCGCTCGGTCAGTGATGCGATGAGCGTGCGTTCTGCGCTCGGTGACGTGCTCGAGGATCATGCGCTCGATGCCGTCACCGTGCGGTGCTTCGATCTCCTCGGCGATCCGGGTACGTCGGGCTGCCTGGCGCTCGCAAGCCTGAACGACGACGGCATCGTCGCCGGCTGCGAGGGTGACGTCCCGTCGACGCTGGCGATGTTGCTCGTGCGTCACCTCCTCGATCAACCGTCGTGGATGGCGAACCCCGCAACCGTCGACGTCGACGAGAACCGGCTGGTGCTCGCGCACTGCACGGTGGCGCCGTCGATGATCGACGGGTTCGCGCTCGACACGCACTTCGAGTCCGGCAAGGGGGTCGGCATCAGCGGGCACTTCGCGTCACAGCCGGTCACGCTCTTGCGCCTCGGCGGCGCCGACCTCGACGAGTGCTGGATCGTGGAGGGCGACATCGTCGCCACCGGTGACGATCCAGATCTCTGCCGGACGCAGGTGACCGTGGCGTTGTCGAGCGGCCAGGCCCGCGAGTTGTTGGAGCGGCCGCTCGGCAACCACATCGTCCTGGCGGCGGGGCACCACGAGGAGCGACTGCGTCGTTGGTGGACACTCGCAGTGGCCGACTGAATCTCACGGGGTCGTCGGTCGCCGGTGGAACGCGGCGAGCATGTCCGCGAACCACTCGATCGACGCTCGGGTGATCGGGTCGACGACGAGTTGGACGTGTGCGGCACCGGCGTCCTCGAACTCGCGGAGTCGGTCGGCGAGTTCCTCGGGTGTGCCGGTGATCGGCCGCACCGTGTTGAAGTCGTCGTAGTCACCCATCTGGCGGCCGAGCCCACCCTCGAGCTGGACGAGGACAGCCGCCGTCGCCGCGACCTGACCGTTCCGGCCCGCAGCCTCGATCAGCGTGTCGACTCGCTCCTTCTCGCGCCGGAACCCGTCGACCGTGTTGCCGTATTGACTCCACCACATGTTCCAGGCATCGACGTGCGGCAGCGTGATGTCGAGCATCCGAGCGCCGATCGAACCCACCATCAGCGCGGGTCCTGCGCTTCTCGCCCGCGGGTGCAGCACGCAGTGCTCGAGCTCGTACCAGTCGCCGTGGAAGTCGATCTCGCCCTCCCGCAGGAGCGTGCGCACGATCGTGAACGCCTCCTCGAACCGGCTCACGCGGTGGTCGTAGGCGAACCCGAACGCCTCGTACTCGCGGCGATTCCAACCGGCACCGAGCCCCAGGATGAGACGTCCGTCGGAGATCGCATCGACCGTCGTCGCCTGCTTGGCCAACATCGCCGGCGCGTGGAAGCTGGTCGATGCCACCAGCGGTCCGATCTCGATCGTCGAGGTCGACGCGGCGATCGCCGCCAGCGACGTCCACACCTCCCATGGTCCGCGATCGCCGACCTCGAGTTCGTACAGCAGGTGGTCGCCCAGCCAGAGCGAGTCGAAGCCGACCGCCTCGGCGGTCTTCGCCATGGCGATCAGCTCCGGGAACGGGACCTCCCACTCGACCTCGGGGAGTTGGACACCGATTCTCATTGGACGTTCGGTCACCACCCGAGGCTAGCCAACCGGCGCGTCACCCACTTCGGGCGAATTCGCGAATCCGCGCTCGAGTTGCCGGTCCGACGTGCCGATAAGACGCTACGTTCCGCTCGCGGTCGACCATCGCCCGCCAGTTCCGCCAGCAACAGGGTTTCGACGAATTCGAGGAGTGGTCATGGTCAGTAGCAGATGGAGCCGCCCGGTCGCCGCGTTGATCGCCGCCGCCGTCGTGATCGCCGGGTGCAGCAGCGACGATGACTCGTCGCCGGTGACCACCGAGGCCGAGAGTACCCCGACCACCGAGGCCGAGAGCGCGCCGACCACCGAGGCCGGCCTCACCGGTGAGGGCCTCGATCTCGCCTTGCTCGCTCCGTCTCCCGGCCTGCTGGCGACGCTCTTTCAGGGGCAGCAGCGCGGCGCCGACTTCGCCGTCGAGGACGTCAACGACGCCGGTGGAGTGCTCGACGGTCCGCTGTCGATCACCTCCTCGGTCGCCGAGGCCGGCGCCGAACCGGCGGCGAACGTCGCGGCGGCGGTCGATGGCGGCGCCCAGGCGCTCATCGGCCCAGCGGGCTCGTCGGGTGGCCTCGAGGTGCGCGACGAGGTCGTCGCACTCGACTCGACGGCCTGTTCCGCGTCGGCGACCGTGCCGAGCCTCACGCTCGGCCAGGACCCGCTCGCACTGTTCCGCACGGCCGTGCCCGATGACGTCACCGCCGCCTACCTGGCCGGCCAGATCATCAACCGGCGCGACGAGACCGCCCCGGAGGCGGCGTGGAAGGTGGCGATCGTCGCCCGCGCCGATGCCTACGGTCAGTCGGTCGGCAACACGATGGCTGCGGTCCTGCAGTCGGCAGGTCTGGTGCCGACCGTGGTGGACTACAACCCTCGCCGGGTTCAGTTCTCCGGTACGGCCGCGGAGGTCGCGGCGCTCGCTCCCGACGTCTCGATCCTGGTCACCTACGAGGAAGGCGCGAACCTCCTGTCTGCGCTGGTCACCGCCGGCCTCGACCCGGCCACGATGATCGGCCTCGACGCGTTCTTCGCCCCTCGGATCGCCGACCTGGCCACTGCCGGCACGGAGGCGACCGCCGTCGACGGGTTCCAGATGCTCGGAACGATGGGGACACGAGCCTTCCTGCAGCGGTTGTACGACGCCGACCCGAATGGCCAGATCGCGAACGCCCCGCAGGCCTACGACTGCGCGGTGGTGCTCTCGTTGGCAACGGCCGTGCTCGATGCCGGCGATGCGGACACGCTCGCCGAGGCTGCAGTCGTCGTCACCGGTGATGGTGTCCCCTGCAGCACCTACGCCGACTGCCTCGACAAGCTGATGGCCGGCGACGACATCAACTACGACGGGGTCAGCGGTCAGATCGCCCTCGACGACAACGGCGATCCCACGTTCGCCCGGTACACGTCGGCTCGCCTCGAAGGCGGCGAGATCACCGACATCGACAGCGCGGACGTCGACATCACCGTCCTCCGTCGCCAGTTCGAGGCCTATGCATCCGCATCGCTGAACACCCAGATCCAGCAGGCGCTGACGTTCCTCGGGTTCTACGACGGGCCGATCGACGGACTCGACAGCCCGGAACTGACCGCTGCCATTGCGGCCTTCCAGACCTCGGTTGGTCTGCCGCCCACGGGCGTGTGGGATGCCGCGACCGATGCCGCCATGCGTGAGGTGCTCGGCGACCAGGCGGCGGCGCTGGCGAATTCGACGAAGGAGGTGCAGATCCTGCTGACGGAACTCGGCTTCTACAGCGGTCCGATCGACGGGATCTGGACCCAGGAGCTCACCGACTCGGTCAAGGCCCTCCAGCGTGAACTCGGCGTTCCGGAGACCGGTGTGCTCGACAGCGCCACGCTCGAGGCGATCTACCTCGCCGGTGTGGAGAGCGGCACCCCCACCACCACCGTGCCGCCCGCCACGACGGTGCCGCCCGAGACGACCGTGCCGCCGACGACGGTGCCGCCCGCCACGACGGTGCCGCCCGAGACGACGGTGCCGCCGACGACGGTGCCGCCCGAGCAGTTCGGAACACTCCTGGAGGAACTGATCGCCGCGGGGAACTACACCACGCTGGTGTCGATCGTTGAGGCCGCCGTGCCCTCGCTCCCCGACATCTTCGACTATCCGGCGACCTTCACTGCGGTCGCGCCACAGGATTCGGCGTTCGTCGATCCGGTGTTCGTCGACTCGCTCCTCGCCGATGCCGATGCCGCTGCAGACTTCGTGCTCCAGTTGCTCATCGGTGGGACGATTCCGCTGGCCGACATGGCCGATGTCGAGTATGGGGAGTACGGCAACGAGTTGGCGGTCGTGCGAGACCCGTCCGGATCGGTGACGATCGGCGGAGCGCCGGTCGTCGACGCCGATCGCTCGGCGAGCAACGGCATCATCCAGGGCGTGAGCGGCCTTCCCGTGCTGACTCCCTGACCGGACCACGTAGTCTCGGGGGCATGTCCCGACAGGCGGCCGCCGTCTTCGATCTCGATCGAACCCTGATCACCTCGTCGTCGGCGACCGTGTTCCGCAAGCATCTGGCGGAACACGGTCTCGGCGGCGGTCACGACCTCCCGCTGGTCGACGTGTTCACGCGGTTCTACGAGCAGTTCGGCGAGACCTGGCTGTTGATGCAGCCGGCGCGCTTGTCGAGCCGGGCTGCCGCTGGTTGGAGCGTCGAGACGGTTGCCGGTGCCATGCAGGCAGCGGCCGAGGAACTCGCCACGATGCTGCTGCCGGGTGCCGCGAAGGCGATCGAGGAACACCGAGCCGCGGGTCGTCGCCTCGTGATGGCGACCACCTCGCCGAGGGTGTTCGTGAAGCCGTTCGCCGACCGACTCGGCTTCGACGACACGGTCGCGACTCGATGGGAGCGCACAGCGGACGGCGCGGAGTTCACCGGTCGGATGAACGGGCCGTTCGTGTGGGGGCGCACGAAGGCCGACGCCGTCGCCGCCTGGGCCGGAGACAACGGGGTCGCACTGTCGGAGAGCTGGGCGTACAGCGACAGCTACTTCGACGCACCCTTGCTCGCCTCGGTCGGCCATCCGGTCGTCGTCAACCCCGACCTGCAGTTGCGGGTGACCGCCACGATCCGCGGCTGGCCGGTGACACACTTCGATCGCTCCGACGGCGTCGCCAAGATTGCCGGGCGCGAGCTGCAGGAGTGGGGGCGGCCGTTCGTGCGCCCCCAGATCCTGGCGCCGAACGCTCGCATCGAGTTCGAGGGCATCGAGAACATTCCGACGTCGGGGCCGGCGATCCTGGTCTTCAACCACCGGTCGTACTTCGATCCCACGGTGATGGCGCTCGTGATCGCGAAGGCGGGCCGGAACGTCCGCGGCCTCGGCAAGAAGGAGGTGTTCGACGTCCCGATCGTCGGTCGGATCATGAAGGCGTCCGGCGGGATCCGGGTCGATCGTGGCACTGGTTCCGACGAACCGCTCGAGGCAGCGATTGCCGCCGTCGAGGCGGGCGAGCTGCTGATGATCGCGCCCGAGGGCACGATCCCCCGCGGCCCGGCCTTCTTCGATCCCGTGCTGAAGGGCCGGTGGGGTGCCGCCCGCATCGCCGCCGCGACCGGTGCGCCGGTGATCCCGGTCGGTCTCTGGGGGACCGAGAAGGTCTGGCCCCGCAGTGCCCGGCTCCCGAAGTTCTCGATCGCCGATCGTCCGCTGGTGACCGCGACGATCGGGCCGCCGGTACCGCTGAAGTACCGCAACCCCGATGCCGACACGAAGAAGATCATGAAGGCGATCAGCGCGCTGCTCCCGCCGGAGGCGCGCAAGCGCCGCACGCCGACCCCCGAGGAGTTGGCGCTCACCTATCCGCCGGGGTATCACGGTGATCCGGAGGCCGAACTGAGCCGCCGCCCGGGCACCGACACCTGACGACCACCCGCCGCCGCCCGCACACTCCTGACCGCGACATCCGAGGACCCCATGGCCGAGACCCGAGAACGTGAACAACGCTTCAACGACCGCATGTCCGACCACGAGGCGCTCATGTGGAACATCGAGAAGGATCCGTGGCTCAACCCGAGCGGTGCGGCGGTCACGATCCTGCAGGGCACGATCGACCAGGAGCACTTCCGTCGAACCCTGCGTCGCGCCGTCGCGAAGATGCCCCGCCTCTACGAGCGGGTCGTGCCGGGGCTCGGCCGTCTCGCACCGCCGGCGTGGGTGCCCGACCCGGAGTTCGACATCGACTACCACATGCGTCGGCTACGGCTGCCGAAGCCGGGGACCGAACGACAGCTCTTCGATCTCGCTGCCCAGCTGTACCAGGAGCCGCTCGACCGGACTCGCCCGCTGTGGCGGTTCGTCGTCATCGACGGGCTGAAGGGAGGGCGCTCGGCGATCTGGTCGATCGTCCACCACGCCGTCGCGGACGGTATCGGCCAGCTCCGGATGGCCGAGATGTACCAGCAGCTCGACCCGGATGATCCGGCACCGGACGACATCGATCTCGAGGGAATCGTCGAAGCGGCGGTGGAGGCCCACCACGCAAAGCAGCTCGGTGGGGACCTGACCGACGGGTTCGCCTCCACGGTCGGTCAATCGCTCGCCCATCTCGTGCGTCGGGAGTTGGGCGTCGTGCGGCGTGTCGCAGGTGAAGTCGTCATCTGGCCCGCCGACCCGCAGCGAGCTCGCGACACGATCGACGGCGCGGTCGGTGCGCTGACGTCGACGCTGGGTGCGCTCACCGGTTCGGGGAACGAGGTCGCCGGGGGTTCACCCTTGTGGAAGGAGCGGTCGCGTCATCGTCATCTCGAACACCTGACGGTGCCGCTCGACGACCTCAAGGCGGCCGCGAAGCGGCTGGGGGTGACCGTCAACGACGTGTTCCTCGCCGGGATGACCGAAGGGGCGGTCCGCTACCACGCCGAACGCGGCGTCGAGGTCGACGCGTTCAACACCAGCTTCGTCCTCAGTACCCGCCACGACAGCGCGATCGGCGGCAACTCGTTCACTCCGGTTCCGGTGCAGGTGCCGGGTGTCGCGATGCCGCTCGACGAGCGGATCACGGACATCCACGACCGCCTGGCAGCGAAGCGCGAATCGATGTCGACCGGTGGCGGCATGGGCGCGCTGTCCGGCGTGGCCAACCTGCTGCCGACCTCGGTGGTCACGAGCGCCGCACGCGCAGCGGCGGCGAAGATCGACTTCGCGACCTCCAACCTGCGTGGCGCTCCGTTCGCGCTCTACGTGTCCGGCGCGAGAGTGCTGAGGATCGTCTCGATGGGTCCGGTGGCCGGGACCGCGTGCAACGCAACGGCGCTGTCGTACGAGAACAGCTTCGACATCGGTCTGTTCATCGACCCGGTCGCCATCGACGCCCCAGGCGACTTCCGTGACGCCATCGAGTCGGCGTTCGTCGACATCCTCGCCCTCTGAGTGGCGGTGGCCGTTGACGCGGGTTCAACAACTGCAGAGGCCTGCCCCGGTCGGTGAGGCCCCGCTCGTCGCAGCCGACGTCGAGATTCCGGTCCCCGCTCCGGGCGAGGTCGTGATCGATGTTGCCGCGTGCGGCGTGTGTCGAACCGATCTTCAACTCGTCGAGGGGGACCTTCCGGCGAAACGGCTGCCGATCGTGCCCGGCCACCAGGTGGTCGGTCGCGTGCGGGCGATCGGTGATGGAGTCGACCGGTGGGCGGTGGGCGACCGGGTGGGTGTCGCTTGGCTGGCCGGCTCGTGCGGGTCGTGTGCGTCGTGCCGATCGGGCGCCGAGAACCTGTGCGCCGACGCCGAGTTCACGGGCTGGGACCGTGACGGCGGGTACGCCGAACAGATGACGGCACGAGCGGACTTCGCGTTCGCGATCCCCGACGGGTTCGGCGACACGGACGCGGCACCGTTGCTGTGTGGCGGGGTGATCGGGTACCGATCGCTGAAGATCTCCGGGATCCGCCCCGGTGGTCGGCTGGGGCTCTACGGCTTCGGAGCGTCCGCACTGCTCAGTCTGCAGGTCGCCGTCCACTGGGGCTGCGAGGTGTACGTCGCGACCCGCTCGGAGCCCGAGCGCCGGCGGGCCCTCGATCTCGGTGCGGTGTGGGCCGGCGGTTACGACGACCCACCGCCGGTCCCGCTCGATGCGGCGGTGACGTTCGCACCCGTCGGGTCGGTCGTGGTCGCGGCGCTCCGGGCGATCGGGCCGGGCGGCACGGTCGCGATCAATGCGATCCATCTCGACGAGATTCCATCGTTCGACTACGACCTGCTGTGGCGCGAGCGTGGGCTGCGCAGTGTCGCCAACTTCACCCGCCGCGACGCCGAGGAGTTCCTGGCGCTCGCCGTGGCGATTCCGATCCGCACGGTGATCGAAATCCATCCGCTCGCCACGGCGAACGCCGCGCTCGCCGCCCTGGCGAGCGGTGATGTCAGCGGAGCGGCCGTGCTCGTCTGCTGATCGCCCGAGCCCAGCTCCACACCTAGAGTGCACCGTATGCAGGTCAGCGAGCTCTGGCGGTATCCGGTCAAGTCGATGGTCGGCGAGACCGTCGAGACGATCCGTCTCGACGAGCTCGGCATCGTCGGCGACCGCACCTGGGCGGCTCGTGATCTCGAACGCGGCGGGATCCGCGGGGCGAAGAAGATCGGTGCGCTCATGAAACTCGGCGCTCGTGACCTCGGTGACGGCAACGTGGAGATCACGCTGCCGGGTGGTTCTGTCGTTCGAACCACCGACGCCGACGTCGACGAGCGGGTGAGCGCCGCGATCGGCCATCCGATCTGCCTCGAGCGACTCCGCCCCGCCGACGACCTCGATCACTATCGGCGCGGCGCCCCGGATTCGGATGACATCGAAGCCGAGATGCGCGGGATCTTCGGCCGCGAGGCCGACGAGCCGTTCCCCGACTTCTCGGTCTTCCCGCCGACCCTGGCCGAGTTCGAGTCGCCGCCCGGCACCTACTACGACGCATTCCCTCTGATGGTGATGTCGACAGCGGCTCTCGCAGCGCTGGCGCGTGCGATCCCGGAGTCGAGCGTCGACGTGCGCAGGTTCCGGCCATCGCTCGTCGTCGACACGGGTGGCGACGGTGCTGCGGCATCGACGCCTGGCCACCCCGAGTTCGACTGGCGTGGATGTCGTGCCACCATCGGAACGGCGACGATCGAGTTCGGTGCACCCTGCCCCCGGTGCGTGATGGTCACCCGAGAGATCGACGATCGCATCCCCACCGACCGTGCCGTGCTGCGTCACATCGTGCGCGACCTCGATCAGAATCTGGGGATCTACGCGACGATCGTCGAGCCTGGCGCGGTCGCCGTGGGCGACTCCCTGACGCTGATGTGATCGTGCCCGGGGGTCGCGTGCTTCAGCGGAGAGCGTGCCCCCACGACTGGTAAGCGCTGATCTTCGGACCAGGCAGGTATCCCTCCTCGAGCCGGTCGATGCGGAAGCCACCGTGCTCGATCAGAGTGGGGATTCGCCGCGTGATGTGGCAGCCGCCTGCGATCCGGGTCCAGATCGGGTCGACGCGGTGTTGCCATCGTCGCACCGACTCGTCGGGAGACTCACCGTGCTCGGCGAACAACAGCTGACCGTCGGGTTTCAGGACCCGTCGCATCTGGGTGAGTGCGCCTTCCCAGTCGGCGATGCTGCAGAGCGTGTAGGTGAGCACGACGGTGTCGACACTCTCGTCGTCGAGAGGGATCTCCTCGCTCGGGAGGTCGAGCCACCGCACCTCGACGGCGGCGCGCTCGATGCGCTCGGCGGCGAGAGTGCGCATCCCGTCGTTGGGTTCGAGGCCCCAGACGAACTCGACGTGCGCCGGGTCGTAGAAGGGCAGGTTCAACCCCGGACCCATTCCGACCTCGAGCACTCGGCCCGTGGCGTGTGGCACCACCGCTCGGCGCTGCCGTTCGATGTCGCCGCCGCTGCACGCCAGATCGATCACCCGGGGGAGCACGTGGCGTTCGTAGAGACCCATCAGCGTTCAACGTAGGCGTTCACACGTACGGGGCGAGGTCGAGGTTCGGATAGCGCCGCTGGACATCCGCGCGAGTCTGGTCGTTCCAGTAGGGATCGCCGGGTCGGGGGAAGCCGAACAGGTCTCGTTCGCGCACCGATGCCCGCTCGATCACCTCGACGAAGCCGCCCTGCTGGGCCTGGTCGGGCCAGGCCATCTTGCCGGCCCACGCGGGACCCCGTGCCTGGTAGTCGGCGAGCAGCGCGAAACGCGCTCGTTGCGGTGCAGCGAAGTCGGTCGCCCGATGGAACACGTCCGTGCGATAGATCAGGAGCGAGCCGGCCGGCCCGGTCACCAGGTGCTCGACGTCGGCGAACGAGCCCCTGCGAACCGAGAACGGCCAGCCGGGTTCGCCGTCGGGAGGCACCATCGAAATCGCTGCGGTGTGTTCGATCGGCACGATCGCCGTCGGCCCGTCGAGTTCGGTGACGTCGGAGAGCAGGATGAACGTGGTCAGCTGCGTGCCGACGCCGTCGGCGCGTGGAACGACGAGCGAATGGTTGCCGAAGTCGCGATGGTGCGGCTGGTCGTAGTCGATCGCACCTGCGTACTTCGCCCAGATCTCACCCTTGTAGAGCTGCAGGTCGACGGTGCCGAGATAGCGCTCGACCGCGTCGACCAGGTCGGGGTGGAACGCGAGTCGATTGAGCTCCCACGACGCGCTCGGGTAGAGCCGAAGACCGGCGAACTGGCTGCGTGCGTACCGGGGATGTTCCTCCGGGGCCGTGAAGTACGCCTCCGGGTGAGGGAACTCGTTCCAGAGGCCGGTCCTCGCCGCATCGACTTCATCTGCGTCGAGGAACCGCTCGACCACGCTGAACCCTCGGTGGCGGACCTGCTCGAGGTGTCGGTCGTCGATCCGCATCCCAGCAGTGTCCCAGAGCCTGTGGCGGCCGCGGGCGTCAGGCGGCGAAGGGATGGATCCGGGCGCTGACGAGCGGACCCTGCCGCACGATGACCGTGCCTTCCGGAAACGCCGAGCAGACCTCCTCGATCATGTCGACGTGTTCGTCGATGACCGCGTCGACCATTGCGTCGATGTCGGCGTCGTCGCGCGGTTCGAGCTCGCCGCCGCGTCCGGCCGCCAGCGAACGGTCGATCGCCGTCTGCCGGAGGAGGTCGATCCAGCCCCCGCGATCGAGCCAGTCGTAGACCGCGTCGCGGAGATCGGACGGCCCGACCCCTGGCCGGTCGACCACCATGGCGGTGGTGGTGGCCCTGCCGCTCGCCAGCCCGGGGAACCCGCGGTTGCAGCCGCATCGTTCGCCCGAGGCGCACTCGGTGGCCACCGGGGTGACCAGCTCTCCCTCGACGGTCCAGGCGTAGTCGCCCGGTGCCGTGCCCTGGAATTCGTTCGTTGCGACCAGTACAAACATGTCGTCCTCCTCCGTTCATGCACTCGCAAGAGCCAGTGTGAACGAGGGGTGCGTCAGAGTTGGCCGGGGTGCTCGGCGGGTCCGTCGAGCCGGACGACCGGTTGCCCGGTGACGTCGGCGAGCGTGCTCAGGGCTTCGTCGAGTGCGCCGACCTCGAACTCGATGAGGCGCTCGAGCAGGCCGTCGGCCGTCCAGACGCTGATGGCGAGGAGCTCGACGGTGGTGGGCCCGTGCCGGTAGGAACGTTGGGTGAGGACGCTGAGGTCCCCGGCGGTCGCCACGGTGACACCGCTGACGTGCAGACCCATGTCGCGCATCGACCGCACCGAGCCGAGGAGCCCGTCGCGGCGGATGGCCTGCGGGACCCCACGGTGCGTCTCCTGGACGAACCCGTCAGCCAGGAGATGCGCCAGCCCCGCTGGACCGTCTGCTTCGATGATGGCGTGCGCCTGCGCGGCCCACCGCTGAGCCGATGTCTCGCCCGGCGTGGTCACTGCGTCGTCCGGATGGTCGGACATGGCGCACAGCGGATCAGTTGGTGCTGGCGGCGCTCTCGACGGCGTCGGCGACGTCCTCGGCGGCGTCGGCCATCGAGTCGGCGGCGGGCTGTACCTTGTCCTTGGCCTGCTGGGCGGCGCTGGAGACGGTCGACGTGGCCTTCTTGGCGCCCGCCTTCACGTCGTCGCGTCGGAATGCGGCCGCTGCGGCTGCCGCAGCGCCGAGGATGGCGATGATGATGAGAAGCTTCTTCATGACGTCGACCGTACCCCCGGCCCCGTTGACGCCACAACCGTCGATCGATGCTGACCGTGTTCGATCTCTCAGAGCACGAAGCGCATCGCACCCAACATCGCGCCGGGCAGTCGGGCGCTCGCCGTGGACCGTCGCCCGTAGGTCGAGGTGTCGAGCAACACCTCGGCGTCGTCGGTGAGACCCTCGAGGCGGTCGCCGAGGAGATGAAAGGCGGTGTCGTCGAATCGCAGCACGTCGACGGGCGCGACGATCTCGCCGTCCTCCATCCAGAAGGTCGCGAACCGTGTCATTCCCGTGGTGCGACACGCCGCCTGGTCGGAGAAGTTCAGGTACCAGAGGTTGCCGACGAACAACCCGGTGCCCAACGCCTCGTCGACCGATGCGGTCGGCAGCGTGCCGGGCGAGATCGCGACCGAGAGCGGCGCCTCGGCATCACCGGCGCCGTTGGTGGGTACGCCGTACTCCTGGGCAGAGCGAGGTGACACGAGCGTGTCGGCGTACTTCCCGTCGACGATCAGCGGGACCGTGTCGGGCCGCAGGAACCCGGCCGACTGGAAGTTGGCCGCGACGCCGTTGGCGGTGTCCTCGCTGATCGACACCAGCGGCGAGAGGGTGACGTCCTCCACCAGCATCTTGAGCAGCGGGGTCTGGCGGGTCTCGTGGGCGCGCCGTCCGAAGGCGCCGTACCACGAGAGCAGCTGGATCACTTCCTCCATCGCCCTCGGGGCGAGGTAGGTGCGGTACTCACCGGGTGCGAGGCTGATCGGGTCGCGCTCGAGGGCGGCGACCTGCCGCGCCGACCACTCGACCTTGGCGGCGAACGCATCGTCGTCCCAGTCGAAGCCGGCGTAGAGGTTCTTCGCCGCCTTGTCGGCGCGGAGGTAGAAGCACCAGTCGAGATTGAACGTCGAGGACTGGAACCAGTTGCGCTGTCCGAGGCTGTTGGCGAAGCCGCTGAACGTGTCGCCGGACGCGTAGATCCCGACCAGGTCGCGGTTCGCTCCCGCGGCGCGGATGTCGGCGAGCGCGGCGTCGGGGGCAGGAATCGAACCGCGCTCGATGCGCTCGGTGGAGTTCGGCTCGGTGTTGTAGAGCAGGAACGGGTCGTCGGCGACGACGCGGCGCTGATCGCGCAACTGCAGCAGCAAGGCGGCGATTCGAGCATCGTCGATCGAACGCACCCCCGACAGGCGGATGCTGCCGGCGACGTGTCGGCGACCTTCGACCAGGTCGACCGTCAAGGTGCGTTGGTCGATCGTGCCGGCCTGGCGGACTTCGCTCTGGTTGAGGCGGATGAAGTCGGTCCGTTCGCCCGACACGTTGGCGAGCAGCACCTCGTCGCCCACCAGTGCGGCCGTCGCCGTGGTGACCAACTCGTCGAAGTAGGCCTGGTCGTCGCGTGAGCTCTTTTCGTTCTGGCCTGTCATTCCTCGCCTCCGAAGACCTCGATGTTCGAGAACTTGCAGGCGGGCGACGCATGGCCGGTGCCGATCATCTGGTTGAGTTCGCCCTTGCCGCAGTTGGGTGTGCCCATCACCGTGAAGCTGTCGGCGTCTGCGACCCCGCTCAGGCTGCGCCAGAACGTGGACGAGATCCCGCGATAACCGGGGTTGCGGACCACGCCGACGATCTCGCCGTTCTCGATCCGCTGGCCGTACTCGCAGCCGAACTGGAACTTGTTGCGGCTGTCGTCGATCGACCAGGAGTTGTTGGTGTGCATGTAGACGCCGTGCTCGATCGAGGCGATCAGCTCCTCGACCGTCGACTCGCCCGGCTCGACGTTGAGGTTGGCCATCCGGTCGATCGGAGGTCGGTTCCAGTTGTCGGCGCGGGAGTTCGCAACGCCGGGAACACCGCTGCGCTCCTGGGAGACCGCCCCGCCGAGGCCGCGTACGAGGATGCCGTTCTCGATGAGGTGCTGACGCTTCGCCGGCGTGCCGTCGTCGTCGAATGCGTACGACGCCAGCTGTCCCGGCACCGTCGGGTCGAAGGTGACGTCGAGCAGCTCCGAGCCGTACCGGTACGTCCCGAACATCTCCGGTGTCACGAAGCTCGTGCCCGCGTAGTTGCGCTCGTCGCCGAGGATGCGGTCGAGTTCGAGCGGATGGCCGATCGACTCGTGGATCTGCAGCACCATCTGGTCCGGCGCGAGGAGGGCGTCCATCACCCCGGTCGGGCAGTTCGGGGCGTCGAGCAGTTCGAGCGCCTGTTCGGCGACCTGTGATGCGGCGTCGCCGAAGCCGTATCGGCCGAGCACCTCGGCGCCGCCCTGTCCGCAGAATGCGTGCCCGCCGAAGGTGCGGGTCTGGGTGTTGGTGCCTTCGTTCGCCGTGGCCTGGAGGCTCGGGTACACGAAGCGGAAACGCTGCTCGATGCGTCCGGTGGCGCCCACCTTCGACCGGGTGAGCAGCAGCTGGTCGACGTCACGTCGCACGAGCGAGGCACCCCAGTTGACGATGCGGTCGTCGATACCGAGGAGCCGCGACTGCTGCTGCAGCAGCCCGATGCGGTCGTCGAGCGGCAGGGAGTCCCAGGTGACCTCCACCGGCGACGCATAGGTGCCGGTGGCGTGGTTGCGTGGCGCCGCGGTCGTCACCATCGAGCCGGCCGTGACCGTCGCCCAGTAACGCGCGCGGTCGACGGCGCTGCGCAGTCCGGCCTCGCTGAGGTCGGTGGTGGCGGCGTAGCCGAGGCCCCCGGCGTCCCAGATCGAGATCATCACGCCGGTGTCGAACTCGTTGAAGATTGGCTCGAGCTGATTGCGGCGAACCGTCAGGTGCTCGGACCGCTCGTCGACGAGGCGGACCGAGGCGTAGTCGACGTCGCCTGGGAGCACGGATCGGAGCCGGTCCTCGAGGGTCTGCGATTCGATGAGCAGGTCGGTCATCCGTGCAGGTTAGGCCGTCGGTCGGATCCCGGCGATGGCCACCGGGTTACTGTTCGTGCATGGACCTCGACGCACGCACCGCTGAGCTGTTCGAGCACTTCTCCACCCAGGAGTTCGACGGCCTCACCGACCTCTTCGCCGCAGGCGCCGGAGTGCGTCAGAACGGCAATCCCGAGCACGGCATCGAGGGCCTGCTGACGATGATCCAGGGTTTGAAACGTGACGGGGTGACCGTCGAGTACTCCGACGTCCGCCGGAGCGTGGGGGAGCGGTTCGTCGTCGAGCAGCACCTGGTGCGACTCACCCGCCCCGACGGGGTGTCGGCATCGACCGACGTGTGTGTGATGTTGCACTTCGACGAGCACGGTTTGATCACCGGCCTGCACGAGTACGTCGACACCGCTGCGTTCGCTGCGCTCTACGCCTGAATCGGGACCGAGGAGAGGTCCACTCCCATCCGGGTCGCGATCTCACGAGCGCGAGCGGACGCAGATGCTGCGTCCTGCGGGTCGACGCCGGGCAGCCTCGCGAACTCGTGGAGCGTCAGGGCCAGCTCGAGCTCCGCTCCGTCGGCCGACGCCTGGTCGGCACTCCGCTCCAGTGCCGATCGGGCTTCCTCGTGCCGGCCCAGGCCCGTAAGTGCTCGCCCCCGTGTGCGTTCGAGCAGCGGGACGATGCCCCCGGTGGCTGCCTCGGACTCGATCGACAGTGCATGCTCGATCGCCAGCAGTGCGTCATCGAAACGACCGGCGAACGCCAGCCCCTCGGCGATTCTCGCAGCGGTCTCGACCATCCACGAAGTGGCCTTCATCTCTTCGAACGTCTTCCCGGCCGCTGCCAGGAGCTCGAGGCCCTTGTCGACGTCGCCTCGCCGCACTTCGACACGTCCCAGCGCGCTCTGTGCGGCGGCGTTGATCATTCGATACTGCGATGCTGACGCCGCTCGCCGTGCGTCCCGCAGGAACGACTCGGCCTCGTCCAGTCGACCTTGATCTGCGAGTACCTCACCGAGGTTGAGCGACACGTGGGCGAGTCCGATCACATGGCCCGCCGTTCGCAGCGCATTGCGGGCCTGCTCGTACAGGTCGACCGCTCGGTCGAGTTCACCCCGGTGCACGGCGTTGACGCCCATGTTGAGCAACGCGTGGCCCATCCCGAGATGATCGCCCAACTCTCGATAGATCGCCAGCGACCGCCCCTCGTACTCGGCGGCCCGCGCATCGCCGAGATCGGTCAGCGCACCTTCGATGAGATACAGCGCATGCGCCAGCGTCTTGCGGGCGCCCGAGCGTTCGGCGTCGTCGATCGCCGACTCGCACCAGCGGACACAGTTGCGGAGCTTGCCCTGACGGAATCGGACGCCGGCGTAGGACACCTCGAACTCTGCGCGGAGGGCGAGGAGGTGCTCGGACGCGTCCCCGTCGGCGGATTCGTCGGCCCGGAGATCGGCCAGGCCTCGGCGAAGCCATCTCAGTGCAGCTTCGTATCGCCCCTCTTTCTCACGAACCATGCCCTCCTTGCGCATCAGGTCCACCTGTCGGACGTCGTCAGGCCCGATGAGCTTGCGCGCGAGGCGGTAGCCATGCGACGCGAGCGCGAAGTTCGCCGCGATGTCTGCCGAGTCACCGAGACGTTCTGCAACATCGGCGAGATGGCGCACCGGAACGGTGTCGACCCGCCGAGCATTCTCGATCGCCCGTTCGTACAGCGCAGCAGCCTCGTGGTGAGCGAACTTGCGGGCCGCACGATCGCCTGCGCGCCGGAGGGCCGCCCAAGCGAGAAGTCGCTCCCCGGCGAGATCGCGGTGATGCGCGATCAGGCTCAGTCGGTCGTCGTCGGGTCGACCCGGGAGCTTCGACAGCACGTCGGCAGCCCGCTGGTGGAGGTTCCGGCGACGCGAGAAGGGGAGGAGCTCGTAGGCGACCTCGCGCACGAGACCGTGTTCGAAGACCAGGTCGGTGCCGTCTGCGATGAGATAGCCGCTCAGACGGTCCGCGGTGCGGTTCGCCGGGTATGGCATGTCCGGGCCGAGCGTGGCGGCGAGCAGGTCGCGGTCGAACCTGTCGCCGAGAACGGCGCCTGCGCGTAGGACGGTCCGATCGGGGTGGGGGAGCCGGTCGATGCGGGCGGCCAGGATGTCCTCGAGCCGGTCGGGCAGGTCATCCTGGGGGCCGGAGTCGAGGACCGCTCGGAGGAGTTCGACGAGATACAGCGGGTTGCCACCGGCGCGATCACACAGGCGCTCGATGTCGCGCATCGAGATGCCGGCTTCCTCGGTCAGTTCGGTGGCCAGCTGACCGGCCAGTTGTTCCGGCAGTGGCGAGATCTCGATTCGGGTCGAGTCGAAATCCAGCGTGCGGGCCAAGGCGTCGTCGGCCTGGCGCAGAGTGGTGCACACGAGCCAGGGGCGAACTGCGATGTCACGCATCACTCGCGCCAGCATCTGTGCCGACGCATCGTCGATCCAGAGTGCATCCTCGAGCATCAAGAGACCGGCTGATCCGAGAGTTGCTTCGAACAAGTCGGCAGCGGTCTCGTGGAGCACCTGCGCACGGAAGGACGGATCGAGGGCGAGCACCTCCGGTGTCTCGTCCACGGTCGCGTCGATGACCGTTGCGAGCAGGGGAATCCAGGGTGCCAGGTCGGGAGCGACGGCGTGCACTCGCTCCGCCAGCACCGGCCCGGCGGTTTCGGGATCGGCGTCGAACGCGATGCCGAGGACTCGCCGGAGCAGCAATCGGGCGACGTAGTAGGGCCGGTCGGCCTGGAAGGGCTCACAGGTGATCCGGATGCTGGGAACGTCGTCGGTGCGTGCGATCAGCTCGTCGAGAAGGCGGGACTTGCCGATACCTGGCGGTCCCATCAGCTCGATGCACGATCCGTGGCCCCGTCGCGCGTGATCGAGTGCGTCGGTGAGGATCCTGAGTTCTTCGGCGCGTCCGACGAACGGCGGACGCAGCCGTTCGCTCGGCGGTTCCTCCAGCACGCGCTCCTTGACGAGCGCCGCACGCTGCGCATGTCGCTTGCCCTTGACCATGAACGGCTCGAGCGGTTCGGTCACGAACGTCGTTGCCGAGTGCTCGAGGAGTGCCCGACTGGCGACCACCTGTCCAGGCTGCGCCTTGCCCATCAAGCGAGCGGAGAGGTTGACAGCGTCACCGATCACCGTGAACACGTGCCGCCAGGGCGCACCGACGTTGCTCGCGAACACATGACCCGAATGGGCGCCGGCGCGGATCGGAAGAGGGAGGTCCTGGTCGAACACGCTGCGCAACGTGAGGAGCAGACGGCCCTCGATGTCCTCGACCCCTTCGGGTGTGCCCGCGGTGATGATCAGCTTGGCACCGTCAGGGGCGAGGTCCGAGGCGAGCAGACAGACGTCGGTGTCCACAGCGGCAGTCGCCACCGCTGCAGTGATCTCACTCAGCGCCTGGGCCGTCTGTTCTGTTCCATTGGCGGCGAGGTACTCGTCGACGCCCATGATGTGAAGGAAACCGACGGCGACCCGGCGATGTTCGGACTCGAGGTCGCCGGCTTCGACGCGGCGCCGCACCGCTGCCGGAACGAGCGTCGTACGGTCGATCTCGGGGGCCGGCATCCGGTGTACGGGCCCGCCGTCGCGCCCGGGTTCGCGTCGGAGGAGCACCCCGTGGCCGACGGCCCGTCCGGTGTGGGACGAGGGCAAGTGGGACGCCGTGATGGGGCTCACCACGACCTCGCCTGCCGATGCGGCTCCCTCGATGTCGGTGACCATCGTCGCGTCGGGGCCGATGATCAGGAGTTCGCGTTGTCGGTCTCCTGCGAGTACCAGATGGAATCGGCCCGT
The DNA here is from genome assembly GCA_963710625.1 of Ilumatobacteraceae bacterium. Taxonomy (GTDB): domain Bacteria; phylum Actinomycetota; class Acidimicrobiia; order Acidimicrobiales; family Ilumatobacteraceae; genus Sva-07. Next base: position 141,844 of record CAVQBG010000008.1, on the reverse strand, counting down.
GTGGACGCCCTGGGAGATGCGGAGGACGACTCGTCCCTTGCCGGTCTCGATCGGACCCCGGGCCTTGAGTGCAGCGCGCATGCGATGAGCAGCGCGACATGCTCGGACGGCGTGCCCGGGGCCCTCGAACGCAAGGAACAGCGCATCGCCGCCGTACTTGAGGAGGTCGCCGCCCTCGTCACGTGCCTCGCCGAGCAGGTCGGTGAACGTGCCGAGCAGGATGTCGGTGAGTTCCTCGGCGCCGGCCTTTCCCTGTTCGGCGAGCTTCTCGGACAGCTTGGTGAAGCCCGAGACGTCGGCGAAGACCATCGAACCGTCGAGTACCCAGTTCGACCGCTCCGGGTCGGCCACCGACGCCGGCACGTACGGCTCGAGCAGGGACAGGGGCATCTGTCACATTCTGCCCCGTTTACCAGGAGAGACGCGACGACTAACGTCGGGCGCTTATCGGCAAGGGTGGGCCAGATCATGAGTCAAGGTTTCTTCAAGTCAGCGGCGCTGGTTGCCGTCCTGGCGACCAGCACCGTCGTTGCGACCGGCACGGGAGTCCAGGGCCAGGACGGCACGCCCGACTCGCAGCGTCTGCAGGTCTGCTACGAATTCGATTCGACCGGATCAGCCGAAAGCTTCCGCTTCGGTCTCCTGCCCGCCGACGACTTCGAGAACGGCAACAAGGGGAACATCAAGCCGAACACCCTCCCACTCCCGTTCCCGAATGGCGAGTACGCCTCCGAGGCCGATCTGATCGCCGAGAACGAGTTCGGGACCGTCTACTGGTCCAGCGAATACACCGCCACCGGCGTGGTCACCTGGACCAACCGGGGCGACTCGATCAGTGCCGATCGGAGCAAGCCGGGAACGCCCTGCCCGTCGGCGCTCACGGCTCCGGTCGCAGACGCGCCGGGATCGGTCGACGGCGCCCGCGGCGTCGGTGTTTCTGACATCCCGGTCTCTGCGCTGCCCGGCGATGTGTTCGCCGACGTGTTGTCGTCGCCGGTCGTCGGCGACCCGCTGCGTCTCATCGGTCCCGCCCGGCTGATCGGTCCCGCCCGGCTGATCGGTCCCGCCCGGCTGATCGGTCCCGCCCGGCTGATCGACACCGAGGTGGCGGGTCCGGCCCGTCTGATCGGGCAGGCGCGTCTCATCGGTCCCGCCCGGCTCATCGGCCAGGCGCGCCTCATCGGTCCTGCGCGCCTGATCGGCCCGGCTCGCCTGATCGGGCAGGCGCGCCTGATCGGCCAGTCGCGCCTCATCGAGGCGGACCGGCTCACCGGCGTCGGTGACGTTCCTCTCTCGTTCCTGCAGCCGCCGATCGGCTACACGTGGGACGAGGTGCTCGCCGGCACCGTGTGGGACGGCCTGACCCGCAACGACGTGTTGTTCTCCGAGGTGATCGGAGACTGTGACCAAGCAGGGTTGTCGGAGGCCTTCCAGGCGCTCTGTGATGCCTCGATCCTCGATCTCGATCCCGATGGTGTGTTCCTCCAGGACGTCAGCCTCCTGTCGCTGTTCTTCGGCGACACCAAGCTCACCGACATCCCGCTCCCAGCAGGAACGACCTGGTGCGGCCTGACCGGTGAGGCCGACACCGACCCGAACGTCGGCTTCTGCAACTGGGACGAGGCCAACTTGTTGCTGCTCGACCTCGCCGGCTTCGACGTCGGCAGCGTCCCGTGGGACCAGATCCCCGCCGACTCGGTCGACTACGCGCCCGACTCGTTCCTCGGCGCCCTGCTCGACGATCCGACCACGCCCGGAATCGTCGATCCGATCTTCCGGCTCGAGCCGGGGGAGACGGTGCTCGACTACGTGTCGGCGCTGCTCGACCCGGTCGCCTTCCCCTGGTCGCAGCTCGACCTCATCGGGAACCCGAACTTCGACGTCACCGCCTATGCCCTCGGCGAGCCTGCCCAGATCTCGACGACGTGGTCAGCGAGCGGGCGAGTCGAGGAGACGACCGTCACGGTCGAGGTGCCGAACGGGTTCGCCTACGTCCCCTACTCGGCGACGGTCACCGTCGGTGACGCTGCTGCGGTTCCTGCAGGCAACCCCGTGCCGTCGGGCGATGCACTCGTGTTCGCCGGCGCGTACTCGGAATTCGGTGAGACGACGACCTTCTCGATCCAGGTGCGCCCCGTCGGCCTGGTCGACGGTCCGCGGGGATCCACCGAGGGCACCGTCGTGATCTCGGCCGACGGCCGGATGATCGATCCGCCCGCCAGCTTCGCCGTTGCCGTCACCGACCCGTGGCAGGGTGACGAGACCCCCGATCTGGAGACCGACACGCTGTACGTGTCGAAGCTCACGGCCGCAGGCGACGAGCGCCCGCTCGCCGAGTACGAGATCGACCTCGACCCCGCGAGGTACGCGCCAGGCAGTCACCTCTCGGTCTCGGTGTCGAGCTTGACCGACGACGCCGACCTGAGCCTCTTCGCGAACGACGTGTCGGGTCCGCCGTCGACCGGTCAGTCACGGCTCATCGGGCCCGCCCGACTGATCGGTCAGTCGCGCCTGATCGGTCAGTCGCGCCTGATCGGTCAGTCGCGCCTCATCGCCGACGAGACGTCGGGAGCCGCGGAGCAGACGGGCGACAGCCCGCAGCCCGAAGCGCTCGAGGACGTCGTCACCGTCCTGCCGAGCAACCCCGACCTGCCGCTGGTCGCGATCTCCAACAACCGCAACGTCGAAGCAGAGGTGACCGAGGCGATCGTCGGACCGGCGACGAACTTCCCGGCGGTCGTCGCCGGCTACAACGGCGCCACGCCCGACTACGTGGTGCACGTCCGTGCGTCGGCGGCCCCGAACGCCGAGGAGTGTGGCGTGCCCGACGTCGCCACGATGATCTCGCCCGGCCCCAATGGCATCGCCACGAACACGAAGTCGCTGATCATCCAGAGTTCTACGGGGCCGCAGGTTGGCAACCTCGCCTCCCTCGCGCAGCACGAGAAGGTCGCCGGTCAGATCGTCACGGTCTCGCCGACGGTCGACTGGAACACCGACAGCACCTGTTCGGCGCTGCTCGCGAACGCGGTCGTGTCCGACGTGGCCGAGTACGTGGCAGAAGTCGCGGACCGAGCCGATGTCGACCTCGAGAACGTGGTGCTGATCGGCGCTGACGACGTGCTCCCGCACGCACGCATCGGCGAGACCCAGCAGCTCGGCAAGGAGTACACCTACGCAGCCGAGGTCGGCGGGAACAACGGCACGACGTCGTCGATGCTCGCCAACAGCTTCTTCTCCGACGCTCCGTACGCCGATCTCGACCCGATCCTGCTCGCCGGCAAGCCCGTCTTCGTCGAAGACCTGGGTCTCGGCCGTCTCGTCGAGACCGGTCGCCAGATCGAGGCGCAGATCGCACAGTTCGTGAACCCGGCGACGAACGGGACCTTGAAGCTGGAGAGCGCGTTCGTCGCCGGCTACGACTTCCTCGCCGACCAGGCGAACGAACTGGCCGGAATCCTCGGCACCGGCAACACGTTGATCAACTCGGATTGGACCGCCGGGCAGCTGGCAACGCAGCTCGACGCCGGACCCGACATCGTTTCCGTCAACGCCCACGCCGACCATTCCCGCGTCGTGTCAGCGTTCGGCGACAGCGGTCCGTTCGATCTCGGCCCCGTGGAGTCACTCGATGTGTCACTGGGTGAGCTGCCGGCCCCGGCGCCCGGAGCGCTGTGGTTCACGGTTGGTTGCCATGCCGGCTTCAACGTGCCGAACCGCAACGGCCAGGCCGGCGCGCCGACGCGCCCGGGCGACTGGCCCGAGTACACCACCGACGCGGCGGTGTACATCGCCAACACCGGCTACGGCTACGGCGATGACACCGAGATCGGGTACTCGGAGCGGTTGTTCAACGACTTCGCCGCGATCCTCACCCAAGGGGGTGTCAGCGCCGGCGAGGCCTGGACGCAGGCCAAGCGCGAGTACGCCAGCCGCCTGTCGAACTTCGACGCCTACGACTACAAGGTGCTTCAGCAGGGCGTGCTGTACGGCCTGCCGATGTACGACGCTCCCGCGGCGCCTGAACCGGCGGCCTTTGCCGCCCTCGCCGTGGAAGGTGGCACGGAGACGCCGCAGGCGGTGATCGGCGACGTCGAGCCCGTCGACGGCACCGGTCTCCTGGGTCGCTCGGTCGACGTGACCTATCTCTGGGGCGACACCCCCGACCTGGCTTCTGGTGGTTTCCGTCAGGTCGCGGGTGACGTCGAGGTCAAGGACGGGTATCCGATCGTGCCCCGCTCGGACATCGACGTCACGGGTCCCGATCCGGAGAACGAGGTGGCCCGAGGAGCGATCATCGAGTCACTTTCCTCCCGCGCTCCGATCTCGGCGCCGGCGCAGTACTCCAGAGCGCTCGTCGGTCTCGCCGGTGGCGAGCCCGTGGTCGAGTCCGACTCCGCTGTCTTCCCGACTGCGTTCCAGGCGATCACGTCGGTGATCAGTGGCGACACGCCCACCGATCAGCTCGTGCTGTTCCCCGGCCAGTACCGCAGCTCGACGGGCGAGTTCACGCTGCTCGACGAGGTCGCGACCACCGTCTACTACGCGCGGGTGGACGGCGACGGCGGTGTCGGCGACACGGTCAAGCCGGAGATCATTTCCAGCTCGGCGGACAGCATCCCCGGCGCGATCCTCTTCGAGGTCGTCGCCTCCGACGACCTGGGCATCGCACGAGTCGTTGTCCAGTACCTGGACGACGACACCTGGCGCAAGGCCGAGCTGTCACCGTCGGTGCTGAACGTCGGTGAGTACGTCGGACAGTTGCCGAATCCGGTCTCGGACGCAGGACGGTACTTCATCCAGGTCCTCGACACGGGTGGCAACGTGGCCATCAGCTCGTTCAAGGGGAACTACTACCCGGTGGCGACCGGCCTCCCCGACGCCGTCGTCGTCGCCAGGACCGACACCGATCCGGTGCGAGCGCTGGCAGAGGACGAATGGTCGAACGTGCCCGTCGACGTCGAGGTCGTCGGTGAGATCGACGACAACTGGTCGCCGACCGTCGAGCAGTTGGTGACGTCTGCGACCGAGACGGAACCGGCCGTGTTCGATCTGCTCTCGCCCACACCTGTCGATCCGTCCGACCCCAGCGTCGTCCGGCTCGAAGACGATGGCGTCTTCCGGGTGACGTTCACCCTGGCGCTCGGTGGTGGGCAGGTCGCAGAGCTGACGCGAATCGTGAAGATCGATCGGACGGCGCCCACCGTTGCCTTCGTTCCCGAGGTCGAGGTGCTGTTCCCCGGCGATGAGCCGGCAGGAGCGACGCCATTCTGCAGCGCTGATACGCCCGCTGACGGCGCAGTGGAATCGTCGGGCTGCGATCCTGACCCGGACTCGGTGAAGGTGGTTCCGGCCGCTGACTTCGAACCCGAGGTGCCAGGTACCACCGTCGCATCGGCAGCCGATCTCGCCGGAAATGTCAGCGACCCGACCGAGCAGACCATCGTGAGCGTGTCCGGCGCCGAGTTCACCGGCGACTGGTTCAACGGCGAGGGCGACACGTTGCCGGACGTCACCCTCACCACGACGGGTGCCCTCGTCGACGTCGTGAAGATCTCGCTCGTCGACGCCGATGGCGACGAGACGCCCTACACGGGTCAGCCCATCGGCGACGGCGAGTACACCGCGATCGTCTTCCGGATCGGCGACGAGGAGGTCGAGCGGATCGTGCTGACCGAGCTCGATCTCAAGATCGACACCGAGGCGCCGACGATCAGCCGGCCCCCGGCGCTGAAGAACGTGTACACCCTCGGCGAGACGCCACCGGTCCTGACCTGCGATGGTCTGGTGACCGATGGTCTCTCTGGTCCGGGCACGTGCGAGTTGGTCACCGGCGTCGACACGAGTTCGCCGACGCCGACCGGCCAACCGCGCTTCGTCGTGATCACGGCGACCGACGTCGCCGGCAACGTCGCCACGGCGCAGTTCCCGTACACGGTCGTCAATCCTCCGCCGTGCGACCCGACCGGCGACGTGCCGAGCGGTTACGCGTTCGGTGACGTCGTGGGTTGTCGTTCGACCCGTGGCGGCGACGGCACGGCGTCGATCACCTTGCTGTTGGGTGGGGCGATCCCGTTGTCCGCAACCCCGCAGTACCGCCTGCTGCTCTCGGGGTCACCCACCGGCTCGGCCACTCAGGTCAAGTGGAGTGACGGCAGCTCGAAGGACAAGGCGGTCCGGCGGGTGGACGTCGGAGCGGGGCGTACGAGCTTGACGTTCGTGATCGATCTGGCAAGGGTTGGAGTCTCGGCGACGCAGATCCTGTACTGGTCGGCGGAGATCCAGGATGGGGCGCCGAGCAAACAGTACGTCGGCTTTCTCGACTACGCGCCGAACGTCGGCCAGCCCCGGCTCCAGGTGCCTCCGCTCGCGCGGTAAGTCAGGCGCAGTCGATCCGAACCCCGGCTCCGATCGGCCGGAGGCGGGCGAGGGTTCGACTGCTCCGCGCGAGCTACCGCGCATGCATAAGCGACACGATCGGATACGGCATCATCGGGAGCGGGATGATGGGCGGCGAGCACATCCTCGACCTGAATCACGTCGACGGTGCCGCCGTGGTGGCGCTCGCGGATCCCGTGACGACCAGCATCGAGTGGGGGCTCGACTGTGTCGAGTCCGGACCGGGCGGTGCCGAGACCAGGAGCCGGGTCGCCACCTACGCCGACCATCGCGAGCTGCTCGCCGATCCGAACGTCGACGTGGTCGTGATCACCACACCGAACTTCACCCACGCGGCGATCCTCGCCGACGTGCTCGCCACCGACAAGCACGTGCTGATCGAGAAGCCGCTGTGCACGCGAGTCGAAGACTGCCTGCGCGTGGTCGAAGCTGCCCGCCACCGCGACGCGATCACGTGGATGGGGCTGCAGTACCGCTTCATGCCGACGCCGGCGGCGATGCTCGAGCAACTCGACTCGGGCGTCTGCGGCACCACGCGCATGGTGTCGATCAGGGAACACCGCTACCCGTTCCTGGGCAAGGTCGGCGACTGGAATCGATTCACCCGCAACACCGGTGGCACGCTCGTGGAGAAGTGCTGCCACTTCTTCGACCTGATGCACCTCGCCGCCCGTGCGCTCCCGGTGCGGGTGATGGCGAGTGGCAGCCAGGACGTCAATCACCTCGACGAGTACTACGAGATCGACGGTCGGATGGAGCGCTCCGACGTCCTCGACAACGCGTTCGTGATCGTCGAGTTCGCGAACGGGGTGCGCGGAGCGCTCGATCTGTGCATGTTCGCCGAGGGCGGCCGTTACGAGCAGGAGCTCACGATCACCGGCGACGCGGCCAAGCTCGAAGCGACCGTTCCCGGTGACACCGTGTGGGTCGGTGAACGCGCGATGGCGGAAGGTCACGGACACAACATCGGGAAGAACGTGCGAGAGGTGCCGGCGCCGATGGACCCCCGGGTGCCGTACCCCGACTTCCACCAGGGAGCGAGTTTCATGGAGCACCTCCATCTGCTCGACGCCATCCGCGGCGGGCGCCCCGAGGCGGTCACCGTCATTGAGGGAATGTGGGCGGTCGCCACCGGCGCTGCAGCGCACCGATCGATCGACGAACGCCGCCCGGTCGAACTCGCCGAGTTCGGTCTCAGCTGACGGCGGTCATCGCCGCGGGAGGCCGCGCTTCCAGGCGGGGTACTCGGCGGTGTCGAGGGCGATCCCTCCGCTGAAGCGTCGTCGGTTCGGTCGCTCACGGCGTCGCCAGCTTCCCGGCGTGGCGCTGCACCTTCTCGACGGCGCGGGCGACGTCGAGCGCGTCGTCGTCGGTGCCCATCAGGACCGACGTCGTGAACCACAAGGTCGTCTCTGCCAGGCGCTCGGTCACGGGGAGCGACAGTGTTGCGAAGTCCTGCATCCCGCCGCGATCCCGCCAGCGAGGGGCGAATCCGTCGCGGTTGCGGAACACGTCGAGCCGGTGGATGGGCGGATACGACATCGTGAGCGAGATGCCCTCGGCGGCGAGCGCGAGGCGCACCGGCTCGCGCTCGGCACCGAACTCCTCGGGGTCGATGCGCACCACGTAGCAGTAGTTGCCCTGCCGGTCGCATCGCTCGTCGCGTGCTTGTGGGTACACCCCGGGGATCGTCGCGAGTTCGCGGTCGAGCAGCGCCGAGCGTTGGTCGCGGCGAGTGGCTTGTTCTTCGAACCGGTCGAGTTGTGCGAGCAGCACGGCGCCCTGCCACTCGGTCATCCGGTAGTTCCCGCCGAGCGCATAGTGGGAGTAGTACCACTCGCCGGGGCGTCGGCCGCAGTCGCTGTACGACGCTGCGCTCGCCCGTACCTCGGGGTCGGTGGTGACGATCGCGCCGCCCTCGCCGGCGGTCATCAGCTTCGATGCCTGGAACGAATACGTGCCGGCCGAACCGAACGTGCCGACCATCTGTCCGTTGAACAGCGACCCGTGTGAATGGGCGCAGTCCTCGATGAGCACGAGGTCGTGACGGGCACAGATCTCGGTGAGGCGTTCCATGTCGGCGGGATGACCGGCGATGTGGACGGCGATGACGGCTCGGGTGCGTTCGGTGATCGCGGCCTCGACGGCCTCGGGATCGATGCATCCAGTGCCGAGCTCCACGTCGACGAGCACCGGCATCGCATTGACCATGAGCACCGACGCCGCGGTGGCGACGAACGTCCAGCTCGGCACGATCACCTCGTCGCCCTGGCCCACACCGAGGGCGAGTAGCGCCACCTCGATCGCGTGCGAGCCGTTCGTGACCGCGATCGCCGGGCCCGTGTCGTGGAGGGCACCCCACGCGAGTTCGAACTCGTGGACCTTCGTGCCCTGGCTCGACCACCACCGACCGCTGTCGAGCACCTCCATCAGCAGGGTGCGTTCGCGCTCGCCGTGCTCCGGCCACGCCGGATACGGCGTCGGGCGGATCGGCGTGCCGCCGTGGATGGCGAGTTCGCTCATCTCGTCATGATGGCGCCCGGGCAGCGGTCCGGCCATGCGGGGCGGTGCGCAGAGGCGCAGCGTTACCGTGCGCCATGCGCGTGGAACCGATCGACCCTCCGTCGGTTCCGTGCAGGGGACGACGCCGAACGCCGGTCTGTGGCCCAGGCTTTCGACCATGCCGCGGGCACCATGGGGTTTCTTCTCGATCACCGACCAGCTCGCCGCCCCCTACTTCGCCGAACCTCGCTCTTCCACCCCCGACGTCTGGCCGTCGGCGCCCGCCGAGTCGCGCGAGATCTGGCTCGCCCACCTCGAGGCCGTCGACGAGGTGGCGAACACCGTGATGTCCGCCGGCGCGGTGGCGCTCGGCATGGAGGCCGACCACTTCGTTCTCCTCCTCGACAAGGGCCCGACGGTGATGCGGGCCACAACGACCAGCGGCGCGAGGGCGCCACGGTGCCGGTCGACGGCCAGATGCGCATGGGCGCGCGACGCTGTGATCGAGTGCCTGCCCACGTGCTCCGAGGCGTCGAACCCGCCGCGTCACGTGCCGGTCACCTCGGGTGATCACCTGATGGCAAAGCTGATGGGCTCTCGCCTGCTGCGACGGTCGGAGCAGTCACAGCGTCGCTGACGGTTGCCGAGTGACGCCGTCGGCGACGGCGCCGGCGACCCACAGGCCGGCTCCGATGAGCATCCCGGCACCGACGAGCAGCAGCATCGACGGCACCGCGTCGGACCACACGGTGTCCATCATCTCGCCGAAGAGTGTGCTCGTCGTGCGCCCGATCACCCAGCCGGCGACGAGCAGCCCGACCAGCCACGCACCGCAGACGACCACCGCGGTCGATCCGAGTCGTCGCAACGACCGACCCGGGCGCGGGTGGGCGAACACGGCGAGCAGGGCGAACGCGAGCAGAGCGATCAGCGCGACGATCCGGGTGACCTCCGCAACTCGCCGAAGTCCCAGGTCGGGCACCTCGCTCGGCACCACCGACGGCAGACCGGCCTGCGCAGCGATGGCGTCGAGTCGAACTCCGCCGAGGGCCACATCGCCCAGCGTCACGTCGCCGACGCCCACAGCTGCGAGATCGATGCCGGCACGGTCGGCACCGTCGATCACCGAGCCGACGATCGCCCGATCGACGACGGTGTTGCCGTCGCCCGGGTAGCGCCGGTCCGGGTCGACCAGCCCACCGTGCGCAGCGAGCAGCGAATCGCTGACGGCCGTGATGACGCGGGGATCCGTGCTGGCGGCGGTGGCGAGTTCGGTGGCGACCGCTTCACCGGCGACGGGTTCGAGGGCTCGCTGGACGGTCTGCTCGATCACATCGGCGGTGAAGCGCGACTCGGCGATCTGGGTGGCGGCGCGTTCTGCCCGCGTGGCGTCGAGCACCGACATGATCGCGAGTTGCGAACTGACGAGGGCGGCGAGGGCGAACGCGAAACCCGCCGCTGCGACTCCGGCGATCGCCATCGCTCCACGTGGACCATCGGGCATCTCGCCATCGTTGCCGATACCGGACGCGACGGTTGGGCGCGGGCGACGCCGGGCGGAACTCAGAGACCGAGGCGGGAGCGCACCGCTGCCGCGGCGGCGACCGGATCGGTCACGTGGATCGTCTGGAATCCCAGCGCATCGGCCGCCGCGACGTTCCACGGGAAGTCGTCGAGGAACAGGCACCGTTCGAACGGCGGCCCGCCGAGGCGTTCGACCGTGAGCTCGAAGATCGCCGGGTTCGGTTTGCGCAGCCCCACCTCACTCGAATCGATCACGACGTCGACGAGGTTGTCGGCGTCCCACGCCGCACGCCATGCGCTCCATTCCCGCGTGTTGTTCGTGAGGATCGCGGTCGGGAGGCCGGCCGCACGGACCTCCCGTGCGACATCGACCATCGCAGCGACCGGTTCCACCATGGCGAGCAACTCGTCGCCGCGGGGGATCGTCGGGAACTCGGTGAGGCCGACAGCGCGCCACATCGGCTCGATGGCGGCGTCGAACTCGTCCATCGTGATCCGTCCGCGCTCGAGCTCGTGGTAGGGGTGATCGGTGTCGATGTCGAGCGGCCCGAGCACGATCGGCACGAACGTCGCCAGGTCGAGATCGAAGCGTTGGGCTCGTTCGATCATGCCGGCGGTCGGGCTCGTGCTGAGCACGCCGGCGAAGTCGAAGATCACGGCGTCGATGCCGGAGTCGGCGAGTGCGTTGCTCACGCGTCGACCCTACCGAGGTGATGCGGCCGGACGCCGCGTCTCGACCGTGGGTCTCAACTGGGGTGCCGGTCGACCCACGGGGAGGCGAGCTCCAGCTGGCTCGCCACGCGGATCAGCAGGTCTTCGCGGCCGTAGGCGGCGACCAGCTGCACGCCGATCGGCAGGCCCGCCTCGTTCCAGTGCAACGGGAGGCTGATCGCCGGCTGCCCGGTCGCGTTGAACTGCGGTGTGAAGGCCACGAATCGACCCGCACGCAACGACGGTGCCATCGGGTCGTCGTTCGAGATGCCGTCGTCGGCGTCGTCCAGCGCGCCGATCGGCAGCGGTGGTGCGGCCACCGTCGGTGTGAGCAGCAGGTCCCAGCCGTCGGCCCACCACTGGTGCACATGGCGCCGGTACTGCCCGACCGCCGCCAACGCCACCGCGTACTGCGTCGCCGACAGGTGCGCGGCGTACTGGCCCTGTGCCCAGTTCACCGGCTCGATGTCGTCGGCGGTCATCGTTCTCCCGATCGTGGTGCCGAGCGCGTCGATCCCCACCGACATCAGGGTGGCCCACATCGCTGCGAACCGGCGCGGGAACTCGCGGTCCGCCAGGATCGGCGGATGTCCGAGGGTGACGTCGTGACCGAGACCTTCCAGCAGGGTCGCTGCCGATCGGACCGCGGTGATGCAGTCGGGATGGAGATCGCCGCCGGTGGGGTGGATGTCGAGCAGCCCGATGCGCAGCCGACCGGGCTCGACGCCCAGCTCCTCGACGTACGGACGCGTCGGCGCCGGTGCGATCACCGTGTCGCCCACACCGGGGCCGTTGACTGCATCGAGCATCCGGGCGGTGTCGCGAACGGTGCGGCTGACACACAACTGGGTGCTCAAGCCCGACTCGTCGCGCTCGGGGCCCATCGACACGCGGCCCTGTGTCGGCTTCAGTCCGACGAGCCCGCAACACGACGCCGGGATCCGGATCGAGCCTCCGCCGTCGCTCGCATGAGCGATCGGCACCATGCCGGAGGCGACCGCCGCCGCGGCGCCACCGCTGGATCCGCCCGGCGTGTGCTCGGTGTTCCAGGGGTTGCGCGTCGGTCCGTACGCGAGCGGTTCCGTCACCGGCAGGCTGCCGAACTCGGGGCTGTTGGTGCGGCCGAGTGTGATCAGCCCCGCCTCACGGAACTTGACGACGAGGTTGGAGTCGTGCGTGGACAGCGGCATCGCATCGACTGCAGCGCGGTTGCCCGACGTGAGCGGCAGGCCCGCCACGTGGTTGTGGAGATCCTTGAGCAGGAAGGGGACACCAGCGAACGGTGCCGATCGCTGTTCGGCGTGCAGCGGCAGCTCGTCGAATGCTGTGGCCTGTGCCCTCGCCCGCTCGAACCACCGCATGATCACGGCGTTGATCGCCCCGTCGCCGTGCTCGATTCGCTGAATGGCGCCGTCGACCAGCTCGGTCGATGTGGCGTCGCGTGTCGAGATCAGCTCGGCCTGTGCAGTGGCGTCGAGCCACCGCGTGTCGTCATCGGGGTTCCCCATCCGCCTGTGTTACCACGCGGTGATCGATCGTGGTGCCCCGAGGCCACCGGGCTGTGCCGACCGGCGTTCTCGACATCAATTCATCCGGTGGTCGCCGTCCGGTCATCTCTTCGTCATCCAGGCGCCACCGGTGTTCCGTACTCTTCGTACAGATCCCGCCCGACGGGCTCGGCCGTCCTCCCCCCTCCGGCCAGAGCCCTCGGGTCGGGATCCAGGTCTCAGGCGTCGATGCGGGCGAAGAAGTCTTCGAGCATTGCGCTGTCGAACCTCGCCGTGAGGTGCCCGTCGTCGTCGTGGCCGAGGTCGAGTGCCGGGCAGAAGAAGCCGTCGTCGCCGATGAAGAAGTGTGGTGAGCCCTGCACCCCCCGCTGCTGACCGTCGCGGTAGTCCCGTTCGACAGCTGCAGTCGGCTCGTCGGCGGGCGCTGGGAGGTGATGGGCCGCGGCGATCAGAGCGAGTGCGTCCGGATCGCCGACATCGACGCCGTGTTCGAACAACGCCGATCGCAGCTCGAGGCTGACGGCCAGGCCCGTTGCGGCGTCGCGCTCGTAGGCCGAGGCCGCGAGGTTGAGTGCAGCGATCGTGCTCGCGGGCCATCGGTCCGCCCGGAGCCCGGAGAAGTCGTCGACGCCGAGCTGGTCGCCGAGGGCCTGCGCCTTCGCCACGACTGCGGCTACGTCGAGCGGCGCGCCGTTCACCCATTCGAGCGGCCACGCTCGCACGACGACGTCGACGGGCGAGTCGATCTCGTCGACGTGGCGGACCACCTGTTTGAGCCCGACGTGCGTGAACGGGCACGTGATGTCGGCGAACACTTCGACCGTGGGAGCCATGCCCCCAGTATCGCCCGCCGGTGGGTCAGTTGAGCTTCTCGATCAAGCTCGTGTGCCCGCTGTTCTCGACGAAGAGACCCGCGGAGCGCTCGAGGATCGAGTGGTAGCCGGCGTCCGACATCTGCCAGTCGTCGAACGCATCGACCTGGTCCATGCTGTCGAACCCGGTGATCCACGTGACGTCACCGAACCCCCCGTATGCCGCCTTGACGAAGGCCGCCGGACACTTCATCGACGTGCCGATGTACTCGGCGGCCTCGACGCCGAACGCCATCGCATCGGCGAACTTGCCGTTCGCCATCGCTGCCCGGGTGATGCCGTAGTACTTCGACGTCGCCTCCCCGGGGCCGACGATGATCCGGCTGAAACGGTCCTCGGCGGGCGCCATGAACAGGCCGTTCATCGACTCCAGCTTCGCGAGGTAGCCGGGATCGGCCATCATCTTCTCGGTGCTCTCCTGCAGCTCTGCGAGGGACTCGGATCGGGCGCTCCACATGATCGTGCCCATCGGCGCGCCGAAGCGGGCGGCGAAGACGTTCACGTCGCGACCGGTGATGTTGGCGGCCAGTTCCGCGACCTCGAGAGCGGCGGGGACGGCGTCGAACTGGCGTCCGAGGGCGGCGATCGTCGTACGGCTGAACAGGTACATGGGTCTCTCCTGGAATGTCGGTTGATGTGGCCGTTCCACAATGGGCGCGATGCGGGCTACGGTCTATGACCTCGATCACACAGCGCAGGACGAGTTGCTCGACCTGCTGGGAGACAGTGATCAGAGGGGGCGATGCTGCAGTGGGGGTTCGGACGATCGGGGACATGATCGCCGGCGCTGGACGGCACCGGACGTTCGCGCCCGGCGAGCTCCTCTTCCTCGAGTCGGACCATTCGCGTCACGTGTACGCGGTCGTCGAGGGACGTGTGCGGATCTTCTTGACGATGCCGTCGGGCCGGGAACTGCTGATCGGCATCAAGGCGCCCGGCGACGAGTTCGGCGAACTGTCCGCACTCGACGGGCAACCGCGCTCGGCGAGTGCAGCTGCGCTCGACCACGCCGTGGTTGCCGTCCTGCGCTCCGACGAGTTCCTCGACATGGTGACGGCCGAACCGGAGCTGATGGTGGCCGTGTGTCAGAACCTGAGTGCGCAGCTGCGGCGGGCGAACAAGCGGTTGGTCACCCGCAACTCCGACAGCGCCACGGTTCGAACCGGCCGGATGCTCGTGGAGCTCGCGTCGCTGATGATGCGCCACGCGGCCGGTGGCAACGTCCACGAGGTGCCGATCACCCAGGCCGACCTGGCCGATTGGATCGGCACCACCCGCGAGTCGACCGCTCGTGCGCTGGCGCGCTTCCGCAACGCCGGGTTCGTCGAGACCTGCCGAGGTCGCATCGTCGTGATCGACGCGCCCGGCCTGAGCCGATTCGTGGCCGAGTACTGACCCCTCCGCACCCGACAACGATTCGCGTCGGACACCAATCGTTACATTGGCCGGATGGACGTTCGCCGGATTCACGACATCGAGTTCAGCGAACTGCTGGAGCTGGAGCCACACGGGCCCGACACGTTCGTGGGGATCGCGGCCCGGTATCCGTGGGGTGGGCGTCTGTTCGGCGGGCAGGTGGTGGCGCAGGCGCTGCGGGCCGCCTCGCGCACGGTGGTGGTCGATCGGCCGGCCCATTCGCTGCACTCGTACTTCATCCGACCAGGCACGAACGACGAACCGATCCGCTACGAGGTCGAGCGACTACGCGACGGTCGGTCGTTCAGCACCCGCCAGGTCGTCGCCCGCCAGTCCGGCGGGGCGATCCTCAACCTCTCGGTGTCGTTCCAGATCGTCGAGGACGAGGCCGACGTGCCGATCGCCCTCCTGCCACCCGGGCTGCCGTCGTACGACGACCCGACGCTGCCGGACCATTCCTGGGCGGGGCTGTTGGAGCGCAAGGCGACCTTCCTCGACGACGGCACGATGGGCTACTGGATTCGCCTGAACGCCGATCTGGGCGACGATCCCGCCGACCATCAATGCGCCCTCGCGTTCATGTCCGACGCCGCGCCGTCCCGAGCGGCGCGGCTGCCCCACCCGGATGCGGCCGGAGACGTCGGCGATCGCAAGCTCTTCCAGGGTGCGAGCCTCGATCACTCCGTGTGGTTCCAACGGCCGACCGACCCCTCCCAGTGGCACTGGTTCGACACCCGATCGCACGGCCTCAACGGTGGGCGCGGCCTGGTCACCGGCGACGTGATCCGTGTCGACGGGCTCCACGCAGCGACGATCGCCCAAGAGGTGCTGGTGCGTCGGGTTCGCGACTCACCGACCTGATCGCGTGACGTCGGTCGGTCGCGTCGCCACGGTGTGGAGCTGCGCCTAGCCTGGCGGGGGTGTCGTCGCCGACCCGCCTCATCACGCTCGTCGCCTGCGTGGCCGCGCCCGTGGCGTTGGTGGCGACCGAGGCGTCGACGAGCGCCGCGGCGCCGGGCACCGAACGTGTGGTCACACTCGGTGATTCCTACAGCTCGGGCACCGGCATCCATCGCAACGCCTCCGACTACGACGATCACGGACCGGCTGCCCAGACGTTCGCCCCGTCGACGCGCATCGGCAACAGCGACTGCAGCCGCGAACTCGACGAGACACCGGGACCGCGCCTCGCAGCGCAGGTCGGCGCCGACTCGGTGTTCGTCGCCTGCGCGGGCGCCGTCGTGGCCGACATCGCGAACCAGGTCGATGTCGCAGCGATCCCCGGCGACGGCGCTGGGACGCTCGTCGCGATGACGATCGGGGGCAACGATCTCCGCACCGTCCGCGGCGAGAACTGGCCCGACATCCTCGTGCGGTGCATCACCTCGGTGGGATGTGACCGGTCGTCCGGCAACCAGATCGCGAATCTCGCCGAACTCCGCACCGACCTCATCGACGCGTACGCCGAGATCGGCGATCGCTACCCACGTATCTCCGTACGCGTCCTCGCGTATCCACGCCTGATGCAGAGCGATCGCTGGTGCGAGGGCGTCACCGGGCTGAGCAGGGGCGAAGCCGACTGGGTCGACGAGCAGGTCGACCGCTTCAACGCTCAGATCCTGCTCGCCACTCGTGTCGCGTCGGCCCGCACGGGCGCCGACATCGCCTTCGTGCCGGTCGTCGAGCAGTTCGACAACCACGGCGCCTGCCGGTTCTGGCAACGGGATCGGTACGTCAACGACGCGGTGTTCGGCGACACGCTCGAGCGCAGCATGACGGCGGACGGCGGCGTGCGCGAGCATTGGGACGACGGCCCGCTGACGATCAGCGGCGCCTCGTTCCACCCGAGCAGCAAGGGCTACGACGCCTACTTCGACGCCCTCGCCGCCAGCGCCGCGGCGCTCCCTGGCGTGACACCCACCCCCTCGCGCTGAGGCCCCGGCGCACGAGTCGCGCCAGAACCTCATCGCTCGTGGTGTGAGTGAGTGCTCACTCAGTTAGGGTTCGGGCGATGTCGGCCTCCGCCAGTGCTCCACCGACGACCAAGCGGGCGTCGGCGCTGCCACCCGAGGAGCGGCGCGCGGCGATCATCGAGGCGGTCCGCCCACTGCTCGCCGAGCACGGCGAGGCGATCACCACCAAGCAGATCGCCTGCGCCGCCGGTATCGCCGAGGGAACGATCTTCCGGGTCTTCGCCGACAAGGACGAACTGCTCGACGCCACCCTCGAGGCCGCGCTCGATCAGGGACCCTTCGAGAGTGCGTTGGGAGCGATCGATCCCGACCTGCCGTTCGAGGAGCAGCTCGTCGAAGCCACCGAGTTGATCCAGCGCCGTGTCGTCGACGTCTGGACCCTGCTGTCACATCTCGGCCCGAAGCGCCACGACCAGGTCAGGCGCCCGATGACCGACAGCCCTGCGCTCACGGCGATCTTCGAAGCCCATCGCGACGAAATCCGCGTCGACCCCGCCCACGCAGCTCGGATGTTGCGTGCCCTCACCCTCTCGCTCACCCATCCGATGATCGCGGCCGAGGCCGCTGCGGCATCCGACATCGTCGACACCGTCCTGCGCGGCGTCGGAACAGGAACCCCCACGTGAAACTCTGGCAGCTGATCAAGAGCCACCTCGGCCCCTACCGCAACGTGTTGTTGATGGTGGTCGCACTGCAGTCGATCGCGACGTTCGCCTCGCTCACGCTGCCGACGGTCAACGCGCTGTTGATCGACAACGGCGTGCTGCAGGGGGACAACGACTACATCTTGACGATGGGTGCCGTGATGATGGGGTTCACGATCGTCCAGATCATCTTCACCGTCGGCGCGGTCTGGTACGCATCACGGGCGGCGATGGGCTTCGGCCGGGACATCCGGCGCGACCTGTTCCACACGGTGACCGGCTACTCGGCTCGCGAAGTCGGCCAGTTCGGGGCTCCCTCGCTGATCACCCGCACGACCAACGACGTCCAACAGATCCAGATGCTCGTGGTCATGGCCTGCACGATGATGATCACGGCGCCGATCACGATGGTGATCGGCATCTTCTTCGCCGTACGAGAAGACCCGGGTCTGTCGATGATCCTGGTGTTCGCGATCCCGGCAGCGGTCGTCGCGCTCGGTTCGATCGTGTACCGGATGGTGCCGTCGTTCCAGGCGATGCAGTTCCGCATCGACCGGGTGAACCTCGTGCTGCGTGAGCAGATCACCGGCATGCGCGTGGTCAGGGCGTTCGTCCGCGAACCGCAGGAAGTCGAGCGGTTCTCGCAGGCGAACGACGAGTTGACGCAGACCTCGCTTCGCGCCGGTCGCCTGATGGCCGCCACGTTCCCGACGGTGATGCTGATCATCAACCTGTCGAGCGTTGCCGTGATCTGGATCGGTGGAGACCGGATCGGCGCCGGGCAGATGGAGATCGGCTCGCTGGTCGCCTACCTGAGCTACCTGATGCAGATCCTGTTCGCGGTCGTGATGATGACGTTCATGGTGTCGATGATCCCCCGGGCGGGCGTTGCCGCTGACCGCGTCGCGGAGGTCTTGGACACGCCCTCGACGGTCCGCCAGCCGGAGCATCCGGTCACCGAGGTGACCGAGCGCGGGACGCTCGAGTTCCGGGATGTCAGCTTCGCCTACCCCGGTGCAGATCGTCCGGTGCTGAGCAACGTGTCGTTCAGGGTCGAAGCCGGCACGACGACGGCAATCATCGGGAGCACCGGCGCCGGCAAGACCACGCTGATGAATCTCGTCTCGCGGCTGTCGGATGCAACGGAAGGATCGGTGGTCGTCGACGGGGTCGACGTCCGCGAACTCGACCTCGACCTGTTGTGGAGCAAAGTGGGTTACGTCCCGCAGAAGCCCTTCCTGTTCTCCGGAACCGTCGCGTCGAACCTGCGGTACGGGCGACCGGACGCCGACGAGGGTGAGCTCTGGGAAGCGCTCGAAGTCGCTCAGGCGAGCGGGTTCGTGCAGGCGATGCCCGACGGCCTCGAGAGCCCGATCACGCAGGGCGGAACGAACGTGTCGGGCGGGCAACGGCAGCGGCTGTGCATCGCCCGGGCGCTCGTCGTCAAACCCGAGATCTACGTGTTCGACGACTCGTTCTCCGCGCTCGACCTGGCCACCGATGCCCGACTGCGAGCCGCATTGAAACCGCACACCGCCGACGCGGCGGTCCTGATCGTCGCCCAACGCGTGTCGACGATCGTCGACGCCGACCAGATCCTCGTGCTCGAGGACGGTGAGATCATCGGCCGTGGCACCCACGCCGAGCTGCTCGAGACGTGTCCCACCTACGCCGAGATCGTCGAATCGCAGATCGGACAGGGGGCCGTGGCATGAGCACCAACGGCACGAACGGCGCCAACGGCACCAACGAGACGACAGGGTCGGACGCCATCGTCGCGAGCGGTCGGGCCGCCAAGCCCGGGAGCGGCGTCTCGGCCGACGACAAGAAGTTGCTGGCGACCGCCGGTACCGAGGCCCGCCGAGCGAGCTTCGGGCCCGGTGGCGGCATCGGCATCCCCTCCGAGCGCAGCGACCAATTCGGCTCGACGCTCAAGCGGCTCGGCGACATCCTCGGGACCGAGAAGCCCCGATTGTTCGCCGTGTTCTTCCTCACGGTCGTCAGCGTCGTGCTGGTCGTCATCGGCCCCAAGCTGCTCGGCGAGGCGACCAACATCATCGTGCAGGGCGTGCAGAGTGGGCAGGGCATCGACTTCGATCAGCTGCACAGCCAGCTGATCACGGTGATGCTGGTCTACATCGGGTCGTTCGCGCTCTCGTACACCTCGTCGTACGTGCTCGCCGGCGTGGTGCAGCGCTCGATGTTCTCGTTGCGTGAAGGGGTGGAGCGCAAGCTCAACCACCTTCCGTTGAGCTACATCGATCGTCAGCCACGCGGCGACCTGCTGAGCCGGGTGACCAACGACATCGACAACCTGTCGCAGAGCCTGCAGCAGACCACGAGCCAGATCCTCACGTCGCTGCTGACGCTGATCGGCGTGACGATCATGATGTTCACGATCTCGCCCCTGCTGGCGCTGATCGCGCTCACGACCGTGCCGCTTTCGGTGTGGCTGATGAAGTTCATCGGCGGCAAGGCGCGCCCGCGCTTCATGGCGCAGTGGCGCCACACCGGGGATCTCAATGCGCAGGCCGAAGAGGTGTTCAGCGGCCACGCGATCGTCAAGAGCTTCGGTCGTCAGCGTGAGGCCGAGGCCCGGTTCCGTGCCGACAACGACAACCTCTACGAGGCGAGCTTCGCGGCGCAGTTCATGGCCAACCTGATCCAGCCGGCGATGCTTTTCATGGGCAACATCCAGTACATCCTGATCGCCGTGGTCGGCGGACTGCAGATCTCGTCCGGCTCGCTGAGCATCGGTGACATGCAGGCGATGATCCAGTACGCCCGCCAGTTCTCCCAGCCGCTCACGCATCTGGCGTCGATGGCGGCGACGTTCCAGTCGGGGATCGCCTCGCTCGAGCGGGTGCTCGAGCTGATCGACGCCGAGGAGCAGTCAGCCGAGCAGGAACTCAGCATCGACCCGAAGCCGGTTCGAGGCCGTGTGGTGTTCGAGGACGTGCACTTCGCCTACGACCCCGACAAGCCACTGATCACCGGTCTGAACGTGACGGCCGAGCCGGGCGAGACCGTCGCCATCGTGGGCCCCACCGGCGCCGGCAAGACGACCCTGGTCAATCTGATCATGCGGTTCTACGAGCTCGACTCGGGCCGGATCACGCTCGACGGGCGCGACATTGCGAGCTTCCCGCGCAGCGAGTTGCGTTCCGACATCGGGATGGTGCTGCAGGACACGTGGCTGTTCGGTGGCACGATCCGCGAGAACCTGCGCTACGGCAACCCCGACGCCACCGACGAGCAGATCTACGAGGCGGCCCGGGTCACCTACGTCGACCGGTTCGTGCACTCGCTGCCCGACGGCTACGACACGATCATCAACGACGAGGGCGACAACATCTCGACCGGCGAGAAGCAGCTGATGACGATCGCCCGTGCGTTCCTCAACAACCCGGCGATCCTGATCCTCGACGAGGCGACCAGCTCGGTCGACACCCGCACCGAGGTGCTGATCCAGGAGGCGATGAACAACCTGCGGGCCAACCGCACGAGCTTCGTGATCGCCCACCGCCTCTCCACGATCCGGGGCGCGGACGTCATCCTGGTGATGGAGGACGGCCAGATCGTCGAGCAGGGCAACCACGACTCGCTCCTCGAAGCCCACGGCGCCTACTGGCGTCTCTACAACGCCCAGTTCGCCGGCAACACCATCTGACCGTTACGCCAGGGGTCAGACCCCTGGCGTAACGCTTGCCGATCTGACCGGGCTGCCGCACTCCGGTTGCGCTGTCCGGTGTGGGAACGGCCGAGTTTGGGTAGAGCCACTGCATGATCGGACTTCGTGGCCTTGCCCGCACCCTGCTCGCAGGGATCTTCGTGGTTGGTGGGGTGAGCGCGTGGAAGCGCTCGTCGAAGCTCGCCGTGCCGGCCGCGAAGGTGGTCGAACCGGTGCAGGACGCGCTCCCGAACTCGCCGACCGCCGAGCAACTCGTGAGGGTCAATGCCGCCGTCCAGGTGACCGCCGGCGGCCTGTTCGCACTCGGCATCGCCCCACGGGTCATGGCGATCGTGCTCGGTGGGTCATTGGTACCGACCACCTTGGCGGGTCATCGTTTCTGGGAGATGGAGGACGCCGCCGACAAGGCGCAGCAACAGATCCAGGTACTCAAGAACGCGGCAGTGATCGGCGGGCTGGTCTTCGCCGCGCTCGACACCGGCGGCCGCCCGTCGATCTTCTGGAGCGGCCGCCGAGCCGCCGAAGGCCTCGCCGACACACTCACACCTCGCTTCTCGTGAACAAATCCGCGGCTGGAGCGCGCACCTGTTCACGAGAACGGAGGGCGCGGGCTCAGCGGCGTCTTGCGAGCAGGGCGAATTCGTGCTCGATCGATGCGGCGACGTCGCCGAGGTCGGGCATCACGTCGCGGTCGGCGGTGATGCCGAAGTGGAGCTGGTCCTCGTACGACACGACAGCGATCGTCAGGCCCTCGTTGTCGATCACCTCGACGTAGGGGTACACCCGCACGAACTTGGCGCCGCGCAGGTACAGCGGGATCGGCGGGCCGGGGATGTTGGTGATCACGAGATTCATCGGGATCGTGCGGCTGACGTACCGGGTGAGCGGGCCGGCCAGCGGGGTGATCGCATCGGCGATGTCGAGGATCCGATGGGCGCCGTCGACCAGCCCGGAGCCCTTGAGTTCGCTCGTCATCGCGTGGATGCGCCGGAGCCGCTCGACCGGGTCGGGTTCGTCGACGGGAAGGTCGACGACGATCAGCGAC
The DNA here is from genome assembly GCA_963710625.1 of Ilumatobacteraceae bacterium. Classification (GTDB taxonomy): domain Bacteria; phylum Actinomycetota; class Acidimicrobiia; order Acidimicrobiales; family Ilumatobacteraceae; genus Sva-07. The sequence continues at coordinate 119,559 of CAVQBG010000008.1, read as the reverse complement.
ACGAGATTGCCGAGCGTCTCGCCGTGGTCCTCCTTGCCCCGCAACGACACCGGAACCATCGCCTTGATCACGCGGTGCGAGATGTCGTCGTCGCCGTGGTCGAGCAGGAACGTGCGCAACGCGCCGCTGCACGCTGCGAGCACCACGTCGTTGATCGTCACCTCGTGGCGCTTGCGGACGGTGCGCACTCCCTTCATCGGCACCGATGCGCTCACCCATCGCCGGTGCGAGCCGACCGGCACGTTCCACGGCGCCGGGGGTGGCTTCGCGAGGAAGCTCGCGACGGTGCGGCCCACGTTGGCGGCGGCATCGATCGTCGGGCGCGGGTTGCGCAGCGTGTCAACGGCGGCCTGCGCCAGTCGCGTCGGTCGACCGACCTGCTCGCGGACGGCGTCGAGGAGGAGTTCGTTGGGCGACGGCGCAGGAGCCGGTCTCCACGCAGGCGCCGGCTCGTCGGGCGGCGGGTCGGACTCGAGGTCGATCAACGCCATGGCGAGGTCGACGTTGGCCATGCCGTCGCCGAGCGCATGGTGCACCTTGATGACCAGCCCGACGTGACCGTCGGCGAGCCCGTCGACGAACCACATCTCCCACAGCGGCCGTGACCGGTCGAGCGGCAGTGACTGGAGGCGCCCCATGAGCGTGGCGAGCTGATCGTCGTCGCCGGGGCGGGGGAGGGCGGTGAGCCGGACGTGGTGGTCGATGTCGAAGTGGTCGTCGTCGACCCACACCGGTCGGGCCTGGTTGTAGGGAACCTCCATCACCCGCTGTCGCATCCGGGGAACGCGGTGCAGGCGGCGTTCGACATGGGCTTTCAGGTCGTCGAAGCGGATGCGGCCATCGGGATCGCGAAGTGGTGTGCCCTCGATCACCGACAGCGATCCGACGTGCTGGGGTTCGTGTGGGGTCTCGATCCGCAGGAAGACCGCATCGGCGGCGGTCAGTCGTTCGTACGTCATCCGGTCTCCTCGGTCGCTCTCGGATCAGTCTGTTCCCCGACCGTCGGAGGCGGCCAGGGACTTTGGGCGCAACCGCGGGAGGGAGTCACGTCAGCGCAGTCCGAGCAGTTCGGGGAGGTCGGCGAACGCATCGATCACGGCATCGGGCTGTTCGTCGCTCGCGTCGAGGACCTCAGGGCGGTACTTGCCGGTGCGCACCAGCACACCGCGCAGGCCTGCGTGTCGGGCGCCGAGCACGTCGTTGTCGAGGTCGTCGCCGATCATCGCGACCCGCCCGGCCTCGCAGCCGAGTTCGCCGACGCCGGCGGCGAAGAAGTCGGGCGACGGCTTGCCCAGCACGACCGGTTCGACGCCGGTGGCGGCCTGCAGGGCCTGGACGTATGCGCCGGTGTCGAGTTCGAGTCCGTCCCGTGTCCGCCAGTACAGGTTGCGGTGCATGGCGACGAACGCCGCGCCGTCGAGGATCAACCGGAAGGCCTCGTTGAGCTGTTGATGGGTGAAGTCGACGCCCGCACCACCGATGACGACGACGTCGGCAGGGCCGTCGTCGACGAGTTCGATGTCCTCGAGGTCGGCGGTGAGGTCGCCGGTATTCAGGAGGAAGACCCGGGCGCCCGGGTGGTGACGCCGCAGGTGGGCGGCAGTGGCGGCGGGTGCGGTCAGGATCTCGTCGGCGCGGACCGGCATGCCCGCCTGGCCGAGCAGGTCGGCGACCTCGGCTCGGGTCCGGGTCGTCGTGTTGGTCGCGAAGCGCAGCGGGAGGCCTGATCGCCGGATGGCCGCCAGCGCGTCCGGCGCGCCCTCGATCGGCGCCCACGACACGGTGAGCACTCCGTCGATGTCGATCAGCAGCCCGTCGATGGCGTCGCCGCCGAGTGTGTTGTCGGACACGTCGGTCTCACCTCCTCCGCCTCGTCGTGACGTTCACGATAGGAAGCCGATAGGAAGATCGCCATGGAAGGTTTCGTGCATCCCGACTTCGCACCGGTCACCGAGAAGGTGCAGTCGATCATGGCGAAGAAGTCCGCTCGGGGCGGCATGGCGGTTGCCGTGTACCACCACGGCGAGCTCGTGGTCGACGCCTGGACCGGTGTCCGCAACGCCGTCGGCGACCCGTGGGAGCGCGACACGATGTCGATGAGCTTCTCGACCACCAAGGGCGTCGTGGCGACCATCGTGCAGCGCCTCGTCGATCAGGGCCTGCTCGACTACGACACCCCGGTGGCCACGTACTGGCCCGAGTTCGCTGCCGCCGGCAAGGGCACCATCACGCTGCGCCACTTGCTCACGCATCAGGCCGGTCTCCACGACGTGCGCTCGATTGCCGGCTCGGCCGAGGATCTCATCGATTGGGAGCACATGACGAAGCTCCTCGCAGAGGCCGAGCCCAAGTGGGACATCGGGACCCGCTCCGCGTATCACGCGCTCACCTACGGATGGCTCGTCGGCGAGGTGATCCGTCGGGTCACCGGACGTACGGTGAACGAGGCGCTGCAGCGCGAGATCGTCGAACCGCTCGGCCTCAGCGGCATGTACATCGGTGCGCCGGCGAACGTGCGCGGCGACATCGCCGAGCAACTCGTCGACCCGAAGGCGGTCGCTCGGCTCTTCAAGATGACCAAGACGCTCGCCAGGGCGAAGAGCTTCCAGCCGATGTATCAGGCGTTGGTCGTCGACGACATGCTCGACGTGGCCACGACCGATCGGATCCACGACGGCGAGATCCCCGCTGCCAACGGTGTCTTCACCGCTCGCTCACTCGCTCGGATGTACGCCGCGCTCGCCACACCCGATGACTTCGACGGCCCGCCGCTCGTGTCGGCCGACACGCTGCGCGAGGCGACCCGGATACAGACGACGCTCGGTGCGAGTGGCGACGGCCGCAGTGGCGAGAAGGTCGGTCGCGACGCCGGCGTCGGGTTCAACATGCGCTGGCGGCTCGGCTATCACATGGTCGGCACCACCAAGGGCGTGCTCCCGCAGGCGTTCGGCCACTTCGGCTTCGGTGGGTCCGGCGCGTGGGGAGATCCGGAGTCGGGCCTCGCCGTGGCGATGATCCTCAACCAGGTCGGCGGCACGCCCTTCGGCGACACCAAGATGCTCCGCCTCGGCGCCGCCGCGGTCCGCTCCGCCGAACGCCGAACGATTGCAGGGCCCTGACCCCCGCAATCGCTACGTTGTGGCGATGTCAGCTCTCGACGTCGCCGACCGGATCTTCGCCGCGATCGAGGCCGGTGACGCGGCGGCGGTTGCAGCGATCTACGCCGACGACATCGCGGTGTGGCACAGCAACGACGGCATGGAGCAGACGAAGGAGCAGAATCTCCGAGTGCTCGACTGGCTCGTACGGCACACCACCAGCCGCGAGTACCGCTCGATTCGTCGGTACGAGATCGACGGGGGGTTCGTGCAGCAGCACGACCTCCACGTCGAGCTGCCCGACGGGCGAACGGCCGACCTGCCCGCCTGCATCGTGGCGAAGGTGTCGGGCGACCAGATCACGCGGATCGACGAGTACATCGACAGCACTGCCGGAGCAGCCTTCGCCTGAACCGGAGTCACCGCGATCTGAACTCCGGGGACCATCGCCCGTGGCGTTCGGGCGCTCGATCTGCGCAGGATCGACACATGAAGACGTGGATCGCCGCGGTGGTCGTGATCGCAGCACTCGCTGCGTGCGGCGACGACAGCGGCTCGACGGTCGTGCTCGGCGCAGCGGACTCCCTTTCCGAGGTGTCGCTCGACGTCGGAGATCGGCTCGACGTCGAACTCGAGGCGAACCCGACCACGGGTTACAGCTGGGAGTTGGGGCCGCTTCCCGACGGGCTCGATCTGGTCAGCAGCGACTTCGAGGAGCCCGGCGGCAGCCTGGTGGGCGCCGCGGGAACCCAGGTGTTCGTCTTCGACCTGATGGCACCGGGCAATGGCATCCTGCGGTTCGAGTACGTCAGGGTGTTCGAGGATCCGGTCGTCGCGGAGAAGATCGTCGAGTACGTCCTCACCATCACCGAGTGAGGCTCCCGGTCACGCCCGAGATGGCTGGGCCGTCGCCGGGGGCGCCGGGGTGAGGCCACGGGTGGCGGCCACGTCGTCGTCGTGGATGAACCACGAGATGATCGCCGCGGGCGCCATGATCAGCCCGACGGCGAGGAATCCCGCCTGGTACGCCGACAACAACTCCGTGTCCGACGCGGCATCGCTGCCGTTCGGAAGCATCGCGGCGATCACGGTGGCCGCGAGCGCGACGCCCGACGCGTAGGCGATCTGGCGCTGCGTGTTGAACAGGCTGGTCGCCCGGCCGGTGTCGGCCATCGAGGTCGTTGCATAGGCGGCGGTCTGGATCGACACGAACACCATCCCGACGGCGAGCCCGCGCATGAACGAGAACCCGGCGATCGTCGACAGCGGCGTCGTCAGGCCGGCCGTGGCGTAGAGGCACGTGATCGCGGCGGTGGCGGCGGTGCCGACCACCATCAGGCGGCGGGGACCGACCACCCGGTACAGCCGTCGCCCGAGCAGGTTCGACACGAGGAACACGCCGACCGCCTGGGGCGACTGGGCCAGCCCGCTCTGGAAGGCGGTGTAGCCGCGCAGACTCTGGAGATAGAGCGGCAGCACGAAGATCATCCCGAAGAAGCCGGCGTACGTGAGCGCGGCGGAGATGTTGATCGTGCGGAACAGCCGGTCCTCGAAGAGCCGCAGGAGCAGGATGGGGTTGGGGATCCGCAGCTCGATCACGATCAGCGAGACGAGGCACGCGATCCCGACCGTCGCGAACGTGAGCGTGTAGGCGGAGAACCATCCCTTCTCGGGGCCGATCGAGAGCGTGTACAGCAGGATCGACACCGATGCCGCGGAGAGCACGAACCCGGCGAGGTCGAATCGGCCGGGGGCGTCGTGCTTCGTCTCCTCCAGCCAGATGAACGAGAGCACGATCGCGACGGCGCCGATCGGTCCGTTGATCAGGAAGATCCAGTGCCACGAGGCGGTGTCGACGAGGATCCCGCCGAGCATCGGCCCGATCGCCGGAGCGATCACCGCCACGCTCAGTACGCCGATCGCCGCCTTGGCGCGATCCTCCATCGAGTAGGCCCGGTACAGCATCGCTGCGCCGACCGGCGTCACGAGCCCGGCCCCGACACCCTGCAACACCCGGAAGAGGATCAGCTGATCGAGGGTCTGCGACAGCCCGCAGGCCAGGGACGTGGCGACGAAGGCGATCAGGGCGGTGGTGAACACCCGCCTGGTGCCGAACCGGTCGCCGAGCCAGCCGGCGGCCGGGATGACCGCTGCGTAGGTGAGCAGGTAGCCGACGGCGATCCATTCGATGTCGGTGGTCGGCACGCCGAAGTCCTTCGCCATCGTCGGCAGGGCGACGTTGACCATCGTGCCGTCGATGATCGTCATGAACAGCCCCATGATGTAGACGGTCATCACCTTGGCGGGGTAGCTCACACTGGCTGAACCTACGCGCCGCCGGCCCGGTCCGAACACCCGAGCGATGAGGGAAGCCCGTGCATGTGGTGGGTTCGCTCATCGCAGGGGAAAACTCGGGGGTGGGAGGGGCTTGGTGAGCTGCGAGGCTTGGCGCTCGGGCCTGCCATGACCGAGACGACGAACGCGACCACCGAGCACCCACGAGCGGTGGCCGCGCGGGCGATCGTCGCGAGCCGCCGTCTGTCGTACCCCGACTCGCTGCCGATCACCGAGCGCCACGAGGAGCTGCTCGCGGCGATCCGTGACCACCAGGTGGTGATCGTCGCCGGCGAGACCGGGTCCGGCAAGAGCACCCAGCTGCCGAAGCTGTGTCTCGAAGCCGGACGGGGCGTCGACGGCATGATCGGCCACACGCAACCCCGGCGGGTGGCGGCGCGGACGATCGCGGAGCGTGTCGCCGAGGAACTCGGATCGAAGCTCGGCGACGACGTCGGCTACACCGTCCGCTTCACCGACCAGGTCGGCGACGCCACGCTCGTCAAGGTGATGACCGACGGCATCCTGCTCGCCGAGATCCAGCGCGACCGGATGCTGCGCCGCTACGACACGCTGATCATCGACGAGGCCCACGAGCGCAGCCTCAACATCGACTTCATCCTCGGCTACCTCAAGCAGCTCCTGCCGCAGCGTCCCGACCTGACGGTGATCGTCACCAGCGCGACGATCGACACCGAACGCTTTGCGACGCACTTCGCCTCGGACGACGGGGAACCGGCCCCGGTGATCGAGGTCACCGGGCGGACGTTCCCGGTCGAGCTGCGATACCGACCGCTGACCGACGACGAGTCGGATCGGGCGGACCGCGACCAGGTGCAGGGGATCCTCGACGCAGTCGAGGAGTTGTCGCACGAAGGCCCCGGCGACGTGCTCGTCTTCCTGTCGGGGGAGCGGGAGATCCACGACACCGCCGATGCGCTGCGCCGCCTGAACTTGCGCAGCACCGAGGTGTTGCCGCTCTATGCGCGGCTGTCGTCGGCCGAGCAGCACAGGATCTTCGAACGTGCACCGTCGGGCGGTCCCGGCCGCCGGATCGTGCTCGCCACCAACGTCGCCGAGACGTCACTCACGGTTCCGGGGGTGCGCTACGTGGTCGACACCGGTACCGCACGCATCTCGCGCTACAGCCGCCGACTCAAGGTGCAGCGCCTCCCGATCGAACCGGTGTCGCAGGCGTCCGCGAACCAACGCGCCGGCCGATGCGGGCGCGTCGCGCCCGGCATCTGCATCCGCCTCTATTCCGAGGAGGACTTCGACGCGCGACCCGAGTTCACCGAACCGGAGATTCTGCGGACCAACCTCGCGTCGGTCATCCTCCAGATGACGGCGATCGGCCTCGGCGACGTCGCGAGGTTCCCGTTCGTCGAGCCGCCCGATCACCGGTCGATCGTCGACGGGTACGCGCTCCTCGACGAGCTCGCCGCAGTGAAGCCCGCCCCCGACGGCGTGAAGGGCGGCCCCCGCCGACTCACCAAGGTCGGGCGCGACCTCGCCCGCCTCCCGGTCGACCCGCGGCTGGGACGAATGGTGCTGGAAGCCGACCGTCTCGGGTGCGTGCGCGAGGTGCTCGTGATCGCATCGGCGCTGTCGATTCAGGACCCCCGGGAACGTCCGCAGGACAAGCGGGAACAGGCCAACGAGTTCCACAACCGCTTCAAGGTCGAGGGCTCCGACCTCTTGTCGCTCGTCGCGCTCTGGGACCACCTACGGACCCAGCAGCGCGAGCTGTCGGGCAACCAGTTCCGACGGATGTGCCGCAAGGAGTACCTCAACTACCTGCGCGTGCGCGAGTGGATGGACCTGTTCAGCCAGCTCCGCCGCATCGCCGGCCAGCTGAAGATCCGCCCGACCACACACGAGAGCCATCCCGACCACATCCACCAGGCGGTGCTGGCCGGGCTCCTCTCACACATCGGGATGCGCGACCGCGAGACGCGTGAGTTCGTCGGCGCCCGCCAGTCGCGGTTCGTGATCGCCCCCGGCTCGGTGCTCACCCGCCGCCCGCCGCCGTGGGTGATGGCCGCCGAGCTGGTGGAGACCAACCAGCTGTACGCCCGCCGCGTCGCGAAGATCGAGCCGAAGTGGGCCGAGCGGGCGGGCGCCCACCTGGTGAAGCGCTCGTACGACAACGTGCGCTGGGACCCGAAGGGTGGGCGGGCGGTCGCAACGGAGCAGGTGACGCTCTACGGCCTCCCGATCGTGAGCGATCGCGTGATCGGCTACGACCGGGTCGACGAAGCGCAGGCCCGGGCCTGGTTCGTCACCAAGGCGCTGATCGAGCGCGACGTCGCTGATGCGTCGTGGATCGGGCGCCAGAAGTTCCTCACCCGCAATGCCGAGTTCCTGGAGCATCTCCGGCGGATGGTGGCACGGGTACGGCGGCTCGAACTCGTCGACGACGAGATGCTGTTCGACTTCTACGCCGATCGCATCGGCGCCGAGGTCACCTCGGTGCGCCACTTCGACAAGTGGTGGAAGGCCGAGCGGCAACGGCACCCGGACCTGCTCGACCTGACCGACGAACTGGTTGCCGGCGGGCGGGGCCACGGCGTTCGACTCGCCGACTATCCCGACGTCTGGACGCAGCGTCGCGGGAGTGCCGTGATCGAGCTCCCGCTCACGTACCGATTCGCGCCGGGCGAGCCGCTCGACGGCGTGACGGTCCACGTCCCGCTGTCCGGACTCAACCAGGTGAGCGTCGACGGCTTCGACTGGCAGATCCCCGGTCATCGGCCCGAGCTCGTGTCCGCCCTCGTCAGGTCGCTGCCGAAGGACCTCCGCCGCCAACTGATCCCGTTCGGCGAGACGATCGACGCGGTGCTCCAGCACCTGGCAGTCGCCGATCCTGCAGCCGGCCCGCTGGCCGACGCGCTCGCTCGTGCGGTGAGCGAGGTGGCCCACGTCAACGTGACCGGCGCGTCGTTTGACACCTCCGTGGTGCCCGAGCACCTCCGGGTGCACTTCGTCGTGTCCGACGACGATGGCACCGTGCACGCGGTCGGCGACGACCTCGAGGCGATCAAGGCGCAGCTCGCCGGATCGGTCCGTGAGTCGATCGCGGCCGCCGCCCCGATCGAGGAGCGGCGGGGGATCGTGTCGTGGGACGTCGGCGACCTGCCGCGCGTGGTCGAGTCGACCGATCGGGCGATGGACGTGAAGGCCTACCCGGCGCTGCTCGACGTCGGCGACAGCGTGGCGCTCCGGGTGGTGACGACGCCCGAGTTGCAGCAGCGGATCATGCGTGGGGGCGTTCGACGCCTGCTGCTCCTCGACGGCGCCCCGACCCGGTCGTCGATCGTCCGCAAGCTCTCCAACGCCGATCGACTGGCGATCGCGGCCGGCGACATCGATCTCGGTGAGGTCAGCGGCGACTGTGTCGCAGCCGCCGTCGACCGGGTGATGTCCGATCACGCCTCGCTCCCGTGGACCGAGGCCGAGTTCGAGTCGCTCCGCCGTGCGGTTCGTGACGCGGCTCCCGGCCTTGCGGCGAACGCGCTCCACCGGGCAGCACGGGTGATCGCGGCAGCGTCGGAGGCCCGTGATCGGCTCGCCCGCCTGCACGCCGCAGCGCTGCGCCTGTCGGTCGACGACGCCAACCTCCACCTCGGGCGCCTCGTACATGCGGGCTTCGTCCTCGGCGCCGGGATCGATCGCCTGGACGACATCGAGCGCTACGTCCGGGCGATCGTGTACCGGCTCGACCACCTCGCCGGAGCAGGAGAGCGGGACCAGCGCCGCATGGCCGAGGTGGTCCCGTTGGAACGGCGCTACACCGACATCGTCGACACCGCTGGGCCGGGCAAGCTGTCGCCCGAACTCGTCGACGTCCGCTGGCAGCTGGAGGAGCTGCGGGTGGCGACGTTTGCCCAACCACTGATGGTCAAGCGCCCCGGCCAACCCACCGTCAGCGCCAAACGCATCTCCGCCACGCTCGCTTGCTGAGTCCTACCCACCCCGTTTGCGTGCGGATTCGGGTGGGGCGTCCCACCGGAAACGCGACGCAAACGTGGGAAGCTGGGGCGATGGCTCCACACCTCGACGATCGGCAACTCGATGGACTGACGGATGCGACCGTCGAACTGCTGCAGGTGTTGATCCGCAATCGATGTGTCAACGACGGCACCGAGGCATCCGGCGAGGAGGTCCGCAACGCCGACGTGCTCCAGCAGGTGATCGAGGGGCCCGGCGTCGACGTCGAACGGTACGAGGCGGCGCCGGGGCGGGTGTCGATCGTCGGGCGCATCGCCGGGTCGGACCCGGACGCACCGAGCCTGTGCCTGATGGGGCACACCGACGTCGTGCCGGTCAACGAGTCGGGCTGGAGCGAGGACCCCTTCGGCGGCGAGATCATCGACGGGCCGGACGGGCCCGAGGTGTGGGGGCGTGGGGCCGTCGACATGCTGAACCTCACCGCATCGATGGCCGTGACGTTCCGGAGCCTCGCCGAGCGGGGCTTCCGTCCGACCGGCGACCTCATCTACTTCGGCGTCGCCGACGAGGAGGCAGGCAGCGCATACGGGGCCCGCTGGATGGCCGACCATCACCGCGATGCGATCATGGCCGACTACGTGCTGACCGAGAGCGGCGGACTCCACACCGGGCCCGCCGATGCGCCGTTCATCGGCGTCAACATCGCCGAGAAGGGTGTGGCGTGGCGGCGTCTGCGGGTGAAGGGCACGCCGGGCCACGGCTCGGCGCCGTTCCGTCGCGACAACGCCTTGGTCAAGGCGGCCGGGGTGATCCAACGGTTGCACGACTACCGACCGGCACCTCGGTTCCACGAGCTGTGGGGCCAGAAGATCGAGGCGCTCGGGTTGCCCGACGACCTGAAGGCGTCACTGCTCGACCCGGCGACGATCGACGACGTGCTCGACACGTTCCCGAGCGCAGCGGCGGCATCGCACTTCCATGCGTGCACCCACACGACCTTCTCGCCGAACCTGATCGACGGCAACGAGTCTGGCGGCGGACGGATGAAGGTCAACGTGATCCCCGACACGGTGGTGATCGACGTCGACATCCGCACGTTGCCGGGGGAGGGGCCCGACGAGGTGGAGGCGCACCTGCGCGCTGCGCTCGGTGATCTCGCGGACGACGTGGTGGTCGACCCCCTGATGAACGACGCGGCGTCGATCAGTCGCCTCGACACGCCGCTGTGGGACAGCCTGCAGCGGGCGGTCAGCGTGCCGTTCCCGACGGCTCGTCTCACGCCACAGTTCGTCGTCGGCTTCACCGATGCGCGCATCTACCGTGAGCTGGGCGCGGTGGCGTATGGCGCCGGATTGTTCAGCCCGTCGCTCGACTCGAGCGAGTACGGCTCACGCTTCCACGGCAACAACGAGCGCATCGACGTCGAGTCGCTCGCGCTCACCACCCGGCTGTTCCACGACGTCGCCACCGATCTCCTCGGCTGACCCCCGCCCGGCTCCCCCTCATCGTTTGTGTCGCGTTTCGGGTGGCCCGTCCCACCGAGAATACAACACAAACAGTGCGGGTTCCGGCGCTCATCGTTTGTGTCGCGTTTCGGGTGGCCCGTCCCACCGAGAATGCAACGCAAACGGATCGGGATCAGCGTTTGGTGCGGGACGCCAGGTAGGCGCGAGCGGCGGCACGGGCCTCGGGGTCGCGCATCGCCGCGCCGAGCTGATCGGCGTCTGCCCACGATCCGCCGGTCGAGGCGACGTCTTCCAGTGCCTCGTTGACCTGACGCTTCGTCGCCCGCACGACGCTCGGCGCCTTCCTCGCGAGCTGCTCGGCGAGTTCGTCGACGGCCGACTCGAGCTCGGCGCGGGGAACCACCCGGTTGATGAAGCCGATCCGCAGCGCTTCCTCCGGCGAGAACGGACGGCACGTCAGCACCAGCTCGCGGGTGAACGCCGGACCGATCTCACGGACCAGGCGCGGGATGCCGCCCCACGCCAGCGGGATGCCGAGATCGACCTCGGGGATCGAGAAGACGGTGTCGTCGGCCGCGATCCGCAGGTCGCACACGCCGGCCAGCACGACACCACCACCGACGCACGGGCCCTTGATGGCGGCGATCGTCAGCGCCGACATCCGGTCCATCGCTTCGGCCATGAGGCGCCCGAGGTCGGCCTGGTCGCGACTCGACGTGGCGTTCGGGTCGTCGCGGTCACCTCCGGCGAACTCCCGGAGATCGAACCCGGAGGAGAACCCTCGACCCTCGCCCGTGACGACCACGATGTGCGCCTCGGTGGTGTCGAACCACTGTGCCGCCTGGGCGACCTCGCGCAGCGGTACCGTCCCGAGCGGGTTGAGTTTGTCGCCCTGGGTGAGCGTCATCCGCCCGATCGGCCCGTCGACCTCGACTCGGAGCGTGGTGAAGTGCGGTACAGGTGCGTCGGCCATGCATCCATCGTGTCACCAGGAGTCGATGCCGGGAGCAGTCGGGACACTCAGGGTGCGGCGTCGACGACCGGGTTGGTGAGCACGCCGACCGAGCTGACCTCGACGCGCACCTCGTGCCCGGGTTCCAGCCACCGTTGCGGCGTGCGGGCGAATCCGACGCCGGCCGGGGTTCCGGTGGCGATCACATCGCCAGGCTCGAGCGTGGTGAACGTGGAGCAGTACGACACGATCGAGGCGACGTCGTGGATCATCACGCTCGTCGACGCGTGCTGGACCACCTCGCCGTCGACGGTCGTCGTGAGGGTCAGCACCCCTGGGTCCGGGATCTCGTCGGCGGTCACGATCCACGGACCCCACGCCCCGGACCGGTCGAAGTTCTTGCCGGGGGTGAACTGGCTCGTGTGCCGCTGCCAGTCGCGCAAGGTGCCGTCCAGGAAGCACGAGTAGCCGCCGACGTGGTTGAGGGCGGACTCGCGCCCGACGCGGTGGGCGCGTCGTCCGATCACCACGGCCAGCTCTCCCTCCCAGTCGAACTGACGACTCACCGCCGGTCGCTCGATCGGCTGGCCGTCGCCGACGAGCGACGACGCGAACCGCGTGAACAGCACGGGATGGCCAGGAGGCTCGGCCGACCGATCGGACTCGGCGGCGTGATCCGCGTAGTTGACGCCGACACAGATGATGCGAGCCGGTGTGGGGACGGGCGGAAGCACCTCGATTTCGTCGAGCGGTGTTGCCTCCCGCGCCGCCTTCGCGATCGCCGTGCGGCCCGCGTCGTCCATTGCCGCTTCGAGCAGCTGGGCCGGGCTGCGCCAGTGTGCCGACACGTCGGCGATCCTGCCCGCGTCGACGGGCCCCCAGATCGTGGTGCCGTCGCCCCGCCGAGCTGTTGCGAGCTTCATCGAGTTGCCCTCTCGTTCGTCACGTTCGCTGGAACCTTCCCGGTTCGACCTCGGCCGCTTCGCCACGCATGAGCATCCGCTGGACATGCAGCTCGGCACTCCGGCTCTCGACCGACTCGACGAAGGCCATCTCCACGTGCGGCCGGTAGATGAACCGGTGTTCGCGCATCTCGTCGATCGAGTGGGGCTCGCGAAGGAAGTCGAGCATCGCGTCGTGCCGCCGTCCGATCACGGCGGTGAACGCATCGACCATCTCGACGAAGTTGTCCCGCCCTTCGATCACGCCCTTGTGGTGGAACGTCACGTAGAAGTCGGCCTCCTCCTCGCGCACCCTGGCGAGGCTTGCCTCGAAGTCCTCCAGGTCGCTCCACACGTCGCCGTAGTACGGGCCGAACCCGGTCAGATCGATGTCGGACAGGAAGAACACGCCGTCGATCCGGAATCCGCTGTGTCCGCGGGTGTGCCCAGGCAGGTGGACGGCCTCCACCGTGACACCACCGCCGAGGTCGAACACGTGCCCGTCGGTGAACCCCTGGGCGTCGGGACGGGGGGTGTAGTGGAACTCCTCGAGGATGACCCGCTCGAAGTCGGTCCGAGCGGATCCGGTGAGCCCGTAGACCGCCATCAGACCGTCCATCGACCGCGCGCCAGGAAGGTCCTCGTCGTGGATGTGCAGGCGGGCGTCGAGGAACGATCCGTTGCCGGCCATGTGGTCCTCGTGCGAGTGGCTGTTGATCACCGCGTCGACCGGCACGGGCGTGCCGCCTCGGGCGACCACGGTGACCGACGGATCGATCACCACCGACTCGCCGAGACCACGCACGAGGAGCGAGTTGCCCGACGGATAGGCACCGTTCGCGTCGCCGACGAGCACACTCACGGTGTCGGTCAGCCGCCGCTCGTCCTCGCCCCAGTCGATCACTCGCCCGACCATAGCGATTGCAGCCGGGGTCTGACCCTGCTGCAATCAGTCGGCGGGCTTGAGGTCGAGGGAGGCGGAGTTCATGCAGAAACGGTCGCCGGTGGGGCCCGGACCGTCCGGGAAGACGTGGCCGAGGTGGGCCCCGCAGTTGGCACACACCGTCTCGACGCGGACCATGCCGTGGGAGCGGTCCTCCTTGCGAGTGATCTTCTCCTGGGCGAGCGGGTCGGTGAAGCTCGGCCACCCGCACCCGGCGTCGTACTTCGTCTCGGACGAGAACAGCGGCTCGTCGCACACGACGCAGTGATAGGTGCCGTCGTCGTCGACGTTCCAGTACTCGCCGGTGAACGCACGCTCGGTGGCAGCGTGCTGGGTGACCTCGTACTGCAGCGGGGTGAGGCGCTGCCGCAACTCGTCGTCGGAGGGAATCGATCGATCAGCCATGCGCACAGGATGCCCCGAGCCGACGTGGTGCGCACCTGCGGATCCGCGAGTTTCGTCCGTGTTCCGGCCGGTGTGAGGGTCGTTCGACTCTGCCTCGTCGGCCCGAAATGGCCGAACGCGGTCATCACACGACCAAGAATCGAGGCGACATGAAGATCACCGCAGTGCTGGTAGCCAGTGCATCGTTGCTGCTCTTCGGGTGTGGAAGCAGCGACGAGGGTGGGGGTGGGTCCGCGCAGACCGAACTCGCTGACCTGCTCGTCGAGAGCGAAGCGTCATTCCAGGAAGAATGCGTGCGTGACAAGACTGGTGAGCTCTCCGACGAAGACACCCAGTTCCTGATCGACAACTTCGACGCCACCGACATGGAGGGTTTCAGCACGGGCCTCGAGGCGTGGGCCGACAGCTTGATCGGGTGCATCCCAGGCGCCTCTCTGGACTAGGACCCCCGCAGTACCTCCAAGCACGCCGAGTCGATCGCCGAGTTTCGATCATGTTCCGCTGGACGTTCGCAGCCGGTCATCGATCGGTTCGTACCCTGCCTGCATGTTGCGCATCCGTGGTCGGCGTCACCGCATCGCCGCACTGACGATCGCCTGTGCAGTCGCCGTGGCTGCTTGTACATCGGGGGACGAACCGGACGCCGACACCGATCGCGCGGCCGAGGTCGAGACCGTGCAGCGATTCCGCTATCCGCCCCCACCGGAGTCACCTGGGGCCGGCGACGAGGGTCCGGCCGGGGCACGCGATGCCATCGAGCGCATCGGCGTGCAGCTCGCCGTCGGCGAGATCGACGAGCGGGCCGTTCTCGATCTGGCTGCTGCGGGCGATGCCCGGCACGCCTGGTACGTCGCCGACCTGATGCGGTTCTTCGGCGCCGGCGACAACGACCGCGATGAGCTCGTCGAAGCGTTCGAGGCGCTCACCGGAACGTCGATCGCCGACGATCCCGACAGCGAGCGCAGCGTCTGGCTCAGCGCCACCAACCACCTGATCGCCTGGGACACGCCGGACTACCCGGACTATCGGGAGGACAAGTCGGTGCCCTTCCTCCTCGTCGAGCCGGCGTGGGAGCCCTTCTTCGTCGATGCCGACTCGGACATCGACTGGCGACACCTGAGCTGGGGCGGTGTGCTGATCGACGACCGCGATCTCGGCGACCCCGACGGGTGCCCGCAGGGCTGCATCCCGGCGCTCGACGACCCGGTGACCACCGATGCCACCGGCGGCGACTGGTACCCGGACGACGCAGTCGTGTTCGGCGTCGTCGAAGGCGGCGAGGCACTGGCGATCCCGAAGAACATCGCCGAGTTCCACGAGATGTTCAACCTCACGCTCGGCAACCGCCGACTCGGCATCCCGTACTGCACCCTGTGCGGCTCCGCGCAGGCCTATCGCACCGACCAGGCGGCGGACGAGGGCGCCGAGGAGGTCCCGGTGCTGCGCACCTCCGGCCTGCTGTCGCGGTCGAACAAGGTGATGTACGACCTGCGCACGCAGTCGGTGTTCGACACGTTCACCGGTGTCGCGGTGTCCGGCCCGCTGCACGACGCCGGCGTCGTGCTCGAGGAGACGGCGGTCGTACGCACCACGTGGGGCGAGTGGAAGTCCGAGCACCCCGACACCAGGATCATCGCGAAGGACGGTGGAGTCGGGCGCTCGTACCCGCTCGACCCGCTGGGAGGTCGGGACGACGACGGACCGATCTTCCCGATCGGCGAGGTCGACGAGCGACTCGGCGTCCAGGAACTGGTGCTCGGTGTGATCACTCCCGACGGCGCCCCGGTCGCCTTCCCCGCCGATGGTGCTCGAGACGTGCTCGCAGCAGGAGGAGAGGTCACGGCGGCGGGGGTGGCACTCGTTGCCGACGGTGGTGGACTCAGGGCGATCGACGCAACCTCCGGCGATCCGCTCGGCTCACACGAGTCGTTCTGGTTCGCCTGGAGTCAGTTCCACCCGACCACCCTGCTCTGGGAGCCCTGAGCGTCAGAGCGTGGCGAGGAAGGCGTCGAGCGCAGCGTTGGTCTCCTCGGGCGCTTCCTGCTGGACCCAGTGTCCGGCGCCGGGAATGATGGTGCTGCCTCGGAAGTCGGTGCAGCCGGAGCCCGGGTCGGCGAAAGCGTCGACACCCGGCACCATCGCCCGCACGAGGTCGCGCTCGCCGGCGATGAAGCACGACGGCTGGTCGACGGTGGCGCCCATCACGTCGGTGTTCGCCTCGACGTCGAGTGGCAGCGCCCGGTACCGGTTGAAGGCGCCGATCATGCCCACGCGCTCGAACGTGGCCGCGTACCGGTCGAGGTCGTCGTCGGTCATGAAGCTCAACGGCCCAACGGGGGGGTCGGGGAGCACCGACAGGAAGGGCGCGTCGCGAGGTGCCTCGCCCAGCATGCTGTTGGCCGCGGCGTCGCCGGAGGAGCCGTAGTACACCTTCTTCAACGCCGCGCGGGTGTCGGCGGCGAACTCCGACTCGATGCGCCCCGGCTCCTGGAACGAGAGCATGTAGAAGAACCGGTCGGCGTAGAGCTGGTCGAAGAGATCGATCAACGACAACGGCATCGCCGGCGTGTGCGGCACGCTCATACCCGCCACCGCCCGAACACGATCCGGATGGCGGATCGCCGCCTGCCACGCGATCGGCGCACCCCAGTCGTGGCCGAACAGGATGACCGACCCGTCATCGAGCGCCTCGGCCACCGCGGCGACGTCGCCGGCGAGTTGCTTCAGCGTGTAGCGCTCGATCTCGGTCGGTGCCGAACTGCCGCCGTACCCGCGCACGTCCATCGCCGCCACTCGGTACCCGCGCTCGGAGAAGTGGGTCACTTGGTGCCGCCACGAGTGTGGAGCTTCCGGCCAGCCGTGCACGCACAGGAGCGTCGGTCCAGCACCCGTCACTTCCACTCGCAGTGTGATGTCGCCGTTGTCGACCAGCAGTTCGTCCATCGCGCCATCATGGCGCGTGCCGCGCACCCGGACGTTCAGTCGGCCTGGCCGGTCTGGCGGAGGAACGTCAGCGAGTCCCACAGGTCGGTTCGGCGTGCGACGAGCCCGTCGCGGACGTCGAACCACATCACCCCGGGGATGTCGATCGGCGTGCCTTCGTACTGGGCGTTGAACCGATAACGAGCGACGACCTGGCCGTCGAGGTCGAGGGCTCCGATGGCGACGACGGTGTACCGCGCCCCGACGAACGTGCCGAGGAAGTCGGGGAGCCGTCGGCGGTACTCCGCCCGCCCGACGCAGCCACCGCCGAGTTCTGCGAGGTGCTCGTTGACGAAGTCGTTTGTGACCAGCGCGCTGATCACATCGGGCTCGCCGCCCGCGAACGCGTCGAGATACTGCCGTGCGACTTCGACCGCGGCATCCACCACCGCAACGGTACAGCGGCAGGAGTGTGGTCGAATGTCCTGCATGACCGGGCCGGAGGACACTCGCTCCCCATGGGAACGCGACGACTGGTTGCCCGAACCCGTCCACTCGACCTCCGCCAGCGCGCATGTCGCGGCGCGGACGACGGAGTCCGCCCCTGCCGGATCGCCCACGTCGCCCGGGTCTCCTGTGGGCGGCACGTCGAGCTCCCCGGCGCGACCCCAGGTGCTGATCGCCGCCGGGTTCGGTGCCCTGCTCCTCGTTGCCGGTGTGGTCGCGCTGGTCCGCAGCGACGACCCGCCACCCGATGCGCCGGCCGCGATCTCGGATCCCTCCCTTCCCGGCGATCCCGGGGAGAACGCGTCGCCGACCCCGATCACGGTGCCGATCGCGGTCGGCGCAGACGGCGATGTCATCACGATCCCGGCGCCGCCGCAGGCGCTGGCCGAGGCAGAGTCCGCCGCGGCCGAGCAGGCGAGGATTGCCGCCGAGTGGTCGGTGGCAGAGGCGGGCGAGCCCCCGATCTGGAGCGCATGGGGGATCGCCGTGCCGGCACCGCTCGATGCGATCGAGACGCCGACCGAACTCGTCGCGCTCACCGACAATGGCGCCCTGCATCGCGTCGAGTTCCCGTCGGGACAGGGACGGAGCATCTCACTCGGAACGGCGGGCGTCGACGGGCAGGTCGTCGTGACCGCGGATACGATCGTCGTGTACTCGTCGCGCCTGCTGACGGTGGTGCGCGACGATGCGCCGATCGATCAGATCGAGATCGCCGATGGCGTCATCTTCGTGCAGGAGTGGCCAGGCACCGACCGGTTCATCGTCACCACGGCGGCGAGCTCGGGGGATTCCCCCGAGGAGCAGTTCGTCCTCGAACGCGACGGCACGCTCGCGCCCGTCAAGGACGGAGCGTTTGACGACTACGTGTTCTGGGCCCGGAGCTTCCTGCCGTCGGGTGAGGTGCTGGTCAACCGTCCCGGTGGTGTGTACGCGATCGCTCCCGACCAGACGGTGCGACGCATGAGTGACGGTGATCTGCTGGCGACGGGAAGTGGGCATTTCGCGGTCGAGGAGTGCGATGCTGCGCTGACCTGTGTGCAGGTGGTCGTGGACGCATCGACCGGCGAGCGTGCGCTGGCGTCACTCACCGCCCTCGTCGGCAACGGATTCGTGGATCCGTCGACGCGCCTGTCGCCGGATGGTCGGTCGGTCGTCGCCACCGACTCCAGCCGGGGCACCGGTGTCCGACAGATCATCGATGCCGAGACGGGAGCTGCGATCGACATCGGCCGCGTCGACTCGATCTTCTATGCGGACACTTGGTCCGCCGACAGCTCGGGGCTGTTCACCGACCAGGCAGGCCTGCTGCGTTTCCACCCCCGTGAGCCGGGCGACGTCGCGGTGCTCGACGACCTCGGGCGGATCGCATCGATCGGCGCCCGTGCCGCTGTGGGCGGTTGAGCACCGTCAGCCCCGGAGCACCGTCAGCCCCGGAGCAACGTGTCGAGCGACTTGGCGATCGATCCGAGGTCGTCGCGTTCCTCGTGCTGCAGCCGGGTGAGGTAGGTGATCGCCACGTTGTTGCGTTCGATGATCCCGCCATCGGTGTCGGGCGCGAGCTCGACCGTGTCGCCCCAGCCCATCTCGACGGTGAAGGCATCCTCGTGGCCGGGGATCGGCTTGAGCGTTGCTGCGGACATCGATCGGGGCGGTTGATCGCCGACCTGCGCGTACCTCCACGTACCGAACTCCTCGATCGGGAGGTCGGGCACGTTGATGTTGACGACCACCGGATCGACCGGCATGTCGTCGAGCAGCGACTGTGCAACCGCGGCAGCGACCGTCGCGGCGCTGTCCCAGTGTTGTGATGCGATCGTGTCGTCCCAGCCCTGGCCCTCGACGCCGAACCCGGTGACCGACTGGCTGATCGCGATGCCGGAGATGTGACCGTTGCGGCCGGTGAGGGCAGCGCCCACGGTGCCCGAGTGGTACACCGCCCGCCCGACGTTTGCCCCCGGGTTGATCCCCGACACGATGAGGTCGAACGCGCCGCCGAAGGCGCCGAGCCTGGCGAAGAACACGCAGAGTGCAGGTGGGCCACTCACCATCCAGATGCCGTCGGCTGGGCAGTCGGAGATGTGGGCCCGCCGCACCTCCGGCTGGATGAGGTGGAGGGCGCCGATCGCCGCGCCGGCGCCCGAGTACTCCTGGTCGGGAGCGATGACGACCACCTCGTGATCGCCGTCCAGGGCGCAGATCGCACGGGCGAGCACGTGCAGTCCGATCGAGTCGATGCCGTCGTCGTTCGTCACCAGGATGCGCATGACACCATCCTCGCACGGCGTCACGGACTTCATTTGAACGCAGCGTGCACGTCCGCCGTCGGTGGGCTGGGCCTCACGCCGCGTCGGCGGCCCCAGCGGCGACCGAGGCGGCGAGTGCTGCGCTCGACCGTTGGCTGGTCAGGATGAACAGGGCCAGGCCGCTGATCACGAAGGCCATGCCGACCACCTGAGGGAGTCGAACCGCCTCACCGAGGATCAGGAACCCGAACAGCACGGCGATCGCCGGCTGCGCGGTCTGCATGATCCCGATCGTCGCCACCGGTATGTGTTGCTGGGCGAACACGATGCATCCGTGCGACAGCATCCCGGTGAGGAATGTGAGGATCACGACCACGGTCCAGCCCCGCCCGCTCAATGCGAACACGTCGGCTCCGGCGATCACGGCAGCGATCGGGGCGGCCATCAGTACCCCGATCGGCATCATGCACGACATGAAGTCGAGCGTGCCCACACCCGAGGCCCGCGCCCGCTTCGACGACAGCAGGTAGCCGGTCCAGAGGGCGATCACGCCGATCATCAGCAGGTCACCCTCGACCGACGATGCGCCCGACTCCGGTCCGAAGAAGAGCACGAGCGCCACGCCGACGATCGACAGCCCACCCCAGCGCAGCGCTCTCCAGTTCGGGCTCTCGGAGAAGAACAGTGCGCCGAGCGGCAGCAGCACCAGCGGGTTCAGTGCCGCGATGAACTCGGCGTGGGCGATGCTCGTCTTGGTGATCGCGGTGAAGAACAGTGCGATGTTGGCGCCGAAGAACAACCCGGGAAGTGCCGCACTGCGCCACGCGGTCGCTGTCGGCAGCGGTCGTCTGCGATGGGCCCTCAGGACCAACAGGACGGTCCACCAACCGATGACCGCGCCGATCATCCGCCAGAACGCGATCACCGAGCCGGTCGACTCCGACCACTTGATCAACGACGAACTCGACGAGAAGCTGACGACCGCCACCACCATCGCAACCAGGGCCAGCGTGCGGCCGCTGAACCGCTCGGCGAGCGGTGCCGATCGCCGGCCGTCGGTCACGACGCCGGGTCGGCCAGGTCGGGATGGTCGGCCCGCACGAGATCGGGCTCCAGGTAGATCACGGTGGCGGACGGCGTCGTCGCACGGATCGCATCCTCGGTGTCGTTGATCGCCGCCACGAGTTCGTCAGCCGAGAGCGCGGAGGAGAACTCGATCTTGGCCCCGACGAGGATCTCGTCGGGGCCGAGGTGTTCGGTGCGCATGTGGATCAACTGGTCGACGTTCGCCGTCGACCTGATCGCCTCGGCGATGGCGTCCTGCGTGGTTGCACTCGCGGACTCACCGATCAGCAGACTCTTCATCTCGACGATCAACACGATCGCGATCACGATGAGCAGGATGCCGATCATCACCGAGCCCATCGCATCCCACCGGGGCTCACCGGTGACCTCGGCGAGTACGACGCCGCACAGGGCGAACACGAGGCCGATGAGTGCGCCGACGTCCTCGAGCAGCACCACCGGCAGCTCGGGCTGTTTGGTGTGCCGGACGAACGCCCACCAGCTCGTGGTGGGGCCCTTCACGTGGTTCGACTCGCGGACGGCCGTGCGCAGCGAGTACGACTCGAGCAGGATCGCGACGACCAGGATCGTCACCGCCACCCCCATGCTCTCGACCTCGTGGGGGTCGCGCAGCTTCGAGATGCCTTCGTAGAGCGCGAACATCCCGCCGGCCGAGAACAGTACGAGCGCCACGGCGAAGGCCCAGAAGTACCGTTCACGTCCGTACCCGAACGGGTGTGTTGCGCTCTCCGACTTCGCCGCGCGCTTGCCGCCGAGGAACAGCAGCAGCTGGTTGCCGGTGTCGGCGAGGGAGTGGACCGTCTCGGCGAGGAGGCTCGCCGATCCCGTGATCAGGAAGCCGACGAACTTCGAGATGGCAATGCCGAGGTTGGCGAAGAAGGCTGCGAAGATCGCCTTGCGGCTGCCGTCGGTCACTGCGAGAGCGTAGGTCACCGACCGCCGCGTCGACCCGCTCGAGTCGCCAGGGTCCCCCTCGGCCGCACGGGCCGGTAGCCTTTTCTCGATGAGTCCCCTCGAAGCCATGGCCGCGGAGACGAGTGGAGCGGCGTCCAGCGAACCGATCATCGTGGTGACACCTGAAGCGCTCGATCATCTGCGCGAGCTGCGCGACGACGAGGTCGACGGCGACAAGCTCGGCCTCCGCTTGGCGATCGCGTCGGCTCCGGGCGAGGAGTTCCGCTACGACCTGTCGTTCGAGGAGTTCCTCACCGCGGCGTTCACCGACGAGGTCCGCACCCACGACGGCATGAAGGTGATCATTCCCGGCGCCGACGTCGAGCTGCTCACCGGTGCGACGCTCGACTACACGCCCACCCAGGGTCTCGTGATCCGCAACCCCAACCGCCCGGCCGCTCCATCGATCGATGGTTTGTCCGCCGACGACGAGCTGTCGGCCGAGATCGAGGCGCTCGTGGCCGCCGAGGTGAACCCGGCGCTCGCGGCGCACGGTGGCTTCGTCACCTACGTCGGCCACGACGGCGAAGGCACCGCCTATCTCACGATGGGCGGCGGCTGCCACGGCTGCTCGATGAGCAAGATGACGATGCTCGACGGTGTGCAGACGATGTTGGTCGACGCCATCGAGGGCGTCGAGCGGGTCAAGGACCTCACCGACCACGCGACCGGCGAGAACCCCTTCTACTCCTGACCCGCGCCACCCGCCCACCCCGTAATTCGCCGAAATCCGGTCGCTCAGCGACCGGATTCCGGCATTTTTCGGGGTGAGGAGGGGGCGAGGCGTCGCAGCGGGGGTTCGGTGGTCGGGGGCCGCTTGCGGGGCGGGAGCTCGCCGAGCAATCGTGTGGTGGTCGCGGTGATCTCCGCGACGGCTCGTTCGAACGCCGCTTCGGTCGCCGCGGAGGTCTTCTGGACCCCGCTGATCTTGCGGACGTACTGGCGGGCGCCGGCCTCGATCTCCTCCGGGGTCGCGGCGGGTTCCAGTCCACGCAGCGTGGTGATGTTGCGGCACATGGTCAGTCGACGATCAGCTGGTCGGCGTCGGGAAGCGCCTGGACGTGCTGGCGTGCAACCCAGCAGATCGGTCGGATGCGGAGATCGTTCGTGCGGAGGTCGTCGACCACACCGTCCATCAGCACCGACGAGAAGCCGTTGCCCCGGTGCTGCACCCTGGTCTCCACGTGCGGCACGGTCACCACGCCGTCGGCTTGCGAGAACGGCGCGAACGAGAGCAGCTCGCCGTCGTCGTACAATTCGTACCGAGAGCGCTCGTCGGCGCGGATCACCTGCATCGAACCCATCCGGCAAGTGTCGCGCGCGGTGAGTCGGACGACACCCCTCCAGCGTGTGCCAGCATCCTGCGATGAGCCCGGCACCCGACATCGAAGCCCGCTACCTGTTCGCCCAGCGGTCGTTCGTCGATCTCGCCCGCTCGTTGGACGATGCCGACTGGGAGGTCGCCACGCCCTGCACGCCCAAGTGGACCGTGCGCGACGTTCTGTCACACGTGGCCGGAGTTCCCGACGATGCGTTGGCCGGCCGGATGGCCGGCGCGCCAGGCGAGGCGTGGACCGCGTCACAGATCGACCGCAACCGCACCCTGTCGGTGGCCGAACTGCTCGATCGGTGGGACGCGCAGGCATCGGGGTTCGCGTCGGTCATCCGACAGATCGGCGAGTCTCGGCCGCCGTTCGACTGCCACACCCACGAACACGACGTTCGCCAAGCGGTGGGTCGTCACGGCAATCGCGACTCGGTGATCATCGAGACGATGGCGCTCGACCTCGCGGCGGTCGGCGACTGCCCGGTCGCCCTCACGGTCGAACTCGCCGATGGACGCGCCGTCCGGAGCGGTCCGTCGGACTCGGGCGCTGCCGTCACGCTGGTCGGGATCACACCGTTCGAGCTCTTCCGGTCGCGCCCCGGACGCCGCAGTCGTGAGCAGGTGCGCGCCTGGGCGTGGTCCGGCACCGATGCCGACATCGACACGGTGATCGATCGTTGGTTCGTGTTCGGCCCGTCCGCCGATCCGATCCTCGAGTGAACCTCGAGCGACGCCGAGCGACAAGCGGCTGTCAGGCCGGGGATTCGAGCGCGTGGTCGAAGTCCGCGATCAGGTCGGCACAGTCCTCGAGGCCCACCGACACGCGCAGCAGGCCGTCGGTCACGCCGGTGGCGGCCTGCTCGTCGGGTGTGAGGCTCGCGTGGGTGGACGTCGCGGGATGACACACGAGTGTTTCGGGCCCGCCGAGTGAGGTGGCGACGCGTGCGACGCGGAGCCGGTCGAGGAACGATGCAGCGGTCGCACGGTCGGCCACCTCGAACGACAGCACCGTGCCGTACTGACGGAGTTGCTTGGTGGCCAGCTGGTGTTGCGGGTGCTCGCTCAGCCCGGGGTAGTGGACCGTGCGCACTTCGGGATGATCGGCGAGGGTGACCGCCAGGGAACGGGCGGTCTCGTTCTGGTGGCGGGTCCGCACGCCGAGTGTGCGGATGCCTCGAAGGGCGTTGAGGGCGTCGAACGGCGAGGGTGTGGCGCCGTGGAGCACCGAGTAGGCCCAGATCTCCGCGAGGAGATCGGCATCACCCGAGATCACGCCGAGCGTGGCGTCGTTGTGGCCGGCGATGCCCTTGGTGGCCGAGTGCAGCGCGAGGTCGACGCCGTGCGCCAGCGGCTGCTGGCCGAGCGGCGTGGAGAACGTCGAGTCGACGGCGGTGAACGGGCCGCGGATCGAGCCGAGCTCGTCGAGGTCCGCCAACTCGAGGAGCGGGTTGGACGGCGACTCGGCCAGCACGAGCATCGTGCGACCAGGCTCGACGGCGTCGGCGAAGGCACCGGGGGTCGCGACGTCGACGAACGTGACGTCGATCCCCATCCGACGGCAGGGACCCTGCAGGAAGGCGAGGGTGCCGGCGTACAGCTGACGCTGGGCGACGATGTGGCTTCCGGTGGAGCAGAGCGCGAACACCGTCGAGGCCAACGCTCCCATACCGGACGCGAACGCGAGCGAGGCCTCGGCGCCCTCCAGTTCGGCCATCGCCTGCTCGAACGACGTGACCGTCGGGTTCGAGTAGCGGCTGTAGAAGTCGCCGTGGCGCACCGAGGTCGCACGGCGGTGGGCATCGTCCAGGCCCTCGGATTCCCAGGTGCTCGACGCCCACAGTGCGGGCGCCAGCGACGATCCGCTCGCGGCGCGACCCGCCGTGATCGCCAGCGTCTCCGGCGCGGTCTCTCCCGCCCCGTCGGTGGGCGGCGTCCGGTCGTTCGACATGGCCGCGAACGCTATCCGCCGTCAGCCGGCGTCGATGCGACGATCGGTGTCCGACACCCGTCGCTGCATCACTCGGCGAGGGCAGCGATGACGACCTCGTGGAGGAGGCGGTTGGTGCTGATCGCCGTGTTGTTCAGGTGTGTCGGCACGCCGTGGCGATCGGTGAGGCTGCCGCCGGCGGCTTCGACGATCGGCTTCACGGCGGCGATGTCGTAGGGCGCGACGCCGACGGCGTCGACCGCCACGTCCATCGCCCCTTCGGCGACCAGCATGTGCTGCCAGAAGTCGCCGATGCCCCGCGACCGTCGAGCCCGTTGCTGGAGTCCCACGAGCGCAGGTGTGAGCCCGAGCGCGTCCCACCCGTGGCTGTGGGTGATGCTCACCTGTGCCTCGCCGAGGTCGTCGACGGTCGACACGACGATCGGCCGTTCGTCGCCGAACACCGACACGGTCGCGCCGAGCCCGAGCCCGCCCCACCACCGGCGCCCCAGGGCTGGAGCCGAGACCACGCCGAGCAGGGTTCCACGATCCGCGTGTACCAGTGCGATCAGGGTCGCCCAGATCGGGATGCCGCGCACGAACCCGGACGTGCCGTCGATCGGGTCGATCACCCACTGCCACGGGGAGGCGACGTCGCCGACTGCGCCGTGCTCCTCGCCGAACGCGCTGTGGTGGGGCCTCTCGTGCAGCAACCGCTCGACGATCATCATCTCGGCGCGGCGGTCGATCTCGGTCACCTCGGTCCGATTGCGCTTCCAGTCGATGTCGAAGTCGGCCTCGTGGAAGTTCGGCAACGTGTATGCATCGACGGTGTCGGCCACGTCGAGAGCGAGTGCCAGGTCGTGGGTGAGGTCGAGAGCGTGGTCCATCGGGGTCTCCGATCGTCAGGGCGCGGATGAAGGCGTGGACGGCCTGGGCGGTGTGGTGGGCTCGGCAGACACGGCGGAGGGGAAGTGCGGCGACCGCTTCTCCTGCAGTGCCGCGAGGCCCTCGGCCGCGTCCGGTCCGAGGAAGTTGATCATCTCGTAGGCGAGCGACGCCTCGAAGTTCGGCAGCGCCTGACGGAGCCAGTGGTTGAGTGCCCGCTTGGTCATCCGGGTCGCATCGACGGGGCCGGCAGCCAGCCTTGCGGCGACCCCCAACGCCGTGGTCAGCACCTCGTCGGCCGGCACCGCCTTCGACACGAGCCCGATCCGTTCCGCTTCGCGCCCGTCGAGGAAGTCGGCGGTGAGCAGGTAGTACTTCGCCTTTGCCATGCCGCAGAGCAGCGGCCAGATCGCGACCGCGTGATCACCTCCGGCCACACCGAGGCGGATGTGGCCGTCGGTGAGCTTGGCATCTTCGTCGATGATGCTGATGTCGGCGAGCAGCGCCACCGCGAGACCCGCACCGACGGCCACGCCGTTGATCGCCGACACGATCGGCGTGTCGCAGTCGATCATCGTGCGGACGATGTCACCGGCCTCCTTCATCACCCGGATGGTCTGGGTGTAGTCGCCGACCTGTTCGGCGATCCAGTCGAGATCGCCACCCGCCGAGAAGGCTCGCCCGGCGCCGGTGACGACGGCGGCTCGCACGGTGGGGTCGTCGTCGATCGTCCGGAACACCTTCGAGAGCTGGAGATGCATGTCGGCGCCCGTGGCGTTGAGTCGCGCGGGGTCGTCGAGTGTGATCAGGAGCACACCGTCGCTCGGCCGTTCGAACCGCAGGTGGCTGTAGGCGGCGTACGGATCGGTCGTGGTGTCGCTCACCCCCCGAAGACTACGAGCTGCCGTCACTGGGCCGAAGTGGGGTGTCGGTCAACGTGCGGCGGGCGCCGATCGCGCCGTCGACGCCGGTGCCGGTGGGAACGAACCCACAGCTCACGAAGAACGGCTCGGGCGAACCCTTGCCCGGCACCCACGACACTTGGAGTTCAGCGGCGCCCCAACGACGGCACTGATCGGCGACGAGGTCGATCACCTCACCGCCGATCCCCCGGCGTTGGTGCAGACGGTCGACGATCAGGCGCCAGAGGTACGGGGCCCGATCCCCGGATGGGGAGCGGCCGACCATCACGAAGCCGACCGGTTCACCGTCGGCGATGACGGCGCGGTACCAGGCGATGACGGTCTCGCCGTGTGTCGCCGGCGGCACCAGCGCCTCCGCCAGCGAGTCGGCCACCGGCTCGACGAAGCGCTGCTGCGAGCGATGGGTGGCCAGTGCGATGACAGCGTCGAGGTGCGCTCGCGTCACCTCGACCAGCTCGACGTGCTCGGGTCGCTGGCGCGGCCGGTTGCGCCACGTGTCCCAATCGGAACGGGTCATCCCGTACAGCCAGTCGTCGGAGTTGTCGTCACCGAGCCAGAACGACGAGCGCGTGTGGCCCTCGAACAGCAGCCCGACCCGTTCGAGCACCATCGCCGACGCCGGGTTGTCGGGGTGGAGCATCGCCTCGACCCGCGTGACGCCGACCGTCTCGAACAGGTACTCGACCAGCGCGGTCGTCCCCTCGACGGCGTACCCGTGTCCCCACGCACGTCGGGCGAGCGTGTAGCCGATCTCCGCCGTTCGTCCCCCCTGCCTGAGGTGCACGACCAGATCGCCGTACACCGAGGAATCGGACGGGTCCGCCACCGTCAGCATCCACCATTCGTCGTCGGTGGGTCCCTCGAGCTCCATGAGCTCGGCGATCATCGCCTCGGCACGTTCGAGCGGGCACGGCGTCAACCAGTTCTGGTACCTGGCCACGTCGGGATCGCTTCGTCGAGCAGCGAGATGAACGGCGTCACTCGTCCTGAGGGGTCGGAGGAGCAGTCGCGGCGTCGAGATCGGCGTGAACGCCACCTCGTCAGCCGTTGCGAACGGTGGCGACGAGGCCGTCGACGTCGAGCCCGAAGCGGCTGAGGATCGCGTTGGACTTCGGGTCGTGCGGGATGAACTTCGTCGGGAGGCCGAGGATGCTCACGTCGGTGTGGGTGCGCAACGCGCACACGGCGTCGCCGACCGACATCCCGATCCCGCCGTCGCGAATTCCGTCCTCGATCGTCACCAGGCGTTCGTGGGTCGCTGCGTCGGCGATCATCGCCGCGTCGAGCGGCGCGCAGCAGCGGGCATCCCAGACCGTCACCTCGATACCGTCCTCCGAGAGGACGTCGGCCGCCTTCTCGGCGGTCTCGAGCATCTTGCCGACGGCCACGATGCACGTTCCCGAACCGGAGCGGACCTTCCGGGCGCTGAACCCCGATCCGACCTCGGTCTCGCCGACCTGGCGAGCCGCGCCTCGCGGATAGCGGATCGCGATCGGGCCGTCGTCGACGAGCGCGGCTGCGTCGTGCAGCATCTGAGCCAGTTCCTGTGCGCTCGACGGTGCGAGCACGCGCATCCCGGGAACCTTCGACAGCAGCGCCATGTCGTACACGCCGTGATGGCTGGCACCGTCCGGACCGGTCACACCCGCACGATCGAGGCAGAAGATCACCGGGAGCCGGTGCAGCGCGACGTCGTAGACGACCTGGTCCCACGCCCGGTTGAGGAACGTCGAGTAGATCGCCACGATCGGACGGAGCCCAGCCATCGCCATGCCGGCGGCGCCGGTGACCGCGTGCTGCTCGGCGATGCCGACGTCGAACATCCGGTCGGGGAACCGGTCCTGGAAGGGCAGGAGACCGGTGGGGCCCGGCATGGCTGCGGTGATCGCGACGATGCGTTCGTCGGCCTCGGCCTCCTTGACGATCGCCTCGGCGAAGGCCTGCGTGTAGCCGGTGGCGACCGCCTTGGGTGGGCCGACGAGCGGATCGAACACGGGCGCGTCGTGGAGGTGTTTCTCGTCGTCGTCCTCGGCGGGTGAGTAGCCGCGACCCTTCTGGGTGAGGACATGGACGAGGATCGGGCCCTCCTCCGAGAGTTCGATCGCGTTCTGGAACGCGTGCTCCATCTCCTCGATGTTGTGGCCGTCGAACGGGCCGACGTATCGCACGCCCAGTGCCTCGAAGAACGAAGGCGGTTGGAGGAACTCGCGCACACCGGCCTTGAACGCGTCCATCGCCGACCCCGCCTGGTGACCGACCACGGGCAGGTGTTGCAGGAACTCCTCGAGACGGCGCTGGCGGCGGACGTACACCGGGTTGAGGCGAATGTCGGTGAGTGCGTGCGACAGCTTCTCGGTGAGTGCGTCGGTGACGCTGGGGTGGTTGGCGCGCTCGTCCTTGCTCTGGGCGCTCGCCGACAGCATCGAGACCGTCGGCGCGTACGAGCGGCCGTTGTCGTTGAGGACGATGATGACGCGCTTGTCGCCGTGACCGATGTTGTTGATCGCCTCGTAGGCCATTCCGCCGGTCATCGAGCCGTCGCCGAGGATGGCGACGATGTGGCGGTGGTGGTCGACGCCGAGGTCGCGGGCGACCGCCATGCCGTAGGCGTACGACAGGATCGTGGAGGCATGGCTGTTCTCGACGTAGTCGTGTTCGGACTCCTCGCGGCTCGGGTAGCCGGAGAGACCGCCCTGCTGGCGGAGTTGTTCGAACTGGCGCTGGCGGCCCGTGACGATCTTGTGGATGTAGGCCTGGTGGCCGGTGTCCCACAGGATCGCGTCGGTGGGGGAGTCGAAGACCCGGTGCAGTGCGAGCGTGAGTTCGACGGCGCCGAGATTGGAGCCGAGGTGGCCACCCGTGTCCGACACCGCCGACACGACGAAGTCACGGATCTCGCCGGCGAGATCGTTGAGTTCGTCGTACGACAGGTCCCGCAGGTCGGCGGGTTGGCGGACGCGCTCGAGATACATGCGGGGATGACGCTATCCGCACCATCGCAGTCGTGCGTGACGGACCGCCACAGTCGACGTCCTACTGTGGCGTGATGGCACTCCCCGACGGGTCCCCGTTCGATCTCTCCGGCCATGTCGCGCTCGTGACCGGTGGCAACGGCGGCATCGGCCTCGGCATGGCCGAGGCGCTCGCCGCCCATGGTGCCGATGTGGCGATCTGGGGGACGAACCCCGACAAGAACGATGCCGCGATCGAGCAGCTGGGACGCCACGACGTGGAGCTGCTGTCGATCGTGTGCGATGTCGGCGACGAGGGGGCGGTGGTGCAGGCGATGGGCGACACGATCGGCGAGCTCGGCCGGATCGATTCGTGCTTCGTCAACGCGGGGGTCGGCGGGCAGGCGCCGAGCTTCATCGGCATGTCCGCCGACGAGTGGCGACGGGTGATGCGGGTGAACCTCGACGGCGCCTTCTTCACCGCACGCGAGGCGGCGCGACACATGGTGGAACGTGCCGAGAACGGCGACGAGGCGGGTGGATCGATCGTGTTCACCACGTCCGGGTCGGCGTTCTTCGGCCAACAGTCGGGCCAGCACTACGGCGCCTCGAAGGCCGGTGTCAACTCGATGATGAAGGCGATCGCGGTGCAGCACGCTCGCCACGGCGTGCGGTGCAACTCGATTCTCCCGGGTTGGATCGAGAGCGACATGACCGCCGGGGCGTTCCAGTGGGATCGCTTCGTCGACAAGGTGCTGCCGCGCGTCCCCGCCCGACGCTGGGGTGTCCCCGCCGACTTCGGCGGCCTCGCCGTGTACCTCGCCAGCCCCGCCTCCAGCTATCACACCGGCGACGTCATCACCATCGACGGCGGCTACCACTCCTTCTGACCCCCCAGCACGTCACCCCTCCCAAAACTTCGCGGTTTCCGGTCGGTCACCGACCGGAAACCGCGAGATTTCCGTGTGTGGGGGACCGGGTCCAGGGCGGTCAGGGCGGGGGGCCGGCGAGGACCCGGGCTCGGTGGTGTTCGAACGGGAGGGTCGGGTCGTCGAGGGAGTCGATCCACCAGGTCATGCCGACCTCGGTGAGACGACCGATCCGGTCGGCGGTCGCCTCGTCGGCGCCCGCGGGACTGCGGTCGACGTAGCAGGCGTCGAAGGTCTCGGCCGTCCGGCCGATCTCGTGGCGATGACGACCGACGATGTCGACACATTCGGTGAACTCGGCGACTGTCAGGGCGCGTCGGGCCGTCGAGACGGGCCAGACGCCGTCGAACCGCGCGGCGCGACGGAACGGCGCTCCGCCCGGCCAACCGCCGGCCACCCAGATCGGGATCCGGCCACGGACGGGAGTCGGCAGGAACTGCACGCCCTCGGCGATGACGTGCTCGCCGCGGTAGGACACCTCCTCGCCGGACCACAGCTGTGTGAGCGCCTCGAGTGACTCGTCCAGGATCCGGGCGCGACGCCTCGGGTCGGCGTCCTCGCCGAAGCGGGTGAACTCGTCGTCCGGGGCACCGAGCCCGACGCCGAGACGAAGCCGGCCGCCCGACAGCACGTCGAGTGTCACCGACTGCCGCGCCACCACCGACACCCGTCGACGAGCCAGTGGCGTGACCATCGGCCCGAGGATCAGTCGATCGGTCGACGTGGCCACCGCGGCGAGGGTGACCCACGGGTCGACCATCGGCTGCCACGGCTGGCGCCGGATCACGTGGTCCCACAGGAAGAACCCGTCCCAACCGGCGTCCTCGGCCTCGCGGGCGAGCGCGGTCAGCCGGGTCGGCTCGGCGAAGTCTCCGCCGTTGGGCACACCGAGCCCGAACTTGACGTCACTGCCCATCCACTGCCTCCGGTTTCTCGTAGACCGACACGTGCTGTTCGCTGTCGGGGGTGAACGGCATGCCGGCCATGTCCATGGCGCGGTCACGCAACACGAGTCCCGCCCGCTCGGCCATCGCATCGAGTTGTGCGGGGGTCGACCAGCGGATCGCCCACGGCCGCAGACGCACGCCATCCGACTCGGTGAACTGGACGAACTGCCCCTCGGCGCGCTGGTGCTCGGGATCGTCGACCGACACCGACAGCACGACATGATCCGCGGCGAGCGATCGGACCGACACGTCGGAGCTCGATCTCGGCGGCCGGTCGGCGTCGGGCACGAACGCCTCGACGACGAACGCCGCTCCGGGCCGGAGGCGAGCGGCGACCGCATCGAAACAGCGCTGCTGGCCGTCGCCGTCGAGGATGTTGAAGATCGTGTTGTACGCCACGAGCACGGCATCGAACGGACCCGCGGGAAGGTCGTCGACCATGTCGCCGCGGATCACCGTGACGGCGCCGGCGGTGTCGCGCTCGGCGAGGCGATCGAGCATCGACTGGCTGCTGTCGACGCCGACCACCCGCAATCCGGCGGCGGCCATCGGGACGGCCAGTCGACCGGTGCCCACGCCGAGTTCGAGGACGCTTCCCGCAGGGCCCGCCAGCGCGGTCAGGCGTCGTACGGTGGCGTCGACGTCGGTGACCTCGGCGTACCACTCGTCGTACACGTCGGCGAACCCGTCGCCGTAGGACCGTTCGTCGTACCCCCGCATCGACGCGAGGCTACGTGTTACGCCAGGGGTCTGACCCCTGGCGTAACAGGTCGGCGGTAGCTTGGTCGGGGTGACCGAGCCGGCGATCACCTATCTCGACCATGCCGCCTCGGCGCCGATGCGTCCCGAGGCGATCGAGGCGATGATGCCGTACCTCACGGGCTTCTACGCCAACCCGTCCGGTTCGCACCGCTTCTCGCGACGCACCCGCCAGGCCATCGACGAGTCCCGGGACGTCGTCGCCGAGATCGTCGGCTGTCGACCCAACGAGGTCGTGTTCACCGGCGGTGGAACCGAGAGCGACAACATGGCGATCGCCGGTGCGGTCAGCCGCCGCGGCGGCATCGCGGTCTGCCCGGCGGTCGAACACCATGCCGTCCTCCACGTCGTCGAGCACGTGGGCGGGCGAGTCGTCGGCGTCGACGACACCGGTGCGGTCGATCTCGACGAACTCGCCGCACTGCTCGACGAGGAGTCGGACGTCGCCGTCGTGAGCGTGATGGCCGTCAACAACGAGGTCGGCACGATCACCGACATCGCCGAGGTGTCGAGGGTGGTTCGCCGCCATGCCCCGGAGGCACTGCTGCACACCGACGCCGTGCAGGCCGTGTGCTGGCTCGACCTCCGCGAGGTCACCCCCCACGTCGATCTGCTGTCGGTGAGCGCCCACAAGTTCGGTGGGCCGAAGGGGGTCGGCGTGCTCGTCGAGCGTGGTGGGCCGCGCGTCGATCCGCTGATCATCGGCGGCGGCCAGGAACGCGAGCGCCGCAGCGGCACCCAGAACGCCGCCGGCATCGTCGCGATGGCCGAGGCGCTCCGACTCACCGACGCCGAGCGCGCCACCGACACCGCGCGGATCGGCGAACTCCGTGACCGGCTCGTCAAGGGTCTGCAGGCGCAACTCGACGGCGTCGTGGAGACCGTCCCGCCGGAATGCAAGGTCGCCGGCTCCGCGCACGTGTGCATCGCCGGTGTCGAGTCCGAAGCGCTGCTCTACCTGCTCGACGAGGCCGACGTGTGCGCGTCGGCCGCCTCCGCCTGCGCCAGCGGTGCAATGGAGCCGTCGCACGTGCTCGCCGCGATGGGTGTCGATCGCGAAGTCGCACTCGGTGCGCTCCGGCTCACGCTCGGCCACACGAGCACGGTCGCCGACGTCGATCGCGCCATCGACGTGATGGTGCCCGCCGTCGACCGGCTGCGCCGAGGCGGTGCTCGATGAAGGTCATGTGCGCGATGAGCGGCGGCGTCGACTCGTCGGTCGCCGCGCTCCTCCTGCAGCGAGCCGGCCACGAGGTGGTGGGCGTCACGATGAAGCTGTGGGGCGGCGACAGCGACACCGGCTGCTGTTCGGTGTCCGATGTCGACGACGCCCGCCGGGTCGCGCAACAACTCGGCATCGACCACCTCGTGTTCAACTTCGGCGACGACTTCGACGAACACGTCGTCGCCCCGTACGTCGATGCGCACACACGCGGGATCACGCCGAACCCGTGCATCGAGTGCAATCGCTCGGTGAAGTTCGCCCGCCTCGCCGAGCGCGCCGACCTGCTCGGCTTCGATGCCGTCGCCACCGGTCACCACGCGAACATCGGCACCAGCGCCGCCGGCCGCCACACCCTCGAACGCGGCGCCGACCCGGCGAAGGATCAGAGCTACGTCGTCCACATGCTCGACCAGGCGCAGCTCGCTCGCACGCTGTTCCCGGTCGGCGGACTGCAGAAGTCAGACGTGCGCGCGCTCGCTGCATCGATCGACCTGCGCACGGCCGACAAGCCCGACAGCCAGGACGTGTGTTTCATCACCTCCACCGGCGGCCGCACGTCGTTCCTCGGCGAGCGGATCCCGTTCCGTGCGGGCACGGTCGTCGACACCGGCGGCACGAAACTCGGTGAGGTCGAGTCGGTCGAACTCGTCACGGTCGGGCAACGCAAGGGGCTCGGCCTCCCCGGCGGCGGGCCGAAGCGCTACGTGGTCGACGTCGACTCCGCCGGCGCCGTGGTCACCGTCGGCGGCGACGCCGACCTGCTCCGCGCCGGCCTCGACGTCGATGCGGTGACCTGGGTCGACGAGCCGGTCGAGGCGGCGGTGCTCGTGCAGTGCTCCGCGCACGGGCGTCCGATGTCGGCGCGCATCGCCGGATCGAGCGACGGGAGCGTCCGCGTGGAGTGGGCCGAACCGCAACGCCGGATCGCGCCGGGCCAGAGCGTCGTGTTCTACGACCTGTCCGACACGATCGTGCTCGGAGGCGGCATCTGCCGCTGACGTCGTCGGCTCCGACCCGTTCAGGTGACGGGCTGAGACACGGTCAGGCGACGGGGAGCCCGCGTCGTTGCGCCGCTCGGAGCACGGCGCCGGGCCGCGTCGGGGCGACGAGGAACGCCCGCAGATGGATGGCGCGTCCGTTCGGCTCCGCCGGGGTGAAGGCGAACACGGTCGTGACCGACTCCGTCGTCGCGACCTCGACGGCGTAGCCGCTCGCAGGGCCGGTGAGGTCTGCGGCCTCGGTGTCGGCGGGAGCCAGCGCCAGACGGGCGACCTGCGCCGTGCGCAACGGCAACGTGTCGGCGAGGACCACCGGGTCGTGCAGCACGATGCCGGCCGGCACCAGCACGAACCATCGCCGGGTCAAGCGGTGCCAGCGGGGCCCCAGGAAGACGAGGCCGGCCACGGCGACCGCAACCACCAGCGCGCCGGCCACCCACTGCTCCGCGGCGACCAGCAGCGGGCCCGCCACGACCGCAGGAGCCCACACCAGCCACGTCACGACGGCGGCTGCCCCGGCGGCGACGGGAAGGCGAAGCGGGAACCGCTCCTCGTCGCCGTAGGCCGAGGCCTGGACGAACTGACGGCCGAACTCGGCCGAGGCGACGGCTCCCGCCGTGACCGACGCGGTGACGCCGAGCAGGAGGAGCTCGATCGCCGGCGAGCCACCGAGGCCTGCTGCGACCGTGGCGACGAGCGAGAGCGGCACTCCGACCCGAACCACGGTCAGGGAGCGCACCGAGGCGATCGCCAAGCCGAGCGCGACGACCGCCCAGATCGACCAGCCGCCGATCGCGGTCGTCCGGGCCACGGCGCTGCTGCGATCGTCGACGGCGGCCTCGATCGCCGAACCGCCGACGACTGCCACGGCGATCCACCCGATCCGGGCGGCCCACGGCATCACCACGGCGAGCGCAGGCGAGCGGTCGGTCTCCTCCGATCGTTGGTCAGGTGTTGCGGACATCAGCACAGCGTGCCGCGAAACGCGAGCGAAGGCGACATGTGTCACCGACGTCGTTACGGATTCGGCTCGCGCGGCCCGGTCGTGGAACGATGCCCGGACGGGTTCCGAGCCCTCGAAGATGACAGAGTCAGTGACGACCACCGTGGGGAGGTGACGAGATGGCCAGTGTTCCACCGCCGGCTTCATTGCGTCGCGCCGGCCCCACACCGTTCGCCGACGGCGCCGTGGTCGGCTGCGGGAGCCTTCCCCACCGCGATCCCGAAGCGGCCGCAGCGTTCGCGATGAGCGAGTTCGACATCGCCACGATCCCGTCGCTTCCGCGTCGATCGCTCGCCGAGACGATGCTCGGCCAGGCGACCGTGCGCATCCCCGGCCTGGCGGTCGATGGTGACGGCATGCTCGAGATCGCTGACCGCAACGAGCCGGGAACCGCTCACGGCGACCTCGCGGTGGGCAGCCTCCTCGGCGACGATTCGTTCGGCGGATTCCGGTCGTTCCTCGACCTCGCTGCGAAGGTGCGGCTCGATGGCGCCCCGGTCAAGTGGCAGTTCATCGGCCCGGTCACGCTCGGCGTCGCGCTCGAGCGAGCCGGTCTCGACCGGCGTGCGGCGTTCGACCTGGCGAGCGCCTATGTGCGGTCGTCGCTGATCGAGCTGTCGGCGGCCGTCAGCGAAGTGCTCCCGAAGTCGCCGCAGATGGTCGTCCTCGACGAACCGTGGCTCACCGAGTTGATGACGCCCGGCTTTCCGATCCCGCCGGACGAAGCGATCGACCGCATGTCGGCTGCGATGGCGGCCCTGCCGACCACGACGCTGAGCGGCGTGCACTGCTGCGGTTCGTTCGACGTCGCCACCCTGCTCGCGTCGGGTCCCGGCGTGATCTCGTTGCCCGTGTCACCGGACCTCGTCGACTGGGCCGGCTACCTCTGCCGCTTCATCGAGCAGGGCGGTGTCATCGCCTGGGGCGTGGTTCCCACCGACGGTCCCATCCCGTCGTTGCCCGACCGGTCGTGGCGAGACCTCAGTGATCTGTGGTGCGCGCTGGTGCAACGCGGGTGCGACCCCGTCAGCCTGCGCACGCACAGCCTGGTGTCACCGCACTGTGGCCTCGGCTCGCATTCCGTGCTGATCGCCCGTCGTATCGCCCGTCTCACCGCCGACGTCGGCAAGCGGGTCAAGGACCAGTCGTCGGCGACCCGGTTCGCACTCGGTGCGTGATCCGATCCAGCGCCGTCGCAACGCTCGGAGGTCGTAACCTCAGCGGACGATGACGGCGAACGACCGAGGCTCCACCGAGCGCACCGACGCCCCCGCCGGCGGCGGAGCCGGATCGGACGCGGAGGGTCGAATCGAGGCGCTCCGTGCCGAGGTCGCCCATCACAACGAGCGCTACCACACGCTCGACGACCCTGAGATCAGCGATGCCGACTACGACGCGCTGGTCCGTGAACTCCGACAGCTGGAGGCCGACCATCCCGAGTTGGTCGACGAGTCGTCACCGACACAGCTGGTCGGCGGCGCGATCAGTGCCACGTTCGCCCCGGTCACCCACCGCGTGCCGATGATGAGCCTCGACAACGCGATGGACGCCGATGAGCTCCGAGCGTGGGCGGATCGGGTGAGCAAGGGGCTCGACGGTGACGCGCCCACCTTCGTGTGCGAGTTGAAGTTCGACGGCCTCGCGATCAGCCTGCGCTACGAGGACGGCGCCTTCGTCCAGGCCGCGACCCGTGGGGACGGACGCGTCGGCGAGGACGTCACTGCGAACGTGGCGACGATCGGCGACATCCCCGATCGTCTGGCCTGCGACCCTGAGGTCGTGCCGGCGGTGTTCGAGGTGCGCGGCGAGGTGTACATGACCCGATCGAGCTTCGAACGACTCAATGCCCGGGCGCTCGAGGCCGGCGAGAAGGCCTTCGTCAACCCGCGGAACTCTGCGGCCGGGAGCCTCCGTCAGAAGGACCCGGCGATCACCGCCAGCCGCAACCTGTCGTTCTGGGGCTACCAACTCGGCGAAGTGATCGGTGGCCCGGAGCTGACCAGCCATGTCGCTGCGCTCGCCTACGCCGCGTCGCTCGGCCTGCCGGTCAGCGACCAGGTCCGGACGTTCACCACGATCGAGGAGGTGGTGGGCCACTGCGCGTACTGGCAGGAGCATCGGCACGACCTCGACTACGAGATCGACGGCGTCGTCGTGAAGGTCGACGACGCCGCCCAACGAGATCGGCTCGGGGTCACCTCGCGCGCCCCGCGGTGGGCGATCGCCTTCAAGTTCCCGCCGGAGGAGCGCACGACGACGTTGCTCGACATCATGGTGTCGGTCGGTCGAACCGGTCGGGCCACGCCGTTCGCCGTCCTCGATCCGGTTTTCGTCGGGGGCTCGACGGTGTCGATGGCCACGTTGCACAACCAGGACCAGGTGGCGCTCAAGGATGTGCGTCCCGGTGACACGGTGGTGGTGCGAAAGGCCGGTGACGTGATCCCCGAGGTCGTCGGCCCCGTGCTCTCGCTGCGCCCGGCCGACAGCAGGCCCTGGGTGTTCCCGATGAAGTGTCCCCGCTGTGGCAACCCGCTCGTCCGCCCCGATGGCGAGTCGGACACGCGGTGCGTCGCTCCGGACTGCCCCGCCCAACGCGACCAGAAGATCGCCTACTTCGCGACCCGTGGGGCGATGGACATCGAGGGCCTCGGCGAACAGATGGTCTCGAAGTTGACCGCCGCCGACCTCGTGCGAGATCCGGCCGACCTCTACGGGCTGACCGTCGACCAACTCGTCGAGCTCGACCGGGTCGGCCCGACCAGCGCGCAGAACCTCGTCGACGAGATCGAGAAGTCGAAGCATCGCCCGCTCCCCAAGCTGCTGACGGCGCTCGGGATCCGGCACCTCGGCCCGGCGGCTTCGCTCGCACTCACCAACGAGTTCCACACCCTCGATGCGATCATGTCGAAGTCGGTGGAGGAGCTCGCTGCCGTCGAGGGTGTCGGCGAGGTGATCGCTGGCACGATCGTGTCGTGGTTCGGCCAGGAGGCGAACCAGGCGTACATCGATCGCCTTCGCGCCGCCGGTGTGTCGTTCGGCGACCCGGAGGCCGCCGAGGCGGCCGCTCTGGCTCGGGCCGCGATCGCACAGACGCTCGTCGGGCGGGCCGTGGTGGTCACGGGCACCTTGCCGAGCTACACCCGCGAGGAAGCCGAGCTCGCGATCACCTCGCGGGGTGGGAAGAGCCCCGGCAGCGTGAGCAAGAAGACGCTGGCACTAATCGTCGGGGAGTCGCCGGGGGCGAGCAAGTTGACCAAGGCCGAGTCGCTCGGGGTGCCGATGCTCGACGAGCCGGGCTTCGAGCACCTGTTGGCGACCGGCGAACTGCCCGCGGTCTGAAGCGCACGGGCCGCTTCGGTCCGCGTCCGGCTCAGATGACCTCGAACGTCCAGCTGTACTCCCTGGCCTGCTCCGGGCCGTCCTCGATCTTCCAGAACCGCACCGTTGCCTCGCGGGTGCCCTCTTCGAGCGATTCGATGAGCGCGCCGTCGACAGGCTGGAACGAGATCACGGCGTTGCCGGGATCGAACACGGCGGTCGTGGGCAGGTCGATCTGCTGGCCCGGCTCGGCCTGCACCGCAGGATCGACGTCGGACTGCCCGATCACGGTGGTCGGCAGCTCGACGCCATCGATGATCAGGACGGCTTCGTAGCCGGACTGGAGATCGACCACGATGCGCTCCTGCTGCAACACCTGGATCGCGTTCTCGACGGGTTGCACCGACTCGATCGCCTCGGGACGGTCGATGCCGTCGTCGCCGGTGATCGCGGAGGTCAACGCGAAGACGATCGCGATCAGCCCGGCGGCGATCACCACGCTCGCGATGAACAACCCACGGTCGAACGATCGTTTCCGGTGCGACGCAACGGACGCGTCCTCGGCTGGATCGCCGGCTGGGGTCAGGGTTGCATCCTGGTCGACGGCATCGGCCACCTTGTCGGTGTCGGTGTCGGTGTCGGTGTCGGTGTCGGTGTCGGCGTCGAGCACGTCGTCGGCACCGGTGCTGCCGTCCACGGCGATGTCTGGGCGATCGCTCACACCTCCATGATGCCCGGCGCCCACGCAAGTTGCTCAGGCGGTAGCTTTTCAGGGCTGTGGAGAACGACACACCAGGGGCCGCGGGCGCCACCAACGAGCGCCTCGAGGGGCGTCTGCTCACCGGGCGCTACCGGCTGGAGAACATCGTGTCGTGGGGGGCCAACACGATCATCGCCGAGGCGATCGACGTCGAGAACGACTCGCCCGTCACCGTCAAGATCGTGCGTCCGGAACTCGCGATGCAACGGTCGTTCGCCGCCGCGTTCGCACGGCAGGTCGCCGTGGCACGGTCGCTGTCGCATCCGAACATCGCGAGCGTGCTCGACTCGGGCGAGTTCGAGATCGCCGGCGAAACGACGTTGTTCTGGGTCGTGGAGTACCTCGGCGGGGGCAGCCTGCGCGACCTGTACGACCGGGGTCGGCTCCTGGAGCCGTCGCAGGCGCTCGTCGTCGGCCTCGAAGCGGCGAGGGCGCTGGAGGTTGCACACGCCCGCGGCGTGGCGCACACGGAGCTGACGCCTTCGAAGATCGTGTTCGGCGAGGACGCCCGCATCCGGATCGTCGACTTCGCGATGGCCGAGTTGATGGGCGCCGAGGCATGGAAGGAGCCCGCCACCGTTGCCACCCACGTCGCCCGGTACGCCTCGCCGGAGCAGGCACTGGGGCTCGAGGTCGACGCGAAGACCGACGTGTACGCGCTCTCGCTGTGCCTGATCGAGGGCATCACCGGCAAGGTGCCGTTCGCCGGTGACTCCACGGTGTCCACGCTCGCGGCCCGCGTGGGCAAGCTCATGCCGGTCACCGCCGACATGGGTTCGCTGGCTGCCGTGCTCGAGCGAGCGGGACGCCCCGAGGCGGAGGACCGTTGGACCGCTGCCGAGTTCGGCAACGCGCTCGTGCAGGCGGCGGGCACGCTGCCTCGCCCCGATCCGATCCCGATCATGGCGTCGACGCTGTTCGGCGCGTCGATGGTGCAACGTCGCGCCGACGAGGCAGCCGCTGAGGTGGAGGTCGACGAGGCAGCCGCCGGGGTGGAGGTCGACGAGGCAGCCGCCGGGGTGGAGGTCGACGAGGCCGCCGCCGGGGTGGAGGCCGACGAGGCGACCGCTGAGGCGGAGGTCGCGCCCGCACCCTCGTCCACGCCGATCACGCTGCCGGTCGACGACAGCGCGACGCACGAGACCCCGGACCCGGTCGCGGCCGCGGCGCCGCTGATCCTGCTCACCGACATCGCTGACCCTCCGACGGGCGCCGTGCAGGTCGCCGACGACGCCGGCTCGACCTCGGCGCCGGAGAAGACAGCGCAACTTCCCGCGGCTGCGGCGGCCGCTGCCGCGCTCGCGACCACCCCTGGGGGCCTGCCGACCGGCGTGGCCACGACGCAGATGGACACCGTCGACGGCACGCCCTCGGGAACGCTCTACGACCTCGAGCGCGAATCGAAGCCGTGGGGCAAGTACATCGGCATCACGCTGCTCGTCCTGGTCGGCCTGGCGGCGTTGGGGGCCGCCGCGTTCTTCCTGCTCCGTACGAAGTCGTACGAGGTGCCCGATCTCGTCGGCGTCGACGAAGCGGTCGCGATCAACGAGGTGTCCGGCAACGATTGGGTGATCGAGACCGAACGCGAACGCAGCGACGAGGTCCCCGAGATCGATCACGTCGTTCGAACGACCCCGGCGGCCGGCGAGATGCTCGACGAAGGTGGGACCCTCGTGCTGGTGGTCAGCGACGGCCCCGAACTCCGCGCGATCCCCGAGCTCGCGGGCATGACGCTCGCTGATGCGCAGACCACGTTGGCCGACCTGAGCCTGCAGGCGGTGGAGGCGCCACCGGAGTACTCCGAAACGGTTCCGGCCGGCTCGGTGATCCGCTGGCAGGTACAGGACGACGCATCGCTGGTCGCCGGAGCACAGGTGCTCCCGGGGACCACGATCGTGCTGACCGCGTCGCTCGGGCCGGAACCCCGACCCGCGCCGGACCTCACCAACCTGACGCTCGACGAGGCAACCGCCGCACTGGCCGGGCTGCAGCTCGCGATCGCCCAGGGCGAGGACGAGTTCAGCAACGACATCGAGGTCGGCCGCGTCGTCAGCCAGGATCCGCCGCCGACGACCCCGGTGGCTCGCGATGCCGCTGTGACCGTGCGCCTGTCGAAGGGGCCCGACCTCGTGGCGTTCCCCGACCTGGCGGGCCAGACCTACCCGCAGGCGCAGCAGACGCTCGCCGATGCCGGCTACGCCGTGAACAGCCTGCTCGGCACCACCGAGGGCACCTTCGTGTCGGCCTCGATCAACGGTGAAGAAGTGCAGCCGGGCGCCACGTTCCCGCGCGGCACCGGCGTCGATCTCGTCTTCCTCTGATCTCGGTTGCTCGACGCACCGAGCAACGGGTCGATGTCGCCCCGGATCGTGGGACCCGGCACATCTCGGATCGGTGGAAATCGACTCCGGCGGGGCTGGATCGCTACGGTTCCGTGACTGTGCGCGGCACCCCCGCCGTGCGCCCGGTCGACAAGGAGCCTCAATGACCTCGCTCGATGGACGAGTTGCGATCATCACCGGAGCCGGTCGCGGCATCGGTCGCGAGCACGCGTTGCTGTTCGCGAGCGAGGGCGCCAAGGTGGTCGTCAACGATCTGGGCGGGGCCAACGACGGTGAGGGAAGCGACCAGACGCCAGCCGAGGAGGTCGCCGCTGAGATCAGGGCGCAGGGCGGCGAGGCGATCGCGAACGCCGACAACGTCGCAGATTGGGAGGGCGCGCAACACCTCGTCAATGCCGCCATCGAGGCCTTCGGTGACCTGCATGTGCTGGTCAACAACGCGGGCATCCTGCGCGACCGCGTCATCGTCAACATGACCGAGGCCGAATGGGATTCGGTGATCGCGGTCCACCTCAAGGGTCACTTCGCCCCGACCCGCTGGGCTGCGGCCTACTGGCGCGAGGAGCACAAGTCCGGTCGGGGAAAGCGCCGAAACCTGGTTCACACCTCGAGCACGTCCGGGTTGTTCTCGAACCCCGGTCAGGCGAACTACGGCGCCGCCAAGTCGGGCATCGCGACGTTCAGCCAGATCGCGGCGAAGGAACTCTCGCGCTACGACGTGGTCAGCAACTGCATCGCCCCCGGTGCCCGCACGCGTCTGACGCTCGCCACACCGGGTCTCGAGGAGATCATGACGCCGAGG
The DNA here is from genome assembly GCA_963710625.1 of Ilumatobacteraceae bacterium. GTDB lineage: Bacteria > Actinomycetota > Acidimicrobiia > Acidimicrobiales > Ilumatobacteraceae > Sva-07. Next base: position 76,655 of record CAVQBG010000008.1, on the reverse strand, counting down.
GACGGCGCCTTCGACGAATGGGACCCCGCCAACATCTCGCCGCTGGTCGCGTACCTCAGCACCGAGGGGTGCCGGTTCTCGGGAGAGACGTTCTTCGCACAGGGCGGGGTGGTGAAGCGCGTCCGGTCGTGGGAGATGGGTGACACGGTCGAGCAGTCGGCCAAGTGGAGCGTCGCCGAACTCGCCGAGGCTCTGGCGCCGCTCGCCGATCCCGCCTGAGGCCCGCTCAGGGGGCGGTGATCGCCTTGATCTCGTCGGCGATCGTGTCGGTGAACTCGTTGGAGGGGATCGCTGTCTGCATCGCCATCATCTTCATCATGTCGCCCTGCACCTTGATCTTGCCCGACATGAACGCCTGCATGGCGATTGCCTGATCCTGGTCGACGAACATCGCCTTGGCGGTGGCGTAGTCGGTGGTGACGGTCGCGTCGGCGTCGTCCAGTTCGCCGAGTTCCATCATCAGGTGTCCCGACGACGTGTCGAGGTAGCTCTTGACCTCACCGTCGCCGAACGGGACGTCGGTGATCACCTGGTTGATCTTGATGACGGTGGTGACGGGCGGCACCTGGTCGGCGTACTTCTCGCGGATGCCGTGCGCGGCTTCCATCCACTCTTCTGACAGGAACGGGTGCGTCATAGGTTCGTGACTGTACCGCGCTGGTCGATCCCCAGTCGGCTCGTCGTGACCTGGTCGAGGAACGACCCGTCGAGTTCGAAGCCGAGACCTGGAGACGTGGGCACGGCGACGTGGCCGTCCTCGATCGTGATCGGGTCGGTGACGATGTCGCGTGCGTAGAAGCGAGTGGAGGCACTGATGTCACCCGGCAGAGTGAAGCCGGGCAGCGCGGCGAGTGCCGCGTTCGCCGCTCGGCCGATGCCGGTCTCCAACATCCCTCCGCACCACACTGGGACGTTCTTGGCGACGCACAGGTCGTGGATGCGCACGGCTTCGAGGTAGCCGCCCACGCGTCCGGGCTTGATGTTGGCGATCTCGCAGGCGCCGAGCTCGATCGCATCGGCGGTTCCGGCCGCGGAGACGAGCGACTCGTCGAGGCAGATCGGCGTGTCGACCTCCGCCGCCAGACGGGCGTGGCCGATGATGTCGTCCTCCGGGAGCGGCTGCTCGATCAGGAGGAGATCGAACTCGTCCAACCGGCGCAGGTGCTCCCCGTCCGTGCGGCGATAGGCCGTGTTGGCGTCGACCTGGAACGGCGTGTCGGGACCGATCAGCTCCCGGACGGCGGCGACCTGATCGATGTCGGAACCCGGCTCGATCTTGAGTTTGATGCGGACGTAGCCGTCGTCGACATACCCCTGCACGGCGGCGAGCAGATCGTCGGTCCGGTCGTGGATACCGACGCTGACACCGCTCGGTATCCGGGTTCGTTCGGCCCCGAGGAACGCGGCGAACGACTGGCCGGCGGCGCGGAGTTGCGCGTCGAGGATCGCCATCTCCAGCGCAGCCTTCGCCATCGGGTGGCCGTGGAGTTTGGCAAGCACCGGGGCGACGTCGGCTGCCTCGATCGGACCGGCGGCGACGAGACGTGGCAGCAGGTGATGAACGATCACGTGCTGGGCGCCGTCGACGTACTCGGGGGAGTAGCTCGGCTCCGACAACGCCACGCACTCGCCCCACCCCTCGACGGTGTCGGAGGGTCCGCCGGTGGCATCGGCGAGTTCGACGCGGACGAGCAGGATGTCACGCTCGGTCTGGCTGCCGAAGCTCGTGCGGAACGGGGTGACGAGTGGCATCGCGATGCGGCGGAGCTCGACGTGTTCGATGGTGAACGCGTGGTTCGACGACGAGTTCGAGGGCGAGGTGGTCATGGTGCTGATCCGATCACGTAGTTGCCGTCTCGGGTGAATCCGACGACCTGCCGGCCGGCGTCGAGCGCCTCGACGAGGGCGCGTCGAGTCGACGAACGCCAGCTCGCGACGGCGCCGGGATCGCTCCTGCGCAGTCCGACGATGTCGTCGGGCGTCGGCACGAGTTCGGCCCCGTCGATCCGGTGGCTGCCGGCCCGGGGTGATGAGGGGAGATCGGCGGCGAGATCCCAGGACACGTACAAGCGGTCGGACTCGTCGCCGGCATTGATCGCGTCGTGCATCGAGCCGTAGAACGAGGGCAGGTACTCCTCCACCCGGGCTCCCAGCACGGCGATGTTGAACCAGGCGTTGCGTCGTACCAACGGATCGAACGTCCACGTGATGCGTTCCAGTCCGCGGTCGATCGCCCACGTGCGCTGGTGGAGCTTGACCGCACGGCCGAGCCCGGTTCCGCGAGCGTTCCGGAGGAGTCCCGTCACGTGGCTGTGCAGCGCCGGCCTGCCGCCGTGCACCGCGAGGAGGCCGACGGACGCTCCGACCATCTCGTCGCCGACGAACGCGCCGGCGACGTATCCGCCGGTGTGAGCCACGGCGACGAGCAACTCGAGCGGCGCCAACGGCACGTCGGTGCCCCAGACCTGCTGGAGAACACCGTTCGCACGGGCCAGTTCGTCGGGACCGGACAGGGTACGGATGTCGGTCACGTCGCGGTCCCGGTCCGGTCCGGCCGGGGACCGGGTTCGGTGTCGGCGGTGGGTGTCGCGAGGCAGGGGTGGGTGCCGCGGGCGACGTGATACGCGCAACGGACGGCGAGCACCTGGCGGATCTCGGGGCCGACGTCGCTCGCGAACTCGCTGCGGTAGGTCTCGTCGGTGGTGAGCACGACGGTGAAGTACATCCCGGAGAACGCTCCGAGGAAGACGGCGACACGGATCAGTGGTTCCGACAGCACGAGCGTCCGTCCGCCGAAGGTCGTGTCGACGATCGTGCTGATGTTGCTCCGTCCGGTCCAGTGGACGATCGTGTCCAGGTCGATCGCCATGAACCCGAAGAACACGAAGAAGCCGACCAGGGCGGCCACGACGAGCGTGATCTGCATCGCCTGGCCGAAGAGCACGATCAGCCCGAGGTTGAATCGCTGCCGAGGTCGCAGCGGATCGAGGGTCGTGCCGCCCTCGGGCAGCGCGATCGACGCGGCGGGCGTGTCGACGACGAAGTCGGCGATCTCCTCCCACGACTCGAAGCGGTTCTCCGCTCGGATGAACTCGGGGACCCGGGTGACGACGAAGCCGGCGCCGAGCACGAAGAACATCGACACGACGACGACGTAGGCGGCGCCGTCGAGCGTGCCCGCCATCTCCCACACCTCGGCGTTGACGAACAGGAACGCGTTGAACACCAGCAGCAACGGCAGGGCCCGGGCGACGAGTGGTCCCAGACCGGTGAGCTGCCCGCCGGATCGGCGGACGCCCCAGCGCAGGAGCGCGCCGACGCCGTACGACGACCAGACGTAGATCAGAGCGAGCAGCCCGACCCCGAGGGCGAGCGTTTCGAGGGCGTCGCCGTACTGCCCGAACGCAAGGCCGGGAAGCATCGGGCCGATCAGGAACAGCGCGAGTTCGGCAGGCCCGATCTGTGACGGGCGAGCGAAGATCGGGCGACGGCGAAGCCGATTCGAGACCGCCCACGTCGCCACGAGCATCACGACGATCGCCGCGGCCGCGACGAGGTTCTGCGCCAACGTCCAGTTCCGGATGTCGAGCGCGTTGAGGCCGAGGAGGAGATAGGCCGCCACGAGCAGGGGAAGCGCACGGGTCCAGGCGTCGAGCAGCACGCTCTTGGCGTGAGGATCCACGAGATGGGGCACCCCGCGCTCGATCAGCCAGCGCTCGATGTCGGTCACCTGATCGTCGGATCCGGTGTCGACCGTCGACGGGTGATCGGTGGCCACGCCGCAGAACGTATCGGGATCCCCTGAACGGTTCGTCAAACCTCGTGGAACTCGACTGTCCGATCAGATAGGCATGGGCCCATGGCTCGCATCCTGGTCACCGAAGAGATCGCCGAGGGAGGGCTCGACCGCCTCCGGACCGCTGGGCACGAGGTCGATGTGCAGCTCGGGCTGTCCCCCGACGAACTGCTCGGGGTCGTGCCCGGGGCCCATGCGCTGATCATCCGGTCGGCGACCGACGTCACCGACGCCGTGCTCGCCGCCGGATCCGACCTGATGGTGGTGGGACGCGCCGGCATCGGCCTCGACAACGTCGATGTCGACTCGGCCACCAAGCGCGGCGTCATGGTGGTCAACGCGCCGCAGAGCAACATCGTCTCGGCAGCGGAGCACACGATGGCCCTGCTGATGGCATCGGCACGCAACGTTCCGCAGGCGCACTCGGCGCTCGTGCAGGGCCGGTGGGAGCGGAGCCGGTGGGAGGGTGTCGAACTCTGCGACAAGACACTCGGCATCGTCGGGCTGGGTCGCATCGGCAAGCTGGTCGCCGATCGGGCGAAGGGCTTCGGGATGCGCCTCGTGGCCTACGACCCGTTCGTGTCCGACGACCGAGCGAAGAAGATGGGCGTCGAGCTGATGGGCCTCGATCAGGTCATCAGCGAATCCGACTTCCTCACCGTGCACCTGCCCAAGACCCCCGAGACCATCGGGTTGATCAACCGCGACCTGCTGCTCAAGGCGAAGCCGAGCCTGCGCGTGATCAACGTCGCCCGCGGCGGCATCGTCCACGAGGGCGATCTGGCCGAGTGTTTGCGCGAAGGCATCATCGCCGGGGCCGCGCTCGACGTGTTCTCCACCGAGCCGATGACCGAGTCGCCGCTCTTCGAGATCGATTCGGTGATCGTGACGCCGCACCTCGGCGCGAGTACCCGAGAGGCGCAGGACAAGGCCGGCGACACGATCGCGTCGATGGTCGAACTGGCGCTCGCAGGCGAGTTCGTGCCGTTCGCCGTCAACGTCAATGCGGCGGAGGCGAGCGAGACGATCCGGCCGTATCTCCCGCTCGCCGAGCGGCTCGGCGGGCTGTTCGTGTCGCTCGCCGGCACGTTGCCCAAGGAACTCGAGATCTGCACCGAGGGTGAGATCGCGGGCTACGACACACGGATCCTGGAGCTGGCGGCACTGAAGGGCTTCTTCGGGGCGATCTCCGACGAGGCGGTCACGTACGTCAATGCACCGCAGCTGGCGGCCCAGCACGGCGTCGAGGTGCGTGACGTCAGCTCGTCGAGTTCGGCCGACTACGTCAATCTCCTGACGCTCCGCGGCGGCGGCCACTCGATCAGCGGCACGCTGGCGGGCGCGAAGGGTGCGCAGCGGATCGTGAACATCGACGACACCCCGTTCGACGTCCCGCCGGTCGACAACATGGTCGTGATCCAGAACGACGATCGGCCCGGCGTGATCGGCACCGTCGGCACGCTGCTCGGCGATGCCGGCGTCAACATCTCCGACATGGACGTCAGCCGGGTCAACGGCTCCGACACCGCCGTCATGCTGATCGCCCCGAGCGCCCCGGTTCCCGCCGACGTGCTCGACCGGCTCCGTGCAGCTCCCGGCATCCTCCAGGTCACCAGCCTCTCCGCCTGACCCCGAACTCCCCGAGCACCGTCAAACCCGAAAACTCGCGGAATCCGGACCCTGAGCGACCGCCTTCCGCAAGATTCGCGGATTGTGGCGGGGTTGTGGGGATCAGGTGGGGAGACGGAGCGACGCAGCGGTGCGTTCGGCCTCGGCTCGGGCCGCCTCGGCGAAGTCGGCGCCACCGCTGGCGTAGAGGACCGCTCGTGACGAGTTGACGATCAGGCCTCGGCCGGTCGCGTCGGCGCCGTGCTCGACGACCGTGGCGGCGTCGCCGCCCTGGGCGCCGACACCGGGAACGAGCAGCGGGAGGTCCGGCGCGATCGTTCGGACGTCGGCGAGTTCCTGCGGATGGGTCGCTCCGACCACGAGGCCGCAGTCGCCGCGCCGCGACCAGTCGTCGGCGACGAGCCGGGCGACGTGTGCGTAGACGGGGCGGCCCTCGGCGACGAGCGACTGCAGATCGTCTCCCCCGGGATTGCTCGTACGGCACAGGGCGATCACACCGCCGCCGAGCTCGAAGTACGGCGCCACCGAGTCGGTGCCGAGATAGGGATTGACCGTGACCGCGTGGGCGCCGTAGCGGCCGAACGCCTCCTCGGCGTAGTGCTCTGCGGTCGAGCCGATGTCGCCGCGTTTCGCATCGAGGATCAGCGTCACCTCGGGATAGGTCTCGCGGATGTATGCGCAGATGCGTTCCAGGGCATCCTCGGCGCCCTGGCTCGCGAAGTAGGCGATCTGTGGCTTGAACGCGCAGACCAGGTCGGCGGTGGCGTCGATGATGGCTCGGCAGAACATTTCCGTCGCGCCGTGGACACCGTCGAGCGGCAGCGGCATCCTCGTCGGATCGGGGTCGAGCCCGACGCAGAGCATCGAACGCGAGGTCGACCAGGATCGATCGAGCTGGGCGTGGAACCCCACCCGGTCAGTCTTCGATCGTGATCGCCGCGGTCGGGCAGAGATCAGCGGCCTCCCGGACCTTGTCGGCGACGTCGGGCCCGGGGTTCTCCTGGAGGATGTAGAGGTAGCCGTCGCTGCGCACCTCGAACACCTCGGGACAGACCTGCATGCAGGCCCCGGTGGATGCGCACACGTCGAAGTTGACGCTCACCTTCATGTCGTTCCCCTTCGTTCTCGTTCGGCTGCTGTTCCGACCGTGTCAGGTCTTCGACTGACGGTAGCCGTCGGCGATGGCCGCCTCGGTAGTGGCATACCAGCGATCGGGATTCGTCCGATCGTAGAAGCGGCCGCCCGGCAGGTGGAAGATCCCCGACGACACCTTGACCTTGATCGGGTAGCCATCGGGCGCCGTGGTGTCGCCGGTCGCGATCACCCAGGTCGACATTGCGGCGCCGGGCGAGGACGCGGCGAACTCGGGCCATTCCGGCGGGTCGATCGACGTGTCGGAACCGGAGCGCTGCCGCCACCACGCGAGCACGGCAGCCGACGTGGCCGCCACCGCCACGATCAGCATGAGTCGGCGCAACACGGATCCGGTCATCGCCCGAACTGTAGTGCGACCGATTGCAGCACGGGTCAGACCCCTGCTGCAATCGTCACGCGGTCTGGCGTTCGAAGGCTCCGAGAACGGCACGCAGCGACGCGGTGGTGATGTTCGGGTCGGTGCCGAGGCCCCACTTCACGGCGTTGGTGCCGCTGACGGTTTCGACGTAGGCAGCCGCCTGGGCGTTGGCGCCCTTGCCGATCGCATGTTCGGCGTAATCGAGGACGTCGAACGACCCGCCGACCCGGTCACCGAACTCGGCGACCAGTGCGGCCACGAACGCCTCGACCGGACCGTCGCCCTCGCCGCGGATCGAGTGGGCGTTGCCGTCGACATCGAGCTGGGCCTGGATCGTGGTGGTCCCGCTGCGGCGCTCCACGTCGTCGTCGGTGCGCGTGTGGAGCTCGTGACTCCGCAGTCGGAATCGCGGTTCGCTCGGGATGTATTCGGCCTGGAAGGCGTCCCACATCACACCGGGGCTGATCTCGGTGCCCGAGTCCTCGGTGATGTGCTGGATCGTCCGTGAGAACTCGATCTGGAGCCGACGTGGCAGGTCGAAGCCGTGCTCGGCTTTCATCACGTAGGCCACCCCGCCCTTGCCGGACTGGCTGTTCACGCGGATGACCGCCTCGTACGACCGGCCGACGTGCGCCGGGTCGATCGGCAGGTACGGCACCCCCCACTGCGGATACTCGCCGGCGTCGTCGCGCTTCGCGTCGAGGGCTTCGAACCCCTTCTTGATCGCGTCCTGGTGGCTGCCGGAGAACGCGGTGTACACCAGGTCACCCGCGTACGGGTGGCGGGGATGCACCGGCAGACGGTTGCAGTACTCGGCGGTGCGACGCAGCTTGTCGATGTCGGAGATGTCCAACTGGGGGTCGACGCCGTTCATGAAGAGGTTCATCGCCAAGGTGACGATGTCGACGTTGCCGGTGCGCTCACCGTTGCCGAACAGCGTGCCCTCGACGCGATCGGCGCCGGCCATCACGCCGAACTCGGCGGCTGCGACCGCGCACCCCCGATCGTTGTGCGGGTGCAGTGAGATGATCACCGAGTCGCGCTGCTTGATCGTGCGGCCGAACCACTCGATCACGTCGCCGTACACGTTGGGGGAGTAGCACTCGACCGTCGCCGGCAGGTTGAGCACGATCGGGTTGTCGGGTGTCGGCTCCACCACGTCCATCACCGCTTCGCAGACCTCGATGGCGAACTCCGGCTCGGTCAGCGTGAAGCTCTCCGGCGAGTACTCGTAGCGGATCTTCGTGTCGCCCGCCGCGTGCTCGAGCTTGCGGCACAGCTTCGCTCCGTTGACGGCGACGTCGATGATCCCCTCCCTGTCGAGCCCGAACACCACCTCGCGCTGCAGCGGGTTGGTCGAGTTGTAGAAGTGGACGATCGCTCGTGGCGCGCCCTGCAGGCACTCGTAGGTGCGCTCGATCAGTTCCTGGCGGCACTGCACCAGCACCTGGATCGTCACGTCGTCGGGGATCCTGTCCTCCTCGATCAACTGGCGCACGAAGTCGAAGTCCGGCTGGCTCGCCGACGGGAATCCGACCTCGATCTCCCTGAAGCCCATCGCCACCAGTTCCTCGAACATCCGCATCTTGCGGGTCGGGTCCATCGGGTCGATCAGCGCTTGATTGCCGTCGCGCAGGTCGACCGAACACCACTGGGGTGCCCGGTCGATCGTGACGTTCGGCCACGTGCGGTCGGTGAGCACCACCGGAACGAACGGTGAGTACTTCTCGAAGGGCATCTGCGTCGGGGTGACGTTCTGGGGAGGCATCGGGTTCTCCTGGTGACGGGTGTCGGGTCGGGTGGTGCTGTCGGGTGGTGTCGGGTCGTGGTGTCGGGTCGTGGTGTCGGGTCGTGGTGTCGGGTCGTATCCGGTGGACAGGAAGGGAGCTGGCCGGAAAAAGCAAGAACCCCCCGGCCGGTGGGGCGGGGGGTGCGGGCGAACGCGGATTTGTGGCGCTCGCCCTACAGAAGCAGAAGGAGGTCGCTGCGCAACATCGCTCCCCAGACTACCACGCCCGTGCGCATCTCGCGCTCGTCGAGACCTCGCCGGTACGCTTGGATCCAACATGACTGAATCAACAACGCGACGCGGAGCGCCCCGTCGCCGGCGATCACGCCCTTCCGACCAGCCGTACGACGGTGGTCACATCAACACCTCCAACCTCACGTCGATCAACGCACTGCCACCGGTGGAAGCCCCGACCGGGTTCTTCGACCTCGGCGTTCCCACCCGGATCGACGACGGACTGGCAGCGTGCGGGTTCGCCCAGCCGTTCAACATCCAGACCGAAGCGATCCCGGTCGCGATCACGGGCAAGGACGTGTGCGGCCGGGCCAAGACGGGTTCGGGCAAGACGCTCGCCTTCGGGGTGCCGATGCTCGCGCGGATCACCGACAAGGCCGAGCCGTCACGCCCACTCGGACTCGTGCTCGTCCCCACCCGTGAGCTCGCGGTGCAGGTCGCCGAGGTGCTCGAACCGGTCGCCCATCACGCCGGCATGCGGGTGCTGCCCGTCTACGGCGGTGCTTCGCGACACCATCAGGTCGACGAACTGGCCAAGGGTGTCGAGATCGTGATCGCCACGCCGTTGCGCCTCATCGACCTGATCAAGTCGAACGAGGTGTCGCTCGACGACATGCAGATCGTCACGCTCGACGAGGCCGATCGCATGGCCGACGACGGCTTCACCCCGCAGGTCGAGTGGATCCTGCGTCATTGCGGCAGCCGCAATCAGACGATGCTCTTCTCCGCCACGCTCGACGGTGATGTCGGCCACCTGATCCGCCACTACCAGACCGACCCGGTCACCGTGGCGATCGACGAAGCCACCGACACCGTCGGGACGATGCATCACCTGTTCCTCGCCGTGCACCACATGGACAAGGACAAGGTCATCGGCTCGATCGGCAAGTCGATCCCGAAGCTGCTCGTGTTCTGTCAGACCAAGCGCATGTGTGACCGCGTGGCCCGCAATCTCGACGAACTCGGTGTCGACGCGTCGCCGCTCCACGGCGACATGCAGCAGAGCGCTCGCGAGCGGGTGCTGCGCAAGTTCGCCGAGGGGAAGCTCTCGGTGCTGGTCGCCACCGACGTGGCGGCGCGTGGCATCGACATCGACGACATCGGTGCGGTGATCCACTACGAGCCGGCCAAGGACGTCAAGGACTATCTGCACCGATCCGGTCGCACGGCACGCGCCGGACGCGACGGTTGGGCGGTCACGCTCGTCGAGTACAACCAGCACACGCAGATGCGCATTCTGCAACGTGGCATGCGACTCCCGACCGAGAAGCCGATCGAGGTGTTCTCGAACGACTCGCGGCTGCTGCACCTGCCCGAGTTCGAGATCGACTAGGCGCCGTGGCGGCGCAGAACATGCCCGCCGCCGAGGTCGAGGTCTCCGAGGACCTCGTCCGGAACCTGCTGGTCGAACAGCATCCTGACCTCGCCGAGCTCCCACTCGTGGTCGTCGCCAACGGGTGGGACAACGTGATCCTCCGCCTCGGGCGGGATCTGTCGGTTCGGGTCCCGCGCCGGCAGGTTGCGGTTGCGCTCGTGGCGAACGAGCAGCGGTGGCTCCCCGAGCTGGCGCCCCGGCTCCCGCTGCCGGTGCCCGTGCCCGTCCGTCGTGGAGTGCCGACGGAGTTCTATCCGTGGCACTGGAGCGTGTGCCCGTGGTTCGACGGCGACCTGGCAGCCGATGTCGCGCCGGCCGGTCGCGCCGTCGCACGGCAGCTGGGTGGGTTCCTCACCGCGCTGCACACGTCGGCACCGGACGACCTGCCGGTCAACGCCGCGCTGCGCGGCGGCCCGATCGCTGCGCTCGTCGAACGGGTCGCCGGCAACGTTGCCGCCCTCGGGAACCGCATCGATGCGCCGGCTGTGCTCGCTCGCTGGGACGAACTGTCCGCTGTCGACGAATGGAGCGGCGATCCACAGTGGCTGCACGGTGACCTCCACACGGCCAACGTCCTGGTGCAGGACGGCGCGATCAGCGCCGTGATCGACTTCGGCGACATCGGCGCAGGGGACCCCGCCGTCGACCTCGCGATCGGATGGATGCTCTTCGACGATCGGACTCGAGCGGTGTTCCGGTCGTCGTTGGCTGCGGCCGACGACGCGACGTGGCAGCGGGCCCAGGCGTGGGGGCTGCATTTCGCACTGCTCTACCTGCTGCATTCCGCCGACGCCCCCCGTTTCGAGCGGATGGGCCGGTACCTGCTCGGACAGCTCATGGCCGACTGAGCGTCCACGGTGAGCCGCGACGCAGTGAGTACCGTGTCGTCGGGCATCGAAGCCGAACAGCCGAGGAGGAACACACGTGATCACCACCGAGTCGAAGGCGCTCACCGAGCGGAAGGCCATCCTGTGGGTGGTGAGGGCGATCAGCTACCTCGTCTACTTCTATCTCATCGTGGTGGAGATCATCCTCTTCATCGGCTTCTTCCTCCTGCTGTTCGGTGCGAACCCGACCGCCGGATTCACCGAGTGGGCGTACCGCAATCTCGACCGCGTGATGGACCCGTTCCGCGGCATCTTCACGCCGATCGAACTGGGGACGGCCGGCAACGACGTCCCCGCGACGTTCGACACGTCGGTGCTCTTCGCGATGATCATCTACGGCATCATCGCCCTGCTGTTCAGCGCCTTGATCGGGTGGCTGTCGACTCGCCTCAACCAGATCCACTCGGCCGAGGACGAGCTCGCCCGCAAGGCCGAGATCGCACAGCAGCAGGCAGACGCCGACGCACGGATGCTGGCCGCGCAGCAGGCAGCGGCTGCTGCTGCTGCGCAGCCGACCGCCGCCCAGGCCCCCTCGCCACCCGTGCCGCCTGCGCCGATCCCGCCGCAGTCGACCCAGCAGCCGTGACCTAGCCTTCGGGCCGTGACCGTCACCGCCTCGACCATCGCCGACCACTGCAACGACGTCTGGGACGGAATCGTCCCGGTGCTGCACGACTACATCGCGATCCCGAACGTCTCGGAGGTGTTCGACCCCGAGTGGCGAGTACACGGGCACATGGCCGCCGCGGTCGATCTGATCGCCGGGTGGTGCCGGGCGAGAACGATCCCTGGGCTGAGCGTCGACGTCGTCGAACTCGACGGTCGGACGCCGGTGATCCTGATCGAGGTACCGGCCCTCGGATCGGGTTCCGACGCCGACACCGTGCTGCTGTACGGCCACCTCGACAAGCAACCGGAGATGGAGGGGTGGCGCGACGGCCTCGGACCGTGGACACCGGTGCTGGAGGGCAACCGTCTCTACGGACGTGGCGGCGCCGATGACGGCTACTCGGCATTCGCAGCGCTGACCGCGATCGAGGCGGTCCACGTCGCAGGGGGCTCCCATGCGCGGTGCGTGGTGCTGATCGAGGCGAGTGAGGAGTCGGGCTCGCCCGATCTTCCCGCCTACGTCGAGGCGCTCGCTGATCGCATCGGCTCACCCAGCCTCGTGATCTGCCTCGACTCCGGCTGTATCGACTACGACCGGCTGTGGGTGACCACCTCGCTGCGCGGTCTGGTGTCCGGCACACTCACGGTCGACATCGTGACCGACGGCCTGCACTCGGGCGACGTCGGCGGAATGGTGCCGTCGACGTTCCGCATCGCGCGGATGCTGCTCGACCGTGTGGAGGATGCCGCCACCGGCGACCTGTTGCTGCCCGAACTGAACGTGACGATCCCGCCCGATCGGGTGGACGAGGCGGCGAAGACCGCGGCCGAGATCGGCCGTATCGGCGACCACTACCCGTTCGTCGCCGGGGCGGCCCCGACCACCGATGACCCGGCGGAGCAACTGCTGGCGCGCACCTGGCGCGCAAGCCTCAGCGTGGTCGGCGCCGACGGTCTGCCCCCGATCGCCCGCGCCGGCAACGTGCTGCGGCCACGAACCGCGCTGAAGTTGTCCTTCCGGATACCGCCGACCTGTGACCCGGCAGGCGCCGCTGCGGCGCTGAAAGCCGCGCTCGAGGCCGATCCGCCCTACGGCGCCCGCGTGTCGTTCGCTGACGGAGAGTACGGGCCGGGATGGAACGCCCCGGCGACGGCACCGTGGCTGGCCGCATCGCTCGACGGGGCGTCGACCGCTGCGTTCGGCCTGCCGGCTCGCACGTTCGGTGAGGGCGGGTCGATCCCGTTCATGGGGATGCTCGGTGAACGCTTCCCCGAGGCCCAGTTCGTGATCACCGGTGTGCTCGGCCCCGACGCGAACGCGCACGGCCCCAACGAGTACCTGCATCTGCCGACCGCTCGACGGGTCACGATGGTCGTGGCCCACCTCCTCGGCGCGCACGCCACCCGCTGACACGAGCTGCGCCGTCGTCGAGGTCAGACGGGTTCAGCGACGAAGACCGGGATGACGCGATCGGTCTTCTTCTCGTATTCCGCATAGGTCGGGAACACCGCGACCGCGCGCTCCCACCACTCGGCCCGTTCGTCGCCTTCGGCGATGTGGGTGACGTAGTCGTGCGGTTCCGGTCCGTCCTGGATCATCACGAGCGGCTCGGCGACCAGGTTGTGGTACCAGGCCGGGTTCTTCGGCGCACCACCGATCGAGGCCACCAGTGCGTAGCGACCTTCGTGCTCGACACGCATGAGGGCGAACTTGCGGAGCCTGCCGGTGGTCGCCCCGCGGCTGGTGACGATCACGACGGGGATCCCGGTCTCGCGCAACGTGTTGGCCTCACGGCCATTGGTCGCCTCGTAGGTGTCGACCTGTTCGCGTACCCAGTCGGATGTGCTCGGTTCGTACTCTCCCGTGAGTGGCATGGAGCGAACCATACAAACCGCCGGGGCGGTCCGGAGCGAGCGTCGGGACCTGCGTCAGCCGGCCGACGGCTCCGTGGCGCCGTTCGCTGCCTTGTCCTCGATCCACGCCCGAACCTGCGGGAGGAGCGTGACCAGCCCGATGATCCCGGCGACGGCCACCGAGATGCCCACCACCCGGAAGCCCGGGAAGAGGACGGCCCCGAGGATGCCTCCGACGATCATCGCCAGGCCGGAGAGCGCGAGGGCAGCTCGGCCCGTGTTGTTGTCGGTGACTCGCACGGCCGCTCCGGCGGCGGTCGCCGTCGTGCGGTCGAGCATCCGTTCGGCCCAGGCGAACTCGGTGGCGAGGATCACGAGGCCGAGGATGATCACGAGCACGCCGGGACCGGGCAGTGCGAGCATGGCGACACCAGCGAGCAGGACGGCGGTTCCCAGGATCAGGATCATCAACCGCTTGGCGTTCCGCGCGATCAATCGGATCCATTGACCGGGCGTGTGCAGGTCGGGCATCCCATCAGTATCACTGCCCTCACCCCGAATTACGTCGGGGGTCCGACCACAGGCATCACGACATCTGGGGTCTGACCCCAGGTGCAACGCTCAGGGGAGCCAGGCGGGGCGGTTCGATTCGTAGGTGTCGATCGCGTCGGCGTGCGTCATCGTGATGCCGACGTCGTCGAGGCCGTTGAGGAAGCGGTGCTGGGTCTGCGGGTCCATCGGGAACGACTCGTCGATTCCCGCAGCCGGCACCTCGACCTTCAGCTGCTCCATGTCGACGACGATCTGGGTGTCGGCGTCGGCCTCGATCGCCGCCCAGATCGCCTCGACCGTCGATTCCGGCACCACGACCGGCACGAGGCCGTTCTTGGTGCAGTTGTTGCGGAAGATGTCGGAGAAGCTCGGCGCGATCACGGCGTCGAAGCCGTACTGCTGGATCGCCCACACGGCGTGTTCGCGCGACGACCCGACGCCGAAGGCGGGGCCTGCCACGAGGATGTTCGCCTGCGCGTACCGCTCGTCGTTGAGCACGAAGTCGCGATCGTCGCGCCAGGTGGAGAACAGGCCCTTGTCGAAGCCGGTGCGCTCGACGCGCTTGAGCCAGTCGGCGGGGATGATCTGGTCGGTGTCGACGTCGGAGCGCTTGAGCGGCACCCCGGTTCCGGTGATCACCTGCACGGCCTTCATGACGTGACTCCTTCCAGGTCGGCAGGCGTACAGAACGTGCCCTTGATGGCGGTTGCGGCAGCGACGCCCGGTGAGACGAGGTGCGTGCGGCCGCCCCGGCCCTGACGACCCTCGAAATTGCGGTTGCTGGTGCTGGCCGCTCGCTCGCCTGGAGCCAGCTTGTCGGGGTTCATCGCCAGACACATGGAGCATCCCGGCTCGCGCCAGTCGGCACCGGCCGCGATGAAGATCTGGTCGAGCCCTTCCGCGATCGCCTGAGCCTTCACGGCGTGGCTGCCGGGAACGACCATCACACGCGGCACGGTGACGGTGCGCCCTTCCATCACTGCGGCTGCGGCGCGGAGGTCCTCGATGCGGCTGTTGGTGCACGAGCCGATGAAGACGGTGTCGACTGCGACGTCGCGCATCGGCGTGCCCGGCTCCAGGCCCATGTACTCGAGCGCACGGGCCACGGTCTCCTTCGTGGTCGGGTTGTCGTAGTCGTCGGGGGACGGCACGGCCGAGTCGATCGGTGCGACCTGGCCGGGGTTGGTGCCCCAGGTGACGTGGGGTCGGATCGCGGCGGCGTCGAGGACGACCTCCTTGTCCCACACAGCATCGTCGTCGGAGTGCAGTGTCGCCCAGTCGGCGACTGCTGCGTCCCAGGCGTCACCGGTCGGGGCGTTGGCGCGGCCGTGGAGGTACTCCAGAGTGGTCTCGTCGGGTGCGATCATGCCCGCTTTGGCGCCGGCCTCGATCGACATGTTGCAGACCGTCATGCGGCCCTCCATCGACAGCGCCCTGATCGCGGAGCCGCGATATTCGATCACGTGTCCGATGCCGCCACCGGTGCCGATCTCGCCGAGGATCGCGAGGATGACGTCCTTGGCGGTCACGCCGGGCTGCAGCTCGCCCTCGACGGTGACCGACATCCACTTCGGACGTTGCTGGGGCAGCGTCTGGGTGGCGAGCACGTGCTCGACCTCGCTGGTCCCGATGCCGAACGCCAGCGCCCCGAACGCGCCATGGGTGGCGGTGTGCGAGTCGCCGCAGACGATCGTCATGCCCGGCAGGGTCCGCCCCTGCTCGGGGCCGATCACGTGGACGATGCCCTGATCGGGATCACCCATCGGGAAGTTGGTGATGCCGAACTCGGCGGTGTTGGCCCGCAGCGTGTCGATCTGCTTCGCCGAGATCGGGTCGGCGATCGGCTGGTCGATGTGCTCCGTCGGGACGTTGTGGTCCTCCGTGGCGATCGTCAGCTCGGGTCGGCGGACGGTACGACCGGTGAGCCGGAGCCCATCGAATGCCTGGGGGCTCGTGACCTCGTGGACGAGGTGCAGGTCGATGTACAGCAGGTCGGGTTCGTTCGGCGCCGAGTGCACCAGGTGGCGTTCCCACACCTTCTCCGGCAGTGTCTTGCCCATCGTGACGGCTCCTTGCTCGTATCCCAATATATGGGATAGACTTCTTGAGATATGGACAGCGTAACGGGCGTCGGGGTGCTCGACAAGGCCGTGATCGTGATGCAGGCCGTCGCGACCGCCCCCTGCACGTTGGGCGAGTTGCAGACGACGACCGGTCTCCCCCGCGCGACCGCGCATCGCCTGGCCACCTCGCTGGAGGCGCACGGGCTCCTGCGGCGCGATGCCGACGGACGCTTCGACCTCGGGCTGGGTCTCGTGTCACTCGGCGAGGCCGCCGCCGCACGGTTCCCGCTCGTCGAGGTTGCTCGGCCGGTGCTGGAGCAGCTCCGCGACGACACGGGCGAGAGCGTGCAGCTCTTCGTTCGTGAGGGAGACCAGCGGCGCTGTGTGCTGTCGCTCGAGTCGACCCACGGTCTGCGCTGGATCGTGCAACAGGGAGCACTGCTGCCCCTCGACGTCGGCTCGGCCGGTCGGGTCCTGTCGGGTGAGACGAGCCGGACCGATTGGATCGAGAGCATCGGCGAGCGAGAACCGGGCGTCGCCTCGGTGAGCGCGCCAGTGGTGAGCAGCGACGCTGCAGTGGTGGCAGCGCTGTCGGTCAGCGGCCCGATCGAACGCCTGACCCGACAACCGGGCCGTCGGTTCGGCGCCGCCGTGGCCGCAGCCGCCGAACAGGTCTCCACCGCACTGCGATGAGACTCATCGCAGTGAGACGGTTGCTCGTGACTGCTCCGTGAGCGCCTCACCGGGGGCGCCCCACGACCAGACGTACTCGATGCGGTCGTCGGCGACGACGACCTCGACCTGCAGCTCGAACCCATCGGTGCCTCGCCCGTTGCTGAACGTCGACTCCGTGGCCTGTACCAACTGCCCGAGCCCGCTCAACTCGGCGCACAGCACGTACAGCGTCGCCTCGCCGGACCACATGTCGAACGCGAGCAGGGTGTGTTCGCGATGAAGGACCTCGCCGTCGGGGTCGGTGGCGACGTAGTCGATCGCCGCACCCATCCCGTCGAGCAGCGGCGAGATGTCGATCGTCGCCGTGAACGGACCGCTCTCGGAGCCGGCGCCCGGACCCTCGTAGTGGCCGGCGGCAGCGACGATGCGATCGACGATCGTTTCCATCCCCTCACCGTAGAACCTGCGGACACCGGCGCTGATGCGGCCGCAGCCGAACCCGGTCCGCCTACGCTGTCCGGGTGACCGAGACCGCCGTCAACGTCGAGGTCCTGCCGAGCGATTGGCAGGAACAGGTGCTCGAGCTCGCCGAGGAGCGAGACGCCGTCATCCTCGCCCACAACTACCAGGTGCCCGAGATCCAGGACATCGCGCACCACGTCGGCGACTCGCTCGGACTGTCGAGGATCGCCGCGCAGGTCGACGCCTCCACGATCGTGTTCTGCGGCGTGCACTTCATGGCCGAGTCGGCCAAGATCCTCGCCTACGACAAGACCGTCCTGATCCCTGATGCGGCGGCCGGCTGCAGCCTCGCCGAGACGATCAACGGTGAGCAGCTCCGGGCATGGAAGGCGGAGCATCCCGGTGCGGTCGTCGTCAGCTACGTGAACACGACGGCTGAGGTGAAGGCCGAGACCGACATCTGCTGCACCTCGTCGAACGCCGTCGAGGTCGTCGAGTCGATCCCGCGCGACCAGGAGGTGCTGTTCTGTCCCGACCAGTTCCTCGGCGCCCACGTCCAGCGGATCACCGGCCGCGACAACATGCACATCTGGATGGGCGAGTGTCATGTGCACGCCGGCATCAACGGGGCCGATCTCAAGGCGCAGGTCGAGGCCGAACCCGACGCCGAACTCTTCGTGCACCCCGAGTGCGGGTGCGCCACCAGTGCGCTGTACCTCGTGTCGGCGGGGGTCGTGCCGGCTGAGCGCACCAAGATCCTCTCGACCGGTGGCATGGTCGACGCGGCGCGAGCGACATCGGCCGCGAAGGTGCTCGTGGCCACTGAAACCGGGATGATCCACCAGCTCGAGAAGGTCAACTCGACCACCGATTTCGTGCCGGTCAACCGAGCCGCGGTGTGCAAGTACATGAAGATGATCACCCCTGCCAAGCTGCTGCGATCGCTGCGCGACGGCACCGACGAGGTGTTCGTCGACCGTGAGATCGCTGATCGTGCCCGGTTGTCGGTGGAGCGGATGATCGCCATCGGCACCCCGTCGGCCACCGCCGAGTGACGACGTGAACCTTCCGAGGCGGCTCGCCGCGCCGCCGGCCACCTGGGAACGCGACGTCGACGTCGTCGTGCTCGGCTCGGGTGCCGCAGGCCTGTCGGCGGCGCTGGCCGTGCGGCCGGTCCGCAGCGTCCTGGTGGTCACGAAGGACGTCCTGTCGGCGGGTTCCACACAGTGGGCGCAGGGTGGCCTCGCCGGGGTGCTGCACCCGTCCGACACGATCGAGGACCACGTGCGCGACACGTTGGAGGCCGGTGCGGGTCTGTGCGACGAGGCGGTCGTGCGCGAGCTGGTCACCGAGGCGCCCAAGTCGATCCGTTATCTCATGCGTCTCGGCGCCGCATTCGATCCGGAACATGGCGGCACCGACATCGCGCTCACCCGTGAGGGTGGGCACAGCCACAACCGGATCGTGCACTCCGGTGGCGATCGGTCGGGCGCCGAGGTCCAGCGCACCCTCGACGAGTCGGCGATCGGTGCGGGGGTGGAGGTGCTCGGTCACGCGTTCGGGCTCGACCTCGTGCTCGGCACCGGGGCCGACGGTGAGCGTCAGGTGTGTGGCGTCCGCATCGGCAAGACCGACGAGCACGGAGTGCTCGTCTCGGTCGGCGTGGTCACTGCCAGGGCGGTCGTGATTGCGTCGGGCGGGTACGGCCAGGTCTTCGCCTCCACGTCGAACCCGCCCGCGGTGACCGGTGACGGTGTCGCGATGGCCCTGCGCGCCGGGCTTCCGGTGACCGACATCGAGTTCGTGCAGTTCCATCCCACGGTCATGTGGCGCGGGCCCGACGCGGTCGGGCAGCAGGCCCTCGTGTCGGAGGCGGTGCGAGGTGAGGGTGCGATCCTGTACGACGCGGCCGGCGAGCGGGTGATGGCGGGTGTGCATCCCCTGGAGGATCTGGCGCCACGCGACGTCGTGGCCGCCGCGATCAGTCGCCGGATGGCGGAGGCCGCCGGCGGTGTCGACGACCACGTGTATCTCGACGCAACGCACCTCGGTGAACGCTTCCACGAACGGTTCCCGTCGATCACCGAGGCCTGCCGAGAGATCGGCCTCGACCCCGCGGTCGATCGCATCCCGGTGGCGCCGGCGGCGCACTATGCCTGCGGAGGCATCCGCGCGGGACTCGATGGTCGGACCTCCCTGCGCGGGTTGTTCGCCGTCGGGGAGGTGTCGGCTACGGGTGTGCACGGCGCGAACCGGCTCGCATCCAACAGCCTCACCGAGTCGGTGGTGGCAGGTACGAGGGTGGGCCGAGACCTTGCATGGGAGCTGCCCGACCGTGTGCCGATCGATGTCGACGTCGACGATCCCATCGACCACACGCTGTTGGATCCGGCACGGCTGCGCGAGGTGCGCGCAGTGATGTCACGGCACGTCGGTGTCCTGCGCGACGAGTTGTCGCTCGCATCGGCCGCCGGTGCGCTCGGCTCGATCGCCCGGTCGATGCGCTCCGCCAAACGGACCGGCGAGAGCGGCGACGACGTCGTGGCGCCTCCCGAACCGTCGCGTCGGTCGTGGGAAGGCACGAACATCCTGACCGTGGCCGCCGCCGTCGTCGCCGCCGCCCGGGCCCGCACCGAGAGCCGTGGTTGCCACCGCCGCTCGGACTTCCCCGAACCCCGTGACGAGTGGCTCCGCCACCTCGACGTCACCCTCGACGCGTCCGGAGTGCTCGACGTGACCGACCCCGTCGTCGGTTGAGCCGGGTTCGCTCGCTCGTCGCCCGGCGTCCATCATCCAGAACGCCTACCATCGGGCCGGTGAGCATCGCAACCAGCCGGCTGACCTGTGACGTGTGTGGCTTCGACGGCGGTCGTTGGAGCGACGACGACCTCGAGCGAACACACGCTCACACCGACGATCTGATCGGCTACGTCGTCGCCGGAGCACCCGACGAGGCGTCGCTGGCGACGTTCTCGCACGACGGCGTCGACGACCCGGTCGTGGCGGCGCATGCGGTCATGCACCGCCTCGACGAACTCGCCGCGATCCGGCGCTCGATCGATCCGTTCGAGCCGATGGTCGGGACGGTTGCCTCGATCCAGTTGTCGAGCGGTGGTGTCCCCAAGCTGGCGGTCCCCGAGGCGGTCGTCGGATCCGGTGGCATCGAGGGCGATGGACAGAGCAACCGCCGTCATCACGGTCGGCCATGGCAGGCCCTCTGCCTCTACAGCGCCGAGCGGCTCGACGAACTGGTGGCGGAGGGCCACCCGATCGGTCCGGGTGCGGCCGGCGAGAACCTGACGATCCGCGGTGTCGACTGGTCGCGGATTCGTGGTGGGCTGACGATCGAGATCGGCACCGTCCGCCTGCGCATCAGCAGTCCCGCCGCGCCGTGTCACACGATCGGTGACTGCTTCACCGAGCGGCACTGGAACCGCATCGACCACGTCGAGCAGCCCGGCTGGAGCCGGTGGTACGCCTCGGTCCTCGGCGGTGGCCCCATCCGCCCCGGCGACGCCGTCATCGTCACCGCCTGAGCGTTGCCGCAGGGGTCTGACCCCTGCTGCAGTCGTGCTCGTACACTCGGCGCATGTTCGTGTTCCACCCGTTGTCGGAGGCCACGCGGCGCACGCTGATCGACGGTGGTCTCGACCCCGACGCGATCGCCGGAATCGTGCGCGACGCCGTGGTCGAGGACCTGATGGGCGGCATCGACGTCACCTCGATGGCCACGATCAAGGCCGACCAGCACAGCACGGCCACTTTCGGCGCTCGGGCTCCCGGTGTGATCGCCGGCCTGCCCGTGGTGGCCGCCGTCGTCGAGACCGTGTGCGGCGATGCCGCGAGCGAGTTCACCTCACTGGTCGCCGACGGCGCCCGCGTCGAAGCCGGAAGGAAGATCGCCGAGGTCACCGCGCCGACGCGGCTGCTGCTCACGGCCGAACGCACCGCGCTCAACCTGCTGTGCCACCTCTCGGGTGTGGCCACATCGACCCGGCTGTGGGCCGACGCGCTCGACGGAACCGTCGCCGTGGTGCGTGACACCCGCAAGACCACGCCCGGACTGCGAGCCCTGGAGAAGTACGCCGTCCGCTGTGGTGGCGGCACGAACCACCGCATGGGTCTGTCCGACATGGCGCTGGTGAAGGACAACCACATCGCGGCCGCCGGCGGGATCACCGAAGCCTATGAGCGCGTCCGAGACCTCGAAGCGACGATCCCGGTCGAGATCGAGGTCGACTCACTCGACGGCTTGCGAGAAGCGATCGCGGCAGGCGCCGACGAGGTGTTGATCGACAACTTCACACCCGATCGGATGCGTGAAGCCGTTGCCGTACGCGACCAGATGAGGCCGGGCGTCCGTCTCGAAGCGAGCGGCGGCCTCACGTTGGAGTCGGCACGAGCGGTCGCCGAGACCGGCGTCGACTACATCGCAGTCGGAGAACTGACCCACTCCGCCCGTGTGCTCGACATCGGCCTCGACCTCCAACCCGCCTGAACAGCGGGCGTCAGCTCTCGGGAGTTCCGTACACACCCAGGAGGTCGACGACCAGGATCATGTCGGTTCCGGCCGGCAGTCCGAGCTGCGGATTGCCCTCGGGGCCGAACGCATCGTCGGGTGGGATGATGATCGCCCGACGTCCGCCGACCTTCATGCCCGGCAGGCCCTTGACGAATCCGGGGAATCCCCCGACGGCGGCGGTGCCGACCTGCACCGGTTCCGTCTCCCAGCTGCTCTCGAGCGCGGCGAGGTTGTCGCCGCGGAACAGGACGTAGTTGATCACGCCGGTCTGGCCGGGTTCGAGTTCGGCGCCCTCGCCTTCACGCACGTCGACCACCGTGGTCTCCGTCGCTCCGACCGACTCGGGCACGCCGGCCTCGGTGGGGGCGTCGGCGGGGTCGGGCGGCTGGATCACGGCGCGCACCTGGATCAGGAACGTCAGGGCTTCGTTCTCACCGATGATGTCACCACGCGCTTCCGGGCCATACGCGAGGTCGCTCGGGATGTCGAGCTGGATCGTCGCGCCCGCCTGGGCACCGACGAGTCCGTCGTCCCATCCCTGGATGACGCCGCCCTGGCCGAGCACGACCGGGAACGGTTCGAATCGGTCGTAGCTGTTGTCGAATTCGACGCCATCGCTCGAGCGGACACCGACGTAGTCGACGACCACCGTGTCGCCGGCCTCGGCCTCGGGACCGGTGCCGGGCTCGATCACCGTGACCGTCAGCTCGGTCGAGATCTCGTCGGGGATCTCGACCTCCGGCTTGTCCGGGTTGGTCGGCGGCGTCACCAGCTCGGTCGTGTCGGGGGCGTCGCTCGTGCCGTCGGTCGTGTCGACCTCGGTGGCGGCCGTCGTGGAGTCGGAGACTTCGTCGGCGGTGGCGGCGTCGCCGTCGCTGCTGCACGCGGCGAACAACAGGGTGGCGGCGAGAAGTACGGGGAGGGTCCGGCGCATCGGCCCGACGCTACTTGCGAACGTCGGCCTCCCCTCGTCAGCGTCTCGAAGCCTTACCCAACTCCGAAGAACGCGTCGATCAGGGATGGGGATGCTGCGCCAGCCATGCGGCCTCGGCGCGGCCGAGCTCGGTCGACGGCTCGGCGTCGACGAACGGCCACAGCTCCGAGGCGATCCGCCGGTAGTTGCCCCTGGCGCCGAGCTCGCCGAGCAACGCATAGAGCCCGAGGTTGATCCGCTGGATGAACACGAACGCACGCGGCACCGTCGCGTACTGGCTGATCGGGCTCGCTCGATCGAACGTGTGCCGAACGATCGAGTTGGCGTACTCCCGGGTCCACGTCATCTCGGCGTCGGTGCGCACGGTGTCGTAGAAGTGGGAGAAGTACTCGCCGACCGCCTCGGTCGTCACCGGCGCCCC
Source organism: Ilumatobacteraceae bacterium (assembly GCA_963710625.1). GTDB lineage: Bacteria > Actinomycetota > Acidimicrobiia > Acidimicrobiales > Ilumatobacteraceae > Sva-07. The sequence continues at coordinate 53,340 of CAVQBG010000008.1, read as the reverse complement.
GGGCTGCAACATCCCCGCGCGTTCGAGGATCGCCCGGAACTCGGCGTGATCGTGGTCGACGGCTGCTGCCCTGACCATCGATCCGAACGTCGCCATCTCCCCGTCGCTGAAGTGCTTGACGAGGCCGAAGTCGAGGAACGTCACGGTGCCGTCGTCGTGGAAGATGTAGTTGCCGGGGTGAGGGTCGCCGTTGAACGCACCCATCCGGTAGAGGCTGCGGAACACGAACCGGAAGATGACCTCGCCGGCACGGTCACGTTCGGACTGCTCGCGGCGCATCAGCTCGGACCATCCGTAGCCCTCGACCAGTTCGGTGGTGAGGACCCGTCTCGTCGACAGCTCCGGCACCACCGCGGGGATGCGGATGAACGGATGATCGCGGTAGTAGTCGGCGAACCGCCGTTGGTTGCGAGCCTCCAGTTCGTAGTCGGTCTCCTCGGCGATGCGCAGCTTGATCTCGTCGACCATCTCGGCCGGATCGAGCCCGCCGAACCCCTGACGGAGCACCGCCCCCAACAGGTCGGCATTGCGGAGGTCGGCCACGATCGCGTCGGCGACGCCGGGGTACTGGACCTTGACCGCCACCGCTCGCTCCGTGCCGGTGGCGTCGTCGCGCACGATCGCACGGTGGACCTGCCCGATGGACGCGGCCGCGATCGGATTCGGATCGAACTCGACGAACACCTCCCCGACGGGGCGGCCGAGTTCACTCTCGATCGTCTCGATCGAGAGTGCCACCGACATCGGCGGTGCGTTCGACTGCAGCTGCGACAGCGCCAGCCGTAGCGGCTCGGGCAGGCCGTCGTCGAGATAGCTGGCCATCTGGCCGAGCTTCATCAGAGCGCCCTTCATGTGGCCGAGTTCGTCGGCCACCTGCTGTGCGGAACGCAGCTCGCGGTCGCGGTCGAGCGACTCGCGTCGTTCGGCCGATGCGAACGTCTTGCGCGCCGCGGTGGTGGCGTAGGTGGTGCCGACCCGCGCTCCCAGACGAGCGAGTCGGGTGTTGCGCTGGAGTCGCGAACGGTGGACGGCGTGGCCGGACGCAATGCTGCCGCTGCGGCGCAACCGGACGACAGCAGCAGCGGTCGCGACGACGGCACCGATCGCGGCGACTGCGACGAGCCGACGACGAGCGGCGGGGCAGCTGCTCACGACCGGCGCACGACGGAGTCGATCGCCCGGATCAACGTCGGCACGAACCGGTCGGCGCTGGCGACGGCGGCGTCGTGAAGGCCGTCGACCCGGAACGCCTCGGCGTCGGGGATCTGCTCGAAGAGCTTCACCTGTCGTCGCAGCGGCACGACCTGGTCGCGCATCGTGAGGACGCTCGACACCGGGACGTCGACCTCGTGGAGCCAGTCGCTCGACGAGAAGTGGCCGATGGCACGGCCGGCTTCGAGGACCATCCGCCAGTCGTGCGTGGCGGCCTGCCGGATCGCCCACGGCTCCCATTGCATCGTCTTGCGCTGCAGGTAGAGCTGTTCGGTCAGCCAGACCTTCGCCGGCTCCGGGGCGACCCGTGCCATCGTGGCCAGGCCGGTGATGCCGAGCAACATCCGGCGTTCGTTGCGGCGGCCGGCGAAGTAGGGGGCTGTGGCGCACAGCACCAGCCCGGTGACCCGCTCGGGATGGCGTCGCCAGACGAGCTGCGCGATCGGTCCCCCCATCGAGTAACCGACCGGGATGATCCGGTCGATGCCCAGCGCCGTGGCCACGTCGACCACGTCGTCGGCGCAGTCCTCCAGACGGAACGGCTTCTTCGAGCGCAACCCGGTGCCGTGGCCGCGGTGGTCGAACGCGATCACCCGGTAGTGCTCGCCGAGAGCGTCATAGGTGCGGAACCAGTTGAGATCAGCGGTCGCGGTCCAGCCGTGGAGGAGCGCGACGACTGGAGCTCCGGGCCGTCCTCCGAAGTCACGCACGATCACCGTGCCGCGACCGTCGAGTTCGACGAATCGCCCGGTGGGCAGTGGCGGGGTGAGGATCTGCGGCCCGGTGTCGTCGTCGACGGGCGCCGGCGCCGCTGGATCAGGCCGGTTCGACACGGAGCACCGTCACGGTGAGCGCGCCGTTCGGCGCCTCGTAGGTGATGGTCGCGCCGGCTTCGGCACCTTCGAGCGCTTGGCCGAGGGGCGACGACGGACTGATGACGTCGGCGCCCTGCACCTGCTCCTCGATGTTGCCGATCAGGTAGCGCTCGGCGTCGTCTTCGGAGTCGCCCTCGTAGACGACGGTGTAGATGAACGAGCCATCGACGATCTCGGCGTTCTCGAGGAGGTGCTCGAGTTGACGGATTCGGCCCTCCATGTGGCCCTGCTCGTCCTTGGCTGCGTGATAGCCGGCGTTCTCCTTGAGGTCGCCCTCTTCTCGCGCCCGCTCGATCTTGTTGGCGACGTCGATACGACCACGCGTGGTGAGGTCGTCGAACTCGGCCTTCAGGCGTTCGTAGGCCGCGGGAGACAAGTGCACTGCTGCCATGGTCAGTGAAGGATATCGGCCATGCCCGCTCGCTCGCCGACTCTCCCTGGGAACGTCGAGGCCGTCCCCCGTAGGATCGCCGCCCATGACGCACAACATCGCAGTGATCGGCGGCGACGGCATCGGACCCGAAGTGACCGCCGAGGCCGTCAAGGTCGTCCGAGCGGCGGGCGTCGACATCGCCACCACCGACTTCGACCTCGGCGGCTCGCGGTACCTCCGCGACGGCGAGATCCTGTCCGACGACGTCCTCGCCGAGTTGCGAGCGTTCGACTGCATCCTCCTCGGCGCGGTCGGCACGCCCGAGGTGCCGCCCGGCCTCATCGAGCGTGGCCTCCTGCTCAAGATGCGGTTCGAGCTCGACCTCTACATCAACCAGCGACCGTTCGTCGGGACCGCACCGGGCGGCGACACGCCGCACGACTTCGTGGTGATCCGCGAGAACACCGAGGGGCCGTACGTCGGCGAGGGTGGCGTGCTGCGTCGGGGAACGCCGCTCGAAGTGGCGACGCAGGGCTCGGTCAACACCCGCCACGGTGTCGAACGGTGCATCCGGTACGCGTTCGAACTGGCAGCGTCGCGTCCTCGCAAGCACCTCACGCTGGTCCACAAGACGAACGTGCTGGCGTTCTCCGGCAATCTGTGGGAGCGCACCTTCAACGAGGTCGCCGCCGACTACGCCGACGTCACCACCGCGTACAACCACGTCGACGCGGCCTGCATCTACTTCGTGCAGGACCCACACCGCTACGACGTGATCGTCACCGACAACCTGTTCGGCGACATCCTCACCGATCTCGGTGGTGCGGTGTCGGGCGGGATCGGGCTCGCCTCGTCGGCCAATCTCAACCCGGCGCGCACCGGGCCGTCGATGTTCGAACCGGTCCACGGTTCGGCACCCGACATCGTCGGCACCGGCAAGGCCAATCCGACCGCGGCGATTCTCAGCGCGGCGCTGATGCTCGACTTCCTCGAGGAGGGCGGCGCCGCCGACCGGATTCGAGCGGCGTGTGCCGATCCTGTCACCGGCAGCACCACCGACGTCGGTGACGCCATCGCTGCTCGCGTGGGAAACTGATCTCATGCCCATCACACCGACCCCGAAGATCTGGATGAACGGCGAGCTCGTCGACTGGGACAAGGCCCAGGTCCACGTGCTCACCCACACGCTGCACTACGGGACCGGCGTGTTCGAGGGCATCCGCGCCTACGAGACCGATCAGGGTCCCGCAGTGTTCCGGCTCACGGATCACATCGAGCGTCTCTTCAGCTCTGCACAGATCATGGGGATGGAGATCCCGTACACGGTCGACGAGCTGGTTGCCGCGACCAAGGAGACCGTCGCGTCGACGGGACTCGACTCGTGCTACATCCGACCGATCGCCTACTTCGGCTACGGCGAGATGGGCCTCAACACACTGCCGTGCACTGTCGACGTGTCGATCGCCTGCTGGCCGTGGGGCGCCTACCTCGGCGACGACGCCGTCGAGAAGGGTGTGCGGATGAAGATCTCGTCCTGGACGCGTCACGACCACAACACGATGCCGCCGGCGTCGAAGACGACTGGCAACTACGTCAACTCGTCGCTCGCCAAGGTCGAGGCGTTGAAGGCCGGCTACGACGAGGCGATCATGCTCGCGCCGAACGGTCTCGTGGCCGAATGCACCGGCGAGAACATCTTCGTGGCCCGGCACGGCAAGCTGCTCACGCCGCCGCTGTCTGCGGGAGCGCTGGAAGGCATCACGCAGAACTCGGTGTCGACCATCGCCGCCGATCTCGGGCACGAGGTCGTCGTCGACAACATCGCCCGCAGCGATCTGTACATCGCCGAGGAGGCCTTCGTGTGCGGCACCGCCGCCGAGGTCAGCTCGATCAACTCGGTCGACGACCGCAACATCCCCTGCCCCGGTCCGATGACCTCGGCGATCGCCGAGGTGTACCACCAGGCCATCCGCGGCCAGGACCCCCGGTACACGGAGTGGTGCGAACTCGTCCGCTGACGATCCGCCCCCACCCCCGAAGTACCCGAAATCTCGCGGAATCCGGACGCTCAGCGTCCGGATTCCGGCACTTTTCGGGTCGCGGTGGTTCGATTGGTGGGTGCGGTACGGTCGCCGGATGAACGTGGGGATGTGCTTCGATCGTTCCTTGCCGGCGCCGTTCGTGGTCGAGGTGGCCGAGGGGCTCGAGGCGGCTGGTGTCGATCAGCTGTGGGTGATCGAGGACTGCTTCTACACCGCTGGGATCAGCCTGGCCGCGACCGCTCTCGCTCGCACGGCGACGCTGACGGTCGGGATCGGGATCCTGCCCGCCGTCGCGCGAAATCCGGCGGTGACGGCGATGGAGATCGCCACGCTGGCCCAGCTCGCTCCGGGGCGACTGCTGGCGGGGATCGGGCACGGCGTCCAGGAGTGGATGGATCAGATGGGGGCCCGAACCTCGTCGCCGTTGACGACGCTCGAGGAGGCGATCACGATCGTGCGGCGACTCCTGCACGGCGAGACCGTGACCGTCGACGGGTCGGTGTTCACGATGCGCGACGTGGCGCTCGAGGCGCCACCGCATGACCCTCCGCCCGTGCTGGCCGGTGTTCGCGGGCCGAGGTCGCTCGCGCTCGCGGGTCGCGTCGCCGACGGTGTCGTGCTCGCCGAGGGGGCCGGGCCGACCTACGTCAGCCAGGCGATCGAGACCGCAGGGTCGCCCGACCCGTTCCGGGTGTCGGTGTTCACGGCGCTCGCGGTCGGCGACGACGCCCGGGAGGTGCGTCGGGCCATGGCGCCGTTCGTCGCCGGGCTGATCGACGGTACGAATCCGGCACCGAACGCCCACCCCCACATCGACGAGATCCAGGAGCTGCACGCCGCACGTGGCGTCGACGGGATCGCGGACATGTCCGCCGACTGGTGGATCGAACTCGGAGCCATCGGCACGTTCGACGACGCGGTCCGCCACGCCGAAGCCCTCGCCGACGCAGGTGCCACCGATGTCGCGTTCTTCCCCGGCCCCACCGTCGACCTCGCTCGGGAGGACCTGGGCATCGTCACCCGCCTCGCCGCCGCCCTCCACTGATCATCACCCCTACCGGCACCGGCACCGAAAGATGACCCGTTCGTTGCGCTCGGCGCGCACATCCAGGCATTCTTCGGATCGGCGGGTGCCGGGTGGGGTGGGGTGGTGGGTGTCGGGCGGGGTGCGGCGAAAAAACGAAAGCGCCCCGTCGGGTGACCGGCTCTCGCCGACGCACCTTCCGGGGCTGCTCGATGGACAGGTCCACCACTGGTCGAACGTCGGGCGTTAGCCTTCGACTCGACCTGTTCACATCGCCCGTCTCGCCTTGCGGCGTGGCGGGCGATGCCGCGTGTCGGACCCGACACCGGTTTCCCGGTCTCGACTCCGTTGGCACCGTTTCACGCTGACCCGGTTGCCCGAGCCCTCGGTCCTGGCACCAATCGGAACCGACCTCGCTGAGTCCAGTTGGGGTGGCCCCAGTTCCTTCGGCTCCTCACCACGACTCCCTCGCCCACCGATCACCCGAAGGTGCTCGATGCGCTCGTTCGCCTCGCCGTTACGCCATCCGACTGCAGGTTGCCCTGCACCCGTCCAGCACTCCAGCAGGTCTCCGTCTCCCTCGACCACCCGGAGGTGACCGTGGGCCCGGTCTGACCCGACGCCCGCCCCGGTCTCCCGCTGCGGTCGCCGACTCGTCGTTGCCGCCGACCTCCCGAAGGAGCCCGACAGCCCGGTCCGAGGTGGCCGTGAACACTGTCCGTTCCGGTTCCGCTGCGCCTCGTGAGCGGTGCGGGCTGGGCCGAAGCCCCCTCCTCACCGCCCCGGTCGGCGTGCGCTCTCCGGAACGAGCATCAGTAAATACATCGCAAAACCCCTGGTCAAGAGGTATTTCGAAAAACACAGGGTTATCCCCGCAACTTCTTCGTTACCCCCAGGATTGACGCTGTCGTCCACCCGTTGCCCACCGTTCATGCACAATGCCGTACACAGGCCGACGACACTTTTCGACGGCGGCGGTTGAATCCTCGACCCGACGGGGCTTCAATGGACGCCGATGTCGAACCAACCCGCCATCATCATCATTCTGTAGAGCACGTGGACCCCCACGTGTTCGTCGAGCCGCCCTCCGGGCGGCTCTTTCGGTTCTCGGGAGCAACTCATGCGACACGTCGAAGTGTTCGACACCACCTTGCGCGACGGCCTCCAGGTGGAGGGAGTGTCGGCGACGGTCGACGACAAGCTGCGTATCGCCGAGCAACTCGACCTGCTCGGCGTGCACTTCATCGAGGGGGGATGGCCCGGCGCCAATCCCAAGGACATCGAGTTCTTCGCGCGGGCCCAGCGCGAACTCGACCTGACGACCTCGACGCTCGTCGCCTTCGGATCGACCCGCCGCCCCCGTGGCAAGGTCGATGACGACGCGACCCTGCGGAACCTGATCGAGGCGAACACGTCGGCTGTCTGCATCGTCGCCAAGAGCTCCGAATACCAGGTCGTCGAGGCCCTGCAGACGACGCTCGACGAAGGCGCCGCGATGATCGCCGACTCCGTGAGGTTCCTCCACGGCGAGGGGCGCATGGTCCTCGTCGATCTCGAGCACTTCTTCGACGGCTACAAGGACAACCCCGAGTTCTCGCTCCGTGCCATCGAGGCGGCGGTCGTCAACGGCGCCTCCCACCTCGTGCTGTGCGACACCAACGGCGGAACGCTGCCGAACGAGGTCAGCCGCATCGTCGCCGACGTCAAGGCCCACGTGGGCGACGACGCAATCATCGGCATCCACTGCCACGACGACACCGGCTGCGCTGTCGCCAACTCGATGGCGGCAGTCGAGGCCGGCGCAGGCCACGTCCAGGGGACGCTCAACGGTCTCGGCGAGCGGACGGGCAACACCAACCTCACGACAGTGATCCCGAACCTCCAGCTGAAGCTCGGCTATACGTGCCTGCCGGACGGACGCATCGAACGGCTGACGGTCGTCAGCCACCACGTCGCCGAGACACTGAACCGTGCCGTCAACCCCCAGGCTCCGTACGTCGGATCGTCGGCGTTCGCGCACAAGGCCGGCCTGCACGTGTCGGCGATCGTGCGGGCGAAGGATGCGTACGAGCACGTCAACCCCGAACTCGTCGGCAACGGCACGAGGTTCGTCGTCTCGGAGATGGCCGGGCGCGCCACCATCCAGATGAAGGCCGACGAGATCGGCATCGAACTCGACGGTGCGCAGATCAACGAGGTGATCGACGACCTCAAGCGCCTCGAACACGAGGGCTACCACTTCGAGGCGGCCGACGCCTCCCTCGAACTCCTCATGCGCCGTGCCGCCGGTCAGGTGCCCGAGTTCTTCCGCGTCGAGTCGATGCGCGTGATCACCGACGAGCTGCCCGGCGGTGAGTTCTCCACCGAGGCGACCGTCAAGGTGTGGGTCGGCGACGGCGACGACGCCGAGCGCCGGGTGTGGGTGGCGGAGGGCAACGGACCGGTCAACGCGATCGACACCGCGCTGCGCAAGGCGGTCGGGACCGTGCTGCCCGAACTCGCCGACATCCACCTCACCGACTACAAGGTCCGCATCCTCGACGGAGCCAGTGCCACCGGCTCGACGACCCGGGTGCTGCTGTCGGCCACCGACGGCACCCGCGACTGGACCACGATCGGCGTCAGCCCGAACATCATCGAGGCGTCGTGGCGCGCGCTCGAGGACAGCCTCGTGTACGGCCTCCTGCACCGCTCGCTGCGTCAGGGGAACTGACCACGTCGTCTGTTGCGCAGCCGTCTGCTGCTAGAAAGACAGCGATGTCCGCCCCCAGATTCAGCCCGGCCCCGCCGACCGATCGACCCCGCCACTACGAGTCGCCGGACCACGTTCCCGAGGCGTGGTCCCCCGACCGACCCGGCGAGATCGAGGGGTTCCAGCCCGCTGGGCCGCAGCTCGGTTCGCAGGGCCCCGACCAGGGATTCGCGCTCCGGATCGCCGCGCAGTTGCGTCCGAAGCTCCAGCTCCAGCCGGGCGAACACGCCGACGACGCGATCCACGGCTGCCTCGGTGTGGCCCTCAGACGCGCGTCGATCTACTCGCGGGCACCCGTGGTGCACGACCTCGACATCGCCTTCACGATCTGGGGCTTCTACGACCCCCAACCCCCTGCCGAGTTGCTCGCGCTGCGGTCGGGGCTGTTCGAGGGGCTGCGGCACGTCGCCCACCACTACACCGAGGCGCGGGTCGTCGCCGACATGCCGCCGGAATCCACGCTGCGCATGACACCGGCAGAGGTGGCCGCGGCATATCCCGCCGACTGGCGCACGCTCGTCGGCGCCTGAGCGCCCCGGCGATGTCGTGACGGTGTCAGGGCGTCGCGAACTCGCGACGGGTGACATCGATCTGCGCGCCACGCTCGGATCGCTCGGCACCTCACCACTCGATCCGACCACGCGCTGGAGTCCGGCGAGCTTCGCCAAGGCGGTGCTCACGCCCGACGGGCCCGGCACGTTGCTGCTGACGTGGGACGGCCGTGGCCGCACGACCGCGGAGGCGTGGGGAAGCGGAGCGGACTGGCTCCTCGATCGGGCACCGCACTGGGTGGGTCTCCGCGACGACCTGTCGGGGTTCGACCCCACACTGCAACCGACCGTCGGAGAGTGGTGGCGGCGCCGTCCCGGGCTGCGCCTCGCCGCCGGTGGCGTCGTCTGGCAGGAGCTCCTGCTGGTACTCCTCGGCCAACGCGTGACCGCTGGAGAAGCGTTCAGGAGTTGGGCGCGGATCGTGTACGAGTGGGGCGAGCCGGCCCCCGGACCGTGCGGGCTGCTCCTGCCGCCGACACCTCAGGTCGTCGCGTCGAAGTCGTACGTCGAGTTGCACCGGTTCAACGTCGAACGGCGGCGCGCCGATGCGATCCTGCTCGCAGCGAAGCGTGCGAACCGACTCGAGGAAGCGGCGACGATGGAGCCGGCGGATGCCTTCGCGAGGCTGACGGCGTTGCCCGGGATGGGCGCGTGGACCGCCACCTCGGTGATCTCGATCAGCCTCGGCGCCCCGGACACGATCGTGCTCGGGGACTTCCACCTGCCGACGATGGTCAACTACGCGTTCACCGGCGACGCGCGGCGCATCGCACCCGACAACGGCGGCGATGCGCTGATGTGCCGTCATCTCGAGCCCTGGTCCGGCCATCGTCAGCGCGTGGTTCGACTGCTGTTCACCGTGGGCGTCGGGGTGCCGCGGCGCGGCCCCCGGTCGTTCAACCCGGACATCCGCCGACTGTGACGGGTGCCCCTTCCGGCGGCGGCCGAATCTGTGGGAACATCGGGCGTTGCGTTGCGTCGAACGTCGTCTCCTCGTGTCCCTCGCCGCGCTGACCGTCTCGATGTCAGCGTGCGGCGTCGGCGATCCCGGAGAGCTGCAGCCGGTCGACGTTCCCATCGGCGCTGACGCGGCGCCGCCGAGCACCGTGCCGGCGCCGATCGAGCCGCTCACGTGTGAGGAGCCGGTCGCCACGATCGTGGAACGCGAACTCCTCGCCCGGCGCCAGCACGCTGCCTCCCCGGGCTGCCTCGACGAACGGATTCGATCTCGGCAACCGTTGGGTGCTCCGAGTGACGGCGCGACATCGGCCGCCGGCGATCCGTGCTGGGACCGTTGCGCCGACGGCAGCGTGTTCGTCGACTTCGCCCTGGCACCGATCGGATCCGACGCCGACGACCGGGGTGACGGCGCGTCGTCGGTCGACGTCCGCTACGTCGCGACGTATCGGGACCCCGGCGGCGAACTGACCGACCGCGCCGAGATCCTCATCCTCCGGCGTGCGCCCGACGCGGCGCAGCGATGGTCGGTTGCGGCGGTCGCGACCGTCGACCTCTTCGCGGAGATCGATGACGTCACGCAGATCGTCGACGGCTATCTCGACGCGATGGCGTCCGGAGATGTTCTCACCGCCGCCGGACTGTTGGCTGTCGTCGCGGGCGACGATCTCGATCGGCCGGATCTGGCGCGCCTCGCCGACGAGCGGCTGCTCCCGGATCGAAGCGTCGCCGGCATCGCCGCTGCGCTCACGGTCTGGTGCACACGGGCGGAGTGTGCGCGTCCCGATGCCCTGCGCGTCGAGATCACGTCCGACCACTCGATCCGAGCGGTGGTGACCTATCGGGGCGCTTCGGCGCCCGTCGACGTCGTGGTGCGCGCCGGTCGGGTCGACGGGCGACCCTTCGTGGTCGGGATCCCGCCGGTACTGCCATGACGACCCGGTGGCGCACCCTCGCCCTCGCACTCGGGCTGGTCGCCGTGGTGGCCGTCGGTGTCGCCCAACGAGGGGCCTCGCCGGCGGCAGCTGCTTCGGGGCTGTTCCGCCCCGGTGCGGTGTGCCTGCCACGGGTGTCGCCCGATCAGCTCGACCGACTGTTCGACACCGAGCCCGGCGGGGTCGTGGGTGCCGACTACCAGCGCACCACTCCGCTCCCCGACGGGCGTGTCCTGTGGACGTTCCAGGACGCCGAGGTGCGACTTCCCAACGGCGCGACCACGCTCGTGCACAACATCGGCATGATCCAGAGCGGTAGTTGCTTCACGGTGCTGATGAGCGGCAGCGCGGCCGATCCGCAACCGTGGCTGTTCGCGTCGGAGACCGCCCGCTTCTCCCGCTGGTTCTGGCCGCTCGGGGCCGAGATGGGCGCCGACGGTCGGCTCTACGTCTTCGCGGCGGAGATGGTCGAACTCGGCCCGAGTTACCTCTCACGTACGGAACCCGTCGCCACCGCTGTTGCGGGTGTCGACGCCGCCACCCTTGCCGTCGAGGTGGTCGGCCGACCCCCGAACGCCGGCACCGACCTGTACGGCTGGTCGATCGAATCCGACACCTCGTGGACGTACCTGTACGCACAGTGCCATCGGCAGTTCGGTTTCGATCCGTACATCTTCGTGCTGGCCCACGATCAGCAGTGCAGCAACCGTGTCACGTTGGCGCGGGTCCGGAGAGGGCAGCTCTTCGAGGCGCCGACGTACTGGACGGGACGCGGGTGGAGCGCCGACCCGGCCTCCGCAGTTCCCGTGATCGACTCCACGAATCGGATGGTGAATGCCAGCCAGATCGTTGCGTCGGGGAACAACTGGATGTCGATCACCAAGGTCGACGACTGGTGGGGCGACCGGATCCTCGTCGAGCGGGCCGACCGACCGACGGGACCCTTCAGTGTGGTTGCCGAGATCGTGGCTGTACCGAAGTGCCCGGTCGACTGCAACACGTACTTCGCGAGCTGGGTGCCGACCACCAACGCCGGTCAGCTGTTCTACGGTCTCTCGCACAATCGCTGGGATGGCGTCGCCACGGCCGTGTACCGTCCGACGTTCGCCGCGATCGGCGCTCCGGCGCCGACGATGGCGCCCGCCGATCGTTGCTCACTCGGCCACTGCGGCTGATGGAAAATCGCGCCGACACCTCGCAGTAGGGTCGCACTCATGTCACGCAACACCGGCAAGCTGCCCCGATCGGAGTACGAAGCAGAACTGGCGCAGTTGCAGCTCGAACTGGTCCGGATGCTCGAATGGATCCGGAGCACCGGTCACCGGCTCGTCGTGATCTTCGAGGGCCGCGATGCCGCCGGGAAGGGCAGCACCATCAGTCGGCTCACCGCCCCGCTCAACCCGCGGGCCTGCCGTGTCGTGGCGCTGCCCAAGCCGACCGATCGCGAGCGCACGCAGTGGTACTTCCAGCGCTACGTCACGCAGCTGCCGTCGGCAGGCGAGATGGTGGTGTTCGATCGCTCGTGGTACAACCGAGCGGGGGTCGAGCACGTGCTCGGGTTCTGCACCGATGCCGAGTACTGGGAGTTCATGCGATCGGTGCCCGAGTTCGAGCGCATGCTCACCAGGTCGGGCATCCAGGTCGTCAAGTACTGGTTCTCGGTCTCCAACGATGTGCAGATGAAGCGCTTCGAGGAGCGGCTGAGCGATCCGGCCAAGCGATGGAAGTTCTCCGACATCGACGCCCGCTCGCAGACCAAGTGGAACGAGTATTCGCGTGCCAAGGACATCATGGTCGAGCACACCTCGATTCCCGAGGCGCTGTGGTGGGAGGTCGACGGTGACGACAAGCGACGCGCACGCCTCAACACGATCCGTCATCTGCTGTCGCTCGTGCCGTACGAAACGGTGAGCTACCCCGACGTCGAGTTGCCCGACGTCCGTCCCGACGACGGCTACGAGCGTCCCCCGGTCGAGCAGTTGAACGTCGTCCCTCAGATCTACTGAGGGACGACGATGCCGGCCCCGCAACGAGCTGCTCACCCACCTGCAGTGCGACATGACGCCAGAGCGGGCCGCATCCCCGCAGCGCGGGCTGCTGTAGCCGACTCGCGGCCAGTCGTTACTCTGTCGGGGTGACCGTCACGGCACCGCGGCTGGAGCCGCTCGACCCGGCTGTGCCGGCCCAAGCCACCTGGACGCATGTCCCAGGGCTCGATGGCTTGCGGGCGGCGGCGGTCATCGCGGTGCTGGTCTTCCACGCGGGCTATCTGCAGGGAGGGTTCCTCGGTGTCGACCTGTTCTTCGCGCTGTCCGGCTTCCTCATCACCTCGCTGCTGATCCGCGACTCCGACGGCGGGACGTCGAACCTGATGACGTTCTGGGGGCGGCGATTCCGCAGGCTCCTTCCCGCGGTCTTCGTCATGATCGCGGTGATCGCGACGTGGTCGTGGTGGTTCGGCAGCCCGGCCGATCTCGACGGCGTCAAGAACGACGGACCGTGGGCGGTCGTCTACATGGCGAACTGGCACTTCATCGCTGACTCCGCCGGCTATTGGGCCTCCTTCGCTCAGCCGTCGATGTTCGATCACCTCTGGAGCCTCGCGATCGAAGAGCAGTTCTACGTGCTCTGGCCGCTCGCCGTGGCCGCGATCTGGGCGTGGTCGCGTCGACCGCAACGGACGCTCGTCGTCGTGGCGATCGTCGGCTCGGCGATGTCGTTGGTGACGATGCTCGTCCTCTACCAGGGCGGCGACCCCACCCGGGTGTACATGGGCACCGACACACGAGCGGCGTCGCTGCTCGTGGGCGCGCTCGCTGCCACGGCACCGGCGCGTGCCCTCGCACGTCGCATCGTCGCTCGGCTCGGTGATCGGATCGACCTCGTCATCTGTGCGATCGGAGCCGGGATCCTCTGGTCGTGGTTCGCGATCGACGGTGCGAGCGCAAGCGCGCTGTACCGCGGAGGACTGCTCCTGCACTCGGTGGCCTGCGCAACGATCGTCGCGCTCGTGGCCACCGCCCCACGCGGTCGGAGCAGCTCCGCGCTCGGCTGGCGCCCGCTCGCGTGGATCGGGGTCCTGTCGTACGGTCTGTACCTCTGGCACTGGCCGCTGTACGTGATCATGTCGCCGGAACGGATGGGCATCGACGGGGTGGGCCTCGCGGTGATCCGCATCGCCGCGTCGTTCGTCGCGGCGTACGCGTCGTACCGGATCGTCGAGGATCCGCTGCGCCACCGCGTGCCCTGGGTGCGCGGACGCCCCGGGGTGATCGTGCTCGTTGCCTCGGTGGTCGGCTTGCTCGCCTATCTGTTCCTCCTTCCCGAGCCGGAGACCGAGATCGCAGCCTTCGACCCCACCATCGTGACCGTGGCGCCCACGGTGCCGGTCGACGATGCCGACTCGGACGGCGGTGTCGCGCCGGGCCCGACCGATGACGTGGAGGTCGCCGACGGCACCGGTGATGCGACCGGTGACGACTCCGTCCCGCCGGTCGTCGTCGCGTCACCGCTCGAGCGACGCACGATCTCCTCGGCGATCTGGGCCGGCGACTCGGTGGCGTTCGATCTCGCTCCGGCGGTCGACGTGGCGCTGACCGACGCCGGGCTCACCATGGGCGCCGGTTCCTACCCGGGCATCAGGTTGCTCGGTCCCGACGACTCGTTGCGTCTGACCTCTCAGCTCGACGACCGCATCGTGGCTGCGTCTGCCGACACCGTGCTGATCGTGGTGTCGACGTGGGACGCCGACATCGACGACGATGACTATGCGGACGGGCTCCGCGAACTCGCCGATCTGCTTCCATCCGACGGCCAGCTCATCGTGGTCAGCTCGCCGCCGACCGGCGACGACGACGTCAACGCCGAACTCGACCGCCTCGCGGCGGTCGCTGTCGATGTCGCTGCCGGTTCCGACGGTCACATCGTGTTCCTCGACGCCGGCGAGGTGTGGGCGTACCCCGCGGTGCTCGACGTGAACGGCGATGGCGCGCCCGAACGCAAGCGTGATCTGATCCACGTGTGCCCGGCCGGCGCCGCCAACTTCGCCGCCTGGTTGGCCATGACCCTCGCTGACGACTTCGACGGCCTCGATCCGGTCGATCCGGCTGAGTGGGCGGGTGGTGAGTGGGTGAGCGATCCGCGGTACGACGAACCCGTCGGCGCCTGCGCTCCCGTCGGCTGATCAGCTGCGGTCTCCTCCTTCCAGCTGGATGGAATGTTGGGTAGCGTGTGTCGGATGCGCATCGGAACCCTCGCCGAGCACACGGGCGTCACGACCAAGACGATCCGGTACTACGAATCGGTCGGCCTGCTCACCGAACCGACCCGCACGCCGTCGGGGTACCGCGAGTACGGCGACGATGCGGCGCAACGGCTGCGGTTCATTCGCGACGCACAGGCGTCGGGGCTGTCGCTCGCCGAGATCAAGTCGGTCCTCGAACTGAAGGACGCCGGCTCGCGGTCGTGTGATCACACCCGGACGTTGCTCGAACGACATCTGACCGAGATCGACGAGCAGATCCAGCGCCTGCAGGTCGCGCGGACGGAGCTCCTCGAACTCGCGGAACGTGCGCGCACGCTCGATCCGACGTCGTGTACCGATCCGCATCGATGTCAGGTGATCGCGCCCGATCGGTGACGATCGATCGGCCCCCCTCGTCGGTGTGTCCGTGACCTGGACTTCAGATCCTTGACCTTCCAGTCGAATGGAACCTTTACACTGGTGCGCATGACGACCACACCGAGCCTTCGGCGATCCGACATCGCGGTCGAGGGCATGACGTGTGCGGCGTGTGCGAACCGGATTCAACGCACGCTGACCAAGCTCGACGGGGTCAGCGAGGCACGGGTGAACTTCGCCAACGGCCGGGCGACCGTCGTGCACGATCCGTCGGTCGCCGACGACGAACTGCGGCTCGCGATCGAACGGCTCGGTTACGAGGCTCCCGTGTCGAGCGACCACGACGAGGCCGAGCGGCGCCGCGAAGCCGATCTGCGTCGGCGCTGGATCGTGGCGATCGTGCTCGGCGTTCCCGTGGTCGCCCTGTCGATGGTGCCGCCGCTGCAGTTCGACGGCTGGGAGTGGGTGGTCGCCGTTCTCGCCACCCCGATCGTGTTCTGGTGTGGGTGGGGATTCCACCGTGCCGCGTGGATGAACCTCCGCCACGGCACGACCACGATGGACACCCTGGTCTCGATGGGAACGCTGTCGGCGTGGATCTGGTCGACCGTGGTGCTGGTCGGCAGCATCGGTGACGACGCGACCGCCGGCTCGTCGGGCATGTCCGGCATGGCGATGGGCGGCGACGGACTGCACATCTACTACGAGACCGGCGCCGTGATCATCACGTTGATCCTGATCGGCAAGTGGCTCGAGATCCGGGCCAAGCGGCGCTCCGGTGATGCGATCCGCGCGCTCGCCGACCTCGGGGTGAAGACGGCCCGTCTCGAGGACGGCACGGACGTGCCCGTCGACGTGCTCAGGCCGGGCATGCGTTTCGTCGTGCGTCCCGGCGAGAAGATCGCCACCGACGGGCGGATCGTCGAGGGGCACTCCGCGATCGACGCGTCGATGGTCACCGGTGAACCGGTGCCGGTGGAGGTCGCACCGGGCGACGAGGTGATCGGCGCCACGGTGAACGCCAACGGCTCGCTCGTCGTCGAGGCCACGCGGGTCGGCGCCGACACCGCGCTCGCCCAGATCATCCGCCTCGTCGACGAGGCCCAGGGCAGCCGGGCGGAGGTGCAGCGGCTCGCCGACCGGGTTGCCGCCGTCTTCGTGCCCATGGCGATCGGTGTCGCCGTCGTGACGTTGCTGGCCTGGCTCGCGATCACGGGCGATGCCGACGCGGCATTCACCGCTGCGGTGGCGGTGCTGATCATCGCCTGTCCGTGTGCGCTCGGCCTCGCCACACCGCTCGGCATCATGGTGGGCACCGGTCGCGCCGCGCAGCTCGGCGTGATCATCAAGGGCGGCGAGGTGCTCGAGGACACTCGACGCATCGACACGATCGTGCTCGACAAGACCGGCACCGTCACCGAGGGCCGGATGGCGCTCGTCGACGTCGTGGCACCGGGTGCGGATGCCGACGAACTGCTCCGGCTCGCCGCAGCCGTCGAGGCGCGGTCCGAGCACCCGATCGCCCAGACGATCGCGGCCGCAGGTTCGTCGTCGTTCGCCGTCGAGGGGTTCGTCAACCGGCCCGGTCTCGGGGTGTCGGCGACCGTCGACGGTGTCGAGGTCCGTGTGGGGCGGCGGCGGTTGTTCGACACGGTGCTCACCGACGTGGCCGCAGCAGCATCGTCGGCCGAGTCGAAGGGCCGCACCGCCGTGTTCGCCGGTCGGGGAGCGACCGCGGAGGCAGTGCTGGTCGTCGCGGACACGGTCAAGGCGACGTCCGCCGAGGCGATCGCTGCGTTCCACGACCTCGGTCTCGTGGTCACGTTGCTCACCGGCGACAACGCCCGCACCGCTCGCGCGGTCGGTGACGCTGTCGGCGTCGACCACGTGATCGCCGAGGTCCTTCCCGACGGCAAGGCAGCCGAGATCACCCGCCTGCAGGCCGAGGGCCGACGCGTCGCCATGGTGGGCGACGGCATCAACGATGCGCCGGCGCTCGCGCAGGCCGACCTCGGGATCGCCGTCGGCACCGGAGCCGACGTCGCGATCGAAGCCTCCGATCTGACGATCGTGTCGGGCGACCTGCGAGCCGCCGCTGACGCCGTTGCCCTGGCCCGCCGCACCCTCTCGACGATCAAGGGCAACCTGTTCTGGGCGTTCGCGTACAACGCCGCGGCGATTCCCTTGGCCGCGTTCGGCCTGCTCGACCCGATGATCGCTGCTGGGGCCATGGGGCTGTCGTCGTTGTTCGTGGTGAGCAACAGCCTCCGACTCCGTCGCTTCCGTGGTTATCGTGCGTCCGGCTCGTCATCCGATCACCACCCGCCCGCGTCCACCCCGATTCCCCGACTGGAGACCGCCTCATGAGCACCGACACGATCCGCACCTACTCCGTGCCCGGGATCAGCTGCGACCACTGCCGCCACGCCATCGAGACCGAGGTCGGAACGGTCGCCGGTGTCAGCACCGTCGAGGTCGACATCGAGGCGAAGCTCGTCACGGTCGGTGGCGGCGACGACGGCGCGATCCGCGCGGCGATCGACGACGCCGGCTACGACGTCGTCTGACTCGCACCGTCGGGTCGAATCCCCGATGGCGCGAGCGTTCGACGGGCACGTCCGCGGTGCATGATGGGGTCATGCAGACGCAGTTGTTGATCGGTGGCGAATGGCGCGACGGCTCGGGCTCCGAGCGGTTCGACGTGGAGAACCCGGCGACCGAGGGGATCATCGCCTCGGTCGCGGCCGGTACGACCGACGACGCCACGCTCGCATGCGCGGCGGCGGCCGACGCCCAGCAGGCCTGGGCCGCCACCGCGCCACGGGAGCGTGGTGAGATCCTGCGGCGTACCTGGCAGTTGATGATCGATCACACCGACGAACTTGCGCGCCTGATCACCCTCGAACACGGAAAGCCGCTCGCCGATGCCCGCGGCGAGATCGCGTATGCCGCAGAGTTCTTCCGCTGGAATTCCGAAGAGGCCGTGCGAATCCACGGCTCGCTCGGACGCGCACCCGCCGGAGCGAACCGGATCGTCGTGCACCACCCGCCGGTCGGCGTCGTGGTGATCGTGACGCCGTGGAACTTCCCGGCAGCGATGATCACCCGCAAGCTGGCCCCGGCGCTTGCGGCCGGGAACGCCGCGGTCATCAAGCCGCCCCGCGAGACGCCGCTGACCGCGCTGCGCATCGGTGAGTTGTTGCACGAGGCCGGCGTGCCCGCCGGTGTCGTCAACATCGTCCCGACGCTGACCTCGGGAGCCTGGTTCGATGCCGCCGTCGACCACCCGGCGACCCGGATGGTGTCGTTCACGGGATCGACCGAGGTGGGCATCGTCCTGCTCAAGCGGTCGGCCGACCGGGTCCTCAAGACCGTGATGGAACTCGGCGGCAACGCGCCGTTCATCGTGTTCGACGACGCCGACCTCGACGCCGCGGTCCAGGGGGCGATGGTCGCCAAGATGCGCCACTCGGCCGAGACGTGCACCGCCGCCAACCGGTTCTTCGTGCACGAGGCCGTGGCCGACGACTTCACGAAGATGTTCGCCGCCGCGATGGCCGACGTCCGGATCGGGAGCGGCTTCGACGACGGCGTCACCTGCGGCCCGATGATCAACGCCAAGGCGGTGGCGTCGATCAACGAGCTGGTCACCGCTGCAGCCGACCACGGCGCCACGATCGCCACCGGTGGCGGCGCGGTCGACGGTCCTGGTCACTTCTACCCACCGACGGTGCTCGGCAACGTGCGCTCTGGCGACGAGATCACCCGCCACGAGATCTTCGGGCCGGTGGCGCCGGTGATCACTTTCGACGACACCGAGCAGATGATCGCCGACGCGAACGACACCGAGATGGGACTCACCGGCTACGTGTACACCGCCGACCTGCGCCGCGGGCTCGCGGTCAGCGAGCGGATCCAGGCAGGGATGATCGGCCTCAATCGAGGCGCCGTGTCCGATCCGGCCGCACCGTTCGGCGGCATGAAGCAATCGGGTCTCGGCCGCGAGGGTGCCAGTGAGGGCATCTACGAGTTCTGCGAGACGCAGTACATCGCCGCGGACTGGTGACCCCACGACCGCTCGGTCAGTAGTCGCCGGCGAGATCCCGTCTGCCCTGTTCGCTGGCGAGTGCAGCGTGGCCCAGGAGATTGCGGGCCATCGACGACGTGTGCTGTTGCGAGTGGGCGGTGTACGCAGCCGCCCGGACGGTCCACACCTCGGGGCGGTCGGGCGCAGCCAGCGCTGCGTATTCGACGAGGTGACAGGCGAGTCGTGCATCGCCCTCGTCGAGGAGCTGCTGGGCCCGCGCCAGGACGTTCTCGACGCCGCCGGCCAGCTCCACCCACTCGGTCGCCTGCTGTGACCGGGGCGCCGGGAGGAGGTTGTCGGGTTCTCCGTCGTACCAGCCGCCATAGCGGCGCCACACGTTGCGGATGAGGAACTGCGGGTGGTCGTACACCGGCTGGAGGTACGGCTTGTCGAGCAGGTGCGCGGGGATCGTGACCTCGTGCAGGCATGTGTCGAGATTCTTGCCCTGGTTCATGATCGCCAGCGTCTGCGACTCGACCGAGTCGAGCAGCTCGGCGGTGTCGGTGAGGGCGGCGACGATTCGGTCGGCGCCGAAGATCGGCAGGCCGTGACCCGAGAGCATGATCTCCGGCCGCAGCGCCGCCATCTCGCGGAGGGCGGTCGCCCAGTCCGACAGGTAGCGCTGCACCTTCTGGGGGTTGCCGGCGTTCGGCACGGCCCAGATGAACAGATCGCCCGGGTGCAGCACCTTGCGTTCCGGCACGTACGTCCACGTCGCGTCGTCGGTTTCGCCGCGGGCGTGATGCAGCTCGAACGTCAGCTCACCGCGCGTGAAGGTCAGTTGCTTCGCGTAGGTGATGTCGGGGTCGCGGTACTCGCTCGGCCACGAGAACTGTGGCACGTCGATGGCGAACTGACGGCGGTTGATCGCCGTGTTCCATCCGCCGGTCTTCTCGTAGCGTCGGAAGTGCGCTGGCACCTCCTCGTGGGCGTACACGACGGGCCGTTCCCACCCCTTGTCCGCAGCCTCGGCGTCGAACAGGGCGGTCCCGAGAACGTGGTCGATGTGGTGGTGGGAGTACACCGCAGCCGCCAGCGGTGCATCCGGACGCCAGGCACGGACGGTCTCGTGCACGGTCCGTCGGTCGAAGGCGCCACCGGTGTCGAGCATCACGAGCCCGTCGCCGGTGTCGAGCGCATTGACCGAGGCGATCGACTTGAGTGTGAGCAGCCCGTCCTCGATTTCCTCGCTCGCCGTCGAGATGCTGCCGTCGTCGTGGTGATCGTGGATCGGCTGCACGGGGTGATGCGTGTGGACGAGTTCACCGCGCCCCTGCCAGTGCTCCTCGGCGAGTTCTCGGATGCTTGCCATCACCAGACCCTATGGCACCGCCCGCCCGCCGTTTCCGGTCGAAGCGAGGTCGATCGGGGGTCGCATCGTCGTCTCGGGCGAGATCGCGCCAGACTGCGCCCATGAACGTCACCGACGCCGTCCTCGCCCGCAAGTCGACCCGAGCGTTCCTCCCCGATCCGGTGTCCGACGAGACGATCGCCCGGCTGTTGACCACTGCCTCACGGGCCCCGTCGGGCGGCAACGTCCAGCCGTGGCGCATCTACGTGGTCAACGGCGACTCGATGTCCCGCTTCCGCGAGTTCCTCGCCGAGCGACCGATCGAGCCGCCGGCGTACGACATCTATCCGTCTCCGTTGCCCGAGCCCTACCGGTCGTCGCGCTTCAAGATCGGCGAGGACATGTACGCGACGATCGGCATCGGGCGCGACGACAAGGCCGGTCGGCTGGGTCAGTTCGCGAAGAACATGGACTTCTTCGGCGCCCCGGCGGCGATCTTCTGCTTCGTCGACCGGATCATGGGCCCGCCGCAGTGGTCCGACCTCGGGATGTTCCTGCAGACGTTCATGCTGCTGGCCACGGAGGCCGGTCTCGACACCTGTCCGCAGGAGGCCTGGGCGGTCTACGAGCAGGCGGTGAGCGAGTTCGTCGACGCTCCGCCCGAGCAGCGCATCTTCTGCGGCGTCGCCATCGGTCGTGCCGACCCCGACGCTCCGATCAACACCCTCACCACCGAGCGCGAACCCCTCGAGGTCTTCGCCCGCTTCGTCTGACCCGACTCCGCCGCCCGGGAGCGCCGCACGAATCCAACGCCGAAAAACGCCCGGTTCGTCGCGCCCAGCGCGCAGATGTGGGCAATTTCGGAGTGGTTCGGGGTCAGGCGGCGGCGGTGCGGTTGTCGAGACGGTCGAAGAGGGTGTCGAACACGTTGACGCGGTCGAACTGCATGGCGTGGCCTCGAGCAGCGTCGGCGCGGGCGGCGCGCTGCTCTGCGGAGGTGCGCAGGATCGCGTCGTCCAACGCCTTCGCGATGCTCACCGGATCGCCGACTGGCACGATCGTGGCGTGGTCGCCGACCGCTTCGGGGATGCCGCCGGTGGCGGTGGTGATCACGGGGCCGCCGCCGGCGAGCATCTTCTCGACGAGGGCGATGCCGAACGTCTCGACGAACTCGGGCCGAGGTTTGCTCGCCAGGACGTACGCCGCGCTCCCGGCCATCAGGAAGGTCTTCTCGTCGTCGTCGACGTCGTCGAAGAACACGATCCGGTCGGCGGCCGACGACGACGCCGCACGGGCGCGCAACGCCTCGGCCTCCGGTCCGGTGCCGGCGATCACCAGCGGCATGCGATCAGCGCTGTGACTCGCCGCGTATCCGTCGATCAGGTCGTCGACGCCCTTCGCCTTCGTGACGCGCGACAGGAACAGCACGTACCCGTCGCGTTGCAGGCCACGCCGAGCGAGCACCGAGGGGAGTCCGTCGTGGTCGACGTCGGTGAATCGGCGACTGTCGATCGCCGGGTACGAGATCTCCACACGCCGTTGGCACTGAGCGGCGAACGTGGTGCCGTGACGTGCGTCGATCATGGCCGCGGACTCCACGATCAACTCCTTGGTGTACTCGGACACGGCGACGCAGTGATCGTTCGCCAGGTAGGTCGTGAACACCTGCGCGGCCGCACCGAACAAGCCTTCCTCGACCGACGTCCGCACGACGTTGGTGATGTCGGATCCGACTGCCTCGGCGATCGTGACGAGGTTCATCGGCAGTCCGGTGGCGCCCGCGATCGCTCGAGCATCGTTGACGGCGGTCGCATGGGGCGTCAGGTACAACGACATGCACACGGTGGGCACGCCGTCGGTGAACAACTCGACGAGGCGGCCCACCATGCCCGAGAAGTAGCGGGCGTCGGGCACCTTGTAGTCGCCGACCGGGTCCGGTCGTTCGACGGTGATTCCCGGGCTGTACGGGAGGACCGAGTCGAGTGGCTTGAGCGGAAGCCCCGCGGCCTGCAGCGTTGGGATCGGCCACGTGACGATGCGGACGTCGTCGAACCCGCGGTGCAACGCCACCTCGGCGAGATTGCGCGCCTCGCCACTGTGACCGCAGATCACCGGGTCGGCCCGCACGACGATCACCAGTCGTCGCTCGGGTGCTGGTGGTTCGGAACCGGATGTTGTCATCGGACGGACTCCCTGCTGATGGACCGGGTGCTGGCGGACTGGCGGCTGGTGGACGACGACGGCGGTCGGCATCCCGTGCCCCAGCCGTCGGGCTCGCCGCCGAGTTCGAGATGGAGGACTCCACCACGATGGAGTTCGGCGGCGGTGATCCAGGTGCGATCGAGCGCGATGCCGTCGAGGGTCGCCGAACGGACGTACTGCGCGGGGCCGTCGGGCTCCGGCTCGACGAACCCGGTGGTGTCCACGACGAACGTCACGTTGCCCACGTCGATGCGTGTCTGTGCGAACGAGGGGGTGTTCACCAGGAACAACTGCTGTCCGGCCACGGGGAACAGCCCGATCGACGCCCAGACGTACCACGAGCTCAGTCCGCCGGAGTCGTCGTTGCCCGGCAGTCCGCCCCGCCCGGTGCCGAACTGGTTGTTGACCACGGCGTGGACGACGTCGGCGGTGCGGTCGGGCCGCCCGACGTAGTGGTAGGCCCACGGCGCCTCCATGTCCGGTTCGTTGTTGAGGCCCTCGAATCGGTCGAGTGCATACCCTGCGGCGAGCGCCTCGGCGTCGGGCGACACACCCAACTGCTTCACCGGCGGCTCGCCGAAACCGAAGAACCGGTCGAGCAGGTCGGTGAACCGCTGCTCACCGCCGGCGAGTTCGATCCTCGCCGCCATGTCGTGGAGGAGGCGGAACGAGTAGTTCCATCGGCCGCCCTCGTAGAAGGTCGAGTCGATCAGGAGGCCGGTGTCGGGGTCGAACGCCCGCACCCAACGGCCCGCGAGCACGTCGAGTTGGTCGGCGAGGGCGTCGTCGCCGATGTGCCTGGCCACCCGCGCCGTGCAGTGATAGCCGAACGCGATGTCGAGCGTGTGCGTGATCGGATGCGCCAGTCCGCGCTCGAGGAACTCCTCGCCGTAGTTGCGGCGCAGGTCGTTGTGCATGTGCACGAGTGCCCAGTCCCAGTCGATGCCGGGCAGGCCGAGTTCGCAGACGTCGGCCAGGAAGGTGTGGGCGAGTGCGCTGCCCTGGCGGGAGAACCGGTCGGCACCGCGCGCCATCCGGTAGCCGATCGGGAGGTTGCCCTCCTCCTCGCACACGGTGATCAGTGCCGTTGCGAGCTCGACGGCTCGTGCCGGGTCGAGGGCGGTCAGCAGCGGGAGCTGCGTGCGGTAGATGTCCCACATGGTCGCGAGGTCGAACACGAACGGTCCGTCCGATGGCCAGAAGGGGCTCTCGTCGGGCGCGAAGCACGGCTTGACCAGCGAGTGGTACAGCGCGGTGGAGAACACGGTCTCGCGTTCGCTCGACGTCGTCTCGACGCGGATCGCGCCGAGGTGGTCGGCCCAGCGGGAACGGGTGGCGGAACGACGCTGCTCGAAGCTCGACCGGTCGGGCCCGCAGTCGGCGTAGAGGTTCGTGCGGGCCTGTTCGACGCCGCGCAGGGAGAAACCGAAGCGGAGTTCGACGGCCTGACCCGCCCGTGTCGGTCCACGCAGCAGCAGCCCGAACGGGCGCAGGGTGGTCGGACGGATCGAATCGAAGTCGAGCTGGGTTCCGCCCGGCATCAGACGCCGGTCGTACCAGAGCATCTGGCGCCAGTCGGCGTGATCGCACTCGATGTGGACGGCGAGCGGCGCGCCCTCGACGACCACCTCGCCCTGGGCGACGCCGGGCTCGAGGGTCCGGAGGTGCGCCCGCGTCGGCACGGTGCGGCCGTGCTCGATCGCCAGCCCACCGAGTGAGAAGTCGATCACGAGCCGTGCGTCCGAATGTGCAGGGAACGTGTAGCGGTGGACGGCGCTCTTCGGCCCGACCGTGAGTTCGCACCTGATGCCCGAGCTCAGGGTGGCGGCGTAGTAGCCCGGGCTCGCCGCCTCGTCGCGGAGACTCCAGAGCGTGTCGAGGTCGTCGAGCGGGTCGACCATCGGCGAGACGCGGAAGTAGTTGTAGTACTTCCTGATCGCTCCGGTTCCCGACTGCTGGAAGTGGGTGAACCCCGACGCCACCAGCCGGTCGTACAGGGCGGTCGGGACGCCCTCGGTGCTCAGATCGTGGACGCCATAGCCGGTCGGGTAGGCACCTGAATAGGCGCACGCCGACACCATCCCGAGCGGCGCCATCGCTCCGGGGTGCGTGTTGCCCACCTGCGGCTTCGGCCACCACCAGGTGGCCGCCAGGCCGCTCGGTGGCGGGAGTGCGGTGACGTCGGTCCCGATGAACGGGTCGACCGCGTCGATCACCGGATGTGCTCCCGTCCCACGTGCGCGCGATCGTCCTCCCTCGGCATGACCGCACCGTAGGAATCGAATGTTCCACCGGTGTTTCGGAGTCGTGAACCGTGGGAGTTCCGTCGGGACCGCCCGAGCCGTCAGACTGTGGGGATGGCGTCCTGCGATCTCCGTCACGAAGCCGAGGAACTCGAGCGCGACGGACAGGTGATCGTGCGCGGTCTGCTCGACGCCGACTCGGTCGAGCGATTCCGAGCGCTGGTGAACGACGCACTACCCAAGGCGCGCAAGGTGCAACTCCCGCCCGGCAACGAGGTCTACCAAGCTGCATTCGACCAGTACACGAACCTCTGGCAGGCGGATGCAGCGATGCGGGAGCTGACCCTCGACACCGCGTTGGCCGACGTGGCGGCGCAACTGCTCGGCGTCGACGCCGTGCGCGTGTACCACGACCAAGCGCTGTTCAAGATCGCCGGCGGCGGTCACACGCCCTGGCATCAGGATCAGTGGTACTGGCCGCTCGACACCGACCGCACGATCACGATGTGGTTGCCACTGCACGACGTGACGCCCGAGATGGGCGACCTCGAGTTCGCCGTGGGTACTCACCGTGGCCCGATCGGTGATGAACGGATCTCGGGAGAGTCGGACGCCTTCTACGAGCGACACCTCGCCGATGCCGACATCAGACGAAAATCGACGGGCGCGATGTGCGTTGGGGATGCGAGCTTCCATCTCGGCTGGACGTTGCACCGTGCAGGTCCGAATCGGACCGACGTCGACCGGGAGGTGATGACCGTGATCTGGTTCGCGGACGGCGCCAGGGTCGCCGAACCGGCCAACGATGGCCAGCGGCTCGACCGGCGGATCTGGCTGCAGAACCTCGAACCGGGAGCACTGGCGGCAAGCGATCTGAACCCGCTGGTCGGAGCGTCATGAACTCGACATCGGCTCACATCCCGTGGTGGCGCGAGGCCGTCGTCTACCAGATCTACCCGCGGTCGTTCGCAGATGGGAACGGCGACGGAGTGGGTGATCTGGCGGGCATCACCGGCAAGCTCGACTACCTCGCCGACCTCGGCGTCGACGCGTTGTGGCTCTCGCCGATCTTCACCTCGCCGATGCGCGACTTCGGCTACGACGTGGCCGACTACTGCGGCATCGACCCGGTGTTCGGCGACGACGACGACTTCGATGCGCTGGTCGCCGGATGTCACCAGCGCGGGCTGCGGCTGCTGCTCGACTGGGTGCCGAACCATTCCTCGGACCAGCATGCGTGGTTCCGGGAGTCACGCTCGTCGCGCGACAATCCGAAACGCGACTGGTACGTCTGGAAGGACCGCCGCCCCGACGGGTCGCCGCCGAACAATTGGAATGCGATGTTCCATCAGGTGCCGGCGTGGACACACGACACCGCCACCGATCAGTCGTACCTGCACCTGTTCCTCGCGGAGCAGCCCGACCTCAACTGGGCGAACCCCGAGGTCGAGGAGGCGATGCACGCCACGCTCCGATACTGGCTCGACCGAGGCGTCGACGGGTTCCGAGCCGACGTCGTCAACCTGATCGGCAAGGGCACCGACGTCCCCGACCTTCCCGACCCGTTCTGGAAGTTCCCGCTCCTCGCCACCGACCGCCCGTTCGGTCATCAACTGTTGCGCCGGATCCGGTCGCTCCTCGACGGCTACGACCACGAGCCGATGATGGTGGGTGAGGTCTACCTGTTGCGCGACGGCGAGAGCGCCTCGTACGTCGGCACACCGGATGCACCCGAGTTGCACCTGTCGTTCGACTTCCGCCCGCTGCACTCGCCATGGGAGGCGGATCGCATGGGTGAGACGCTGGCGAAGATGGAGGACGACTTCGCCGAACCTCGGTGGCCCACGTTCGTCCTGTCGAACCACGACCGGGTCCGGCACCGCACCCGCTACGGCAGCGAGGCGCGTGCTCGCGCCGCTGCGGTCGTGGCACTGACCGCTCGCGGTACGCCCTTCCTGTATGCCGGTGAGGAACTCGGTCTGGAGGACGCCGTGGTGCCGGACGATCGCGTCGTCGACCCCGACGGCCGTGACGGGTGCCGTGCCCCGATTCCGTGGACCGCCGACGGCGACGCCGAGACCGGCCACGGTTGGCCGACGCGACCCTGGCTGCCGTTTCCGGCGAACGCTGCGACCCATGCCGCCGACCTCCAGGTCGCCGAAGCCGACTCGATGCACTCGCTGTACCGGCGGTTGCTCGACCTGCGGCGTCGGCGACCGGTGTTGCGCCGAGGGAGCATGGACATCGCACCCAACGACGGCGCAACGATCAGGTTCGATCGGCGCCTGGACGACGACGTCGTGACGACCCTCGTCAACGTCACGTCGGCGCCGGTGGCGTGGCCCGCCGATCTCGCCGGCAGCGACGTCGAGGTGCTGCTCTCGACCTCGCCCGCCCGCACCGGTCCGACTTCGCAGTTGGGTTCGGACGAGGCGGTGGTGCTCGGCCGCCGAGCAGCCCCGGATCAGATCCGCTCGAAGTAGCGCTGACGTTCCCAGTCGGTCACCGACGCCTGGAAGGCCTCGACCTCGACCTGGAAGAACTTGACGAAGTGATCGGTGACGGCGTCGCCGAGGGTCTCGCGAACCAGGGTGCTGCCCGCGAAGCGCTCGGCCGCGTGCTCGAGGGTGCGGGGCACGCGTGGCAGGTCGGCAGCCGCGTACACGTCACCGTCGAACGCCGGTGGGGGCTCGATGCGCTCCTCGACTCCGCGGAGCCCGCTCGCGAGCGCCGCGGTGTAGGCGAGGTACGGGTTGCAGTCGGCGCCGGGGATCCTGCATTCGATCCGCAGGCTCGGGCCCTCGCCGACCACCCGGAATCCGGCGGTGCGATTGTCCTGCGACCAGGCGATGCGCGTGGGTGCCCACGAGCCGTCGACGTAGCGCTTGTACGAGTTGACCGTCGGCGCGTAGAACGCCATGAAGTCGGCGGTGCCGGCCATCCAGCCGCCCAGGAACCAGCGGAACACGTCGCTGCGTTCGCCCCCGACGTCGAACACGTTGGTCTCGGCGTCGGAGTCCCACAGGCTGAGGTGGAGGTGGCTGCTGCTGCCCGCCTCGCTGCTGGACGGCTTCGCCATGAACGTGACGCTGAGCTGCTGGGACTCCGCCAGCTCCTTCATCGCGTGCTTCATCAGGCTGTGACGGTCGGCCATGACCGACACGTCGGTGTACCGGATGTTCAGCTCGTGCTGGCCGCGTCCCCACTCACCCTTGGAGCTCTCGACCGGGATCCCGGTCGCCGCGAGCGCCCGTCGGGCGGCACCGACGTACCCTTCGACCCGCGCTCCTTGCAGCAGGTGGTAGTCCTCGATGTACCAGCCGGCGGGTTCGAGATCGGCGTACCCCTTGCGGTGAGCCTCACGGTACGTGTCGTCGAAGAGGAAGAACTCCAACTCCGATGCCGCCTTCACGCTGAAGCCGAGTGTGGCGGCGCGCTCGACCTGGGTCGCGAGCATCGAGCGGGGCGCGACCGCCGCAGGTGCGTGCGTGTGGACGTCGACGACGTCGCACAGCACGATGGCCGACGAGTCGGTCCAACCGGCGCGCGCCAGCGTGGCGAGGTCGGCGACGAGGTGGAAGTCGCCGTAGCCGAGTTCCCAGCTGGCGTACTCGTACCCGGCGACGGGCTCCATCTCCATGTCGACCGTCAAGAGGTAGTCGCACGCATGGGTTCCGTGCCCGATCGTGTGGTCGACGAAGAAGGCGGCGTCGATGCGCTTGCCCAGCAGGCGGCCGTAGCCGTCGGTGAAGGCGGCCAGCACCGTGTCGACCTCGCCGGCGCTGACCAGGGAGCGGAGATCGTCGGGAGTCACGGTGCCATTGGACAGTAGCGGTCGCTCGGCTCGCCGTCGTCATGGCATGCTCGCCCGATGAGGCTCGCACGATGACCGTCCCGTTCGTTCGCACTCCCGACCACCGTTTCGCCGACCTGTTCGAGTTCCCCTACACGCCGAGGTACCGCGAGGTCGAGGGACTTCGCATGGCGTATGTGGAGGAGGGGTCCGGCGAGGCGGGCACCTTCGTGCTGTTGCACGGCGAACCCACGTGGAGCTACCTGTATCGACGCATGATCCCGCTGCTGGTCGACGCCGGTTACCGGATCGTCGCTCCGGACCTGATCGGGTTCGGGCGCTCCGACAAGCCGACCAACCGCGACGACTACACCTACGCCACCCACGTTCGCTGGTTGACGACGTTCGTCGGCGGACTCGACCGGCCGGCGGACGGCTTCTCGGTGTTCGTGCAGGACTGGGGTGGGCTGCTCGGCCTGCGGATGATCGCGGAGAACCCCGACTGGTTCGACCGGGTGGTCATCGGCAATACGGCCCTGCCGGAGGGTGAGCCGATGGGCGACGGATTCATGATGTGGCAGCAGGTGTCGCAGACGATGGATCCGATGGACTGCGGCGCGCTGCTCCAACGGGCATGTCTCGCCCGCGAGCTGAACGATCCCGAGGCCGATTCGTACCGGGCGCCGTTTCCCGACGAGTCGTTCATGGCCGGCGCCCGCCAGTTCCCGCTGCTCGTGCCGACCGGCCCCGACGATCCGGCGGTTCCGGCGAACCGGGCGGCGTGGGCGGTGTGGGAGCAGTGGACGAAGCCGGTGCTGACGCTGTGGACGCCCGGCGACATGGTGCTCGGTCACCTGCAGCACACGTTCGTGAAACGGATTCCCGGCGCCGCCGGCCAACCGCACCAGACCTTCGAGCCGGGCGGTCACTTCCTCCAGGACGACCGCGGCGAGGACGTTGCCGCCGCTCTCATCGCCTGGATGCCCTGATTGCGGCAGGGGTCTGAACCCTGCCGCAATTGCTGGCACATCACGGTTCGGTGGCGATGGTGAGGACGGCGTCGGCGTGCACCGAGGCCTCCTGCGCCGACAACGTCGGGCCGAGCTCGACGATGAACGCGACACCGTCGGCGGGGCGGAACTCGTTGCGGGCCCACGTTGCGGCGATCCCGGTGTAGATCCCCCCGGTGATCTGGCCCATCGGGAGCCCGGTGAGTTCGGCATAGCGAGCGCGCACTCGGCCCTCACGCCCCTGCGCGGGATTCACCACGAAGAGGTCCTGGTGGTACCACAGCGTGATGTCGGGTTGCAGCTGCTGCATGAAGTTGATCATCGCCTGCGTCTCGGGCTCGCTCGCCGGTCCTGGACCTGCGTACTGGCCGTCGCCCGGCGCGCCGATCGGTCCCCACTTGTAGGGGAAGTTGCGGTTGAGGTCGACGTCGTTGCCGTTGTGACGGTCCTGGTTGGCGACGCCGTCGGGGTTCATCGAGTCGACGATCCACAGTTCGACGCCGTCGGGTACCGGTCGTTGCCGCAGTTGGTCGACGATCGCCAGGCCGGCGTCCTCGTCGCCGTGGATGACGCCGATCACCAGGACGCGGCGCCCGCCGGGTGTGCCGTACCGCTCGGCGAAGATCGGGCGTCCCTCGGCCGAGAACCCGAGCCCGACGAGGTCCTGGGCGAAATCGAGCGGGCCGGGAGGGCCCGGCGGAGGCGGGGCGAGTGTGCTCGTGGTGGGCGCGAGCGTCGTGGTCGTCGTCGATGACGTGGTGGTCGAGCTGGTGGTGGTCGAACTGGTCGTGGTCGAACTGGTCGTGGTCGGGGAGGTCGTGGTCGGGGAGGTCGCGGCATCGGTGGCGCCTGCGGAGGACGCCGCTGTCGTCTCCGCGGCTGTGGCATCGAGCGCCGCGACGTCGGACGCCTCGTCCCCGGCGCATGCCGTGGCAGCCACCGTCAGGCACGCGAGGAGCGCCACGACCGATGCTCGTACCGACTGCTGCACGAGGCGAACGTAGCCCAGGTTTGCCCGGTCGGGGTGTTCACCTGCGATCGTGTCGGGATGTCCATCGACGTCTCCTCGGTGAACGCCATGCGTCACGTCATCGCCACCGTCGTCACCACACTCGCCGTTCTGGCCGGCGTGTCGTGCGGACAGGACGCCTCCGAGTCGGCCGCTGGTCGAGGGGCGGGTCTGTACCGGGCGAACTGTTCGGCATGCCACGGCGACGCACTTGCGGGAACCTCACTCGGGCCCTCGCTGCTCGACGAGCGCTACCAGGTCGACCAGCTGAGCGATGCCGAGATCCGTCAGGCGATCCGCACAGGCGTCGAGCCCACCACCGACGAGTTCGGTGCGATGCCGGGAAACGCGATCCTCCGCGACGCTCAGGTCAACGAGATCGTCACCTTCGTCCGATCGCAGCAACGCGCCGCCACGCCGACGACGCCCTGACGAACCGGTGAACCACCTGTTCAGGTCGTGACGGCGTGCGCCTGGAGGTCGGCGAGATCGACGTACTCGAGCGTGGACATGTGAGTCGACTCCAGCACGACACCGCACGCCCGTCCAGCCTCCAGGGCCTCCTGCCATCGCGCCGCGCAGACACACCACTGGTCACCGGGTTGCAGCCCCGAGAACCCGTACTGGGGCATCGGCGTGACCAGGTCGTTGCCCCGCTCCTTCGAGAACTCGAGGAAGTCCGCGGTCACCCGAGCACACACGGTGTGCATGCCGGGATCGTCGCCGCGATGTTCGCAGCAACCCGTGCGGTGGTACCCGGTCATCGGGTCGTACGAGCACGGTTGCAGCTCGGTCCCCAACACGTTGCGTTGCACGGTGTTCATACGTTGATCCCCACCATCTCGCCGATGGTGTAGGTCACCGCGCAGGCCACCAGCACGATGGCGACCTGGCGCACGATCGATTTGACGATCGAGCGCTCGGCGAAGCGTCCGATCGCAGCTCCGACGAACGCCGCGGCGATCACGCCGATCGCCACCGAGATGGCGGCTGGAGCGAAACCGGTCGCACCCGTGAACCACGGGATCACGGGAAGCAGCGCGCCGAACATGAAACAGACGAACGAGATCGCCGCCGCCTGGAATGCCGACGGCAGTTCGTGGGGGTCGACCCCCAGTTCCTCGCGTGTGTGGACCCGCAACGCCATCTCGGGCGACGTCATGACGTCTTCTGCCGCGGCGCGTGCCGTGTCGGGCGAGATGCCGTGGCTCTCGTACATCGATGCCAGTTCGGCGGTTTCGGCTGCGGAGTTCCGTGCGAGTTCGCGGCGCTCGACGGCGACCTCGCGTTGCACGAGTTCGTTCTGTGCGGACACGCTGATCCACTCTCCGGCGGCCATCGAAATGCCTCCGGCGATCGCCCCGGCAAGGCCGGCGAGGCGGACGATGGACGAGTCGGCGCCCGAGCCGGCGAAGCCCAGGATGAGCGACACGTTCGACACGAGCCCGTCGTTGATGCCGAACACGGCCGCGCGAGCGAGGCCCCCCGACACCGAGCGGTGGCCGCCGTGGAGTTCCTGGCGGGTCATGGGGATGACAATACCGGGGGCCGAGTCGCCGTGGTCCCTCCGCTCGACGTCGCCACGGGTACGGTGATGCCGGAGACCTCGACGGATCGGGACGAGATGAGCGCACACAACGACGTGGCCGACATCCAGAGCACCCTGCAACGGCTGGCACTGGAACGCAGACCCGACGACGCCGTGTTCCGAGCATTTCTCGACGAGTACTACCGCGAGCTGCCCGAAGAGGACGCCGACCCGCACCGCGTCGAGAACGCGTACGCCGCAGCGCTGTCCCACCTGCAGCTCGGCCTGGTCCGAGCGCCCGACGAGACGCTGGTGCAGGTGTTGTCCCCCGACGTCGAGCGCGACGGATGGGCCAGCGATCGGTCGTTGCTGATGTTCGTGACCGACGACGTTCCCTTCCTCGTCGACACGGTGCGAATGGTGCTCGACCGCTACGAACTCGGCATCCACCTGCTCGTGCACCCGATGCTCGGCGTCTTGCGCGAGGAGGGGCGGATCGTCGAACTCGGTCCCGGCGTCGGGTGCGTCGAGGCGTGGACCCAGATCAGCCTCGACCGCTGCACCGAGGAGACCGCTGCGGCACTCGAAGGGGAGATCATCTCGGCGATCGAGGGGGTCCAGCTCGTGGTCTCCGACTTCGGGGCGATGCAGTCGCGTCTGCGCAATGTCGCCGGCGACAACGAGCTGCTCGCATGGTTCGCCGACGAGCAGTTCATCTTCCTGGGCGCGGCGATCTACCGCCGCGAGGGATCCGAGCTGATCCTCGAACCTGGCAGCGAACTCGGCGAGTACCGGGTGGGGCGCCTCGATGCGACCGTGATCGACCCTCCGCTGGCCGACACCGACGACCTCTTCGTGCTCGCTCGCACCGACGCGGTGTCGCCCATTCATCGTCCTGCTCGAATGGCGTCGATCGCGGTGCGTGTATCGGACTCGGGACGGGAGTACCGCTTCGTCGGCCTGCTCGGCAGTGGCGCCTACCGCCAGAGCGTCTTCGCGATCCCGGTGGTCGGAGCCCGCGCAAGGTCCGTCATCGATCGCGTGGGCGCGGAGTCCGAGAGTCACACGGGGCGGGCGGTCCGCAACGTCGTGGAGACACTGCCGCGTGACGTGTTGTTCGAACTCGGCGCCGAGGACCTCGCTGCGCTCGTCAGTCAGATCGTCGGCCTGCAGGAACGTCGGATCGTCCGGGTGTTCGACGTCACCGAGCCGGTGGGCCCGTGGACCACGGTCTTCGTCTACGTGCCGCGTTCGCGGTTCACGGCTTCGCTTCCCGCCGTTGTCGCCGACCTCGTCGGGGAGTACTACGGCGGCGACGTGCGCGATTCCGAGACGCTGATCGGCACGAGTTCGCTCGCACGGATCTCGATGACGGTCCGCGCCGATCGGCTCGATGACCCCGAACGGCTGGCAGTTGCGATCGACCTCGCCTCGACGACCTGGGACGAGCGAGTGCGTGACGCACTGGTCGAGGTGCTGGGCGAGATGGAAGGCCATCGGGTGTTCTCCGTGGTTCGCGGGTGCATCCCGGTCGACTATCAGGCCCGCATACGTCCCGAAGCTGCGGTTGCCGACCTGGTGCACGTCGCCCAGCTCCTCGGACCGGTCGCAGAGCCGAACGCCGTCGTCACCTCGTTCGGACGGGTCCTCGACGCCCATGACGGTGAGTGGCGATTCAGGGTGTTTCTTCGGAACCGGGCGGCCACGATCGCCGAGATCGTCCCGATCCTCGAACATCTCGGTCTGCCGGCGCTCGACGAGCATCCCTCGCTGTTCGCCGGCACCGATGCCCGCGTGCATCTCTACGACGTGGGCGTCTCCCTCGGCAAGGCCGCGATCGGCGACGACCAACATGTCGAACTCCAGCGCGCATTCGTCGGGCTGATGCTCGGTGACATCGAGGCCGACGACCTCAACCGCCTCATCCTTCGCGCCGGGCTCGACCGGCGCCAGATCGCGGTGATCCGCCTGTACAAGCGCTACCTCCGCCAAGCGGGATTCCCCTTCAGCGCCGCATACGTCGAGCGGGCCATGGTGCGCCACGGCGAACTCACACGCGATCTCGCCCATCTGTTCGACGCCCGTTTCGACCCTCGCCTGGACCTCGACGCCGACGCCCGCGCAGCGGAGGTCGCCGCCAGGCGCGCGTCGCTGCACGAGCGCCTCGACGCCATCCCGTCGCTCGACGACGATCGGATCTGCCGCGCGTTCCTCACGCTGATCGACGCGACGGTGCGAACCAACGCGTTCTCGGGGCGGGGCGAGATCTCGGTCAAGCTGCGTCCGCACGACATCGGGTTCCTCCCCGAGCCCAAGCCGATGTTCGAGGTCTTCGTCAGTTCGCCGTACGTCGAGGGGGTCCACCTCCGGGGTTCGCGAATCGCCAGAGGCGGATTGCGTTGGAGCGATCGGCCGGAGGACTTCCGCACCGAGGTGCTCGGCCTGGTCAAGGCGCAGATGGTCAAGAACGCAGTGATCGTGCCCGGTGGCGCCAAGGGCGGTTTCGTCGTCAAACGTTCGAGAGCGAAGCGCGGTGACCGCGAGGCCCAACGGGCCGAGGGCATCGACCGGTACCAGCGGTTCGTGCGGGGACTGCTCGATCTGACCGACAACGTCGTCGGCGCCGACGTCGTCCATCCGCCCGATCTCGTGATCTACGACGACCCCGATCCCTACCTCGTCGTCGCTGCCGACAAGGGCACCGCATCGTTCAGCGACATCGCGAACGCGGTTGCCGCCGAGTACGACTTCTGGCTCGGCGACGCATTCGCTTCCGGCGGGAGCAACGGCTACGACCACAAGGAGATGGGCATCACGGCTCGTGGCGCATGGGAGAGCGTGCGCCGTCACGCTCGCGTGATCGGCAAGGACGCCGATCGGGACGAGCTGACGGTCGTCGGCATCGGTGACATGTCGGGTGACGTCTTCGGCAACGGGATGCTGATCTCGCCGAACATCAAGCTGATCGCCGCGTTCGATCACCGCCATGTCTTCCTTGACCCGGATCCCGATCCGGCTCGCTCGCACGCCGAGCGACGACGGCTGTTCGAGCTGGAGCGCTCGAGCTGGGCCGACTACGACCGGGAGGTCATCTCCGAAGGTGGCAATGTGTTCGCCCGCACGCTCAAGGCGATACCGCTCACGCAACAGGTACGCGAGGTCCTCGCCCTCGATGGTGATGTCGACGAGATGCGGCCGGACGACCTGATCTCGGCGATTCTGCGGGCCCCGGTCGACCTGCTGTGGAACGGTGGCATCGGCACCTATGTGAAG
The DNA here is from genome assembly GCA_963710625.1 of Ilumatobacteraceae bacterium. Lineage (GTDB taxonomy): Bacteria > Actinomycetota > Acidimicrobiia > Acidimicrobiales > Ilumatobacteraceae > Sva-07. Next base: position 17,562 of record CAVQBG010000008.1, on the reverse strand, counting down.
GCGACATCGGAGACCGACGACGCAGTCGGCGATCGCGCCAACGACTCGTTGCGAGTGAACGGCGTCGATCTTCGCTGTCGCATCGTCGGAGAGGGTGGCAACCTCGGCCTCACGCAGTTGGCGCGTGTCGAGTACGCGATCGGTGGCGGGCTGATCTACGCGGACGCGATCGACAACTCTGCCGGTGTCGACTGCAGCGACCACGAGGTCAACATCAAGATCCTGCTCGACCGGCTCGTGCGTGACGGCGAGCTCACCGTGAAGCAGCGCAACGAGCTGCTGGCCTCGATGACCGACGACGTCGCCGACCTCGTCCTCGACGACAACCGGGCGCAGACGCTCGCGCTCATGATCGCCCGGACGCAGTCGCTGGCGATGGTGAACGTGCACGCTCGCTACCTCGACACGCTCGAAGCCGAGGGGTATCTCGACCGGACCCTGGAGTACCTGCCCTCCGACAAGCAGATCGCGGAGCGCCAGGCGAACGGGAGCGGCCTGCGGGCGCCGGAGTTCGCGGTCATGATCGCCTACACGAAGAATGCCGATGTCGAGGAGATCCTCGACTCGGACCTCCCGGACGATCCGGCGCTCGACACCGACCTGCTCGCCTACTTCCCGCGTGTCCTGAGCGAGCGGTTCCCGGAGTCGATCCGTGGTCACCGGCTCCGCAGGGAGATCGTCGCGACCGGGCTCGTCAACGACATGGTGAACCTGGCCGGAATCTCGTTCGATCACCGGATGACCGAGGATTCGGGCGCCTCGGTGTCCGACGTCGCCCGCGCCTTTCTCGCTTCGCGCAACATCTTCGGCTTCAGCGAGACGTGGAAGGAGATCGCCCACCTCGGCAGCGACATCGATCTCGACACCCAGATCGGGTTGTTCCTCGATGCCCGTCGAATGGCCGAACGCGGCACGGTCTGGTTGCTCCGGCACCGGCATCCCCCGCTCGACATCATCGACGCTGTCGACACCTTCACCGCCGGTCTCGCATTCCTGTGCGACTCGCTCGACGACGTCACGACGGGTCGCGTCCGTGCAGACATCATGGCGTTGCGGGCGCAGCGCATCGAATCGGGGGTCCCGGTCGACCTCGCCGCACGCTCGGCGCGTTGGCCATGGATGCACACCGGGTTCGACATCGTCGAGCTGGCCCACTCCGAGGCGTGCAACGTCGCCGATGCGGCCACGGCGTACTGGGCGGTGTTCGAGGCGTTCGAACTCGGCTGGCTCTGGGACGGCGTGAGTGCGCTCCCGCGCTCCGACCGCTGGCAGGAACAGGCCCGCTCTGCGCTCCGCGACGACCTGATGACCGTCATCTCCGATCTGACCCGCAACGTCATGCGAGCAGCCGGCGGGTCCCCGTCCGCGTGGATCGCAGCGAACGAGCGGGCCGTCGGGCGGGCAATCGCCATGCACACCGAGATCCGGCGGGCCGAGAGCTTCGATCTCACCACGTTGTCGGTCGCTCTGCGCCAGCTCCGAAACCTGACGTTGCTCGCTGTCGCCAGCCCGTCGGCGTGAGTCCGACGTTCTTGTCGAAGTCTTACTGAAGGCTTTGCATCCAGTTGCCGATGGGCGAAGGATGGCTGCGCCCGGACGCGGGTAGCGTCCTACCGGCATGGCCACCGGTCCGAGATTTCGATTCGCGCCGTCGCCGACGGGTTCGTTCCACGTCGGTGGCGCCCGGACCGCGTTGCACAACTGGGCACTCGCCCGGCGGCTGGGCGGCACGTTCGTGCTGCGGATCGAGGACACCGACGAGGCCCGGAACCGTCCGGAGTGGACCCAGGGCATCATCGACGCCCTCGCATGGATCGGGATCTCGGCGGACGACCCTCACTTCGAGGGCCCTCACTTCCAGAGCGAGTACGCAGCAGCGCACGTCGATGCCGCCAACCGGCTGTACGAGCAGGGTGACGCCTACTACTGCGACCTCACCGGTGAGCAGATCCAGGAACGGGCAAAGGACTCGGATGCCTCCGGCTACGACGGGTACTCCCGCGATCGTGGGCTGGAGCCGGGGCCGGGTCGCGTGCTCCGCTTCCGGGTGCCCGACGGCGTGACCGTGGTCAACGATCTCGTGCGCGGCGAGGTGTCGTTCGACAATTCGACGATCGAGGACTTCGTGCTGCTGCGCGGCAACGGCACGCCCGTGTTCCTCCTCGCGAACGTGGTCGACGACATCGAGATGAGTATCACCCACGTCGTGCGCGCCGAGGAGCACCTGCCGAACACGCCCAAGCAGCAGATGCTGTGGGAGGCGCTCGGCCACGAACCGCCGCGGTGGGCGCACGTCCCGGTGCTGGTGAACGAACAGCGGAAGAAGCTGTCGAAACGGCGCGACAAGGTGGCACTGGAGCAGTACCGCGACGAGGGCTATCTCGCCGACGCGATGGTCAACTACCTGATGACGCTCGGATGGACCCCGCCGGGGGCTGAGGAGTCGGGTTCGGAGATCGCATCGTGGGACGACATGGAGGCGGCGTTCCGGCTCGAGGACGTCACCCATTCGCCAGCGTTCTTCGACGTCAAGAAGCTCAACGCATTCAACGGCGACTACATCCGTCGGATACCGCTCGGCGAGTTCATCGAGTGCGCAGCAGCCGAGCTGCCGGCCGATTGGGACCGTGAGCGGTTCGCTGCGATCGCGCCGTACATCCAGGAGCGCTTGACCACGCTCCTGGACGTGCCCGAGAAGGTCGACTTCCTGTTCTGGCCCGTTGGCGAACCCGTCGAGTACGACGCCACGTCGTGGGACAAGGCGTTCGGTCCCGAGTGGGCCGTGCCGTTGCTCGACGACGTGACCGGTGCCTACGCAGCGCTCGCCGACTGGACCGCCGACGCGTTGAAGGTGACCCTCGAGGACGTGATGCAGCGTTACGAGCTGAAGCTCGGCAAGGCGCAGGCTCCCGTCCGCGTCGCTGTCACCGGTCGTTCGGTCGGGCCTCCGTTGTTCGAGTCGCTCGAGGTGCTCGGGCGCGACGAGACGCTCCAGCGTCTCACGGCGGCGAGAGCGCACGCCGGCCGGTGAGCACTGTGGCCGACCGCGAGTTCCAGCTTCCGTCCGACGAGGAACGCGCCCGCGACCGCGAGATCCTCGAGGCGCTCGACGAGCGACAGTCGGTCGGCGAGCGGTACGCGCGAGCCGGCGAGATCCCGATCTCGACGGAGCGCGAGCCGACGATGCGCCCGGACCCGCACGCCGGTGTGGTGCGCGACCCGACGCCGGCCCGGCCGCTGCCGCAACCTCCGCGCGCTGTCGCCCGACGCGTGCTCCAGGTCGTGGCGCTGTGTGCTGTGGTGTTCGTCGCCTACGGGCTGTTCTCCTACTGGCAGGTGTGGTCGACCGGCCGGTCCGACGAGGCACGGCCGGTCGATGCGATCGTGGTACTCGGGGCAGCGCAGTACGACGGGCGACCGTCGCCACAGCTGGCCGCCCGCCTCGATCACGCGCTCGCGTTGTGGCCGCAGGGCCTTGCCGCGATGATCGTCGTGACCGGCGGCAACCAGCCCGGTGACCGCTTCACCGAGGCCGACGCCTCGGCGACCTACCTGGAAGAGCGGGGGGTGCCGACCGACGCGATCGTGCTCGAGGGCGAGGGTGCCTCGACCTACGAGTCGATGAAGAACGTGGCCGCACTGCTCGGCGAGACGGTCGACTCGGTGCTGATCGTCACCGATCCCTATCACGCGCTCCGCAGCCGGATGATCGCCGCCGACCTCGGTTTCGAGGCGTACGTCTCGCCCACGCCGACCTCGGTGGTCACGGGCGTTCGGGAGTTCCGGCGCGAACTCGGTGAGGCGGCAGGTGTCGCCGTCGGCCGGATCATCGGGTTCGATCGGTTGAGTGGCCTCACGAGCTGAGGCCGATACAATCCCGAGCCGCACCGGTCGTCGACTCGTCGGAGACCCTCACGCCATGGGGTGTGGTGTAATTGGTAACACAGCAGTTTCTGGTACTGTCATTCGGGGTTCGAGTCCCTGCACCCCAGCTCTGATCGACCGCCGACCCGCTCGCAACAGCGAGCACCAGGGTCGGCGTTCGTCGTTTTCCGGTGAGCTGCGTGATCGGGGCCGTCCGATTCCTGGGTGGGATCGCCGGGCCCGCTGCTATCGTTGCGGATCGCCACTTGGCCCGTTCGTCTAGTGGCCTAGGACACCACCCTCTCAAGGTGGCGGCACGGGTTCGAATCCCGTACGGGCTGCCAAGGAAGTACCAGGTCAGAGCCACTCTTCGGAGTGGCTCTCCTGGTTTTCTGGACTCGTTGCCACTCTGATGCCAATCTCTCTGGAAGGAGAAATCGGATGAAGGGTTTCATGCGGCAGCGAGGGGCGTCGTGGGAGCTGAGGGTCTTCCTCGGCCCCGATCCGCTCACCGGCAGGAAGCGGTACGCCACGCGGACGGTGCGTGGCGGCAAGCGAGAGGCGCAGACTGCGCTCGCCGAGATGGTCACCGAGGCCGAGCGCGGCCTGACGGTTCGAACGACCGCGACGGTCGGAGAGTTGCTCGAGGCCTGGTTCGAGTTCGCCTCGCCTGACTTCTCGCCGAAGACGGTCAAGGAGACACGGGGCTACATCGACCGCTCGCTGATGCCGGCGCTCGGGTCGACGCGATTGGCCAAACTCAAGCCCGCCGATCTTGATGCGTTCTACCGTCGACTGCTCACCTCGGGCGGGTCTGGCGGTCGACCGCTTGCGCCCGGGACGGTGAAGCGCATCCACGGCATTCTTCGGCGTGCGCTCAACCAGGGAGTCAAGTGGGGGTGGATCGGCATCAATCCAGCGACGGCGACCACACCGCCACGCGTGCCGGCCTCGGACATCAAACCGCCTTCGCCGGAGGCGCTCGGACGAGTGCTGCGACGAGCTGAGGCGGACTCGCCGGATCTGGCCTGCTACCTGATGCTCGCGGCTGCCACCGGTGCCCGTCGGTCGGAGTTGATTGCGCTTCGATGGACCGACGTCGATCTCGACGGCGCGACCGTTTCGATCGAGCGGGGAATCGTGTCCGGCCCGCATGGTCTCGTCGAGAAGGGAACGAAGACCCACTCCGCTCGCCGCGTGTCGCTCGACTCGCGGACGATGTCAGCCGTCGCTGATCAACGGGGGCGCATGATCGAGCGAGCCGAGATCTGCCGCGTCGAGGCGGCCGCCGACGCCTTCGTCTTCAGCAACACCGCCGATGGGAGTCAGCCGTGGTTCCCCGACTCGGTGTCGCGGTCGTTCAAGCGTCTTTGCGACGAAGGAGGGTGTGCGCCGACGTTCGCCTGCACGACCTCCGTCACTTCGTCGCCACCCAGCTGCTGAGTGCCGGCGTCGACGTGCGCACCGTGGCCGGTCGTCTCGGACACCGCAACGCGGCGACGACGCTCAACGTGTATGCGCACTTCGTCGAGCAGACAGATCGCGCGGCGGCCGACATCATGGGTGGCGTTCTGCGAGACGGTGCGTAGGGGAGCGTTCTAGATTTCTCGCCCTGGCATCGCGTCGTCTGGCCGGCGGTCATCGGTCGCGTGCAGCAGGCGGTCGACGACGATCGTCGGTACGACGACACGTCGACCGAAGCGACGGGCCTGGATGTCGCCGCGTCTCACGCATTCGTACGCGGTGGTTCGCGAGATGCCGAGGATGTGGGCGACCTCCTCGACGGTGTAGGTGGACCGGTGGGGGTGTTCGTCGGAGTTGCTCATGTCCGTACTGTCCGCAACATGACTCACTCGACCACTACTACCGAGGCCGAGATGACTCTCTCGACAGCTACCACCGAGTGGCTCGATCACTCCCACCTCGAATTCGTCACTCACATGGCCAGATGTGTGTGGTCGAGTGTGTGGCTCCGACTCACGTCGAGTGCCGTCGGCGACGTTCCGCCTGCCGGCGTTGCTCGCGGTTCGGAGCATTGGCACGTACGGCTGGCGTGGACAGACCATTCTTGGTAGCGAGCAGAGTGGTTCGCTCTTCCTGCAGCGCGTCCCGCTCGGCTCGGAGTGCCTCGATTTCGGAGCGGAGCCGGATGTTCTCCTCGTTGATCCATCCGAATCGGACTCGCTCATGATCCAGCGCCTTCCGCGCTTCGCGTGCCGATGCCTTCGAGAGCTTCGTCTCCCGTCGTAGGTCTTCAAGGGCGCACTCCAGTTCACGCACACGGTTCCACGCAAGTGCTGCATCGTCGCCACCGTCGAGCGCCTCGTCGACGGTGGGCGGTTCCTCCGCTCCTCGCTGTCGCGCTCGGTAGGCACGCACACGATCAGTGTCTGAACGCCACTTCCGTGGACGGCCGCCCTTCCCGACAACGGTCACGAGCCGATGGTAACGAAACGTAACGGAACCGTCCACCCTCGGGTAATAATCTGTGAGAGGTGCTGCGAGGTCTGGCGCGGAGTGATTATGCAGTGGGTCGATCGAGCCATGGGGCCGCACACTTCGCCGGTACGTGAGTGGCTGCTGGGCCGACTCCAGTGAGCGAAGTGTGCGTCTAATCCAGTGTTCTGTACGGGTGGCTATGCCGAGGTCTTGGCGGCGTACTCGCGCTGGGTGGCGTGCTTGGACACGCCGAGCATTGCTCCAATTTCAGACCAGGGATCGATCAGCGTTGCGAGCATCGCGGCTGGCGTCGAGCAACGCAGTGTCGACGTCGTGTCGTTGTTTCACGAGTTCTGCAGTAGTAGTCCGAAGCGCTGAGGTCTTCGCCTCAACCAGGTCATCGGCGTCGACTTCGTCAGCCCACCGCTCGAGTGCGACGGCCCGCTGCGCGCGTTTCGCTGTCCTTGGGCCCACCAACCTTTCGGGAGCTTGGATCGAGCCGGCATCGCATGGGATGATGGCGACGCCGTCAGCGTCGTCACGCTGATCTGCGCGTGCACCACCAACCGACCTGTCCTGGGCGGCTTGGCCAGATGCGTGGCTCGGCGCTCCGGTGCGGACCGTCGACTTCTCAGTCCTCCTGCTCCAATGCTGTGGCCCGGGTGACTGGTTCGCATCGGGTCGGGATGTTTCGAGCCAGTTCTTCGATGAAGTGCTCCGTGCCGCCGACATAGAGAGACCAGAAGTCGACGTCGGTGCCGATGAACCAGCTTCGGTCATCGGGCCAGAAGAGGTCGGGGTTTCGCCAGCCGCTGTCGTCAGGGTATCGCAGCTGCGTCACGGAGGCCACGCCGCCGCTGAGTAAGTAGTACGCACGAGCTGGACGGTCGAACTTGAGGAGACGGTCGAGTGAGGCGCGGACGGCCGCGTTGCGCCGCCGATCTTCCTCCCAGAGTGCCTGTTGTTCGCGAGCGATCTCTTCGCGTGACGTCTCGTCAAGTGGACCGGGGTGCGTGATGTGGGTCGTGCTCGTGTCGAAGCCGTGGCCTTCCCAGATGCCGAACCACGCTCGGCTGGGGGTCGTGGTGTGGCGGGCTCCGATGGAGGCAACGGCGGAGTAGAGCCGGCGGTACAAGGACCACCAGTCCCCCGGCGTTGGCGCAGGTGGATAGATGCGCAGTAGGACGGTGTAGCGGCTTGGTACGAGCCACCCGACACGCCCGAGCTCCGGGTCGCCCTCCCGCTGGATCCATGCCGCCGGTTCAAGTGAGTCGGCCGGCACGACGGCGTCCCCGAAGTTCATCCCCTCAATCATCGTGCAACCGATCCAGAGGCCTCGTCGCTGGGGTTCCGTCGTCGAGTGGGCGAGTTGCGTCTACTTCGGGTAGCAGGTGACCTGCTTCTCGACGCCCTGCGAATAGCCAGACGGGTCGGACACACCGATCAGGTCGACGTCAATCTGTTCGCGATACACGACGGTGGTGGTGCTGGAGCATTCACGTCGAGCCACCGACACTCTGCCCGATCCACCGCCGGCGGCCACGTCCGTACTCTTGAACGCAACGTCAACCCAGCCACACCCAGTGAAACTGCCGCAGCCGTACGCCTGGAGCCGGGTGTCGACGTTGGCCTTTGCGGGGCATGTGCCGCTTCCGGGTTCGATCTTCCAGTACCCGTGAACGGACACCGCACGCGGCGAAGTGGACGAGATATGGATGTAGTCCGCCCGTTGGCGGTACTTGCATGTCCCAGCTGTGATTACGTTGGAGACTACGTACCGGGGCAGGGCGCGCAGTCCGGCAGCCGGACTGACATCATCGGGCACGATCACCGGCACAGACCTATCTTCAAGCCCAGCCACGGGCAGGAACTCGAAGTCGGCTGGAATCTCATCAATGGTTCGCGGGAACGGCAGAGTCGGAGTCGCTCGCGGCGGATCAGCACCGCGACCTTGTCCCCCCTGGTCCATCGCGTCGGCTGGACTCGATGCCAACGCAGCGAGCAGAGCGACCATTAGCACCCCGGGGACAATCCTTCGCATTGGGTCTCCTTTGAACACGGCATCGAGCGCCGCTACGAGCTGTGAGCCAATTGTTAGTTAGCGAACTACCGTTAGTCAAGTAGATTCTCTGTGTGTGGATGAGATCTTCGACTACACCGACGCATCCCGCGTGGCGTGGCAGCAGCTTCGACCGGACGAGGATTTCACGGTCTTTGACATCGCCATGCGTATTCAGCGGCTCGCGGCATTCCTCACCGCGCGCCACGCCGAAGCCGTCGCCGCTCACGGCTTCGCTGTCTACGGCGACTACGCAGTGTGCGCGGCGATCCGCCGGGCCGGTGCTCCAGTTGGCCCCAGCACGCTCGCCGACGAGTTGCTCGTCACTCGCGCCGGAATCACCGGACGGCTCAACCGTCTGGAAGCCGCCGGATTCGTCGACCGACTCATTTCGGAGGACGACGCGCGACAGATAATCGTGCGACTCACCCCGCTGGGCCGTCGACGCGTCGATGCTTCGTTCGTCTCCCTCCAAACCCAACGTTCCGACGTCCTTGCGTCGTTGACCTCCAGCGAGCAGCAGCAACTCGCCGAGCTCCTCCGCCAGGCGCTCGTCGACGTTGAGCCACCGTGAGCACGGGACGCACTGTGTCGCACAGCTGCATGGCCGTCTCGTGAGCGATCGACCGTCGAGGGGATCACAACGCGCCCACTCACCTGGTGCCTGGAGCGTGACGAGGTCCGCCGTTTTGACACACAGGACGCCGAGTACGCTCGGAGGCCTGGCCGACCACGTGGATCTGATCCTTGAGCGAAGGCATCACAACGCTTCACGTCCCCGATGATGGGATGCGACTCCGGCGGCGCGGCCAGCGTCCAGCTTGAGCAGTTCCGGTATCGGCTCTGGCTACCCGGCGCAGCGCCCGATCAGCATTCGGCAGGATGCTCGGCGACGTCGCACGCATAGCGTCCGCTCCGCAATCCGGGTGACGCAGTGCGAGCGCGCGGCATCGCGAAGCCCTTACCGGGCGCTCGATATTCGCATCCTGCTGGTGCAATCTTCCCCGCGATCGGCTCAGGTCGACGGAACGGCGAGAGCTGCGACCCGGTCGAGCAGTGTAGGGCGATCGACGCGTTCGACCGGCACGATGAGCGTGCTGATCCCGAGTGCAGCAGCGCCTGTGTCGGGGCCGGGGTTGTCGCCGACCGTGAGACAGCGTTGAGCTGGTGTGCTGATCGTGCTGAGCGCAGCGTTGAACATGCGTCGGTCGGGTTTCGTGGCACCCACCTAGTGGCGTGACCGGCAACGTTGGTGGGTTCGCGTCCACCACCTGAGGGTGCGATTCTGTTTTCCTGTGGGGATGGCAGATCGTGTTCAGGTTCGTGAGATCACAAACGACGAGGGCAACCGGCTGTTGAAGATGGTGCGCCGGTCATCTGGGTCGATCGTGACGTGGCGACCAGCCCAGATCGTGTTGTGGTCCGCGCAGCAGATGGACGTCCCGCAGATCGCAGCGCTCGGGTTCACGTCCGAGGACCGTGTCCGAGAGGTGATCCACAACTTCAACGCCGACGGCTTCGACTCGCTGTATCCGAAGTACGCCGGTGGTCGACCCCCGAAGTTCACCGAGGCCCACCGCCGTGAGATCAAACAGATCGCGCTCGGCCGCCCAACCGACTACGACTTGCCGTTCTCGACGTGATCGTTGTCCAAGCTCGGCGAGCATCTCGTCGCGAAGGGGGTGGTCAACGACATCAGCCACGAAGGCCTGCGCCTTCTGCTCCGCGAGGAGGGCGTGCCGTTTCAAGTCGTGAACACGTTCAAACGATCCAACGATCCCGACTACGAACCCAAGAAGAACCGGATTCTGCACCTCTACAACCTGGCGGACGGCAAGATCGACAAGCAGCGCGGCGACCCGGACGTGGTGATCTGCTTCGACGAGTTCGGACCACTGAACCTGCAGCCACACCCCGGCAAACAATGGGCCGTGAAGGGTGGCGGAGCCGACCAGCCCCGTCGCACGAGACGGGCGACGTTCACCCGACCGCACGGTGTTCGTCACCTGCTCGTGGGCTACGACTTGTCGACCGACCGGCTCTACGGGCACATCAAGGTGAAGAAGGGTCGCACCCAGTTCCTCGAGTTCGGTCGCTACCTGCGCACCCTGCACCCGCCGCATGTTCGGATCGCGATCGTGCTCGACAACTTCTCGCCGCACCTGTCGACGAAGAAGGACCAACGCGTCGGCGAGTGGGCGGCGGCGAACAACGTCGAGCTCGCGTACACGCCGTTCTACGGGTCATGGCTGAACCGGATCGAAGCCCAGTTCCAGGCGTTGCGCTACTTCGCTCTCGACGGCACCGATCACCCCAGCCACCCCGAGCAAGCCCGCATGATCCGCCGCTACATCCGCTGGCGCAACACCCACGCCCGCGACCGTCAACTCACCGAACTCGTCAACCGCGCAAACGTTGCTTGACGCGCCACTAGTAGGAGATCGCGAACCCGCAGATGCAGTCGAGGGGGCCGAGCGACGCGAACCACGGACGCAGATCGAAATGTAGGTCACTCACAATGGCAATCTCGACGCCGTGTCCGTGGAGCGTCGTGGTCACCTCCACGACCTCCGGGTAGGTGCGGTACGTGGTGAGGTCCCCGTAGGACTGCTCGAGCGCTGCAGCCAGCTCGTCGTCGAATCCGGCCAGCTTGCAGGTAAGCAGCTTGGACGCTTCGTGATTCGCAGCGGAGAGGTCGCAGACTCGATCCGACTCGATCGCTTCCGGACGGGCCTTGGCTGTGGCGAACGCTTGCGACCGTTCGTCGGCCGTTCGTCGGCCGTGTGGGCGGCCTAGCCGTTCGAGCACTTGGCCGCGCCCCGCAGACCGCTCGGAATCGACACGAGTAATCTGGGTGACGCCCTCTCCGTTGGCGACTGACTCCGGCCCAAGTGCAGTGCAACACTTTCGCGGGCGTCTTGGCGGGGTCAGTCGCATGGCGGCTTCCGCAGGCGTTCGGCGCATGCGGGGTGTCGCTCGTGGCGAGTACCCTGCTCTGCATGGCACGACGCGCTCGACGAGTTGCACGGCCGGGTGGTCGTTGCGAATCCGGACGAGGACTGCTCTCCAGCCGCGTTCCGGGTGCTCATCGACGAGCTCTCAATTGCACCGGAGCCTGAGCTCGAATCCCTGGATGCAGCAGCCGTGCTCGAGACGATCCGCGCCGAGTCCGAACACGCGTGACTCCCGTTGTCATCGACGCGTCCGCTGGCGTCGAGATCCTCGCCAACACCGTCCACGGTCGGCGTCTCGCACGACTGCTTCCGACCGATGCCGTGGGCTGGGTGCCCGAGCACTTCTACGTCGAAGTCGCCGGGGTCGTGCGACATCAGACTGTCGTGGCTCGGACGCTGACCGAGGAGGCCGCCGCGACAGTGTTGGGCCGGCTCGATCGTTGGCACCTGCGCCGAGCGCAACCCGGACCGTTGATCACCGCTGCGTGGCAGTTTCGTCACAACATGACCATGGCTGATGCCGTGTACGTGGCACTCGCCGCCGAACTCGGCGGGGCCTTGCTCACCGACGATCACCGGCTTGTGAACGCGCCTGGATTCCCGGCGAACGTGAGCGTCCTCACACTCGACCGCTCCTGAACCACGACCGGCAGTCGGTCAGGCCACCCCCTCGCCCCGGTTGGACGTGTTGCCAATCCACTTGCCACTCCACGCGGCGGTACTGGCCGATACGGGACGGCACGAGGCACCACGGCGTGTAGCGTTCTCCCTGCTCAGACCACACAAGACGGCATCAGACAGAACGAGCCGGACAGTCTCAGTCGCCCTCTCAAGGTGGCGGCACGGGTTCGAATCCCGTACGGGCTGCCAAGGAAGTACCAGGTCAGAGCCACTCTTCGGAGTGGCTCTTTCCGTTCCCGGCCTCTGTTGCCCATGGCCTGCCCATGAACGACAATGGAGGTCACGCCATGAAGGGATCGATGCGCCAACGGGGGTCGGCGTGGGAGCTCAGGGTCTACCTGGGCGCCGACCCGGTCACCGGCAAGCAGCGCTATGCCACGAAGACGGTCCGCGCGGGCAAGCGCGAGGCGCAGCGGCTGCTGAACGAGATGAAGGTCGAGGCCGAGCGTGGTCTGGCGACGAGGACCACGGCGACGGTGGGCGAGCTGCTCGACCGTTGGCTCGAGCTCGCCCGCGAGGACTTCTCGCCGAAGACGACGCGAGAGACGGCAGGGTACATCGAGCGCAACCTGCGGCCGGCGCTCGGCGACGTTCGGCTCAGCAAGCTCACGACGCGGCGTCGCTCGACCGGTACTACCGCTCACTGCTCGTCGACGGCGGCCGCAACGGGCGACCGCTGGCACCGGGCTCGATCCGGCGTATCCACGGGATCCTCCGGCGGGCACTGGCGCAGGGCGTGCGGTGGGGCTGGCTCGGCGTGAACCCGGCCGCGGCGGCGTCACCGCCAAGGGTGCCGATGCCCGAGATTGCGCCGCCGACGCCCGCGCAGCTCGCGAAGCTTCAGAAGGCGATCGACGCGAGCGATCCGGAGTTCGGGGTCTTCGTCCGGCTGTCGGCCATGACGGGTGCACGTCGGAGCGAAGTGCTTGCGCTCCGCTGGACCGATGTCGACCTCGAGCGGGGCGTCGTGACGATCGGTCGCGGCCTCGTGCAGGGTCCGGACGGGCTCGTGGAGAAGGACACCAAGACCCATCAGACCAGACGGGTAGCTCTTGATGCACCGACGACGGCAGTGCTGACCGATCACCGATCGGCTGCCGTCGAGCGAGCCCAGCACTGCGGCGTCGCCCTCGCCGACGATGCGTTCGTGTTCGCGGGCGACGTCGCCGGCACGACGCCGTGGTACCCGGACTCGGCTTCGCGTCGGTTCCGGAAGGCGTGCGACGAGGTCGGGCTGAAGAGCGTCCGCCTCCACGACCTCCGCCACTACGTCGCCACCCGATTGCTGAGCGCCGGCGTCGACGTACGGACCGTGGCCGGTCGTCTGGGACACCGGAACGCAGCGACAACGCTGAACGTCTACTCGCACTTCGTTCCAGAGGCCGACCAGGAGGCTGCGAAGATCCTGGGCCGTCTCAGCACACCCGCCGAGCCCGGCGAGCCCGGCGAGTAGCCGGTGGACGAGCCTGCTGGTCACGCCGCCTCTTCCTCGGTCGTCGGAGAGTGGGCCGAGTCGCCGTCCAGCATCGCCAGTAGCCGGGCCTTCGGCACCAGTAGACGCCGCCCGAGCCGCACGGTCGGGATCTCGTCTCGCCTCACACGTTCGTACGCCGACGTCCGCGAGATTCCGAGCATGACCGCGGCTTGCGTGACCGTCACCGTCAGCCGCTCGACCGCCGACATGCCCGCTTCGTCCGGTTCGCGTTCCATGCATACACATGACTCTCGATCGCCGAGTTTGTGACGCGCCGCCCCGATCTCTCTGCCCACCATTTCCGCACGTGCTTCTATTCGACTCAGTGCTCTGTACATCTGCACCAATGGTGCGTCGTGCCGTCCGCAGGTAGTCGAAGACGCCCTGAGTGCGCTGCGAGTAGCCTGTGCACGTGGATCTGACGGAGCTGATCGAGACCCGCCCGGGAGTCCGGAGCGGCAAGCCGTGCTTCGTCGGGACGCGCATCGCCGTCTACGACGTCTTGGACTATCTGGCCTCGGGGATGACGGCCGACGAGATCGTCGCGGACTTTCCGGAGCTCACGGAGCGACATGTACGCGCCGCGATCGAGTTTGCAGCGCTCCGTGAGCGTCGGCTCGCCACTCCGGCGTGAAGCTGCTGTTCGATCAGAACCTGTCACGGCGTCTCGTCGGAACGCTCTCGATCGACTACCCGGAGAGCAGCCATGTCACCGAGGTCGGACTCGACACGGCAACCGACGCTGAGATCTGGACGTATGCCGGAGAGCACGGATTCGTGATCGTGTCGAAGGACTCCGACTTCCGTCAGCTCGCGTTCCTGCATGGCCCGCCGCCGAAGGCGATCTGGGTGAGGCTCGGCAATGCCACGACGATCGAGATCTTCGACGCTTTGCGGAACAACCACGACGAGATTGTTCGTTTCGGTGAGGATGCCGACGAGGCGCTCCTGGTGCTTCCTTGAGTGTCGATCGGGGGCCGATGGGACAGTCGTCCCTCGGCAGTCGGGTATTCATCCGTGACGTGGTCCGTGACCCGCCGGGATCGAGTCGGGTAGTGATCCGTGAGGTCACGGCATCAGCGTCGTGGCAAGGGCGACCTACAGCGGCGACCGGGCAGGCCGAGGAAGTGGTCGTCCGACGCCGAGCGGATGCGCGCCTACCGCGCCCGAGAACGCGAGCGAACGGCCCGACTCGTTGACCCCGCCAATGCACCCGAGGCGCTCATCGAGAATGGGAAGCTTCGTGAGCGCATCGTCCAGCTCGAGGCCGAGCGCGACCGCCTCTGGGCTCAGATCGTCCGACTGCAGGGTGAGCTTCGAGCTTCGGCAACTGCGATCCCCTCGACATCGAGCTCGCCGCCACCGTCGGTGACGGACCATCGAATGCCCGAGACCCGGGTCGATGGCGAGCCGAGTGGTCTTGGCCTCCCGCGTGCAGAGCGACGTCGTCGGGAGCGCGAGGCGGCGCGTCGAGAACGCCGACGGACGTAGCGCCTCGAAGTGAACGCGCACGAGCGCCCCGGCGGACGGGATCCCCCGTTCTCTGGACAACGGTGCCAGCTACCTGGAGTCGGAGAATCCAACGAGTCAGGAGGTCCCTGCGTCGGCGGGACACGGGTGCCTCACCGGGCCTGCACCCCCGGGATTATGCGGTGTGCGGCTTGGGCCGATACCGGGTGCCAACTATCGGCACATTCAGGACGGTCGCGGCGACGGCTCCGGGTGCTCGGTCCAGCGCGCTACGCGGGTTGTCGGTGCGCGCTGTTGTCCTTGTGCCTCGACTCTCATGGGCTCCAGATGAACACGTTGCCATCGCGGTCGAGGGCGACGATCTCGCTACCGCGCTTGCCGAGGCCGCTGAAGTCCGCGACCGTGCGGTAGGCCTGCCAGGCGGTGGCGTCCTCGGAGAAGTACAACGCAGGTGGGTCGGGAACTTCTGCGGTGTCGCGCGAGCCGACGACGAAGAAGGCTCCGTCGATCACGGCCACGCTCGTGACCAGATCGGGGTGCACGACCGACGCGCTGGCGGGGAACACCACTTCGGTCCAGCTTCGGCCGTTGTCGGCCGAAGCCCACTTCGTCCGATCGCCCCCTTCGGCCGGCACCAGGAGCCATGTGTTGTCGCTGCCCACGAAGTGTGCAGTTCCCACGTACTCCCAGACCGCGTCGATCGTCGGGGAGTTCTCGGTCTCGACCTCGGTCCATCGGCTCCCGTCGGCCGAGGAATACACGCTCGACGGGGCCGTGAGGTCGCCCCCTGGGCCGCCGACTGCCATCCAGCTCGTGCCGTCGTGCGCCACCGCCAAGGGCCCGTCGAGTGTGGGCAGGTCGGTGTCCGTCCAGGTGCGGCCATCGTCGGAGAACCACACGAATGTCGAGATCCCAGGGTGCCCGGCGCCGACCACGACGAAACCGTCGGGCCCCGCAACGACGTCGGTGAGCCAGCTCACCAGGGGCTCGGGCAGGTCCTGAACATCGATGACTTCCCAGAGCGCACCGTCACGCGAGAACGCAATGACTGCCTCGTTGGGTACGGCCCCATTGCGCGTTGCGATCGCAACGAATCCTCGTGGGCCCCCTGCTACCGCAGCTGGCTGACCGTAGAACGTCACTTCAGGGAAGCCCTCGCCCGGCTCCCACCCGAGACCATTGAACCAGTAGGCCCCGATCGAGCCATCGGCCTCGACACCGACCACCACTGCGGTCTCATCGACCACAGCCAACGACCCCTGTTCCAGACCCAGATCGTTGACCAGCGCCCACCGGCTCTCCAACTGTTGCCCATCGACGGCGCTGCTGTCGACGGAAGCATCGTCTGAATCGTCGCCGCAGGCCGACGCGGCCACGAAGAGGACCGAAGCCGCAGCCACCGCACCGAGTTGTCGCCACCTCATTCCGCTCACCTCCAGAAAATCGCAACGCAGAAGCATCCGCGGGCCGCGCCCGGATCTCGGACTCGCTTCCCTCTCATCCACCATGCAACGGGAACGGCCGATCGAACCAGGGGCCAATGCCCTCCACCGGTGCGCCAGTCCTCCGTGACCGGACCGGACCCATGGTGATGGGCCGAATCGCCCGAACCACGAGCGATATCCGGCGCTGCCTCGTGCACCGAGACCATCGATGGCCGCAAGCAACACGACCACGAGCAGCCACCGTCTCACCTGTCGACGGCGCGAGTGACGGGTGCGCCGCTGGGGGTCCGAGTCCGGCTCCGCGTCGGGTTCCGGTTTCGGAAGTGGGTGTCAGCTTCGAAAGGTCAGAGGTAGATGGTCTCGCTGATGACCTTCACTTCGCCGCTGGTGGTGAAGCGAACGACCGACAACCATTCGATATCGATCGAGTCGACTCGGCCAGTGAGCACGATCCGATCCTCGTACACCAACATCGGGGCGTACGTCCTGATCGAATCGTAGGGGCCGTTGGAGACTCGATCTTGCAGCGACCCGTCCTCGAGGTCGAACCGCCAACCCTGTTCGGCGTACTCGACATGGCCGCTTTCTACCATCAGCGGCTCCAGTCGCTGACCATCCGTCGCACTCCAGGCGGCCATGTACTGATCCATCAACTCGACCATCTCGGTCTGCCGCTCCGTCAATTCCACCGACCCGGGAGTCACATACATGGCTGCGTTGTCCGAGCCGGAATCATCGTTGTTCCCGAAGATCACCCAGCCCGCGGCCAGACCCACCAACACCGCAATTGCCGCCACAACGACAACCCAGCTCACACGCCTCTCACGAGTCGTCCGATCCTGAACCACCGGAATCTGTTCGACTGTCCCAGACATGTTCAACTCCTCGACTGCGCGTCGCGGGACACTCCTACCGTCGCTCCGCCGTCGCCGAGCCGCCAGAGCCCAACGTCACGACGACAAACACCACGAGTGACCACTCACGACTCACCCAGACAAGGTGTCCCCGAGTCGCAGGTCTAGGGGGTGCACCCGACCCCGCCACCGGCTGACGCGATCGCCGGCGACACGAGCGACTCGATCGCCCGGCATCGCACACTGCTGCGCTGGGTGGTGGTCGAGCCGGCAACCCACCCGGAAATCACGGGCGGCAGTGCAGGACCAACCACCCGGGAAC
>CAVQBG010000007.1:0-48328 GCA_963710625.1 Ilumatobacteraceae bacterium | reverse complement strand
ATCGATCATCACGGCCGCGATCTCGTTGCTCGGTGTGGGACTCACACTCCTCAGCCAGCACGCGTTCGACAACCTGCTCGCGCGTTGGGAGGGCGGCGTCGAGATGATCGTCTTCATGAACCCGCAGGCGACCGGCGACCAGCTGAGCCTCGTGGAACGCGCGCTGACCGAACAGGATCAGTTCATCGAGAGCTTCACGTATTGCGACGAGATCTGTTCGCTCGAGGAAGCCGACCGCATCTTCGCCGGCGAGCCCGGCGTACGTGAACTCCTCACCGAGGAGACCATCCTGACCCAGTTCAAGGCGGTGCCCACCGAGGACACCGACGTCGAACTCCTCCGCCAGGTGTCGGACGCGTTCGCCGAGCTCCCCGGCGTGTACGACGTGAGCTTCGCCGAGGACCAGATCAGTCTGATCACCCAACTGCAGAGCTTCTTCGGGTTCCGGCTGCTGTTGCTGTCGATCTTCCTGCTCCTCGCCGCGATCCTGTTGATCTGGAACACGATCAGAACGGCGATCTTCGCGCGGCGCCGTGAGATCGAGGTGATGAAACTCGTTGGTGCGACCGACTGGTTCATCCGCGTCCCGTTCATGCTCGAAGGCCTGCTCCACGGCATCGTCGGCGCGGGGTTGGCCAGTCTCGGGTTGTGGGCGTGGAACAGCCAGTGGACCACCGGTGTGCAGAGCTTCCCGGACAACAGCGGATTCTCCGCCCTGGTGGTCGTCGACGGCTACGACCAGACGGTGATGCTGATCATGTTCGCGATCGGTGCGCTGGCCGGCGCCATCGGCTCAGGAATTGCTGCCTCCCGATTCCTCGACGTCTGACTCACCGGGGCCGGATGCGGCGATGGCTGCGTTGCGAGGACTCCTCGCTGCCCTGAGGCAGCGTCGTCGTCTCGCGCCTTGCCCTCACCACATCCGATCCCCGCTGAGAAGGATGATGAGCTGACTCGGTACGTTCCGGTCATGACGTACAGCGAGATCTTGTATTCGGTGGACGACGCGGTCGCGACGATCACGCTGCATCGGCCGGAGCGCATGAATGCGTTCACCGGGACGATGATGCACGAGGTGATCGACGCCTTCGATCGCATCGACGCCGACGACGACGTCAGGGCGGCGATCGTCACGGGGTCGGGGGAGCGGGCGTTCTGCGCCGGTGCCGACCTCGGTTCCGGCGGCGACACCTTCTCCAAGGGGGGCAGCGACATCCAGACCGATGTCGGCGTGCCGCGCGACGGCGGTGGCATGGTGTCACTCCGGATCTTCGACTGCAAGAAGCCGGTGATCGGAGCCATCAATGGTGTTGCGGTGGGTGTCGGGGTCACGATGACGCTGCCGATGGACATCCGGCTCGCCTCCGAGACGGCCCGATTCGGGTTCGTGTTCGCCCGTCGGGGCATCGTCCCGGAGGCCTGCTCGTCATGGTTCCTGCCGCGACTGGTCGGCATCAGCACGGCCGCCGAATGGTGCTACTCCGGCCGGGTGTTCCCGGCAGCCGAGGCGCTCGAGCGGGGCCTGGTGCGAAGCGTGCATGCCCCGGACGACCTGCTGCCGGCAGCGCGCGAACTCGCCCGGGAGATCGCCGACAACACGGCGCCGGTGTCGGTGGCGCTCACCCGGCAGATGTTGTGGCGGATGCTCGGCGCGGATCACCCCATGGAGGCGCACCGCGTCGATTCCCGCGGAATCCTGTCGCGGGGTGCGAGCGCCGACGCGAGGGAGGGCGTCGAGAGCTTCCTCGAGAAGCGTCAACCCGAGTATCCCGTGAAGGTCAGCGACGGCCTCCCCGAGATCTTTCCCGACTGGGTCGAGCCGGAATTCCACTGAGGACGTTCACTGAGAGTGACGTTTGCCACGTCACTCCTCGGGAATTCCTCAAGTCGACCGAGGTTGTTACCGATGCCTTGAACAACCCGAGGCACGACCTCACGAACGACAGGGACCAACCGATGACCACCATGCTGATGGAAAAGCTGCAGACCGGCGATGTGCTCGAGATCCGCAGAGCCGATCACGACGTGATGACCGTGCTCGTACTGCTCGCCACCGAGGATGCCGTCGTGCTCGACCCCTGCAACGACGAGACGCCGTTCGTCCTCAACACCGAGGAATTGGTCGAGTACCGCCGCTTCGACGCCGAGTCGATGTTCGCCGACGCCTGAGCGTCAGCGGGGACTCCGGTCCCCACACAGATCTCCGGACGCGATCCCCCTTCTCGCTTCCAGGAGAATCCCCCTAGCGTGGGCGCCGTGGACAACACGGCGCCCACGCTGTTCTTCCGGGTCGGCGGCATGCCGTTCTTCGAGCGGCTGGTCGATGCGTTCTATTCCGGCGTCGAGACCGACGAGGTCCTGCTGCCCCTGTATCCCGAACAGCCCGACCTCACCGGCGCCCGGCATCGGCTCACCCTGTTCCTCGCCCAGTACTGGGGCGGACCCACCACCTACATGGAAGAGCGTGGTCACCCTCGGCTGCGAATGCGGCACTTCCCGTTTCCGATCGGCCCGTTGCAGCGCGACCGATGGCTCGTGCACATGGCAGCAGCAGTCGAGGAGACCTGTGGTGACGGGTCGGTTCCCCCGGGCGTCGCCGAGGAGATGCTGGCGTACTTCGTGTCGGCGGCGGAACACCTCCGCAACGACACCGGACTGCCCATCTCGTCGCCGGGCACAGGAGGCTAGGTTCCTCTGCGTATGCCTGCCATCGACGTACGCGACCTGCGCAAGCACTACGGAGATGTCGTCGCCGTCGATGGAGTGAGCTTCCATGTCGATGCCGGCGAGGTGTACGCGTTGCTCGGCGAGAACGGTGCCGGCAAGTCCACCGCCGTCGAGATCCTCGAGGGCCATCGGGTCGCCACGTCGGGAAGCGTGTCGGTGCTCGGCGTCGACCCGGCACACGCCGACCGTGACTTCCGCAACCGCATCGGCATCGTGCTGCAGTCGTCCGGGGTCGAGTCCGAGTTCACGGTTCGCGAGGTGATCGAACTGTACGGCGGCTGCTATCGCTCACCCCGTCCGCTCGACGAGGTCGTGGCACTGGTGGGACTCGAGGAGAAGGTCGATGCCCGCATCGGTTCGCTCTCCGGTGGGCAGCGTCGCCGGGTCGACCTCGCGCTCGGCATCGTCGGGCGACCGGAGCTGCTCTTCCTCGACGAGCCGACCACTGGATTCGACCCGTCGGCACGCCGCAGGTCGTGGGATCTGATCGAAGCACTCGGGCAGGACGGTACGACGGTCGTGCTCACGACGCACTACCTCGACGAGGCCGAGCACCTCGCCGACCGGGTCGGCGTGTTGTCGGCCGGCCGCATGATCGCGGAGGGCACACCCGAACAGCTGATCAACGAGGTGAGCGGCACCGTCGTCAGTTTCATGCTGCCCGACGGGGTACAGGCCGGCGATGCGGCCGCGACCTTCGGACACCTGCTCGGCGTCGACATTCGGGTGTCCGGCCGGCTGATCGAGGCGAGCATCGACCAACCGACGGCGGCGGTACACCGGATCACGGGCTGGGCGGTCGATGCGGGCGTCGAACTCGAGTCGCTGTCGGTGAGCCGTGTCTCGCTGGAGGACGTCTATCTGTCGCTCACCGACCATGCCCACGATGGCGCCGACGAGCCCGTACACGGACAAGCCGGCGAGGTCGACCGGTGAACGCCTTTCCGTCAACCGTCAGGCTCCTGGCGACGCAGACCCGCTACCAGATCGTCACGTTCTGGCGGATTCCGGTGGCCATGTTCTTCACGCTCGGGTTGCCCCTGATCATGCTGGTGCTGTTCAACGCACTGTTCGGCAGCGGTACCTTCTCGACCTCGGAGGGTGAGATCTCTGCACAGCAGTTCTACACCGGCGGCCTCGCAGCGTTCACGGCCGTGTCGGCCACGTTCACCAATCTGGCCAACATGGTGCCGCTGCGCCGAGACGAAGGGGTGCTCAAGCGGTGGCGGGGCACCCCGTTGCCGACCTGGATCTACCTGGGCGGCTTCATCGTGTCGGCGGTGATCATCGCGTTCGTCGGTGTGGTGCTGATGCTCACACTCGGCACGGTGGTGTACGACCTCGAGATCGAAGCTGCCAAGATGCCCGCGGCGATCATGACGTTCCTCGTCGGGGTCGGGTCGTTCGCAGCGCTGGGAATGGCGCTCGCCGCGGTGGTGAAGTCGGCGAGTTCGGCGTCGGCGGCTGCCAATGCGATCATCCTCCCGATGGCGTTCGTGTCGAACATCTTCATCCAGGTCGACGATGCGCCGGGGTGGATCGTCGCGCTCGGGAACTTCTTCCCGCTGAAGCACTTCGCCGAGGCCTTCCAGAACTGTTTCACGCCGTTCGTCGAACCGCCCGCCTTCGAGTGGGCGAGCATGGGCTACGTGGCGCTGTGGGGCGTGCTCGGCCTGGTGGTGGCGCTTCGGCGGTTCACGTGGGAACCGAGTGGCAGCGCCCCTCGCGGTCGCCGGTCACGCCGGGCCGCCGTCGACGCCACGACCTGACCGCGCCATCGCTCCCCAACGCCCGAAAAATGCCCGTTCTGTCGCGCCGAACGCGCAGTTCCAGGCATGTTTCGGGTTCGTCGGCCGATCAGGAGAAGACGACGGTCTTGCGGCCGTGGACGATGACACGGTGTTCGCGGCGGGTGACGTGCACCGTTGATGATCCGGTTCGGGTGCGCGGAAACGAAGCGATCGCTGAGAATCTGCATGTGGCGAGCCGGCACGACCAACTCGATGTCGTGCTCGGCGTGGTCGGCGAGGAACTGGGCGGTCGCAGCGACGACGCCGGGTTGGTCAGGGCACGAGAGCAGCAGGACGGCGGTCACCCACGTGTTCGACCTGCGATGTCAGGAGAGGCGGGGGCCGAGCACGAAGCAGGCCACCGAGGTCGCCGCCGCAGCGTTGAGCGAGTCGACGCCGGCTGCCATCGGGATCCGTACCGGTGTCGCGAGCTCGAGGAGCTCGTCACTCAGGCCCGAGCGTTCCGAACCGATCATGATCCCCACGCGGTTGCCCGGCGTGATCGATCGGATCGACGCGGCCGTGGGGTCCGGCGTCATTGCATAGAACTCGATGTCGGTGAGCAACCGGAGTTCGGCGGCGAGATCGGTCGTGCGGGCGTGGGGGAGTGCGAAGACGGTGCCCATGCCGACGCGCAGCGAGCGGCGGGCCAAGGGGTCGGCGCTCGTGTGGTCGAGGATCAGGCCGTCCCAGCCGAGTGCTGCAGCGTTGCGGATGATCGAGCCGATGTTGGAGGGATTGTCGACCGCCTCGACGATCACCAGGCGGTGCGACGTTGCTGCGAGCTCCGCCACGCTGGGGCGCGCGGGGCGGTCGAACAGGGTGATGATCGACAGCGGGACGCCGAGCTGCGACACCACTCGGCGGACCTCGGTGCCGCCGCCGTACACCGGGCAGTCGAGCGCGGCGGCGATGTCGGGGATTCGCTCGGCATCGACCAGGGCGGCGACGGCCCGGCATCCGGCCGCAAGTGCTCGCTCGACCACCAGGTCGCCCTCGGCGAGGAACATCCCCGCGCCGGCGTCGTCGCGCTTGTCGGCGCGGCTCGCGAGACCGCGTTCGTTGAGCCGGAACTGGCGGTACCGGGGGTCGTCCGGATCCTCGATCCGGATCACGTTCATCAGCGTGCCCGGACGCCGGCGGAGACGTTCGTGTGCAGATTCGGGTGACCCGTCTCACCCGGAGCGTCACGCAAACGGGATGGAAATGGGGATGGGGGTTGGGGGTGCATCAGAAGTGGTACGGGTAGGCCGACCAGTCGGCGGGGCGCTTCTCGAGGAAGCTGTCGCGGCCTTCCTGGGCCTCGTCGGTGCCGTAGGCGAGGCGGGTCGCTTCGCCGGCGAAGATCTGTTGGCCGACGAGCCCGTCGTCGATCAGGTTGAACGAGTACTTGAGCATGCGTTGCGCCGTCGGGCTCTTCCCGCAGATCTCACGACCCCACTGCAACGCCGTCGCCTCCAGTTCGGCGTGTGGGATCGAGGCGTTGACCGCGCCCATCGCGACCATGTCGTCCGCGCTGTACTCGCGGCCGAGGAAGAAGATCTCGCGGGCGAACTTCTGGCCGACCTGCCGGGCGAGGTATGCCGACCCGAACCCGCCGTCGAAGCTGGCGACGTCGGCATCGGTCTGCTTGAACCGGGCGTGTTCGGTGCTTGCGAGCGTGAGGTCGGACACGACGTGGAGCGAGTGGCCGCCGCCGGCCGCCCAGCCCGGCACCACGCAGATCACGACCTTGGGCATGAAGCGGATCAACCGCTGGACCTCGAGGATGTGCAGGCGGCCGGCGCGGCCGGGTTCGATCGTGTCGGCAGTGGTGCCCTCGGCGTACTTGTAGCCGTCCTTGCCGCGGATGCGCTGGTCGCCACCCGAGCAGAACGCCCAGCCGCCGTCCTTCGGCGACGGGCCGTTGCCGGTGAGGAGCACGCATCCGACGTCGGTCGACATCCGGGCATGGTCGAGGGCGGTGTACAGCTCGTCGACGGTGTGTGGACGGAAGGCGTTGCGGATCTCGGGGCGGTCGAAGGCGATGCGCACGACGCCGACGCCGACGGCGCGGTGGTAGGTGATGTCGGTGAAGTCGAAGCCGTCGACGGCGGTCCACGCTGCGGGATCGAAGATCGCCGACACGGACCGGTCTCGGGG
This sequence comes from Ilumatobacteraceae bacterium, assembly GCA_963710625.1. Classification (GTDB taxonomy): domain Bacteria; phylum Actinomycetota; class Acidimicrobiia; order Acidimicrobiales; family Ilumatobacteraceae; genus Sva-07. The sequence goes on along the minus strand of CAVQBG010000007.1, from coordinate 41,669 downwards.
GGAGGAGCCATCGTTCGCCATCGCCCCATGTTGGCCCATCGGGTACCGTTCGCCCATGCCGCACGCCGACGTCAACGGTCAGAGGGTCTTCTTCGAGGACACCGGTGGCGACGGCCAACCGGTCGTTCTCGCTCACGGGTTCCTGATGGACCACGAGATGTTCGTGCACCAGGTCGACGCGCTGCGAGACGACTTCCGGGTGATCACCTGGGACGAACGGGGGTTCGGGCAGACCGAGTACGACGGCGAGCCGTTCAGCTACTGGGACTCGGCGAACGACTGCCTGGGACTGCTCGACCATCTCGGCATCGATCGCGCTGTCGTCGGCGGGATGAGCCAAGGGGGCTTCCTGTCGCTGCGCGTGGCGCTCACGGCACCGGAGCGGGTGCGGGCGCTGATCCTGCTCGACACCCAGGCCGGCACCGAGGACCCGGACGTGGTGCCGGGCTACGAGGGCATGCGCGACACCTGGCTCGCGGCGGGTCCCGTCGACGAGTTGGTCGAGGCGGTCGCCGGGCTGATCATCTCCGATCCCGACGTGAACCCGATCTGGATCACCAAGTGGAAGCAACGCCCGAACGACTACATCCAGCAGCCGTTCGCGACCCTGATGTCGCGCGACGACGTCACCGACCGCCTCGGTGAGATCACCTGTCCGGCGCTCGTGGTGCACGGCACCGAGGATGTCTCGATCTCGATGGCCAAGGCCGAGGCCCTCGCCGCCGGTTTGCCGGGCTCCGGCCCGGTGGTGCAGGTCGGCGGGGCGCATGCCGCCAACCTGACCAACCCCGGTCCGGTGAACGCTGCGATCCGCGAGTTCCTCGCCGGACTGCCCGCCTGAGCGTGGCTCGTCTCGAGGTCTTCGGGGTCGAGGGCCTGCCCGAAATCGCGGTCGGCGACGATCTCGCCGCGCAGATCGTGGCGGCGGCGAACGACAACGGTGAGCCGCTTCAGGATCGCGACGTCGTGGTGATCACGTCGAAGATCGTGTCGAAGGCCGAGGGCTGCTCGGTCGAACTCGACGAGGTCGAGCCGTCGACGTTCGCTGCATCGTGGGCGCAACGGTGGGAGAAGGATCCGCGTGTCGTCGAGGTGGTGCTGCGCGAGTCGAAGCGAATCATCCGCCAGATCGGTCCGGTGCTGATCACCGAGACGCACCACGGCTTCTGCTGTGCGAACTCGGGCGTCGACCAGTCGTCGAGCGGCGCCCACGGCCGCGTGCTGGTGCTCCCGAAAGACTCCGACGCCTCGGCTCGGCGGTTCCGGCAGCGCTTCGCCGAACTGGGGGTCGACGTGGCCGTGGTGATCAGCGACACCTTCGGGCGCCCGTGGCGCGAAGGGCAGACCGACATCGCGATCGGGATCGCCGGGATGCATCCGCTGTACAGCTACATCGGACAGCACGATCCGCACGGCCACGAGTTCCGGGTCCAGGAGATCTGCGTCGCCGACGAACTCACGGCTGCGGCAGAGCTCGTGAAGGGCAACACCAGCCGGGTGCCGGTGGCGGTGATCCGCGGCCACCACTGGGCCGCCGACGACGACGCCACGATGGCCCCTGTGCTCCGCGACGCCGAACGCGACCTCTTCCGCTGACCGTCCACCGGTGATCTCGTGAACCAGATGCGGCGCAGGTGCGCGTCTTGTTCACGAGAACGGTGGGGGAGGGCGGGTGGCGGCGTGGGGGAGGGCGGGTGGCGGCGTGGAGCGATGGGGTCAGCCGACGAGGTCCTTGGCGATGCCGTAGAAGTAGTTGCCGGACAGACCGAGCGATTCGATGTCGATGCGCTCGTCGTTGCCGTGGAACCGAGAGCCGAACGTGGCGAAGTCCATCCGTGGGGAGAACAACCCGGCGCCGTAGGCGGTCACCCCGCGCTCGCGGTAGAAGCGGGCGTCGGTGCCACCGACGATCAGACCCGGCACCAGCTCGGCACCGGGGTACGCGACCTGGGTGTGCTTGGTGACCGTCTCCCACAGCGCGTTCGACGAGCCGAAGTCGCAGGCGGTGGGGTCGCTGTGCTGCAGCACGGTGACGTCGACCTGCTCGTACATGTCGCCCAATGCCTCGCGGAGCATCGCTTCGACGTCAGCGCGTGTCGTGCCCGGAACCGTGCGGATGTCGACGTCGATCTCGACGACATCGGGGATCGTGTTCGTCTTCTGACCACCGTGCACGACGTTCGGTGAGAACGTGGTGTGGGTCTCGGCGTGGCACATGCGAGCGACCGGCACGGGAATCGACTCGAGCGTCGAGAACAGCGTCTCGGTCGACAGCAGTCCGTCGCGGAGGTCGTCGGACAGGTCCATCGCCGCGACCTTCGCACGCCAGATGTCGTCGATGTGGGCGGCCGGGCGAAACGCCGCGAGGCGCCTTACCACCTCCGCGGCCTTGATCAGGGCGTTGTCGGCCCCGAACGGCATCGAGCCGTGCCCGGGGGTGCCGCGGACGGTGAGACGGCGCCAGGCGATGCCCTTCTCGCCGACATTGACCGTGACCGTTCGATGTCCGTGGTGGTCGACCGAGGACCAACCGCCGAGTTCGGTGAGCACGTAGTCGGCGGCGATCGCGTCCCAGTGGTGCTCGGCCATCCACTCCGCTCCCCACACCCCGCCGGCCTCCTCGTCGCCGACACCGAAGTAGATCAGGTCGCCCTTGGGGCGGAAGCCCTCCGTCGCGAGACGCCGGAACGCCACCGCCATCGACGAGGTGAGATTCAGCATGTCGACGGCGCCGCGCCCCCAGACCTCACCGTCGATCACCTCGCCGCCGAAGGGGTCGTTGCGCCATCCGGCCGGGTTGACCGGCACGACGTCGGTGTGTCCCATCAGGCACAGCGCGGGGGCGTCGGGATCGGAGCCCTCGATCCGGGCCACCATCGAGTCGCGACCCGCCCGCGGTGTGAACCGTTCGACCTCGAGGCCGGCGCCTTCGAGATACGTCACGAGCAGGTCCGAGTTGCGGGTCTCCTCACCGGAATCGGGGGTGCCGTCGTTGACGCAGGCGTTGCGGATCAGCGCTTGGAGCAGCTCGGTCGTCGGTCCGGTGAACTCGTCGGGGGAGGCCATCGGCCCACGCTACAACGACGGTTCGCTCCGCCGGGAAGGACAAGGGACTCCCGACGGTCGTCAGCCGAGCGGGTCGGGACGGCCGATGCCCATCACGATCGCCTGCCACGTCAGATCGACCTGGGGCGGGGTGAGTGCTCCGTCAGGTCCGCTTCGGCCGGGTCCACTCAGCTCCGCCAGCCAGTCGGCGATGCGCTGGCCCTCGACGAGGTGGCTGCCGTGCGCGATCTCGTCCGACACCGGACGCTTCGGATCGGGGGCGCCCCAGAACACACGCGCCGACCACTGGCAGCTCGTGCCGGCGGGTCGGGCGAGCTCGTCGACCGGCCCGCGTGCGATGGCCGCTTCGGCCACGAGCTGGGCAGCGCTGCTCGACGAGGTCAGGTGTTCGGGATCGGGTCGGTCGGCGACGATGGTCGTGATGGCGATCACCCCGGGTGGCCCGATCACGACATGGTCGACGCCCCCGAGCGCGCCGCCGATCTCGTAGACGATTCGCCATGGAGGCGATTCGAGTCGGTGGAGTGCTTCGGCGGTGAGGCGCACTCCCGACACGGGCTTCACATCATCGGGGCGCATCCGCTCGATCGAGCGGCGGTACCAGACGAATCCCCCGATGATCACGAGCGGGAGAACGATCAGCGGGATGACGATGCCGAGGTCCACGCCACTAGTCAAGCCGACGAAGTGGCCCGTCCTCGGTGATCGATGGTTCGAGCCGGATCATCGCATCGGTGACGACGGCGCCATCGTCGGACACGATCACCGGATTGAGGTCGAGCTCGGCGATCTCAGGATGGTCGGATGCCAGCTGGGCGGCGAGCACGATGGCGTCGACGAGCCTCCACGAGTCGAAGTCGGCAGCGTCCAGCGCGGACATCAGGCGGGTTTCGGTGAGCATCGTCGTCGCGCTCGCGGGCGAAACCGGGGCGAGCCGGCTGGTGCGGTCGTCGATGGCGTCTGCCTGGGCGCCACCGAGGCCGACGGTGACGATCGCTCCGAGGCGCTCGTCGTGGTCGCAGCGGATCCTGACGTCGACGCCGGGTGCGGTCATCGCCTGCACCATCAGGTCGTCGGCATCGTCGCCGAGCGATTCGCGCATCACGGTGATCGCCTCCTCGACGTCGTCGTCGGCGGTGAGGTCGAGTGCCACTCCGGCGCGAGCCGAACGTCCCGGGCGGCGCCGGATGGCCTTGAGGGCGACCGGGTAGCCGATCAGGTTGGCGTCGACGATGGCGGTGTCCGGTGTCGTCTCGCACACCGGGGCCATGTCGATGCCGTAGGTGCCGAGCAGACGACGGCGGGTGGAGAGGTCGAGGCGGACCGGGCCGTCGCCCGCCGCAGCGACCGCTTCGCTGATGATCGCATGCGCCGCTGCGGGGTCGACGTGGCGTGGCGTGACGTCGGGTGTCTCGGCTTCGTCGCGGAGCCAACGTGCGTAGGCATGTGATCGGCCCAGCACCGCTGCTGCCTGCTCGGGGAAGGTGAACGCCGGAACGCGCGAACCCGGCGAGACCGGCCCGTCGGCCCCGCCGAGCAGCACCGCCACGACCGGCTTCGTCGCGCCGTCGGCGCCGGCGTCGATATCTCGCGCGGCAGCGTCGACGTCGTCTGCGACTGCCGGCGCGTGGATCACCATCAGGCCGTCGACGCCGTCGTCGTCCAGTGCGGCACGCATGGCGGCGGGATAGTCGGTGGAGCGCGCACTCCAGTCGAGCGTGCCCGGCCCGGCCACCGGTTCGAGCCCCGCGGCGCTGAGGGCCGCGCCGGCCAGGATGCCGGGGCTGCGGGAGTTGGTGAGCACGGCGACCCGCGGGCCCTGCAGCACCGGCTGCGTGGCGAGGACGCGCACGGTCTCGAGGAGTGCGGGGACGGTCGGCACCTCGATCAAGCCGGCCTGCTGGTAGAGCGCGCCGCCCATCTCGCCGGTGGCGGCGACGCCGGTGCGCACGGCGACGATCGGACGGCTCCGGGAGACGCGCCGGGCGATGCGGGCGAACTTGCGGGGGTTGCCGAACGATTCGGTGTACATCGCGACGACGGTGGTGTTGTCGTCGAACTCCCAGAACTGCAGGAGGTCGTTGGCCGAGATGTCGCTCTTGTCGCCGAGTGACACGAACCAGGAGATCCCGAGATCGACGTCACGGGCCTTGCGGAGCAACGACCCACCGAGCGAGCCGGACTGCATCGAGATCGCCACCCCGCCGGCTGGGAGCGCCACGTCGACGAGTGCTGCCTGCAGTCGGGTCTCCGGGCGGGGCGAGGCGATGCCCATGCTCGACGGTCCGATGATCCGCAGGCCGTTGCGGCGTGCTCGGCCAACCAGTGCCGGGACGTCGACGTCGGTGCCGTCGACCGACGTGACGATGACGGCACCGCGGATGCGCTTCGCGATGCAGGCGTCGATCGTGGCGTCGAGTGCGGTTGCCGGCACGGCGATGATCGCGAGCGACACTTCGTCGGGGAGGTCGTCGATCGAGCGCAGGCAGGTCTGGCCGTGGATCGTGTCGTACCGCGGGTTGACCGCATACGTCGGGACGTCGACGCTGTTGGAGACGTTTCGCCAGATGGCGTCGCCGACCGATCCGGCGCGTTCGGAGGCCCCGATGACGGCGACCGCACGTGGGATCAGGATTCGCGCCACGGCCCGGGAGTCGGCGCGCTGCTCGCGACGCTCGACGCTGTCGAGGAACTCGTCGGTGGTCGCGAGATCCCAGTCGAGATCGACGACGCCGGAGTCGAACCGTCGCTGCAGCGGCCAGCCGGCCTTGGCGAACACGGCGAGCATCGCACGGTTGTCGCCGAGCACCTCGGCGGTGAACCGCTCGATGCCGTTCGACCCGGCGATGGCCGCGAGGTGTTCGAGGAGAAGGGTGGCGATGCCTTCGCCGTGGTGCGAGTCGTCGACCATGAACGCTGCCTCGGCCTCGTTGCGGCCCGGCCAGCGCTCGTAGCTCGCCCATCCGATGAGCTCGTCGTGCGATTCCACCGCCAACGCCACTCGGTCGGACATGTCGACCGTGGTGAAGTGATCGAGTTCCTTCTCGCTCAACTCCGGCTTCGGGGAGAAGTACCGGCGGTAGATGCTCTCGGGCGACTGACGGCGATGGAACTCGGCGAGGGCCGGCTTGTCCTCCGGGGTCAGCGGCCTGATGAACGCGGTGTCGCCGCTTCCGAGCACGACCGACGACGCCCAGGGCGAGGCCATCGGTTCCTCGTGCCTCATCGCGAACTCCTCATGCCGTCAGCATGGCATCTCCGGCTGCTGCGAGGCACTGGTGTGACGTCTGTTGCGCTTCGGCTCGCGGTGCCTAGGGTGTGGTGGTGGCATCGCCCATCGCAGTGTTCGCAGCGTCCCGACTCGATCAGCACTTGACGCCCGACTGGCATCCCGAACGGCCGGGGCGCCTCGATGCATCGCTCGCCGGCATCGGCGAGGCCGGTCTGCACGATGCCGCGACCTTCCATGAACCTCGAATGGCGACGGTCGAGGAACTGGGTCGTGTCCACGATCCCTCCTACGTGTCACAGCTCGAGCGGTTCTGCGAACGCGGTGGCGGTGATCTCGATCCCGACACGTTCGCGGCGCCGGGATCGTGGGACACGAGCCGCCGTGCCGCAGGCGCCGTGCTCGATGCGGTCGACGCGCTCGCGTCGGGGTCGTGCGACGTGGCGTTCGCCGCTGGTCGCCCACCCGGACATCACGCCGTTCCCGACCGGGCGATGGGCTTCTGTCTGTTCAACAACGTCGCAGTCGCCGCGGCGAAACTGGCCGACGAGGGCCAGCGGGTGGCGATCGTCGACTGGGACGTCCACCACGGCAACGGTACGCAGGACATCTTCTACGACGACCCGCGCGTGCTCTACGTGTCCACGCACGAGGCGCCGCTGTATCCGGGCACGGGCCGGGCGGACGAGACCGGCGGGCCGAACGCACCGGGCTCGAACGTCAACCTCCCGTTTCCCGCCGGGACCCGTGGTGACGTGTACCGGCGGGTGTTCGACGAGGTGGTGACCCCGCTGGTCACCGACTTCGCGCCGGACTGGTTGTTCATCTCCGCGGGGTTCGACGCACACCGGCGTGACCCGCTCGCCGGGTTGGAGCTGACGTCGGCCGACTACGCCGACCTCGCCGTTCGGCTCCAGGCGTTGGTGCCGCAGCGTCGCACGGTCGTGGTGCTCGAGGGCGGGTACGACTTCGAAGCGTTGTCGTCGTCGACCGGAGCGACGCTGTCAGCGTTGATCGGCGAGACGTACCGCCCGGAGGCCGCGTCGACCGGCGAGATCGGCCTGCCGACCGTCGCAGCAGCTCGACAGCGTTGGGGGCTCGCCTGACCCGCGTCGCCTGACCCGCCGGGGCGTCGCCGGTCGGCCCGCCGTCGGTCAACGCGGGGTGCGGTCGGGTGTCCCGCTGGCCGCGATCCCCAGGTCGGCGGCCAGCGCCGGCAGCAGCAGATCGCAGACCGCTCCGCCCGTGGTGGGTCGGCTGCCCGCCACCGTGGCAGCGACCACGGTGCGGCCGAGTTCCATCGTCCACACACACGACACGGCTCCGTCGACGCTGCCGGTGTGGCCCCAGCCGTACTGGTCGACGAAGATGCCCGGCCACGTGAGCACCCGGCGGTCGGCTGCGGTCGTGGCGCCGAGGACGGCGGCGAGGTCGTCGGTGGACACGATGAAACTCCCGGCGCCGCCGAGCCGGTCGAGCCGGTCGACGCCGAGCGCATAGACGACGTCGGACGGCAACTGGCCACCGGTGGTCAGGTGCACCCCGGACATCCCGAGCGGCTCGAGGAGGACGGTCTGTGCCGCCACGTCGAGCGGGACACCGGTGAGGCCCTCGGCGACGAGGCCGAGCGCGCAGTAGTTGCCGTTGGAGTAGGTCCAGCGCCCCCGGTGCGCCTGCGGCGGGGCGCCGACCAGTGTCGGCAGGAATGATCGGCAGTCGCCTGCGCGCTCGAACCACTGTCGCCGTACGACGGGCATGCCCGAGGTGTGCGTCAGCAGTTCCCGCGGCGTGACGTCGATCCACGCGGGGTGCGGGGTGATGCCGGCCGCCGCCCAGGGGGTCGGCGCATCGACGTCGATGAACCCCGCCTCGTCCAGTCTGGCGACGAGGAGCGCGGTCAGGAGCTTGCTGACGCTGGCCACGACCATCGGGGAATCGGAGGTGGCCGCGGCGCCGTCGATCGTGACGCCCGACGCTCGGGCGAGCACCGTTCGCCCGTCCCGGCGCACGGTCAGGGTCGCGGCTGGATTGGCCGCGGCGATCGCGTCGAAGCCCGCATTCGTGGCCGGCAGGGCTGGGTCGGGGAGCGGCTCGACGGTGGTGCTGGTGGTGGTCGTTGTCGTGGTGGTCGTTGTCGTGGTGGTCGTGGTCGTGGTCGTGGTCGTGCTGGTCGTCGGTGGGGCGGTGACCGTCGGGGTGGTCGTCGCGTCGGGCCGGTCGGTCGTGGTCGGTGCGATGGTGGTGGGATCGGTGACCGCAGCCGAGGACGCCCCGGCGCAGCCCGCTCCTCCGAGGACGAGCGCTGCGAGCAGCCACCAGCGGCTGTGTCGTGACGGGCTCGGGCGCACGCCTCGACAGTACCGGCGGGTGCCGGCGGTGGGTGGGGCACCTCTCGACCGGGCTCGGTAGCGTCGGGCCATCATGAGCTGGGAACTGAGCGACGACCACGAACTCCTCCGAGCGTCGGTCCGTGACTTCGCCGAGCAGGAGATCGCTCCGCACGCGGCCGCGTGGGATCGGGCCTGTCACTTCCCGATCGACGTGGTGCGAGCGATGGGCGACCTCGGCCTCTTCGGCATCGTGTTCCCCGAGCGGTGGGGTGGTGGGGGCGGTGACTTCGCATCGCTGTGCGTGGCGATCGAGGAGCTGGGTCGCGTCGACCAGTCGATGGGGATCACGCTGTCCGCCGGTGTCGGTCTCGGGGCCAATCCGATCTTCCGGTTCGGCACCGACGACCAACGAGACCAGTGGCTTCCGGACCTCGTCGCCGGCCGAGCCCTCGGTGCGTTCGGATTGACCGAACCCGACGGCGGTTCCGATGCCGGCGCCACACGCACGCGAGCAGAGCTGATCGGTCACGAGTGGGTGCTCAACGGCTCGAAGGCGTTCATCACCAACTGCGGGACCGACATCACCTCGATCGTGACGGTCACCGCCCGCACCGACGACGGCATCTCGGCATTCGTCGTTCCCGCCGGCACACCCGGGATGATCATCGAGCCCGCCTACGACAAGCTCGGGTGGCATGCGAGCGACACCCACGGCATCACCTTCGTCGACTGTCGGATCCCCGCCGAGAACCTGCTCGGCCAGCCGGGAAAGGGATTCCGCAACTTCCTGTCGATTCTCGACGACGGCCGGATCGCCATCTCGGCCCTGGCCCTGGGTTCGGCGTGGGCGTGCCTCGAGCTCTCGGTCGAGTACGCGACGCAACGCCACGCCTTCGGTGGTCCGATCGGGCGGTTCCAGGGCCTGGCGTTCCAGCTGTCCGACCTCGCGGTGCAGGTCGAGAACGCGGACAACCTGACGTACAAGGCGGCGTGGTTGAAGGATCACGACCGTCCGATCGGCCAGGCGGCCGCGATGGCCAAGCTCTATTCGACCGAGGCCGCGATGGATGCGGCGCGGGTCGCCACACAGGTGTTCGGTGGCATGGGCTTCATCGAGGAGACGCCGGTGGCGCGCTTCTACCGCGACGCCAAGATCCTCGAGGTCGGCGAGGGCACGAGCGAGATCCAGCGCCTCGTCATCGCGAGGAACCTCGGCCTCCCCGTCGAGTGAGTGTCGCAGCAGGGGTCCGACCCCCGCTGCAACACTCAGTGCGACGACCAGAACGCCAGCAGCGAGTCGGTGACCGGATCGACATCGTCGATCATCCACCAGTGGCCGCGGCCGTCGAGGTGGAGCACCTCGGCACCGAGGCGGCGGGCGATGTCGTTCGAGAGCTCGGACGGTACGTAGGCGTCGAGCTCGGCGTCGACGACCAAGCCGGGCGGCAGTTGCGTCTCGGCGAGGCGGTCGCCGAGTCGACCGACCGCCGGCTGCGCTCCGGTTCGATAGAGGCGCAACACGCAGCGTCCCATCTCGGCGTCCAACCCGGTCGCGAGCTCGGCGGCGATGTCGGTGGGGAGCCCGAGACCCTCGAAGAGCGCGAGCTTGTCGCCGTGGCTCGATGTCGTCATTCCCTCGATGACCTGCTCGCCGATGTCCGGCGTCTGCCACGCCTGGGCCATGTCGTGCCACACGTAGTCGGCGTGGATGACGCCCGCGATGTCGCCCGCCCAGGTCCGGACGAGGTCGGGGCGGCGAGCGAGCGCTCCGTAGACGTGACCGGCACCCCAGTCGTGGCCGAGCAGGTCGATCTCCGTCCCGCCCGCTCGGATGGCGTCGAGTTCGCCGACCAACCAGGCGGCGTAGTTGTCCATCGTCGGGTCGAAGTCCTCGGGGGCCGGCGCTCCGAAGCCCGGCGGCGAGAGGGCAACGACGTCCGCCCGTCCCCGCCGGTGCAGCGCAGCGGTGAGCGGTCCCCAGATCGCTGCGGTCTCCGGGTTGCCGTGGACGAGAACGGTGGTGCGCGCGGTCATGTGGAAACGGTAGTCAGCGTCGGCAACGACGTCGTTCCCGTACGTTGTCGCTCACGTTGACGGTGGATCGTCGCGCCGCGCGTACGGTGGCGGGCCATGGAGATCTCGACGACGTCCCGTCTCGCCCGCCGCCTGGGCTCCGTGCTCGAACCGGTGGTGGGACAGGTGTACTTCTCGCCCGAATGCCACGCGAACTACGAGGCGCTCGGCTTCGACCCGAGCCGGGGCGACGCCGACGGCGTCGCCCTCCCCGACGGCCCCGCCTACTTCGCCAGCCGCGGGAGTCTGCTCGGTCAGGTGCCCGGCGAGGTGATCGCTGCGGCGTTCGGTGTCTTCAGCGCTGCGGTCGTGGTGCCGTCGGTGCAGCTCGCCTGGACCCGCACCGACGCCGACACGATTCGTGCGGCGCGCGCGGAGGGGGCGCTCGCGCAGCTCCGCCGATTGATCGGCGAGCGGCCCGACGGCGTGGAGCGGGCTCGGGAGTTGTTGCGGATCGCTGCTGCGCCTCTGCCGATCAACGGCCGCCCGCTCGCTGCCGGCATCGCCGCACTCGAGTTGCCCGACGACGATCTGGCGGCGGTGTGGCTCCTCGGCGACTTCCTGCGCGAGTACCGGGGCGACTGCCACAACGCCGCGTGGGTCGCGGCGGGGTTGACGGCGACCGACATCGGCATCCTCACCGAGCTGTCCTGGGGCATGCCGGTGCGCAGCTACAGCCGCACCCGGGGCTGGACCGCCGAGGAGTTCGATCGGTCGGAGCACCATCTCCGCGATCTCGGGTACCTCGACGGGACGGGCGCGGACACGCACTTGTCGCAGCCGGGGCGCCATGCTCGCGAGCAGATCGAAGTCGCGACCGACGACCAGATGCGCCCCGCACTCGACGCGCTCGGCGACGACATCGAGGAACTGTTCGACATCCTGTCGCCGTGGGGCGAGGCGATCCGCGCCGGAAAGGGCTACCTCGGCGCCGGGCCCCACGATCTCGGATGAGCGTGCCCATCGGTTTGGGCGTGATCGTCGTTCGTCGGATTGAATGGGGTCAGAGGACGGGCTTCCAGCCCACCGCTTCGAAGGAGAAGTGATGACGAACCAGCATCCGGCCACCGTGGCCGACAGTCTCACCGTGCACGGCGACCTGTACCAGGCCGACCTCGACAAGCTCGTCGATCACTGGGCGAAGCTCGACGCACGGCTGCGATCGTTCGACGTGGGGACCGTGTCCATGCAGCTGTTCGTGAAGGACCGTGACTCCAAGAGCCAGCACGTGACCCTCGACATGAAGGTCGACGGTCACAATCCGTTGGTTGCCACGTCGTCGAACAGCGACCTCGACCGGGCGCTCAACGAGGTGCGTGACGAGATGATCCGCCAGGTCACCGACATGAAGACCAAGGCGGAGCCGCGGAACAACAAGCACCTGCGCGACACCGTCCGCGACTGACCGTCACCGGTCGGAGAGCGAACACAGCGCCGGTCGCGAGCCGGTCAGCCGGGGAGTTCGACGTCGACGCGTGGGCAGTGCTCGAGGACGTCGGACATCGCATCGGTCACCGCTGACAGGTCGATGTCGGCCATGAACGTGTTGAGGGTGAGGTGGGCGAGCACCCAACCCGGATCGGACGCCCACGGCGGGACGAACCGTGCCCGCTTCACCAGCCCCTGGCTGCGCAGTTCCCCGAGCGCCGGGATCGCGAAGAGGTCGAGTTTGCCGGAGAACAGGAGCCCCAACGTGTCGGCCCGCCCCGCTCGGAAGGCCGCTCGGATGAACGTCGCCACCGACAGATAGCCGGAGAGGTACGCACAGTCCTTGGTGAACGGCGCTCCACCGGTGATCGGCGCACCCCGGAAGATCCGCCGTGTCGACTCGAAGGCCTGCTCGGGGTCGGCGCTGCGATCGAGGAACCAGCGGTAGAGCTCGATGAAGTCGGCCCCGTCGATCACGAGTTGGGTCGCGACGATCCGGTCGGCGAGGCGGCGCAGCCGGTCCATGCCGAGCGTTCCCGACACGTACTCGGAGTAGACGGCGAGGCCCTCCTGGGTGCGCGTCGTGCCCGGGTGGCCGAGGGCAAGGATCGGGATGTCGGTCTGTGAGCGACCGTTGAGGCCGGTGGCGACGTGGATGAACGCTTCGTGGTTCAGGAGCTGAGCCGAATCCTTCAGGGTGAACTTGGCGTCGCGTCGGATCTTGATGCGGCTCGTGGACGCCACCGCGTTGGCGGAGAGCTCGTCGACGAGCAGCACCTCGGGGGCCGAGTCGCCGAAGTGCTCGGCGACCGCTTCCTCGATGAACGCCGCGACCTCCTCGCCGGTCCGACTCCGCACCACGGGCGGCACCAGCGCTGCAGCCTTCAGGTCGGCGAGCGACTCGTGGACCTTCTGCGCGAGTTCGAGCGGGGTGGCCGGGTCGTAGCGCAGCGGTTGTGTCGGGACGCCGTAGAGCTTGCGGCTGTAGGCGTGGAACGCCGGGGTGCCGAGCGTCGAGAGCATCAGTGCGGTCGACTCGATGGCGGTCGCCTCCCGGTCGAGCCAGTCGTCGACGACGTTGCCGGGACGCAGGAGGCGCCTGACTGCAGCCACACCGTCGAGCACCGGTGTCGGATCGACGCCGGCGTAGGTCGGTTCGGGCAGTGTGTCGGCGCCACCGGCGAGGAACTCCTCGCGGACTTCGGCGGGCCACGCGAGCGCGGAGAGCACCCGCATCGGCTTGGCGATGTCGTGGAGGATCTGTGCCGCCTCGCGGTATCGATCCTGCGCATCTTCGTTGGTCATCGGCGAATCATTGCACCGCATCGTCCGGCCGGGATCATCCACATCGGATGAGTTGCTCGCGCGTCGGCAGGTGATTCGGATCGGTTCGGTTCACCAGTCGCTGGGCGCCGGTCCGATCGCGCGAAGCGGCGCCGTGTCGATGGCGACGACGTCCTGAGCAGCGCGGTCGTACACCGCCAGGCTCGAGACGGCGAGGAACGCAGCGAAGCTGGCGTCGGCGTTCCAGATCACCGGTTGGGCGATCGCGAGATCGGTGAGTTCTGGAAGCCTGCCGGTGGCGGTCGAGGTGTCGAACATGGCCCAGCGCGGCCCATCCGGCGAACGGACTTCGATCACGAGGACGTCACCACCCGGCGCCACCGACGTGCCGAGGGCGACGCCGCGCTCGTCGGGCGCGATCGCAATCGGTGACAGTTCCGCCAATCCTTCGACGGGTGTCCGCTCGCCGGTCTGCCGGTCGAGACGGAGGACGTCGCAGGTCACGATCGCAGTGCACTCGCGTACGTAGGCGGTGTCGACGCCGATCGCCAGGAGGTCGCCGGTGGTCAGTGGTTCGGCGCCGTCGACGCCGAGTGTGAACACGGTGCCACCTCGGGAGATGACGAGACCGCCACGGCCGTCGCTGCCGAGGAGTTCGGCGTCCGGGAATGCGAACGACGTGGTGAGGTCCCCGGTCGGGGCTCCGTCGACGCGGACGAGCTCGTACGCGATCGTGCTCGTCGGCGGGGCGATCCCCGGAGCGGGAACCCAGATCGTGCCGGGGACCGGCCCGGCGAACTTCGGCCCCTCGACGGCGAAGTCGGCACCGAGCGTGGTCTCGGTGTCCGGGCTGGTGGCGAAGGCGCCGGCATCGGATGCCGGGAGTGCGACGATCGTGGACGCGTCGGGGACGAGTGCGCCGTCGCCCTGGCCGAGGCGCCCCGCTGTGGCCCAGCTCGATTCGACGCCGGCGTCGAGATCGATCGACGACATCCCGCCGGAGCGTCCCGCTGCGGCGAGCACCAGGCCGGTCGCATCCAGCGGACGATCCGGGACTGCAGCGCGTTCGACGACCGTGGTGGTCGGCTCGAGTTCGGCGTCGGGTCGGCGGACGCCGAGTGCGACGATCGAGCCCAACTCCTCCGCGAACGTGACCGACTCGCCGGTTCGGGCGGTGAAGCGGAGCCCGTCGCCGTCGGACGAGGTGTCGAAGACCCCGGAGCTGTCGGCCGCCCACGTCCACTCGGTCGCCGGCGACCAGTACATCACCGGCCAGGTGGCGACCTCGCCCGCTTGGAAGTCGACGAGGACTCGCGACGACGTGAAGGTGCTGCGCTGGAGCAACGCTGCACCGCCGTCGGGGGACAGCGCCATGCCGTACACGAGGTCGGCGAAGTCGTCGGGCAGCACCGTCGGATCGAGCACCCGGCGCTCGCCGGTGCTCACCGTCACGAGGACTGTCGAGCAGGTTTGTGACTCGTCGCAGTCGCGGACGAGACGGTGGTCGTCGGAGACTGCGTACACGATGCCGTTCTCGATCCGTCGAGCCGAGCCGTCCGGCTCGACTGCATAGGCTCCGCCGGCGTCGTTGACGATCCACGAACCGTCGGGAGCGGTGATCGTCGGCCCGAATCGCCCGAGGAGCTCGATCTCGCTGAGGGGCAGTTCCTCGAGGGTGCCCGCCGTGTCGATCGCCACGACGCGGACGTCGCCCGAGTTCGACGGATAGACGGCGACGACGAAACGCGTCGCTCCGTCGTCGCCGGTTCGCCAGCCGAACGCCTGCAGGCCGCCGATGCCGTCGCCGAAGTCGCCGTACTCCACGCCGACCGGAGGTCCGACACGCGGGAGCACGACGAACTCGCCGTCGACCAGCCCGATCGCCGCCGCATCCGGCGCCACGACGACCTGGTTGCCCCCGAACCCGACCGGGTCGGCACTGCCGGAGCCACCGACGGGCATCGACGTCACCCGTCCCGACGGCAGCGACAACGTGTGTACGGTGCCGTCAGCGCTCAGGGCGATCACCTCGGTCGGCTGCTCGATCGCACCGACGAGCGGGGGCAGCTCGACCCGTGCCGGCAACGAGGGTGTCGGTGTGCCGGCGTCGTCGATCGGGTCGCCGACCGGCGCGATCGTGCCCGGTATGGTCGGCGCGGGTACTGCGTCGGAGTCGCTCGTGGTGTCGGGCACCGTGGTGGTCGCCGACTCGTCGTCGGAGCCGGCTCGAGCGAGCAGCGCGCCGACGATTGCGATCACCAGCAGTGCCGCGCCGGCGATCAGCAGGCGGGTTCGGCCGGCAGTCGCGCCCGAGCGACGGTCGGTCGGGACCGGCGTTCCCGGAGCGTCGGAGCCATCGGCGGTCCGCGGCTCGCTCGGCGTCACTGGCGGTTCGGTCGAACCGTCCGGGCGATTCCAGACGATCTCGAGCGGATCGGCGTGCACCGGGATGTCGTCGGTGCTCCAGATCGATGCATCGTCGTCCCGCGGGGAGTCCGAGATGCGTCGCTCGTCGCCGTCGGCCACGGGTCCATCGAATCACACCGCCGACACGTTCCCTCGTCACGGGGGAGCCGCCGGGATGTGGTGAGATGGCGTCAGTGGCCGATCGTGACCTCGGCGGTACGGAGATCGACGGCGACTTCGATCGCGGACGACGGCGTGGACCAACGCACGATCAGCTGATGGTCAGGGGAGTCGACCAGTCGGAACGTTCCGCCGAACGCCTGCTCCGTGGAGCGCCAACGCAGCAGCTCCACGAGTCGACGCACGACCGGACGCTGCAGCTCGTTCGCGAGTTCCTCGGGCGAATAGCGGTGGCGATTGACGTCACGGCCCACGCCGGTGGCGGCGAGGAGGTCCATGTCGTTGGATCCCGCGAGCAACCCGACGTAGTAGATCTGTGGAAAACCGGGAAGCAGCAGTTGGATGGTCCGTGCGGCGAGGTAACGGGCGTCGTCTCGTCCGAGCGCGTCGTAGAACGTGCAGTTGACCTGGTAGAGATCGAGGTTCGACGCGGCTGCGCCGGTCGCCGCGCGGCTCGTGCCACCGGAGCGCTCGTGGATTTCTTCCACCAGGTCGTGGATGCGGTCGGCGTCGAGCAGGCCGGAGCGGTTCGGATCTCGGGCGTCGACGCCGACGTCGATGATCCCGATGCCGTCATGGGTGTCGAGCACGTTGACCGAGTTCGACGGGCGGATCCCGATCCAGCGCTTCAACGCCAGGGCGTCGCCGGTGAACAGCGCGTCGAGCACGAGCGGCGGAAGCGCGAAGTCGTAGACGAGATCGACCCGCTCGGCGATCGCGACCTGGTCGAGGTGGTGGCCGTGGATCTCGACCAGCACCTCCATGTCGCGATCGTGGCAGGCCCGTCCGAGTCGGTCGATGAAGTCGAAGGTCTCCGGCAACATGAAACAGGACGTGCCGGCCCGCTTGATCGCGTAACCGACGGCGTCGAGTCGCACGATGCCGACACCGGCGTCGTGGAACCGGTCGAGAATGCCGGTCAGGTAGCGCCAGCCGAGTTCGTGCTCCACGTCGATGTCGACCTGCTGATCGGTGAACGTGGTCCAGACGGCCCGGGAGCTGCCATCGGCGAACTCGAACGTCGTGAACGGCGACGTTGGCCGCGGTCGGTAGATCGTGCCGGTCTCGTCGGCCTGCGGTGCGTGCCCGAAGACGTGCTCGGGCGTGAGGAACAGCGGAGCGAACGGGGACTCGTCTTCTCGAGCCAGCCAGTCCTGGAACTCCGCTGATCGGGCGGAGATGTGATTGACGATCAGGTCGGCCATCACGACGTGCTCGTCGGTCAGCCGCCGTACATCGTCCCAGGTGCCGATGCGCGGGTCGACCTCGCTGTGATCGACGGGGTCGAAGCCGGCGTCGGCACCGTCGATCGGCACGAAGAAGGGCAGGAGGTGGATGCCACCGAACGTGCCCGTCACCGGTCCGTCGACGAACGCTTCGACCCCGGCGATGTCGCCCGCCAACCGATCGGCGTAGGTGATCAGCTGGGGCGCTCGGGTGGACGGATCGATCGACATGGGTTGTGGTGAATCGTAGACGCCGGACCGGCGGAGCTCAGGCGAGACGAGGGAGTTGGTCCTTGGTGATCGGGTTGCGGGCGGGCCGGCCGGTGCGCCAGCGATCGATCTCGTCGACGGCGTGGTCGATCATGCGATCCAGCTCGGTGCCGAGCGAACCGGCGAGATGAGGCGTGAGGAACACGTTCGGCAGTGACCACAGCGGGTCGGTGTCGGGGAGCGGCTCGGGGTCGGTCACGTCGAGCACGGCGTACAGCCTCCCGGAGGACACCTCGGCGCGCAGCGTGTCGTGATCCAACAACGCCCCTCGGGCCGTGTTGATCAGGGTCGCACCGGTCCGCATCGCTGCGAGCTGGGCGGCGCCGATCATGTGGCGGGTGCTCGGCAGGTCGGGTGCATGGATCGACACGATGTCGCTCGTCTCGCACAGCTCGTCGAGTCCGAGCTTGGTGGCGCCCAATGCCTCGGCCTGGTCGTGGTCGACGAACGGGTCGTACAGGGCGACCCGCAGGTGGGGAAACGGTGCGAGCAGCTCGATCACCCGACGCCCGATCAGCGACGCCCCCACGATCCCGATCGTCTTGTCGTAGTTGCCGACCGCGACGTCGCTGGGTTGGCGGAACTCCCGGAGTCCACGATCGCGAGGCACGCGCCGGATGTCGCGCTGCCAGAAGACGTCCTTGTTGCAGAACAGGATCGTCGCGAGCGTGAATTCGGCGACGGGTTCCGCGTTGGCGACGGCGCCGGACGTGATGCGGATGTCACGATCGAACACCGCGGTGTCGACGGTCTGCTTCACCGTTCCGGCGGCGTAGGCGAACAAACCGAGGTTCGGCGCCCGATCGACGACCGACACATCGAGTGGCGGACAGCCCCAGTGCCCGAGGATCACCTCGGCGCGCGCCAGCAGGTCGTCGACCCGTGGATCGTTCCAGTCGCCGATCGGTCGGGGGTCGAGGATCTCCGCAACCGAGGTGATCCGGTCGAGGGCATCGGCGTCGAACAGGTCGAGGGACGGGTGGTGGGCGATCACGAGCGCCGGCCAGGTTTGCATGCACGAGCAGTGTGCACTCCAATGGGCGCCGTGAGCGATCCGAACCGGGGGAGCGCAGTGGCGAACAGGGCGCGCGCGAACCCGTTGGCGGCGGGGCCACTGCACACGCGCGACGATCTGGCCCGCGCGGTCGCCGACCTCTACGAACCGCTCGTGCCGTATCTCAGCGAGGGTGGTGCCCGTGTGCGGCTCGGGAGCTTTGCCGCCGTCTTCGAGGAGTCGACCGCCGAACTCGAGGGTTTCGCCCGCCCGCTGTACGGCATCGTGCCGCTCACCGTCGGCGGGTACGACTTCGCCCATTGGGACCGGATCGTGGCCGGTCTCGATGCCGGAACCGATCCCGCCTCGCCCGAGTACTGGGGGCCGGTCCCCGGCGACACCGACCAACGCATGGTCGAGCAGGCGGCGATCGGGCTCGCGCTCGCGTTCTGCCCCGAACGGGCCTGGGACCCGCTGTCGACGGCATCACAGGAACGACTCGTCTCGTGGTTGCGCGGCATCTTCGAGCACGATCCGGCGCCGAACAACTGGCAGTTCTTCCGTGTCCTCGTGTCGCTCGGGTTGGAACGTGTCGGCGTGCCGTACGACCGAACGACGGTTGCGAGGTCGCTGGAGCTGCTCGACGGCTACCGGCTCGGTGAGTACTGGTACGAGGACGGAGCGCTCTCCAACGTCGACTGGTACGTCCCGTTCGTGTTCCACACCTACGGGCTGATGTATGCAGCGGCGAACGACATCGGCCTCGGCGACGACCGTCGGGCGGCGGTGTACCGGGATCGGGCCGCCGGGTTCGCAACCGACTTCCAACACTGGTTCGCCCCCGACGGTGCCGCGGTGCCCTTCGGTCGCAGCATGACGTACCGGTTCGCGATGGCATCGTTCTGGGGAGCGCTCGCGTGGGCCGACGTCGAGACCGGCCTGACGTGGGGGCAGGTGAGGGGGTTGTCGATGCGTCACCTGCGCTGGTGGGCCGACAAGCCGATCAGCGACCGCGACGGCGTGCTGTCGGTGGGGTACACGTACGACAACCGGCGGCTCGCGGAGACCTACAACTCGGCGGGGTCGCCGTACTGGTCGATGAAGGCGTTCGGCGCACTCGCTGCGTCCGCCGACCATCCGTTCTGGACCTTCGACGAGGAACCGCTCGAACCGCTCGACGCACCGATCGTGCTCCGCGACGCCGGCCAGTTGATCGCCCGTGGTGTCGACCACGCCGTGGTCCTTCCTGCTCGAACGGCCGTGGCGCTCGACTTCCCGGAGCAGTCGCCGAGCAAGTACCGCAAGTTCGCCTACTCGTCGGTGTTCGGGTTCAGTGGTGACATCGCCGACACCTACGGCGTCGTGCACACGGACTCGATGCTGGCGCTCACGACCGTCGACGGCCAGCGCCGCATCCGCCTCGGGGTGGAGGCGGCCGGTGTCGACGAGGTCGACGGCCTGGCGATCAGCTGGAGCACCTGGCATCCGTGGTCCGACGTGCGGGTCGACACGGTGTGCTGGCTGCTCGACAGCTCCGGGCACGGTCGGGTGCACCGGGTGCGGTCGGCGCGCACGCTCTCGGCGCTCGAGTCGGGATTCGCCATCGGTCTCGACCGAACCGACGACCTGGCGCGAGGCGCACTGGTTCGAGACGGCCGTCGCGCCGCGATCACGACGAGCGGCGGGTGTTCGGCGATCGTCGACGTCCCGGTGGCGGGCTCACCGCGTCGCCGGCCGATCGGCCGCAACCTGGCGGTCAACGCCAGCCTCGTGCACCCCCGCACCGCCGTGCCTGCGCTCGAGTGCCGGGACCTCGGCGTCGATGCGACGCTCGGTGCGATCGTCGTGGCAACGCCGTCGACGACGGTCGTCGATGCCGTCGAGGCGGTCGTCCCGCCTGCGGCGATCGCGGTGCTCGATCGAATCGCCGGAGCGGAGGCTCCGTGAGCATGCGTTCCGAGCGGGACGTCCAACGCCGGGTTCGTCCCGGCCGTGCGATCACCGGGATGTCCGCGGTGCTGCTGCCCTACACGCCGGCCGGCGACATCGACTGGGCGGCCACCGAGGCGCACGTGGCTCGCACGGCCGCCGCCGGGCTCACCCCGGCGGTCAACATGGACACCGGCTACGTGCAGCTGCTCGGCGAGGCCGACAAGCGACGGGTCCTCGACGTGACGGCCGACGTGACCGGTGGCGACTTCGTGGCGGGCGCCTACGTCGCCGACGAACCCGGCGCCGGCTTCGACCTGGCCGGCTACGCGGGTGCCTGCGAGGCGATCACCGAACGCGGTGGCACGCCGGTGGTGTTCCCGTCCCACGGGCTCAACGCCCTCGATGACGGGGGCTGGGTCGAGGCGCTCGCGGAGATCGGGAACCAGGTCGATCGGTTCATCGGGTTCGAACTCGGCCCGATGTTCGTGCCCTACGGCCGGATCCCGTCGATCGATGCCTACGAGGGCCTGATGGGCATCACCTCGTGTGTGGGCGCGAAGCACTCGTCGCTGAGTCGCGAACGGGAGTGGGACCGGCTCGACCTGCGCGATCGCGTCCGGCCGGACTTCACGGTGTTCACCGGCAACGACCTCGCGGTCGACATGGTGATGTACGGCTCCGACTACCTGCTCGGGTTGTCGACGTTCGCTCCGGCGGCGTTCGCGGCCCGGGATCGTCTGTGGGCGGCGGACGATCCCGGTTTTCACGAACTGAACGATCTGCTGCAGTACCTCGGCCACTTCACGTTCCGTCCGCCGGTACCGGGCTATCGCCACGACGCGGCGATCATGTTCGAGCTCCGCGGGTGGGCGCAGTGCGACCGGACACCGCCGGAGGTGCCCCGTCGGCCCGATGCCGATCGAGCGGTGCTGGCGGACATCCTCGAGCGGTTGCGACCTCATGAGCACCAGGACGGAGCGATGTCAGCGTGAGCGTGCGGTGGACGCAGGTGAAGAAGCTCGACAGCGTCGCGGCGTTCCGTCGGCACTGTGCCGACCTCGGCGTCGAGGTCCCGATCGCCGACGCAGTGGACCCGAACGGCTCGCTCGCGCAGCCGGTCGAGATCGACGACGGTGACGGCGGGGTCCTGATCGCTCCGAATCGTTTCGCCGTGCTGCCGATGGAAGGTTGGGACGCCACCACCGACGGTCGGCCGACCGACCTGGTCCGTCGCCGCTGGCGACGGTTCGCGTCGAGCGGCTGCGGCCTCGTGTGGGGCGAGGCGACGGCGGTGCGGCCCGATGGCCGAGCGAATCCGAACCAGTTGGTGTTGAACGAGTCGACGGTCGACGCGATCGCCGCACTCCGCGGGATCGTGGCGGCCGATCAAGTGGCGGGTCTGCAGCTGACCCACTCGGGGCGGTGGTCGCGTCCGGAGGGGGCACCGCTGCCGAGGACCGCCTACGAACACCCGATCCTCGACGGCCGAGTCGGCGTCGATGCCACGGCGGTGTTCGGCGACGACGAACTCGACGAGCTCGCCGATGACTACGTGTCGGCTGCCGCTCTCGCCCAGCAGGCAGGGTTCGACTTCGTCGACGTCAAGCACTGCCACGGCTATCTGCTCCACGAGCTGCTCACCGGCCACGACCGCAACGGTCGGTACGGGGGCGACTTCGTCGGCCGGACCGCCTTCCTGCGTCGGGTGGTGGCGGGCATCCGTGACCGGGCCCCCGGTCTGACCGTGGCGGTGCGGCTGTCGGCGTTCGATCTCGTTCCGTATCGCGCCGGCGAGGGCGGTGTCGGCGTGCCCGAGACCACGGCGGCCTATTCGTATGCGTTCGGCGGCGACGGCACCGGGCTCGGGATCGATCTCACCGAGACCCACGCCTTCCTCGACCTGTGTTCCGAACTCGGCATCGGGCTCGTGAGCACCACTGCGGGGAGCCCCTACTACAACCCGCACGTGCAGCGCCCCGCCTACTTTCCGCCGTCGGACGGCTACCAGCCGCCCGAGGACCCGCTGGTCGGCGTGGCCCGTCAGCTCGCCGTCACGCGTGAGCTGACGATCACCCATCCGGAGGTGACGATCATCGGGTCGGGGTACTCCTACGCGCAGGACTGGCTCGCACACGTCGGGCAGGCCGTGCTCGACACGGGTGGTGCCTCGATCATCGGCCTCGGTCGCATGATCTTGTCGTATCCCGAGCTGGCGGCGGACACGCTCGCCGGGAAGCCGTTCGACCGCAGCCTCGTGTGTCGGACGTTCAGCGACTGCACGACCGCACCGCGCAACGGGCTCGTGTCGGGCTGCTACCCGCTCGACCCGTTCTACAAGGACCACCCGCAGCGAGTGCAACTGACGCGGGCGAAGAAGGATGCAAAGGCCCGGCTGCGATGAACGAGAAGCGGCTCCGTGTGCTCGTGTTCCACCACGCGCTCGGATTCGTGCACCGGTCGATCCCGGCGGCGGTCCAGGCGATCGTCGACCTCGGAGCACGACACGGGTTCGACGTCGAGACGACCGACGACCCCGACCGTTTCGAGCGGTTGACGTCCGCGCGGGGTCACGAGGTGGTCGTGTTCGTGCACACCAGCGGCAACGTGCTGCCGGAGCCGTCGCAGCGACGAGCGCTCGAGGACCATCTGGCGGACGGCGGAGGCTTCTTCGGCATCCACGCGGCGTCATCGATGGGCGATGTCCCCACCGACTGGCCGTGGTACCGAGACCTGGTCGGGGCATCGTTCAAGGGGCACACGATCGCTCGCCTCTATGCCGACGATCCGGTGGAGAACCGCCCGGGAGTCACCTACGGTGGCCCGATCGCCGATGCACCGCCTGACGCGGACCGATGGGACGATGCGCTCGCGATGTGGAGCTGCGAGCCGGCGGTGGTGCACGTGGAGGATCCGGGGTGTCCGGCGATCGACGGCATCGCCGATGGTGAGGTCCTCGTCGACGAGTGGTACGGGTTCCACGACAATCCCCGGCCGCACGTCAACGTCGTGGCGACCGTCGACGAGTCGACCTACGAGCCCTACCTCGGCGAGATGGGCGAGGACCACCCGATCGTGTGGTGGCGCGAATTCGGCGGCGGTCGCAGCATCTACAACTCGATGGGCCACGCCGCGGCGATGTGGAGCAACGAGCAGTTCCTGTCGACGATCGCCGGCGGCATCCGTCTCGCCGCGGGTGCCGAACCCTCCCGATGAGTCCCGGGGCGCGCAGGGCGCGCCCGAACTCATCGCAGGTGGGTAATGGGGCATGATCGGGGGATGGACCGGTCGAGGCCACTGGACGAACTGACGCTCACCGTGGTGGTCGACAACGAGACCGACTCGTTGTCGAGCGTCGACCCGGGAGTGCCGCAACTCCCGGAGATCGCGTCGCACGTGATGCGGCGACCCGCGGTCCGACAGCACGACGGGCACGACTGCGTCACCGTGTTCGACCACCTGTGCGTGGCGTGCCACGGGTTCTCGGTGCTCGTCACCGGTCGGATCGGTGACAAGGCGCGAACGGTGCTGTTCGACGTGGGTCCGTACGGCGACGTGTGGCTCGACAACGCCGAGCGGCTCGGTGTGGATCTCGCCTCGATCGAGGCGGTCTTCCTCTCGCACTGGCACTGGGACCACAGCGGTGGGTTTCCCGTCGTCGTGGGGGCCATCGCCGCCGCCCGGCGAGCAGCGGGGCGTGCCGCCCCGGTCGTCGACCTGCACCCCGATCGACCGGATCAACGTGGGATCCAGTCGCCCGCGGGCACGTTCGTGTTGCTCCCCGAGGAACCATCGTTGACATCGATCGAGGCGGCCGGTGGCACGGTCGTCCTGCACGCCGACGATCATCTGCTGGCCGACGGCCGCTTCCTCGGCAGTGGGGCGATCGAACGCACGACGCAGTACGAGGCGGGCCTCGTCGGCCATCACTCGTTCCGCTTCGGCGCCGGTGCCGATGGCGGCGACATCGTGGTTGCCGACCCGCTGATCATGGACGAGCGCTTCCTCGCCGCAGAGGTGCGCGGCCGCGGTGTGACTTTGCTGTCGGCGTGCTCGCACGCCGGCATCGTCAATGCGTGCCTCGGCGCACAGCAGCGATTCCCGGGAACGCCCATCGACGTCGTGCTCGGCGGATACCACCTCGCGGGCGGACCGATGGAACTGCGCATCGAGTCGACCATCGAGGATCTCGACACGCGGATCTCCCCGCGCATCGTCGCACCCGGTCACTGCACGGGATGGCGGGCGAAGGCTGCACTGGCGGAACGTTTCGCGCCGGGACACTACGGGCCGTCGGTGGTCGGGACCACGTACGCGCTGCACGCCGAGTGACCCGTGGACACGGCGACCGCCAGCAGGGATGGCAGAATGATGGTGGACGAAAGGTGATCGTCATGTCGACGTCCAATCGAGCGGGCACGGCGATCTTGATCCGTGATCTTGTCAAGACGTTCGGCTCGACCCGAGCGCTCGACGGGCTCGATCTCGAGGTCGCGACCGGTGAGGTCCACGGATTCCTCGGCCCCAACGGCGCCGGCAAGACCGTCACGATCAGGGTGCTGCTCGGTCTGTTACGCGGGGACAGCGGAAGCGCCCGCCTGCTTGGCGGCGACCCCTGGAGCGACGCTGTCGAGCTCCACCGACGCTTGGCCTACGTCCCCGGAGACGTCAACCTGTGGCCGAACCTCTCGGGTGGCGAGACGATCGATCTGCTCGCCCGGCTTCGCGGTGGCGTCAATCGGGCGAAACGCGACGACATGATCGAGCGACTGGCGCTCGACCCGCGCAAGAAGAGCCGCACCTACTCGAAGGGCAACCGGCAGAAGGTGGCGCTGATCGCCGCACTGGCCTCCGATGCCGAGCTGCTGTTGCTCGACGAGCCGACGTCGGGGCTCGACCCGCTCATGGAATCGGTGTTCCAGGACTGCATCCTCGATGCGACCGGTGAGGGGCGGACCGTGCTGCTGTCGAGCCACATCCTGGCCGAGGTCGAGAAGCTCTGCGACCGTGTCACGATCATCCGGCAGGGCCAGGCGGTCCAGAGTGGCACCCTCGACGATCTCCGGTACCTGACGCGAACGAACGTGACCGTGGCCACCGACCGTCCGGTCTCGGGACTCGACGATCTCACCGGCGTGCACAACGTCCGTGTCGACGACGGCCACGTGCACTTCGACGTCGACGGTGCCGGCCTCGATGCAGCGATTCGTCACCTCTCGTCGTTCGGCATCCACTCGTTGGTCAGTCAGCCGCCCACCCTCGAGGAGTTGTTCCTCCGTCACTACGGCGACGAGCTGGCGGCGATGAACGGCGACGGCATCGGCGAGATCGGCGGTGTGGGATGACGGGTGCTGCCACCGCGTTCGAGGTGGCCGAGGTGGCGGACCACGCCGCTGCGCCCTCCGGAGGGCGCCAGTCGATCGCCGGGACGGCACGCCTCACCGGGTTCGTGCTCCGACGCGACCGGGTACGTATCCTGCTCTGGTTCGCCGCGATCGTGGGGCTGATCGTGGTCACCGCGGCCAGCATCACGGGGCTCTACGACACGCCCGAGCAACTCGAGTCGTACGCCCGCACGGTGCGGGGCAACTCGGCGTTGATCATCCAGGCCGGCCCGGGGTACGGCCTCGACCAACCCACGACCGGCGCAGTGATGATGAACGAGCTCAGCGTCTCGACGATCATCGCGGTCGGCCTGATGGGCGTGTTCATGGTGGTGCGCCACACGCGGACCGAAGAGGAGTCCGAGCGCGCCGAGTTGGTGCGTGCAGCACCGGTCGGCCGCGATGCCCCGCTCGCTGCGGCGATGATCGGGACGGCGATCGTGGAGGCGGTCGTCGCGAACGGGCGTGGCGCTGGCCCTCGTCGCCTACGGCTTGCCGACCACCGGGTCGGTGGCCTTCGGTCTCGCCGTGTTCGGTGCCGGTCTGGTGTTCGCCGGTGTGGCAGCGGTGGCCGCCCAGGTGGCCAGTGGGTCGCGGGCGGCGCTGGGCCTGGGCGGAGTCGCCATCGGTGTTTCGTTCGTGCTTCGAGCGGTCGGCGATGTCGGCAACGGAGTGCTCTCGTGGCTCTCGCCGATCGGCTGGGCACAGGCGATCCGTGCGTTCGCCGACGAACGCTGGTGGGTGCTGCTGCTCCCGGTGGTGGCGAGCGCAGCGCTCGTTGCAGGCGCAGTGGCACTCCAGGGCCGCCGAGACTTCGGTGCGGGCCTGGTCGCGGAGCGACCCGGAGCGGCCGCAGCCGGGCCCCGGCTGTCGAGCCCGCTCGGCCTCGCCGTTCGGCTCCAGCGAGCATCGGTGCTGAGCTGGACGATCGGGCTGGGTCTGATCGTGTTCTTCTACGGCATCGTCGCCGATCAGGCCGAATCGATCCTCCAGGACAACCCCGAGATGGAGGACTTCTTCATCCAACTCGGTCAGGGCTCGATCGTCGACGCCTTCTTGTCGACTGCGGCGCTGATCATCGGGCTGATGGCGACCGGGTTCACGATCTCGTCAGTGCTCCGGCTGCGATCGGAGGAGATGGCCGGACGCGTCGACGGGCTGCTCGCCGCGCCCGTCTCCCGGCGGGCCGTCGCAAGGAGTCATCTCGTCGTTGCCACCGTCGGGACGGTGATCGTGATGGCCGTGGCTGGGTTCGCGGTCGGTGTCGGATACGCGTTGGTCGCCGGCGACGCCGGTGAGGTGGGCCGGAACACGGCGGCGGGGTTGGTGATGGTGCCGGCGATGTTCGTGTTCGGCGCCATCGCGTTCGCCCTGTACGCGTTGAGTCCCCGATGGTCGCCGTTGGTGTGGGCGCTGTTCGTCTGGGCGCTCGTGGCGGGCATGCTCGCCTCGGTGCTGAACCTGCCGGACTGGACGCTGAACATCTCGCCGTTCCAGCACGTCCCGGGACTTCCCGCTGCGCCGATGTCGTGGCTGCCGATCATGGTGCTCCTGCTCGTGGCCGGGGCACTCGTCTCGTTCGGCATGTGGGCGCTCGACCGTCGTGACATGTCGTGATCGATCATCGACTGGTTCGGCCTGCACCGCCTCGGCGAAGATGGGCGCCATGGCAGCTCCACAGGCCGGGATCCTCGACCCCTCTCGGCGTCGTTCCGGGTGATCTCTGCAACCGCATACGTGCTCTTCTACGCACTCGTCGCCGCTGCCAGCCCGCTCGTGCTGACGGCGACGCTGGTGGTGATCCGGAGCGAGCGCCAACGCACGAACAGCATCGCCTTCCTGATCGGGTTCCTCGTCGGGACGACGATCGCAGCCACCTTGGGCCTGCTGCTCGGCCAGGCGGCCGTCGAAGGGCTCGAGTCCCGCAAGACCCTCCAGGGAGTGGTGGCACTGCTGCTCGGTCTGGCGCTCGTCGCGGCGGGGCTCCAGGAACGTCGTGGCCCCAAGCGCCCCAGGGTCGAGTCGGATCGAGAGAGGGCAACGCTGGTGAGACTGGGCCGTGTCGGGCCGGGGGCCGTTCTGTCGATGGCGGTGCTCCTCGGCTTCGGCGGGCCGAAACGGCTCGTTCTGGCCTTCCTTGCCATGGGCTCGGTCGGCGAAGCCAATCTCGGGGACCTCGCAGACCTGACACTGCTGGCTCTCTACGTGGCGGTTGCCACGCTGCTGGTGTCGGTGCCGCTCATCATCGTCGTCGTCGGTGGTCGTCGTGCCGCCGCGATCATCGATCGGGGCGAGTCCTGGTTGAAGACCAACGCACTGGCGCTCCGCGTCTGGATCGCCCTCGGCCTCGGTGGGGCGCTCATCGTCGACGGGCTCCTCCGTCTGCTGTGACCGCCGACGCCGCGACGCCGAGGGGGGTCATCGCCTCGTCGGTCCGCTGACGACGTCGGTCCGGAGCACGGGTTCGAAACCGACGCTGCGGTAGAGATGACCGGATGCGGGGTTGTCCGGTTCCCAGCCGATCGAGACCCGCGCGGCGCCGGCCACGGCGAGGAGGTCGATGCCGGCGGTGAGGACGTGACGCGCGAGCCCTCGTCGCTGATGGTCGTCCTCGGTGCGCATCGGCTCGACCACCCCCGTGGCGGTCTCCGGATCGAACCAGAACAGCCCGTAGGCCGCGACGTCGTCGTCGCGATCGTGGACGACCAGGTCGAGGTCGGGGTGATACAGCGAGGTCTGCCGAAGCCGCTCCTCCGTCAGGGCCCCGCCCCGCTGCCCGAAGTGGTGTGGATGCAGTATCGATTCGGTGCGCGACCGGAGCCGGTACCCGTCTGGCAGCGGGCTGACCTCGGGTCGGTCGACCGCATCCAGCCAGGCTTCCACGACCCCGTCGCCCTTGCGTACGAAACCATGCCGGGCCAGCACCTCGTGCACGACGTGATCGTTCCGGTCGACTTCGAGGTCGACGGCGTCGATCCCGGACTCGGCAGCATGCGCCAGCCCGCGCTCGATGACGTGTGTGACCCAGTCGGAGTGAGCGTCAGGCATGACGATCATGGCGATCGTCATGTCCTCGTACACCGCCGACGAGCCGTCGCCCCAGTCGGTTGCGATCACCGCGGCGGCTGGGCGATCGTGCTCGTCGAACCAGAACAGCTGCGCCAACTCGTCGGTCGGACGCGGGTTGCGCCACCACCACTGCAGCTCGGCGGCTTGGTACAGGCCGGCGGTCGGATGGGCACGGCGGATCCGCTGCAGGAGCGAGGTCACCGTCTCCAGGTAGTCGAGGCCCACGAGATGCCGTTCCCTCAGCGTGCGCACTTCAGGAAGATACGGCGCAGAGACCGCGTGTCGAGGCCCGGTTCTCGATGTCGGGCGAGTCGCACGTCGGTCCGAGCTCCGAGCCCGATGCCACCATGATGTGGCAGGATCGATGTGGCAGGATCGATGTGGCAGGATCGGCGAATGGGAACGACGCTACGTGTCACGGGTCTCGATCACATCGTCCTCGTCTCCGCCGATGTCGAGCGGACGCTCGCCTGGTACTGCGATCTGCTGGGCCTCGAACCGGTGCGGGTCGAGGAGTGGCGTCGCGGTGAGGTGCCGTTCCCGTCGGTTCGTGTGAGCCCGACGACGATCATCGACCTGATCGACGGTGAGCCCGTCGACGGGCGCCTCGATCACTTCTGCCTCGTGGTGGAGCCGACTGATCTCGACGCGATCGCGGCGTCCGGCGAGTTCACGGTCGTCGACGGACCGGCGCGCCGGTTCGGCGCCCGCGGCGACGGCACGTCGTTGTACGTGCGCGACCCAGACGGCACCGTCGTCGAACTGCGTCACTACTGAGTCCCCGGGCACCAGGTGCCCCGCTACTCTCATCGTGTGCCCGCAACACGACGTCTCGTTCTGCTCGCGCCGCTCGTGTTGACCCTGGTCACCGTGTGCGGGAGCGATGGCGCCGGCGACGCCGGTGCCGAATCGCAACCGGCCCGCACGATCGAGATCACGGCGACCGAGTACGCGTTCAACGGCGACCCCGGTGTGATCGGCGCCGGCGACACGATCGAGTTCGCCGTCGACAATGTCGGCCAGCTCGAGCATTCGCTCGAGGTCCTGTCATCCGAAGGAAGGTCGCTCGGCAAGACCGATCGAATCCCCGCCGGATCATCGGCGGCGGTGACCGTGACGTTCGAGGAGGACGGGGTCTACCGACTGATCTGCGACGTCGACGACCACCTGAGTCGGGGCCAGTCGGCCTCGATCACCGTCGGCTGACGGCCGGCGGCAGATCGTTCACGAACCGCGCCACGAGGTCGGCGACCTCGGTGGCGTGCATGTCCTCGTGCATCGAGTGGCCGCCACCGTCGACCACCACGAGCCGGGCATCCGGCATCTTGCGCTCGAGGTACTGCCCGGCACCGGTGTACTCCGGCCGGTCGGCGCTCCCGGCGAGCACCAGTGTCGGCGTGGGCATCTCGGCCAGACGGTCCATGACGACGGAGTCCTCCTGGAGGTTCATCGTCGTCACCTGCTCCGGCACGCCGAACCGGTGCGCGTTCCGCCGCGAGCGGGCGTTCCACTCCTCGCGTTTGGCATCGTCGCGATAGCCGGGGCCGGTGTTGAGGACCACGACACCGCGGACCGCGTCGGGCCGCGTTGCCGTGTAGGCCAGCGCCAGGTAGCCGCCGAGCGAATGGCCGACGAGGACGGGCGGTCGGTCGAGTTCGCCGACGATGTCGTCGAGATCGACCAGCGTCCGATCGTGGGTGTACTCCGCCGGGTCGTCGAGCACGGGCGAGTCGCCGTGCCCGAGCAGGTCGGGGGCCACGACGGTGAAGCGGTCCTGCAGCAACTCCATGCAGCGGTTCCAGGTCGCCGCCGACGTGCCCATGCCGTGGAGAAACACGATCGGATCTCCGGCACCGGCCCGGACGACGTGCAACCGGCTCGTCATGCGTCGTACTCGTGCTCGGGGGCCGGATACACGCCCGACTCGACGTCCTCTCGATAGGCGATCGCTGCGTCGAGCAGGTCCTGGCCGATCTGGGCGTACTGCTTCACGAACTTCGGGATGCGACCGCGCGTGAACCCGGCCCAGTCGCTCCACACCAGCAGTTGCCCGTCGCAGCCGGGACCGGCACCCACCGAGATCGTCGGGATCTCGAGTTCCCTGGTCGCCTGGGCCGCCACCGCCGACGGCACCATCTCCAGGACGACCGCGAATGCCCCGGCGTCCTCGACGGCGTGGGCGTCGTCGAGCAGTTGCTGGGCGCCTTCGCCGCGACCCTGGATGATGTGGCCGCCGAGCCCGTGCTCGCTCTGCGGCGTGAACCCGATGTGGGCCATCACGGGGATCCCGGCACGCACGATCCGCTTGATCTGCTTCGCGCTGCGCACACCTCCTTCGAGCTTGACCGCATGGGCGCCGGTCTCCTTCATGAAGCGGATGGCGGTCGCCAGCGCCTCGTCGGGGCCGTTCTCGTAGGAACCGAACGGCATGTCGGCGATCACGAACGCCCGTTTCGCCCCGCGGACCACGGCCGCCGTGAGCGGGATCAGCTCGTCGACCGTGACCGGGATCGTCGTGTCGTAGCCCAGGACGGTGTTCCCCGCCGAGTCACCGACGAGCAGGAAGTCGATTCCGGCATCGTCGAAGATCGAGGCGGACAGGAAGTCGTAGCTCGTCAGCCCGGTGATCTTGATGCCCTGTTCCTTCGCCCGTTGGAAGTGTCGGGTTCGGACTCGTTTGAGGGCTGGATCGGCGCTTCCGCTGCCGTAGGGCCGCTGTTCGTCGGTCACGCGCCCACCGTAGACCGTGAGCCGCCATCGCCCAAGCGGCCGTCGATCAGGTCTTCGCCTGCGAGATCGGTGGGAGCTCGTCGATCGCGGCAATGAGATGACGAATCCAGACCGTGCGGAGTTCGTCGAGATACGCGGAGTCGGCGTCGATCCGGTACTCCTCGAAGCCGAGCGCCCCGTTTCGGTACACGGCGAGGTCGTAGGGCGGGCCGACGGACAGGTTCGCGTGCGCGGTGCTGAGCATCGAGCCGAGCGCGATCTTCGCCGCGGCCTCCAGGTCGACCTTGGTCCGCACCGCCAACTCGAGCCAGAACTTGCCGTACTTGGTCTCACCGATCTGCAGGAACGGCCGCTCGTCGGACGCGTGGATGTAGTTGCCCTCGGGGTACACGAGGAGCAGGTCGGGGCGGGCGCCCCTGATCTGGCCCCCGAGGATGAACGTGGCGGCCCCGTCAGCGCCCACGGCGCCGAGGGCAGCGGAGTGTTCTGCGACGACCTCGCGGCTCAGGCGCCCGACGTACAGCGCCGCTTCGAACAGGTGGCCGACCGTGGCGAGCGACTCGTGGTCGCCGGGTGTCTCCAGGTCGCGATCGATGCGGTCGAGGACCTCCTGGGTGGTGGCGAGGTTGCCGGCCGACTGGAGCACGAAGGCACGGTCGGGTGCCGGCTGGATCACGTGCATCTTGCGGTAGGTGCCCACGTTGTCGACCCCAGCGTTCGTGCGGGTGTCGGAGAGCAGGAGCAGGCCCTCGTCGAGGCGAAGCGCGAGGCAGTAGGTCATGTCGTCGGATCCTGTCGGTTCAGAGGCGGCCGGCGGCGCGGGCGGCGTCCTCGGCAGCGGTCAGCTGACCCTCCACGATCTTCAGGCCGTTGCGCCAGAAGTCGGGGTCGGCCAGGTCGCAGTCGACGATCCGGGCGAGGTTCTCCGGCGTGTCGGACCCACCGGCGCGCAGCAGGTCGAGATAGGCGGGAACGAAGTCGTCGCCCTCTTCGCGGTAACGGGCGTACACCGAGAGCGCCAGCAGCTGGCCGTACGCGTAGGCGTACACGTAGCCGGGCGAGCCCATGAAGTGGGGGACGTAGCTCCACCAGTTGCGGTAGCCGTCGGTGATCTCCACCGAGTCGCCGAGCATCGCCTCCTGGCTCTGTGCCCACAGGTCGCCGAAGCGCTCGACGCTCAGCTCGCCCTCCTCCCGCCGAGCGGTGTGGACAGCGTGCTCGAAGCGGTTCATCGCGATCTGGCGGAACACGGTGGCGATCGAGTCCTCGAGGGTCGACGCGAGCAGGGCGAAGCGTTCGTTGGGATCGTCGATCATCGACAGCAGCCGGTTGCTGGTGACCGTCTCGCCGAACACCGACGCGGTTTCGGCGAGGGTCAGCGGTGTGTTCTGGTGGAAGACGCCCTGCTCGCGAGCGAGGTGGAAGTGCACACCGTGTCCGAGCTCGTGGGCGAGGGTGGCGACGTCACGCGTGGTGGACGTCCAGTTGAGCATGACGTAGGGGTGATGGCCGGGGGAGACGCCGGCGCAGAACGCCCCGCCGCGCTTGCCGGGACGGAGCGGCGCGTCGATCCACGACTCGTCGATGAAGCGGTTGACGATGCCGGCCAGCTCGGGCGAGAACGACGCGTAGGCGTCGCGCACGATCTGGGTTCCCTCCTCCCATCCGACCTCGCGCTCGGCTGCCGCCACCGACGCCATGCGGTCGTAGTCGGCCAGGCGGTCGACGCCGAGTACCTGTGCCTTGAGGGTGTACCAGCGCTGGGCGATCGAGTAGTTATCGACCACGGCGTCGACGAGTGCCTGTACCGACTCGTCGGATGCCTCGTTGGCGAGGTTTCGTGACGACACCCAGGAGTCGTAGTGCCGGAGCCGGTCGTCGACGGCTTTGTCGAGCAGCAGCGTGTTGAACACGAAGGCCCGGGTCCGCAGGCCCGGCTGCAACGCCGCGCTGACCGCGCCGGCCACTTGTTGGCGAACGGTGCGGTCTGGGTGCTGGAGCATCGAGAGTGCCTGCATCAGCGGGACGCCGCTGCCTCCGAGTTCGTCGGCGAGGTCGACGTGGATCGCCGACGTCAGCTCGTCGAAGAGGCGTACCCATGCCGAGAACCCGGTCTGGCTCTTCTCGGCGACGATCGTCTCCTCCGCTTCGCTCAGCAGGTGGGGTCGTGTGAGACGCAGGTTGGCGAGGTGGTGACGGCAGAAGTCGAGCCGTTCGTCGGCGAGCACGGCGTCGGCGTGGGCGTCGTCGGCGGCTGCCCACTCGAGGTCGAGGAAGATCAGCTTGGTGCCGATCGCCGTCGAGCGTTCCTGGGCGGCAGCCATCGCCGCGCCGCGAGCGGGGTCGTCGGTGGCGGTGCTGAACGTGAGCATCGCGTGATAGCTCGCTCGGGCGACGAGGTCCTGGAGCCGGGCGACCGAGTGCATCGCCTCGGCGAGTTCGCCGGCATCGAGTCCGCCGACCCGGCCTCGCAGGGAGGCGAGCTCATCGGCGATCGTCTCGGCGTCGTCGAACAGGTCGGCCGGCGACGATCCTTCGGGCAGGATCGTGTCGATGTCCCAGCTGACAGCAGCGGCGGTGAGGTCGGCGTTCGTGTCGGCGTCGATCGTCGTCATGTCGAGAGTCTGCCGCGGAACGGCGACCGTCGCATCGTTTCGTGGGGGAGGAGGACCTCGTCGGCGACGTCGCTCATGTCAGGCCAGAGCACGTGGATGAGGCCGATGGACAGCCCGACCGCAACCAGTTGCGCGGCGATGAAGGCCGGTGCACTGGCCGGCTCGATCCCGGCGAACGTGTCGGAGAACATGCGGGCCACCGTCACGGCCGGGTTGGCGAAGCTCGTGGACGACGTGAAGTAGTACGCCGCGGCGATGTATCCACCCACTGCGAACGCCACGACCGAGCTGCGTCCGGAGCGCACGACGCCGAAGATGACGAGGAGCAGGCCGATCGTGGCGATGCCCTCGGCGAACACCAGGTTGATCGAGGAACGGTCCTTGGTGGACCAGTCGACCGCATCGAGGTCGAACATCACGTTGGCGATCATCACGCCGGCGATCGCGCCGGTGACCTGCGCGGCGACGTACCAGACGGCGGTCGGCGTGTCGATCCCGCCGAACGCACGGTCGGTGATCGTGACCGCCGGGTTGAAGTGCGCGCCCGAGACCGCGCCGAAGGCGAGGATCAGCGCGATGAGCGCCCCGGCGGTGGCGAACGCGTTCTGGAGCAGTTGGAGCCCGACGTCGTCGGTGAGGCTCTCCGCCATGATCCCCGAGCCGACCACCGCTGCGAGCAGGAACGCGGTGCCGACGAACTCGCCGGTGAGCCGTCGCGTGTCGGGCCGCCAGTGGGCGACGGGCGACGCCGTGGGCGAGGTGCTCACTGCTCGTCGATCGCCAGGCTGGCGATCAGACCCTCGACACGGTCGCGGATCTCGTCGCGGACCGTACGGACCAACTCGACCGGCTGGCCGGCGGGGTCGGTGAGTTCCCAGTCCTCGTACCGCTTGCCGGGGTAGATCGGGCACACGTCGCCACACCCCATCGTGACCACGACGTCGGCGGTGCGGGCATCGGCGTCGGTCCACCGCTGGGGTTGCTCGCCGGCGATGTCGATGCCCACCTCCTGCATGGCGGCGATCGCCGCCGGATTGACCCGGTCGGCCGGTTCGGAGCCACCGGAGAACACGCGCACACGGTCGCCGGCGAGGTGGCGGAGCCAACCGGCGGCCATCTGGGAACGGCCTGCGTTGTGCACGCAGAGGAAGAGCACGGCGGGGCGGTCGTTCACGATGGGGTTCCTGTTCGGGGCGCGAGGGAGATGGACGACGTGGGGGTGGCGGCTGGAGCGGTCAGGACGGTGGCGAGTTCGGCGA
This sequence comes from Ilumatobacteraceae bacterium, assembly GCA_963710625.1. GTDB lineage: Bacteria > Actinomycetota > Acidimicrobiia > Acidimicrobiales > Ilumatobacteraceae > Sva-07. The sequence continues at coordinate 6,197 of CAVQBG010000007.1, read as the reverse complement.
GGCGCTCGCGGCGGAGTCGGAACCATGCCCACTTGCCACGTTGCTCGCGTTCGACGACTCCGGCGTTGACCAGCATCGACAGGTGATGGCTCACGGTCGGTTGGCTGCGGTCGACGGACTCGGGCAGGTCGCACGCGCACACCTCGCCCGATGGGGACGTGGCGATCAGCGAGACCAGCCGGAGTCGCACCGGGTCGGAGAGCACCTTGAAGGCCGCGGCCAACTCGTGTGCCTGCTCGTCGGTGAGGGCGTCGCCGGTGGTCGAACCACAACACGACACGAGCGGTGGGTCGTGGGCGTTGCCCGCGGCCCCCTCGGATGTCGTATCGAACCCGGATGTCGTATCGACGTTCATCGAAGTGTGATGGTAACGTATCGACCATCATCAATACAACGCCGAGTGACGCCACGACGTGGTCGACGCGGTGTTCCCTCGGAAGGACCCAACGATGCGCCTGCAACTCGCCCTCAACGTGACCGACCTCGACGCCGCGATCGACTTCTATTCCAAGATGTTCGACACGCCACCCACCAAGGTCCGCGACGGCTACGCCAACTTCGCGATCGACAGCCCGCCGCTCAAGCTGGTCCTGTTCGGCGGTTCCGGCCCCGACGGGTCGATCAACCATCTCGGTGTCGAGGTCGACAGCGCCGACGAGGTGACCGCCGCCGAACGACGTCTCTCGTCGGCCGGGCTCGACACGACCGGCGTCGACGAGACGATCTGCTGCTATGCGGAGAAGGCGGAGACCTGGGTCCATGCTCCCGACGGCAATCGTTGGGAGTGGTACGTGAAGACGGCCGACGCGGAGCAGATCGAGAAGCTCGTGCTCGGCGGAGCGGCCGAACCGTCGACCAGCTGCTGCCCCTCCTGACGCCCTGGCGTGAGCAAGGCGTTCTGCGTCAGCGACAACGTGCGCCGCGGTCATTCGTGCTGACGTAGAGCGGGCGCTCCGACGTCTGCGTCAGCCACGGCGTCGACTCCGGCGATGTGCGCTGACGCGGAACGGGAGTCGGGCGGGGATGGCCGGCGAGCGCGAGGCGTCGGTGCTTCAGCGCAGTCGGAGACCGGGGTCGGCGTCGATGACGGAACCGATCCGGGCCGCGGTGTGACCGGTCGCGGCCAGCTCCGCGAGGACGTCGTCGGTGGCGGCGGGGTCGGTGCCGAAGACCAGGCCGCCCGAGGTCTGCGCGTCGGCGACGAGCAGCTGATCGACCTCGTCGTGATCGCCCACGTCGAGGAAGTCGAGGGCCCACGCCAGGTTCCGGCGGCTCCCACCAGGCATCACGCCGGCGCCGGCGAAGTCGACGGCGCCGGGGAGAAAGGGCACCGCATCGAACTCGACGAGCACCGCAACGCCCGACTCCAGGGCCATCCGGCCGAGATGGCCTGCGAGCCCGAAGCCCGTGACGTCGGTGCAGCCCGTCGCACCGGCGGCGAGCGCGAGCCGGCAGGCGACGTCGTTGAGGCGTGTCATCGAGGCGACCGCGGCCTCGACTTGCGCGGCTGATGCCGCGGCCGGCCTTGATCGCCGTGGTCAGCACGCCGATGCCGAGTGGCTTCGTGAGGATGACGTCCTGACCGTTGCGCAGGCCGGCGTTGGTCAGAATCCGATCGGGGTGGACCTCGCCGGTCACGGCCATGCCGTACTTCGGTTCCGGGTCGTCGATCGTGTGCCCGCCGACAATCACGAACCCGGCCTGCGTGGCGATGTCCTGGCCGCCGGCGAGTACCTCGCCGAGCAGCGCGGTCGGCAGCTTGTCGGTGTTCCACCCGACGAGGTTCAGCGCGAACAGCGGCCGTCCACCCATCGCGTAGACATCGGACACGCTGTTGGCTGCGGCGACGCGTCCCCACGTTCGCGCGTCGTCGACCACCGGAGTGATGAAGTCGGCGGTGGAGACGAGCGCGCGGTCGTCGTCGATTCGCCACACGGCCGCGTCGTCGCCGGTGTCGGGTCCGACGAGGAGGTCGGCTGGATGATCGGAGTTGAGGTGGTCCACCACGTGGGCCAGCTCGCCGGGGGCGAGCTTGCAGCCTCAACCGGCTCCGTGGCTGAACTGGGTCAGCCGGATCTGCTCGCGTGCGTTCTCCGGGTCGTCGCTCATCGTCACCCCCTCTCGGGAGCGCTGATGCTGTCCGGTGGTGTCGTCACCTCGAGGTCGACCATCAGCTCGTTGGCGATGTCCTCCAGAGCGGCCTGGAGCGCGTCGAGGCCGAGATCGAGGGGCAGGCGGAGCGTGGCGGTCGCCTCGAAGAGCTGCTCGGCCGACATCGGAGCGGACACCGTCGACGTCTCGAGTTCCTCGATGCTGACGTTGCGCTGTGCGAGCGCGTGTGCGACTCTCACGGATGATCCCGGGCCGGTCCTGGCCCACCAGATGGAGCTGGAGGAGCGACGAGGAGTCGATCGGTCCGTCGGCCGCTGCGATCGCGATGCGGACATCGAGGAGCCCCTGGGCCTGAACGCCTGCGAGGCTCGCGCTGAGCGAGTCGACGTGTTCGTTGGGGAGCGTGACCACGACGATGCCGGCGAACTTGCCGCCGAGTCGGGCGAGTTGGCTGCGATCCCAGTTGCCCCCGTGGTCGGCGATCGGCCCGGCCAGTGCGTCGACGAATCCCGCGCGGTCGTCCCCGATCACCGTGAGCACGAGCGTGGCCATCGACGAAGTCTGGCACGTGACCGGGGCACGTTGACAACGCCCTCGGCGACCGCTCACGTCGCCGGAGGATGGTCAGGACTCGACCGGTCGGCCGAGGAAGTCGTCACTGATGCTGATGCGCACCCGTTCGCCGTCGAAGTCGCCGCCCGCCCGGTCGAATTCGGCGAGCTTGTCGGCGTAGTACCGCTCGCGATGGTCGCCGAGCGAGGCGGCGTTGTAGGTCAGGTAGCCGGCGCGGCGCGGGCGGTCGGTCGTGTTCGTCTCGCTGTAGTGCGGGGTGTACGAGTCGAAGAACAGCAGGTCGCCCGGTTCGACGGGGACGGGCCGCCAATCCAGGGTGGCGTTTGCGGAAGCTTCGATCCGCCCGCGCTCGTCGGTCGGGAGTCGACCGTGTTCGTAGCCCGGCGCGACCCACAGGCACCCGCTCGCCTCGGTTGCCGGGTCGAGCGGGACCATGCAGGAGATGTGATGGTCGACGAACCGATACGCGGCGGCGTCCTGGTGGGGGGCGAAGCCCCCGCCGCCTGGCTGCTTGTAGTTGATCTTCTCCTTGAACAGCACGGCCGGCTCGCCGAACAGTGCTGCGAGCACCTCCATCACGACGCCGCTGCAGATGAACTCGCGGAGGACCTCGCTGTCGTTGACGAAGTCCTCGCTGCGGGCGATCACCGCGCCGGCATCGGTCTGCTCGAAGTGGTGCAGCCCGGGGCCACCGTCGGCTGCCCAGTGCTCCAGTTGTGTGACGGCCTGGTCGATCGCAGCGAGTTCGGCTGGGTCGAGCACGCCCGGCACGAGCAGCCACCCGTCGCGTCGGTAGCCGTCGACGTCGATCTCCGTCATGGTGAGGTGGCGTCCACGCGTGCACTCATGTCCCGCACCGTAGAACCTGTGCGTCGTCGGTGACTCGCCGGATGGTCACAGCAGGCGATGACGCAGCGGCCGCGAGTGCCGAGTGCGCTCACCGGTTCCATCGTTGACGACGCCGTCGTCGGGACGATCCTCACCCCGGTCAATCAGGGCGCCGTCACGATGAGTGGTGATGGAGACGTGCGGTCGTTTCGAGACGCGAGAGACGAACGTGCCGCTCGATCGGTCTGAGCCCGAGCGACTCCCACAGCCGTCGTTCGACGTCGCGATGTCTGGCTTCGTTCATGGCGCTCGAACGCCAGCTACGCCCATGAGGTGGACCTCCACTCGACTTGTCGCGTCGGATGGAGTCAGCGGTTCACGTTCGGCGCTGACCACCTCGACCCTGTGACACCCCCTCGTCATGATGGGGGTATGGACGTAGCAGTGGTCGTGGAACGGGTGCGGGTGATCGCCGCAGTGCGCGCCGACGCGGGCGCCGGCCGCTGCGATCGAGAGGCTGCGTTGACCGAGCTCCGGCGCGTCCGAGCGTGGGTCGATGCATCGGAGGCCGATCTCGCCGCGGGACTGGCGGCCGAGGTCTCGTTCCCCGAGGACACCCTCGCCACGACATCGAAGGGATCGATCGGTGCTGCGGCGAAGACGCTGGAGCGATCCGACACGTTGGGAGCAGTTCCGTCGTTCGCTGCCGCGTTGGACGACGGGGCGATCACCTCGGGCCACGTCGACGCGGTCACCCGCGTGGCCAAGGGGCTGGAGCCCGACCAGCGAACCGCGCTCCTCGAGCGCGTCGGTGGGTTGGTGAACGTGGCCGCGCATGCGACCCAGGCCGAGTTCGGTCGGCGGGTTCGTGACGAGGCACGACGCATCCAACAGTCCGACGGGCTCGATCGGCTGGAGCGGCAACGACGGGCGACGTCGTTGCGAACGTGGGTCGACGACGACGGGATGTGGAACCTGCGTGGCCGGTTCGATCCCCTGACCGGCGTGCGACTCGCAGCGAGGTTGGACGCCACAGTGGAGACCTTGTTCGCGGAGGCGACACCGCCGACGAGCCCCGCTGACCCCGTCGAGCGACAGCATCACCTGCGGGCGCTCGCGCTGGCGCGGATCGTTTCCCCGGAGCAGTCCGCCGACGGCGGGGCACGGGGAACGACTGGCCACGGGCGGTCGGGCAGGGTGGAGTACGTCGTGGTGGTCGATGCGGATCAACCCGATGGCAGTGGTGGGGCGTGCGCCGAGTGGCCGATTCACGTCGAGGTGCCGTGGCGGGTGCTCGCCGAACTGGCGGACACCGCCGACGTCCACGCCGTGGTCGTGCGAAACGGTGTGGTGCTCCACGCTCCCGGCGAGCTCGACCTCGGGCGAACCACGCGACTCGCGAATCGAGCGCAACGACGTGCACTCCGCGGGCTCTACCGCACCTGTGCGATCCCGGGCTGTTCCACTCACTACGACCGCTGCAACCTGCACCACGTGATCTGGTGGCGTCACGGCGGCCGCACCGATCTCGACAATCTGGTGCCGTTGTGCACACATCATCACCACCGGGTACACGACGACGGTTGGCAGCTCGGGCTCGGCCCGAATCGCGAACTGACCCTCACGTTGCCCGACGGCACCGTTCGCAGTACCGGGCCGCCCGGTCGGCGCGCCGCCTGACGGACAGCGACGAGTGTTGCGGCTTCGAACTCCTCGGCATGCCGCTACGGCATCGGTGTCGGCATCACGCCGGCCTGACGGAGGCCGGCCAGGTTGTCGACGGTGTCGTCTTCGGTCACCATCGCCAGGAGTTCCTCGTGGTGGTCCGGCATCGTCAGCGAGGCTCGCTCGACCATTTCGCGGGCGGAGTCGCGTCCGGTTCGAAGTGGCGCATACGGCCGGTAGTCGGCGACGTCATCGAACGCATACAGCTCATCGATCGCCTCGAACCTGCATCCGTTCCAGATCTCGTCGAACAGACGGCGGACGACGGCCTTGTTCCGTGCGACGCTCATCGAGCCTCCGGTCGATCGTCGGTTTCCATCAACGCCATGCTCGCTGCAAGCAGGGAAAACGCCGAGCGCCGCCGACCGGATCGGTCGGCGGCGCTCCTCGGAGTCAGTCGATCAGAGTGCTCGGACGTTCTGGGCTTCGTCGCCCTTGCGGCCCTGGCCGATGTCGAATTCGACGCTCTGGCCCTCGTCGAGCGACTTGTAGCCCTCACCTGCGATGTTGGAGTGATGGACGAACACGTCCTCCCCGCCCTCGCGTGAGATGAAGCCGAAGCCCTTCTCGCTGTTGAAGAATTTCACGGTGCCTTGCATCAGTACAACTTTCGGTTCGAACACGCCATCGTGACGCGCTCACGCCGAACCCTACGGTGATCGTCGCGGCCATCCTCCGCTGCCCGGTCGCCGACCGCCCGACAGTCCGATGCTCCGGTGAACCGAATGCGAGCGGCTCATGGCCCAGCGGAGCATGACTCCGGAACATCGCATCGGTCGATCGGAGTGGTCGAGCTACAGGCGCAACTGGTGGAAGTTCCTGGTGACCGGCCTCATGCTCATCGTCGCCGTCATCATCGGCTCCCGCGTGGGGCTCGACGCGTGGTTCGTCGGCTTCTTCACCGTGATCTCGGCGTTCCTGCTGGTCGCAGTCGGGCTCGTGCTCGGACTCGGCCACCT
>CAVQBG010000006.1:0-45232 GCA_963710625.1 Ilumatobacteraceae bacterium | reverse complement strand
AGCGCCGAACGTGAACCGCTGACTCCATCCGACGCGACAAGTCGAGTGGAGGTCCACCTCATGGGCGTAGCTGGCGTTCGAGCGCCATGAACGAAGCCAGACATCGCGACGTCGAACGACGGCTGTGGGAGTCGCTCGGGCTCAGACCGATCGAGCGGCACGTTCGTCTCTCGCGTCTCGAAACGACCGCACGTCTCCATCACCACTCATCGTGACGGCACCCTGATTGACCGGGGTGAGGATCGTCCCGACGACGGCGTCGTCAACGATGGAACCGGTGAGCGCACTCGGCACTCGCGGCCGCTGCGTCATCGCCTGCTGTGACCATCCGGCGAGTCACCGACGACGCACAGGTTCTACGGTGCGGGACATGAGTGCACGCGTGGACGCCACCTCACCATGACGGAGATCGACGTCGACGGCTACCGACGCGACGGGTGGCTGCTCGTGCCGGGCGTGCTCGACCCAGCCGAACTCGCTGCGATCGACCAGGCCGTCACACAACTGGAGCACTGGGCAGCCGACGGTGGCCCCGGGCTGCACCACTTCGAGCAGACCGATGCCGGCGCGGTGATCGCCCGCAGCGAGGACTTCGTCAACGACAGCGAGGTCCTCCGCGAGTTCATCTGCAGCGGCGTCGTGATGGAGGTGCTCGCAGCACTGTTCGGCGAGCCGGCCGTGCTGTTCAAGGAGAAGATCAACTACAAGCAGCCAGGCGGCGGGGGCTTCGCCCCCCACCAGGACGCCGCCGCGTATCGGTTCGTCGACCATCACATCTCCTGCATGGTCCCGCTCGACCCGGCAACCGAGGCGAGCGGGTGCCTGTGGGTCGCGCCGGGCTACGAACACGGTCGACTCCCGACCGACGAGCGGGCGGATCGAAGCTTCCGCAAACGCCACCCTGGATTGGCGGCCCGTCCCCGTCGAACCGGGCGACCTGCTGTTCTTCGACTCGTACACCCCGCACTACAGCGAGACGAACACGACCGACCGCCCGCGCCGCGCCGGCTACCTGACCTACAACGCCGCCTCGCTCGGCGACCATCGCGAGCGGTACTACGCCGACAAGCTCGCCGAATTCGACCGGGCGGGCGGCGACTTCGACGGTGAACGGGTGCGCATCAGCATCAGTGACGACTTCCTCGGCCGACCGGTCGAGTCCTGACCATCCTCCGGCGACGTGAGCGGTCGCCGAGGGCGTTGTCAACGTGCCCCGGTCACGTGCCAGACTTCGCCGATGGCCACGCTCGTGCTCACGGTGATCGGGGACGACCGCGCAGGATTGGTCGATGCACTGGCCGGGCCGATCGCCGACCACGGGGGCAACTGGGACCGCAGCCAACTCGCCCGGCTCGGCGGCAAGTTCGCCGGCATCGTCGTGGTCACGCTCCCCAACGAACACGTCGACTCGCTCAGCGCGAGCCTCGCAGGCGTTCAGGCCCAGGGGCTCCTCGATGTCCGCATCGCGATCGCAGCGGCCGACGGACCGATCGACTCCTCGTCGCTCCTCCAGCTCCATCTGGTGGGCCAGGACCGGCCCGGGATCATCCGTGAAGTCGCACGCGCGCTCGCACAGCGCAACGTCAGCATCGAGGAACTCGAGACGTCGACGGTGTCCGCTCCGATGTCGGCCGAGCAGCTCTTCGAGGCGACCGCCACGCTCCGCCTGCCCCTCGATCTCGGCCTCGACGCGCTCCAGGCCGCTCTGGAGGACATCGCCAACGAGCTGATGGTCGACCTCGAGGTGACGACACCACCGGACAGCATCAGCGCTCCCGAGAGGGGGTGACGATGAGCGACGACCCGGAGAACGCACGCGAGCAGATCCGGCTGACCCAGTTCAGCCACGGAGCCGGTTGAGGCTGCAAGCTCGCCCCCGGCGAGCTGGCCCACGTGGTGGACCACCTCAACTCCGATCATCCAGCCGACCTCCTCGTCGGACCCGACACCGGCGACGACGCGGCCGTGTGGCGAATCGACGACGACCGCGCGCTCGTCTCCACCGCCGACTTCATCACTCCGGTAGTCGACGACGCGCGAACGTGGGGACGCGTCGCCGCAGCCAACAGCGTGTCCGATGTCTACGCGATGGGTGGACGGCCGCTGTTCGCGCTGAACCTCGTCGGGTGGAACACCGACAAGCTGCCGACCGCGCTGCTCGGCGAGGTACTCGCCGGCGGCCAGGACATCGCCACGCAGGCCGGGTTCGTGATTGTCGGCGGGCACACGATCGACGACCCGGAACCGAAGTACGGCATGGCCGTGACCGGCGAGGTCCACCCCGATCGGATTCTGACCAACGCCGGCCTGCGCAACGGTCAGGACGTCATCCTCACGAAGCCACTCGGCATCGGCGTGCTGACCACGGCGATCAAGGCCGGCCGCGCATCAGCCGCGCAAGTCGAGGCCGCGGTCGCCTCGATGACACGCCTCAACGACGTCGCCTGCCGGCTCGCGCTCGCCGCCGGTGCGACGGGCTGCACCGACGTCACGGGCTTCGGGCTCGCAGGCCATCTCGGCCGGATGGCCCTGGAGTCGGGCGTTGCGGTGCTCGTCGAGTTCGATGCGGTGCCCTTTCTCCCCGGCGCCGTCGACTTCGCCGGCGCCGGCGTGATGCCTGGTGGGAGCCGCCGGAACCTGGCGTGGGCCCTCGACTTCCTCGACGTGGGCGATCACGACGAGGTCGATCAGCTGCTCGTCGCCGACGCGCAGACCTCGGGCGGCCTGGTCTTCGGCACCGACCCCGCCGCCACCGACGACGTCCTCGCGGAGCTCGCCGCGACCGGTCACACCGCGGCCCGGATCGGTTCCGTCATCGACGCCGACCCCGGTCTCCGACTGCGCTGAAGCACCGACGCCTCGCGCTCGCCGGCCATCCCCGCCCGACTCCCGTTCCGCGTCAGCGCACATCGCCGGAGTCGACGCCGTGGCTGACGCAGACGTCGGAGCGCCCGCTCTACGTCAGCACGAATGACCGCGGCGCACGTTGTCGCTGACGCAGAACGCCTTGCTCACGCCAGGGCGTCAGGAGGGGCAGCAGCTGGTCGACGGTTCGGCCGCTCCGCCGAGCACGAGCTTCTCGATCTGCTCCGCGTCGGCCGTCTTCACGTACCACTCCCAACGATTGCCGTCGGGAGCATGGACCCAGGTCTCCGCCTTCTCCGCATAGCAGCAGATTGTCTCGTCGACGCCGGTCGTGTCGAGCCCGGCCGACGAGAGACGTCGTTCGGCGGCGGTCACCTCGTCGGCGCTGTCGACCTCGACACCGAGATGGTTGATCGACCCGTCGGGGCCGGAACCGCCGAACAGGACCAGCTTGAGCGGCGGGCTGTCGATCGCGAAGTTGGCGTAGCCGTCGCGGACCTTGGTGGGTGGCGTGTCGAACATCTTGGAATAGAAGTCGATCGCGGCGTCGAGGTCGGTCACGTTGAGGGCGAGTTGCAGGCGCATCGTTGGGTCCTTCCGAGGGAACACCGCGTCGACCACGTCGTGGCGTCACTCGGCGTTGTATTGATGATGGTCGATACGTTACCATCACACTTCGATGAACGTCGATACGACATCCGGGTTCGATACGACATCCGAGGGGGCCGCGGGCAACGCCCACGACCCACCGCTCGTGTCGTGTTGTGGTTCGACCACCGGCGACGCCCTCACCGACGAGCAGGCACACGAGTTGGCCGCGGCCTTCAAGGTGCTCTCCGACCCGGTGCGACTCCGGCTGGTCTCGCTGATCGCCACGTCCCCATCGGGCGAGGTGTGCGCGTGCGACCTGCCCGAGTCCGTCGACCGCAGCCAACCGACCGTGAGCCATCACCTGTCGATGCTGGTCAACGCCGGAGTCGTCGAACGCGAGCAACGTGGCAAGTGGGCATGGTTCCGACTCCGCCGCGAGCGCCTCGCCGAACTCGCCACCGTCCTGACCGCTCCAGCCGCCACCCCCACGTCGTCCATCTCCCTCGCGCCCCGAACAGGAACCCCATCGTGAACGACCGCCCCGCCGTGCTCTTCCTCTGCGTGCACAACGCAGGCCGTTCCCAGATGGCCGCCGGTTGGCTCCGCCACCTCGCCGGCGACCGTGTGCGCGTGTTCTCCGGTGGCTCCGAACCGGCCGACCGGGTCAATCCGGCGGCGATCGCCGCCATGCAGGAGGTGGGCATCGACATCGCCGGCGAGCAACCCCAGCGGTGGACCGACGCCGATGCCCGCACCGCCGACGTCGTGGTCACGATGGGGTGTGGCGACGTGTGCCCGATCTACCCCGGCAAGCGGTACGAGGACTGGGAACTCACCGACCCCGCCGGCCAGCCGGTCGAGTTGGTCCGTACGGTCCGCGACGAGATCCGCGACCGTGTCGAGGGTCTGATCGCCAGCCTGGCGATCGACGAGCAGTGAGCACCTCGCCCACGGCGTCGCCCGTCGCCCACTGGCGGCCCGACACGCGACGGCTCACCGGCGAGTTCGTCGGCACCGCGTTCCTGCTCGCAGCGGTGGTCGGCTCGGGGATCATGGCGGAGAGCCTCACCGACGACGTCGGGCTCCAACTGCTCCAGAACGCGTTCGCCACCGCCGGGGCGCTCATCGCGCTGATCCTCGCCTTCGGCGCGGTCTCGGGCGCGCACTTCAACCCGGCGGTCACGATCACCGACCGTGCGTTCGGCGGGATCGACACGCCGACCGCCGTCTGGTACGTCGCCGCGCAGGTCACCGGCGCGATCGCCGGCGTGATGATCGCCAACGTGATGTTCGACCTCGATGCGGTCGACTGGTCCACCAAGGACCGTTCCTCGATCAACCTGGTGTTCGCCGAGGGCATCGCCACGATCGGCCTGCTCCTCGTCATCTTCGGCGTCGTGCGCTCCGGACGCAGCTCGGTCGTGGCGTTCGCAGTGGGTGGATACATCGCCGCGGCGTACTACTTCACGTCGTCCACGAGCTTCGCCAACCCGGCCGTGACGGTGGCCCGCATGTTCTCCGACACGTTCGCCGGGATCGAGCCGGCCAGTGCACCGGCCTTCATCGCCGCGCAACTGGTTGCGGTCGGGCTGTCCATCGGCCTCATCCACGTGCTCTGGCCTGACATGAGCGACGTCGCCGACGAGGTCCTCCTCCCCCACGAAACGATGCGACGGTCGCCGTTCCGCGGCAGACTCTCGACATGACGACGATCGACGCCGACACGAACGCCGACCTCACCGCCGCTGCTGTCAGCTGGGACATCGACACGATCCTGCCCGAAGGATCGTCGCCGGCCGACCTGTTCGACGACGCCGAGACGATCGCCGATGAGCTCGCCTCCCTGCGAGGCCGGGTCGGCGGACTCGATGCCGGCGAACTCGCCGAGGCGATGCACTCGGTCGCCCGGCTCCAGGACCTCGTCGCCCGAGCGAGCTATCACGCGATGCTCACGTTCAGCACCGCCACCGACGACCCCGCTCGCGGCGCGGCGATGGCTGCCGCCCAGGAACGCTCGACGGCGATCGGCACCAAGCTGATCTTCCTCGACCTCGAGTGGGCAGCCGCCGACGACGCCCACGCCGACGCCGTGCTCGCCGACGAACGGCTCGACTTCTGCCGTCACCACCTCGCCAACCTGCGTCTCACACGACCCCACCTGCTGAGCGAAGCGGAGGAGACGATCGTCGCCGAGAAGAGCCAGACCGGGTTCTCGGCATGGGTACGCCTCTTCGACGAGCTGACGTCGGCGATCCACGTCGACCTCGCCGACGAACTCGGAGGCAGCGGCGTCCCGCTGATGCAGGCACTCTCGATGCTCCAGCACCCAGACCGCACCGTTCGCCAACAAGTGGCCGGCGCGGTCAGCGCGGCGTTGCAGCCGGGCCTGCGGACCCGGGCCTTCGTGTTCAACACGCTGCTGCTCGACAAAGCCGTCGACGACCGGCTCCGGCACTACGACTCCTGGGTGTCGTCACGAAACCTCGCCAACGAGGCATCCGACGAGTCGGTACAGGCACTCGTCGACGCCGTGGTCGATAACTACTCGATCGCCCAGCGCTGGTACACCCTCAAGGCACAGGTACTCGGCGTCGACCGCCTGGCCGACTACGACCGCATGGCGTCGGTGGCGGCAGCCGAGCGCGAGGTCGGATGGGAGGAGGGAACCCAGATCGTCCGCGACGCCTACGCGTCGTTCTCGCCCGAGCTGGCCGGCATCGTCAACCGCTTCATCGACGAGTCGTGGATCGACGCGCCGCTCCGTCCCGGCAAGCGCGGCGGGGCGTTCTGCGCCGGCGTCTCCCCCGGCCATCACCCCTACGTCATGCTCAACTGGACGTCCACCACGCGTGACGTCGCCACCCTCGCCCACGAGCTCGGACACGGCGTGCACTTCCACCTCGCTCGCGAGCAGGGCGTCTTCCACCAGAACACACCGCTGACCCTCGCCGAAACCGCGTCGGTGTTCGGCGAGACGGTCACCAGCAACCGGCTGCTGTCGATGATCGACGATCCCAACGAACGCTTCGCCCTGCTCGCGTCGACCCTCGAGGACTCGATCGCCACCGTGTTCCGCCAGATCGCGATGAACCGCTTCGAGCACGCTGTCCACACCGCTCGGCGGGAGGAGGGCGAGCTGAGCGTCGAGCGCTTCGGCGACCTGTGGGCACAGAGCCAGGAGGCGATGCTCGGCGACTCGGTGGAGATCACCGACGGCTACCGCAACTGGTGGAGCTACGTCCCCCACTTCATGGGCTCGCCCGGCTACGTGTACGCCTACGCGTACGGCCAGCTGCTGGCGCTCTCGGTGTACGCCCGTTACCGCGAAGAGGGCGACGACTTCGTTCCCGCCTATCTCGACCTGCTGCGCGCCGGTGGGTCCGACACGCCGGAGAACCTCGCCCGGATCGTCGACTGCGACCTGGCCGACCCCGACTTCTGGCGCAACGGCCTGAAGATCGTGGAGGGTCAGCTGACCGCTGCCGAGGACGCCGCCCGCGCCGCCGGCCGCCTCTGAACCGACAGGATCCGACGACATGACCTACTGCCTCGCGCTTCGCCTCGACGAGGGCCTGCTCCTGCTCTCCGACACCCGCACGAACGCTGGGGTCGACAACGTGGGCACCTACCGCAAGATGCACGTGATCCAGCCGGCACCCGACCGTGCCTTCGTGCTCCAGTCGGCCGGCAACCTCGCCACCACCCAGGAGGTCCTCGACCGCATCGATCGCGACCTGGAGACACCCGGCGACCACGAGTCGCTCGCCACGGTCGGCCACCTGTTCGAAGCGGCGCTGTACGTCGGGCGCCTGAGCCGCGAGGTCGTCGCAGAACACTCCGCTGCCCTCGGCGCCGTGGGCGCTGACGGGGCCGCCACGTTCATCCTCGGGGGCCAGATCAGGGGCGCCCGCCCCGACCTGCTCCTCGTGTACCCCGAGGGCAACTACATCCGCGCGTCCGACGAGCGGCCGTTCCTGCAGATCGGTGAGACCAAGTACGGCAAGTTCTGGCTCGAGTTGGCGGTGCGGACCAAGGTCGACCTGGAGGCCGCGGCGAAGATCGCGCTCGGCTCGATGCTCAGCACCGCGCACGCGAACCTGTCCGTCGGCCCGCCCTACGACCTCGCCGTGTACCGAAACGGGGCGCTCGGCTTCGAGGAGTACCGGATCGACGCCGACTCCGCGTATCTCGACGAACTCCGCACGGTCTGGGTTCGTCATCTCATTGCCGCGATCGACGAGCTCCCACCGATCTCGCAGGCGAAGACCTGATCGACGGCCGCTTGGGCGATGGCGGCTCACGGTCTACGGTGGGCGCGTGACCGACGAACAGCGGCCCTACGGCAGCGGAAGCGCCGATCCAGCCCTCAAACGAGTCCGAACCCGACACTTCCAACGGGCGAAGGAACAGGGCATCAAGATCACCGGGCTGACGAGCTACGACTTCCTGTCCGCCTCGATCTTCGACGATGCCGGAATCGACTTCCTGCTCGTCGGTGACTCGGCGGGGAACACCGTCCTGGGCTACGACACGACGATCCCGGTCACGGTCGACGAGCTGATCCCGCTCACGGCGGCCGTGGTCCGCGGGGCGAAACGGGCGTTCGTGATCGCCGACATGCCGTTCGGTTCCTACGAGAACGGCCCCGACGAGGCGCTGGCGACCGCCATCCGCTTCATGAAGGAGACCGGCGCCCATGCGGTCAAGCTCGAAGGAGGTGTGCGCAGCGCGAAGCAGATCAAGCGGATCGTGCGTGCCGGGATCCCCGTGATGGCCCACATCGGGTTCACGCCGCAGAGCGAGCACGGGCTCGGCGGCCACATCATCCAGGGTCGCGGCGAAGGCGCCCAGCAACTGCTCGACGACGCCCACGCCGTCGAGGACGCCGGGGCATTCGCGGTCGTCCTGGAGATGGTGCCGTCGGCGGTGGCGGCCCAGGCGACCAGGGAACTCGAGATCCCGACGATCTCGGTGGGTGCCGGTCCCGGCTGCGACGGGCAACTGCTGGTGTGGAGCGACTGGGCCGGGTTCACGCGCGGTCGCATCCCGAAGTTCGTGAAGCAGTACGCCCAGATCGGCCAGGACCTGCTCGACGCAGCGATCGCCTATCGAGAGGACGTCGAGTCGGGCGTGTATCCGGCCCCCGAGCACGAGTACGACGCATGACGAGCCGGTTGCACGTCGTCCGGGCCGGTGCCGGAGATCCGATCGTGTTTCTCCACGGCATGGGCACGTCGGCGGCGACCTGGAACCGCTGCATGGAGTTGCTGCAGGACCGCTTCACCGTCGTGGCCCCCGACCTGCTCGGGCACGGCGACTCGCCCGTGCTCGACGACCCGGCGGAGTACACCCGCGATCGGACGCTGGTCGATCTCGACGACATCGTCGGCGAACTCGACCGACCGCCCGTCCTCGTCGGCCATTCGCTCGGCGGCTACCTGGCGCTGGCCTACGCGGCAACGCGGCCCGACGCGGTCCGCGGTGTCGTGGTCCTCAACACCGGCCCCGGCTATCGCGACGATGCCAAACGCGAGGAGTGGAACGCCCGCTCGCGGCGGAACGCGCACCGGTTCGGCGTGCCGGAGCAGGTGACGACGATGAACCTCCAGGAGGACTCCGTCGTCATGGACCGTCTGGCCGAGATGCCCACGCCGACACTGGTGCTCGCCGGGAGCGCCGACCGGCCGGAGTACACCGGTGCCGGGCAGTACCTCGAGCGCAAGATGCCGGATGCCCGGCTCGTGGTGGTCGACGGTGGCGGCCACTCGATGCACGAGGACATGCACGCCACCGAGGTCGCCGACCTCGTGGCGCGGTTCGTGAACGATCTGCCGCCGGCCGTCAGCCGACGGTGATCGAGGCCGACTGGCCCCGACTCAGGTGGTCGTCGACGTCGCAGATCAGTCGGTAGACCCCGTCCTCCTCGAACGTCACGGTCACCGCCGCCGATGATCCGGCGGGGATTCGATCGGTCTTGCCGAGCGACCTTCCTTCGGATGACAGGACCTCGAGCGAATGCTCGAGCTGGCCGACATTGTCGACGGCGAACTCGATCGTGTCGCCGGCGCCGATCACACCGGGGTCGCCGTTGAACGCGTACTCGGTCGCCGTGATCTCGATCGTGCGGGCCGGTTGCGATTCGGCACCGGCGTCGCCGGCGCCATCGCTCCCGCACGCGGTGACCAGGGTCAACACGAGCGGCGCGAGCAGAACGAGACGTCGTGTTGCGGGCACACGATGAGAGTAGCGGGGCACCTGGTGCCCGGGGACTCAGTAGTGACGCAGTTCGACGACGGTGCCGTCTGGGTCGCGCACGTACAACGACGTGCCGTCGCCGCGGGCGCCGAACCGGCGCGCCGGTCCGTCGACGACCGTGAACTCGCCGGACGCCGCGATCGCGTCGAGATCAGTCGGCTCCACCACGAGGCAGAAGTGATCGAGGCGCCCGTCGACGGGCTCACCGTCGATCAGGTCGATGATCGTCGTCGGGCTCACACGAACCGACGGGAACGGCACCTCACCGCGACGCCACTCCTCGACCCGCACCGGTTCGAGGCCCAGCAGATCGCAGTACCAGGCGAGCGTCCGCTCGACATCGGCGGAGACGAGGACGATGTGATCGAGACCCGTGACACGTAGCGTCGTTCCCATTCGCCGATCCTGCCACATCGATCCTGCCACATCGATCCTGCCACATCATGGTGGCATCGGGCTCGGAGCTCGGACCGACGTGCGACTCGCCCGACATCGAGAACCGGGCCTCGACACGCGGTCTCTGCGCCGTATCTTCCTGAAGTGCGCACGCTGAGGGAACGGCATCTCGTGGGCCTCGACTACCTGGAGACGGTGACCTCGCTCCTGCAGCGGATCCGCCGTGCCCATCCGACCGCCGGCCTGTACCAAGCCGCCGAGCTGCAGTGGTGGTGGCGCAACCCGCGTCCGACCGACGAGTTGGCGCAGCTGTTCTGGTTCGACGAGCACGATCGCCCAGCCGCCGCGGTGATCGCAACCGACTGGGGCGACGGCTCGTCGGCGGTGTACGAGGACATGACGATCGCCATGATCGTCATGCCTGACGCTCACTCCGACTGGGTCACACACGTCATCGAGCGCGGGCTGGCGCATGCTGCCGAGTCCGGGATCGACGCCGTCGACCTCGAAGTCGACCGGAACGATCACGTCGTGCACGAGGTGCTGGCCCGGCATGGTTTCGTACGCAAGGGCGACGGGGTCGTGGAAGCCTGGCTGGATGCGGTCGACCGACCCGAGGTCAGCCCGCTGCCAGACGGGTACCGGCTCCGGTCGCGCACCGAATCGATACTGCATCCACACCACTTCGGGCAGCGGGGCGGGGCCCTGACGGAGGAGCGGCTTCGGCAGACCTCGCTGTATCACCCCGACCTCGACCTGGTCGTCCACGATCGCGACGACGACGTCGCGGCCTACGGGCTGTTCTGGTTCGATCCGGAGACCGCCACGGGGGTGGTCGAGCCGATGCGCACCGAGGACGACCATCAGCGACGAGGGCTCGCGCGTCACGTCCTCACCGCCGGCATCGACCTCCTCGCCGTGGCCGGCGCCGCGCGGGTCTCGATCGGCTGGGAACCGGACAACCCCGCATCCGGTCATCTCTACCGCAGCGTCGGTTTCGAACCCGTGCTCCGGACCGACGTCGTCAGCGGACCGACGAGGCGATGACCCCCCTCGGCGTCGCGGCGTCGGCGGTCACAGCAGACGGAGGAGCCCGTCGACGATGAGCGCCCCACCGAGGCCGAGGGCGATCCAGACGCGGAGCGCCAGTGCGTTGGTCTTCAACCAGGACTCGCCCCGATCGATGATCGCGGCGGCACGACGACCACCGACGACGACGATGATGAGCGGCACCGACACCAGCAGCGTGGCAACCGCCACGTAGAGAGCCAGCAGTGTCAGGTCTGCGAGGTCCCCGAGATTGGCTTCGCCGACCGAGCCCATGGCAAGGAAGGCCAGAACGAGCCGTTTCGGCCCGCCGAAGCCGAGGAGCACCGCCATCGACAGAACGGCCCCCGGCCCGACACGGCCCAGTCTCACCAGCGTTGCCCTCTCTCGATCCGACTCGACCCTGGGGCGCTTGGGGCCACGACGTTCCTGGAGCCCCGCCGCGACGAGCGCCAGACCGAGCAGCAGTGCCACCACTCCCTGGAGGGTCTTGCGGGACTCGAGCCCTTCGACGGCCGCCTGGCCGAGCAGCAGGCCCAAGGTGGCTGCGATCGTCGTCCCGACGAGGAACCCGATCAGGAAGGCGATGCTGTTCGTGCGTTGGCGCTCGCTCCGGATCACCACCAGCGTCGCCGTCAGCACGAGCGGGCTGGCAGCGGCGACGAGTGCGTAGAAGAGCACGTATGCGGTTGCAGAGATCACCCGGAACGACGCCGAGAGGGGTCGAGGATCCCGGCCTGTGGAGCTGCCATGGCGCCCATCTTCGCCGAGGCGGTGCAGGCCGAACCAGTCGATGATCGATCACGACATGTCACGACGGTCGAGCGCCCACATGCCGAACGAGACGAGTGCCCCGGCCACGAGCAGGAGCACCATGATCGGCAGCCACGACATCGGCGCAGCGGGAAGTCCCGGGACGTGCTGGAACGGCGAGATGTTCAGCGTCCAGTCCGGCAGGTTCAGCACCGAGGCGAGCATGCCCGCCACGAGCGCCCAGACGAACAGCGCCCACACCAACGGCGACCATCGGGGACTCAACGCGTACAGGGCGAACGCGATGGCGCCGAACACGAACATCGCCGGCACCATCACCAACCCCGCCGCCGTGTTCCGGCCCACCTCACCGGCGTCGCCGGCGACCAACGCGTATCCGACACCGACCGCGAACCCAGCCACGGCCATCACGATCACCGTCCCGACGGTGGCAACGACGAGATGACTCCTTGCGACGGCCCGCCGGGAGACGGGCGCGGCGAGCAGCCCGTCGACGCGTCCGGCCATCTCCTCCGATCGCAGCCGGAGCACTGACGAGATCGTGAACCCGGTCGCCATCAGCCCGATGATCAGCGCCGCAGTCGACAAGAAGGCGTCGACGATCGAGCCCTGACCGAGTTGGATGAAGAAGTCCTCCATCTCGGGGTTGTCCTGGAGGATCGATTCGGCCTGATCGGCGACGATGCCGTAGAAGAACGCGATCAGACCCAGCCCGATCGTCCAGCTCAGCACCGATGCTCGCTGGAGCCGAACGGCGAGGCCGAGCGGGCTCGACAGCCGGGGCCCGGCTGCGGCCGCTCCGGGTCGCTGCGCGACCAGGCCCGCACCGAAG
Organism: Ilumatobacteraceae bacterium; assembly: GCA_963710625.1. Taxonomy (GTDB): domain Bacteria; phylum Actinomycetota; class Acidimicrobiia; order Acidimicrobiales; family Ilumatobacteraceae; genus Sva-07. The sequence goes on along the minus strand of CAVQBG010000006.1, from coordinate 32,472 downwards.
TCTCGGCGGCCCTGGAGTGCCACTGCGCCTGCAACGAGCGCTGCGCTCGCCACCACCGGGAGCAGCAGCACCCACCAGCGTTCGTCGGCGAACGCACGGATCGCCTGTGCCCAGCCGATCGGCGAGAGCCACGAGAGCACTCCGTTGCCGACATCGCCGACCGCTCGAAGCACGAACGAAACACCGATGGCGACTCCGCCCAGGCCCAGCGCCGCCCGCGACCCACTGGCCACCTGGGCGGCCACCGCTGCCACACCGGCGAACACCAGACCGGCACCGAACACGGCGAGACCGAAGGCCACCGACCCGGTGGTCGGCAAGCCGTAGGCGACGAGGGCCAGCGCCGCGCCCGTCGCGACGACCGCCTCCGCGATCGCCGTCCCGATCATCGCCGCAGCGAGCGGGGCATCGCGGCCGACCGGTGCTGCACGCACCAACTCGGCGCGCTCGGACTCCTCTTCGGTCCGCGTGTGGCGCACCACCATGAACACGCCCATCAGGCCGACCGCGATGATCGTCGAGACGCTGAGCTCGTTCATCATCACTGCGCCGGTCGTGGGTTGGTCGAGGCCGTACCCCGGGCCGGCCTGGATGATCAACGCCGAGTTGCCCCGCACCGTGCGGGCGTACGACTCGAGTTGCTCGGGCGTGTCGTAGAGCCCCGTGATGCTGGCCGCGGTGACCACGATCAGCCCCACGATCGCGGCGAACCAGAGCAGGATACGTACCCGGTCGCGTCGGAGCACGAACCCGGTGAGGCGTGCCGTCCCGGCGATCGACTGGCGCCCTCCGGAGGGCGCAGCGGCGTGGTCCGCCACCTCGGCCACCTCGAACGCGGTGGCAGCACCCGTCATCCCACACCGCCGATCTCGCCGATGCCGTCGCCGTTCATCGCCGCCAGCTCGTCGCCGTAGTGACGGAGGAACAACTCCTCGAGGGTGGGCGGCTGACTGACCAACGAGTGGATGCCGAACGACGAGAGGTGACGAATCGCTGCATCGAGGCCGGCACCGTCGACGTCGAAGTGCACGTGGCCGTCGTCGACACGGACGTTGTGCACGCCGGTGAGATCGTCGAGTCCCGAGACCGGACGGTCGGTGGCCACGGTCACGTTCGTTCGCGTCAGGTACCGGAGATCGTCGAGGGTGCCACTCTGGACCGCCTGGCCCTGCCGGATGATCGTGACACGGTCGCAGAGCTTCTCGACCTCGGCCAGGATGTGGCTCGACAGCAGCACGGTCCGCCCCTCACCGGTCGCATCGAGGATGCAGTCCTGGAACACCGATTCCATGAGCGGGTCGAGCCCCGACGTCGGCTCGTCGAGCAACAGCAGCTCGGCATCGGAGGCCAGTGCGGCGATCAGCGCCACCTTCTGCCGGTTGCCCTTCGAGTAGGTGCGGCTCTTCTTGCGCGGGTCGAGCGCCAGTCGCTCGATCATGTCGTCGCGTTTCGCCCGATTGACGCCACCGCGAAGCCGGGCGAGCAGATCGATCGTCTCGCCACCCGAGAGGTTCGGCCACAGGTTGACGTCTCCGGGGACGTAGGCCAAGCGTCGGTGGAGCTCGACAGCGTCGCTCCAGGGGTCGCCGCCAAGCAGGCGGGCGCTTCCGCTGTCCGCGCGTAACAGACCGAGCAGCACCCTGATCGTGACGGTCTTGCCGGCGCCGTTGGGGCCGAGGAATCCGTGGACCTCACCGGTCGCGACCTCGAGATCGAGCCCGTCGAGCGCTCGGGTCGAGCCGAACGTCTTGACAAGATCACGGATCAAGATCGCCGTGCCCGCTCGATTGGACGTCGACATGACGATCACCTTTCGTCCACCATCATTCTGCCATCCCTGCTGGCGGTCGCCGTGTCCGCGGGTCACTCGGCGTGCAGCGCGTACGTGGTCCCGACCACCGACGGCCCGTAGTGTCCCGGCGCGAAACGTTCCGCCAGTGCAGCCTTCGCCCGCCATCCCGTGCAGTGACCGGGTGCGACGATGCGCGGGGAGATCCGCGTGTCGAGATCCTCGATGGTCGACTCGATGCGCAGTTCCATCGGTCCGCCCGCGAGGTGGTATCCGCCGAGCACGACGTCGATGGGCGTTCCCGGGAATCGCTGCTGTGCGCCGAGGCACGCATTGACGATGCCGGCGTGCGAGCACGCCGACAGCAAAGTCACACCGCGGCCGCGCACCTCTGCGGCGAGGAAGCGCTCGTCCATGATCAGCGGGTCGGCAACCACGATGTCGCCGCCATCGGCACCGGCGCCGAAGCGGAACGAGTGATGGCCGACGAGGCCCGCCTCGTACTGCGTCGTGCGTTCGATCGCCCCACTGCCGAGGAAGCGGCCGTCGGCCAGCAGATGATCGTCGGCGTGCAGGACGACCGTGCCACCGGCCGCCTCGATCGATGTCAACGATGGTTCCTCGGGGAGCAACACGAACGTGCCCGCGGGCGACTGGATCCCGCGTTGATCCGGTCGATCGGGGTGCAGGTCGACGACCGGGGCGGCACGCCCCGCTGCTCGCCGGGCGGCGGCGATGGCCCCCACGACGACGGGAAACCCACCGCTGTGGTCCCAGTGCCAGTGCGAGAGGAAGACCGCCTCGATCGAGGCGAGATCCACACCGAGCCGCTCGGCGTTGTCGAGCCACACGTCGCCGTACGGACCCACGTCGAACAGCACCGTTCGCGCCTTGTCACCGATCCGACCGGTGACGAGCACCGAGAACCCGTGGCACGCCACGCACAGGTGGTCGAACACGGTGACGCAGTCGTGCCCGTCGTGCTGTCGGACCGCGGGTCGCCGCATCACGTGCGACGCGATCTCCGGGAGTTGCGGCACTCCCGGGTCGACGCTCGACAACGAGTCGGTCTCGTTGTCGACCACCACGGTGAGCGTCAGTTCGTCCAGTGGCCTCGACCGGTCCATCCCCCGATCATGCCCCATTACCCACCTGCGATGAGTTCGGGCGCGCCCTGCGCGCCCCGGGACTCATCGGGAGGGTTCGGCACCCGCGGCGAGACGGATGCCGCCGGCGATCGTCGACAGGAACTGCTCGTTGCTCCACATCGCCGCGGCGTGGCCCATCGAGTTGTAGATGCTGCGACCGCCGCCGAATTCGCGCCACCACACGATCGGGTGGTCCTCGCCCATCTCGCCGAGGTAGGGCTCGTAGGTCGACTCGTCGACGGTCGCCACGACGTTGACGTGCGGCCGGGGATTGTCGTGGAACCCGTACCACTCGTCGACGAGGACCTCACCATCGGCGATGCCGTCGATCGCCGGACACCCCGGATCCTCCACGTGCACCACCGCCGGCTCGCAGCTCCACATCGCGAGCGCATCGTCCCATCGGTCCGCGTCAGGCGGTGCATCGGCGATCGGGCCACCGTAGGTGACTCCCGGGCGGTTCTCCACCGGATCGTCGGCATAGAGGCGAGCGATCGTGTGCCCCTTGAACGATGCCCCGACCAGGTCTCGGTACCACGGCCAGTCGGTGGGGACATCGCCCATCGATGACGCCGCGTGGATGCCGAAGAAGCCTCCGCCGTCCGCCAGATGGTCCTCGAGCGCTCGTCGCTGCGACGGCTCCGGCAGCACGTTGCCGCTGGTGTGCACGAACACGACCACCTCGTGACCCCGCGCGGACGTCAACCGCTCGAAACGGTCGGGGTCGTCGGTCGTCTCGACGTCGAACCCGTGTCGTGCTCCGAGGTCGACGATCGCCTGGACCGCCGCCGGGATCGACCGGTGCACGAATCCGAGCGCGTGGTGGAACACGAGCACACGGAGCCGCTTCTCGTTCATCGCAGCCGGGCCTTTGCATCCTTCTTCGCCCGCGTCAGTTGCACTCGCTGCGGGTGGTCCTTGTAGAACGGGTCGAGCGGGTAGCAGCCCGACACGAGCCCGTTGCGCGGTGCGGTCGTGCAGTCGCTGAACGTCCGACACACGAGGCTGCGGTCGAACGGCTTCCCGGCGAGCGTGTCCGCCGCCAGCTCGGGATACGACAAGATCATGCGACCGAGGCCGATGATCGAGGCACCACCCGTGTCGAGCACGGCCTGCCCGACGTGTGCGAGCCAGTCCTGCGCGTAGGAGTACCCCGACCCGATGATCGTCACCTCCGGATGGGTGATCGTCAGCTCACGCGTGACGGCGAGCTGACGGGCCACGCCGACCAGCGGGTCCTCGGGCGGCTGGTAGCCGTCCGACGGCGGAAAGTAGGCGGGGCGCTGCACGTGCGGGTTGTAGTAGGGGCTCCCCGCAGTGGTGCTCACGAGCCCGATGCCGAGTTCGGAACACAGGTCGAGGAAGGCGTGGGTCTCGGTGAGATCGATCCCGAGCCCGGTGCCGTCGCCGCCGAACGCATACGAATAGGCCGCCGTGGTCTCGGGCACGCCGACACCGCCCTCGCCGGCGCGATACGGAACGAGATCGAACGCCGACAGCCGCACCGCCACGGTCAGACCGGGGGCCCGGTCACGGATGCCCGCCACCACCCGACGCAGGAAGGCGGTCCGGCCGACGAAGTCGCCCCCGTACCGACCGTTGCGGTCGTGGCCGGTGAGCAGCTCGTGGAGCAGATAGCCGTGGCAGTGCTTGACGTCGACGAAGTCGAACCCTGCCTGCTGGGCGAGAGCGGCAGCCGACACGTAGTCATCGGCGAGCTCGTCGAGTTCGTCGTCGCCGAACACCGCCGTGGCATCGACGCCGACTCGGCCGTCGAGGATCGGGTGTTCGTAGGCGGTCCTCGGCAGCGGTGCCCCCTCCGGACGCGACCACCGCCCCGAGTGGGTCAGCTGCAGACCCGCCACTTGATCGGCCGCCACGATCCCGCGGAGTGCGGCGATCGCGTCGACCGTCGACTCGTTCAACACCAACTGGTTCGGATTCGCTCGGCCATCGGGCCGCACCGCCGTCGCCTCGCCCCACACGAGGCCGCAGCCGCTCGACGCGAACCGTCGCCAGCGGCGACGGACCAGGTCGGTCGGCCGACCGTCGGTGGTGGCGTCCCAACCTTCCATCGGCAGCACGGCGAAACGATTCGGAGCGATCAGGACCCCGCCGTCACCGTCGTCGATCTCGACCGGCTGCGCGAGCGAGCCGTTCGGGTCCACTGCGTCGGCGATCGGGACCTCGACGCCGAGGTCGGCACAGTGCCGACGGAACGCCGCGACGCTGTCGAGCTTCTTCACCTGCGTCCACCGCACGCTCACGCTGACATCGCTCCGTCCTGGTGCTCATGAGGTCGCAACCGCTCGAGGATGTCCGCCAGCACCGCTCGATCGGCATCGGGCCGACGGGGCACCTCCGGCGGTGTCCGGTCGCACTGCGCCCACCCGCGGAGCTCGAACATGATCGCCGCGTCGTGGCGATAGCCCGGTACCGGCGGACGGAACGTGAAGTGGCCGAGGTACTGCAGCAGATCGTTCAGTTCGTGAAAACCGGGATCGTCCGCCGCCCACAGACGATCCCGGGCCGCGAACGCCGCCGGAGCGAACGTCGACAACCCGAGCAGGTAGTCGGAGCCGTACATCACCATGTCGACCGCGAGGTCGTTGCCGGTGAACACCGTGAAGTCCGGCCGGACGCGATCGCGCAGGTCGAGCCGGTCCCACTCCCGTTCGCGACTCAGCGACGAGTGCTTCGCGCCCACACACGAGGTGATGCCCATCAGGCCCTCGTAGGCATCGATCGACGGGATCCGGCCGTAGGGCACGAACATCGGGCCGAGTTCGAACCCGATGAACCGATCGACCTGGTTCCCGATCTGCGCGAGCGCCTCGACCCAGCCCCCGTCATCGAGGGCGTTGAGCCCGTGGGACGGGAACACCACCGGCGTGCCACCGCGTTCGGTGATCGCCTCGCAGGCACCCGCGTAGCCGGCCAGGTCGAAGCCGGCGCCGGGTTCGTCGGCGACGTAGGCGCCCGCCACGAAGTCGCCACCGGTCACGTCGGCCGTCACGTCGAGGACCCGTCGCTTGTCGGCCTCGCCGAGCAGCTGCACGTAGCCGGTGTCCATGTTGACCGCCGGGGTGAGCCCGGCGGCGGCCGTGCGAGCCACGTGCGCCTCGGTGGCCGCCCAGTCGATGTCGCCGGCCGGCGTGTAGGGCAGCAGCACCGCGGACATCCCGGTGATCGCACGGCCGGGACGAACCCGGCGTTGGACGTCCCGCTCGGAACGCATGCTCACGGAGCCTCCGCTCCGGCGATTCGATCGAGCACCGCGATCGCCGCAGGCGGGACGACCGCCTCGACGGCATCGACGACCGTCGTCGACGGCGTTGCCACGACGATCGCACCGAGCGTCGCATCGACGCCGAGGTCCCGGCACTCGAGCGCAGGCACGGCGGTGCGGGGGTGCACGAGGCTGGCGTTGACCGCCAGGTTGCGGCCGATCGGCCGGCGACGCGGTGAGCCCGCCACCGGGACGTCGACGATCGCCGAACACCCGCCGCTCGTCGTGATCGCGGCGCGACGGCCGTCTCGAACCAGTGCGCCTCGCGCCAGGTCGTCGGTTCGGTCGAGACCGATGGCGAATCCCGACTCGAGCGCCGAGAGCGTGCGCGCCGACCGCACCCGGTGCACCCGACCGTGCCCGGAGCTGTCGAGCAGCCAGCACACCGTGTCGACCCGCACGTCGGACCACGGATGCCAGGTGCTCCAGCTGATCGCCAGGCCGTCGACCTCGTCGACACCGGCCGCCTCCACCCCGAGGCGGATGCGGCGCTGGCCGTCGACGGTCGTGAGCGCCAGCATCGAGTCCGTGTGCACGACGCCGTAGGTGTCGGCGATGTCACCACTGAACCCGAACACCGACGAGTAGGCGAACTTGCGGTACTTGCTCGGCGACTGCTCCGGGAAGTCGAGCGCCACGGCCGTTCGAGCAGGAAGGACCACGGCGTGGTCGACACCACGGGCGATCAACTGGCCGGCGTCGCGGAGCACGATCGGTGCGTCGAGCGGTTCGAGCGGTTCCTCGTCGAAGGTCCAGAACGGATGGTCGGCGGACGCAGCGAGTGCGCCGAACGCCTTCATCGACCAGTACGGCGACCCCGCCGAGTTGTAGGTCTCCGCGAGCCGCCGGTTGTCGTACGTGTACCCCACCGACAGCACGCCGTCGCGGTCGCTGATCGGCTTGTCGGCCCACCAGCGCAGGTGACGCATCGACAACCCCCTCACCTGCCCCCACGTCAGGCCGGTCTCGACGTCGGCCCACGCGAGCGCTCCCCAGAACGATGCCATCGCGAACCGGTACGTCATGCTGCGACCGAAGGGCACCGCGGCACCGTCGGGGGCGAACCAGTGTTGGAAGTCGGTTGCGAACCCGGCGGCCCGATCCCGGTACACCGCCGCCCGACGGTCGTCGCCGAGGCCGATGTCGTTCGCCGCTGCATACATCAGCCCGTAGGTGTGGAACGCGAACGGGACGTACCAGTCGACGTTGGAGAGCGCTCCGTCCTCGTACCAGTACTCACCGAGCCGGTAGCCGTCGAGCAGCTCCAGCGACCTCGCAACCGTCGTTCGGTCGTACGGCACGCCGACACGTTCCAACCCGAGCGACACGAGGACACGGAAGAACTGCCAGTTGTTCGGCGCCGGATCGTGCTCGAAGATGCCGCGCAACCACGAGACGAGTCGTTCCTGTGATGCCGTCGACAGCGGGTCCCAGGCCCGTTCGGGGCAGAACGCGAGCGCGAGCCCGATCGCCGCCTGCTCGACCATGCGTTGGTCGGTGTCGCCGGGGACCGGCCCCCAGTACTCGGGCGAGGCGGGATCGGTTCCGGCATCGAGACCGGCCACGATCCGGTCCCAATGGGCGAAGTCGTACCCGCCGACGGTGAGCGGCACGATGCCGTACAGCGGGCGGGCGAAACCCTCGAGTTCGGCGGTCGACTCCTCGAAGACGGCGGCAAAGCTCCCGAGCCGCACACGGGCACCACCCTCGCTGAGATACGGCACGAGCGGTTCGTAGAGGTCGGCGACCGCGCGGGCCAGATCGTCGCGCGTGTGCAGTGGCCCCGCCGCCAACGGGTTCGCGCGCGCCCTGTTCGCCACTGCGCTCCCCCGGTTCGGATCGCTCACGGCGCCCATTGGAGTGCACACTGCTCGTGCATGCAAACCTGGCCGGCGCTCGTGATCGCCCACCACCCGTCCCTCGACCTGTTCGACGCCGATGCCCTCGACCGGATCACCTCGGTTGCGGAGATCCTCGACCCCCGACCGATCGGCGACTGGAACGATCCACGGGTCGACGACCTGCTGGCGCGCGCCGAGGTGATCCTCGGGCACTGGGGCTGTCCGCCACTCGATGTGTCGGTCGTCGATCGGGCGCCGAACCTCGGTTTGTTCGCCTACGCCGCCGGAACGGTGAAGCAGACCGTCGACACCGCGGTGTTCGATCGTGACATCCGCATCACGTCCGGCGCCGTCGCCAACGCGGAACCCGTCGCCGAATTCACGCTCGCGACGATCCTGTTCTGCAACAAGGACGTCTTCTGGCAGCGCGACGTCCGGCGTGTGCCTCGCGATCGTGGACTCCGGGAGTTCCGCCAACCCAGCGACGTCGCGGTCGGCAACTACGACAAGACGATCGGGATCGTGGGGGCGTCGCTGATCGGGCGTCGGGTGATCGAGCTGCTCGCACCGTTTCCCCACCTGCGGGTCGCCCTGTACGACCCGTTCGTCGACCACGACCAGGCCGAGGCATTGGGCGCCACCAAGCTCGGACTCGACGAGCTGTGCGAGACGAGCGACATCGTGTCGATCCATGCACCCGACCTGCCGAGCACCCGCCACATGATCGGCGCCGCCCAGCTCGCAGCGATGCGGACCGGTGCGACCCTGATCAACACGGCCCGAGGGGCGTTGTTGGATCACGACGCGCTGCGTGCCGAGGTGTCCTCCGGGAGGCTGTACGCCGTGCTCGACGTGACCGACCCCGAGCCGCTCCCCGACACCGACCCGCTGTGGTCACTGCCGAACGTGTTCCTCACGCCTCATCTCGCCGGTTCGCTCGGCACCGAGCTGGATCGCATGATCGACCACGCCGTCGACGAGATCGATCGCTGGCGCACCGGCCGGCCCGCCCGCAACCCGATCACCAAGGACCAACTCCCTCGTCTCGCCTGAGCTCCGCCGGTCCGGCGTCTACGATTCACCACAACCCATGTCGATCGATCCGTCCACCCGAGCGCCCCAGCTGATCACCTACGCCGATCGGTTGGCGGGCGACATCGCCGGGGTCGAAGCGTTCGTCGACGGACCGGTGACGGGCGCGTTCGGTGGCATCCACCTCCTGCCCTTCTTCGTGCCGATCGACGGTGCCGACGCCGGCTTCGACCCCGTCGATCACAGCGAGGTCGACCCGCGCATCGGCACCTGGGACGATGTACGGCGGCTGACCGACGAGCACGTCGTGATGGCCGACCTGATCGTCAATCACATCTCCGCCCGATCAGCGGAGTTCCAGGACTGGCTGGCTCGAGAAGACGAGTCCCCGTTCGCTCCGCTGTTCCTCACGCCCGAGCACGTCTTCGGGCACGCACCGCAGGCCGACGAGACCGGCACGATCTACCGACCGCGGCCAACGTCGCCGTTCACGACGTTCGAGTTCGCCGATGGCAGCTCCCGGGCCGTCTGGACCACGTTCACCGATCAGCAGGTCGACATCGACGTGGAGCACGAACTCGGCTGGCGCTACCTGACCGGCATTCTCGACCGGTTCCACGACGCCGGTGTCGGCATCGTGCGACTCGACGCCGTCGGTTACGCGATCAAGCGGGCCGGCACGTCCTGTTTCATGTTGCCGGAGACCTTCGACTTCATCGACCGACTCGGACGGGCCTGCCACGATCGCGACATGGAGGTGCTGGTCGAGATCCACGGCCACCACCTCGACCAGGTCGCGATCGCCGAGCGGGTCGATCTCGTCTACGACTTCGCGCTTCCGCCGCTCGTGCTCGACGCGCTGTTCACCGGCGACGCCCTGGCGTTGAAGCGCTGGATCGGGATCCGCCCGTCGAACTCGGTCAACGTGCTCGACACCCATGACGGCATCGGGATCATCGACGTCGGCGTCGACGCCCGAGATCCGAACCGCTCCGGCCTGCTCGACGCCGACCGCATCCACGACCTGGTGGAAGAAATCCACGAGCGCTCCGGTGGCACGAGCCGCGTGGCGACCGGCGCAGCCGCGTCGAACCTCGATCTCTACCAGGTCAACTGCACGTTCTACGACGCGCTCGGACGAGACGACGCCCGTTACCTCGCCGCACGGACCATCCAACTGCTGCTTCCCGGTTTTCCACAGATCTACTACGTCGGGTTGCTCGCGGGATCCAACGACATGGACCTCCTCGCCGCCACCGGCGTGGGCCGTGACGTCAATCGCCACCGCTATTCGCCCGAGGAACTCGCGAACGAGCTGCAGCGTCCGGTCGTGCGTCGACTCGTGGAGCTGCTGCGTTGGCGCTCCACGGAGCAGGCGTTCGGCGGAACGTTCCGACTGGTCGACTCCCCTGACCATCAGCTGATCGTGCGTTGGTCCACGCCGTCGTCCGCGATCGAAGTCGCCGTCGATCTCCGTACCGCCGAGGTCACGATCGGCCACTGACGCCATCTCACCACATCCCGGCGGCTCCCCCGTGACGAGGGAACGTGTCGGCGGTGTGATTCGATGGACCCGTGGCCGACGGCGACGAGCGACGCATCTCGGACTCCCCGCGGGACGACGATGCATCGATCTGGAGCACCGACGACATCCCGGTGCACGCCGATCCGCTCGAGATCGTCTGGAATCGCCCGGACGGTTCGACCGAACCGCCAGTGACGCCGAGCGAGCCGCGGACCGCCGATGGCTCCGACGCTCCGGGAACGCCGGTCCCGACCGACCGTCGCTCGGGCGCGACTGCCGGCCGAACCCGCCTGCTGATCGCCGGCGCGGCACTGCTGGTGATCGCAATCGTCGGCGCGCTGCTCGCTCGAGCCGGCTCCGACGACGAGTCGGCGACCACCACGGTGCCCGACACCACGAGCGACTCCGACGCAGTACCCGCGCCGACCATACCGGGCACGATCGCGCCGGTCGGCGACCCGATCGACGACGCCGGCACACCGACACCCTCGTTGCCGGCACGGGTCGAGCTGCCCCCGCTCGTCGGTGCGATCGAGCAGCCGACCGAGGTGATCGCCCTGAGCGCTGACGGCACCGTACACACGTTGTCGCTGCCGTCGGGACGGGTGACGTCGATGCCCGTCGGTGGCTCCGGCAGTGCCGACCCGGTCGGGTTCGGGGGCAACCAGGTCGTCGTGGCGCCGGATGCGGCGGCGATCGGGCTGGTCGACGGCGAGTTCGTCGTGCTCCCGCGTGTCGGACCTCCGGTCGGCGTGGAGTACGGCGACTTCGGCGACGGCATCGGCGGCCTGCAGGCGTTCGGCTGGCGAACCGGCGACGACGGAGCGACGCGTTTCGTCGTCGCCGTCTATCCGTCGAACTCGGGCGACGTCCGCGTCGTGGCGATCGACACGGCGGGCACCCTCGAGGAACTGCCCCTCAGCGAGATCGAGCTCCTCGGGCGATTCGGGCCGACGATCACCGCTCCCGACGGTTCGTGGATCGTCAACGACGCCGGCGGAGCCTATGCAGTCGAGCCGGACGGCTCGGCTCGACGGATCGAGAACGGCATCGTGTACGCAGTCTCCGACGACCACCGTCTCGTCCGCGACTGCGACGAGTCACAAACCTGCTCGACAGTCCTCGTGACGGTGAGCACCGGCGAGCGCCGGGTGCTCGATCCGACGGTGCTGCCCGACGACTTCGCCGACCTCGTGTACGGCATGGCGCTGTCCCCCGACGGCGGTGCAGCGTTGCTCCAGCGCAGCACCTTCACGTCGTCGCGAGTCCTCGTCGACTTCCAAGCGGGCGAGGTCGCCACCTGGCCGGTGATGTACTGGTCGCCGGCGACCGAGTGGACGTGGGCGGCCGACAGCTCCGGGGTCTTCGACACCTCGTCCGACGGCGACGGGCTCCGCTTCACCGCCCGAACCGGCGAGTCGGTCACGTTCGCGGAGGAGTTGGGCTCGATCGTCGCACTCGGCGTCCGCCGACCCGACGCCGAACTCGAGCCGACCACCACGGTCGTCGAACGCGCTGCAGTCCCGGATCGTCCGCTGGATGCGACCGGCCTGGTGCTCGCCGCAGCGGGACGCTCCGGCGGGATGTCGTCGATCGATCTCGACGCCGGCGTCGAATCGAGCTGGGCCACAGCGGGGCGCCTCGGCCAGGGCGACGGCGCACTCGTCCCCGACGTGTCCACGATCGTCGCACTCCCGGCATCCGATGCCGGCGCCTTCGCCACCAGCCCGGACACCGAGACCGCGCTCGGTGCCGACTTCGCCGTCGAGGGGCCGAAGTTCGCCGGGCCGGTCCCCGGCACGATCTGGGTTCCCGCTCCGGGGATCGCCCCGCCGACGAGCACGATCGCGTACGAGCTCGTCCGCGTCGACGGAGCCCCGACCGGGGACCTCACCACGTCGTTCGCATTCCCGGACGCCGAACTCCTCGGCAGCGACGGCCGTGGCGGTCTCGTCATCTCCCGAGGTGGCACCGTGTTCACACTCGGCGTCGACGGCGCCGAACCACTGACCACCGGCGACCTCCTGGCGATCGGCGTCGACACCGCCTACGTACGCGAGTGCACTGCGATCGTGACCTGCGACGTCCTCCGTCTCGACCGGCAGACCGGCGAGCGGACACCCGTCGAAGGATTGGCGGAACTGTCACCGATTGCGATCGCGCCCGACGAGCGTGGCGTCGCCCTCGGCACGTCGGTGGCGCCGGGTGGTGACGTCCTCGTGATCGAAGTCCGTTCGCCGGATGGGCCGCGCTGGGCCATGTTCGACACCTCGACCGCCACCGGCAGGCTTCCAGAACTCACCGATCTCGCGATCGCCCAACCGGTGATCTGGAACGCCGACGCCAGCTTCGCTGCGTTCCTCGCCGTCTCGAGCCTGGCGGTGTACGACCGCGCTGCTCAGGACGTCGTCGCCATCGACACGGCGCCGCTTCGCGCGATCGGACCGGCGCCCAGCGACTGGTGAACCGAACCGATCCGAATCACCTGCCGACGCGCGAGCAACTCATCCGATGTGGATGATCCCGGCCGGACGATGCGGTGCAATGATTCGCCGATGACCAACGAAGATGCGCAGGATCGATACCGCGAGGCGGCACAGATCCTCCACGACATCGCCAAGCCGATGCGGGTGCTCTCCGCGCTCGCGTGGCCCGCCGAAGTCCGCGAGGAGTTCCTCGCCGGTGGCGCCGACACACTGCCCGAACCGACCTACGCCGGCGTCGATCCGACACCGGTGCTCGACGGTGTGGCTGCAGTCAGGCGCCTCCTGCGTCCCGGCAACGTCGTCGACGACTGGCTCGACCGGGAGGCGACCGCCATCGAGTCGACCGCACTGATGCTCTCGACGCTCGGCACCCCGGCGTTCCACGCCTACAGCCGCAAGCTCTACGGCGTCCCGACACAACCGCTGCGCTACGACCCGGCCACCCCGCTCGAACTCGCGGAGAAGGTCCACGAGTCGCTCGCCGACCTGAAGGCTGCAGCGCTGGTGCCGCCCGTGGTGCGGAGTCGGACCGGCGAGGAGGTCGCGGCGTTCATCGAGGAAGCGGTCGCCGAGCACTTCGGCGACTCGGCCCCCGAGGTGCTGCTCGTCGACGAGCTCTCCGCCAACGCGGTGGCGTCCACGAGCCGCATCAAGATCCGACGCGACGCCAAGTTCACCCTGAAGGATTCGGCTCAGCTCCTGAACCACGAAGCGTTCATCCACGTCGCCACCGGCCTCAACGGTCGCTCACAGACCGACATCCCGATCCTTGCCCTCGGCCACCCGGGCACGACGCGCACCCAGGAGGGCCTCGCCGTCTACTCCGAGTACGTGTCGGGAACGCTCGGCATGGACCGGCTGCGCCGCCTCGCCGACCGGATCGTCGCGACCCAACTCGTGATCGACGGGGCCGACTTCATCGAGCTCTACCGCTGGTTCCTCGATCGCAGCGCCGACCCCGAGCAGGCCTTCGAGTCGACACGGCGGATCTTCCGGGGTGCGCCGATCACCGGTGGAGCGCCGTTCACCAAGGACTGTGCGTACCTCTCCGGCTATCTGTCGGTGGCGACGTTCATCCGAGCGGCCTTCCGAGCGGGGCGGGCCGACACGTTGGGGCTCCTGTTCTCCGGCAAACTCGACCTCTTCGCGATCCCGGCGCTCGGGGAACTGCGCAGCCAGGGGCTGGTGAAGCGGGCACGGTTCGTCCCGCCGTGGGCGTCCGATCCGGGTTGGGTGCTCGCCCACCTCACCCTCAACACGTTCATGGCCGACATCGACCTGTCAGCGGTGACCGATGCGATGTCCGACGTCCTCGAGCACTGCCCGCGCGTCGACGTCGAACTCCCCGGCTGACCGGCTCGCGACCGGCGCTGTGTTCGCTCTCCGACCGGTGACGGTCAGTCGCGGACGGTGTCGCGCAGGTGCTTGTTGTTGCGCGGCTCCGCCTTGGTCTTCATGTCGGTGACCTGGCGGATCATCTCGTCACGCACCTCGTTGAGCGCCCGGTCGAGGTCGCTGTTCGACGACGTGGCAACCAACGGATTGTGACCGTCGACCTTCATGTCGAGGGTCACGTGCTGGCTCTTGGAGTCACGGTCCTTCACGAACAGCTGCATGGACACGGTCCCCGCGTCGAACGATCGCAGCCGTGCGTCGAGCTTCGCCCAGTGATCGACGAGCTTGTCGAGGTCGGCCTGGTACAGGTCGCCGTGCACGGTGAGACTGTCGGCCACGGTGGCCGGATGCTGGTTCGTCATCACTTCTCCTTCGAAGCGGTGGGCTGGAAGCCCGTCCTCTGACCCCATTCAATCCGACGAACGACGATCACGCCCAAACCGATGGGCACGCTCATCCGAGATCGTGGGGCCCGGCGCCGAGGTAGCCCTTTCCGGCGCGGATCGCCTCGCCCCACGGCGACAGGATGTCGAACAGTTCCTCGATGTCGTCGCCGAGCGCGTCGAGTGCGGGGCGCATCTGGTCGTCGGTCGCGACTTCGATCTGCTCGCGAGCATGGCGCCCCGGCTGCGACAAGTGCGTGTCCGCGCCCGTCCCGTCGAGGTACCCGAGATCGCGGAGATGGTGCTCCGACCGATCGAACTCCTCGGCGGTCCAGCCCCGGGTGCGGCTGTAGCTGCGCACCGGCATGCCCCAGGACAGCTCGGTGAGGATGCCGATGTCGGTCGCCGTCAACCCCGCCGCGACCCACGCGGCGTTGTGGCAGTCGCCCCGGTACTCGCGCAGGAAGTCGCCGAGGAGCCACACCGCCGCCAGATCGTCGTCGGGCAACTCGAGTGCGGCGATGCCGGCAGCGAGCGGGCGGCCGTTGATCGGCAGAGGCGCAGCAGCGATCCGCAACAACTCCCGAGCCCGCTCCACGCCGTCGGGCCGCTCGCCGATCAATCGGCGGAGCTGCGCGAGCGCCCCCTCCGCGCGCGCCGCACGAATCGTGTCGGCGTCGGTGCGGGTCCAGGCGAGCTGCACCGACGGCACCACGACCGCAGCGCTGAAGACACCGAACGCCGCAGCGATCACCTCGCCGGGCACCTGACCGAGCAGACTCCCGCGGCTGGCGAAGTAGGCGGGGCCGTCGGGGAGGGCGACGCCGTCGGCGTCGCCCCGGCTCGGGTCGAAGCCGAGCGCCTCGTAGTTCGCGTGGCATTCGGGCGAGAAGTACACCTGTCCCACCACCGGTTCGAGCACGGAGCCCAGGCGGCGGGCGAGACGGGACGTCGTCGAGATCTCCATGGCCCGCCACCGTACGCGTGGCGCGACGATCCACCGTCAACGTGAGCGACAACGTACGGGAACGACGTCGTTGCCGACGCTGACTACCGTTTCCACATGACCGCGCGCACCACCGTTCTCGTCCACGGCAACCCGGAGACCGCAGCGATCTGGGGACCGCTCACCGCTGCGCTGCACCGGCGGGGACGGGCGGACGTCGTTGCCCTCTCGCCGCCGGGCTTCGGAGCGCCGGCCCCCGAGGACTTCGACCCGACGATGGACAACTACGCCGCCTGGTTGGTCGGCGAACTCGACGCCATCCGAGCGGGCGGGACGGAGATCGACCTGCTCGGCCACGACTGGGGTGCCGGTCACGTCTACGGAGCGCTCGCTCGCCGCCCCGACCTCGTCCGGACCTGGGCGGGCGACATCGCGGGCGTCATCCACGCCGACTACGTGTGGCACGACATGGCCCAGGCGTGGCAGACGCCGGACATCGGCGAGCAGGTCATCGAGGGAATGACGACATCGAGCCACGGCGACAAGCTCGCGCTCTTCGAGGGTCTCGGGCTCCCCACCGACATCGCCGCCGAGCTCGCGACCGGGTTGGACGCCGAGATGGGACGCTGCGTGTTGCGCCTCTATCGAACCGGAGCGCAGCCGGCGGTCGGTCGACTCGGCGACCGCCTCGCCGAGACGCAACTGCCGCCCGGCTTGGTCGTCGACGCCGAGCTCGACGCCTACGTACCGTCCGAGCTCTCGAACGACATCGCCCGCCGCCTCGGTGCCGAGGTGCTCCACCTCGACGGCCGCGGCCACTGGTGGATGATCGACGATGTCGATCCGGTCACCGACTCGCTGCTGGCGTTCTGGTCGTCGCACTGAGTGTTGCAGCGGGGGTCGGACCCCTGCTGCGACACTCACTCGACGGGGAGGCCGAGGTTCCTCGCGATGACGAGGCGCTGGATCTCGCTCGTGCCCTCGCCGACCTCGAGGATCTTGGCGTCGCGGTAGAAGCGCGCCACCGGCGTCTCCTCGATGAAGCCCATGCCACCGAACACCTGTGTGGCGACCCGCGCCGCATCCATCGCGGCCTCGGTCGAATAGAGCTTGGCCATCGCGGCCGCCTGGCCGATCGGACGGTCGTGATCCTTCAACCACGCCGCCTTGTACGTCAGGTTGTGCGCGTTCTCGACCTGCACCGCGAGGTCGGACAGCTGGAACGCCAGGCCCTGGAACCGCCCGATCGGACCACCGAAGGCGTGGCGTTGCGTCGCGTACTCGACCGAGAGCTCGAGGCACGCCCGCGCCGAACCCAGGGCCAGGGCCGAGATGGCGATCCGGCCGTCGTCGAGAATCGACAGGAAGTTGCGGAATCCCTTTCCCGGCTGGCCGAGCAGGTTCTCGGCGGGGATCCGACAGTCGACGAAGGTGATGCCGTGGGTGTCGCTCGCATGCCACCCGAGCTTGTCGTAGGCGGGCTCGATGATCATCCCGGGTGTGCCGGCGGGAACGACGAATGCCGAGATGCCGTCGTCGGTGCGGGCGGTGACCGTCACGATCGAGGTGATGTCGGTCCCGCAGTTGGTGATGAACGCCTTCGAGCCGTTGAGCACCCACTCGTGACCGATCAGCTCTGCTCGCGTGCGTGTGGCGCCGGCATCGGAACCGCCGTCGGGTTCGGTCAATCCGAACGCACCGAGGGCTCGGCCGGCGACGAGGTCCGGAAGCCACTGGTCTCGTTGGTCGTCGGTGCCGAACCGGAAGATCGGATTGGCCCCGAGACCGACACCGGCGGACAGCGTGATCCCCATCGACTGGTCGACGCGACCCAGCTCCTCGATCGCCACGCACAGCGATGCGAAGTCACCGCCCCCACCACCCCACCGCTCGGGGAACACGATGCCGAAGAGGCCGAGGTCGCCCATCGCTCGCACCACGTCGATCGGGAAGTGACAGGCCCGATCCCACGCGGCCGCGTGCGGAGCGATCTCCTGCTCGGCGAAGTCACGGACCGACGCTCGGAGGAGTTCGTGGTCGTCGCTCAGTTCCCAGCTCATGATGGCCCGACGCTACCGAGCCCGGTCGAGAGGTGCCCCACCCACCGCCGGCACCCGCCGGTACTGTCGAGGCGTGCGCCCGAGCCCGTCACGACACAGCCGCTGGTGGCTGCTCGCAGCGCTCGTCCTCGGAGGAGCGGGCTGCGCCGGGGCGTCCTCGGCTGCGGTCACCGATCCCACCACCATCGCACCGACCACGACCGACCGGCCCGACGCGACGACCACCCCGACGGTCACCGCCCCACCGACGACCAGCACGACCACGACCACGACCACGACCACCACGACAACGACCACCACGACAACGACCACCACCAGCACCACCGTCGAGCCGCTCCCCGACCCAGCCCTGCCGGCCACGAATGCGGGCTTCGACGCGATCGCCGCGGCCAATCCAGCCGCGACCCTGACCGTGCGCCGGGACGGGCGAACGGTGCTCGCCCGAGCGTCGGGCGTCACGATCGACGGCGCCGCGGCCACCTCCGATTCCCCGATGGTCGTGGCCAGCGTCAGCAAGCTCCTGACCGCGCTCCTCGTCGCCAGACTGGACGAGGCGGGGTTCATCGACGTCGATGCGCCGACCCCCTGGGCGGCGGCCGGCATCACCCCGCACCCCGCGTGGATCGACGTCACGCCGCGGGAACTGCTGACGCACACCTCGGGCATGCCCGTCGTACGGCGACAGTGGTTCGAGCGCGCAGGCGACTGCCGATCATTCCTGCCGACACTGGTCGGCGCCCCGCCGCAGGCGCACCGGGGGCGCTGGACCTACTCCAACGGCAACTACTGCGCGCTCGGCCTCGTCGCCGAGGGCCTCACCGGTGTCCCGCTCGACGTGGCGGCACAGACCGTCCTCCTCGAGCCGCTCGGGATGTCCGGGGTGCACCTGACCACCGGTGGCCAGTTGCCGTCCGACGTCGTCTATGCGCTCGGCGTCGACCGGCTCGACCGGCTCGGCGGCGCCGGGAGTTTCATCGTGTCCACCGACGACCTCGCCGCCGTCCTCGGCGCCACGACCGCAGCCGACCGCCGGGTGCTCACGTGGCCGGGCATCTTCGTCGACCAGTACGGCTGGGGCCACACCGGCAGCGTCGACGGAGCCGTGTCGTGTGTGTGGACGATGGAACTCGGCCGCACCGTGGTCGCTGCCACGGTGGCGGGCAGCCGACCCACCACGGGCGGAGCGGTCTGCGATCTGCTGCTGCCGGCGCTGGCCGCCGACCTGGGGATCGCGGCCAGCGGGACACCCGACCGCACCCCGCGTTGACCGACGGCGGGCCGACCGGCGACGCCCCGGCGGGTCAGGCGACGCGGGTCAGGCGAGCCCCCAACGCTGTCGAGCTGCTGCGACGGTCGGCAGGCCGATCTCGCCGGTCGACGCGGCCTCCGGGCGGTACGTCTCGCCGATCAACGCTGACAGCGTCGCTCCGGTCGACGACGACAACGCTTCGAAGTCGTACCCGCCCTCGAGCACCACGACCGTGCGACGCTGCGGCACCAACGCCTGGAGCCGAACGGCGAGGTCGGCGTAGTCGGCCGACGTCAGCTCCAACCCGGCGAGCGGGTCACGCCGGTGTGCGTCGAACCCCGCGGAGATGAACAACCAGTCCGGCGCGAAGTCGGTGACCAGCGGGGTCACCACCTCGTCGAACACCCGCCGGTACACGTCACCACGGGTCCCGGCGGGAAACGGGAGGTTGACGTTCGAGCCCGGTGCGTTCGGCCCGCCGGTCTCGTCCGCCCGGCCCGTGCCCGGATACAGCGGCGCCTCGTGCGTGGACACGTAGAGCACGCGCGGGTCGTCGTAGAAGATGTCCTGCGTACCGTTGCCGTGGTGGACGTCCCAGTCGACGATCGCCACCCGCTGGCCCTCGTCGGCCAGTTTCGCCGCGGCGACTGCGACGTTGTTGAACAGACAGAAGCCCATCGCCCGGTCGGGAACGGCGTGATGTCCGGGTGGGCGACCAGCGGCGAACGCCACGTCGCACGACCCCGACGCGAGCGCGTCGACCGCATCGAGCACGGCGCCTGCGGCACGGCGGCTCGTGTCCCACGATCCCGGCGCCGCGAACGTGTCGGGATCGAGATCACCGCCACCGCGTTCGCAGAACCGCTCGAGCTGTGACACGTAGGAGGGATCGTGGACACGACCCAGTTCCTCGACCGTCGCCATTCGAGGTTCATGGAAGGTCGCGGCATCGTGCAGACCGGCCTCGCCGATGCCGGCGAGCGATGCATCGAGGCGCCCCGGCCGTTCGGGATGCCAGTCGGGCGTCAAGTGCTGATCGAGTCGGGACGCTGCGAACACTGCGATGGGCGATGCCACCACCACACCCTAGGCACCGCGAGCCGAAGCGCAACAGACGTCACACCAGTGCCTCGCAGCAGCCGGAGATGCCATGCTGACGGCATGAGGAGTTCGCGATGAGGCACGAGGAACCAATGGCCTCGCCCTGGGCGTCGTCGGTCGTGCTCGGAAGCGGCGACACCGCGTTCATCAGGCCGCTGACCCCGGAGGACAAGCCGGCCCTCGCCGAGTTCCATCGCCGTCAGTCGCCCGAGAGCATCTACCGCCGGTACTTCTCCCCGAAGCCGGAGTTGAGCGAGAAGGAACTCGATCACTTCACCACGGTCGACATGTCCGACCGAGTGGCGTTGGCGGTGGAATCGCACGACGAGCTCATCGGATGGGCGAGCTACGAGCGCTGGCCGGGCCGCAACGAGGCCGAGGCAGCGTTCATGGTCGACGACTCGCACCACGGCGAAGGCATCGCCACCCTTCTCCTCGAACACCTCGCGGCCATCGCCGGGTCGAACGGCATCGAGCGGTTCACCGCCGAGGTGCTCGGCGACAACCGTGCGATGCTCGCCGTGTTCGCCAAGGCCGGCTGGCCGCTGCAGCGACGGTTCGACTCCGGCGTCGTCGATCTCGACTGGGATCTCGCGACCACCGACGAGTTCCTCGACAGCGTCGAGCGTCGCGAGCAGCGCGCCGACTCCCGGGCCGTGGCGCGAATCCTGATCCCACGTGCGGTCGCCGTCATCGGGGCCTCCGAACGCGCCGGATCGGTCGGCGACGCCATCTGGCGAAACGTCTCCAACAGCGTCGACGTCCCGACGTATGCGGTCAACCCGCGGTACGACACGATCCACGGCCAGACCTGCCTGCGCTCGATCGACGACCTCCCCGACGAAGTGTCGCTCGCGATCATCGCCGTGCCGGCAACCGCACTCGACGCCACGATCGACGCCTGCATCGCGAAGCGCATGCGCGGTGCCGTCATCGTCACGTCGGTCGACGGCACCGACGTCGACGTCCCGGCACTGGTTGGCCGAGCACGCCGCAACGGCCTGCGGATCATCGGACCGTCGAGCATGGGCATCGCCTCGCCCCGCCCGGAGACCCGACTGCAGGCAGCACTCGTCGACGTGGCGCTCCCAGCCGGCGGGGTGGCGATCTCGATGCAGTCCGGCTCGCTCGGTGGGTCGTTGCTCCGCAAGGCCCGTGACGTCGATCTCGGGATCTCCTGGTTCGTGTCACTCGGCGACAAGAGCGACATCTCGGCCAACGACCTCCTGCAGTTCTGGGAGTTCGACGACAACACCACCGTCGTCGCGATGTACACCGAATCGTTCGGCAACCCCCGCAAGTTCGCCCGCATCGCCCGGCGCGTCTCCCGGAGCCGTCCGATCGTCGCCGTGCGCACCGGCGTCGCCGCCACCGGCGAGATGGGCGGCGCGCTCTACCAGCAGGCCGGCTTGATCGAGGTGCCGACCGTCCCCGCACTCCTCGAGACCGTGCGCGTCCTCGCCACGCAGCCGGTGCTGCAGGGCCCGCGGGTCGCCGTGCTCACCAACTCCCGCAGCCCCGGCATCCTGGCCGGCGCGGCCCTCAGCGCCGCGGGGCTCGAACCGGTGGCCGGGCCGGGCACGCTCGACTGGAGTGCGCGCTCCACCGACTATCCCGCCGCCATGCGTGCCGCACTGGACGACGACGGCGTCGACGGCCTGATGGTGATCCACGCGCCGGCAGTCGCAGACGACGTCGACGCTGCCGCGCGAGATATCGACGCCGGCGCCGACGGCGCGACGAAGCCGGTCGTGGCGGTGCTGCTCGGCGGGGCCGACGGGCCGGTCTCGCCGGGTTCGCGCGTTCCGGCGTTCACCTTCCCCGAGCAGGCAGCAGCGGTGCTGGGCCGATCACATGCCTACGCACGTTGGCTCCGCGACGAAGCCGAGACACCCGACGTCACGCCACGCCACGTCGACCCCGCAGCGGCGCATGCGATCATCAGCGAAGCGGTCGCTGCGGCGGGCGACGGCCCGGTCCGCCTCGACCTCTCCACCCGCCGTCGTCTGCTCGGCACCTACGGCATCGACATGGCCCCGGTGTGCGAGACGACACCGGACACCGCCATCGTCGACGCCAACCTGATCGGCTACCCGGTCGCCCTCAAGGCCATCCGGCGCCGCCCGGGACGTTCGGCTCGCGCCGGAGTGGCACTCGACCTCACCGCCGACGACGACGTCGAGGAGGCGATCACCGTGATGCGCGAATCGCTCGGCGACGATGCCGACGACCTGATGGTGCAGGCGATGACCGCACCCGGCGTCGACGTCAGGATCCGCTGCGACCACGACGAGCGCCTCGGAGCGATCGTCACCGTCGGCCTCGGTGGCGCCCAGGCAGACGCCATCGACGACCGCACCAGCCGGCTCGCCCCGGTTTCGCCCGCGAGCGCGACGACGATGCTCACCGAAACCCGCCTGATGTCCGCGCTGGACGCTGCCGACTTCGACTCGTGGAGGCTCGTCGACGCCATCGTGCTCGCCGCCCAGCTGGCATCCGACCATCCTGAGATCGCCGAGCTCGACCTCAATCCGGTGATCGTGTCCGACGATGGCGCCGTCGTCACCGATGCGATGATCCGGCTCGAACCATCGATCACCGAGGACGGGCCACTTCGTCGGCTTGACTAGTGGCGTGGACCTCGGCATCGTCATCCCGCTGATCGTTCTCCCGCTCGTGATCATCGGGGGATTCGTCTGGTACCGCCGCTCGATCGAGCGGATGCGCCCCGATGATGTGAAGCCCGTGTCGGGAGTGCGCCTCACCGCCGAAGCACTCCACCGACTCGAATCGCCTCCATGGCGAATCGTCTACGAGATCGGCGGCGCGCTCGGGGGCGTCGACCATGTCGTGATCGGGCCACCCGGGGTGATCGCCATCACGACCATCGTCGCCGACCGACCCGATCCCGAACACCTGACCTCGTCGAGCAGCGCTGCCCAGCTCGTGGCCGAAGCGGCCATCGCACGCGGGCCGGTCGACGAGCTCGCCCGACCCGCCGGCACGAGCTGCCAGTGGTCGGCGCGTGTGTTCTGGGGCGCCCCCGATCCGAAGCGTCCGGTGTCGGACGAGATCGCGCACGGCAGCCACCTCGTCGAGGGCCAGCGCATCGCCGACTGGCTGGCGGAGCTGAGTGGACCCGGCCGAAGCGGACCTGACGGAGCACTCACCCCGCCCCAGGTCGATCTGACGTGGCAGGCGATCGTGATGGGCATCGGCCGTCCCGACCCGCTCGGCTGACGACCGTCGGGAGTCCCTTGTCCTTCCCGGCGGAGCGAACCGTCGTTGTAGCGTGGGCCGATGGCCTCCCCCGACGAGTTCACCGGACCGACGACCGAGCTGCTCCAAGCGCTGATCCGCAACGCCTGCGTCAACGACGGCACCCCCGATTCCGGTGAGGAGACCCGCAACTCGGACCTGCTCGTGACGTATCTCGAAGGCGCCGGCCTCGAGGTCGAACGGTTCACACCGCGGGCGGGTCGCGACTCGATGGTGGCCCGGATCGAGGGCTCCGATCCCGACGCCCCCGCGCTGTGCCTGATGGGACACACCGACGTCGTGCCGGTCAACCCGGCCGGATGGCGCAACGACCCCTTCGGCGGCGAGGTGATCGACGGTGAGGTCTGGGGGCGCGGCGCCGTCGACATGCTGAATCTCACCTCGTCGATGGCGGTGGCGTTCCGGCGTCTCGCGACGGAGGGCTTCCGCCCCAAGGGCGACCTGATCTACTTCGGTGTCGGCGACGAGGAGGCCGGCGGGGTGTGGGGAGCGGAGTGGATGGCCGAGCACCACTGGGACGCGATCGCCGCCGACTACGTGCTCACCGAACTCGGCGGTTGGTCCTCGGTCGACCACCACGGACATCGAACGGTCACGGTCAATGTCGGCGAGAAGGGCATCGCCTGGCGCCGTCTCACCGTCCGCGGCACCCCCGGGCACGGCTCGATGCCGTTCGGGGCCGACAACGCCCTGATCAAGGCCGCGGAGGTGGTAAGGCGCCTCGCGGCGTTTCGCCCGGCCGCCCACATCGACGACATCTGGCGTGCGAAGGTCGCGGCGATGGACCTGTCCGACGACCTCCGCGACGGACTGCTGTCGACCGAGACGCTGTTCTCGACGCTCGAGTCGATTCCCGTGCCGGTCGCTCGCATGTGCCACGCCGAGACCCACACCACGTTCTCACCGAACGTCGTGCACGGTGGTCAGAAGACGAACACGATCCCCGATGTCGTCGAGATCGACGTCGACATCCGCACGGTTCCGGGCACGACGCGCGCTGACGTCGAAGCGATGCTGCGCGAGGCATTGGGCGACATGTACGAGCAGGTCGACGTCACCGTGCTGCAGCACAGCGACCCCACCGCCTGCGACTTCGGCTCGTCGAACGCGCTGTGGGAGACGGTCACCAAGCACACCCAGGTCGCGTACCCCGGTGCCGAGCTGGTGCCGGGTCTGATCGTCGGTGGCACCGACGCCCGCTTCTACCGCGAGCGCGGGGTGACCGCCTACGGCGCCGGGTTGTTCTCCCCACGGATGGACTTCGCCACGTTCGGCTCTCGGTTCCACGGCAACGACGAGCGCATCGACATCGAATCGCTCGGTCTGTCCGGCAACTACTTCTACGGCATCGCCAAGGACCTCGTCGGCTGACCCCATCGCTCCACGCCGCCACCCGCCCTCCCCCACGCCGCCACCCGCCCTCCCCCACCGTTCTCGTGAACAAGACGCGCACCTGCGCCGCATCTGGTTCACGAGATCACCGGTGGACGGTCAGCGGAAGAGGTCGCGTTCGGCGTCGCGGAGCACAGGGGCCATCGTGGCGTCGTCGTCGGCGGCCCAGTGGTGGCCGCGGATCACCGCCACCGGCACCCGGCTGGTGTTGCCCTTCACGAGCTCTGCCGCAGCCGTGAGTTCGTCGGCGACGCAGATCTCCTGGACCCGGAACTCGTGGCCGTGCGGATCGTGCTGTCCGATGTAGCTGTACAGCGGATGCATCCCGGCGATCCCGATCGCGATGTCGGTCTGCCCTTCGCGCCACGGGCGCCCGAAGGTGTCGCTGATCACCACGGCCACGTCGACCCCCAGTTCGGCGAAGCGCTGCCGGAACCGCCGAGCCGAGGCGTCGGAGTCTTTCGGGAGCACCAGCACGCGGCCGTGGGCGCCGCTCGACGACTGGTCGACGCCCGAGTTCGCACAGCAGAAGCCGTGGTGCGTCTCGGTGATCAGCACCGGACCGATCTGGCGGATGATTCGCTTCGACTCGCGCAGCACCACCTCGACGACACGCGGATCCTTCTCCCACCGTTGCGCCCACGATGCAGCGAACGTCGACGGCTCGACCTCGTCGAGTTCGACCGAGCAGCCCTCGGCCTTCGACACGATCTTCGACGTGATCACCACGACGTCGCGATCCTGGAGCGGCTCACCGTTGTCGTTCGCCGCCGCCACGATCTGCGCGGCGAGATCGTCGCCGACCGCGATTTCGGGCAGGCCCTCGACCCCGAAGACCTCGAGACGAGCCACGCTCAGGCGGGCAGTCCGGCGAGGAACTCGCGGATCGCAGCGTTCACCGGACCGGGGTTGGTCAGGTTGGCGGCATGCGCCCCGCCGACCTGCACCACCGGGCCGGAGCCCGGCAAACCGGCGGCGAGGGCCTCGGCCTTGGCCATCGAGATCGAGACATCCTCGGTGCCGTGCACCACGAGCGCCGGACAGGTGATCTCACCGAGGCGGTCGGTGACGTCGTCGCGCGACATCAGGGTCGCGAACGGCTGCTGGATGTAGTCGTTCGGGCGTTGCTTCCACTTGGTGATCCAGATCGGGTTCACGTCGGGATCGGAGATGATCAGCCCGGCGACCGCCTCGACCAACTCGTCGACGGGACCCGCCGCGAGCCAGGTGTCGCGCATGCCCTCGTAGCCCGGCACCACGTCCGGGTCCTCGGTGCCGGCCTGGGTGTCGAGCAGGATCAGCGCCCGCACCCGCTCCGGTGCCGTGAGCGCCACGCGCAGCGACAGGAAGCCCCCTTGGCTCATCCCGCCGACGACGACGCGATCGATGCCGAGATGGTCGAGCAGTCCCAGGCAGTCGTTCGCCGAGTCCCAGTAGCTGAACGGCTCGCCGTCGTACTCGGTCTGCCCGAACCCCCGTTCGTCCCAGGTGATCACCCGGAAGTCGTCTCGCAGCGCGTCGACCTGGTGCACGAACATCTCGTGGTCCATCAGGAACCCGTGAGCGAGAACGACCGGTTGGCCGTCGCCACCGGTGTCCTCGAAGAAGACCCTCTGACCGTTGACGTCGGCGTGCGGCATGGGCGAACGGTACCCGATGGGCCAACATGGGGCGATGGCGAACGATGGCTCCTCCCCCCGAGACCGGTCCGTGTCGGCGATCTTCGATCCCGCAGCGTGGACCGCCGTCGACGGCTTCGACTTCACCGACATCACCTACCACCGCGCCGTCGGCGTCGGCGTCGTGCGCATCGCCTTCGACCGCCCCGAGATCCGCAACGCCTTCCGTCCACACACCGTCGACGAGCTGTACACCGCCCTCGACCATGCCCGGATGTCGACCGACGTCGGATGCGTGCTCCTCACCGGCAACGGCCCGTCGCCGAAGGACGGCGGCTGGGCGTTCTGCTCGGGTGGCGACCAGCGCATCCGCGGCAAGGACGGCTACAAGTACGCCGAGGGCACCACTGCCGACACGATCGAACCCGGCCGCGCCGGCCGCCTGCACATCCTCGAGGTCCAGCGGTTGATCCGCTTCATGCCCAAGGTCGTGATCTGCGTGGTGCCGGGCTGGGCGGCCGGCGGCGGCCACTCGCTCCACGTCGTGTCCGACCTCACGCTCGCAAGCACCGAACACGCCCGGTTCAAGCAGACCGATGCCGACGTCGCCAGCTTCGACGGCGGGTTCGGGTCGGCATACCTCGCCCGGCAGGTCGGCCAGAAGTTCGCCCGCGAGATCTTCTTCCTCGGCCGCGAGTACAGCGCGGACGACATGGTCGCGATGGGCGCGGTCAACGCCTCGATCCCACACGCCGAACTGGAGGCGACGGCGTTGCAGTGGGGTCGTGAGATCTGCGGGAAGAGCCCGACGGCGCAACGCATGCTCAAGTACTCGTTCAACCTGATCGACGACGGGCTCGTCGGCCAACAGATCTTCGCCGGCGAAGCGACCCGCCTCGCCTACGGCACCGACGAGGCCCAGGAAGGCCGCGACAGCTTCCTCGAGAAGCGCCCCGCCGACTGGTCGGCCTACCCGTACCACTTCTGATGCACCCCCAACCCCCATCCCCATTTCCATCCCGTTTGCGTGACGCTCCGGGTGAGACGGGTCACCCGAATCTGCACACGAACGTCTCCGCCGGCGTCCGGGCACGCTGATGAACGTGATCCGGATCGAGGATCCGGACGACCCCCGGTACCGCCAGTTCCGGCTCAACGAACGCGGTCTCGCGAGCCGCGCCG
This sequence comes from Ilumatobacteraceae bacterium, assembly GCA_963710625.1. Taxonomy (GTDB): domain Bacteria; phylum Actinomycetota; class Acidimicrobiia; order Acidimicrobiales; family Ilumatobacteraceae; genus Sva-07. Next base: position 4,756 of record CAVQBG010000006.1, on the reverse strand, counting down.
ACAAGCGCGACGACGCCGGCGCGGGGATGTTCCTCGCCGAGGGCGACCTCGTGGTCGAGCGAGCACTTGCGGCCGGATGCCGGGCCGTCGCCGCCCTGGTCGATGCCGAGCGAATCCCCGACATCGCCGCCGCGCTCGACTGCCCGGTGTACGGCGGCGGCACCGAGGTCCGCCGAGTGGTGTCGCAGCTCGGCGTCCCGCTGTCGATCATCACCCTGTTCGACCGCCCCGCGCGCCCCAGCGTGGCGGAGCTCGCAGCAACGTCGCACCGCCTGGTGATCGTCGAGGCGGTCGACAATCCCTCCAACATCGGCTCGATCATCCGCAACGCTGCAGCACTCGGCTGGGACGGCCTGATCCTCGACCACACGAGCGCCGACCCCTTGGCCCGCCGCTCGCTGCGCGTCGGCATGGGCACCGTCTTCGCACTCCCCCACGCCCGCACGACCGATCTCGCCGCCGAACTCCGGTTGCTCACCGACATCGAGTTCTATGCAATGACGCCGGACCCCACGGCCGCGTCGATCCGATCGATCACGCCGGGCAACCGCGTGGGGATCATGATCGGTTCGGAACGCTCGGGCCTGAGTGACGAGCTCCTCGAGCTCGCGACACCGGTACGGATCCCGATGGCAGCCGGCGTCGACTCGCTCAACGCTGCGGCGGCGACCTCGGTGGCCTGCTTCGTGCTCGGCCCCCGCCTCTCCTGACATCGCAGGTCGAACACGTGGGTGACCGCCGTCCTGCTGCTCTCGTGCCCTGACCAACCCGGCGTCGTCGCTGCGACCGCCCAGTTCCTCGCCGACCACGCCGAGCACGACATCGAGTTGGTCGTGCCGGCTCGCCACATGCAGATTCTCAGCGATCGCTTCGTTTCCGCGCACCCGAACCGGATCATCAACGGTGCACGTCACCCGCCGCGAACACCGTGTCATCGTCCACGGCCGCAAGACCGTCGTCTTCTCCTGATCGGCCGACGAACCCGAAACATGCCTGGAACTGCGCGTTCGGCGCGACAGAACGGGCATTTTTCGGGCGTTGGGGAGCGATGGCGCGGTCAGGTCGTGGCGTCGACGGCGGCCCGGCGTGACCGGCGACCGCGAGGGGCGCTGCCACTCGGTTCCCACGTGAACCGCCGAAGCGCCACCACCAGGCCGAGCACGCCCCACAGCGCCACGTAGCCCATGCTCGCCCACTCGAAGGCGGGCGGTTCGACGAACGGCGTGAAACAGTTCTGGAAGGCCTCGGCGAAGTGCTTCAGCGGGAAGAAGTTCCCGAGCGCGACGATCCACCCCGGCGCATCGTCGACCTGGATGAAGATGTTCGACACGAACGCCATCGGGAGGATGATCGCATTGGCAGCCGCCGACGCCGAACTCGCCGACTTCACCACCGCGGCGAGCGCCATTCCCAGCGCTGCGAACGACCCGACCCCGACGAGGAACGTCATGATCGCCGCGGGCATCTTGGCAGCTTCGATCTCGAGGTCGTACACCACCGTGCCGAGTGTGAGCATCAGCACCACACCGACGAACGCGATGATCACCGCCGACACGATGAAGCCGCCCAGGTAGATCCAGGTCGGCAACGGGGTGCCCCGCCACCGCTTGAGCACCCCTTCGTCTCGGCGCAGCGGCACCATGTTGGCCAGATTGGTGAACGTGGCCGACACGGCCGTGAACGCTGCGAGGCCGCCGGTGTAGAACTGCTGTGCAGAGATCTCACCCTCCGAGGTCGAGAAGGTACCGCTGCCGAACAGTGCGTTGAACAGCACCAGCATGATCAGGGGCAACCCGAGCGTGAAGAACATGGCCACCGGAATCCGCCAGAACGTGACGATCTGGTAGCGGGTCTGCGTCGCCAGGAGCCTGACGGTTGACGGAAAGGCGTTCACCGGTCGACCTCGCCGGCTTGTCCGTGTACGGGCTCGTCGGCGCCATCGTGGGCATGGTCGGTGAGCGACAGATAGACGTCCTCCAGCGAGACACGGCTCACCGACAGCGACTCGAGTTCGACGCCCGCATCGACCGCCCAGCCCGTGATCCGGTGTACCGCCGCCGTCGGTTGGTCGATGCTCGCCTCGATCAGCCGGCCGGACACCCGAATGTCGACGCCGAGCAGGTGTCCGAAGGTCGCGGCCGCATCGCCGGCCTGTACCCCGTCGGGCAGCATGAAACTGACGACGGTGCCGCTCACCTCGTTGATCAGCTGTTCAGGTGTGCCCTCCGCGATCATGCGGCCGGCCGACAACACGCCGACCCGGTCGGCGAGGTGCTCGGCCTCGTCGAGGTAGTGCGTCGTGAGCACGACCGTCGTACCGTCCTGCCCGAGTGCTTCGATCAGATCCCACGACCTGCGGCGTGCCGACGGGTCGAATCCAGTGGTCGGCTCGTCGAGGAAGAGCAGCTCCGGTCGCCCGACGATGCCGAGCGCGAGGTCGACCCGGCGACGCTGCCCACCGGAGAGCGAACCGATGCGGGCATCGACCTTCTCCTCGAGTCCCACCAGTGCCACGACCTCGTCGAGCGGACGGGGTGAGCGATAGCAGCCGCCGTACAGTTCGATCACCTCGCGAACCGTGAACTCGGACTCGACCCCGGACGACTGCAGCACGATGCCGATGCGGTTGCGGAAGTCACGGTCGGCGTGTGCCGGGTCGACGCCGAGCACCGACACGCTTCCCGACGTGGCGACCCGATGGCCCTCGAGGATCTCGACGGCGGTGGACTTGCCGGCACCGTTCTCGCCGAGCAACGTGTACACCTCGCCGGCATCGACATGGAAGCTCACTCCATCGACGGCGACGACATCTCCGTAGTGCTTGCGCAGGTCGCGTACGTCGATGGCAGGCATACGCAGAGGAACCTAGCCTCCTGTGCCCGGCGACGAGATGGGCAGTCCGGTGTCGTTGCGGAGGTGTTCCGCCGCCGACACGAAGTACGCCAGCATCTCCTCGGCGACGCCCGGGGGAACCGACCCGTCACCACAGGTCTCCTCGACTGCTGCTGCCATGTGCACGAGCCATCGGTCGCGCTGCAACGGGCCGATCGGAAACGGGAAGTGCCGCATTCGCAGCCGAGGGTGACCACGCTCTTCCATGTAGGTGGTGGGTCCGCCCCAGTACTGGGCGAGGAACAGGGTGAGCCGATGCCGGGCGCCGGTGAGGTCGGGCTGTTCGGGATACAGGGGCAGCAGGACCTCGTCGGTCTCGACGCCGGAATAGAACGCATCGACCAGCCGCTCGAAGAACGGCATGCCGCCGACCCGGAAGAACAGCATGGGCGCCGTGTTGTCCACGGCGCCCACGCTAGGGGGATTCTCCTGGAAGCGAGAAGGGGGATCGTGTCCGGAGATCTGTGTGGGGACCGGAGTCCCCGCTGACGCTCAGGCGTCGGCGAACATCGACTCGGCGTCGAAGCGGCGGTACTCGACCAATTCCTCGGTGTCGAGGACGAACGGCGTCTCGTCGTTGCAGGGGTCGAGCACGACGGCATCCTCGGTGGCGAGCAGTCGAGCACGGTCATCACGTCGTGATCGGCTCTGCGGATCTCGAGCACATCGCCGGTCTGCAGCTTTTCCATCAGCATGGTGGTCATCGGTTGGTCCCTGTCGTTCGTGAGGTCGTGCCTCGGGTTGTTCAGGCATCGGTAACAACCTCGGTCGACTTGAGGAATTCCCGAGGAGTGACGTGGCAAACGTCACTCTCAGTGAACGTCCTCAGTGGAATTCCGGCTCGACCCAGTCGGGAAAGATCTCGGGGAGGCCGTCGCTGACCTTCACGGGATACTCGGGTTGACGCTTCTCGAGGAAGCTCTCGACGCCCTCCCTCGTGTCGGCGCTCGCACCCCGCGACAGGATTCCGCGGGAATCGACGCGGTGCGCCTCCATGGGGTGATCCGTGCCGAGCATCCGCCACGACATGCCGGGTGAGCGCCACCGACACCGGCGCCGTGTTGTCGGCGATCTCCCGGGCGAGTTCGCGCGCTGCCGCAGCAGGTCGTCCGGGGCATGCACGCTTCGCACCAGGCCCCGCTCGAGCGCCTCGGCTGCCGGGAACACCCGGCCGGAGTAGCACCATTCGGCGGCCGTGCTGATGCCGACCAGTCGCGGCAGGAACCATGACGAGCAGGCCTCCGGGACGATGCCCCGACGGGCGAACACGAACCCGAATCGGGCCGTCTCGGAGGCGAGCCGGATGTCCATCGGCAGCGTCATCGTGACCCCGACACCCACCGCAACACCATCGATGGCTCCGATCACCGGCTTCTTGCAGTCGAAGATCCGGAGTGGCACCATGCCACCGCCGTCGCGCGGCACGCCGACATCGGTCTGGATGTCGCTGCCCCCCTTGGAGAAGGTGTCGCCGCCGGAACCGAGGTCGGCACCGGCGCAGGACGCCCGCTCCCCCGACCCCGTGACGATCGCCGCCCTGACGTCGTCGTCGGCGTCGATGCGATCGAAGGCGTCGATCACCTCGTGCATCATCGTCCCGGTGAACGCATTCATGCGCTCCGGCCGATGCAGCGTGATCGTCGCGACCCGGTTCGTCCACCGAATACAAGATCTCGCTGTACGTCATGACCGGAACCCGTACCGAGTCAGCTCATCATCCTTCTCAGCGGGGATCGGATGTGGTGAGGGCAAGGCGCGAGACGACGACGCTGCCTCAGGGCAGCGAGGAGTCCTCGCAACGCAGCCATCGCCGCATCCGGCACCGGTGAGTCAGACGTCGAGGAATCGGGAGGCAGCAATTCCT
>CAVQBG010000005.1:0-14641 GCA_963710625.1 Ilumatobacteraceae bacterium | reverse complement strand
CGAGGCCATCTTCAGCGACAAGCGCGCCTACCTCGAGCGGTACCAATCCGACTGGGCACCGTGGTTGGCCGAGCTCAAGGCGTCGTGGAATCCGCCCACCACCGACCTGCTCGACGACGCTTCCGCGACTGGTGGGAGCCAGGCTCCTGGGAGTATCGCGCCGACGCTGCGCACCCAAGTGGGCGCGAACGTCGTGATCAACGCCGGCGATCTGCCGATCCTGATCGATTTCCCGAACGGCCGCGTGCGTCGACACGAGGGCGAGCCCTACTCGTTCCGCTTCGACATCCCCGCACGAACTCGTCGAGACCGTCGTCGCACAGCGCGCCGTCGAGCTGGAGCAACTCGCTGCTGCTGTCGTGCCGGTTCACGGCATGGCGCGACGGCGAGTTCAACGAATACGTCTACAACTTCCTGAAGTCGCTGTCACGGGAACGGATGCGGCGCGCCGAGGCCGAAGTGGTCCGCAAGCTCACCCCGGTCGATGTGCTCGAGTCGCTCGGCGAACCGGACATCCGCATCGGCGACTACGTCGTGCAGCGCCGCTGCCCGCACCGCAACGCCGACCTGGCGGCGTTCGGCGAGATCGATGACTGCGACTTCGTGTGCACGCTCCACGGCTGGCGCTTCGACCTCGACACGGGCCGCAACAAGACCGCCTCCGATCAGCCCCTGCGCATCCGCCCCGCCACCAGCTCCGACTGATCCCCGCGCCCCACCCCCGTTTGCGTGGCGATTTCGGTGGGACGGGTCCCCGGAACTGCACCACAAACGTCGGGTTGACGCCGCACCCCCCCGTTTGCGTGGCGTTTTCGGGTGGGACGGGTCCCCGGAACTGCACCACAAACGAGGGTGGGGTAGGTTGATATCGTGCTGGATCTCGGGATCGACCTGAACCTCTGGCCATGGATCTGGCTCGGCGTCGCGGTGTTCTTCGCGTTGATCGAGCTCACGGTGCTCGCCGGTTCGTTCGTGCTGTTGCCGTTCGCCGTCTACCGCGCTCGTCGCTGCGCTCCTCGGCTTCTACGACGTTGCGATCGAGATCCAGTGGCTCGTCTTCGTCGGCGGAGGGGCGCTGCTGTGGATCCTGTTGTACCGGTACGCCAAGAACTTCGCCGGCAACAACGAACTCGAGCCCGGCGTCGGCGCCGACCGACTGATCGGCCTGACCGGCATCGTCACGTCCCCGATCGATCCCGACGACACCGAACGCCGGGGTCGTGTCACCGCCAACGGCGAGATCTGGGGCGCAACCTCGCAGAACGGCACCGCAATCACGGCGGGCGCCCATGTCCGCATCGTCGCAGTGAGCGGCACGAAGGTCATCGTCGAGTCCACCGACGTCACGCCACCGTCCGCGCCTCCCGGCACTCCACCGACCGCCCCGCCTCCACCGTCATCGCCACCAGCGCCACCCACGTCCACCTAGACCGACCGACCAACCGGGAGCCCCCATGAACCCCATCGCCATCGTTCTCGTCGTCGCCGCCATCATCGGCCTCGGGGTCCTGGTGGCGTCGGTGGAGATCGTGCGGCCGTACACGCGCGGCCTCGTCGAGCGACTCGGCAAGTACAAGACCACTCGAGATCCAGGCCTCAATCTGATCTTGCCGTTCATCGAGACGATGCAACTGATCGACATGCGCGAGCAGGTGGTCGACGTGCCACCGCAGGAGGTGATCACCGCGGACAACGTCGTCGTCTCCGTCGACGCCGTCGTGTACTACGAGGCGACCGACCCGCAACGACTCGTGTACAACGTCGCCGACTTCTTCACGGCCATCACCAAGCTCGCCCAGACCAACCTCCGCAACCTGATCGGCGACCTCGAACTCGACCGGGCACTCACCTCGCGCGACACGATCAACACGCAACTGCGCGACGTGCTCGACGACGCCACCGACAAGTGGGGTGTGCGGGTGGTGCGAGTGGAGATCCAGCGCATCGACCCGCCGCCGGACATCGTGTCGGCGATGCACGCCCAGATGCGTGCCGAGCGCGACCGCCGGGCAACGGTCACCGAGGCCAAGGGCTACCAGGAGGCCGCAATCGCACGCGCCGACGGCGAACAGCAGGCTGCGGTGCTGTCCGCGCAAGGTCGCAAGCAAGCAGCGATCCTCGACGCCGAGGGCCAGGCGCAGGCGATCGAGTTGCGCGCCAACGCCGAGAAGCTGCGCCTCGAACTCGTCGGCGCCGGCGAGGGCAACGCCGCCAAGTCACGCCTGACCGGGATCAAGGACGCGCAGGCCGACAAGGCCGTCCTGACCGTCGAGTACCTGCAGGCACTGGAACGCATCGGTGACGGGCGGGCCACCAAGCTCGTCATCCCCGCGGAGTTCTCGGGGTTGCTCGGCACCGTTGCCGCGCTGGCATCGGCGACCGGTGACGACGACACCGACGACGAGGTGCGCCCGAAGAACGGCCTCCCGATCCCCGACGACGACGACCGCGTCGATCTGCCCGAGCCCGATCGATCCGAGTTCCGGACACGCTGACCGTGCGCCGCATCGATGCCCCCCGAGCGGGTTGGTACCCGGATCCGGAGAGCCGGACGGCACTGCGGTGGTGGGACGGCCTCGACTGGACCGACGCCCGCCGGGCCCCTCCGAGCCAGGCCGAGTTGTTGTCGTTCGAGAGCCAGGCCGCGTTCGAGCAGGCCCACCGGTACGTGCCGCCCACGGAGGACGCCTTCGCTGCCGCCGCGGGCCGTGCGGGACGCCCCGACTCGCAGCAGGTGATCGACCAGGTCCGCCGCGCGACCCGCGAGGAGATCGACCGGGCCGCCGATGTGTTCGCCCGCCAGGCCCGATCGATGCGCGCGGAGATCGAACCGTTGATCTCGCAGTACTCCAGCCGCGTCGTCCGATGGATCAAGATCGCCGCGATCGTCGCGATCGTGCTCCTGGTTGCCTACTTCGTGTTCCAGGTGGTCGCGCAGGCGAGCCTGTTCGAGTGGATCGGCGACCGCATCGACAACCTCACCAACCAGGAGAGCGCTCCGGTTGGGACCTGGCCATCCGCGCCGGTCAACATGTCGACAGGCGGTAGCTGAACCGGTAGGTGCCCGGCGCGATGCGATACCGGTCGAGCACGTCGGGACCGCAGCTCGCCGTGCCGAGCCCGCGGTGGGCGACATCGACGTGCACCACGAGTGACGGTCGCGGTCGAAGATCGGTCTCGTGGCTCGCGTGGTAGAGGTCCTGGTCGGTGAACCGCGTCGCCGAGATGTGCATCGCCGTGGGATCGAGCACGTCGAGCCGGACGACGGCGGCTGTCGAGGAGTCGATGAACTCGAACCACCGGCAGTCGGTGCGCAGACCGAACTCCTGCGGCACGAGGTACGGAGGGGCGTCGATGCCCGATTCCCAGACCCCGAGCACCGCTCCACGGCACCGGTCGGGGTAGTTCTCCAGCGGCCCGCGGCCGTACCAGCGCACGCCGTCGAAGCCTCGCCGGAGCTCGAAGGTGACGCCGACGCGTGCGAGGTCGTCGAGTTCATCGGGCACGATCACCTCGTGGGTGTGGACCTGTGACCCGTCGGCCAGCGTGTCGATGCTGTGATGGTGCTCGACGAGTTGGTCGGCTGCCACCCGGTCGACGCCGCCTCGCCGCCAGCGGCTGAGTGCCTTGGTCCCCGCCTGGAAGTCCTCCCCCAGGTTCGGCATCAACTTCAGCCCGTCGTTGTCCACCGGCGCCCTGAACACGCACAGCTGCACTGCGCTCGCGAGCGCGACCGTCGACGCGGTCTGGGGTGCGGCGGGTGCGTGGGTCCCGGACGGAGCGATGGGAGTGAGCTGCAGTTGGTCCCAGGCGACGAGGTGGGATGCCGGCGCCCACGCGGTGGCACGGCGTTGGAACCAGCGGATCGTGAGGTGGGCGTCGGGTGAGTCCGGTACGGCACACGGGAGCGCGAGCGCGAGCGTCGAGGCCGGACCGATCGGACCACCATCCGCGGCGGCAGCATCGAGATCGCCGGACGCGACGACCTCACCGGCGACGAGGAGCTCCCACGTCGCGACCAGGTCGTCGAGATCCGTGAAGCTGCGCCGGTTCGTGATCGCGAGGCTGTCGCCGGCGAGCGACGTGACGACCGGACGGTGCCCCCACGCCACCTCCTGCATCGCAGGATGTGGGCGCAGGTCGGCCGACATCAGCCCGTCGGCCACGAAGTTGCCGTCGTTGGGTTCGTCGCCGAACTGGCCTCCGTAGGCGAAACCCCGCTTGCCGCTGGGCAGCCGGGTGAGCAGACCATGGTCCTTCCACTCCCAGATGAAGCCGCCCTGCAATCCGGGTGTCGACGTGATCACGTCCCAGTAGTCGGCCAACGATCCGTTGGAGTTGCCCATCGCGTGGCTGTACTCGCACATGATCAGCGGTCGATCGCCGAGGCCCTGTCGGCCGTAGGCCTCGATCGCCTCGATCGTCGGGTACATCGGGCAGACCACGTCGGACGCAGCCAGCCCCCCGTCGATCCATCCGTCGTGGAACACGGCTCCCTCGTAGTGCAGCGGGCGCGAAGGGTCGCTGCGACGGATCCATCCTGCGAGCGCATCGTGGTTTGCGCCGTACCCGGACTCGTTGCCGAGCGACCACATGATCACGCTGGGATGGTTGCGGTCGCGCTCGACCATCCGCGCACCTCGCGACAGCCACGTCGACCGGTAGCGGGGGTCGTTGCAGAGACTCGTGTTGTAGGCGTGGCTCTCGATGTTGGCCTCGTCGACGACGTACATCCCGATCTCGTCGCAGAGGTCGAGGAAACGCGGGTCGTTCGGATAGTGGGAGCAGCGCACCGCGGTGATGTTGTGTCGTCGCATGGCGAGCAGGTCGTCGCGCATGTCATCGACCGTGACCGCCTTGCCCCGCGTCGGGTGGTGGTCGTGGCGATTGACGCCGAAGATCCAGACCGGTTCACCGTTCACGAGGAGCTGCCGATCGCGCACCTGGACCGAACGGAATCCGATGAGTTGCTCGTGGACCTCGGTGACGTCACCGTCGGGATCGAGCAGCTCCGCCACGACGCGGTACCGTGTCGGTGACTCGGCGGACCACGCCTCGACGTCGTCGACGCGGAACTGTGCGGTGGCGATGTGCCCGGTGAACACGTACGGCTGGTCGAATCGCGATCGGAGACGAGCGGTGACCGCACGGCCGATCCGACGCCCCCCGATCGTCTGGAGCGCGAAACGGACCTGCCAACCGGACTCGGGTGGACGCAGACCGGCGAGCGTGGCGCGTGTCTCGAGCGTGCCGACGGTGCCATCGAGGTCGGCATCGCACACGAGGCTGCCGAGGTGTACGTCGGCACGAGCTTCGACGAACACCTCTCGGTGCAGTCCGGCCATCCACCACTGGTCCTGGTCCTCGACGTAGCTGTGCGCGCTCCAGCGCACCACGACGATCGCGAGGTCGTTGGGGCCGGGCCGGGCCACATCGGTGATGTCGTACTCGCTCGCCAGGCGGCTGTCGGTGCCGTAGCCGACGAAGGTGCCGTTGAGGTACACCGCGTGGACGCTCTCTGCGCCACCGAGGTGGAGGACGATCTGTCGCCCGGTCCAACCCGCCGGGATCGTCAGGCGGCGCCGGTACACGCCGGTCGGGTTGCGCTCGGGCAGACGGGGCGGCGGACCCGGGAACGGCATCCGGACGTTGGTGTACTGCGGGAGGTCGCCGACGTCCTGCAGGGTCCAGTTGCCGGGCACCGTGACCTTCGTCCATCCCCGCCCGGACGCCGGACGCACGACGGCGTTGGCCGGGACGTCGTCCGGCTTGTCGAACAACCGGAAGTCCCACCGCCCGTTCAGCGACCGCCGCCAGCGGGAGGGAGCACCCGTGCGGACGTCGTCGAGCGACGCTGCCGCCGTCGTCGGCGGTCGCATGTCGAGGCGGCCCAGCGAGACGACGTGGGGGTCGGCCCATGGCCGGATGTCTCCGATTGACGGCAGCATGGCGGGAGTCTCCCAGATGGCCGACCCTCGGCGTCAGTCAGCGGAGGTGCGCCGACCGGTGATCGAACCCGTCGCCCGCTGGCGATCTCGGACGTCGTGAGTCAGGCGCCGTCGTGGACCCAGACCGGGGTCTTCATCGGCATGATGCCGCTGTCCCAGATCCAGTCCATCGCCGGGACGCTCACGCGGACACAACCGTGCGATGCCGGATAGGCGGGGATGCTGTTCGATCCGTGGACGGCCACACCGCCGACGAAGTACTTCGGCCGGTAGATCTCGCCGAGGTCGCCCTCCCACCAGCCGTCGGGACGCTCACGATTGACCTTGTGCAGCCCGCTCGGGGTGAGCGACACGCCGCTGATCACCTCGCCGGGGGTGTTCTTGTCCTCCTCGGTGTACGCCTTGCCGTTGCCGGTGGAGGTGTTGAGGATCCACTCGGTGCGTCCGTCGATCACGAAGAACAACACCTGCTTGCCCTTGTCGACCTCGACGAGGGTGCCGGAGTTGGCACGAGCCCTCGGCCGCTCCGTGATCGCGGTGAGTGCCTCGGCGGTCGGCTGGTCGACCTTGCCGTCGGCCTCGAGGCCCATGTACTTCTCGAAGGCCATCACGGCTTGTTTCGTCGTGAGCCCGTACTGGCCGTCGGCAGCCGACAGCCAGAACCCGAGTTGGATCAGACGCAGCTGGATGCGGGCGGTTTCGTTGCCACCGCTGGTGCCGACCGCCTGGAGTGGGGGGTCGATCGCGTCGACCATCTCGATCACGGGCACCACCGTGGTGGGCGGTGCGGTGGTGGGCGGTGCCGTGGTGGTGGGGGCTTCGGTGGTGGGCGGCGCCTGCGTCGTGGGCGGTGCGGTCGTGGGCGGTGTCGTGGTGGACACCGGAGCGATCGTGACGTCGTCGCTCGCGGCGATCGCCCCCTGCGGCGACGCGCTCGCACCCTCGCCGCCCGATCCGCTCGTGACCGCCGTGGCACACCCCGCGAGCACGACCGCGCCGAACACCACAACGGTGCCGATCACCCCGCGACGACGCTCCTTCTCCACCACGGACAGTGAGCCTAACGGTCTCGTCCGCGACCGTGTCGGCACCAGCCCGATGTTCATCGCTTCGTTCGATCCGGCCGGCGGACGACCCGTGAGCGGTGCAGCCCCTGTCGGCGTTCCGGAGCCTGGAGGGAGAATCAGCCCGCGCGAACCGCCCAGGGCGGTACCGGACAGGGGTCGGGATCGATCGCGGCGACGTCGAAGAGCGTCGCGAGTTCACGCAGCGCGGTCGTCAAGTTGCCGACGCTCCCGGTGATCCAGCGGATCGTCTCGGTGACGTCCACGCCGCTCGCGTCGAGGTCGTGCAGCGTCACCGCCATCTCGGCGCGTTTCGCCAATCGCTCGCCGTCCGCGTCGACGACGAGCGGCACGTGCGCGTACTGCGGCCGGGGCAGGCCCAGCAGTTCCTGGAGCCGGATCTGGCGCGGGGTCGACGAGACGAGGTCGTCACCTCGCACCACCTCGGTCACCCCTTGGTCGGCGTCGTCGATCACGACCGCCAGGTTGTAGGCCGGCACGCCGTCGTTTCGTCGCAGGACGACATCGTCGACCACACCCTCAACCGGTCCGAGGACCCGGTCGACGAACTCGATCGTGCGCCCATCGGATCGCAGCCGAAGCGCCGGCGGTCGACCCGCTGCCCGGCGTCGGGCCCGCTGGCTCGCCGACAGGTCGCGGCATGTCCCCGGGTAGGACCCGGGCGGGCCGTGGGGCGCCTGGCTCGCAGCAGCGATCTCCTCGCGGATCTCTCGCCGGCTGCAGTAGCACTCGTACACGAGACCGAGACCGGAGAGTTCGGTGATCGCCTGCTCGTACAGGTCGAATCGTTCGCTCTGACGAATCACCGGGCCGTCCCAGTCGAGCCCGATCGCGGCGAGATCCCGGAGCTGGCTCAGCTCGTGGTCGCGGCTGGACTGATGACGGTCGAGATCCTCCATCCGCACGATGAATCCCAGGCCCTGCGATCGGGCCGACAGCCACGCCAACGCCGCCGTTCGCAGGTTCCCGAGGTGGAGATCGCCGGTGGGCGATGGGGCAAATCGTCCCGCCATCGACACAGTCTCGCGCCCCGTTCGGCTGCCGCGGTGGTGCCGCGCTCGGACCAATGGTGTCGAGACCCCGTACAGTCATCGCCATGGGATGTCCTGACTGCGGGGTCGACGTCGCCGAGCACCAGAAGTTCTGCCACGAGTGCGGGCGACCGCTCGCGCCCGCAGGACCACTGCCGCCACCGAACTCGATCGACGCCGACCTGCCCACCCAACCGATCGACACCCCACCCACCACGATCGACGCCGACCTGCCCACCCAACCGATCGACACCCCACCCACCACGATCGACGCCGACCTGCCCACCCAACCGATCGACACCTTGCCGACCGAGCCGGTCGACGCCGTCGTCGAGCCGCCACCACCGGTGGCGCCCTCGACGGAGCCCGACACGATTCCGGTCGCGGTCATGGCGATCGACGAGACGGCCGAGACACCCGCCGTCTTCGACGAGGCCGACCTGGCGGAGTATCCGACACCGCGCGAGCCGTTCAAGCTGCGAGCGATCTTCATCCTCTCGATCTTCGGCATCGCCGCAGCGCTGATGACGATCGTCGCCGACGTCGTCGACATTCGCACCACCCGCCCCGCCCCCGGGATCGTCACCGGCTCCCGCACGCTCGCCGACCTCGGGACCAACCTCGACCTCGCCGTCTTCGCCGGCGCGGCGGCCATGGTGATCGGCAGCCTCCTCGCCTGCTTCGGGCTCCGCTGGGGTGCCGGTGTGGCAGGCGGAGCAGGTCTCGCGCTCGCAGGTTGGGCCGGACTCTCGATCGGTCTCGCCGAGGTCCCGATCGCCGTGGCCGAGTCGATCACGCGCACCTCGTCGGAGGTCTTCGTCCTGCGCGTCACCCGCGACCTCGGCTGGTGGCTGATCCTCGGCGTGGGTGTGATCGGCCTGCTCGTGTTCATCGCGTCACTGCGATCAGTCGGCACCGGCGGTCGCCCGGCACTCAACCCGCTCGTCGCCGCCGTCACCGCAGTGGCCGGGGTGATCCTCGCCTTCGGGCCGTTGGTGCCGGTCGGTCAGGCTGACTTCGCCGACAACTTCCGATCCACGGACCCGAGCCAGGATCTGCCCACGGCGTTCTTCGCCGGACGCCTGGGCCAGGTGGCGCTGATCGGGATCGCAGTCATGGTCGGCATGCTGATCGTTCGCAGCTGGGGACTCGGCCTCGCGGCCGGTGGTGTCACGGTCGCTGCGACCCTGTGGATCACCTCGCTCACCGAACTCGGTGACCGTCCGATCGGGATCGCCGACCGCAACCCCGGCGCCACCAGCACGGTGCCGCACGCAGTCACCACCGTCGGCATGGTCTCGACGCTGGCACTCCTGGCGATCGCTGCCGCGCTCGCGACCTACCGGCTCACTCGCCGCGCGTGACCGCGACGGCGTGACACGCGACCGCGCGTGAGCCGTCGCCGGAGGCCACCAGCGCGACGTCGACGCCGCGACACTGGTCCAGGATGCCGAGACGCTCCGCCTCGCCGGATGCGACGACCGGACATCGCGGATGGAACCGACAACCCGACGGGATGTTCGAGGGGTCCGGTGTCTCGCCGGTGAGAATCTGTTGCTCCATCCGTTCCGCTTCGGGAACCACCGACAGCAGCGCCCGCGTGTACGGGTGCCGAGGCTCGGCGAGTAGGTCTTCGGCGTCACCGATCTCCACGATCCGGCCCAGGTACATCACGGCGATCCGATCAGCGATGTTCCAGGCGAGACCGAGGTCGTGCGTCACGACCACGATCGACACGCCGGTGGTGTCGACGAGCGTCCGCATCAGCGCGAGGATCTCGCCGCGGACCGATGCGTCGAGCGACGCCACCGGTTCGTCGGCGAGCAGGAGCTGCGGACCGAGGACCATCGCGCCAGCGATGAGGACGCGCTGGCGTTGGCCGCCCGACACTTCATGGGGGAACCGCGGCATGTACCGCTCGGGGGGACGAAGGCCGGCCTCCGCCAACGCGGTGGCCACGACATCGGTCTCGGAACCCCGCAGCTTGTGGATGCGGACACCTTCGGCGACGGCCTCGTAGATCGTCGCACGTGGGTTGAGGGCGCCGGTCGGGTCCTGGAAGATCATCTGCACCCGACGTCGCAGCGCCCGCAGGTCGACCGCCTTGGCGGTGAGCGGTTCGCCGTCGAACCGGATCGATCCCGCCGACATCGGTTCGAGCCCGATGATCGAGCGGATTAGGGTCGTCTTGCCGCAGCCCGACTCACCGACGAGTGCGAGCACCTCGCCCGCTGCGACGGTGAGATCGACGCCATCGACGGCTCGGACGGCACCCGCTCCGGACCGTCCGCCGGCGGCGTAGGTGACCTCGACACCACGGAGCTCCAGCAGCTCGCTCACGCTCGCACCGCCACGTGCACGCAGGCAGCGGAACGGACGGGGCCGACGCTGCGGAGCCAAACGTCGTCGCTCGAACAGGCCTCGATCGCCGCGTCGCAGCGAGGGTGGAACGGGCACCCGCCGGGGAGGTCGGCCGGATCGGGCGGGTCGCCCGGAAGACCGGACGGTCGCATCCGCGACGAGCTGTCGCCGATGGTCGGGAAGGCGCGCGCCAGCGCTCGCGTGTAGGGATGCTCCGGAGCGGCGAAGACGTCGACGCTCGGGCCCTCCTCCACCACACGCCCGGCGTACATGACCACGAGGCGTTCACACGTGCTGTTGAGCACCGAGAGGTCGTGGGTGATGAACAACAGCGCCAGCCCGCGATCGCGCTGCAACTCGGCCAGCAGTTCCAACACCTGGGCCTGCACCATCACGTCGAGCGCAGTGGTCGGCTCGTCGGCGATCAACAGGTCGGGTTCGCACGCCAGCGCGAGGGCGATGAGCACACGCTGGCGTTGACCGCCCGACATCTGGTGCGGGTACGACCGAGCGAGGTCGGCACGAAGGCCGACACGTTCGAGCAGTTCGAGCACGCGGTCGGTGATCGCCTGTTTGCCGGTCGCCCCCCGATCGGTGTGGATCAGCATCGCCTCTTGGATCTGTTCGCCGACGCGGCGCACCGGGTTGAGCGAGTGGAGCGCGCCCTGGAAGACGATCGCGGCGGCCGTCCACCTCACCGCACGCAGGCGACCGGGCTTCATGGCGTAGACGTCCTCACCGTTGAGCAGGACCTCGCCCTCGACGAGAGCGTCCCCGGGCAACAGCCGTAGCACCGTCGCTGCGATCGTCGACTTACCACAGCCCGATTCGCCGGCGAGGCCGACGGTCTCACCCGGAGCGATCGACAGATCGACGCCGCGCACCGCGGGCACGTGACCTCGGTCGGAGCGGTACGTGACACACAGGTCGCGCAGCTCCAACACGTTCATCGGCCACCGCCCTCTCGCAGACGCGGATCGAGCAACTCCTCGAGCCCGCGGCCGAACAGGGTGAAGGCGAGTACGACCGCGACGATGCCGAGGCCGGCCGGGAAGTGGTACCACCACGCATTGCGACCGATCGCGCCGGCGCCGAACGCCTCCTCGAGCGTCTTGCCCCACGACGTCTGGCTCGGGTCGGCCAGGCCGAGGAACGCAAGGGTGGTCTCGGTGAGGATGGCGATCGGCACGGCGAGCGTCACGCTCGCGAGGATGAGCGGCGCGACGTTCGGCAGGATGTGACGCGCCACGATGTGGGGCCGTCGTGCGCCGAGCGCTCGGGACCGGTCGACGAAGAGCCGGGTCTTGACGGTGAGGACCTGGGAGCGGAGGAGTCGCGCCGTCGACGGCCAGGAGGTGACACCGATCACGAGCACGATGTTCCAGATCGACCGGTCGAGCACCGCAGCGAGCACGATCGCGAGCGGGAGGAAGGGGATCACGAGGAACCAGTCAGTCAGACGCATCAACACCGCGTCGGTCCACCCTCCGAAGAAGCCGGCGCTGATGCCGACGACCGAACCGATCGTGATCGTCAGCAACGTCGCGGCGAAGCCGACGAGCAGGCTGACGCGCGCGCCCCACACGAACTGGGCGGCCACCGACCGGCCGAGATGGTCGGTACCGAGCGGGAACTCCCAACTGGGCGGGTGCCAGGTCGGATTGCCGACCGAGTCGACCGCGCTGAGCCCACTGCGCGGGCTGATGAACGGCGCGAGCAGCGCCATCACGACGAACCCGGTCAACACGACGAACCCGACGACCGCCGCTCGATCACGGCGCAGCCGGGCGAAGCCCTCGCCCCACGAACGCCGCCGACGCGCCCAGGCCGCGGTGCGCGGCGAGTACGTCGGCAGCGACGTGCCGTCGGGTGGAGCGCCCTCGGGCACCGGGGCGCCGGACTGCGATCGATCGGTCGTGGTCATCGTGCCGCAACCCGTGGATCGAGGTAGCCGTACACCAGGTCGGCGACGAGGTTCGCCAGGATCGCGGCGATGCTGAACACGAGGAAGAGGCCCTGCAGCATCGGGAAGTCCGGGCCGCGGATCGCTTCGAGGGTCGCCTGTCCGAGCCCCGGCCACGAGAAGATCGCCTCGACCGCGATCGCACCCGACAGCACGAACCCGAAGTTCAACGCCGTCAGGCTGACGACCGGGAGCAACGCGTTCGGCACGGCATGGTGCCGTCGGACGTCGGCGTCACGTAGTCCCTTGGCCCGCGCGAGTTGGAGGTAGTCCTCGTTGAGCGTGTCGAGGATCGACGAGCGCATCACGATCACGTACTCGCCGACATAGGCGAGCATCAGGGTCAGCGCCGGCAGCGCCATGTGGTGCAACTGGTCGAAGAACGCCGACAACCCGGTCGCCGTGCTGCCGGCGTCCTCGAATCCGCCCGTCGGGAACCAGCCGAGGCCGACGGCGAACACCGACAGCAGGATCATGCCGAGCCAGAAGTCCGGCACCGAGTAGGTGAACATCGAGAACGACGTCGACGCCGCGTCGAACTTGCTGCGTCGCTTCCACCCCGCCTGGATGCCGAGCGGGATGCCGATCAGCATCGCGAGCACCGTGGCCGTGCCGACGAGCAGCAACGTCGGCCACACCGCCTCCATGATCTCGGTCGTGACGGGCCGGTTGCTGAGGAACGAGTCACCGAGATTGCCGCGCAGGGTCTGGCGGACGTACGCGAGGAACTGCTCGAACTGGGTGCCGGTGAGATTGAACTGCTCGCGTCGGCGCTGGATCTGTTCCGGGCTGAGGTTGCGGCCCCGGAACAGCGACCCGGTCGGGTCGTCGTTGACGACGCGGAACAGGAAGAAGTTGACGACGAGCACGAATGCGAGCGTCGCCAACGACCCCAGGACCTTGCCGCCGACGAATCGTGCCCGCACCGACCACTACTCCCGGTCGTCGGCCGTGGCGCGGGATCGGGAACGGAAGAACAGCAGCGCCGCCACCGCACCGGCGACCACCGCCACGACGACGACGATCACGACCGCGGACGAACCGCCGTCGTCGCCACCACCGCCGTCGATCAGGCTCAGGTTGGCATACGTGGGCGACGAGTTGCTGAACAACACCGGGCCGACGTCGGCGGGCTGACGCAGCCAGCCTTCGAAACGGTCGGTGCGGTACGCCTGCGGATCGGCGTCCTGAAGGAGGACGACGTAGGTGCCGTTCTCGTGGAAGTACTTCACCATCTCGTGCACGATCTCGATGCGCCGGTCCTTGTCGAGTTCGACCTTCTGCCGTTCGTACAGCTCGTCGTACGCGGGATCGCACCAGTTGGCGTCGTTGTTGCCGGGCTCGTCGACGTCGGTGGTGAGCTGGTCGCAGGTGAAGTACGACAGTTGCGGGTCGGGGTCGACGAACGGCGTCCAACCCCAGACGAAGAGGTCGTACTCGCCCGAGATGCTCGCCTCGTAGAGCTGGTTGTCGTCCATCACCTCGACCTGCGTGCCGATGCCGATGTCGGCGAGCCACTGGGTGACGAACTCCCGGATCGCCGGCGCGGTCTCCGACTCGGACCGTTCGATGTAGCGGAAGTCCAACGGATCGGTGCCGTCGGGCATCTCACGGACGCCGTCGCCGTCGGTGTCGAGGTAGCCGGCGTCGGCGAGCATCGAGTTGGCGAGATCGGGGTCGAACGCGAAGGCCTCGTCGTCGGAGAGTTCCGGCGTCCATTCGGGATCGGCGGACGGCACCATGACGGTGCCGATCGAGCCCGTGCCCAGCGCCACGCGGTCGAGGAGCACCTCGCGGTCGATGGCGTGTGCGATCGCCTGGCGCACGATCAGGTCCTGCAGCGCGGGATGACCGTCGCCGATGCCGCCGGCACCACCGTTCATCGCCAACTCGGTGAACGTTCCCTGCTCGCCGGACACGGTTTCGATGTTCGCGTCGGACTGCAGGCGCTCCAGTGCCGACCGCGGCACCTCGTGGGCGGCATCGATCTCACCGGCCTGCAGTGCGGCGACCATGGCGTCGCCATTGGTGAAGACCCGGAACACGACCTGGTCGATGCCGTTGTCGCGTCCGTACCAGTTGGGGTTCTTCGTCATCGTCCAGTCCTGGCCCGAGCGCCACTCGGCGAGCGAGTACTGGCCGGAGGCGACGCCGTCGAGCCCGTCGTAGGAGGCGAGGTCGTCGGCGGAGATGTCGGCGTAGACGTGCTCGGGAACGATGTAGATGTCCATCGTCGGCAGCTTCGGGTCGGGG
>CAVQBG010000004.1:0-115642 GCA_963710625.1 Ilumatobacteraceae bacterium | reverse complement strand
CCGACCGCCGAGAGCTCCGGTGGCCCGACCCGCGACGACCTCGAACCCGACGTGGCCGCCGAGATCGACACCGAGCCGACGTTCGACTCCGCCGATGCGGCGGCCGAATTCATCCGTGACGGCGTCACCACCACGACGACCACCACGACGACCACCACGACCACCACCGTGCCCCCGACCACGGTGCCGTCGACCACGGTCGCCGCTGCGATCGACCCCGGAGCGCCCACCGGGGTGACGACGATCGCCGGGCCGTGACGCCGCGATGAGCGACGTGACCACGTTCGCCGCCGAGGAGTCGCAGGCCATCGTCGACTCGCCACTCGCGCGCAGCCGCCGGACCACCGAACTGACGTTGGTGTTCATGGCGGCGCTGATCACCGGCGCGGCCTACACGATCACCGCCCTCGGCACGAACGCCGAGATCCCGCCCGGCATCGTCGTGTTCGTCGCGATCCTGCTCGGGCTGCTGCTGTGTGCCCACGTGGTGGTGCGCCTCGTCGCCCGGGGCGCCGACGGCACACTGCTCCCGCTCGCCGCACTGCTGCACGGGGTCGGGTTCGTGATGATCACCCGCCTCGACGACGAGCTCGCGGGCCTCCAAGCCACGTGGAGCCTGGTTGCGATCGGCGCCTTCGTCCTGACGCTCCTCGTCGTGCAGCGAGCGACCGACCTCGCCCGCTACAGCTGGCTGTTCTTCTTCGGTGGCGCGTTCCTGCTCCTGCTGCCCCTGGCGCCCGGCCTCGGCGTGAACATCAACGGCGCGCGCATCTGGGTGAGTCTCGGACCGATCAATTTCCAGCCGGGAGAGTTCGCCAAGATCGCGCTCGCCATCTTCTTCGCGTCGTACCTCGCCGACCGACGCGAGTTGATCGCCGCATCGACCTGGAAGGTCGGCCCGTTCCATCTTCCCGAGCCGCGCTACATCGCTCCGATCGTGATGGCCTGGGGGTTCGCGGTCGTCGTCATGGTGTTCCAACGCGACCTCGGCTCGTCGCTGCTGTTCTTCACGCTGTTCGTCGTGATGATGTGGGTCGCCACCGAACGCGTCAGCTACCTCCTGATCGGCACCGTGCTCTTCGGCGCAGCCGCCTACTTCTCGTGGACGCAGTTCGGCCACGTCCAGACCAGGGTCGACGTGTGGCTCGATCCGTGGCAGGACCCGCTGGACCGGGGCTACCAGATCATCCAGGCGCTCTACGGACTCGCCGACGGCGGGCTGACCGGCACCGGCCTCGGCCGCGGAAACCCCGGCCAGGTGCCCGAGGCCCAGAACGACTTCATCTTCGCCGCGATCGGTGAGGAGTGGGGCCTGATCGGCGCCTCAGCCGTGCTGATGGCGTTCATCCTCCTCGTCGGCGCCGGCCTGCGGACGGCCCTGCGAACCGATCGGACCTTCGAGAAGCTGCTCGCCGTGGGCCTCACCACGATCGTGGGCATCCAGGGATTCATCATCATCGCCGGTGTCATCAAAGTGGTGCCGCTCACCGGCATCACGTTGCCGTTCGTGAGCTACGGCGGCTCCTCGCTCGTGTCCAACTACGTCCTGCTCGCACTGCTGATCCGGCTGTCGGACTCGTCCGCCCGCCGCCTCGGCGAACTCCCCGACGAGCCGACGCCGACCGAACGTTGGAAGGCGTGGCGTCTGTCGAGACACCTCCGTCGTGCCGAGCGTCGCGGGTCGAGCGTCGAGGGAGTGACGTGAACCGCCAGATCCGCCAGCTCGCCGTCGGCCTCATGGCGTGCTACGTCGTGCTCTTCGTCGCGCTCAACTACTGGCAGGTGGGCCGCAAGCAGGAACTCGACGCCCGATTCGACAACACCCGTCAGGTCCTGCGCGAGTTCAACAAGCCCCGCGGACCGATCATCACCGCCGACGGCCAGGTGGCGGCGGTGTCGTTCCCGACCGCGCCCGGCGAGCCCTACAACTTCCGCCGCGAGTACCCGACCGGCGATCTGCTCGCCGACATCACCGGCTACTACACGTTCGCGTTCGGCTCCACCCAGGTCGAGCGGCTGTACGGCGACGTGCTCACCGGGTCGACCACCGAACAGCAGGTGCGCGGCCTCGGCGATCTCCTCGGCGGTGACGTGGGCACCACCGGCACCGTCGAACTCGCCGTGCGCAAGGACGTCCAGGACGTCGCCAAGTTCCTGCTCGGCGGCCGTACCGGGTCGATCACGGTGATCGAGCCGGCGACCGGCGCGATCCGGGCGATGTACAGCAACCCGACCTACGACCCGAACACGTTCGTCAACGCGGACTTCGACATCGCCCAGAAGACGATCACCGACCTCCAGAACGCCGACGGCAATCCGCTGCTCGCGCAGGCCTATCAGGAGCGGTACATGCCAGGGTCGACGTTCAAGGTGATCACCACCGGCATCGCACTCGAGAGCGGGATCCTGACGCTCGACAACAGCTTCCCGAACGAACGCGAGTGGGTGCCGCCACAGACGAACGATCCGATCCAGAACTACAACCGCAGCGTGTGCGGCGGCGACCTCGCCACCGTCTTCGCCCGCAGCTGCAACATCCCCTTCGCCCAGCTCGCCACCCTGCTGGGTCCCGAGGCGATGGTCGAGGGCACCGCCGCCTGGGGCATCGGCGAGGAACTCCCGATCGACCTGCCCCGGCCGGCGGCGAGCACCTTCGGCAACACGACCAACCTCGCCCAGGAACTCCCGCTCCTCGCGATCCGCGGGTTCGGCCAGAGCGAGGTGCAGATGGTGCCGCTCCACATGGCGATGGTGGCCGGCGCGGTCGCCAACGGCGGCCGGATGATGAAGCCCTACGCCGTGCAGGCCACCTACGACCAGGCCGGCCGCGTGCTCGACCTGACCGATCCCGAGGTGTGGAAGACGCCGCTGTCACCCGCCAACGCCGGAATCCTGACCCAGCTGATGATCGGCGTCGCCGAGCGTGGCACCGCCAGTTGCTGCATCGCACTCGAGGGAGGCATCCCCGTTGCCGCCAAGACCGGTACGGCACAGTTGGGTGACCCGAGCAACCCGGACCTCTCCCACGCATGGATCATCGCCTTCGCCCCTGCCGACAACCCGCAGTACGCCGTGTCGGTCGTGCTGACCGACGTGCAGTCGACGGCCGACGTGGCGGCGACCGGCGGCCGGCTCGCGGGCCCGTTGGCGAAGGGCATGCTCGACTACCTGCTCACCGGCGCCGGCTCCCAGCCGATCGTCCCGCAACCCGAACCGCAGGCCCCACCGGCCGGGTCGACCGTCCCCGGCAGCACCGTGGCGGGTGACGGCACGTGAACACCGACCCGACGCGACTGCCGAGAATGCGCCCCACGTGCTCGGTAACCTTGCCCAGCGCTGTGAACCGGAGTTCCGGCGCAGAAGGCACATCGTGACGAACAACGGCGAGGCGACGGTCATCAACGACCGTTACGAGATCCACAAGCGGATCGGGCGCGGCGGCATGGCCGACGTCTTCTCCGCGCGCGATCTCCTGCTCGACCGCCAGGTCGCCGTCAAGGTCCTGTTCCCCGAGTTCGCCACCGACGCCAACTTCGTCGAGCGGTTCCGCCGAGAAGCGCAGTCCGCAGCCAGCCTGTCGCACCCGAACATCGTCAACGTGTACGACTGGGGCAAGTACGAGGGCACCTACTTCATCGTGATGGAGGAGGTGCAGGGCCGCACGTTGGCGGAGATCCTCACCACCAACAAGCAGCTGACGTCGAAGCAGGCGGCCGAGATCGCGAGCGAGGTCGCCGCGGCGCTCGGCTTCGCGCACGACAACCACGTGGCGCACCGCGACATCAAGCCCGCCAACATCCTGATCGGCACGAACGGACAGGTGAAGGTGGCCGACTTCGGTATCGCACGGGCGCTCAACGCACCGACCGAGTCGAATCTCACCCAGGTCGGCTCGGTGATGGGGACGGCGACGTACTTCTCGCCCGAACAGGCGCAAGGGGCGCAGCCCGACCCACGCAGCGACTTGTACTCGCTCGGCATCGTGATGTACGAGATGGTCGCCGGGCGGCCACCGTTCACCGGCGAGAACCCGGTGAGCATCGCGTACAAGCAGGTGCACGACGCACCGCAACCACTCGTGCAGATCGTCGCCGACGTCCCGCGGTCGTTCGAGGCGATCGTCGCCAAGTTGCTCGCCAAGGACCCCAAGCTGCGCTATCCGAGCGCCGCCGCCCTGCGCGACGACCTGCGCCGCTTCCGCAACGACGAACCGGTCCAGGCGCTCGCCGCCGCCGCCAGCGCGCAGGGGCGGGCCGCAGCTGGCGCAGCCACCGTGGCCGGCGCCGCAGTCGCAGGGGCCACCACGGTCAACCCCACCGTCGCGCCGACCGGCAGTGTCCCCGTGGGCGTGCCTCGGGCGGCATCGGTCCCGTCGACCGGCATGATCGAAGCCGGCTACCCCACCGGTGCATCCGCCGACGCGATGTACTACGACACCAACCCGTCGCGCACGGGTTGGTACGCACTGGGCGCATTCCTGGCACTGATCCTGCTCGTGGTCGGCGGTGTCCTGCTCTTCCAGGCGTTGAGCGGCGACGAGGGCGAAGCCGAGCCGACACAGTTCGTGCTCGACGACTACACCAACCGCCCGCTCGAAGAGGTGACGGCCGACCTCACCGCGAAGGAGATCCGATTCGTCACGACCCCGGAGGAGAGTTCTCTCGTCGCGGTCAACTTCGTGGTGAGGACCGATCCGGTCGCCGGCACCCTGATCCTCAAGGACCAGGTGGTCGAGATCTTCTTCAACCCCGACCCGCAGCTCGTCCCGATCCCCAACGTGGTCGCGCTCCCCTTCGCCGAAGCCAGCGAGCGCCTGGCCGCCGACGGCTTCGTCGTCGGCGAGATCACCCAGCAGGAGCGAGACGACCTCGCGGAGAACACGGTGATCTCGAGCGACCCGGCAGCGGGAACGCCGGCGCTCCAGGGCACCGCCGTCAACCTGGTCGTCGCCGCACCTCCAGCGAGTGTGCAGGTTCCCGGCGAAGTGATCGGGATGAGCGAGATCGAGGCGCGTGGTGTGCTCAGCGGGCCGCCGTACGAGTTCGTCGTGACCACCGATGTCCGGTCGAGCTCCACGGTGCCGGCGGGCACCGTGATGGAGATCCGCCCCGGACCCGGGGAGTTCGTGCCGAAGGGCAGCGACGTCCTGATCATCGTTTCGAACGGACCCGAGCCGATCACCGTGCCCGCCGTGGTCGGGCGGACGCAGGCTCAGGCGACCAACACGCTCACCGAACAGGGACTGGTCCCCAACGTGGCGTTCGTCGACGTCGCCGCCGGCAGCCCCGACGACGGTCGCGTGATCGCACAGAGTCTGCCCGCCGGCTCGAAGGTCGATCCCGGCACCGCGATCACCATCACCGTCGGCAAGGCGGTCGCGCCAGTGACCACCCTGCCGCCGACGACGACCTCGACGACGACCACCACCACCACGATCCCACCGACCACCGCGCCGCCCGCGACCACCACCACGACCGTCCCCTGACGCCGCCGAGCGGCGCAGGTGTCAGGTCGAAACCGGCCGGGTGGCGCGAGCAAGGAAGTTGGCGAGCAGGTCGTGGCCGTGGCCCGTCAGGATGCTCTCGGGATGGAACTGCACACCCTCCACATCGAGGGTGCGGTGACGGACACCCATCACGACGCCGTCGGCGCTGCGCGCGGTGACGGCCAGCTCGTCGGGAATGCTCGAGGGCTCGAGCGTCAACGAGTGATATCGGGTGGCCGTCAACGGTGACGGGAGACCGGCGAACACGCCGGTGCCGTCGTGCAGGATCTCCGACGTCTTGCCGTGCATCAACTCCGGTGCACCGACCACGGCAGCGCCGTACACGTGACCGATCGCCTGATGACCCAGGCACACGCCGAACACCGGCGTGCCGATCGACGCGAAGGATCCGATCGCGTCGCAGATGATCCCGCTCGTCTCGGGTCGCCCGGGGCCGGGCGACAGCAGCACGGCGTCTGGTTCCATCGCCACGGCTTCGGCCACCGTGACCTGGTCGTTGCGGACGACGATCGGCTCGGCACCGAGTTCGCCGAGGTACTGCACGAGGTTGTAGACGAAACTGTCGTAGCTGTCGATCACGAGGACACGCGGCACCGCCCCAGTATGGGCCGCCGAACACATCCCGGTTGCGTCGACTGATCACGACCGCCGGGCGGGGCCCCGTGAACGCTCTCCCCGTCGGATCACGTATGCTCGTCGCTGCATGGCTCCCCCGAAGCGAAAGACCGGCGGCGGCCGGGTGACCCCCAAGGGGACCCGACCCGAGGACCGCCACACCCAGGCCTCCTCCGACGAACCGCACCACGCCGTCGCCGCGTCGTCGCGCTACACGCCGAAGGCGACCAAGCGCGAGCTGATCCCCCCGCACTGGATCCCCATCATCATGTTGGCGTTGCTGATCATCGGCGGCCTCCTGATCATGGCGCGGTACCTGGTGTTCACCGACAGCAACATTCCGACCCTGCTCGGGCTCGTGTGCATCCTCGGTGGGCTCTGGACCGCCACCAAGTGGCGTTGACACCCCGACCTCACGGCGCGCGGTCTCCGCGCCGCCGTTCTCGGCCTGTGGGAAACCTCGAATGACATCGGTGTGGTTTCACCCAGGTTGTGCACACTGCTGTGGACAACGCTCGCCTCGACGCCTGCTCGCGGCCGATCGGCGACCTCAGTCGTAGAGCGGGGCGATCTCCGTCATGTCCTCGAGGCAGTGTCGAGGGGGCGGAGGATCCTCGTCCGGAGCCATCGTCAACTTCAGCTCCACCCCGCAGACATCGCAGCGGTACCTCCGATTCACCTTGCGCAGTTCGCCGGTCGGCGGCGGCTCGGGCGGCATCGACGTCATGCTGCGCAGCATCATGATCCCGGTTTTCCACAGGAGGTAGCCCATCAGGACGCCTGCGCCCACCCAGATGATGGTCGACACGGCCGGCATCAGGTCACGCTACCGACATCGCGATCGCCGCCACGCCCGTCGTCCGACAGCGATCACGAGGTCCGGAGGTTCACCTCCGCGCCGAGTCGTGTGACAATGAGCACATGTCCACACTGATGCCACTGTCCACGATCGCCGAGGTCGACGCCGCCACCGGTCGCGCGACCGCGCCGCAACTGTTCCTCGACCTCGTCAGCCGGGCGCCCATGTCGCCGGCCCTGCACTCGATGTCGGGCGACAGCGGCTGGAACGTCTGGACGCTGCAGGAGTACGCCGACCAGGTGGCCCGGGCAGCAGCCGGGTTGGCGGCGGTCGGGGTCGGGGTGGGCGAACGCCTGCTGCTGATGATGCGAAATCGTCCCGACTTCCACTGGTTCGATGCAGCGGCCCAGTTCCTGCGGGCCACGCCCGTCAGCATCTACAACTCGTCGTCACCCGAGGAGGTCCAGTACCTCGCGGGTCACGCCGAGGCACGCGTCGCCATCGTCGAGGACGGCGGGTTCCTCGACCGCCTCCTGAAGGTCCGAGCCGAGTTGCCGCTGCTCGAGCGCATCTACGTCGTCGAGCCACCCGAGGGTCCACTGCCCGAAGGGGTCCATGCGGCGAGTGAACTCCTCGAGCACGGTTCGGCCGACCTCGCGGAGTTGGCCGCGGCGACCGACCCGGACGACATCGCCACGTTGATCTACACCTCGGGGACCACCGGTCCGCCCAAGGGTGTGATGATCAGCCAGTACAACGTCGTGTACACGATCGAGATCCTCAAACGTTCGATCGAGTTCGACAGCTTCCTCGGGATGCGTGTGGTGTCCTACCTGCCGATGGCGCACATCGCCGAGCGTGCGGTCAGCCACTACCAGGGCATGATCCTCGGCTACAGCGTCTACTGCTGCCCTGACCCGAACCAGCTCACGGTGTACCTCAAGGAGGTGCACCCGCAGCTCGCGTTCGGCGTGCCGCGCGTGTGGGAGAAGATCTACAACGGTGTCAACGCCGCGCTCGCCGCCGACCCCGAGCGCAAGGCCCAGTTCGACGAAGGCGTCAACGCGGCGATCGAGATCCGGCGTTCGAACCTCGACGGCGACTTCACCGACGAAGAACAGGCGACGCTCGACTTCCTCGACAGCGTGGCCTTCGCGAACGTCCGGGCCCTCGTCGGCCTCGACGCGATCGAACTGGCGATCACCGGTGCAGCACCGATCCCGGTACCGGTTCTCGAGTGGTTCAACGCGATCGGCGTGCCGCTCGCGGAGATCTACGGCATGTCGGAGACGACCGGGCCGATGACGTTCTCACCCGAGCGGCCGAAGATCGGCACCGTCGGCCGTGGCTGCCACGGGATGGAGGTGAAGATCGCCGAGGACGGTGAGGTGATCTGCCGTGGCGGCAACGTGTTCCAGGGGTACTTCAAGCAGCCCGACAAGACCGCCGAGACGATCGTCGACGGCTGGTTGCACTCCGGTGACATCGGGGA
Source organism: Ilumatobacteraceae bacterium (assembly GCA_963710625.1). Taxonomy (GTDB): domain Bacteria; phylum Actinomycetota; class Acidimicrobiia; order Acidimicrobiales; family Ilumatobacteraceae; genus Sva-07. Next base: position 107,230 of record CAVQBG010000004.1, on the reverse strand, counting down.
GATCGACGACGAGGGCTACATCAGGATCGTCGACCGCAAGAAGGAGCTGATCATCACCTCGGGAGGCAAGAACATCAGCCCCGCGAACCTCGAGGCCGCGCTCAAGTCGATCCCGCTGATCGGCCAGGCGGCGACGATCGGTGACGGACGCAAGTTCGTGTCGGCGATCCTCGTGATCGACCCGGAGGCGGCGACGGTGTGGTCCAAGGCCAACGGCAAGGAGAGCCTGTCGATGCCCGAGCTCGCTGCCGACCCCGAGGTGCTCGCCGAGGTGCAGGCGGGTGTCGACGAGATCAACGAACAGTTCGCCCAGGTCGAGCAGATCAAGAAGTTCACCCTGGTCGGCGAGGAGTGGATGCCCGACAGCGACATGCTCACGCCGACCTCCAAGCTCAAGCGCCGCGGTGTCAACGCCCGCTACGCCGACGAGATCGAGGCGATGTACGCGGGCCTCGACTGACCGTTGCACCTGGGGTCAGACCCCAGGTGCACTGTCCGGCGGGTCGGGTTCGAGGCCGATCAACAGGTCGAGGATCCGTCGGATGTCGTCGATGTCGTCGTCGTCGAGATGGATTGCGAACTGCGCCTGGATCGCTCGGCGGTAGCTCACGTTCATCTCCCGCCACAGGCGCCGACCGGTCCGCGTGAGTTCGATCTCGACGGCGCGGTGATCTGCGCCGGGAACTTCCCGATGGCGGGCGATCCAGCCCTCCTCCTGCAGCCGGTCGAGACGTCGGCTGAGACTCGACGGCGGGAGGCGGAGATCGGCCGCGACATCGAGCGGCCGCGCTCGGCCGCCCAACCGCTGGAGCGACGCGAGCACGTCGAACCACCCGAGCTGGATGTCCCAGTCCGCCCGCAACTCCTCGTCGAGTCCCCGTTCGATCTGACCGACCACCGCTTGGAGCCCCCGCCAGGCGGCGATGCGCGACGCGTCGAGCCGGGCCACGGTTCAGCTCGTCGCGCGGATCGCGGCCTCGAACGCCTGCACTGCCTCGCTGATCTCCTTCGACGTCACGACGAGCGGCGGCATCCATCGAATCGTGCGATTGCGCGTACCGGCCGTCATCAGGATCACATGGTGCTCGCGCAGGCAGTGCGCCGAGATCGCCTTGGCCCGCTCCTGGGAATCGAACTCGGTCGCCACCATCAGGCCTCGACCACGGACATAGCGCAGCGACGGATCGAGTTGCTGCATCTCGCGGAGCGCATCGATCAGCTGATCGCCGCGAGCGTGCACGTTGTCCAGGAACCCCGGTTCGGTGAGGACGTCGATCGTGGCGAGTGCTGCCGCACAGCCGATCGGGTTGCCGTTCGACGAGCCGCCCTGACTCCCGACCCGCCAGGACTCGTCGATCGACCGCCGCATGCCGAGCGCTGCGAACGGGAAGCCCGACGCGATGCCCTTGGCCATGATCAACATGTCGGGTTCGACGTCGTGGGCTTCGATGGCGAACATCTTGCCGGTGCGCCCGAAGCCGCTCTGCACCTCGTCGGCCACGAAGAGGATCCCGTGTTCACGGCACCGCTCGGCCAGCCCCTGGATGAATCCGGCCGGCGTCGGGATGTACCCCCGCTCGCTGATCACCGGCTCGACCACGATCGCCGCGACCTCCGTGGGCACCACCTGCGTCTGGAAGAGGCGATCGAGGCCGCGGAGGGCCCCGGTGATCTCGGCCTCCTGATCGGAGGCATGCGGATCGGGGAACGGTGCAACGAACACGCCGGGAGGGAAGGGCCCGTACCCGGCGCGGTCGATCGAACGCGAGGTCGACATCGCCATCGTGAGATTGGTGCGGCCGTGGAACGCCCCGTCGAGCACGATGACCGAGTGACGACCGGTTGCGTGCTTGGCCACCTTGACGGCGATCTCGACGATCTCGTCACTCGTGCTGCCGAAGAAGAACGTCTCGATCGACGCGGGCGTGATCTCGGCGAGTCGAGCTCCGAGCGGCTCGAGCAGGTCGTGGGTGTAGACGTTCTGCTGTGCGTGGATGAACCGGCCCGCCTGCTCGCTGATCGCCTGGACGACCTTCGGATGCGAATGACCGGTCGACGCCGCTGCGATGCCGGCGGTGAAGTCGAGGTACTCGACCCCGTGCGCATCGACGACCCGACAGCCATGACCGCTCACCACCTGGAGATCGGTGGTCTTCGCCCAGACGTTGGAGATGTGTGAGGCCCCGGTCATGCGACGAGCCTACGCACCGAGCGCACGCCCGGCCGCGAGGGCCTCCTCCCAGCTCGCATGTTCCATGAACAGCTTGCGTGTGGGCATCACCCAACGCGGCGCATTGACACCGAGCGCGCCGTGCAGCCGGCCGTCTCGACCGAAGAGTGTGAGGAACTTGCCGTCGGCGACCGAACCGGCGACGACCTGCACGTCGTCGTCGGCCGAGGCCCGTCCCAGGAACTGGATGCGATGCTCGAACTGATCGCTCCAGAAGAACGGGAGCGGCGCGTACGGTTCGGCGTCCTCGCCGGCGGCGAGGTGGACGAGGTTGGTCGCTGCGTGCGCGCCCTGCTCCGCGGCATTGGTCCAGTGCTCGACGCGCATCTCCTCGCCGAACAACCCATTGGGCCACCGGGCGACGTCTCCGGCGGCGAACACACCGGGCACGACGGTGCCCTCGGTGTCGAGCGCGTTGAGGTTGGCGTCACACACGATGCCGTCGCGGATCTGCAGCCCGCTGCCGTCGAGCCAGTCGGTCGCCGGAGCGACCCCGATGCCGACCACCACCACGTCGGCCGGAACCATCTCGCCATCGGCGAGGCGGACGCCGTCGTGGGTCAGCGCATCGATACGGACCTCGCAGCGGACGTCGACACCGTGCGCTCGATGCAGTCCCGCGATCGCCTCGCCCATCTCGGCGCCGAGTCCCCGGATCAGCGGCGCGGATGCCCCCTCCAGCACCACGACGTCGTTGCCGAGGGTCTTGGCCGTGGCCGCCGCTTCGAGCCCGATGAACCCCGCGCCGATCACGACCACGCGTCGGCCACCCGGCGCGATCTCGGCGCGCAGGGCGAGCGCGTCATCGAGTGATCGCAACTCGTGCACGTGGTCGAAGTCGTCGTGGCCGGGGAGGCGCCGGGGGTGGGCGCCGGTGGCGATGATCAGGCTGTCGAAACCGATCGTCGCCCCACCCGCGAGTTCGACCGTCCGATCGCCGGTCCCGGTGCCGACGTCGAGCCCGATCGCAGCGGCGCCGAGACGCCACTCGACGTCGAGGTCGTCGAACACGTCGGGCTGGCGGAGATGGATCCGCTCGGGCTCCCACTCTCCGGAGAGCAGCTTCTTCGACAGCGGCGGGCGGTCGTACGGTCGATGCGGTTCGGCGCCGACGACGACCACGGAGCCGACCGCGTCGTGTTGCCGAAGTGTCTCGGCCGCACGCAGCCCTGCGAGTGATGCGCCCACGACGACGACGCGATCGAGAGAAGGTCGGTCTGCAGCAGCATCGGTCATGAGCGACACGATGCCATGGTTTCGGCGGCTGGACGAAGCTCGCTAGCGTCGGTTCATGCCCTCCGCCGACACTCAGACGCACGGCCCCGTTCCCGACGTCGCGGCGGTCAACGACATGATCGGCGAACTGTTCCCCGGTTCGAACAACTCGTGCACCGAGCTGACCACCGCCGCGGCGGTCGCTCGTCGCGACATCTCCGACGAGGAGCTCCGGCCGGGCGCGTTCATCTCCGGCCCGTCGCAGTTCAGCCTCGCCGACGCCGCGCTGTGGTATCTCGTGTTCGGGGCGACCGGTCGGATCGAGCCGATGGCGCTCACCTCGGAGCTGTCGATCCGCTTCCTCCGCCCGGCGCAGGGGTCGGTGCTGTGGGCGCGAGCGACGCTCGATGTCGCAGGCCGCCGCAACGTGGTCGGCACGGTGCGGGTGTGGTGCGACGACCGGGAGAACAAGCCGACAGCCACGGCGCAGGGCACCTACGTCCTGCCGCACTGACCATGGACGAGCACGATCGACCCCGCTTCCACCTGGCGATGCCGGTGCACGACCTCGCCGCTGCCCGCTCGTTCTACGGTGGTCTGCTCGGCTGCCCCGAGGGTCGTTCGAGCGACACCTGGGTCGACTTCGACCTGCACGGCCACCAGTTCGTCGCCCATCTCGACCCGGCCCACCGACCCTCGACGCTGTCGAACCCGGTCGACGGCGACGACGTCCCGGTGCCGCACTTCGGTGTGCTGCTGGCTCCGGCGCAGTGGACGGCGTTGGCCGAGCGGCTGGTCGCCGCGGGGACGACGTTCGTGATCGAGCCACACACCCGGTTCGCCGGGCAGATCGGCGAACAGTCGACGATGTTCCTGCTCGATCCCTCCGGCAATGCGCTCGAGTTCAAGGCCTTCGCCGACGACTCGCAGGTGTTCGCCCATTGACCACCACGCCGGTCGAGCGCGCTGACGATCCTCGGCTGGTCGACTACCGCTCGTTGAACGACCAGGCGTTCCGACGCCGCTACGAGGCCGACGAGTCGTTCATCGTCGAGGGATACGTCGCGATCGACCGCCTGATCGAGTCCGGCCACGCCGTCCGATCGGTGCTGTTGGCCCCGTCGCGGGTCGAACGCTTCGCGCCGAACACCGCGACCCTGGCGGCGCTCGACGTTCCGGTCTACGTCGCCGAGCGCGACGTGATCGCCGAGGTGGTCGGCTTCGACCTCCACCGCGGCGTGATCGCCAGCGCGACACGACGGCCGCAGCCATCGCTCCCGGAGCTGACGGCCGCGGCGAGACGGATCGCGGTGCTCGAGGGCCTCAACGACGCCGAGAACCTCGGCGCGATCGCACGGGCAGCGCGGGCCTTCGGGATCGACGGACTCGTGATCGATCCCACCTGCACGGACCCGTACAGCCGCCGTACCGTGCGCGTCAGCATGGGCGAGGTCCTGACCTTGCCGATCGCCCGCGTCGACGCGTGGTCGACGGTGCTCGATCAGCTGGGCGAGGCCGGCTACGAGACCTGGGCGATGACGCCCGCCCCGGGTTCGGTCGACCTGTGGAGCCTCACCGCTCCGGACCGCCTGGCGGTGTGCCTCGGCGCGGAGGGTCCGGGCCTCAGCCGTGCGGTGATCGCCGCCGCTGATCGCTGCGTCCGCATCCCGATCGCACCGGATGTCGATTCGTTGAACGTCGCCCAAGCCGCTGCCGTCACGTTCGCCGCCATCACCCGACGTTGAGCTCGGCAGGAGTGTGCGGTTCCTGGTTGGGACCCGCGCCGGCCGTGTCGCTCTGTGATTTCCGAGTGGGTTGCCGACCATCTCGACAGCCTCGAAGAGACCCTCGAGCTCCTCGGCGACCATGACGCGAACCGGGCATGATGAACGGCTGCGACGAGAGCGCGAGACCCCGCGAGCGTTCTTCGCCGCCGTTGTTGCTCGGCCGGCCAGGCCTGGTCGCCCGAGCGATACGAGCGAGTCCTTGACGAGCCGATCGCACCGACTCCGTCGACTTGGTCGCGACGACCGGAAGTGTCCGAAAGCTCCGCGTGCTGGTTCAGGCGATCCGGATATTGCCGGTAGCGAGTGTGGACGTCGTGCCGTCGGGCGTGATGTGAACCAGATCAGCCGGTGCGTCGTAGTCCGGTTCGAGCTGCGAGAAGCCGGGTGACAGTTCGACTTCGGTGACCGGTCGACGGATGTAGGTGATCGAGCCGTCGGGATGGCAGTGGAAGCCCTCGCCGAAGAGGTTGTCGCCGATCTCGCCGACGCTCTGTCCGGACTCGAGGGAGGTGAGGCGGATGACGCCGGGTTGTGCGTCTCCTTGGCCGTAGCCGATGTTCCATGTCCGATGGGCGACGACCTGGTCGTTCATGAAGCAGGCGCCGTCGAGGATGCGCTCAACGTTGCGGATCGGTTCTGGTGAACCGGACCATGGGTCGACGACCCATGCGATCCCGTGTTCCCACTGCTCGTCGACGATGAGGTGTTGACCGTCGGGTGACCAGGCTCCGGGGCCGGCGTTGACGTATTGCGTTTGGTAGCTGGCGGAGGTCTGCTCGATGAGGTCGGTGACTTCGAACCGGGCGGGTTCGCCGGCTGGGGGATTGGAGAACGAAACGGCGAGGAAGCGACCGTCGTCGCTGAGGCGAAAGCCGGCGACTGCAGTTTCGAGGGTTCGCACGTCGCCTTGCTCGATGGCGACGAGCTCGTCGTCGGCGGGTTGTCGGTGTGTGAGGTGTGCGTAGACGATCCCGTCTGCTCCGCGTCCTGCCGAGCGCACCGCTGCGGTTCCGTCGAGGCTGAGGTGTTCAACAATCTCGCCAGTTGCCAGAGCGATACTGGCGACTCGTGACCGTTCGAAGCTGTCCGGTGCGGCGGGCCGGGACTCTGTGATTGCCACCCAGATCGCGTCGTCCATCACCCTCGCCGATTGCACGGTGCATTCGATGTCGGCCGGGCATCCAAGGTCGACCGATGCCACGATGCTGTCACTGTCCCGAACCTCGATGAGCGAGGGTGAATTGTCGGTGACGGTGACGAACAGATCGTCGGACACCCCGACAATTGGGCCCACCGAACCGAGCGCGCTCGTCGCTGGCGGCACGGTGGTGGTCGTCACAGTTGCGGCGGGTTGGGAGGTTTGCGACGTGGTCGACCGAGACGTGGTCACCGTTGGTTCCGGTGCAGCGCTCGCCGATGTTGGTGTCGTCTCCGGCGTGGAGGCAATCGGCGACACCGAGTCGTTCGCGCCGTCTGATCTCACCGCGAACGTCACCGCCAAGGCAATCGTGCCGCCGACGACGAGCACGACGGCGGCCGCTGCGAGCAAACGATGTCGAGTCGTCCCGCTGCGCGCTGCGCGGTTGGGTGTCGTCCTCACGGCACGAAGCTCTGCGTCGGTGTCGAGATCGGAGAAGCTTGCGATCAAACCGTCTGCGGCATCGCTCAGCCGGGACTCGATCTGGTCGTTGTCGTCTTCGCTCATGTCGCATCCTCGGAAAGCAGGTGCCGCAGCCGCGTGCGCGCCTCGTGCAGCGTGGTCTTCACGGTTCCCTCACCTCTGCCCATCTCCTCTGCCACGTCACTGATCGAACGATTCCCGATGTAGAACAAAGCGATCGCGGTTCGTTGCCGTTGCGGAAGCCTCGACACCGCCGCACCGCAAGACGCCTGGCGTGATCGTGCGCCAGATTGACGACCACTCGTCGGGCCCATCCCCCCGGTCGCTCCAGCCGGCTGACACGCTCCCAGTCCTCGAACGTCCGAACCATCGCTTCTTGCGCGACGTCGCGTCCGGATTCCCGATGACCGCACAACGCCGTCGCCAGCGCCGCCAACCATCGATGCTCCTGTCGAAAGAACGCATCGAACGACACGTCACCGTCGGACCCGGTCCCTAGATGTTCCACCATCCTCATCCCACAATCACACGTCCCAGCCAGCGATTCGGTTGACCACCTCAATCACGTTCGCGACGCGTAAGGAACGGCCGCACAACAGCATCGTCGATGCCTCACGCCATGCGTCGAGTCCGCCGTACGCCTCGGTGGCTCGCTGTGCGAGCGTGTGCGCGGTTGATGCCCTCACGCGTGAGAGGCGCGTTCGGTGAGGGCCGCGATGTCTGCTGCTACGTCGTGCGGTCGCTCGTGCGGGAGGAAGTGCCCCGCCCTCCGTGCCGCGCAGCTCGACGCCGAGGGTGGCGGCTGTGCGTTCCCCCTGCGCGAGGCCGAAGAACGGATCCCGGTCGCCCCAGCCGACGAACGCCGGGACATCGATCTGGCCGAGCGCTGCTACGACCGGTCCGTAGAGTTCGGCGAGGCGGGTGAGGCTGCCATCGAAGATCGTCACGATGGCGTGCTGCTGGTCACGGTCGCCGAGATGGGTCCGCGGGTCGGGGGGTGTGCTGCCGCGACCGACGCCTTGGCGGAGCATCATGCGCAGCGACGGTCTCGAGAACAGCCCTCGACGTGCGTCGCGATCACCGGCCAGGAACTACCTGTGCCAGCAGAGGAGGCCCTCGACAGCCCCGGCACGGCAACGGCGCTCTTTGTCGTTGCCGCACTCGGGGAGGTGCTCTTGGCGCCGGGGGCGATCGCGCTCTACCTCGCTCTGAAAGAGACCGATCGAACCCGAATGCTTCTTGCGACGGTCCTGTTGTTGTTGGCGACGCCGATGTTTCTGGCTTCTCGGGGACCGATCATCTCGATGTCGCAGCTCAGCGACAGCCATCAAGGCGCGACCGACGAAGCAGCACGGTCCAGCTATCTTGCGGCGGCCGAGTTCGGGATCGACCTCCAGAACACTTACTCGACGATGGCAGTGATCCTGCTGAGTGTTGGTTCGATCATCGCTGGCACCGTGATGCTCACGAGTGGCATGTTCGGCCGACCGATCGCCTACGTGACGATTGCTGCAGGTGTCTGCTCCACCTTCACGCCGTTCATCGTGATCATGGGCGGCCCCGTGGGCATCGCGTTCGTCGGGCTCGCACTCGGGGCAGTATGGCCATTGGGTGTCGGTTTGAAGCTGGCCCGACGTCACGACCGACCTGTGCAGTGAACGCAACCACGCCATGGTTGCCCCGGACGCTCAGTCAGATCACCGAGATCGACGAGCCATGACACGCCTGGATGTTCGTCGTAGCGCATCGTGATGACCCACGGCCATACGACTCTGGAGTCGGACTGGGCCGACACCGGATGATGGACCTGGAAGATCACAGGCGAATGAAGGGAGGTTCGTCATGCCTCGAAGTCCGGGTTCACGCACCGCAGCAGGGGTGTTGGTACTACTCGCCGTGCTGTTGCTCGCCGCGGTGGTGTCCCGCTGCTGCACCGGTCGCTGCAGCGACGAAGCCGCCGCATAGGCATCGCTTCTCGACGGAGATTGCGTTCGTGGACAGTATCGCGCCGACGGCGGCACCGGCTGAACGGATGAACGAGCGCGGTCGCCCAGGAATGCGTCCACGGTGGGTCCGGGGACCGGGGCTCATCACCCAGTGCGTCGTTCTCCCGGCGTCGAGCGACTCCTCTTCGCGAGCCATGCCGTAGCGTCGGCCATGGCGCGATCGCCTCGTTGCTCGGTGGTGGCGGTGAGGCAGGTGCTACGACCAAGGTCGGATGGTGTTCGCTGTGTTCGGCGGGCAGAGTGTGAGCCGTGAGTGACAGTTGGCTCGACCGCGGACACGGTGATGGGCACTCGCTCGCGCCGGTGAGATCAGTGGAGGCGACCGAGATCGGACTCGCCGGAGGTGGCCGTACCGCTGCGTGGCGTTCGCGGTCCGGCCGTGCAGTCGTGGCGACCGTGGCCGTCGTTGCGCTGGTCGGGTCGGCCGGGACCGCCTTCGCAATTCGCGAGACGCTGTTTCCGAGCATTGGGGCTCCGACGTCGCGTTCGGTGTGGCAGAACCCGGTGCCGGGCGACGGGCCGCCACCGGTTGCGGTGATGCCGTCGACGAGTTCGACGTCGACCACGAGCACGACGACATCCACGACGGTGCCATCGACGACGAACTCGTCGCTCGTCTCGAACGCGCCGTCGTCCAAACTGCAGGCGAGTACGCGCCCCGACGATTCACGCGGTTCGGGAGTGGTGTCCGATGACTCGGACAACTCCGGGCACGGTTCGGACGACTCGGGTTCGGATGACTCGGACAACTCCGGGCACAGTGTGCACAATTCGGGTTCGGACGACTCAGGCGACTCCGGGCACCGCTCGGACGACTCGGGTTCGGACGACTCGAGCGGATCAGGTTCTGGACGTTCCGGATCGGACGACTCGAACGATTCGAGGTCTGGCGGCCCCAGATCCCGTGGCAGCGTCGACGAGCCCGAGGACTGACCGATTCAGTCCGTGGTCAGGTGTTCGCGGGCCCACAGCGCAGCTTGGGTGCGGTCGGTGACGCCGAGTCGCTGGTACACGCTGGTGAGATGTGCTTTCACCGTTCGTTCCGCGATGCCGAGGCGGCGGGCAATCTGCTTGTTGGCGAGACCCTCGCGTACGAGGAGCAGCACCTCGCGCTCACGGTCGGTGAGCTGTGACGCTGTGCGGCCGCTGCGACGTGACTCCAGCAAGGTTCTGGCCGCCTTCGGGTCGAGCGGCGACCCGCCGGCGTGCAGCGTTCTGATGGCGTCGGCGATGTCGTCAGGGTCGGCGTGCTTGAGCAGGTACCCCTCTGCTCCCGCTTCGAGCGCGTCGAGGATTCGGGCCTGGTCGGAGAACGAGGTCAGCACGAGTACGCGACTCGACGGATGGAGCTGGGCGATCTGGCGTGTGGCCTCGATGCCGTCCATCTCGGGCATGGACAGGTCCATCAGCACGACATCGGGTTCGAAGTCCTCGACGCGAGCGAGCGCCTCGATCCCGTTCACTGCGGTGGCAACGAGCTCGATGTCGGCGGTCGTGGCGAGGAACTGTTCCAGGCCCGAACGGACCACCGAATGGTCGTCGACGACGATGACACGGATCTTGGCCGCGTCTGCGTTCGGGGCGGTTGTCATCCCTGCATCCTGTCGTCGATCGGGATGGAGACCTGTACGCGTGTTCCGGTGCCCGACGCGGAGCGCACTTCGAGCGATCCACCGAGGTCGGTGGCCAGACCGGCGAGCGAACGGAGCCCGACATGTCCGTCGTCGGCTCGTGCGTCCAAGGTGTCGGTGGAGAAGCCGCATCCGTTGTCGTCGACGACGAGCTGCAACGCTCCGCCATCGATACTGAGCGTGACACGGACCTCGGTGGCTGCGGCGTGGGAGACGACGTTGCGCAGGGCTTCCTGTGCGGCCCGGTAGGCGAGGGCCGCCGCCTCGGGGTCGATGTCGGTCGTGCCGAGGTCGGCAGCGAGCCGGGTTGCGATCCCGCGGGCTTCGAGCGCGTTGAGGAGATCGCCGATCGCGGATTGCAGACCTTCTTCCTGGAGGTTCGCTGGATAGATCTCCACGAGTAGGGACCGCAACGACTTGATGCTCGCGCGGATCGCCGCCGACGCATCGAGCGCCTGCTGCGGCGAGACGGAATCGCCGCGGCCCTGCGCTGCCAGGCCGAGCGACACGCCCGTCAACTCCTGAACGACACCGTCGTGGAGATCACCGGCGATCCGTCGGCGCTCTGCATCGGACGCGTCGAGCGCGTGGCGGAGCAGGCGCTCGTGTTCCCGCTGGCTCGCTTGCAGCCGACGCGCCATCGACCACGCCAGGGGGATCTGCACGAGTTCGAGCACGATCAACGCGCCAAGGGTGATCGGGGCGAACTGCGCCCACAGGTGGCGGCCGACTGCGGTGACGCCGCTGTATCGGAAGTAGGCCTCGAACAGCAGTGGCGTACCCGACGCCGTCTGGGAGCGCGAGTACACCTCGAGCAGCTTCGACTCGGTCTCGTAGCGGTTCTCGGGCTTCGACAGGTCGCTCACCTCCGCCACCTGATCGTCACTGGCCAGGACGGCCAGCTCCTCCTCGTCGAGGTCGAACCGCTCCCCGATCAGCCGTGGCTCGTCGGAGTACACGATCGTCCCGTCTCCGCGCCAGATCTTGACCCGTACCAGCGAGCCCTGGAGGACGAAGTCACGAACAGCAGCATCGACCCGATCGAGCGCCGCACGGTCCATCGACACGACGTCGTCGTCGAGCAGCGGAGCGACGATCCCCGACGCGCTCACGAAAGCGACCCTCTTCGCCTCGTCGATGGCCTGCTCCGTACCGACCCGACGACTGGCAACGGCCGTCAGCATCGCGACGAACACCAACGCCACGAATCCAACGATCGCGAACCGCACGACAAACGAGCCGACGGAAATCGGTTCCACCAGCACCCGCCCTCGATGATCCTGCACAACACTCCCGTTCTCGCCGACATGTCAGTCTCGCCTGCAACGCGCCCGACGGAGCGACACCATCGCGGTGCCGCTCCGTCAGGGGAAATGAACGATCCGATCGTCGTGGCTCAGTCGTCGCCGCCACCGTGGCCCGAACGCTTGCCGTCGTCGTCGCTCCGATCGTGATCGTCGCTGCCGCTGCGTCCGGAGCGATCGTCATCGTCCCCGCGGCGACGTGCGGAGCTGTCGTCATCGTGGTCGTGCTCGACGCCGGCGCCGCTGTTGCCGCGTCCGGAGTTGTCGTCCGCTCCGACCCCTGTGCACCGAGGGTCACTCGCGTGCTCGGGCTCATCGCACCGTCCACTCACGTCGACCGGGCTGCCGCTCGCCACGGACGTACCCGGTGCCGTGTTGCTCGGAGCAGTGTTGCCCGGAGCAGTGTTGCCCGGAGCAGTGTTGCCCGGAGCAGTGTTGCCCGGAGCAGTGTTGCCCGGAGTCGTGTTGCCCGGAGTCGTGTTGCCCGGAGTCGTGTTGCTCGGGATGGTGCTCGGCGATGTCGGCGGCACCGTCACCACGATGGGACCCGTCGTGGGGGCTGGCACGAGGACCCGAAGGCAGTCGGGGTCGTTGGCGTGCTCGGCCTCGTCGCAGTTCCCGCGAACTTCGCCCGGGACCCCGTTGTCGTCGGGGGTGCCGTCCGATCGTGCAGCAGCAAGCGCCGGAACGCCCAGACCCAGCACCGATGTGCCAGCGATGATCCATATCAGGTGTCGGTTCATGGTGTCTCCTTGTCGAGGTTGGTGACACCATCAAGCCCGAACCGACGTGCGCACCGCCAGTGGACCTAGGTACTAGGACCCTGCTGCGCCGCAACGATGGTCCATCGGACTCCGACGACTGGGGTCAGCCGGTCTGGGTCATCGTGACCGCCAAACCGTACGCACGCCGCTGGAACCGCCGAACGAAGACCGCGGCAGAGCGCGCCTTTCTCCTTCGACACCTCGAGATCAGCCACGAGCTTGCACAGCGGTTCCACGACGCGTCCGTCGACGAGATCGCGCCCATCGCACGGTGAGGCGAGCCCGGACGCGCCGGTGCGGACGCCACGGGGACGTCCGCACCGGTTCAGCCGAGGCGATTGGAGAGAACCTCGACGGTGTTGCAGGTTCGTCCGGTCAGTGGGCGAACTCGACCTTCGGCAGGATGCGATCCATCCAGCGCGGCAGCCACCACGCCTTGTTACCGATGATGTAGAGCGTCGCCGGCACGAGCACCAACCGGATCAGGAAGGCGTCGAGCAGCACCGCGGTGCCGAGGATCAGGCCCATCTCCTTCATCGGCAGCGTGCCGGCGATGGCGAAGGTGTAGAACACGGCGATCATGACGCCGGCAGCGGCGACGATCGGTCGGCCGACGTGGCCGAGCGATCCACGGACCGCCTCGGCCGCATCCCCCGAGCGTTCGAAGTGCTCACGGGTCGAGGCGAGCAGGAACACCGTGTAGTCCATCGAGATGGCGAACACCAGGGCGAAGAAGAACAACGGCGCCCAGGAGGTGAGGTACCCCTGGCTGTCGAAGCTCAGCAGGCCGGACCCGATCCCGTGCTGGAACACCAGGGCACCGACACCGAACGCCGCGGCGACCGACAGCAGGTTGAAGATCACGCCGACGAAGGCGACGATCACCGCCTGCAGGGCGATCATCAGCAGGATGAAGCCGAGCACCAGGACGACGCCCATCACGAGCGGCGCTTTCTGCGACAGGGTTCGGTCGAGGTCGTAGTTCTCGGCGACGGGGCCGCCGACGAGCACGCCATCGGGCAGCTCGGTACGCAGTGCGGGAATCAGCGCCAGGGCCTCGTCGGACGACGGGTCGTAGGCGCCGACGGCCTGGATGATGCTGGCTCCCTCCATGCCCGGAGCGGGCGGGAAGGCCATGACGATGCCCTCGGTGGCCATCACCTGGTCGGCAACAGCCTGGGGATCCTGATCGGCGGGCACGATCACCTGGATCGGGCCGGGGCCGCCGGGGCCGAAGCCGTCGGTGATCATGTCGTAACCCATGCGGGCCTGCTCGTCCTCGGGGAGCACGGTGATGCCGGGCATCCCGGTCTTCAGACCGAGCAGCGGGAGCGCCAAGGCGAGGAGCACGAGCACCGCGCCGACCGCAACGATGACCTTGTGGGCCTGAATCCGGTCGGCGAGCTTCGCGAAGAACTCACTGTGGTGGTCGCCCTTGCTGTGCCAGGGCAGTGCGAACTTGTCGATGCCGGGGCCGAGCAGCGCCGGCAGCAGGGTGAGTGCGGCGAGGAGCACGAAGCTGACCGACAGCATCATGCCGGCAGCCATCGAACGGAAGGCCGGGATCGGCACCAACAGGACGGCCGAGAGGCTGACCAACACAGTGATGCCCGAGAAGAGCACCGCCTTGCCGGCGGTGTCCATCGCGATGCCCGCAGCGTGTTGCGGGTCCTCCGGGTGCGCGTGGAGCGCCGCTCGATACCGGGTGACGATGAAGAGCGCGTAGTCGATGCCCAGCGCGAGGGCGAACATCATGGCGAAGTTCAGCGTCCAGATCGAGAGGTCGGTGATCTGGGTGATCCCGTAGAGCACACCCATCGAGGCGAGCAGGCCGGCAGCGGTGAGGACCAGCGGGAGGCCGGCGGCGGCGAGTGTGCCGAAGGCGATCACGAGGATGATCGCCGTGACGGGCCACGTGAGGATCTCGGCCTTCATCATGCCCTCGCGGTTGACCTCGTTGAAGTCGTCCCAGAACGCCGGTGAGCCGGTCAGGGCGACCGTGATCTCGTCACCGGCCACCTCGGCCGACAGGTCGGAGATCTCGTCACCGAGTCCACCGGCGGAGCGAACGGCTTCGGTCGGGTCGACCTCGGCGCCGGCCTGGATCATGACGGTCATCCCGTCCATGCCCGGCTGGGCCGGCATCGGCTGGCCGAAACCAGGCTCCGCGACAATCAGTGCGTTGACGTCGGTGATCACCTGCTGGAAGGCGGGATCGTCGACCGGTGTCGACTGGCTCTGGATCACGACGACTGCGGACTGCGACGACAGGCCGCCGAACTGCTCGTCGATCACGTCACGAGCGGCGAGCGACTCGCTGCCGTTGACCTCCCACATCGCACCCGAGAGCGCGTGCTCGAGCCGGGGCGCGAAGACGCCGAGCCCGATGGCCAGGACGGCCCAGGCGATGATCACGAACTTGCGATGGGAGTGCGCCCACCGCCCCATCCGAGCGAGCGGTGGGTGCTCGACGTCGGTCTCGAGATCGTCGTGGTGGGGTCGATTGATCAGCGTTTCATCTTCATGAAGCGATGATCCCTCGGCGGGAGCGTCGGTGTCGATGGTCATGGGTTCCTCGGGTGGGTCGGTGGGTGCTTGGGGTGGATTGGGGTGGGTTGGACGGAGATCAGGTGGACGCGGCGAACGTCCGGGCGTCGGCAGCCGCCTGGTCGCGCAGACGATCGCAGACGATCGCGCAGACCGGCATCAGGCTCGGGTCGGTGACCGAATAGTAGGCCGACGTGCCCTCGGGCCGTCTGGTGACGATCCGGGCGTCGTGCAGGACGCGAAGGTGCTTCGACACGTTGGCCTGGCTCGTACCGAGTTGGTCGACGAGTTCGCCGACGTTCATCTCGCCCTCGTCGAGGAGCGTGCGGATGATGCTCAGTCGGGTCGAGTCGCCGAGCACGCGAAATCGTTCGGCGACGTGTTCGAGCAGTTCTGGCGGCAGCGCCTTGGGCATGACGAGCACTCTATAACTATCGAGTGATGAATGCAACTCGCCGAGTGGTCACGCCGGAGGCCTGTTGCAGCTGGGGTCAGACCCCAGCTGCAACACTGCTCGGATGATCGTGGAGTTGGTGGACCATCCGTCGGCGCGGGAACCCGAGCCGTTCGCCGGGGCGGACCATCCGATGCGCAAGCTCACCCGGTCGGTCGCGCTCGGAGAGCCGTGGACGCAGGACGACGCCGATCGGGTCGCAGATGTCTTCGACTCGCTCGCCGAGAAGTGGTCGACCCGCCACGTCGACGACACCAAGGCGGCACCGGTACGTGATGCCCTCGAACGCGGCGCCGTCCCGATCGACGGCACCTGGCTTGAGTTGGGATCGGGGACCGGTGCGGGGACCCTGCTGCTCGCCGACATCGTGGGCTCGCTCGTGGCGACCGACCTCTCGGCGCAGATGCTCCATCACGCGCCGAACGAACTCGCTCCCCGCGTGAACGCCGATGCGTCGATGCTGCCGTTCCCGGATCGATCGTTCGATGCGGTGCTGATGATCAACATGCTGCTGTTCCCCCGCGAGGTCGACCGGGTCCTGCGACCCGAGGGCACGGTGGTCTGGGTCAACACACTCGGCGACCAGACCCCGATCCACCTCCCGGCCACCGACGTCCTCGCCGCCCTGCCCGGCACATGGTCAGGGCGCACCGCACGCGCCGGCACCGGGTTCTGGCTCGCGGCCGAGCGCAGCTGAGCGACCTCAGCCGAAAACGAGAACGACCCCCGGGCGAGCCGGGGGTCGTTCTACAGATAGCTGACGGTCAGTCGGACGATTCGGGCACTTCGTCGCGCGGTTCGGGGGCTTCCCCGAGGCCGAGCTGGGCGAAGATCTCCGCTTTGCGGTACTCGAAGTCGTCCTCCTCGACGTCGCCGGCAGCGAACTTCTCGTTCAACTGACGGAACTCCTCGAGCAGCGCATCCTCGTCGGGGCCCTCAGTGGGCTCCTCGTCGGAGTCCGAGCTCTTGCCGTGTCGTACGGCAAGCTTCTCGGCCTTGCGCTCCTTCTTGCGGAGCTCTCGTTGTCGCTTCTGGTAGGACTGGGGACTTCGAGCCAATCGGAACGCCTCCTCAGACGACTTTGACGTCGACCGCTTCCGGGCCCTTGCGGCCCGCAGCGATCTCGAACTCGACGGTGTCCCCGTCGTTCAGCGAACGACGGCCGGAGCCGACGATGTTCGAGTAGTGGACGAAGACGTCGTCGCCGTCGTCGCGAGAGATGAAACCAAAGCCCTTCTCGTCGTTGAAGAACTTCACTGTACCTGTGGCCATTTCGGCTCCTTGTTGAAATCGGAGCCACCGTTGACTCACGTTTACGACGGTCAGACTAGTGACCATTGTGCGATTGTCCACCGCGGTCGGCGGTCACAGCGACCGACCGGCGAGAAGCCGTCGGCGCGGGTCGACCGCGAGAAACGGCTCGTGACCCGTCACTGCGAGGCGAGCGAGGATGATCGAGGCCATGGCCACACCCACGATGCCTGCCAGCGTGAGCGCGACGTCGCCGACGACGACTCCGTACACCAACCACAGCGCCGCCTCGGCCCAGGCGATCAACCACGTCGCTGCGGAGACGCCGATCAGGTCGCTGGTCCGGCACGCCGCGACGACGGCCGGGAGCAGTTGGATGCCGTAGGAGAGACCGACGGCGATCGCCGCCAGTGTCCACCCACCGGCGATCAGGAACGGCAGGGGCACCATCCCGAGCACGAACACGCCCAGCGCCATCGGCGCGACCGCCGACCGTCCGACGGTGGCGAGGTACACGACGGCCATCGTGCCGTAGAGCAACAGCGAGATCACCGACACGGGAACGATGGCCCGGACACCGACGACCAGACCGTACGTCAGCCACCACCCGTTGATCGCCAGGCTGACGCCGATCCACACCGCCGAGACCCCCTCGACCCGGCGTGTGCGCGCCAGGCGGCGCGCCTGCGGAAACGCCATCCACGAGCCGAGCACGGTGGCGATGACGACCAGGAGGTTGATGATGATGTCCACGGGTTCTGCGTTTCTCGATGTAAGTGGCTAAGACGAGTTAGTACCTTACACCATCGGTCGCCGTTACGCTGGTGTCGTGTACGTCACATCCGGGCACGACACCGAGATCCGTCTCACGCTCGAGGCGATGGTCGATCTCGTCAACGCCCTCGCCGATGCCCGCAACGCCGGCGGAACCGCGGACGTCCGAGGGCTGCTGAGCGACCACGGGTTCACGCGTGCCGGTTCGGCGTCGGCCGCATCGATCGGCCGCGTCGACGATCGGGTCGGAGCGATGGTCGACACCCTCCACTCGCTGCCGACGGCCGCGCCGGAACCCACGGTGACCTGGATCAACGGACAGCTGGCCGACATGCACATCACCCCATCGGTGACCGACCACGACGGTGCAGGTCTCCACATCCACTGGACGCCCGCCTCGGCGCGCTTCGACGAGCAGGTCGTCGCCGACATCCTGATGGCGCTCGCGCAGGAGATCTGCGACCACGGCACCGACCGCTTCGGGACCTGCGCAGCGGTCGACTGCGACCACCTCTTCTACGACGCCACCCGGAACGGCTCGCGACGGTTCTGTTCCGATCCCCGGTGTGCCAGTCGCACCCACACGGCCGACCACCGCGCCCGCCAGCGCGCGACCTGACCGATGCGGGTGCTCGCCGCGTGTTCGCTCGGCGGAGCCGGGCACTGGATCCCGCTCTCGGTGGTCCTGAGCGGCGCCCGCGAGCGTGGCGACGACGTCCTCGTCGTCGGACCACCAGCGCTCGAAGCGATGATCCGACAGGACGGCTTCGACTTCGCCGAGGGCGGCGAACCGCCGGAGCACGCCATCGCACCGTTGCGAGATCGACTCGCCGTCGCCTCGCCGAGTGATGCCTCCGTGATCGGCAACCGTGAACTCTTCGGCCGACTCGCAGCGACGGCGATGCACGGTCCACTGTTCGAGCACGGGGGCCGATTCGGGCCCGACGCGATCGTTCGCGACCCATGCGAGTACGCCTCGGCGGCGTTCGCGGCGACCGCACGCATCCCGATGGTCCAGGTGGCGATCTCGCTGGCGCGGATCGAATGGGGGTCGCTCACCGTCGCCGGACCGGCCCTCGAGGACCGGCACACCGGGTTGACCGCCGCGATTCGGTCGTCGCCGTACCTCACCCGGTTCCCCGAGACGCTCGATCCGTCGCCGTTTCCGGGAACCATTCGCTGCGGCGGCGCGAACGACGCATCGAACCAACCACTCCCCGACTGGTGGCACGGCGCGTCCGGCCCGCTCGTGTACGCAACCCTCGGCACCGTGCTTCCTCACATGACCGAGGCACCCGACCACTACCGACTGCTGATCGATGCACTCGACGGCATCGATGCTCGCGTGCTGCTCACGATCGGCCACCACCTCGAACCGGCGTCGCTCGGGGGCGTGCCCGACCATGTCCATGTCGAACGGTGGGTCGACCAGCGCCAAGTCCTCGCGGAGGCGGCGCTGACCGTGTGCCATGGCGGCTCCGGAACGCTGTTCGGATCGATCGCCGTCGGCGTCCCGGTCGTCGTGGTGCCGTCGTTCGCCGATCAGTTCGCCAACGCGGACCTCGTCGAACGGCACCGACTCGGTCGGGTCGTTCGTGCCGAGACGCGAAGAAGCGACCGACGGCCGCTCGGCCCATCCGATCGCGATCGAATCAACGCGGCCATCGTCGAGGCGCTGGACGACGCCGATGCCGTGCGGCGTTGTCGGGCAATCGCGCGGCAGTTCACCAGCTCGCTGTCGACACGTGAGGCGCTCGACCTCGCGTTCGAACACCGCTGAGGCCCGTCGGCCGTCAGGTGACGAGACGACCGTGTTCGAGTCGCAGCACCTGATCGGCGCGATCGAACGCCACCGCACGGTGCGACACGGCGATCACCGTCATCCCGGCATCGGCGAGGTTCGTCCAGAGTTGCACTTCGGTCTCCACGTCGAGCGCACTCGACAGGTCGTCGAGCACGACCAACTCGGGGGCGTGCACGAGCGCCCGGGCGGTCGCGAGCCGCTGGCGCTGACCCCCCGAGAGCCGGAGCCCCCGCGGACCGATCAGCGTGTCGGCACCGGCGGGCATCGCCTCGATGTCCTCGGTGATCGCCGCGAGTCGCAGCGCAGTGGCGAGCTGATCGGGATCGACGGGGCCCAAGCCGACGTTGTCGGCGACGCTGTCGGAGATCAGCTGCGGTACCTGCGAGAGGAACGCGGCGTTCGGGGGCACCAGGAACGCACCCCGATCGCCGATCTCCTGTCCGTTCCAACGAGCCGACCCGGTGACTTCGGCCTGCCATGCAAGCCCGAGCAGGGCGCGCAGCAGCGTGCTCTTGCCGGCGCCGACCGGCCCGGTGATCACCACGAACTCGCCGCGACGCACCGTCATGTCGACGTCGGCCAGCACCGTTCGATCGCCATAGGCGACGCTCAAGCCGCGAACCGCGAACTCCTCCAGGGGCACACGGTCCGGGCGAACGACGTCGGGCCGAGTTCGCTCGTCGTCGGGATCGATCGGGAGCACTCGCGCCCGCACGGTGTTGGCCGCCTCCTGGTCGGCGACCAGCTTGCGCATCCGGTCGAAGGCGACGCCGGCCTGCTTCCGGCGAGCCAGCACGCGTCCCACCATCCGCGGGAGGAAGCTCAACCAGCCGAGGTAGGCGGTGAACAGCGCCAGCGTGCCGAGGTCGAACGCGCCCGACGCGATCGCGCCAGCGCTGACGAGCAGCACCAGACCGAGTCCGACGTCGGCGGAGCCCTGGCTGAACGCCATGACCCCCTCTTCGAGCACCCGATCGCGAACCGCGGTGTGACGGCGCCGTTCGACGAGCACGGCGAGGCGGCGCAGCATCGGTTCGGATGCGTCGTTCACCTTCACGGTCGTGGCCGCCGCCATCACGTCGCCCAACAGACCGGTCACGCGCTCGGTCGCCGCCCGGTCGGCGGCGCGGTACTCCTTGATCCGCGTGTCGAGCACCCGAGTCGCGATGCCCACCCCGAGCAGCGGAATGATCAGCACCGCAGCCGCGCGGGCATCGGCGGAGCCGAGCACGAATCCGGCGAACACGGTGAACACGACGCCACCGGAGATGTCGACGATGCCGTCGACGAGATTGGCGACGTCCTCGGTGTCGTCACGGAAGTGCGTCACCGCCGAGCCGGCCGAGCCGACCGGTTGACCCGCATGGAGGCCACCGCTCGCCATCTGCGCGCTGAGCATGTTGGCGCGCAGCAGCGTCTGCATGTGGATCCACGCCTTGGTCCAGATGAGGGCGCCGTGGTGGATCGCCACCATCCGAACCAGTTCGCTGAGTGCGATCGCTGCCGCCCAGCCGATCGTCGCCGTCGTGTCGCCGTCCTCGAGCGCGGTGTACCCCTGGCCCAGGAAGTACCCGCTGATGGCCGGCATCATGAAGAAGACCACGAACAGCGCCCATCCGAGCCAGAACTCGCGCGGGCGGTGCTGCGACGCCCGCCAGGCCAGCGCCCACACGTTCGGAACGGCGGACACGTCGAACGCGTCGACGGTCTCGGCGCCGGCCGGGGTCGGATCGTCGTCGTGATCGGGGACGAGGTCGAGTCCGATGGTCACGGCGTCACCTCCGCCCCGATGTCGGCGACCGGTCGCTGTTCGTCGTCGAGCGACACCGCGAGCAGCCGGGCGAAGCGGCTCTCGTCGTCACCGACGAGGTCGGCCCGCTCGCCGTGTTCGACGATGCGGCCGTGGTCGAACACGATGATCTCGTCGACCGACTTCAGCGTCGACAGGCGGTGGGCGATCACGAGGGTGGTCCGCCCGCGCATCAGCTCGACGACCGCGGCCTCGAGCCGCCGCTCGGTGTCGGGATCGACGCGTGCGGTGGCTTCGTCGAGCACCAGGAGGTCGGGGTCGCGCAACCACACCCGGGCGAGCGCGAGCAGCTGGGCCTCGCCGGCCGACAGGCCCGCTCCGCCGGCTCCGAGCTCGCGGTCGATGCCCGCCAACGCCAACGCGCCGAGTCCCACATGCTCGAGCGCGTCGACCACATCGGCATCGGAACGGTCGTCGTCGAAGAGGGTGACGTTGTCGCGCAGCGTCCCAGCGAACAGCTCGACCTCCTGGGGCACGAGCGCGACCCGGCGGCGCAGCTCGCTGAACGGGATGTCGGCGATCGGCACCCCGTTCAGCGAGACGACACCGCTGGTCGGCTCGACCAGCCGGAGGACGAGCCGGGAGAACGTGGTCTTGCCGCTGCCGGTGCGGCCGACGATGCCGACCGAACAACCGGCGGCGATGTGGACGTCGACGTCACGCAGGACCGGACGGTCGTCGCCGTAGTCGAACTGCACACCGGTGGCGGTGACCGCGATCGGACCGAGCGGCGGGTTGACGGTCCCCTCGTCCAGCACGTTGGGTCGGATGGCCAGGAGATCGGCAACGCGCACCATCGCGCCGTTCGCCTTCTGGACGGTCTCGAGTTCGTGGACGACCTCCTCGAGCGGCCGAGCGACGAGGAGCACGAACTGGAAGAGCAGGAACGCCGTTCCGAGGCTGATGACGCCGCGGTCGTAGAGCACCGCACCGACGACGAGGGCGAAGACCCAACCCGCGGCCACCGCGCCCTGCACGAACCACCACATCACGAGGAAGGCCCGCTCGCGACGTACCGCGCTCACGAGTGCTTCCTCGCTGTCCTCGACGAAACGCCAGGCGACGTGATCGGCCGCCCCGTTCGCCCGCAGATCCTCGGCCGCGGTGAGCCGCTCCTCGATGCCGCCGTACAGCCGGCCGAGGGCGCCCATCTCGTCGGAGGACTCCGAGATCGCCCGGTGGCGCGTGCTGACGATGACCGCGAGGGCCGCCACGACGTACACCGCCATGCCGAGCCCGAGGCGCCAGTCGATCACCGAGAGCACGATCACCATGCCCGTGACGAGCATCGCGGCACCGGCAGCCTTGGTGACCACCTGGCCGAGGAACTCCGACACCGACGTGATGTCGCCGTCGACGCGCTGGATCAGTTCGCCGGGGGTGTGGGTGCGGTGGAACTCGTGGTCGAGGCCGAGCACGTGGCGGGTCATCGTGAGCCGCAGGTCGTTCGTGGTCCGCCACGCCGCCACGGTCGCGAGCCAGGCGACGATCACCGACAGCAACTGGGCCACCACGGCGATCGCCAGGAACAGCAACGCCAGCCGGGTGACCTCGCTCGGCGTCGTGCCGTCGGCGGTGGTGTCGACGATCCGCCGCACCACCAGCGGACCTGCGATCGTGAGCGCCGAGCCGATGGCGACGAGCGCGCCGAGGCCGGCCCAACGACCGGCGTCGGGCCGCAGCAGCGCACCGAGTGCACGCCAACGAGATCCGCCCGGGGCGGTCTGCGTGGCCATGGCGACATTCTCGCCCCGCCGCCCACGGCGACCACCACTGGTTTCCCGTCCCGCCGACCGGATCCGGGCCGACAGCGATGAGGCCCGGAACCGGAACATTTGCGAGCACAAGGATGTTGCACCCAGTCGATGGGTGTTCAACGACTCAACCACGCAGTGTTGTACGTCCGCGACGTCGGGCGGACCACGGAGTTCTACGGCGACGTGCTCGGCTTCCGGGTCGTCACCTCGTTTCCCGGCGCTGCGTTCCTCCAGGCCCCCGACTCGACGAACGACCACGACCTCGGCGTGTTCGAGATCGGCGCGGCGGCGGCCTCGGACGCCGGCCGTTCCACCGTCGGGCTGTACCACCTCGCGTGGGAGGTCGACACGCTCGGCGAGCTCCAGCGGCTCGCCGTGGTGTTGCGTGAACGCGGAGCCCTCGTCGGTGCCAGCGATCACGGCACCACGAAGAGCCTCTACGCCAAGGATCCAGACGGTCTCGAGTTCGAGGTCGTGTGGATCATCCCCGCCACACTGCTGACCGCCGACGACCTCGCCGCTCGAGCAGTGGTTCGCCCACTCGACCTGCCCGCCGAGATCGAACGGTTCGGCGTCGACGAGCCGGGGGGCATCGGGATCTCCCACACCGCCTCGACCACCTCCCCCTCCCCCCCGACGAAAGTGACGTGACGACATGAAGATCGAGTTCTGGGTCGACCCGGGTTGCCCCTTCTGCTGGGCGACTGCGCGCTGGGTGGTCGACGAGGTGCAACCGCACCGTGACATCGACATCACCTGGCGACCGATCAGCCTGTTCTTCAAGAACGAGCCAGAACCGGGGACGAGCTGGTACGACGGTGCGACGTTCACCCACGGCCTGTTGCGGGTGATGGAGTCGGTGCGGACCACCGACGGCAATGACGGGGTCTTCAAGCTCTACTGGGAGTTCGGCAGCCGCATCCACCACGACAAGGAGTCGCCGTTCGATCCCGCCGACGCGCTCGCCACGGTGGGCCTCGCCACGTCGCACGCCGCTGCCTTCGACCACGAGTCGTGGGACGAGTTGATCCGTGCGGGTATGGACGAGGGTCTCGAACTCGTCGGCGACGATGTCGGGACACCGATCATCGCGTTCGACAACTCCGACGGGGTGAAGACCGGCTACTTCGGCCCGGTGATCTCGCGGATCCCGTCCACGGAGAAGAGCGTCGCGATGTGGGACGCCCTCGTCACCATGATGGACATCGACTCGTTCTTCGAGCTCAAGCGCACGCGAACCGAGGGCCCGATGCCCGGCGATCGCCCCCTCCCGCGCTGAACCTCGCCGACACCCTCAGCTTCCTCTCCGTTTGTGTTGCAGTACCGGTGGGGCGGGTCACGCGAACCGTCACGCAAACGGATCGGGGCCTCAGGAGCGGCAGGCGGCGAAGAGGCGTGACTTGAAGGCGGCCTCGTCGACGGCCCAGACCACCCGGATGTTCGGATCGGGACGGCCGAAGCGGCGGTCGGGGATCGTGCAACCTCGGGTCGGGCCGTCGAGTCCGACGACCAGCCACTCGTCGGTCGCCTCGGTGACGATCGACGGATCGAGTGCCACCGCCATCGCGACCGGGTCGGGGAGATCGAAGCCGGCGAGACCGGTGTCGATCGCGTACTGATCGACATCGCCGTTGATGTCGATCGCGAACCGACCCAACGGGCCGACAGCGGCCAACCGTGCCTGCTCGTCGTGGTCGAGCACGGCGAAGGTCCGCGAGATGTTCCAGCCGATCATCGTCTTCGCACCCGGCGCCGCGAACACGGCCGTCGCCGCCTCGGGATCGGCCCACACGTTGTACTCGCCGAGGGCATCGACGTTGCCGACGCCGTCGGGCGAGCCCGCCATCAGGTGGGTGTGACCGAACTTCGTGAGGAACCCGGGGTCGACTTCCAACGCCGCGGCGATGTTGGTCAGCGGTCCGAGGGTGACCAGATCGTGCTGCCCCGGTTCGTCCGCTGCGATCTGCAGCAGCGCGGCCACGGCGTCGTCGGACGTCACACCGCGAGTGGGCTCGGGCAGCACCGCTCCACCCATGCCATCGGCGCCGTGTACGAACTGCGCCGTGTTCAGAGGCCGCGACAACGGCTCGGCTCGCCCGGCGTGGAGCGGAATGCCGCCGCCACCGCACAGGTCGAGCGTGACGATCGCGTTGCGCACGGCGAGGTCGAGCGGCACGTTGCCCGCCACCACCGTGACTGCCCGCACGTCGACCGACGGCTCTCGCACGGCCAACACGAGCGCGATCGCGTCGTCGGACGCCGTGTCGGTGTCGACCACGATGCTGCGACGGTTCATCGGCGCAGTCTGCTTCAACGGGCGCGGTCGGGGACGAGTCGATGCAGCCAGATCGGCGCGGCGACGCCTTTCACCCTCGCCGGCCCGACCGGCTCGAACCGTCCATGGTCCGCTCCGACCGACCCGACGACGGCCTCGGAGACCACGAGTTCTCCCGGACCGGCGAGGTCGGACACACGCGATGCGATGTTCACCGTCTGGCCGACGAAGTCGTCGCCGCGGGCGGTCACCTCGCCGCAGTGCATGCCCATCCGGATCCCCAACGGGAAGCCGCGGTGCTCGCGGGCAGCATCGACCGCGCCGAGGACGGAGACGGCAGCACGAAGCGCGTCGTCCGGGTGCTGGAACCAGAACATGAGCCCGTCGCCGATCTCCTTCACCAGGCGTCCACGGGCGTCGGTGAGCGCATCTCGAGCGATCGTCGACTGCTCGTCGAGCACGGCGACCGCCGCCGAGTCGCCGCATGCGTCGGTGTACTCGGTGAACCCGACGAGATCGGTGAACAGGATCGTGTCCGCCGACTCCGGAGCGAGGGGGACGATCATCGATTCGAGACGACGACCCGGCTGCTCCCCGACCGGGCGATGACGGTGCAGTCGTGCTGTTTCCCGGCCTCGGCAGCAGCAGCGGCCGACGACACGACGAGCGGACGCACCCCGGCCGGGAACGAGATCTCGATTCGACCGGACACCGTCTCGGCCTCGACGTCGTGGGCGCCGGCCATCGACACGATGATTCGCCCGCTCGTACAGTTCGCCCGCACGGGTCCGTGGGCATCGGCCAGCACGATCCGACCGGCTCCGCTCGCCGCATCTGCTGCGCCGCAACGACCGACCTGCACCCTGCCGCTCATCGACATCACGCGGCACTCGCCGTCGGTGTGGTCGACCTCCACCCGTCCGCTGGTCGAGCGGGCATCGACCGACACGGCGTGGTCGATGGAGATCCGGCCCGACGTCGTGAGCGCCGAGACGGCACCGACCCTGCCATTGACGGTCACCTTGCCCGAGATCGTGCCGATCACGAGATCGGTTCCCTCCGGCACGCGCACATCGACCTTCGACAACCCGCCGTCGATCGTCACCGGCTCCTCGGCCGACGTCGTCGGGCCGCTTCGCGACCACACGTCGGTTCGACCGGGCTCGGCCGTGACGCGCACCGAGCCAGTGGTGGTGCTGATCCGTACGACGGCGACATTCGCGGGAGCGGGCCGGGCCATGACCCGACCGTACTCCGATGCGCGCCACGAGGCTGCTGGTCAGTGGTCACGCAGCAAGCAGGCCGAACCCCACCCCACCCCACCCCACCCCACCCCGAAAATGACGGAATCCGGACGCTGAGCGTCCGGATTCCGCGAAATTTCGGCTGGGGTTCGGCCGGGGGCCGGGTCAGTCGAGGCGTTCGATGATGGTGGCGTTGGCCATGCCGCCGCCTTCGCACATCACCTGCAGGCCGTAGCGGCCGCCGGTGCGCTCGAGCTCGTTGAGCAGCGTCGCCATCAGCTTCGTGCCCGACGAACCGAGCGGGTGACCGAGGGCGATGGCGCCGCCGTTCACGTTGACCTTGCTCATGTCGGCGCCGGTCTCCTTCTGCCACGCGAGCACGACCGAGGCGAACGCCTCGTTGACCTCGAACAGGTCGATGTCGTCGATGGTGAGGCCGGTCTTCTCGAGGATCTTCTTGGTGGCCGGGATCGGGCCCTTGAGCATCGTGACGGGATCGGCACCGGTGACCGCGAAGGCGTGGAACCGGGCGCGGGGCTTCATGCCGAGCTCCTCGGCCTTCTCCTTGCTCATGATCAGCACGGCGGACGCACCATCGGAGATCTGCGAGGAGTTGCCGGCAGTGATCACGCCGTCCTCCTTGAAGGCGGGCTTCAGCTTGGCGAGCGTCTCGGCGGTGGTGCCTTCACGGATGCCCTCGTCGGAGGTCATCACTTCGATCTGGCCGTCGATCTCGACCTCCACGGGAACGATCTCGCGTTCGAAGCGACCCTCGTCGCGAGCCTGCGCGGCGCGCTGCTGGCTCACGGCACCGAACTCGTCGAGGTCCTCACGGGTGATGCCGTACTCGGCGGCGATCATGTCGGCGCCGATGCCCTGTGGCGGCAGGCCGGTCTCGGCGTAGCGATCGAGCTGCTCCTGTGGGAACGGGAAGCCCATGCCCTGCACGATCGAGGCGCCCATCGGCGTGCGCGTCATCACTTCGACACCGGCGGCGACGACCACGTCGTACGCGCCGGCCATCACGCCCTGCGCGGCGAAGTGCATCGCCTGTTGGCTCGAGCCGCACTGGCGATCGATCGTGGTCGACGGCACCTCCTCGGGCCAGCCGGCGGCGAGTACGGCGTTGCGGCCGATGTTGAGCGACTGCTCACCGACCTGCATCACGCAGCCCATGATCACGTCGTCGACCATCGCCGGGTCGAGGTCGTTGCGCTCCTGCAGGGCCTTGAGCACGTGCGCGGCGAGCGCTGCGGGGTGCTGGTCCTTCAACTTGCCGTTGCGCTTGCCGCCCGGGGTGCGGATGGCGTCGACGATCACTGCTTCGGTCATTGGGTTTCTCCTGTTGGTGTGGTTGAGAGTGGGTGGAGCGATGAGATTCCGGGCCGACAGGTGGGCCGGAATCCCGTCATTCGGGTGGGGTGGGTGGACATGGCGGGGTGGCGGCGATGGCGCTGGCAAGGTTGTGTTGGAGGCGGGTCATCACCCAGGCGAGCGCCTGACGTTCCTCGCGGCCGATGCCGTGCCGCAGTTCGGCTCGCAGGACGGCGTCGACCTCGTTGACACGATCGGCCAGGGCCTGGCCGTCGTCGGTGATGGCGACGAGCCACACCCGCCGATCGTCGGCCTTCGGCTGGCGCTCGACGAGGCCGCGTGCCTGGAGGCGATCGATCACCGATCCGATCTGTGCGCGGCCGATGCCGAGGTGGTCGGCGAGGTCGGTCTGCGTGGTCGCCCCGAACTCGGCCACGTAGCCGAGCAACGACGCCTGCGTGAGGTTGAGGTCGAGCGCGGCCAGCCGAGTGTCGAAGGCCACCCGCAGCAGGCGCGCGGTCGACATCAGGGTCGACTCGACTCGGAGCCACGGGGGCGAATCGAGTTCGTGGGTGGTGAGATTGGCTCTGTTCATGGCGCTCGGTGTGGACACATACTGTACGGTGCCATACAGTATTGCAACTGCAGATTGCTGAACGGCCGCGAGATCGGCCGTCGAGACGGAGGACATCACATGACCGACACCGCCACCGACACCGGGCTCACCGAGGCCGAGGCCGCCGCGTTCCGCCAGAAGTGCGTCGACTTCATGGAGCAGCACGGCACGAAGCCGGCGGCGTCGCTCGACGACCAGAAGGCGTTTCTCGCTGCGGCCGCCGAGGCCGGGCTCGCCGGTCTGCCGGTGCCGAAGGAGTACGGCGGTGGTGGGCTCACCCTCGCCCACGAGAAGATCTGGCGCGAGGTGAAGGGCAACTACCCGATGCCCGACAGCGAGTTCATCATCTCCCACGGCATGTGCATGCCGATGCTCGCCGAGTACGGCACCCACGAGCAGAAGGAACGGTTCCTCGCCGACAACATCTCCGGCAAGACGATGTGGTGCCAGATGTTCTCCGAGCCCGGTGCCGGCTCCGACGTCGCCAGCCTGCAGACCAAGGCCGAACTCGACGGTGACGAGTGGGTGATCAACGGCCAGAAGGTGTGGACCACCCTCGCCCACAAGTCCGACTACGGCCTGGTGGTCGCCCGCACCGACCCCGACCAGGTGAAGCACGCCGGCATCTCGATGTTCATCATGGACATGCGCGGCCCGGGTGTGGAGATCCGTCCGATCCACCAGATCGACGGCGGCTCGCACTTCAACGAGGTGTTCTTCTCCGACGCCCGTATCCCGAAGGACTGGCTGATCGGCGACCTGAACAACGGCTGGAACCTCGCCACGGCGATGCTGATGTACGAGCGCGTCGCCATCGGTGGCGCCGGTGCCGGCAAGATCAACCAGCCGCAGTTCAAGATGCTGCGCAAGGCCGCTGAGTCGAGCGGCAAGCTCGACGATCCGGTCGTGCGCGACCAGCTGATGCAGATCTGGTCGATGGAGACCTGCAAGTCGCTCGTGGCAATGAAGACCCGCGACGAGCTCAAGGCGGGCAAGACCCCCGGCCCGGGTGGGTCGCTCGGCAAGCTGTTCGGCTCGATGATCGCCTGGCGAGTGCGCGAGATGGCGCTCGAGTTCGCCGGGCCCGGCTCGGTGGCCTGGGACCCGGACGACGAGGCAGGCGCCGAGTTGCAGCGCACGGTGCTGAACAGCTTCCAGTCCGGCATCGCCGGCGGCACCGACGAAATCCAGCGCAACATCATCGGCGACCGCGTGCTCGGCCTGCCGCGTGAACCGGCTGTCGACCGCGGCGTCCCCTTCCGCGAACTCAAGGTCGGCACCCAGTCCAACTGAGCGGCGATTGCGGCTGGGGTCTGACCCTGCTGCGAATCGCCGTGTTCAGGATGGTGGGGTGACCGGCTGCCGGGCTGACGCCGCGCGAGCCGACGCGACCAGATCGTCGAGCGTGCGCCCCGGAGCACCGAGTACCACGGGCGTTCCACCGCTGCGAATGCTGTCGGCGGTCGTGCCGGCGAGCACTGCGGTCTCGGGGTTGGTCGACGAGAGCACCGCGACGTCGACATCGTGCTCCGCGCAGAAGCGGACGAGTTCGTCTGGCGGCATGTTCGCCCCGAGGTGTTCCACGGTCCAGTTGTCGCCGCGCAGCGCAACGGCCGCCATCGAGGTCGGCAACGAGTGGAAGTCACCGCTGACCGCTGCAACCAGCGCCGTGCCCCGGCGGCGTCCCCGCGGGTTGGGGGCCAGCTCACCGAGGATCCGCTCGACGATCGCCGACGCCCGGTGTTCGACCCAGATCGTCAGCAACCCGGCGTGCCAGTCGGCGCCGATGCGAACCAGCGGGGGAACGATCACCTGCTGGATCACGTCGACGATCGACGCTCCCTCCGCAACGAGACCGACGATCAGCTGACGTGCAGCCGCCTCGTCACCGGCAACGAGGAGTGCGTGCGCTCGTTCCGCGGCCGTGCCCATCCGGCGCGACGACGGCGGTGCCGGCGCACGCGGCGCAGCTCGTTCGGCGCTGACCGCAGCGATGTCGGTGCGATCGACGAGGTACCGACCGCCGACGAGGTGCGCGGGCAGCTTGCCGGTGCGTACCCATCGGTACGCCGTCTGGTAGTGGACCCCGAGTTCGGCGGCCGCCTGCTGAAGATCCACCTGGTTCGCGCTCGACACACCTTCATCCTACGCCGGAACTTAATTCATACTGAATTGCACTAATTAGTGCTAAACCTCGATAACTTTGCCCCATCGGTTGCACCGATGCAGCCGCCAACCCAAGGAGCAGTCATGGACCTCGTACTGAGCGAGAACCAGTTCGATCTGGTGTACAACTCGTTCTCCTTCGTCATCGCCTGTATGGGCGCTGCGTTCCTCTTCTTCCTGTTGTCGCGCTCGAAGGTGGCGCCGCGTCACCAACTGGCGGTGACGATCTCGACGATCGTGGTTGCGATCGCCGCCTACCACTACGTGCGCATCTTCGATTCGTGGAACGCAGCGTTCGAACTGGTCAACGGCGAGTATCTCCAGGTCGCCCCCTTCAACGAGGGTTACCGCTACGTCGACTGGCTCCTGACGGTGCCCCTGTTGCTGGCCGAGCTGGTGATCGTGCTGAAGCTCAACAAGAGCACGACACGCAGCCTGATCACGCGGCTGACCGTCGCTGCGGTCCTGATGATCGGCCTCGGTTGGCCTGGAGAGATCGCCGACCCCGACACCGCCGCCCGCACGATCTGGGGCGTCGCCTCCACGATCCCGTTCGTCTACATCCTGTATGTGTTGTTCGTCGAGCTCGGCAAGTCACTCAACCGCCAGAGCGCCGGCGTTCGCAAGCTCGTCGACGGCCTGCGCTACATCATCCTGGCGACGTGGGGCGTGTACCCGATCGCCTACCTGCTCCCGCAGATCATCGACAACCAGGCAACGGCCGAGGTCGCCCGCCAGGTCGGCTACTCGATCGCCGATGTGCTCGCGAAGCCGCTGTTCGGCCTCCTGGTGTTCGCCATCGCTGTTGCGAAGTCCCGAGACGACGGCTTCGAGCCGGCGCTCGACCAGGACCCGGGCCTCGTGGTTCCCGACGACGCGAACGTGCTGACCACCAACTGATCCCCCCACCCGCCCGGCGCCGAGCTCCCTTCGGCGCCGGGCCGCTGGCTTTCCGGAAGGAGACCCCGATGACCACACCCGACACCGAACCGGCGGATCCGTCGTGAGCGCCGTCGAGATCGATCCACCGCTTCCCCGTGGGTTCGACTGGCAGGAGTTCGCCAACTGCACCGGCCATCTCGAGCTCTTCTTCGGCAAGGTGGCCGAGCGACCCCAGGCGCGCGAGCGTCGCGAAGCCAAGGCCCGCAAGTTGTGCGACACGTGCGTCGTCAAGCAGCCCTGTCGCCAGTTCGCCCGCGACAACCACGAGTACGGCTTCTGGGGCGGCGAGAACGAGGAGGAGCGCCACCTCGCCGGGTACGCCCTCACCGCCCCCATCGGCGTGCGGGTACGACTCGCCCGCGAGGAGAACGCCGCAAGCTGACCTCCCACCTCGGCCGGGGATTGCAGCAGGGGTCTGACCCCTGCTGCAAACCCTGGCAAGATCACGCGATGGGGACTGATCATCGCCTGACGACGCGGCAGATGGCCCAGTTCGTCGCCAACGGGTTCATCCGGTTCGATGCGATCGTGCCGGCCGAGATCAACGAGCGCGGCATCGAGGAGATGCGACGGCTGGAGGTCGAGCGGTTCGCGCCGGACGGGCTCGAGCCGCCCCACACGGGCACGCCGCTCGACGAGTGCTACCCACCACCATCGGCGATCGGGGAGTACCTACGCCTGCCGCAGATCCGTGGGATCATCGAGTCGTTCGTGGGGCCGAAAACCACCTTCGACCACGACTGGACCCACCACATCCAGCCCCATGCCACCTACATCCAACCGTTGCACGTCGACGCGATCACCGACTCGGCCGATCCCACCTTCGACGTCCAGCTCTTCTGGTATCCGCACGACGTGGCGCCGGGAGAGGGCGGGACCCGGTTCGTGCCCGGGAGCCATCTGCGCCGGGTCCGCTCGTCGGGCCTCGACCGCTACCAGCACATCGCCGGCGAGCAGCAGTTCTCCGGGCCTGCCGGCACCGTCGTGGTCTTCCACCACGGGCTGTGGCACGCTGGGCAGGCGAACCCCGGCGACGGCGACCGGTGGATGCACAAGGTGCGCCTCAACCCCACGGTGCCGCAGGTGCGCCTCTGGAACACCGACGACCTGCCCGAGCTGCAGAACCCGCCGTCGGACCACATCTTCGCCCGCATCCTGCCCGACAGCGTGGCGCAGATCTTCCGCACGATGCACCCGTGGATGAGCATCACCGACTACCGCAACGAGCAGGTGCAGCGCGCCAAACTGTGGCGATACCTCACCGGTGACGAGACCTACGACGTCGATCACTACCTGACCCGGCTGGAAGGTCGGGCCGAGCTGGTCGGCAGCTGATGGAGCGCCAGCAGGTGCTCTACCTGTGGGCCAACGGCTCGTCGCTCGACTCGGGCACGATCGGCTGGGCGTTCCACGACGGAACCGACGGCAATGGCCCCGCGATCCCGGCGTCGACGCCGCCGTATGCGAGCGGTGTCGCCGCGCTGCGTGACGGCTGGATGTTGCTCCAGTCGGCGCAGCTCGTCGCCCCGTTTCCCGGCGAGGAGCACCT
The DNA here is from genome assembly GCA_963710625.1 of Ilumatobacteraceae bacterium. Classification (GTDB taxonomy): domain Bacteria; phylum Actinomycetota; class Acidimicrobiia; order Acidimicrobiales; family Ilumatobacteraceae; genus Sva-07. The sequence continues at coordinate 74,169 of CAVQBG010000004.1, read as the reverse complement.
CAACAACTACCTCGAGTACGAGTTCGTCTTCGAACGCCGCATCACCACACCCTTCTCGTGAACTCGTCGGGGGTTGACTCCCCCACGAGTTCACGAGAAGGGATCAGGTGGGGGTGGGGCCGGCGGCGCGGAGGCGGTCGACCTCTTCCATCGCGCTGCGCAGGCCGCTCAGCCAGTCGTCGGTGTGCTGGCCGACGAGCCGCACACACCAGGCGAGCGCATCCGCCCGGGAGCGCGCCACGTTCGCGGCGACGAGCGTGTCGAGCACCAAGCGCTCGGGCTGACGCAGCCGCGTCATCACCGGGAGGGCCAGGTGAGTGAAGAGTTCGGTCCGGTCGCCGACGGTGACACCCCAAGCCACCTTGCGCTCGAAGCGGTGCTCGGCCTCGCGGGCCACGGTCATGCGTTGCTCGCGGGTGTCCTCCCGGAAGCCGGAGATCCGACCGGCGACGGCCTCGGCCCGATCGACGTCGCCGGCGTCGTCGGGCAATTCGGGTGGGGCGACGGCGAGGACGACCGTGATCTCCTCGCGGTCGACGGTGATCTGCGCAGGTGCGGTGGAGGTCCAGGCATCGGGAAGGCGCCCGAGGAACCACGAGGTGATGGTGGAGTTGGAGGTCGAGACGGAGTTGGCGGTGGCGTCCGTGGTCATGACCAGCAACCTACCTGCTAATTACAGAATTACAACCTTACGTTTCTTGCGTTTGCAAGTTGTGGCCGGTAGACCGATCCCATGAACGATTGGAACGCCCAGATCATCGCCGAGTTCCGCGCCACCGGCGGGAAGGCCGCCCAGTTCGGCGACGCCCCGCTCGTGATCCTGCACACGATCGGCGCCAAGTCCGGCGAACTCCGTGAGACGCCGCTGGTCGCGCTCGTCGAGGGCGACGACCTCTACGTCTTCGCCTCGAAGGGTGGCGCGCCGACGAACCCCGACTGGTACCACAACCTCAAGGCGCACCCGGAGATCACCGTCGAGTACGGGACCGAGACGTTCGCCGCCACCGTCACCGAACTCCCCGAGGACGAGGGCCAGGCCAAGCTGCGGGCACAGGCCGACCTGATGCCGCAGTTCGGCGAATACGTCACCTCGGCAGCGCCCCGGATCATCCCCGCGTTCCACATCGCCCGCGCCGCCTGACGGCGGCGCTCAGAGCGCGCGACGGACGCGTCCGCGGGCCTTGGCCCGTTTCGCCCCCGAGAGCCGGCGCTTGCGCAGCCGGCCCGACAGTGGCTCGCCCGACACGACGTGGTCGACGACCTCCAGGGCCAGGCCCCGGCTCCCGATCCGTTCGAGCACCGTCGACTTCGGCGATCGCGGCTCGATCACGACGACCACGCCATCGCACACGTCGAGGCACGGCAGTTGCAGCACCGCACAGTTCCGCCGCAGCTCTCGCTCCACCGTCCGGAACCCGTCGGCGCCGCGGCAGTCCTTGCCCGTGCACAGCCCGACCTCCGGGCCTCCGCTGTTCGACACCATCGCCGAGATCAGTCGATCGAATAGTCGCGCAGCAGCTTGTTCATCTCGATCACGTGGAGCTCCTCCTGGCCGATCTGGCCGCGGGCGTACTCCTCGAGGTAGATCGACGTTCCCTCCGCCAGCTTCAGGAGTTGGCGGTACAGGTCGAGCGCACGGCGCTCGTGGCCGACCGATTCGCGCAGGATCGCCTCGATGGTGTGGTCGTGCGATTCCTCGATCGGGGCGATCCCCTGTTCGGGGTGACCGCCGAGGCCCGTCAGGATCTCACCGGCCTGCTGGGCGTGGAGCAGCGACTCCGCGGCCTGCGCCTTCATGAAGTCCACCAACGGCAGACGGTTCGGACCGGTGATCACGAGCGAGTAGTGGGTGTAGCGGACCACGCCGGACAGTTCCGCCTTGAGGATCTCGTTGAGCACCGGGTTGACGGCGTCGGTGTCGATGATCGTGTGCACTGCTGGCTCCATCCGTGTCGGGTTGACCATCATCTTGCCGGGTGAGCGCCGAACAACCACATCGTGGGCGGGCAGCGACGCCCGCTCAGGCGAAGTAGTCCGGCCGGCTCACGTGCGTCTCGGAGACGAAGAGCACCCCGTGGCGACCGTCGAGGAATCGCCGGATCCCGGCGATCAGCGCATCGGATCGCTCCATGGGCACCACGGTGATCAGCATCGACAGGCTGGCGCGGTCGTTGAAGAGCAGCTTGCCCTGGTGATGGCCGTGGTGACCGAAGCCGGACACGCCCGACACCGCGGTGTAGCCGGTTGCGCCGGCATCGAGGAACATGTCGCGTACGGCCGGGACGTCGTCGCCGTCGACGACAACTTCGATCTTCGCCATGGCGGTGAGGTTGGTCCAGGTGGTCATGAGGTCTCCAGTGGGGTGAGCAGGGGTGCCGCAGCTGCGGCCTGAGGGTCGGCGGCATTCCAGGGTTCCCAGCCACCGCTTGGTGTGCGGAACGACCATGCATCGTGCTCGCTCTCGCGGGCAACGACGTGGATCCACTCGCCTTCGACGAGCTGGCGCAAGCCACTGTTGCGCAGGATGATCCCCTCGATGCGATCGAGTGGCGCCTGCACGACGGCGAGCAGCCGGAGCGGATCGTGCGCACGCTGGTCGCCGAGCATCACCGATTGCATCGGGAGCCCGACCGCGAGGTCGCCGGACTGGCCGACGATCACGCCGACACCACCGACAGGGTTGTGCAGCATCTTGTCACCGGCGCCGAACACGTCGGGATCGACCGTGGAGAAGTAGTACTGCGCGGAGATCCACTGCGCCACGACGAGCGGCGCCGTCATGATCGTCTCGAGCGCCACCCCGTCGGGGTCGCGCTCGGCGACGTAGCTGTGCAAGAAGCAGCGGCCGCCCAGGTCGTGCTCCGCGGTGATCGAGCGGGGACCGATGATGAACGCCCCGTTCCCGGCCAGGCCCCATTCGGGCCGCACCTGCGCCCAGTCACGACCGCGGTCGCGCACACGCTCAGGATTGCCGGGCAGCCGGGCGGCACGGTCGAGCGCGTTGCGCTCGCCGGCCGCGTCCAGATCACGCTGGAGTGCGTCGACGGCGGGAAGCGACTGCGCCGGGATCGTGTCGCGATCGAAGATGGTGACCACGTCAGCGGTGGTGTCGTGTTCGGCTGCGACGAACACGGTGTCGTCGGGGATCTCGATCGCCCGCTCGACCAAGCCGGCGCGCACCTCGGGATCGTTCAGGATCGCGACGGCGATCCGTGCGCTCGCGCCGCCGGGTGCGCCGCCACACGCGCCGCAGTCGAGCGACGACGCGTGCGGGTTGTTGACCGTGTCGCTTCCGTGGCCACACAGCACCACGATCGGAGCGAACGCCGCCATCCCGATCGTGCTGACGATCGCCTCGGCGAACAACGTCCGTTCCTCCAGGGTGAGGCCGGAGTTCTGGAGTTCGCCGATCTCTGCGTCGACGATCGGGGCGGTGCGGGGGGCGGCCGACCGTCGCTTCCACCACGGCCGCTTGGCCTCGGCGGGCGACGTGTCCGTCCGGCCAGGCCGAAGGGTGCGGGCCGCCGCGACCGGGCCGGCGAACCAGCCGGCCGACTCGGCGAGTGCGAACGGTGATGCGATGCCGCCCTTCGCCGCGTAGAAGGCGTCGTGCAGACCGGCGCTGGTGGAGCAGGCTGCCAGGTAGGCCCGGTCGTCGTCGACGGCGACCTCGGCGACCTCGTGGCGCGGCGACACCAGGACGGGGCACCGGGCCTGGCCGGCGTCGGCGCCGAGCGGGCGCCACCGAACCGGCACACCGAAGAACCCGGCGAAGCCGAACGTCTCGTAGTCGCCCGTCGCTTCGAGGTGCCTCCGGAAGCCCTCCGAGCGCACGTCGATGCAGAAGACGAGCTGCGCGTCGGCTCGGGGCACCGTGGCAGCACCGATGCCATCCGCTGTCGCCGGGGCGACACCGCGCGAACCGTCGAGGCGAGTGAGGAGACGATTGCGGAAGGTCCACTCGTGGGCGCCGAGCCACACCGCGACGCGATCGTCTTCGTCGACACGATCGATCACCGCAGCGATCGCGGCGCGCTCGTCGTCGGTTGGAGCGGCGGGGGCGAGCGCGGTCGCCACGGCGTCGACTCGCCGGCCCGACAGGGTCGAGTCGACGACGGGCTGCGGATCGCTCAGATCGAGGTGCTCCGGCGCAACGAGGTCGAGCGCGGCCCGAGCGGCTGCGAGGTCGACCATGCGGAGGCGAGCACCGGTGCGATCGGCGGGCGCCCAGTCGTCGCACCATCGGGCGAAGCTCGCCCATCCCGGCGTACGCAGGAGCAGCGTGCGGATCGCGTCGACGCGGTCGAACTCGTCGATGCCTCGGGCGTCGAGGGCGTGAGCGAGCATCGCCACGGGGTCGTCGGGGAGGTCCGCGAGTTCGCGGCGGCCTTCGCCCCCGATCAGCTTGCCGAGACGGCGGTCGGCACTGGCGACGGCCCGCCATGCTCGGTAGAAGCCGCGCGACCGGTCGGGCATCGACCACGGCACGTGTGCGTCGTCGACGAAGGTCGCACACCAGGTCGTCAGCACGTCGTCGAGTGCGTCGGCAACGGTGCGTGGGCTCGATGCCACCTGGTCGCCCGTCGGACCGCGGAGGAGATCCCACCGGACGACGTCGACGGCGTCGACGCGTCCCGTGCCGAGATCGAGGGGGCCGACTTCGGCCAGCCAGGGGAACCGACGGCGGATCGACTCGTCGAGTTCGTCGTCGCCGATCCGGCCCTGGGCGTGTTCGGTCCGGAACTCCTCGAGCGGGAGGTGTGTCCGAGCAGCGAACCATCGGCGCGCCGTGGCGGTCGCCTCGGCGAACGGGAGCTCCTGCAACCCGCTGAGCGGGTTGACCGCGACGAAGGTGGTCAGCGGCCAGTACGGAGCGACGGACGCTCCGGCACGGGCGACGTCGGCCGAGAGCCGGCTGCGCTCGACGTCGGTCAGGGTGACGGACGTGTGAGATGCGGTCGTGGCGGTCATGCGGGTTCTCCGACGGTGACGGCGGCAGCGGCAGCCTCGGTTGAGGCGGGCCGGGATGCTGCGGCGGGGCGGGTGGCTGGGGCCTCGTCCGGTCGCCGGTCGACACCCGGCGGGTTGGAGGCGCCGGTGGTGAGGAGCCAGACGTACACCCGGCGACGGAACTCGTCACCCCGGGCGCCGGGGGTGAAGGCAACGGCGAGTGCGACGACCGCCAGCAGGCCGAGGCTGACGGCGACCCAGATCGGGCCGACGGCAGCCGGCACGTCGTAGGGCACGACGTCGACGACGAAGGTCTCGAACAGAGTGATCCCGCCGACATAGGCGAACACACCGACGACGACACCGACGATCGCGGTGGCGATCGAACGCATGGTTGCGAACGGTGTCGCCGAGAGCCAGCCGTTGGCGGCTCGGCCCACCGACAGCGTGCCGAACACCACGATCAGGATCGTCGCAGCCGCCGTGAGGTGCGGGTCGATGACGACGAGCGCGAGTGCGAACGACGCGAGCGGCACGAGGAGCCCGATCGCGAGACGGACCAGGGTCGAGCGGAGCACTGCAGCGTCGGCCCGACCGAGATGCGGCCGGTTGTTCTGCCGGCTGAGCGCCGTGATCGCGCCGCCCGCGCCGAGGAACATCGCTGCCTTGTACAGCGCGTGACCGACGATGTGGAACAGCGCAGCGGCGAAGGCGCCGACGCCGAGCTGCAGCACCATGAACCCCATCTGACCGGAGGTCGACCAGACGAGGCCACCCTTGACGTCGGTGCGCACGAGCATCACGGCGGTCGCGACGAGCGCCGTGAGCATGCCGATCCCGAAGGCGACCGCCATCGCCGTCACCGACGAGCCGAACACGGGCGAGAAGCGGATCAGGAGCACGCCGGCGCCGTTGATCACACCGGCGTGGAGCAGCGCGGACACCGGCGTGGGTGCGGCGAGCGTGGATGGCAGCCACCGATGGATCGGAACGAGCGCGGACCTCGCGATGCCCGCGAGCACCAGCAGAAGGGCCACGATCGTCAGGGCGCTCGTCCCGAGCAGCTCTTCGCCATCGAGAAGAAGCGCATCGGCGCCGACCGCCCGCAGGTCGATGTCGCCGATTGCGATCAGGGCCACGATTACCGCGATCAGCAGTGCGATGTCGCCGATCAGGAAGCTCGCGCCGGTCCGTCGTTGTGCTTGGACCGCCTGGGGCCACGGGGCACGGTGGCCGATCAGCGCCACGAGTGAGACGCTGGTGACGATCCAGGCGACGAGCAGACCGGTGGCGGTGGCGGCCACGGCGACCGACAGGGTGGCCGCCGTGAGGACGAGGGCGTAGAGATGGAAGCGGCGGGCTCGTGGGTCGGCGCGCAGCGAGCGGGAGGCGAACGACTGCACCACGAGGCCGACCAACGCGGTGAGGGTGATCAGCACACCACCGACGCGGTCGGCGGCAAAACCGAGCACGGCGCGCCCTGCGTCATCGGTGACGACGGCGTCGATCGGCCCATCGACGGCGACGATTACCAACACCGCGAAGGCGGCCGCGAGCGACAGTGCGCTCGCGATCACGCCGAGGCGGGCGGTGTCGGTCGGCGACGACCGGAACACCACGGCGAGGAGCACTGCAAGCAGCGGCAGGAACGGAACGGCAATCAGGACCCCAGACATCGGCAGCACTCTAATACCGGAACTGGTTTTCCTACAACCAAAAGTGTTTGATTTCTTGCATCTTTTGTGGCGGGTGCGTGATGGGGCTCGTCAGCGACACATGCCCGTGGTCATCATGGGCCGATGGCAGTCCCCACCAACTCCTTCGACACGATCGAGGTCGTCGAGGCCGACGACGACATCGCGCTCGTCACGTTGAACCGTCCCGATCGGCTCAACGCGATGACCTCGACGATGATCACCGAACTCGAACAGGTCCTCACGGCGGTCGATCTCGACTCGCATCTCCGCGCGGTGATCATCACCGGCGCCGGTCGCGGGTTCTCGGCCGGGCTCGACCTCCTGGACCAGGGCGCAGCACCGGGCAGCGAGGGCGTGAGCCGGACGGTCAGCGGCTTCATGTGGCAGGACCACCTCGCCACGCTCCACGAGCACATCCACCGATCGCGCAAACCATGGATCGCCGCCGTCAACGGGCCCGCCGTCGGCGGCGGGTTCGCGCTCAGCCTGGCGTGTGACATCAGGTTCGCGTCGAGCGACGCCACGTTCGGCGCCGTCTTCCTGAAGATCGGAGTGTCGAACTGCGACATGGGCACGAGCTACTTCCTTCCGCGCCTGGTCGGCGCATCCCGCTCGGCCGAGCTCCTGCTGACCGCCCGCATCTTCGACGCCGACGAAGCCGATCGGATCGGCCTGGTCACCGACGTCGTCGAGTCCGGCGGACTGATCGATCGCGCGCTCGACACCGCCCGGTTGATCCGGGCGAACGCGCCGTTCGCCACCTGGATGACCAAGGAGACGATGTGGCAGACGCTCGACGCGCCGTCGCTGCGTCATGCCCTCGACACCGAGAACCGCACGCAGATCATGTGCAGCAGCACCGGCGACACCGCCGAGGCGCGCGCCGCCTTCGTGGCCAGACGTCCGCCGGTGTGGAAGGGCCTCTGACCGAGTCGTCGTCGCTGGTCGAGCCAGCTCAGCGGGGCGCGAACTCGAGAACCTGCTGGAACGTCGGCCGGTTGGTCGCCCGGAAGTCGTTGTCGATCAGACCAGGGGCGAACGTGAGGCGCTGTCCGGGTGGGAGCCAGGACGGGATGTCCGCGCCGCGCTCCGCGGCGAGCGCTGCCGCCTTGTCGTCAAGCGCAGCCCACAGCGAATCGCGGCAGGCGTCGAGATCACCGGCGCCGCAGTAGGCAACGTTGAACTCGCCCTCGACCGACTCGCCGAGCACGGTGCGCAGGTCCTTGTCGATGAAGCTGGCGTCGTCGATGCCGCGGAAGTCGACCCCGGCGGCGACAGCGGCACTCAGCACGGGTTCACGGACGGCGTCGACGATCGCAGGGAAGATCTCGTCGAGGAGGAGCGGGCCAGGGCTGTCGGCGAAGCCATCATCGTCGGCATCGAGGCGGGGCGCGTCGTCGGCGACCCACTCATCGAGGATCGCGACCGCCTGCTTCGCGAGATCCGACGGCGCGTCCCCACCGATGAGCACGTCACTGATCACGGGCCACACGGTCGAACGGACGTCTTCGGTTGCCGCACGGTTCATCACGCCGACCACGCCGGCGAGATCGACCTGGTCCGGCCACTGGTCGAAGTTCTCGACGCGGTGGACCGACCCGTACTGGTTGTCGTCACCGTGCATGAAGCCGGGCGCCGACTGGTTGTTCCAGTTCAGCAGACGATCGGTCGGACTGCCGTCTGCGTGTGGCTTCTCGTCGAGTTCGAGGAAGCCCTGCCACTCGTACTCGCCGGTACCGAGCGTGGGCAGACGACGGTCGAGGCCCTCCACGCGAACCGGGAGCAGCCCCGATGCGAAGTAGCCGATGCCCTCGCGGTTCGCATAGCCCCAGTTGAACGTGAAGCCGAACTTGTCGGCCGACTCGAAGAACGCCTCGGTCGTGTCGGCGTCGCCTTCGGTCATGTCCTTCAACGCCGCGAGGTTGAGACCGTCACGACCGAACGTCGAACGCTTGGTGGTCAGCGCGACGGGCCGCCCCTCCGAGGTCGCCGTTCCGACGACGGGGCCGTGGACCGAAGTGGGATACACGATCGGTTCGCCGGCGAGCGTGCCGGCGTCGAAGGTCTCGAACGGCACACACTCGCCCTCGTACTCGTAGTGATCGGACTCGACGGTCGGTGCGGAGCTGTCGGTCTCGCACAGGACCTCGGCGTACACGTCGCGGACGTCCTGGTTCGCCGACGTCAGGCTCCACGCATAGTCCTGGGTGCGCCCGATCAGGAGATACATCGCGAGGCCGGGCACGGCGGCACCCTGCGCTTCGATGCCGGGCCCACTGAGGTGGAGCTGCTGCACGATCTCCGGGTAGTAGTAGCCGAGCTGCGGTCCCATCACGGCGAGCGTGGAGGCATTGGCCGACGCATCGGGATCGACGGTCAGCCAGTTCGAGGCGGTGCGCGACCGCGGCCCGGCTGCGGCGCCGTAGACGCTCGAGGAGACCGTGTTGGTGGTGTTCGTCGTGTTGGTGGTGTTCGTCGTGTTCGCGGTGGCCGCTGTTCCCGTCGAGGTGCTCACGATGCCCTGCGGCGTCGCGGCGTTCGAACGGGGGTCGAGCGACACGAGCGACCCGGCGTCGATGACGACCGAACCGGTGACGTCACCGCCGGTGAGCGCGCCGTACTCGAAGCGCTCCTCGATGGTCGTCGGCGCCTCCGGATCGTCGTACGGCATGAAGTCCTCCCACACAGCGCGGCCCTGCTCGTCGCCGAGCGCGGCCTGGAGTTCGGAGAGGAACTGGGCGTTGCCGGCTTCCCCGCCGCCGCCGGCGCCGAAGATCGACCCGATGAAGGCGGTGACCGCCACGACGTCGTTGACGGTGAACGGCTCACGCTCCACGCCATTGGCCTCGGAGTAGGCGTTGACCCCGTCGACGTACGCCTGGGCGTCGGCGATGATCTGCTCGCCTTCGTCGCCGTAGGTGTCGAGCAGCAACTGCACCTGGTCGGTGACGAGTTGCTCGGTCGCCTCGCTCGGGACGAACTCCTGGGCGCTCGTCACGAGCGAGAAGGCGTCGATGCCCGGCACGTCGGCCACAGCCACCCGTGAGGGGCCGCGACCGAGGTCGAGCAGCAGGGCGCGGTCGCGTGCGGTGACCCAGCCGGCGCCGAACGCAAGGTCCTCGCGTGTCTCACCGGTGACGTGGGGGACACCGAAGGAGTCGTAGAGGATCGTCGTGCCGGCGCGGCCGGTCGGCTCCTCGGTGGTGTCGCCGACCGGTTCGAAGTTCGCAGCGAGGAAGTGGTCCTCGATGTCAGCATCGGTGATGTCACCACGCAGCGGCGTGAGGCCGTCGTACAACGGCAGCTGATCGAGCGAGTTGTCGTTCACCGGCAGCCCGCCGTAGTTGCCCGGCGGCAGGATGTAGTAGGCGCGGTCCCCGGCGACCGTCGCCGCCGGTTGCGTGGAGCCGGCACCCGTGCCGCCAGGCTCGGTGGTCGGTGTCACGTTCGTCGGGGCGGTCGTCGAGACCGCGGTCGACGCCGACTCCGACGTCGGCGACGTCGAGTCGCCATCGCTCGAGCATGCCGCTGCCACCAGCGACACGACCACTCCCACTGCGACCACCGCGAACTTCGAACTCCGACTGCTCACCCAGACCCCCTCATCGACGACGCGTTCGACAGTAGCCACCGCCCCCACCGGGGGGCGGTAACCAGACCGGTGCTCCGTGACGGTCACACTCACCGACCTCGGCCACCACGGACCTCGACGAGCGCCCCGATCTCGACAGATGTATCAGCCGATGTATCGGACGGGCGCAGGGCTCAAGGCCCTGCCGATGTGGTCATCGACCGAGTACGACGTTGACATCTCGGGCCAGTACGCGACCGGGTGTGGTGGCCGCTGGGTCCGCTCGCTCCCGCGCCCGAGTCAGGCCGTTCGGCCCCACCTCGGGCGTCTCGCGAGCGCGACGGTTCTTTGGCCGGGGGACGCGCCGATCAGGCGACGGGCACGGCTCAAGATCCGACTCAAGGAGCGAGACGATGCGAAAGTTGACCATTGGCGCGGCCCTGGTGGCCGCGGTTGCAGTGCTGTCCTCGTCGACAGTTGACGCAGGACCGCCGCTCGACGTCACCTTCGAGGTCCCCACCACGATCTCGGAAGAGGGACCGACGTTGGGCCCGTTCACGGCCTCAGGGGCAGCAGTCGATGTCGGCGACATGTGTCCGAGCGGCGACACGATCGACCTCTTCGGCAGGTCCAGCGGTGGGACGCCCCAAGGGGTGAACTTCCAGGTCGTCAAACTCTTCACGTGTGATGACGGCTCGGGATCGTTCGTCGTCAAGCTCCAGGTGCGCATCGACCGCAAGGGCGACAACTTCCAGTGGGTCGTTCTGGACGGCAGCGGTGCCTACGAGCGGCTTCACGGGGTGGGCGACGGAGTCGGGTTCCCGACGCCCGACGGAGTGTTCGACGTCTACCAGGGGCGTCTCCACATCGATTGACCGTGACGATCGCCGCGTTCGGCCGATCTGCGACTCCACGTCCCGTTCGTGCCTCGGGCGCGCGGGCGGGAGCTGGTCTCGACTCGAATCCACGGCTGCCGTCGCAAGGTTCCTGTCTGCTCTGCCGCTCTTTCCAGAACCGCCGATGCAGCGAAGTGATCTGTGAACTCGTCAGATCGATGCAGAGTGCTCTACTCGTCAGCCGTCGAGTTCGGCCCCACCCCGAGTGCTGCACTTTCAGGGTCGCAACCTTCACAGGTTGTTCTCGGTTTTCCGAGGTCGTCGCGTTCATCTGCCAGAACCGCTGACCGCCGCCGGAGTCGGAGACACTGCAGTTGTCGGATGGGGCAGGATGCATCGATGGATCGTGTGGCGATTGTCGGGTCGGGCGGTGCGGGCCAGTCCACCTTCGCCCGGCAACTCGGCGAACTGACCGGCTTGCCCGTCGTTCACCTCGACCGCCGTTTCTGCAGCCGGGCTGGGTCGAGACTCCTCGCGACGAGTGGCGGCTACGCCAAGCCGAGTTGTTCGCCGTTGACCGCTGGATCGCCGACGGGAACTATGGCGGCACGTTCGACGAGCGGTTCTGCCGGGCAGACACCGTCGTCGTCATCGCGCTGCCACGCCTGACATGCCTTGCTGGGGCCCTCAAGCGTTCGACAATGAACCACGGCAAATCGGTTCAGGCCAACGGCTGCCCCGAACGGCTCCAGCTGTCGTTCTACCGCTGGATCTGGAACTACGAACGCGACAGCCGGCCTCGTCTCGACGCGGCCGTGGTGCGCCACGGTCACCTCGACGTCGTGGAACTGACGTCACGACAAGCGATGACCGACTTCCTCGACAGGACGTCAACCAGGTGAGCGGCGTTCGGGGACGACCGGGGGAGTCTCCATGAGTGTCCCAAGCCGTTGGAACTCGACTCTTCATTCGTTCGAGAGTCTGTTGGGCTCGATCCCTTCGCGCTCACGCTGCGGTATCGATGTCGGCTGCGGAGCAGGCGAGACAACCCGGCGGCTTCGACAGCGAGTGCCCTCGGTGGTCGGCCTCGACAACGATTTGGCGACCATCGAAGTCGCTCGGTCCTACGGCGACGACATCGCTCCACCAGAGTTGACCCGACGCCTGTCGTCATGGTGCCTGCCGCAATAGGGTCACTGTCGGTGTCCGGCTCGCTCATCGTCGTTCGACACGCACGTCCTGACATGGCCGATCAGCGCCCAGGTACATGGGCGCTCGCCCACGACGGCATCGAGGACGCTCGACGGCTCGGACCTGCCCTGCGAGACGTCGTGGTGGACGCAGCAGCAACCGTTGCCAGCAGCAACGAGCGCAAGGCCATCGAGACCGCCGAGGCTCTCGGCCTCGGCGGCGTCCACTCCGATGAACGTCTGCGTGAGGTGGACCGTCCCTGGTACGACGATGAGCGATCATTCCATCAAGCGGTGCGCCGATATCTGACCGGTGTGCCGGTGGCCGGATGGGAGTCGCTGGACGCCGCTGCCGCGAGATTCGGTTCCGCAATCGCGGATCTCGGCGACACCCGCATCGTGGTCTCGCACGGGACCATCATCTCGGCCTGGCTCAACCGACAGTTTCACGACCTCGATGCCGTGGGATTCTGGGACGAACTGCAGATGCCCGATGCCTGGTTCGTCGATCTCGACAAGCGAGAGGTTCACCGGATCGCCGTCCGAGGCGCTGAGTAGCGCACGGGCAACCGCTCTGTCGAAGCGCTCGGTCAGGGTCCACCCGATGACGCCGATCTGCAACACATGGCATTCGATGCCCGATCCGACGTCCCCGGCACGTCGTCACGCGACCGGTGAGCGACGAAGTCCCCTACCGGACGCATGGAGCCGGGGCGGACGATTGTCGGTGGACAACGCCGTCGACGGTGCGAGGAGACCTGGATGCGCCATTTCATCATCGGCATGGACGGTTCCGTCGCTGTCGGCGGAGGAATGAGCCCGTCGTGCTGCGGCTGAGCGAACTCCTCGAGCGGATCCGCCCGGCGGGCGCTCCCGGCGCCGCGGCCGAGGGTGACGAACAGCACCGCCGCAACATCCTCCACGCCGAGATCGCTGACATCACGGGCGTGCTGGACGACTTCGAACGCGAGGCCGACCAGCTCGTCGTGACCGCACATCACGAAGCGGAGCAGATCCACCGGGATGGCGAGCGACGAGCGGAGCAGATCCGTGCGAGCCTCCCGGATCGTCTCGCCGTCGCCCGGGCGGCCGGCACCGAGTCGAACGATTCCGATGCGGAGCGCGAAGCGATCGCCGAGACCACGCGACGCGACGCCGAACGCCTCCGTTTCGACGCCGGGACTCGGATCCCGACGCTCGCGCACACGATCGTCGAATCGATCTGGGCGGCCCTCCCGACGGAGACACGGCCGTGACCGCCGGGTGGGTGGCCGCGTCCACTCGGGGCCGCTCGCTGCTGCACAGCGCGATCGGGCCCGACGCCGCTCGGACGTTGGCGACGACCGACTCGTGGCAGCACGCACGTTCGCTACTCGCCACGACCGTCTACGGCGCCTCGCTGACGGCCGATGCCGACCGACGCACCGCGCGAGCGGTGTCGAGCGCGGCGACGATCTGGCAGCTGCGCGTCCTGTCCGGCTGGCTGCCCCCCAGCTCGACCGGGCTCGCTCGCGCGTTCGCCGCGCCAGTGGAGATCGCCCAGATCGAGCGCCACCTTGCTCGTCTCGATCGGCCCGCCGACAGCCGCTCCGGCGTGACGACACCGGTGCCCCTCGGATCGCTCGGGACGGCCATGCCACGAGCGGCACGAGCGACCACGTTCGATCAGGTGCGCGACGTGCTCGCGCGTTCGGCATGGGGAGACCCGGGAGGCAACGACCGGGCCACGATCGGATTGGGGCTGCGCGTGGCCTGGGGTCGTCGACTCACCCGTCAGGCACCGGCTGCGACCGAGTGGGTACACGGCGCCGCGGCGGTCCTGATCGCACGGGAACGCTTCGTCTTCGATCGCGAGATCCCCGACATCCCCGCTCGAGGGCTCGACCAGCTGCTCGGAACCCGGTGGCGCAGCGCCTCGTCCTGCGCCGAACTCGCCGCTCACATGCCGAAGTCGGCGTCGTGGTCACTGCTCGCCGTCACCAAGTCGTCGGATCCGCCATCGGATCTGTGGCGGTCGGAGCTCGCCGTGCTCCGCCGTGTCAGCACCGACGCGACCAGGATCGTCGACTCCGGTCGCAACGGTCGCGGCACCGTCACTGCGGTCATGGCACTGCTGCTGGTCGACCTGTGGCGCGTGACGGCCGCGATCGAGTCGGCCGGGCGGTCGCACACCGCAACGGAGGCGTTCGATGAGGTGGCGTGAGCAGTTCGTGCCGGCCGAGATGCAGCGCGTCGCCGTCGTCGCACCGGAGACGAGGATCCGTGACGTGCTCGTCGAGGTCGCCGACACCGGCGTGTTCGAGCCCGACCCCGCGACCGGACACGGCGACGAGCAGAGTCCGCTCCGCCTGCTGGCCGACCGCTTGCAGATCGACCGCGCCCACGTCGAGCCCCGGCTGTCCGCGAATGCGATCGGGGTCGACGAGCTCGAATCGTCGAGCGACCAGGGATTGATCGTCGGTGAGGCCGAACTCGACGAGCGGGTGCGCGCGACCGAGACCGTTCACCGGTGCGCCGTCCTGCCCGGCTGGATCCCCCGACGGGAAGCCGAAGCGTTGCACGCGCGGATCACTCCGCTCGGCGGGGCGGTCGCCGAGATCCCCGTCCGACGCGGACTGGTGACTCCGACAGCGCACACCGAGGGCGGTGTCAGCGACTCGTTCCGACCCCTGGTCACCACATACGGAACCGCTCCGGCACGCGACCTCGATCCGACGATGTTTGCGGCCGTGACCTACATGGTGATGTTCGGCATGATGTTCGGCGACGTCGCGCACGGCCTCGCGATCGTCGTGCTCGGGCTGGTGGCCCGCCGGCTCCGCTCGGAACGGTGGCAGAGCGTTCGCGCCGTCGCCCCGTTCCTCATCGGTGCGGGCTTCTCCGCGATGATCTTCGGTCTGCTCTACGGAGAGGCGTTCGGCCCGACCGGTCTGGTGCCGACGCTGTGGGCCCGTCCGCTCGACGACCCCGAACAACTGCTCGTCGCCGGACTCGTCCTCGGCACCTTTCTGCTCGCCGCCACGTTCATCGGCGCCGTCGTCAACCGTTGGCGTGAGTCGGGACCCGGCGTCGCCATCTACGACGCGTCGGGAATCGCCGGAGCGTTGCTCTTCGCCGGTGTGGTCGCCCTCGTCGGAGGGGTGGCGATGTCGGTGCCCTGGCTCCGAGCGGCGGGCTGGGTGCTGCTCGCCGTCGGAGGGGTGCTCGCCTTCGTGGGCCTGATCGTCAAGGCCGGCCCGGGCGGTGCCGGTGTCGCCGAGGCGGGCGTCGAGATGTTCGACACGCTGCTGCGGCTCGGCTCCAACATGGTGTCGTTCGCCCGCCTTGCAGCGTTCGGACTGACCCATGCCGTGATCGCCGAAGTGGTCTGGGACGGCACGGTCGCGCTCTGGGGCCGCGGCACCGTCCTCGCGTACGCGGCCGCGGTCGTGCTGTTCTCACTCGGCAACCTCGCTGCCTTCTCGCTCGGCGCACTCGTCGGCGCCATCCAGGCCCTACGCCTCGAGTACTACGAGCTGTTCTCCCGACTGTTCGTCGACCAGGGCCGTCCGTTCCGCCCCTGGCACATCCCCACCCAACGACTGGAGACCTCATGAATCCCTGGCTGCTCACCGTGCTGCTCGCAACCCCGTTGGCGATCGGCATCCCTCTCACCCGGAGTCGCACGCCGCGCGCCATGCTCCGCATCGTGGTCCTGTCGTTGGCGGCGTCGTTCGCCCTCGCCATCGCCGTGCTGTTGACCGGCGGTGGCAACGACACGTCGGCGGCGGCCGTTCCCGCGGCAGCGGTCACCGAGGCCCCGACGGTCGTCGTGCAACAGACCTCGTCGACCACCACGAACGACAGCGGCGCGGCGTTCATCGGGGCAGCGATCGCGGTCGCTGCGTCGGCGCTCGGAGCCGGCATCGCGATCGCCTACGCCGGATCGGCTGCGCTCGCGACCGTGAGCGAGCAGCCGGACCTGTTCGGCCGCGCGATGGTCGTCGTCGGATTGGCCGAAGGGGTCGCGATCTACGGCCTGATCGTCGCGGTGCTGATCCTCGGCAAGGTCTGAGGCGGCCCGCACGGGCTCGATGAGCATGGGACGTATGTCGTGAGCACCGTCGTTGCACTGGGAGCGGACGACCGGCTGGACGGTTTCGCGCTGGCTGGCGCCTCGGTGATCGCAACCACGACGGACGAGGAGGTTCGTGGGGCCTGGGACCGGCTGGCCTCCGAGGTCCGTCTCGTGATCCTGTCCGCGGACGCCGCCCGCGTCCTGGAGCCGGTGCTCGGCGATCGTGCCGACATTCTCACGGCGGTGCTGCCATGACCGCGACGGTGACCTCCAGCGGCGGACCCCGCACCCTCGCGCTGCGTCTCGATCCAGTCAGAGTGGCGCTCCTCGAGGATGCCGGGGTCGACGCCGACCACATCCTCACCGAGGCCCACCTCGGCGCAGACGACGTCGTTGCTGCAGCCGAACAGGAAGTCGCTGCCCAGGTCGCCGAGGTCGAACGGCGACATGCGATTTCGGCCGCCGCCCACGCCGACCAGGTACGGGCCCGCGCCCGCGCCGAGGCGCACAGCGAACTGCTCGGCGCGCGCGAGGACATCCACCAGGACCTGCTCGAGGCGGTGCGGCTCGCTGCGCTGGAACTCCGCGACGACGAGCGCTACCCGGCGCTGCTGGACCACTTCGAAGCGGTTGCCCGTGCCCAGCTGGGCCCCGACGCCCGGGTGGAACGCGACCCACCCGGGCGCGGCGGCATCGTGGCCGTCGCCGGCACGCGTCGCGTCGACTACACCCTCACCACCCTGGCCGAGCGGGCCATGCGCGACCACGCCGAGGAGGTGACCTCGCTGTGGACGTGAACCCACCAACCGGATCGGAATCGAGTACGCCGGTCGGGCGCGTCGAGCGGGTCAACGGGCCGGTCGTCCACCTCTCCGGTCTCGGTTCGACGACCATGTTCGAATACGTCGAGGTCGGCCGGGCCCGCATCCCGGGTGAGATCATCTCGATCGATCGGGAGCGGGCGGTCGCGCAGCTCTACGAGTACACCGGCGGGCTGACAGTGGGACAGCCCGCATGGGCCAGTGGTCATCCGTTGACGATCAGGCTCGGACCGGGACTGCTCGGCGGCATCTTCGACGGTCTGCTGCGCCCGCTCGCCGGGGCGGGCGACTTCCTCGGCCGACGTGGCCTCGACCGACCCGCGGTCACGACGCACCGGGTCGAACCGGTCGTCCGTGCCGGAACCCGAGTCGCGGGCGGCGACGTGATCGCGACGATTCCCGGCGCCGGTGGCGTGGAGCAGCTGGTCGTCGTTCCGCCGGGTGTGACCGGAGTCGTCGACGATGTCGAGCCGGCCGGAACCTTCAGCTCCTCGGATCCGATCGCCACGATCGACGCAACCGCGCTGACGCTCACATCGGAGTGGCCGATCCGCACCCCCCGCCCGCACTGCGGACGGCGGCACGACCCGCAACCGTTTCTCACCGGCCAGCGCATCCTCGACGTCCTCGAACCGATCGCCAAGGGCAGCAGTGCGACGGTGATCGGCGGATTCGGCGAAGGCAAGACCGTGCTGCTGGAACAGCTGGCGAAGTGGGGCGACGCCGACGTCATCATCTACCTCGGATGCGGCGAGCGCGGGAACGAGCTGGCGGATCTGATCGACGAACTCACACATCTCGTCGACCCCCGGACGAACCGATCGCTGGTGGAACGGACCGTGATCCTCGCCAACACCTCGAACATGCCGGTGATGGCTCGCGAAGCGAGCATCTACACCGCGGTGACGGTCGCCGAGTACTTCCGCGACATGGGCCTCCACGCCGTGATCATCGCCGACTCCACGTCTCGATGGGCCGAAGCCCGGCGCGAGCTGGCGAGCCGAACCGGTGCCATCCCAGCCGAGCAGGGATACCCGGCCGACCTCCCGTCGTCGCTGGCCGCGTTCTACCAACGGGCGGGCAGGGTCGTCACGACCGGTGGACGGGATGGAACGGTCACGATCGTCACGTCGGTCTCGCCACCCGGTGGCGATGCGACCGAGCCGGTCGCCGCACACACCCAGCGCTTCGTGCAAGCGGTGTGGGCACTCGACCGCGACCTCGCCTACGCCCGCCACTACCCCGCGATCGCATGGCGGCGCTCGTTCTCGCGCGACATCGAGGCCGTCGCGCGTTGGCACACCGCCAACGGCGATCCTGGCTGGTCGACCCGTCGTGGCCGCCTCCAGGCACTGCTCAGCGAGTCGGCCCGCTTGCAGAGCACCGCCGAACTCGTCGGTCTCACGTCCCTGCCGACCGAGGAGCGGCTGACGATCCTGACGGCCGGACTCGTCAGCGACGTGGTGCTGCAACAGAGCGCACTGAGCGAGAACGATGCCTTCTGCGAGCTGTCCAAGCAGCAGGCACTCGCGCAGTCGGTGCTCGACATCCACGACGCGACGCTCGAACTCGGCCGTCAGGGTGTGCCGGCGAGTGTCATCGAGGGATTCGACTTCGGACCGCTCATCCGTGCGAAGAACGAACTGGCGCCCGATGACGCCGACGGCGTCGTGCGCCGCACCGCCGATCTGATCGGGCGGATGAGGGAGCAGTCGTCATGAGCGACGCAGGCGCCACTCCCCAGCCCGGGTTCGAGGCCCCGATCGAGCTCATGGCGGTCGACCGCGTCGACGGCCCGCTGCTGTTCGTCGGCGACGCCGATGGTGTCGGATGGGACGAGTCGGTCGAGATCCGACTCGCCGACGGCGAGGTCCGACACGGCGTGGTGATCGACGTGGATGCCGACCTCGCCGTGATCGAGGTCTACGAGGGCACCGCGGGGATCGGTACGACGGGCACGGTCGTCTCGTGCAGTGGCACCCCGCTGCAGATTCCCGTCACCGACCGCTGGCTCGGTCGGGTGTCCAACGGACGCGGCGTCCCCATCGACGGCGGCCCACCGGTGATGGGTTCGCAGCGCCGGGCGGTGGCGGGCACGCCGATCAACCCCGAGCGCCGCGACGTGCCTCGCGACGCCGTGCTCACCGGGGTCTCCGCGATCGACGGACTCGCAACGCTGGTGCGCGGGCAGAAGCTGCCGATCTTCTCGATCGGTGGCCTCCCCCACTTGGAGCTGGCGATCCAGATCGCGGCGAACGCGATCGTCGAAGGCGCCGAGTTCCGGGTGATCTTCGCCGGGATGGGGATCACGAACGCTGATGCAGATCTCATCCGTGAGGGCCTCGACGAACGCGTCCGCGCCGGTCATGCGTCGTTGTTCCTGAACACGGCCGACGACCCGGTGATCGAACGCCTGCTCACGCCGCGCCTTGCACTGACCGTCGCCGAGCACCTCGCGTTCGATCTGGGCCAGCACGTGCTCGTGATCCTCACCGACATGACCTCCTACTGCGACGCGGTTCGCCAGCTCTCGGCATCACGCGGCGAGGTGCCGAGCCGCCGCGGGTACCCCGGTTACCTGTTCAGCGACCTGGCCAGCCTGTACGAGCGTTGCGGGCGCATCCTCGACCGTGCCGGGTCGATCACCGAGGTGCCGGTGCTGACCATGCCGGCGGGCGACATCACGCATCCGGTTCCCGACCTCACCGGCTACATCACCGAGGGCCAGATCGTGCTCTCGTCCGATCTCGCCGCACGCGGTGTCTTCCCGCCGGTCGACGCGTTGGGTTCGCTCTCGCGGCTGATGCGACGCGGTGCAGGTCCGGGGCACACGCGCGACGACCATCTCGACATCTCGGCGCAGGTGCTGTCGCTGCTCGCCCGAGCACGGCAAGCCGAGGAGCTGGGAGCCCTGATCGGCGTCGACGTGCTCTCGATCACCGAGCAGCGGTATCTCGAGTTCGCCCACCGGTTCGAACTCGACTTCGTTTCGCAGGATCCCCACGAGGCGCGCACACTCGACGACACCCTCGACCGCGCCTGGAGAACCGCAGCGGTCATGCCCGTCCGCGAACTCACGATGGTGACCGAGCAGGAGATCGATGCGCACCTCACCACTGGCGATGAGACCACTGGCGATGAGCCACCGGCCGACCCGGCGAACCGTCAGGCCGACACATGACGACACGCAGCACCACCAGTCGTGCGGCACGGCTCCGCCTGATGGGCCGGCTCGATCTCGCCCGCCACGCCTCGGAGCTGCTGCACGGCAAGGAGCAGGCGCTCCAACGGGAGCGGGTCCGTCTCGAGGGCCACGCCGACCGCGCACACCGCGAGTGGATCGAGAGTTGCGAACGCGCCGCGACGTGGTTGCAGCGGGCCCGCTGCCTCGGAGCGTGCGACGAACTCGCCGAGCTCGCCGAGCGGGGTCCGCGACCCGCTGCGGTGACGATCGAGTGGCAGACATCGATGGGGATCACGTACCCCGGTGACGTCGAGTGCCTGCCGGCCCGCCAACCCGGTCTCTCGTCGACCGCGGCCCTGCAACCCGCCATGGACGCCCACCACCGAGCGCTCGAGCGAGCCGCGACCCACGCGTCGACGAGCGCCGCGCTGGCCAGGCTCGACTCGGAGCTCGCCACGACGCGACGACGCCGGCGCGCCATCGCCGACCGGCTGATCCCGGCGCTCGAAGGCGACCTCGTCGATCTCGAACTGCATCTCGACGAACAGGACCGGGAAGAAGCGCTCCGCGTCCATCTCGCCCGCGAGCAACGCGAGCACGCACGAAGCAGGAGGAAGCGATCATGATGAACAGGATCCTCGTCGCGGTCGACGACTCGCCGCCGTCGCTCGCCGCCGCCGGATATGCGATCGATCTGGTGTGCTCGCATCCAGCAGAGCTGCGGTTCGCGATGGCCGTCGAGCAGGGCCGCGACGCCGGCGGGGTGTTGCGCCACGTCCACCACCTCGCCACGAGGGCCGGCCTCGTCACGACCACCGCGACGTGCAACGGGGCACCACCCTTCGACGCGCTGCTCGCCGAGGCCCGCCGGTGGAACGCCGATCTGATCGTGATGGGTCGCTCCGACATGCGCCGCCCGGGTCGGCGCTACGTCGGCAGCCAGACCGAGCACGTGCTCGAGTTCACCGAGATCCCGGTGCTGGTCGTCCCCGTCGCCGACACGTCAGGTTCCGGCCGGTCGCACGCATCGACCGCTGATCACCGGACGTCCTGACTCAATGCGGCGGTGCCGCTCCCGATGGTCCGGGTCGTGACCGTCGGCATGGTGCGGCGGGGCGTCAGGTGCCGGGAGACTCGACCGGTCTGGCGAGTTCGCTCGTGTCGGCTCGGTTGATCGAGTGGTCGGCATGACCTATGGTCGGCACGGGGGCAGGCATCCAATCGGCGCGACTGGCTCGCGCATCACGAACGAGAGGCTTGAGACATGACACGACTTCGACGAGGGCGCCGCATTGCAGTGGCGTTCGCAGTGCTCGTCACGGGGGGGATGGTGTCCAACGTGGCATCGGCCGCACCGTCCGAGAACGGCTGCAACAACCGCCGATTCACTCAGATCGACCAGTTCCTGCAGTGCGTCAACGCCGACGACGCGTTCGAGCACCTGCAGGCGCTCCAGGACATCGCCGACGCCAACGGCGGCACCCGTGCGTCGGGCACGCCCGGCTACGACGCGTCCGCCGACTACGTCGCCGGTCTGATGGAGGATGCCGGCTACAGCGTCGAGCGGCAGGAGTTCAGCTTCTTCAGCTACGAAGAGGTCTCGAGCTCGTTGTCGATCGCCGGTGTTGCGATCCAGACCCAGACGATGTCGTTCTCCGGTTCCGGCGACATCACGAACGGCAACGTGATCCCGGTCGATCTCGACCTCGGGCTCGGCAACAGCTCCACGTCGGGTTGTGAGGCAACCGACTTCGACGGCCTCGACTGGTCGGGGACTGCGGACATTGCGCTGATCCAGCGCGGCGCCTGCAACTTCAGCACCAAGGCCATCAACGCGGCCGACGCCGGGGCTGAGGCCGTGATCATCTTCAACCAGGGCAACGCCGAAGGTCGGTTCGCCATCATCAATGGCACGCTCGGTGGGCCGGTGGTGACCATCCCGGTGCTCGACGTCTCGTACGACGACGGTGTGACGCTGTCGACCCCCACCGGCGTCGTCGACCTGTCGGCCGATGCCGTGACGACGGAGACGATGACCGAGAACGTCATCGCCGACCTGCCGGGCAACAACCCCGACAACGTCGTGATGGCCGGCGCCCACCTCGATTCGCGGATCGAGGGTCCGGGTATCCAGGACAATGGCAGTGGCTCGGCGGCGCTGCTCGCCATCGCCCTCCAACTCGCCAACAACGAGAAGTACACGCCCGAGAACACCCTGCGCTTCGCATGGTGGGGCGCCGAGGAGTCCGGCCTGATCGGCTCGACGGAGTACATCTTCAACCCGGACTTCGGCCTGACCGACGAGGAGTACTTCGCTCTGGCGTTGTACCTCAACTTCGACATGGTCGCCTCGCCGAACTTCATCTACGGCGTCTACGACGCGGACCAGTCGACCTTCCCGGCGCCGGTCGCGATCCCGCCGGGTTCGGAGGCACTCGAGGACCTGTTCGAGGCGTACTACTCGATCGAAGGCGTCCCGTACGAGGACACCGAGTTCTCCGGTCGCTCCGACTACCAGGCGTTCATCAACGTCGGCATTCCAGCGAGTGGCCTGTTCACCGGCGCCGAGGGCATCAAGACGCCCGAGCAGGAGACGATCTGGGGCGGTACCGCCGGCGACCAGTACGACCCGTGCTACCACCTGGCGTGCGACACGATCGACAACGTGAGCGCCGAAGCACTCGAGGTCAACATCGACGCGATCGCCTACGCGATCTTCAACGTCGCCGCCACCACCGAGGCGGTCAACGGCGTCCCGGGCGCCAAGGTCAAGGGGACGACCCCCGACGAGGTCGTCTTCGACGGCCCGCAGGGCACCTTCCTCGGCGGCGGGGGCCTCGAGGTCGGCCACGGCGACGCGATCGACTGATCCCCGTACCGATCAGCTCACGCTGGGGCGCCCCGATCTCGGGGCGCCCCAGTCACGGCGGAGCGTCCGATGCACGTCGGCGCGACGATGATGGCGCCGCCGCCGCTGAACCGGTCGCCCTCTGCCAGCAGCTCGTCGCGGAGCGCGGAGTGTGCCGGTATGTGATCGGCACGCAGGACCGCGCCGGAGCTGACGACGAACATGCGGCCTTCCCGAGCGATGAAACGGCTGGCGTCGTAAGATGCGCCGGGGAACCCGGCCAGGCGGCCACGTGGACCTCGGTGCCTTGGGCGTACATCGCCGTCCGGGCGAGCGGCATCCAGTTCTCCCAGCAGTTGAGCCCGCTCACGACCTCACGGAACCGGTGGGCGACGAGTCCGTGCCCGTCACCGTCGGCCCAGACCAGACGTTCCCCGTACGTCGGTTTCAACTCGCGGTGGACCGACACCACGCCGCGCTCGGGATCGATCGCAACGAGCGAGCACTGGATCGAGCCGCCCGAGACTGATCGCTCGGCGATACCGAGGTACACGAACACCCCGGCGTCCCGGCTCGCCGTCACGACCGGATCGAGGTCACCGCGCCCCACGTCCACGGCGGCATCGAGGTACTGGGCACACGCCGCCTGCTGGAGCGGGTGGTCGAAGTACGACGCGTGGGTGTAGTCGCCCAGACCGGGTAACCCGGAACGAAGGTCTCGGGGAAGGCGACGAGCTCGGACCCCTGACCTGCTGCCTCGAGGATCGAGTTTCACGACGATCTCGATCGTCGTCGACCGGTCGAGGTCGGCAGGAGCCTTCTGCACGGCGCTGACACGCATCAGCCGAGACTCCTCGTGTTCGGTCTACCGCGACCGAGCGTGGCCGTCGAACCTCCGCGATCGTCCTCGGCCTGGGGATGCACCGTCGGCGATCTGGGCTCCACCTCGAGATGGAGCGAACGATCCGCTTCCAGCCCGATGCCTGACCCATCCGTCGCTTGGTACTTGTGGAGTACCGAGGACGAGGACGAGCAGAGAACGAGCACATGACGACCACCGAGATCCCGAACTCAACCGCAGCATCGCCGTCCGACACCTCACGCGGGTCGATGCGACGGGTGATGACGCTTCGCGACTTCCGCCTGCTGTTGGTCGGTACCGCGACGTCGCTGCTGGGTGATCAGTTCGCTCTGATCGCCACGCCGTGGCTCGCTCTCCAGTTGAGCGACGACCCGCTGGCACTGGGAATCGTGCTGGCCCTCGAGGGCCTCCCTCGAGCGGCGTTCATGCTGGTCGGCGGCGCTGTCACCGATCGGTTCGCAGCGCGGCGCGTGATGATCGTCGCCGACGTCGTCCGGGGCCTGTTGACCGCCGCGATGGCCACGGTCGTCCTGACCGGCGCCGTCCAGATGTGGATGCTGTTCGGGTTCGCGCTGGCGTTCGGGCTGATCGCAGGCTTCGCCGTCCCCGCCGAGAACAGCATCGTGCCGACCTTGGTGCGGAGCAACGACCTGCAGGCCGGGAACGCCGTGATCATGGGGGCAACCCAGATCTCCGCGTTCGTGGGACCGACCCTGGCCGGAGCGGTGATCGCCGGTTTCTCGACCTCGCTGTTCGGGGTCGGGCTGGCCTATGCAATCGATGCGGCGAGCTTCGCGATCTCTGCCACCGCGTTCTCATTCATCCGCACCCGTCCCCGCGACGCCGCGGACGGGTCAGCGTTCTCGCTGTGGTCCTCGATCCGCGACGGTGTACGCAACGTCTGGGCCGACGACGCGCTGCGCTTCGTGTTCACGGTCCTGTTCGCGGTCAACCTGTTCGTGGTCGGACCGATCATGGTGGGAATCCCACTCGTTGCGCACGAGCGCCTCCCGCAGGGCGCAACGGCCTTCGGCGTGCTGATGGGCGCATTCGCCATCGGGAACCTCGCCGGCTACCTCGTTGCGGGCGCCACGCCGCAGCCGTCGAGCGCGACGATGCGCGTGATCGTCCTCGGCGTGTTGGCCGCCTTCGGAGCGACGATCGCCTCGCTCGGCGTCACCACCAACCTGTGGCTCGACACGGCGCTGCTCGCCGGCCTCGGGGTCGGCAACGGCTACCTCGCCATCAGCCTCTTCACCTGGGTCCAGGGCCGAACCCCTCGCGACATGCTCGGGCGCACCATGAGCCTGGTCACGTTCTGCAGTCTCGGGCTCGTGTCGATCTCCCAAGCCGGTGCCGGCACGGTCGCCCGGTGGGACCTCGACGCCCTCTTCCTGTGCTCCGGGAGCCTCGTTCTCGTCACCACCGTGTGGTGCGCCACCAGACCGGGGCTTCGAGCATTCACCAACAGTCTCACCGCAGGAGATTTCCCGCACGACAAGGAGCCACGCTCATGACACCGTCCACTGACCACCCAGTCATCGTCGAACATCTCACGAAGCGGTACGGCGATCACACCGTCGTCGACGACCTCAGCTTCACCGTCGAGCCGGGCAGAGTCACGGGATTCCTCGGCCCCAACGGCTCCGGGAAGTCCACCACGATGAAGATGATGCTCGATCTCGCCAGCGCTCACGGCGGGAGGGCAACGATCGGTGGCCAGCGCTATCGCGACCTCGCGGATCCGGCCCGGACCGTCGGCGCCATGATCGAGTCCGACGCCTTCCATCCTGGCCGAAGCGGCCGCAACCATCTCCGAATTCTGGCCGACGCCACCGGCATACCAAGTCGCCGAGTCGACGACGTCCTCGAAGTAGTCGGCCTGACCGATGCCGCTCGCCGCAACGCGGGTGACTACTCGCTCGGGATGCGGCAACGTCTCGGCCTCGCCGCCGCGCTTCTCGGCGAACCGCCGGTCCTGATCCTCGACGAACCCGGCAACGGTCTCGATCCCGAAGGCATCCGGACGCTTCGCGATCGGCTCCGAGCCCAAGCGGCGTGTGGTGGCACCGTGTTCGTGTCGAGCCACCTCCTCGACGAAGTCGAGCACCTCGCCGACGACGTCATCGTCATCAACAAGGGCCGGCTCGTCGCACAGGGACCGCTGGCCGAACTCCAACAGGGGGCATCGCTGGTGCGAGCCGTCGACGCAGGTCGACTCGCCGCCGTGCTCGATCAGGCCGGCGCCGCCACCGAGGCCCACGGAGCCGACAGCCTCATCGTTCGGGACATGTCGATCGACGAAATCGGCGATCGGGCCTTCGCCGCCGGAGTCGCGCTCCATGAACTGTCACCCCGGGCGGGATCACTCGAGGAGCTCTTCCTCAGCTGGACCGCCACCCAGTCCGTCGACCAGGAGGTCACACCGTCATGAACACCATCCGACTCGTCCGATCCGAGCTCCGCAAGCTCACCTCGACCAAGATGGCCTGGGCGTTCCTGGCTGTGCTCGCCGCGTTGGCCGGGATCAACGCATTCGCCGTGGTCGCCGGGACCGACTTCGACGGCAGCAAGGCCTTCATCGCCACCGAAGCCGACCAGCAGTCGCTCATTGCATTCGCCGCCAACGCGCTCGCCATCGCCGGACTGTTCGGTGCCATCGCCGCCGCACGCGAGTACGGACACCACACCGTCGTTCCCACCTTCCTCGCCGAACCTCGCCGACATCGAGCAGTACTCGCCCAGTTCGGTGCGATCGGTCTGGGCGGTGGAGTCCTCGGACTCGTCGGCGCCGGACTGACCGCCGTCGCCGTCGCCCTGGCCCTCCCGGCCACCGACTACGGCTTCCTCGTCTCGACCGGCAACCTCACCCGTGTGCTGGCTGCATCGACGTTGGCTGGAGCGGCAGGGGCGATCCTCGGGGCCGGGATCGGAACGCTCGTGCGCAACGTCGGCGGAGCGGTCACCGGTGTCGTCCTCGTCCTGCTCATTGCACCGCCCCTCGTCGTACAGCTCGCCAGCAGCACTGCGTCCTGGATGCCCAGCGTCCTCGCCAACGTCGTGTCCGGTGTCGGCAACGACGTCGTCCCCGCCGCAGCCGTCGCCGCGTTGGCGGCATGGGCAATCGTTCCCGCTGCGGCCGGCCTGATCGCCGTCCAACGCCGCGACGTCGACTGAATCGGACCCGTTCGCAGCGACCGGACCGAGTGTGCGGCAGCCCGGGTCTCCCCCGTGCGACGGAGACCCGTTCCCCTCCCAAGAGGGTCTACGGCTCCCGAACCCAGGTCTACTGTGATTCGCAGCCATGCAAGCCGTCAGTCAACAGCGCGAGGCCACGTCGCCGGCAACCAGCCCTCGAGGCGCGCTGCCGCGATGGTTCGACTCCGGCGAACCGCACATGGCTCGCGGGCCATTCACCCGCTGGCCCCGCACGACCGACGCGGCGCTCGCCGTCGTCGTGTTCGTCGGTTCGTTGGTGGCCGTAGCCGCCAGCGCACTCAGCGACGGCGAGAGCTTCACGATCGACTCGATCGGTGACCGCCCGGCCGGGGCGTTCGCCATGTTGGCTGGTGCCGCCGTCGCACTGCTGTGGAGGCGTCGGAATCCGGTCGCTGTGGCGGCTGTCGTGATGGCGATCATGGTGGTGTGGGCCGTCGCCGGCTACGGCGACGGCCAGGACCTCGCTCTCGTGGTCGCGGTCTATTCCGTGGGACGGTACGCCGCCGATCACCGCTCCAGCCTCGCCACGGTCGCCGCGGTCGTGACCGTGAGCGTGCTCGACACCATCGTCGACACCAACCAACGCATCGACGTCGCTCCTGCCGTCATCCTGGGTGTGCTCCCGTGGTACCTGGGTCGTCGGGTCCGCAACCGCGGCGACTACGTGGCCCTTCTCCAAGAGCGCGCCGAGCGGTTGGAGGCCGACCAACTTGCTCGGGCCCGTCAAGCCGTCGTTGACGAGCGGTCGCGCATCGCACGTGAACTCCACGACGTCGTCGCCCACCAGGTGTCGATGATGACCGTTCAGGCCGGCGCGGCCAAGACCATCGCCCGCGACGATCTCGACGCTGCCGTCGATGCGATGGGCGATGTCGAACGCGCCGGTCGCCAGGCGCTCGGCGAGCTCCGCCACCTTCTCGGCGTCTTGCGCTTCGACACGTCGGACGGTGACGACCTCGGCCCTCAACCGCGGCTCTCCAGCATCCCCGACCTGGCCGATGAACTCACCCGCACCGGTGCCGACGTCTCACTCACGATGGCGCCGGTCCCCACGAGCCTCTCCGCCGCCATCGACCTGTCCGCCTACCGCATCGTGCAGGAATCGCTGACCAACGTCATCAAGCACGCCGGCCCCGCTCCCACCGTCGATCTCACCGTTGGCCTCGACGACGGCGGGCTCGTCATCGACATCGTCAACACCGTCACCCCCTCTGGTGGTCACAAGGCTGCGTCCGCGCTCCCTGCATCCGGATACGGCATCGCCGGCATGCGCGAACGCGCCGCTCTGCTCGGGGGCACCTTGACCGCGGAGCTCCAACCACCCAACCGTTTCCAGGTCAGCGCCCACATCCCACTCGAAATGGACGGGACATGACCATCCGCGTCGCAGTGGTCGACGACCAGGCCCTCGTTCGTCGCGGCTTCGCTATGGTCCTCGAGCACCAGGCCGATATCGAGGTCGTCGCCGAGGCGGGCAACGGCCTCGAAGCCATCGAGGCCGTCCGCCAACACCGACCCGATGTCGTTCTGATGGACATCCGCATGCCGGAAATGGACGGGCTTGCAGCCACCGCAACCATCCTCGAACAATCCGACTGGCCCCTCAAGGTCATCATCCTGACGACCTTCGACCCTGACGAGTACGTCTACCGGGCGCTCCAGGCCGGCGCCAGCGCCTTCGTCCTCAAGGACATCCCACCAGAAGAACTCGCCCCCGCTGTGCGCACCGTCGCCGGCGGAGGCGCTCTGCTCGACCCCACCATCACCCGCCGCCTCATCGGACGCTTCGCCCAGACGCTCGCGACCGACACCGCCAACACCCGCCGGCTCGACACGCTCACCGACCGCGAACGCGAAGTCCTCACCCAGCTCGCCACTGGAGCCAGCAACGCCGAGATCTCCGAAGCGCTCTACATCGGAGCGGCGACGGTCAAGAGTCATGTCTCCAGCATCCTGACCAAGCTCGGGCTCCGAGACCGCGCCCAAGCAGTCGTGTTCGCCTACGAGAGCGGCCTCATCGCCCCTGGCCACCACGACATCGGATACTGAGCTGCGCCCAATGGCCAGACCTGGTGGAGACGATGGGAATCGAACCCACGACCCCCTGCTTGCAAATCCGAAAAATGGCGATATCGGCAAGTTTCGACTCGTACCGGATTGTGTCGGATTGTGCCATCTAGCAGGGACGATGCGTGGACGGGCTAACACCGTCCGGACAGGGCGACACAGCCCGGTGCACCTCGGATTGATACTTTTCTGATACATCGACGGCCTGCCGAAAGCGGCGAACGACCCCCTGTCGGCGGCAGCGGGACCGCGACGAGACGTATCACCAACCCTCGATGTATCAAGACGACCGCCAAGATGTATCAGACGACCGCCTCACAGGGGTCAGGGGGTCGCGGGCCCTGCCGGCGTGGACGTCACCCACCTCACGATCGGAGAATTCACGTGAACTCGTCGGCCTCGGATCGGGTGCTCGCGCAACACGGTGACAAGGATGAAGTACAGCATCAGGATCGTGATGATGATTGCGAACACGCCGTCGCTCAGCGCGACGACGCGATCAGGGCTGCGCAGTCATGCTCGGTGCCGTTCGTTCCGAGTCCGAAGCGCCGTGGTCCTTGCTCATCAAACGCATCCTCCCAGACACCACCGGCCACGCAATCGCTCATTGTGGATGATCGCTCCTCGACGGGCAGCTGACATCGTCGGAGTCCCGTGCGCGTACCCCGGCGCGGCAACACTGTGACGTCCGAGAGAGAACCCGAGGCATCAGCATGACGACAGCGCTCCCCATCGACCGACCGTGGTACCGACAACTGCTCGCCATCGCCGTGGCGATGGGACTCGTCATCGGTCTGCTTGGACTCGTCTACCTCGGGATCACTGGCGGCTTGACCGATCGGATCTTCGGAGACCCACGAATCGACACATGGTCCGGTGACTGGTGGTGGATCCCGTTCATCGCCGCCGGTGGGCTGGTTGCGGCTGCGGTGCGCAGCTGGCTGAAGATCACCGATCACGTACCCGGCGGCGTCGCGGTCATCGAATCGGGCGCCGTCGACCACAAGGTTGCACCGTCATGGATCCTGCTCTCGGCAGTCTCGGCGATCGCCGGAGCCAGCCTCGGGCCGTCGTTCGCCCTGGTGATGATCGGTGGTGGCCTCGGGTCGTGGATCGCTTCGAAGCGGTGGCCCGGTGACGAGACCGTCCGTCTCGACACGACGATGGCGGGCATCTCCGGTGGCTTCGGTGGCGCGTTCACGTCCCCGGGCCTCGGCACACTGATCGTCAGCGAGCTGGCGCCAACACCGAAGGACCGGTACATCGAGTCGATCCTGCCGCAACTGATCGCGGCGACGGTTGCGTTCGCCGTGTTCTTCGGCGCGGTCGGAACGACGTTCCTCAACAGCTTCGCGGTGCCCGTCGACGACTTTGCGAGCTGGCACCTCCTCGTCGGCGCCGGGCTCGGCCTCGTCTCGAGCGTGGTCATGATCGTGTTCGTCATCATCGTGAAGCTGATCCAGATGGTCGCCGCGAAGTTGACGAATCCGTACGTGCGCGGCGCCGTCGGCGGTGCGCTCGTCGGTCTGATCGCGTTCGCACTGCCGCTCACGATCGGGGCCGGCAACGACCAGCTCACCACGGTGATCGACGAGTCGGCATCGATCAGCATCTGGCTGCTCGTCGCCGTGCTCGTCGGCAAGATGCTGGCAATGGCGATCAGCCTCGCGGCGGGCTTCATCGGCGGCAACGTGCTGCCGATGCTCTTCGTCGGCGGGACCGCCGGCGTCGTCGTGCACCTGATGTTTCCCGACATCCCGTACGCGATCGCCGTCGGCTCCATGCTGGCGGCCGTGCCCGGAGCAACCATCAAGGCGCCGATCGGACTCACGTTCATCGCGGTGCTGGCCGTCGGACTCGGCCCGCTCACCGCCGCGCCCGTCGTGATCGCCGTCGCCGCCGCGTACCTGACCACCTCCACCGTGGTCGCACTGATCAAGTCACGCCGGGTGGAAGTCCCAGAACCACACGCCTGACGACCGGCTGGTCTCGGAGGCGTCAGCCGGGGGGTGCGGTTGGGTGGAGCGTCTGATGCATCACGACCGCTGCCTCGATGTTGTCGTGGATGTGGCTCCGATCGACCAGTTCGAAGAAGCCGTCCCGTTCGAGCACGTCGATCACCTGCGCCTTCACCCGAGCGAGGTGCAGGTCGATGCCGTGGTCGATGCCGGCCTGGGCGATCGCCATCAGGACGTCGGCGCCCTCGGTGTCGATGAAGTTGACGCCTTCCATGCTCAGGATCACGCCGTCGAGCCCCGTCGGTTCCTCGACACGGATCTGGCGGAGTCGGTCCGCGAGAGCATCGGCGTTGACGAAGAACAGCCCGCCGTCGAACCGGAGGATCTTCAGCCCGGGGATCGTCTCGCAGTCGTCGTGCCGTTCGAGGTCGTAGAACGCATCGGTTCCCGGCTTGCGGCCAAGCTCCGGGATGTACGGCAGTGCCGAAACCGCGATGAGCCAGATCATCGAGATCCCGACTCCGATGAAGACACCTTGCAGGATGCCGAACGTCATCACACCCAGCAGGGCGGCAATCGCAGCGCCGAACTCGTAGCGCTTGACGACGACCAGTCGCTTCATCTCCCCGACGTCCATCATGCCAAGCGTGACGGCCTCGATGATGATTGCCCCGAGCACCGCCTCGGGGAGCTTCGAGAAGATCGGCGCGAGGAAGAGCAGCGTGAGGATGACGAAGCCGCCCTGGGCGAGGTTCGACACCTGCGACCTCGCACCGGCGCCGTCGTTGACGGGGCTCTTGGAGAGGCTGCCGTTGTTGAACACCCCCTGGAAGACGCTCGACGACACGTTCGACACGCCCTGGGCGAGCAGTTCCTGGTCGACGTCGATCCGGTAGTTGTGCTTGGACGCGTACTGGCGCACGCCGGCAGTCGTCACCGAGAACCCAATCAGCACCAACCCGACCGCTGCCCCCATCACGACCGACCAGTTGTCGAAGATGATCTGCAGGTCGGGGAAGGAGGGATTCGGAAGGCCCCGCGGCACATCGGCGATCAGTTCGACCCCACGGTCGCCCAGATCGAAGATCACGGTCGCGAGAATGCCGAGCACCACCGCGACCAGCTCGGCGGGCACCTTCGGCACGAGGAACTTGAGGCCGAACAACACGACCAGCGCCACGACGCCGACGACGACGGTTGTCCGGTTCGCGTCGGAGAGACTCGTGGCCCACTCCCAGAGCTTCTGCCACGTGTTCGAACCGGACTTCTCGGTCCCCGTGACCTTGAACAGCTCACCGGACACGACGTTGATGGCGACGCCGAAGATGAACCCGGTCAGCACCGCCGCCGACAGGAACTCGGCGATCCAGCCCATCTTGAGCACGGCCATGACCACGAACAGCAGCCCGGCGACCAGCACGACGGCCGCGGCGATCGCCACCGCGTCGTCGGAGCTCGCCGCTCCGATCGACACGACGGCGGCGCCCAACACCGGGGCGGTCGACGAACCTGGGCCCTGGACGAGTTGCTTCGACGTGGTGAAGAGCGCGAACGCGATCATGCCGAACGCCGCGGCGTACAACCCGTGCTGGACCGGCACACCGCTCAGCGACGCGTAACCGAGCGAGGTGGGCACCATCAGCGCCCACACCGACAGCCCGGCGATCACGTCCTTGGTGAGCCACGAGCGTTGGTACTGGGGCAGCCAGGCCAGGATCGGAACGAACCGCTTGATCGAACTCGCCGTGGATGTCGACGTCGCCACTGCCTGGCCCCGCTCGGTACTCATCGCGTCTCAGCCTGCCGCTTCAGCGTCCTTCTGGATCTCCGCGGTGTCCGCTTCGAGTTTCTTCTCCTCGACCTTGTCGGCCGTGGTCATCACGCCCTCGATCTTGGCACCCATGTCGGACACGCCGATCACGACGAGACCAGCTTCGCCGGCATCGAGGTTCTCGCCGAGCTCCTTGAGGTCCTTACGGCTCATGCCGGCCGCCGCGTGCCCGGCGAGCGCACCGAGCGCGGCACCACCACCGGTTGTCGCAGCCAGCAGTCCACCACCGATCGCCGCCGCCGGGAACAGCGCGACGACGAGGCCGGTCGCAAGGCCGACGGTCCCACCGCCGACCGCACCGACACGCGTCGGTGTCTCGTGCTTCTTGACGATCTTGACCTTGCCGTGGTCCGTGCGCTCGATGACCGCGGCGTCATATGCGTCGAGCAGACCCTCCCTGGTGTGGAGGTCGTGGACCGCGTCGTAGTCGGCCTCGGCATCGTCGACGCTCGAGTACACCCCGACATACGCCATGAACGTGTCCATTGCCATGTCGCGCTCCTTCGTCCGGTGAACTGGTTGACGACGCCATCCTGAACCCCCCAAGCGGGACCGCAGTCATACAAGCTGGGTGATCCGATGACCGTCGGGGATCGACCGGCGAATGCCGGTTGTCAGCCGAGCACGCTCGGCGCCAGCAGGCCCAGCTCGCGGGCCCGGTCGACCGCTTCACTCCTGCCGGACACCGCCAGCTTCCGGTAGATGGAGTTGGTCTGGGTGCTCACCGTGTTTCTCGAGACGTACAGCCGTTCGCCGATCTCCTTGAGCGAGAGATGCGTCTGCAGGTACGGCAGCAGACGGAGCTCAGCGGTCGACAGTGCGGTTCCGCGCAGATCGGTCGGCCACTCGCTCAACGTCTGCCGGAGCACGTCCACGCGGGCGCCGAGGTGGCCGAGTTTCGGTCGTCGGTACAGAATTCCTTCGGCCTCCTGCAGCAGGATCCGGGCGGCCTCGGGATCACCCAACAACAGGTGCGCATCGGCCATCTCGAGACGCACCCACACCGCACCCCACGGATTGACCCAGGTCACCGAGGTTCGCAAACGCATGGCGTTGAACAACGTCGCCCGGGCCGCCTCGGTCTCGTTGCGGTGCAACAACAGGCGAGCGCGGGCCGCTTCGACGATCGAGTTGACGGCGTACTCCGAGAGGTGTGCCCGCTCGATGACCGAGGCGGCAAGTTCGAGGTCGCGCTCGGCACTCACCCAGTCCCCTCGATCCATCGACAGCACCGCACGGTACGCGAGGTAGCGCGCCGCTGGATCCTCGAATCCGTCGGTCGCGGTGGTCACCTCGATGCTCTCCGAGAACAGCACGAACGCCCCGTCATCATCGCCTTGCAGCCAACGGGCGACCGCAAGGAATCCGAGAGACGCCGGCCGCCATAGACCCCAGACCGGTTCATTGATCACGACCGATCTCGCGTCCGCTTCCATCTGCTCGATGCCATGAGCACAGAGAAAGGCCCGGAGCGCGGCACGGCTCGAGACGAACGAGTCATCCTCGCTCCCGGGCGTCAGATGCTCGATGCGATCGGCCCAGCGCTGTGCTTCGACAGTATTCCCGGTCAACGCTTCCAGCCAGCCGACCAGCCCGGCGAGTTCCGGATTCCGTGCGATCATCTCCTCGCCGAGTTGGTCCAGCCACCTCCTGACAGCGCTCAACCGTCCGTCGTTGTACGCCCGCGAGATCTCCGTGACGATCAGGTCAGCGGCGATGGTGAGATCGCCACCGGCTCGCGCATGTTCGATCGTGTGCTCGATGGAACCGGCTGACGCCCACCACCGAGCGGCGCGTAGATGACGCTCCCGAACGAGGTCCGGTTCGCGGCAGGTCTCGTCGAGGAGCGCTATTCTGAACAGCGGGTGATAGCGGTACCATCCGCCGCTGCCGTCGAGTTGGGTCACGAACAGGCCCGAATCCAGCAACGCCTCCAATACGTCGGCTGACTGCGTCGATTCGATGACCGCGTCGCACAACGGCGCGCTCAACGGATCGAGGATCGCCGTCTGATGGAGAAAGCGATCGACCTCCGGCGAGAGTCCGGTCAGGACCTCCGATCGAATGAACTCGGAGACGGCCCGATCGGGCGACAAGGGTGCGACGCTGGAACCGATCGTGGCGGAGTCGCTGCGGTAGGTGTGCGCGAAGAGCGCCAGGCCGGCGGGCCATCCCTCTGTTCGCTCGAGCAATTGACGAACCCGGTCCGGTGACGGTGCCACACCATGGAACTCGAGGAGTTGCTCCAGCTCTACTGCGTCGAAGACCAGATCGGCCGCACCGATCTCGAGCACCTCCCCTCGCACGCGCCGACGGCCGCCGGCAAGCCACACCTCCCGGCGACTGGAGACGACCAGTTGTACCTGCTCAGGCAGGAGATCGAGAAGCAGGCGGAGCGCGTCCTGGCAGTCGAGTGATCGGATTTCGTCGAGGTGGTCCAACACGACGACGAGCGGCTCATCGACCGCACCGATCGAGGCCGCCAACCCCGGCACGACCCGGCCGAGCACCGAAACGTCAGGCGAGAGCAGCTCGCGGGAGAGGGATGGGTCCAGCTCTCGCACTCGCTTCACCCCCTCGATGATCGATGCCATCAGCGTCGCGACATCGTCGTCAGCACGCTCCAACGACACCCACGCGACCGCGCGATCGTCGTGCTGCAGCCAGTCGACGAGCAGCGTCGTCTTGCCGTATCCGACCGGCGCCGACACGACGACCAGCGGGAGATCAGCGCTGGCGGCAAGCCGGCTCGTCAGGCGTTCGCGCCGGATGATCCCCGAGTGAGGGCGCGGAACATTCGTCTTCGCTGCGACAAGGATCTGGTGGACGCTGGTCGCCTCGATCCGCGTGCTCATGATCGCCAATCACGCTAGTGGAACGCGGCCGAGAAGTCGCTGAACGGGTGGGCTCCGACTTCCAGGGGGGGTGTGGACGACGTGGTCAGAGGTCGCGGACGATTGACACCTTCCAATTGCACGGTCACGTCGGTCCGCGGGCCGGCCGCCAGGTCGGCGGCCATGACCGCCGCCGACCCGCGCAGGAACGTGAAGGGCGTGGCCAACATGCGCCCGTATCGGATCGGGACCAAGTTCTGCAGCCGTCGGCCGACCGATCGATCCTGATCCTGCAGGACAGCGCGACCATCCCCATCATCGGCCGAGCCACACGGTCGAGGTTCATACGAAGTGAGTGAAGGATCCGGGCACCCGTCATCGGACAATGGCGCCATGACACATCGGCACCGGGTCGACGCGCCGCAGGCAACCGTCGACGATCGAACGGTGATCAGTTCCCGGATGGAGTAGCTGCCCGGACCGGCACGACCTCTGTCCAAGAATCCTCCGAAAGGAATACCGACCATGGGAAAGAAGAAGCGATCGAAGAAGAACAGGACGCGTCAGTCGTCGGAGGTCGCCGCCGCTGCCGACGGCGACGTCACCGCAGCTGGTGATGCACCGACAGCCCCGGAACCGGGTG
Organism: Ilumatobacteraceae bacterium; assembly: GCA_963710625.1. GTDB lineage: Bacteria > Actinomycetota > Acidimicrobiia > Acidimicrobiales > Ilumatobacteraceae > Sva-07. The sequence goes on along the minus strand of CAVQBG010000004.1, from coordinate 37,601 downwards.
GCAAGCTCAAGCGCAAGGAGTACGAGGCCGAGCTGGAGGTGCTCCAGGGCGAACTCGTCGCGATGCAGGAGTGGGTGAAGGCGACGGGCGCGAAGATCTGCATCGTGTTCGAGGGCCGTGACACCGCGGGCAAGGGCGGCACGATCAAGCGGATCACCGAACGGGTCAGCCCACGCACGTTCCGCGTGGCGGCGCTGCCCGCGCCGACCGAGCGTGAGAAGTCGCAGATGTACCTGCAGCGGTACATGTCGCACTTCCCTGCCGCCGGTGAGGTCGTGATCTTCGACCGCAGTTGGTACAACCGCGCCGGGGTCGAGCCCGTGATGGGCTTCTGCACCCAGGAGCAGACCGAACGGTTCCTCGACCAGACGCCATTGGTCGAGCGGGCGATCGTCGATTCGGGGATCCATCTGATCAAGTACTGGCTCGAGGTGAGCGCCGACGAACAGACCCGACGGCTCAAGAGCCGCATCGACGACCCGCGCAAGATCTGGAAGCTGTCGGACATGGACCTCAAGTCCTACAGCCGCTGGTACGACTACTCGCGGGCCCGCGATGCGATGCTCGCCGCCACCGACACGTCGTGGGCGCCGTGGTTCATCGCCCACACCGACGACAAGAAACGGGGCCGCCTCAACATCATCTCGCACCTGCTCTCGCAGATTCCGTACGAGAAGATCGACCGGCCCGAGATCAAGCTGCCCCGACGGCAAGCAGCTCGCGGCTACGTCGAGCCCGACCTACCCTTGCGCCACATTCCTGAGCGCTTCTGAGGATCATTGAGGACACCGCGATGACCATGACCGAAGACCCAACCCAACAACCGACGTCCGACGGCACACGGTGGTACTCGCTGTCGGTCGAGGACGCTGTCTCCCGGCTCGGCGTCGACGCGGCATCGGGGCTCAGCGCCGCCGAAGTGACCAGTCGCGTGGCGAAGTACGGCAAGAACGAGGTTGCCACCGAACCTCCTCCGACGACGTGGCAGATGGCGAAGGCACAGATCGCCAACCCGATGAACATCATGCTGCTGATCGTCAGCATCGCCAGCTTCACGATCGACCAGATCGCGACCGGCGCCATCGTGATGCTGCTCGTGCTGTTCAACGTGATCATGGGCACGAACCAGGAACGCAAGGCGATGGCGAGCGTCGATGCGCTCGCCCAACTGCAGGTCCCGATGGCCCGGGTGCGGCGCGATGGCACCGTCGAGGAGGTCGACGCGGTCGGGCTCGTGCCGGGCGACATCCTGCTCGTCGAAGCGGGCGACCTCGTCCCCGCTGATGCCCGCATCATCTCCTCGGCGTCGCTCGAGGTCCAAGAGGCAGCGCTCACCGGCGAGTCGGCGCCGATCGCCAAGGACCGCACCACCCTCGCTGACGTGGAGCAGCCGCTCGGCGATCGCACCAACCTGGTGTTCCAGAACACCCAGGTCACGCGCGGTTCTGCCGAACTCGTCGTCGTCGCGACCGGCCAGTTGACCCAGATGGGCCAGATCGCCAACATGGTCACGGCGACGAAGCGGTCCAAGTCGCCGTTGCAGAAGGAACTCGACGACCTCACCAAGATCTTCGGTTTCCTCGCCTGGGGCGCCGTTGCGATCATCGCGATCGTCGGAATCGCCCGAGATCAGGAGAGCGAAACGCTGGTCCTGCTGTGCGTGTCGACGGCGATCTCCGCGATTCCCACCGGGCTGCCGACGTTCGTGCAGCTGATGCTGTCGTCGGGGGCGCAGCGGCTGGCCGAGTCGAAAGCGGTGGTCAAGTCACTCAACGACGTCGAGACCCTCGGCGGGACGACGGTGATCAACAGCGACAAGACCGGCACGCTGACCATGAACGCGATGACGTCGGTCACGATGATGACCGGCGGCTCCTGGTACAAGATCGAGGGCAGCGGCTACGCCACGTCGGGGGCCATTCTCGGCCCGGCCGGAGAACCCACGCCCGACTTCAGCGGCCTGGCGCTCGGCCTGGCGTTGTGCAGTGACGCAACGGTCGCAGCGGACGAGTCGATCATCGGTGACCCCACCGAGGCTGCGCTGGTCGTGCTGGCCGCGAAGATCGGCGTCGACGCCGAGGAGACCCGTCGCGCGTTGCCACGCATCGCGCTCGTGCCGTTCGACTCCGAGTACAAGTTCATGGCCACGTTCCACGACCGACCGGCCCACATGGAACGTCCACTGCTGACCGAACCGCACTTCATGACGGTCAAGGGAGCCCCCGACGTCGTCATCGACCGGTGCTCGCAGGCGCTGTGGCACGGCGAGACGGTCCCGATGGACCAGGTCCGCCAGGAACTGCTCGACGCCAACCAGCAGCTGTCCGAGAAGGGGTTGCGCGTCCTCGCCTTCGCCGCTCGGGCGCTCTCCGACGAAACGATGAACGCCGCCGCCGCGGACCCGATGAGCGAGGTCCACGACCTGGTCATGATCTCCCTGGTCGGCATCATCGACCCGCTGCGGCCGTCCGCCGTCGACGCGGTGCGCGTCGCTCACGGTGCCGGCATCGATGTCCGCATGATCACCGGCGACCACACGGTCACGGCCCGGGCGATCGCCGACCAGCTGGGCCTCGGCCCCGGCGTCATCACCGGTGCCGACCTCCAGAAGCTGAGCGACGACGAGGTGAAGGCACAGCTGCCTCGGCTGCACGTGTTCGGCCGCGTCGCACCGGAGGACAAGGTTCGCCTCGCCCGCCTGATGCAGGAGAACGGCGAGGTGGTCGCGATGACCGGCGATGCCGTCAACGACGCCGCTGCGCTCAAGCAGGCCGACGTCGGTGTGGCGATGGGCAGTGGCTCGGAGGTCACCAAGCAGGCGGGCAAACTGATCCTCACCGACGACAACTTCGGCACGCTCGTGCATGCCGTCGATCTCGGGCGCGACATCTACCGACGGATCTCGTCGTACGTCAAGTTGCAGCTGACGATCCTGTCGTCGGTGCTGCAGCTGATGTTGATCGCCACGATCCTCAACATCAACGAAGGCGTTGCGCTCTTCCCGATGCAGTTGTTGTTCGCGAAGTTCTTCGTGGTCGCCACCGTCGTCGTCGGCTTCATTGTCGATGTTCCGGACCCGGGCGTGATGGATCGACCGCCGCGCACCCCCGGTTCGAAGATCGCGACCGGCGCCCAGACCGTCCGCTGGTTGATCAGCGGCTTCATCATCGCCGGTTCGGCACTGGCGGTGCTGTCGTGGGGACCCGGAGAACCGAGCACCACCGATCCGTCGACCTCGATGACGATGGCGTTCGCTGTCGTGGCCCTGAGCGCGGTGAACATGGGCTTCGTGATGCGACGCGAACGGCAGGTGCCGTGGTCGGCCCCACTGTTCCCCTACATGGGGTGGGTCATGCTCGGGTGGGGACTGACCCTCGCCGCCATCGAGACGAACGCACTCCAGCGCATGCTCGACACGGTCTCGCTCACCGGCGCCCAGTGGGTCCTCGTGATCGGGTTGTCGCTCATCTCCCCGCTGTTCGTCGCGATCGACAAGATCATCCAGATGCGGCGGCTCGATCGGGAACAGCAAGAGCACCCCTTCGCCGGAATCCCGACCACGTCAGGTGCCTGACGAGGTTCGGGCACCAACCGGGTGGCGGGGACTCGTCCCCGCCACCACGGCGGTCCGCACGTACCAACGGTCGTGGCCGCGCTTGGACCTGATCGCGGGCGTGGTGCTCGCCGCCACTCGGTCACGAGCAGTCCAGCGGGAGCACGACATGAGTGCATCAGTGACGGACATGGCCGCCGAAGCGACCGCACAGTTCGGACCGTTGCCGGTCCAGGACCCCGTCGGGAGCGAGTCGTGGCAGTCGCTGAGTTCGGGGCGTCACTGCTCACCGTGCACGTTCCGGCCAGGATGAGACGACCCGACACACCCCGGCCGTTGGTCCTCGACACGACCGAGCTCCGATGGTTCGTTCCAGGGTCGCTGCCTGCCGAAGTCGCCGTTTGGTTCACCGGCTCGACCGGTGTTCTCGAAGAGCGGAGCGACACGTACCTTCTCGACGGCCGTGGCGACGTCGGGGTGAAGCGCCGTTTCAGGCAGACGGTGGAACTCAAGGTCCGCCAATCACTCGATGGGCGCATCGAGTTCGGCGATGGTCTCGCAGGCGCGCTCGAGGTGTGGCGACGGTGGAGCCCCGCCGAGCATCTCGTCGAGCACGGCGTCGATGAACGCTGGGTCGACGTCCACAAATCGGTGGTGAAACGGCGGTTCCTGTTGGACGGAACCGAGGTCGCGTTCTCCCCGGTCGTGGAAGCAACTGGTGCGGGATGCGACGTCGAGGTCGCAGGGGTCACCATCGACGACGTCCAGTGGTGGACGTTCGCGTTCGCCGCGTTCGGCCCGCCAGGGACGCGACGCGAGGCACTGCTCGCCTCATGGCAAGCATTGGTGGCCACAGCACCGTGCCCGGAACCCTTCGAGCCTCGCACCGCTCGAGCAATGGGCTACCCGGAATGGCTCACGCTCCACCAATGACGCCGGAGACGGTCGGATCCCCGCGCGGGCTCGAGTGATCACAGCGAGTATCGCGTTGGGTCTGACGCTGCGTCGGTTGATGTCGCGTGCTGATTCGCGTGGATTGGGGCCGTCGATCGGTGTGATGACGAGCTCGGTGCGGTCGCGGGCCAGACTGGTGGGAGCCCGTAGGAAGATGGAGGCAATGTGGCGAAGTCGGAAGTGGTCGCTGGTCGTCGACCAGGTCCGCGTCGCCCTCCGGGGTCTCCGTCCGGGCCGGACGAGGTTCGTCGAGCGGTGCTCGACGCGGCCGCACAGCTGTTCGCGGAGCGTGGCGTCGGTCAGGTCTCGCTGCGTGACGTCGCTGCGGCGGCGAATACCCATCTCGGGCTCATCGGCCGGTACATCGGCGATCGGGAGGAACTCGAGCTCGCAGTCTTCGATGATCTGTCCGCCCAGTTGGCCAGAAGCGTGAGTGAGAACCCGCTATCGGGTCAGGGGCACGGGGTCGAGACGGTGATGGGCAAATGGTCGCGGGTGACGGCGTCTCTCGTCATACGGGGCCGTCCGCTGGCCGGCCGCGAGGGTTTCAACCCGGTCGCAGCGATGGCGAACACCATCGTTGATGGGTATGGGTTGGATCCGGTCGCGGCGCGAGTTCGAGCGGCGCAGATCGTGGCAATGGCCATCGGATGGCGAGTTTTCGAGGACTACCTGGTCGAGGCGGGTGAGCTGGACGAGGTGCCCTTGGCGGCGCTTCGGGAGGAGTTGGTGCACTCGGCGCGCCGGCTCGGTGCGACACCGTGGCCGTCGCCGCCCGACCCCACCCCGCGTCACGTCTGAGCTTCGGGAGGCGATTGGGACCATTGGCTCTGGGGTAGCTCGGAGGACCGCACGTATGATGAGTACGTTCGTACACATTAGGGCGGTCATCCTCACGAGATGAAGCAAACTGCCACCCAACAGGAGAGTTCGATGTCCGAGAAAGTTGCCACCACTGTCCCACTGGACTGGAACGAGGTGTGGTTCACGAACTGTCCGATGGTGTCGGCCAACAACGTCGACCAGGAGTTGGGCTGGTGCCGCGAGGAGTTCAAGAAGTTGGGCGTCGAGTACGCGTACTTCCGCCATGCGCCCGAGAACAACTGGTACCCGCACTACGTGCACAACCTCGACAACCTGGTGCGATTCGGTGGGCTCTATCCGACGATCCACGTCAACGCCGACATCCGCCGGACCCGGCTGCTCGGCGCGACGCAGGTGTACGAGGGCGGCGCCATGTTGGTGCGCGCCCGCGACGACATCTTCCGGATGGAGGAACTGCGTGGCAAGAAGATCGGCCTCACCAAGAGCCTCAACACCATCAAGAACGACTGGTGGCGCGTCCAGGAACATGCCGGCATCGAGCTGATGCTCCGGATCCACGGCATGATGATGGACGACGTCGAGATCGTCGAGTTCCCCTATCCGGACGACTGGTACGACAAGCCCGAGATGCTCCAGGTCGACATGAACAACCCCTCCGAGCTCTGGCTGCGACGGGACCACAAGCACGACCTGGCCTTCCGCCCATTGGAGACCGGATTGGAGGAGGGCCTGGTCGATGCGATCTACACCCAGAGCAAGCCGTTCCAGCACCTTCAGGAGGACACCGGCAAGTTCAAGGCGATCGAGGATCTGTCCCTCCACCCCGACTGGACCATGCAGATGGCCAACTGTCCCGCAGTGATCACCTGCACCGATGTTATGGCCGACGAACACCCCGAGCTGGTGGTCGCCTACATGAAGGCGATGATCAAGGTCGGTCGCTGGGCCAACGAGCACAAGCACGCCGCCGCTGCGATCTTGAACCGCCAGACCTTCTATCGCGACGTCGAGGACACCTATCAGGGGATCAAGCACGTCGACATGGTTCCCAACCTGTCGCCGAAGAACCTGGTCTCGATCGACATCGCCAAGGACTTCATGCTGAAGAACGGCTACATCCACAACGACTACGACGTCAACGAGTGGGCCGCACCGGACTTCCTCGAACAGGCCGCCCGCGAACTCCTCGAAGAGGAGTGGACTCGCCAGTCCACCTCGAAGCTCCCTGCGCCGACCAACCTCGGCATTCCCGGCATCCGGCTCGGCTGAGAGCGCTGATCCAACAGATCGCTCTCGCCGGCGGTCCACTCCTATTCGAAGATTGGAAACAACATGAACGCTGACCCGCTCGACGAACTCGGACCCGTCGATTACATCATCATCGAGTTCCCCGCCGGTGAGAGCTACTTCACCGGCGAGGTCGCAGACGAACTCGTCGCGCTGATCGACGCTGGCACGATTCGCTTGATCGACCTGCTCATCCTGACCAAGGACGACGACGGCACCATCGACGCCATCGAACTGTCCGACCTCGACGACCTCGGCCCGTTCCAGGCGCTGGAGGCAGAGCTCGCCGAGTTCCTGGCCGAAGACGACGTCGTCCATCTTGCCGCTGCGATGGACCCCGGCACGGTCGCCGGCGTCATCGTGTACGAGAACCTGTGGGCGGCACCGTTCGGATCGGCGGCCCGGCGCGCCGGCGGTCAACTCATCGCCAACGGCCGCATCCCCACCCAAGCCATCATCGCCGCCATCGAGGCGGACGAAGCGCTCGAAACAGAAGGAGCCTGACATGCCAGTAGGACCAGGACGCAGAGGACGAGTCGGCGTGGTCGGCGCACCCGTCGCCAAAGCAGCAGTCGTCACCAAAGCGGTGACGCCTGGACCCGCGCCCGTCGCGAAAGCCGCCGTCGTGGGTGCGGCCGTCACACCTGGACGCGGTCGGCGCCGCCGCATCTGACAAGCACCATAACACTGCGACGATGACATCAACCTCAGGACACGAGGTCTCCGAGGCCCGTCAGACCCAGCTCGGGCTGTACGTCACCTCTGAGGAGGCCAACCGTCTGCTCGAATCAGACGACCGCGCGAAGCTCCTCGACGTCCGCACACCTCACGAGTACGTGTTCGTCGGCCATGCCGAGCCAGCGGTCAACATCCCGATGGCCACTGCGTCCGATGAGGTCGACCCGACCAGCGGGTCGTTGCGGTGGGTGCCGAACCCACGATTCGTCGAGAGCGTCTCGGCGTGGGCAGACAAGGACGACCTCGTCCTCGTCACCTGCCGCTCCGGGGGACGCAGCGCAATGGCAGTCAACGCGCTCGCAGCATCCGGGTTCACCAACGCCTACAACATCATCGACGGATTCGAAGGCGACAAGGTCGACGACCCGAACAGCCCCGATCACGGCAAGCGCCGAGTCAACGGCTGGAAGAACTCCAACTTGCCGTGGACGTACGCCATCGATCCGTCACGCCTGCGTTTCGATCAGCAGTAGCCAACCACCACCGGTCATGTGCACGCGATCACCGCGACTGATCATCCGACGAGACACGCGAGGTCCGCGCCGCATCCAGGCCCAAGTCCCGCGCCGCAGAATCTCGCGACTTGATCGTTCCGACGGCGTTCAGGAGTTGGTGAGTCGTTCGAAGCGTTGCCGTGCGCCTTGGCGGGTCATGCCGAGCTGCGCACCGATCACTCCCCACGAGGCACCGTCTCGGTGCGCCCGCAGCGCTGCGGCCTCGATCCGGCTGTCAGCTTCTCGCCGCGCCGCGGCAGCGGCACGAAGTTCTGCGAGCGCATCGGATCCGGTCACGACGTAGTCACCTGCGGCGTCGAACTCGTCCACGATGGCGTCGGCGTCGGAAAGCTCTCGCGGGTGCTTGGTGGTCTTCACGACTGGTCACCTCTTGGGGTCTCGAGCATGGGCAGGTACTTGCTGCGGGCGGTCATGGCGTGAATCACGTAGTCCTGGTCGTCGGTCTCGATGACGTCAACCTCCAGCAGGCGCACCGTGACGTCAGTTCGATCAACATCGTGAAGTCCGGTTGCTCTGGTCGGGTGGTGGCGGCGATGGCGTTGTCGATGGCATGGCGGATGTCGTCGTCGGAGATGCCGTGCTTGCGAGCGCTCGGCCGTACCTCCACTGCGACAACAGTAGTTGTCACAGTGTCAGTCGGCTACCCACTCGGTCCGTGGGCTGGTTCCCGGCAGGGGTCAGGCGGAGCGCCGGGCAGGAGGGACGGTGAGTCCGGTTGCTGGGACGACCAGCGTGTTGGCGGCCGGTGGCGGCCATGCCGATGAGGTGGTCCCGTGGGCTGCGGCCTGCGCGATCAGCGAGGCAAGTTCCTCGATGTCGGTGACGCGGACGGGAGTGGCGGCGACGCAGTGATCGCCGTCCCAGTGGGAGAACACGATCAGCTCACGCGATGCATGCCACGTGACGCGGAGGAACTCGTCGGACCCGAGTGCTTGGGGCACCAGGACTCGGCGTCGCTCGTTGTTCCCCTTGATCCCCACGCGACCACATTCGTCGCTGGCGAACCCCTCGTCAACCTCGCGCACGACGTCTTCGTCATCAGGTCAGAAGTCGATGCCGAGTTCCGGGCCGGCAGAGCGTGTCGCGACGTCGCGTCGGTGCGGTCGGGTCTCGAGGCCACGTTCGGTGACCCAGGCGGTGAGCGGCACGGCGAGGGCTCGGAGTTCTGGTCGGTCACTGGTGGAGAGGGTGTCGGCAGTGGTGGTGAGTCGGTCGGCTGCGATGGGGTGTCCGTCGGCCCAGTGCTTCCAGGTGACGAGGGCGTCGTGTCGGGCTTCAGCGAGTTCGGAGGTGGGGTAGTAGTTGTTGATCTGCCGCCGCCAAGTCCGGAAGTCTCTGACGTCGCGGACGAGATCGCTGCGTTCACTTCGGAGCTGGGCGCGCTGCTCGAAGACGGGGCGGGCCTGCTGGGTGACATCGTCAAGGTGATGTTCCGCGGCGGTGACGTCGCGTTCAGCGGCGGGCAGTTCGCGTCGGGCGTTGCGTCGTTCACGCCAGCCGCCGTCGTTGATGGTTCGCTCCAGTTGACGGCGATGTTGCTTCGCGTCGTCGAGTGCGCTTCTGGCGGCGTCGATGGCGTCATCGTGGGGTTGGCAGGCGGGTTCGAGTTCGTCGAGCAGTACGCGGAGCTCGCTGATGCGTTGATCGACGCGTTCCTCCTCGGCGCATTCGGCACGGAGCCGCCCGAGCGCGTCGAGGAACTCGGCATGTACGACTTGGTAGGTCTCGTCGTACCAGGGCGGGATCTGACAGCGCGGCCGGACGACCGGTGCCGGCGGGGTGGGTGTGGTGGCGGCGAGGTCGCGGCGAACACTGGTTGCCGGTCGGTCGGCGCGGTCGCTGGCCAGGACTTGCTCGAGGACGTCGACGGCGTCGGCGATGTCGTGGCTGTCGGTGACCACCAACACGAGGTTCTCGACCTGCCCACGAGTGATCGCCACATACAACCCGCGACACGTGGTGGCCGTCGTCGCCAAAGTCGCGGAACGGGTAGCGGTGTCGGACTGGTTGCCCGGCTCGGTGGCGGCGTAGCCGAGCTGCACATGTTCGGCGACGTAGGCGGCGGGCAGCGTGACGGAGCCGTGGCCGTCGATGCGGGTCACCGACAGGGACCCGTCGGAACCGATGGTGTCAATGGTCCAGTAGTCGCGGTTGCGGACGCTCTCCCCTGCCGTCGTTCGCAGGAATCGTTCGTTGCGGCGTGTCGTGATCACGTCACCGACCGCGACCTCGAGGCCGTCGCTGAGTTCGAGGCGGGTGTCGCCGAGTTGGCCAAGTTGGCGGCGGTGGTCGTGGACGGCGGTGTTGATGGCGTCGACGTGGTCATTGGTGGTGGTCGTGATCGCCGCGTACTCGCCACGGTCGCGGGCGCCGGCCCAGTAGTGGGCGAGGTTGTCGACATGCTCGTCGAACGGTGCCGCGAAGATGCGGTCATGATCCAAGTAGGCGTCGAGCCCGCCTGGGTCTCCGTGTCGCAACTTCAGTGACGCGGCCGCTTCCCACGAGTTGTGGAACCGGTGGATCGTGTCGAGCTCGATCGTCCGGCCGGTCGCGCAGAGTTCGCCGAACATGCCGCCACGCCCGACTGCCTGCAACTGGTGAGGGTCACCGACCAACACCAACCGCCACTGTTGCGCGTCGGCGAGGTGGGTGAGTTGGTGGAGGTCGCCGGTGCCGATCATGCCGGCCTCGTCGACGATCACCGTCGCCCCGCCGGGAGCCGCCATGGTTGCTCGGGTGGCCGATCGGTTCGTCGCCATTCGTGTAACAGCTTGGCCACCGTGTCCGATCCCATCTCGGTCTCGGATTCGAGGACACGGGCCGCCTTCGCCGTCGGCGCGACACCGAACACCACACGTCCCTGCGTCGGTGAGGTCGTCGACGGCGGCGGCGAGCATCGTGGTCTTGCCGGCACCGGCCGGGCCGACCACCAAGCACCAACCGATCCGACCCCGCCACCGCTGCGGCGGCTTCGGCTTGCATGACATCGAGTCGGCTGTCTTCACGCCGGTGGACGGTGCGGGTGGGTCGAGTTGTGCGTCCATCGCCCAGCAGATGATGTGTTCCTCCTGGGCGAGGACGTCGCTGCTGGTGTGATGCCGGGCCGATGGCTCGATCCACACCGACCGCCCATCCGAACCACGCCGACGAGTGCGTCGGGTCGGCGGGGTCGAGATCGACACACTCCGCCAGCACCGTGTCGGTCACCGCGTGCAGCATGTCCGCCCACTGCCTGCCGTCCATCGCCGGCTGCGAGCGAGCGACATCGCAGACGGCCTGGAGAACGTCGAAGCGATGCCACGCCGACCGCTGCTCCGCGACCGCCCCGATCACGTCGCCGACGGTCACCGACGGCTCGACCTCCGCCTGGTTCCGTGCCGCGGCGTTGATGCTGTGGGTGAGCGTCTCCGCGGTCACGCCGACGGTGGCGGCTTCGGCCAGCCATCGTGAGCGGAGATCACCGGCACCGTGACCGGACTTGTGGCCACGAGTGTCCGCCGCAGCCTGGCGGCGCATTGCGCCGTCTTCTTTCGAGATCGGGTCACGCCCTTCACGGGCGTAGAAGTCCGCGAGGAGGCGCTGGTAGGCGCGCTCGACCTGGACGCTGCGTTTCGAGAACTCCTCCAACAACCCGTCGGGAATGCCGGCGATCTCCGCCTGGCCCTTGACGATTTCCCCGAACACCACCCCGTAGCGGGCGGTCAGCTCGGCGCGCAGCACCGACTGATACACCCCACCCAGCGCCCGCTGGAACCCCTTCAACGACCGGGCATCAAGTGCGAACCAGCGCCCGTCGACGGTTTGCACCTTCGAGGAGATCACCACATGGGAATGCAGCTGCGGATCATCCAACCGGCTCGTGGTCTGGCGGAACATTGCGACCGTCAAGCCCTGCGACTCCGGGTGCAGCCGGGCGCCGTTCGAGCGGACCCGGGTCGTGGACCCGAACCGTTCGACACAGTCCACCACTGCCCGGACTGCGACGTCATGACACGCAGCGAGGCCGTCGTCGCCCGACAGCGCCCACCACACCGACAACGACTTCGGCGCCGACAACGTCGCATCGAACCCGGCCACCGCCCGCACCACACGACCCGACGACGTCACCCGATTCACGAACGGCGACCCCAACGGTGTCCCACTGTTCGGGTCCCGGCCCTCGAGCAGGGCTCGCAGATCCTCAGTCGTGACCTCACCAGTGAGGCCGAGCAGCGCCGCCTGGCGTCCGGTCCAGTGGCCGGGTTCTTCACCGTCGGCTTGGGTCAGATACCGCGTGTAGTAGGCCGCAGTCGTCACCGAGGTGTCCGCGTACAGCGTCGACACCCTCAACACGATGACTCCCACGAGCCCGCGGGCACCTGTCTGTCATTGCTACCTCGCGAGTCGAACCAGAAGGTGTGTTCCATCAGCGGGCCTACACGCTGAACAGACGCGACGACTGCGCCGCAGTCTTCGAACGACGACGGGACGGGCCAGCCGTGGGGACGGGTTCGACCGTGGTGGAGTTGATGATCGCGTCGGCGTCATCGTCGGGTGCTTCGAGCGGTGGCCACACCGTGATCCGAAAGCCGAGCCACTCCTCGAACAACACTCGAGGAACGCGCAGCTGACCGCCGACGCGGATACATGGCATCCCGTCCGCTCCGTCAGTGTCGAAGTACTTGCCGACCTGGTCGTAGGCGGTCGTGCGACCGACCCGCAACACGCCGGCGGCCTCCATCACCGTCAACAGATCCGGCACCGAAACCTGGGTCATCGACACCTCGGCACCCATCAGCGTGCGTTCCCCATACGAACACATGCCTGCGAAAACGCGAATTTGTGACAACCCACACCTCTCAACGGGCACCGAGACCCCGAGCGCGGGCAATCTTTTTTCAGCTACAGGCTGAGGGCGAAACTCACGTACCGCGCATCGTCTGGTGGATTGGTCAACTCAACCGTCGGAAACGGGCCGGGACGGAGCCGGGATCAGTCGAGTGAAGCAACGATCAGGACTCGACCTTCGACTCCCACTTCGTAGTCCCCGTCGCCCGGGGTGCTCGACGATCGCGATGAGCGTTGGCGAAACTTCGCTTCGGTGCGTCGGTTGATGACACCAGCGCTTCGGAAATCCGTTGAATCGTTGACCACCGGGCATCGAGTCGACCGTTCTCGATCCGCGAGATGTCCGCCTGTGCGACGTCGGCTCGATCGGCGAGGTCAGCCTGTGTCCAACCCAATGCGGTGCGCCGTTCACGAATCGCATGCCCGGGGTGCTGCATCCCGGCGATCGCAGCCAAGTCGCCCATCACCCAAGACTATGTGTCATTCCACATGCGATCGCGTCGACTCCGCCAACGGCACAAATGCAAAGGCCCGCCGATGTCGGCGGGCCTGAACGCAGCCACCGAAGCAACTGAGGGGGTGCAAAAACAGTATCGGGCGGTCCCGGCGCGCAGAGCAACACGGGATCCGCACCGCGCTCACGAATTGCGACGACTGATCCGATCGACCACAGCGGTCTGGCTCTGCGGAAGGACGTGCGCGTAGGTGTTCATCAGCATCTCGGGGCTGTGGCCGAGAAGATCGGCGATCGCTCGGAGCTCGCCGACGTCGCGAGCACCCTGGACCATGTGGGTCGCGGCGGTGTGCCGAAGTCCGTGGGAGGTGAGACGTGGCAGCCCGGCGTTGTCGACGATCGTTGCGAGCGCTCGGTCGTACGAGCGGGGCAGGACGAGCCGGCCGGTGCGGGTGGCGATGATCAGGTCGTTGTCCTCCCATTCCGAGCCAGCCGCGAGACGCTCGGCGGCCTGTTCCGCCCGCCGACGGGTGAGCGCTCGCACGGTGTCGTCGTCGAGTGGGATCACACGACGGGACCGTTCGTTCTTGGCGTTGGTCCACGCGGCGCCTTCATTCGTGGCGACGAGACTTTCGTCGATCCGCAACGACTTCGCCTCGACGTCGACGTCGTCCCAACGCAGCGCGAGCACCTCGCTGCGTCGCAGGCCGAACAGCGCACCGAGCCGGAACGCCACCGCCCAGCGGTGCTCGGCCGTGGCCTCGAGGAAGCGGTCGACGTCGGCCGCATCCCACGCGACGGCGTCCTTCGGCTTGACCTCCTTGGCCACGGTTCGCGGCAGTCCGACGCGAGCTGCCGGGCTCCGCGGAATGAGTCCCTCGTCGACCGCTTCGGTCAACGCAGCTCGCAGCACGGTGCGACAGATCTGAATGCTGCGGCGACCCAGCTTCCCGCCGGCGGCCAGGTTGTCGATCCACGTCGCCACGTCCTCACGATCGAGCCTCGACAACTGGATGGCTCCGAGGCCGTTCTCAATGTGCGGGATCGCCCACTCGTACTGCTGGCGGGCCTTCACCGTGATGTCGGTCCGGCTGGCGACGTAGCGGCGCACCAACCAACTCACGGTGCCCCGCTCGGTCGACCGATCCTCGGTCTTCATCGACCTCGCCGCGGCGTTCGCCGAGCGTTGTGATGCGTAGGTACCGAGCTGACGAGGGCGGTGCTTGCCGGTGGCGGTGTCGATGCCGTCGACACGCACGACCCACTTGTCGCGCTGTTTACGGACCGTCGGTCGACCTGTCGCTTTCCACGCCATGACGCACCCCCGTGCTGATCGGCGTCCGATTGGTTGATACATCGCTGATACTTCGATGTTTCACCGGAGTGCCGATCAGGCTATCACGCCTGGTCAGACCTGGTGGAGACGATGGGAATCGAACCCACGACCCCCTGCTTGCAAAGCAGAGGCAGCGCGAGCTTGCTACCTGCCGTTACGTGCTCTGAGCTGGCGAAACACTGCTTGTCCGCTCCTCGCTACCGCCCGGTTGCGACCGCTGTTTGCCGCTCCTACATGTGCACGAAATGTGCAGAGTTCTTCTCCTGTCGCGTTGGTCGTCCATGGCGCCGACGATCCGCTCCGCAAAGTTGCCTCTCACGGGCATCGAGCCTCTCAAGTGCAAGTCAGCCCGCCGACAGTTGCGCGGTTCACGCCACGGAATCAACGCGTCGCTCGGCGATCCAGGCCTCGAGGTCATCGGGATCGAATCGCACGAATTTGCCGATCTTGCAGAACGGGATGCGACGTTCATCGACCAATCGTCTGACGAATCGGGTAGTCACGCCGAGCCTCGAGGCGACCTGTCTCACGTCGAGCAATGCACTACCAGGGGTTTGGCGGTCTGACAGATGAGCTTCCATGCCTCTGTAAAGGCGACCGTCGGACAGCAACGGGACAGAACGGTGAGGAGATTCGTGATCTTGTGAATTTTCCGCCCGTGGAGCTTGCGGTTCACGAATTCGCGTGGCACGCTCTCCGCAAGTCGTTGGTTGCTCGCAGCGAACGACGCTCGGCTCGTGGGGAACCGAACGACAACTTCCCTCCTCGAAACCTAAGGGCGTGCAGGCGCTCTATTCGGCTGAAGGAGGTGCGGTGACGGTTCATCCGGTTACGCAGATCGAGACCCCGCTCGATCACGGCGGTCTCGGGTTTCCCTGGGAATTGGCTCTCGGTGCCCTGCTCGTCGGCTTGACCGCTGTCGTGACGGGTTACCCCGTGGTCGCTCCCGCGATCCTCGTGGCCGCACTAGTGGTCGTGGCCGCCGTCGTGGATGAGCGCACGGGTCGAATTCCGAATCGCTTGACCCTCGCTGCGCTGGCGACGGTGCTGGCCGCCATGCCGTTCGTGGCCGCCCAGGATGAGACCCTCCTCTCCCTGGCTGGCGCAGTCATCGCCGGAATGCTCATCAGTGGAGCTCCGGTGCTCTTCGTGATCTGGCTCGTTCGGCCGGATCTGATTGGTGGCGGCGACTGGAAACTGCTGGCCGTCATCGGCGCATCGCTCGGGCTGATCTCACCGATCGCCGCTGCACTTGCAGCGGTCGTGGCGTGCCTTGCCCAGTTCGTGCGACTCACCCTGGCGACGGCACAGGTCGATCCCATTCGCGCCCAGCCTCGCCGTCGGATACGCAACCGCTCTTGCGGCAATGCCGCTCATGACATCTGCAACTGGAGGTGCGGTGTGAAGCGACCCTCTCCACCTGATTGCCGCCGTCACCGCTGGTCGTGCTCGCTGCGTGCAACGGATCGAACGATGCGACCGAGTCGACAACCACGCCGGCTGGTTCGTCCACGACCGAGCCCGGCTCCGTCACGACGTCGTCCGTCGATCAGACGACCACGACGACCAGTGCGCCACCGGAGACGACCACGGCACCGACGGTTGAATCCACCACTCCGGTCGATCCCATCGAAACGGCAGTGGTCGACGGATTGATCGCATCGAGGGACGCGTACCTCTACGCGATCTACAACCTCGACGCTGCCGACGCGATTGATCGACTCAACTCGACGCACGCCGCCGGGAGCCCCTCTCTGGCTTTGGCGCTCGACAACATTCAGACGCTTGTCGACAACGGGTGGCTCGCCCGTCCGAACCCCGACGTGCCTGACACGGTGACGATCGAGAGCGACGTCACGATGCTGAACGACACGACTGCGGAACTGACGGCATGTGTCGTCGGGGCTGGCGAGGTCTACGCACCCGGTGCTGGCGACGGCGGCGCGGACCTCCTCGTGAACGGCGAAATCGAAGCGGCGTTGAACCGAGTCACGATGGTTCTCGAAGACGGGCGATGGAAGCTCCAATCCGGAACGAACATCAGCACCGAGGCCGGGACGGCGTGCGTGGCCGCGTAGCGCTCCTCGTGTTGGTCGCGCTCGCAGCGACCTGCGTGGCGAACCCGCGTGCGCACGCAGCGGTCGGCGACTCGACCAGCACCGACACGAACAGCGACACCGGCACGATTATCCCGACAGCAACTCAGCAGGGCTGGACCGGTACGGGTGGATCAGGACCACGCTGCAAGTGGCAGAAGGTTCCCGACATAGTCGAGACGGGAACTGACATCGTGCTTCCTGCCGAGTTCGCCGACGGTGAAATCACCCGGAGCGGACCAGGCGGCGAGGAGCGCTTCTACTACCGGTCCGGTTGCACCGACAATCGACCGAACGGCTTCTTCTGGGTGCCCACGGTCAGCGTGCCGGACCTTCGAGCCGACGCGTATCAGAGCATCGAGAAGCAACTCCCGCTCCCGGATCTCAACGTGAGTCCCGACCCGGCTGCGGGTGCGTTCGTGAACTTTGGGCTCTGGCTTGCCGTCGACGACCCGGGTGTTGTTTCTGCAACGGCGGAAGCGGGACCGGTGTGGGTGACGATCACTGCCACCTACGAGGGGACGACGTGGAACATGGGTAACGGCGACGCCTTCGCGTGCACCGGTCTGGGAACGCCGATCGTCGATCTCGACACCGACGAGCAGGGGCCATGTGGGTACACCTACGAGCGATCGTCGGCGCCGAAGTACACCGGCGGTGGCCCGGCCTACGCGGCGTCGGCGACGGGCACCTGGTCGATCACGTGGGTCGACTACACGGGTGCGACCGGCACCCTCGCTGCGCTTGAACGCATCACCCAGTTCGACTATCAGGTCCGCGAAATCCAAACCGTAGGAGTTGCGCCATGACCGACCTTCGCACCCCTCACGCGGTCCGCGATCCGCTCTCCACTGCGGTCCTGCCGTCGAGCAACGGGCTCCGGATGAGAGCCAAGCGCCCTGGCCGATTGATCCTCGCTCTGCTCCTCGTCGTCGGGTCCATCACCGTTGCGCTGACCATCTACGTCCGCATCGGCGATCGCCAAGAGGTCTTGGCCGTCACCCGAACGGTCCTCGCCGGGGAGCAACTCGTGATCAGCGACTTCCGTGTCGTGTCGATCTCGACCGACGACGACCTCGCCGCTGTTGCTGCGGCTGATCGCGAACTCCTCGTCGGTCAATACGCCCGGGTGCGGATCGCTGAGGGGTCGCTGGTGGTCGCGTCGAGCACGCAGCCGACACCGCTCGTCGACCCCGACCGCATTCTGATGTCGGTCACCGTTCCGCTCGGTGGTGTCCCGACGGGTCTCCGGGAAGGCTCACGGCTCGCGCTGATCGTCACGCCCGGCGCCGCGATGGCTCCCGATCAGCTACCGGTCCTGGTCGAGGCCACGGTCGCTGCTGTGCCCCGGAACCTTGCCGAACTCGTCGGTGGCGACTCGCCCGGCGCCTCGCAGGTTGCGCTGTCGGTCGAGGTCGACCCGGGCCGGGCGGCGCTGATCGGATCGGCTGAGTCGGTCGCGGTCGGTGTGCTCGACCCCTCCGCACCCTTCCCGGTGATCGAGGTCGCCGAATGACCCTCGTCGTATTGCAGGAGGCACCGGGCACGTCGGCGTCGACCACTTCGGCGCTCGCGCTCGCCGCGCTGGCACCGGAAGGCCAGCAGACGCTGTTGCTCGAGTGCGATGCGTCAGGAGGGGACGTCGTCGGGTGGGCCGACCTGGCCGGCAACCCGTCGTGGTCGACTGCCGTGTCGGGCGCAGATCGTTCGTGGGCTGGCATGTTCCGACACCTGCAGCGGCTGCCGTCTGGGCTGCACGTGATGGCTGCACCTACCAATGCGTCGAGGGCGCGAACGGCCGTCGCCGAGGCGGCCGAACGATTCGCCCCCATGGTCGCCTCGCTCAGCGATGTGGTCGCCTTCGCCGATTGCGGACGGGCGACCGAGTCGAACGGCTGGCTGCGTTCGGCGGACCTCGTCGTCGTGCTGCTTCGCCAGTCACCGTCGGTCGGAGCGACGGTCGCTCGGGTCGATCGGACAACGGAGTTCGTTGCCTCCCTTGATCGTTCGCGAAGCGGACTCGTTGTCGTCGGTGACCGCCCGTATCCACCCGCCGACATTGCTGTGGCAGTTGGTTGCGAGTTGTTCGGCGTCCTGGCCGACGACCCCACCGGCGCCGCACTCGCCTCCGGTGCGTGGACCGTTGGACGTGGCGCAATGCGAACCGCGCTCGCACGCTCTGCAACGACGCTGTCGGCTGACCTGATCGACAGAGCAGCTCACCAGCGAGCCGGCCGCCATCTGGTGGAGTCCGATCTAGAGGTGCCCGCATGAGCCGGCTGAACAGCCTGCTCGGTCCGGACGACTCCGCCGACACCGAGCTGTCGCCGAGCGAACGCCGGGCGCTCGTCCGTCGCATTGCTGATCTTGTCGGAACCGAGATCTCCGCTCGCGTGCAAGATGCCAGCGAGTCGGGCCGCCCGTTGTCGACCGAGTCGGAGCGGGTTGCGGCGGCGTCGGAGATCCAGCGGGCACTGGCCAACGAGAACGAACGCCGCCTTCGCGACGGGTTGCTTCGCCTCAGCGACACCCTCCATCAGTCGTTGTTCGACGGTGTCATGGCGCATGCCTACGGGCTCGGCGAGCTCGATGTGTTGTGGCACAACCCCGAGGTCGAGAACATCAACGCCAATGGACCGAACGACGTGTTCGTGACGCTTGCCGGTGGCAAGAAGATCCGTTGGTCGCCGATCGCAGAGTCGCAGGAGGCGATGATCGACTTGATACGCCGGGCGGCTCGGCGACTCGGGCTGGTGGAGGTCGAGTTCGACGCCCGCCACCCTCACCTCGACCTCCAACTCCCCGACGGCTCGCGCCTGTACGCCGTCTATGGCGGCACGCAGGTCAACGGTGTCTCCACCCAACCGCTCCTCGCCATCCGCCGTCATCGCTTTCTCGACATCACCATCGACGACACGGTCCGTATGGGCGTGTGGCCGAAGCAGGCGGCCGACTTCGTGCGGCACGCGTTCGTCGCCGGGTTCAATGTCGTCATCGCCGGCGACTGGGGTTCGGGGAAGACCACGCTGCTGCGAGCGCTGTGCCTCGACGCCATTGCACCGCACGAGCGGGTGATCACCGTGGAGAAGGGGTTGACCGAACTCGGTCTGCACCACTGCCCAGAGCGACTCCCGAACGTTGCGGCGCTGTTCTCGCGGCCGGCATCGGCCGAGGGTGACGGCGAGGTGACCGTGTGGGATCAGATCCAGGGCCCGTCCCGACGTCTCGACCCCACCAGGGTCATCGTCGGCGAGGTGCTTGGAGAAGAGGTCGGTCCGGCACTCGACGTGTTCGCGGGCTCGACCCGAGGCTCGGCCTGCACGCTGCATGCTCGGTCCGCGAATGGGGTGGTGAACCGGTTCGTGTACCTCGGCCACAGCGCGCGCCCGCCGGTACCGGCCGAGGCCGTTCGCCATGCACTCGCCGAGGCCGCTCCGATCATCGTGCACCTCGAAGCAGACGACTCCGTCGAGGGCTCGATCCGCCGCTTTTGCACCTCGATCGTCGAGGTCAACGGAATCGAGGGCGACCACCTGTCGACCACCGAACTGTGGAGCCTCGACGCGGACGAGGAGTTGGTCGCTGTGAACGCCCCGTCCGCGGAGAACCGACGACGCCTCGCCCGCCGCGGCTGGATCTGGGAACGCGACGGCTGGGCCCACTCGCTTGGGAGCACACGATGATCCCACTCCTACTTGTCGCTCTCGCCTGCACCTTCTCTGTCGGCGTCCTGCTCCTCACCACGGCGTGGACCGACTCGACTGCACGGCCCCGACGTTCACCCGACTTCGATCGTGAGCGGATGCTGATCGATGGTGGTGCGGCAATCACCGTGGCGCTGCTGCTCTTCGTCGTCACCGGCTGGCTGGTCGCTCTCGGAGTCGGTGGCTTCATCGGGTGGCAACTGAGCGTCGCATGGCGGAACTACCGGGCCGGCAACAAGTCCGATCAGGAGCGCATCGAGGCCCTCGCCACCTGGTGCGAGCAACTCCGAGATCTGATGTCCGCCGAACACGGCGTTCTCGGAACGGTGGTCGCAACGACGGCTACATGCCCGGTGGCCATCCGGCCCGAGGTGACTCGACTTGCCACGCGCATCGAACGAACAAGTCCTTCAACCGCCATCCGACAGTTCGCCGTCGAGGTCGACGATCCGTCCGGCGACCTCATCGCCTCGGTCCTCGTGCTGGCCATGTCGCACTCGGGCAAGACATCGGAACTGCTGAGCGAACTTGCGTCGACCATTCGCGAGCGGGCAGCCATGCGTCTGCGCGTCGAAGCCGAGCGATCAGGCCAGCGCGCCGAGGCACGGTTCGTGATCGGCTTCTCGCTCGTCGTGATGATCGCGATCGCTCTGTTCGGCCGCGACAGCCAGTTCCTCGACGCGTACGACTCGGCCATCGGACAACTCGTCCTACTGCTGATCGCAACAGCCTTCGGTGTCGGGATGCTGTGGCTGTCACGACTGACCCGGTTCGAGCGGCCCGCTCGTTTCCTGTCAATCGGTGGTGACCGATGATTGCTGTTCTTGTCGCTGCGTCCCTCGGATTCGCAGGCGGGATCTGGCTGCTGGTTGCCACCATCTGGCCCGCTCCGCCGAACCTTGCCGACGCGCTGGAACGGCTTCATTCGTCGGCACCGCTCGGGGCATCGCGGCTGCCGTCGACGGCACCGTCGGACTCGCTGCTCGTGACGTGGGGACGGCGACTCCTCGATCGCTTCCAGGGTGACGTCCTCGTCGACGACAAGGTCATGCGTGATCTCGCTGTCGTGCGTCGACCCCTCGAGATGTACGCCGGAGCGTGCGCTGTCGCCGCAGCAGCGGGTACCGCAGTCGGCCCGACAATCTGGTTCCTCGTCGCGCTCATGGGAACACGCCTCCCGGTCATCGTGCCGCTGTGGCTGATGGTGACCGGGGCCGTTGCCGGGTTCGTCGCGCCACGGTTCGTGCTGCGAGTGGAAGCCAAGCAAGCCCGTGTCGATTTCCGACACGCACTCGGCGCCTACCTCGACATCCTCGTGTTGCTGCTGGCCGCCAACCATGGCCCCGAGGGAGCGATGCGAGAAGCCGCACTCGCCGGCAACGGACCCGCCTTCATGGAGCTTCGCCGGGCGACCACGCAGGCGCAGTACTCCGGCGCCGTGTGGGATGCGCTCGATCAGCTCGGCGAACGCATCGGGGTCATCGAACTTCAGGAGATTGCCGCCGCCGGGAGCCTGGCGGGCGAACGGGGAGCTGCCGTCCGCAAGAGCCTCGTGGCGAAGGCCCGGTCGCTTCGCTCCTCCACGCTGTCGGCCGCAGAGTCACACGCCCGCCAACGCTCCCAGGCGATGTTCGGGCCGATCCTGCTCATGGGATTCGGCTTCATCGTCTTCCTCCTCTACCCACTTCTCACCAACCTCGACATCGGCTGACAGCCCGGAGATCCACCACCACCCACACCGAAAGGGAATGCCATGACCACCTACACCCTGATCCGTTGCTACTTCGAAGGGCTGTTGGGGCCCCTCCTCGATCCAGGTGACGACCACGACGACCGAGCCTTCGGTGACGATCGAGGCGCGACGATCGGCGAGTACATCGTCATCACCCTGGCGAGCCTGGCCGGTGCCGCCGTTGTCGGGGGCATCATCTGGCTCGCGCTGCGAAACGGTGCCGAGACCGTCGTCGTCGACCAGCCTGCGGGTCCCTGAACCCGGTGTCGACGACCATGTGCCGACGGCTGCAGGAGCGGGTTCGTGACGATCGCGGCACTGCCGCGTCGATCGTGCTGTTTCCGCTCTTCGCCGTCGTCGCGTTCGTGTTCGTTCAAGCAGCGTTCTGGCAACAGGATCGTCAGCTCACGACCGCGGCCGCCGACCGGGCATCGGCTGCAGTGGCCCTGTACGGGTCGGACCCCGGCCAAGCAACCTCCGAGGCGGTCGAACGACTCGAACGATCCGGGATGACGAACGTGATCGTCACGATCACCAGCGGGCCTGGCACCACCATTGTGGTCGTCACCGGATCCGCACCCGGCATCCTCATCGGAACGTCATCGACCCTCACCGCCACTTCGGTCACGCCAAACGAAGGGTTCCGGGCACCGTGATCGCTCGATGGCTCCACCGGATCCGCAGCGACGAGCGCGGCGACGGCGATGTGGTGGCGTTGATGTTCCTCGCCCCATTGGCGTTCGGCGTCGTCCTGCTGTTCGTGTTCGTGGGCCGCCAGGGAGCGGCGAACCAATCGGTGACCCACGCATCACAGGTGGCCGCCCGGTCAGCATCGCTGGAACGGGATCAGGCATCAGCAGAAGCCGCCGGGGCCGATGCGGCTGCAGCGACACTCGTCGAGGCAGGCACGGCGTGCATCGGTGGTCCGTCCGTGTCGGTCACCGCCGACAGTTGGACGCCTGGCGGCGTGATCGAAGTGACCGTGGTGTGCTCGATCTCGACCGGTGATCTCGGAGTGATCGCCGCACCATCGCGCTCGTTCAGCTCCACCAGCCGTGCCGTCATCGACACGTATCGCAGCTTCGACTCATGAGTGGCACCGCTTCACGGCGACCGTGCTGGAGCGATGATCGAGGCTCTGGGTACATGGCGGCGTTCATCGTGCTCTTCTCGATGCTCACCGCAGGCGGCATGTCCGTTATTGCCGACTCGAGCCGGATCGTGGCAGCGGAACGACACGCCACAGCAGTGTCCTTCGAGGCGGCGCGCGCCGGTGCCCAGGCAGTCGACGACACCGCTGTCCGAACGGCCGGAGTAGCGACCCTCGACCCGAACGCCGCCCAGGCCGCCGCCACGGCGGCTGCGGGCCAACTGCTCATCGGGTCGTCGGCGACGCTCACCAGCGTGGAGATCATCGACGACCAGGTGGTCGTAACGATCACCGATCGGGTCGACCCGTGGTTCCCAGGTCTGAGCAACGTCACCGTCACCGAAGCAGGGCGAGCACGGCTCGCCGTCGGCATCACCGAGGAGGGCCAATGAACACTCACTCACCAAACGCATGGCGTCGATTCGCATCAGCGCTGCTCGCGCTCGTGGCCGTCATCGTCCTGATCCCTTCGCTGCTCATCCTCGCCAGCCGAGCGGCTCTCGGCGCGGGTCACCCCGTGCCCGGGTTCGGATCGCCGAGCGACATCCAAGAATGGTTCGGCCGTGAACTCTCGACCAGCGAGGTCGTACCGGTCGTGCTCCGCTCGCTTCTCGTCGTCGGCTGGCTTCTTTGGGCGGCGCTTGCACTGTCGGTGATCTCGGCCCTCGTCGGCTCACGACCCCGGCTCGGACATGTACGCATCCCACGGCTCGCCATGTTCGACGGCTTCGCTGTATGGGTCGCTGCTGGGCTCACCGTGCTCTCGTCGGTGTCACCACGGGTGGCGTTCGCGGAGACGATCCCGTCGACCTTCGCCCCGATCGTTCATGTCGCGACCTCGGCCGAGCCTGCGCCGAACCATGTCGCAAGCGCGCCCCGCATCGGGTACGCGCGAGTTGAAACGGGCGAATCGATCGAGATGTTCGCCGAGCGAACCCTCGGTGACGGGTCCCGATGGACCGAGATCTGGGAGGTCGGACAGGACTCCGTCGTCGACCGGGCGACGGGCACGAAATGGACCGAACCCTGGCGACTCGAGGGCGGCTGGGAACTCAAACTGCCGGCATCAACGCAGGCCGCTGGCGCGGGACGTTCCGAGCAGACCACCGACACCGGTCTGGCGGAGTCGCTTGGCGAGTCGGGCCGTCTGGTCAAGTCCGGCGACTCGTACTGGACCATTGCCGAAGACCTGCTCCTCGCTCACCTCGATCGTGCTCCGACGCCGAGTGAGACAGCCGCACTGACGTCGAGACTCATGGAGCACAACTCGCCAGTGTTCGGATACACCGACCCGGCGATGATTCATCCCGGCGACGTGATCGACGTCGATGTCGACATTGACGCACAGCGCACGACGCCGCAGCCCGGCGACTGGGTGGTCGGCGATGGCGACTCGTACTGGAAGATCGCCGCAGACACCCTCAAGAGCGGTACCGGGGAGGCCCCGACCGTCCAGCAGACCGGGGAACTCACCGCCCTTCTCATCGAGTTGAACGCCGACCGGCTCGGCTACGACGACCCCGAGATGCTGCATCCCGGCGATGTCGTTCACACCGTGGCCCCAGCAACCGCCCCTACCGATCCGCCTGCCGTACAGGATCCACCGACACCGGCCTCGGAAACCGATGTCGCAGAGCCGACCACGCAACCAACCATCGCCGACGACCCTGCGGTTCCACTCGCCCCGCCCGTTCCCTCGACAGCCGCCACGCCGACGACGGCCCCCGTGGACACCCCTCGCGAACCGCCAGCGCCCATTGAGATGACGCCACCGCCCGTCCAGCGCGCGGTGCCGGCAGGCACGTCGCCGACCGTCGACGAATCCACGACCAACGAATCGCGAGCACCGATCGGCGTTCTCGGCGGGATCACACTGCTCACCGCAGCTGGCCTCGCGACGGCCATCCGCAAACGCATGCGCAAGGCTCACCAGCGCACGCGTCCCGGCCAGCAACGATCGAAGGTGTCAACGGCGACCGAAGCGGCGCTCGCCGACGTGATGTACCGCGATGTCTCCGACGTGACCTGGATGGACCACGAGCTTCGCCTTCTCGCGCACCTCCTCGGGCGTGCGGGCCGGACGACGATGACGATCCAATTGGTTCAACTCGGCGACGGCCGCACCATCGAGGTCGCCTTCACCGAGATCCCCGACACGTCTCCGCCGGGACGGTGGGTCAGCGCCGCCGACCGAGTTTGGCGGTTGGACCACCCTCACGACGAAGAGCAACTTGCGGCAGTGCAAGATGCTCCTCCGATCCTGCCGGCGCTCGTCACGCTCGGGGCCGCTGAGGTTGGTGGTCAGCTCTACCTGAACGTCGAGGCATACAACGGTGTCAACGTCTCCGGCGACGACATCGCCGTACGAGCCTGGCTTGCGAACGCGCTGTGGGAAGTCGCTGGCGAAGCGATCGGCGAAGGAGCAGTGATCCGAGTTGTTGGCAATGACCTGCCCCTGGCGTTCGCACTACCCGACGGCGTCGAACTGATCTCGGAGAGCACCGCCATTGAGCTGTTGGATGAGTCGCTGCTTGATTCATCGGCTGGGGCCGAGGCATCGATGCTCTCTCGCCGTGCCAGCCGGTGGGAGGCGTGGCCGACGACGATCATGGTGATCGTCGGCGAGACCCAGGATGATCGTTGGGACGTCATCGCGTCGGCACCGTCAGCGGCGTTGATGTCGATGAATCGACGCTTCGCCACCGGGCTCGACATCGAAATCAAGAACGGAGTGCTGAGCGTTCCCGCCCTCGAAATCACAGCGTCCGTTTCCCAGCTCACCGACATCGAGCAGTCCACGATCCGAACGGTGCTGGACGAGATCGACGCCGAGCCGATCGACCAACCCACCCTCCAGTTCGACGCGCCAGCCGGCGAGCCGATCGAAGAATTCGACAAGGCCGCCGATGACTGGGAGCCACCATCGTGGCCGGTCATGATCAACGTGCTCGGCACGCCGGCGGCGACGAAGAACGGCGACCACATCAAGCTCACGCCACAACAACTCTCGGCTCTTGCACTGATCGCGACACGCCGTGAGATCCCCGCTCACGATTTCAAGCGCGCGATCTGGGGCGACGAGGATGACGTCAGCGCAGAGCGAGTCCGAGACATGCTGTCGGTACTTCGCAAGAAGGTCGGCGGGCTGAGCGTGATCCCCAAACGCGAAGATGGACTCGTCTGCGCCGGCCCCGATCTCGGCAGCGATGTTCTCGTCTTCGACGCGCTCGCGACGAGAGCACGCACGACACCCGATGAGCTCATCGAGCGGCTCCACGAGATGCTCGACCTCGTCACCGGCCGCCTGTTCAACTACTCCAGCGTCGATCAGACCTGGTGGCGATGGTCTGAGATCGCATTCGGCATGACCGACTGGACCGCCAAGACCACCACGGCCGCCGAAACACTCGCCCGCAACTACCTGGAACGGGCCGACCCCGCCGCTGCCCGAGACATCGCCGAGCGCGGACTGATCGCCGACCCGCTCAACGCTGCACTCACCGAAGTACTGATGGAGGCCTACGCAAACCTCGGCGCCCTGGAAGCGGCACAACGCGTCTACGAATCCCACGATCGTCAACTCGACATGTCCGACCTCGGCGGAGCCAGCAACGAAACCAAGCTCGTCCTGCAACGCCTCCGTTCCCACGCATCGAGTTCGGTGTCGACCGCAACTGAAGCCGCATCCTGAACTGCGGTTCCATTCACCCGGTTCCATAAGCTGTCAGCGGCCGTCTAGACGTGTCCGCTCGTACACCAGGGGTCGTGGGCCACGGACGCGTTCGACCTGCATCAGGTGAGAAGACAGTAGAGACCGAGTCGGTAGCAAATAGGGGCCGAAGCCGAGTGGTTCGTCCATGTTCGACGTCGGGTCACGGTGCTGGCGCTATGAGTGGCACACCCGAACGACCGGTCTGCGCGCTAGCAACTCACGCCACGGTCACTTGGAGCAGTTGTTCCACGTGAATGGACCGTATGGGCGGGCCATGCCCGTCGGCGTCGGCGCCTCGCCGCGTAGGACAGGTTACCAATGCGCTGGCAGGTGCTGCGTTACGGTTGGGGCCACATCAGTCGACCTGCGCAGCCGCTGGTCTATGGTCTTTCCGGCATGGGCGACAACGGCGATGTTGACGGGGAGGCCCTCGACCAGACCGGAGACACCGGCGATGTTGACGAGGAGGCCCTCGACCAGACCGGAGACACCGGCTCGGGCGATGCAGCGCCGGAACCGGCGGTCGAACCGGAGCCAGGGGAGCCTCGCTACACCAGGAGATACCCACGAAGGCCTGCTCGACGAAGACGGTCGAGGGAGACCGACGACGGCCACCGTAGACGGACCGGAACGGACGGGCCGAGGTCGTGGCTCATTCGGGAGGTCATCACGGTTGGCCTCATCTCGCTTACCGTTCTGGGCATTACAGAGTTTCGAGAGACGCGTCGCAGCCAGGATTCGGAAGAAAGGGAAGACTTGCGTCAGGTGCAAGCTGAACGGCTCGAGAACCTGCGTTTTATTCGGCAGATTTCTGCGGATCCGAATTTCGGAGATCACCGGCCACTGCAGTACGCGGACCTTTCGGGCCTGAACCTCGGGGGCCTAGACATGTCGAACTCGGACCTGTCCGACGCCGATCTGTTCTTGACCGAGTTCAGACGAACTGACCTCTCGGGCGCCCAGATGAACCGAACCCTGGTCGACTTCGCGGATTTCGGGTTTGCGGACCTGACGGCGGCAACACTTACGAATTTGAACTCGCAGGATATTCGCGTTGACGGATTGACCTCCTTCATCGACCTAAACAACACCAAGTTGAACAGAGCAGAACTCTCATTCAGCCATATTCGAGTTTCTGGACTCCAGGCGTATATGAACGCTATGACCGTCCTGAACACGACGATCGAGGGAAACATGACGCTCTCGGAGATGAAGTATTCGGTACAGTTCGGGGCGAAATACGACGGGGTGGACATGAAGAACGTGGACTTGTCGAACTCCATTCTTCTCAACGTCGACCTGTCAAACGTTGAGAACCTCCCATCGGCGAATCTTGAGGGCATCATCTACGGGTGCACCATTCAGATCCTTGATGTCAACTTCCTCGTCGATGCAGATGGAACAATGGTAGGCACGGAGCAAGAGACGACGCAGCTCAAAACGAACGTGCTGTGGCCCGAGAATTTTCGCCCTCCGCCCTCCAAAGCGTGTCCAGATCACCTTTGGGACAACGGATTCAACATTGGGGATATCCGCGACGAGTGGGCACCCGACCGCGGCGATACGGAGTGACGCTTCTCGACCGCCTCGAGCTTCGGCAGTGTGGGGGCTGGAGCCGATCCGCTAGTTGCGGGGCCCGCTCGCAAGCTGTTCGCCCGGTGAGATCCGTCAGGTTGGCCCACCTAGGCGAACCCCACAGGTCGCATCACGAGGTCTCACCTTCGGGGACGCTTGCGTGGACTCTGCGGGCCCTAGCGACACCTGCATGTCATGCGAAGTCGGTCGCCTGTAGGGGCTTGCGGGGCACCGCATAACGCGACCACCGTTCGTGAAGCACATCGTCATGCGCACCAGCGCGTGTCTCCGTTCGGTAACGCTCCACGACCAATCGTCAGAGGGGCTCGTTCACGCCGTCGAATAGGACACCCTGCGTCGGTCCCAGGCTGAGGCTCGCTGCGAGAGCGGGTGCTGCGGCTTCCGACACGTGAGCCAGTTCGGCGAGTTGGTCGATTGCTTGCACGGTGCGACGGCCAGCCGGATCGGGGTCGGTCGAGAACATGGCGTTCGTGTTTGCCGCCAACGCACCTTGCATCTGCTTGCGGTTACGACTCATGTTCCGGATCGCTGCGTCGAAGCGCAACAGGTGCGCCGTCGTCAGGTCATCGATGTTGTGGCGGGCATGCACGAGCACGGCGATGGCGCAGCGCAGCCCGTAGAGGTCGACGACGGTTGATTCCATGTCCACGTAAAGGCTGACCGCTCGCACGGGCGCGACAAATTGTCGCGCCTTCGCGCAGTCAGTGCCTTTACACGGTTGAAGGTGAGCACCCCGCTCTCCTCCAATCGTTCAAGGAGACGCCATGACACTCGTGGAAGCGGCTGTTGCCGTCGTGCAGCAGGTACCGAACCCGACCGGCCCGGATGCCCCGCCCGAGGTCGTCGCACTGGTGACCAGGGGTCTGAACTTCATCTGGTTCGCCGTGCTTGCTGGCGCATTCGCGACCGCGTCGTGGGGGCTGGGCACGCTGGCGTGGGCGGCCAAGAAGCAGCAGTTCGGTGGGGTCAACGAGGGCAAGCAACTCGTTGCGCTCTCGCTCATCGGGGCCGCTGGCATGACGGTGCTCCGCAGCGTCTTTCTGTTCTTCGGCATCTGATCGTGCTGCGCTTCGTCAACGCACACCGTGTCGCTTCGGTCGGTCTCCTCGCTGCACTCGTGCTCGTCGTCGTCACGATGTCGACTCGGCTCGGCACCGACGCCAGCTCGAACGCGACGACGGAGGATGTACAACCGACCATCGCTGGTTCATCGACTCCGGCCAGCGGTGAGGTACCGGGTTCAGACTCTTCGGTCACGAACGGCCAGCCCGCAGCCGTCGATGAAGTCGTGGGCGATGATCCGCGCCGTCTCGACATGCCGGTCGATCCGTCCGGCTCTCGGTTGGACCGCTCGGAGGCTGGTGCCCGTCAGTCGGCACTGGACTTTGCCGGGACGGTTCAGCAACGTCTGCTCTATCTCACCGATGACGCCGCACGCAGCGTCCTGGACGACTGGTCGGCTGCGTCGTTCGACCCGGCAACTCTCGAGGCGAACATCGCGGAGTTGTCGGTGCTGCGGTCGACATTGACCGCCAGCGGTGGAGGGATCTGGTGGTCGGTGACACCGATCGCGTCGAAGGTCGAGGCCCACGACGCTGATCGGGCACGGGTGTCGGTCTGGGTGTGTCAGATCGTGGGGTCGACGGTCGATCCCGCTCGTGGCGGCGACGCGATCGCACCGACTGTCGACTTTCGAACAGCGACGATCGACATGGTGTGGACCGCCGGATCGGGCTGGTCGATCTGGGCGACGGCGGCCACCGACGGGCCGGTTCCGATGATGGCGGCAACGTCGACAATGACGTCACCGATCGAGTTCATGGACACTCTCGGATCGTTCACGCTCGTGAAGGAACACTCGTGATCCCGATCCTGCCGGTCATCGGGTACCTGGTGCGGCTGCCGTTCAAGGTTGCGGAGTCGGTTGCGACGAAAGCGGCCAAGGAGATCTTCGAGATGATCGCCAACCTGCTTCTCGCAGGCGTCGGCTGGCTGTTCTCGATCGTCTGGAACTTCATCGACGACACGACGACACCAGACCTGTACGCCACGTGGTTCGCCGGCGGTCCGTTCGCCATCATCATCAAGCTCGCCTCGATGCTGCTCATGCTCGCGGTGGCGTTGGCGACCGCCGAGGCGATCTGGAACCGCGATGGCACCGAACTCGCACGCGCTGTCATCCAACACTTCCCGAAGGCGTTGTTCATGTTGACGGGGTTGTTGTTCGTGACCACGATCGGTCTGGCGCTCGCCGACGCGGTCACGGCGTGGCTGCTCGACACGGTCGCTTACGGTGCCAACGACTTCGCGGAGGCACTCCTCGGAGTCGACAACGCCTTCTCGTTCGGGTTCGGGCTGATCGTCATCATCATCGCTGCGCTCGCTGATGATCTTCGTGCTGCTGATCGTGGCCCTGGAGTTGATCGTGCGCGAAGCGTTCATCTTCGTACTCGTCGCGATCACGGCGTTGGCGCTCGTCGCCGACGTCTACCGCCCAGCTCGAGGAGCCGGTGGACGAGCCGGGCGACTCCTCGCCGGGGTCATCGCCATGAAACCAATCATCGCCTTGTGTTTCGCCATCGGTGCTGCCGCCTTGGGAACAGTTGGTGGCAGCAACGCCGATGTATCTGCGGTTCCGGAACCGGGCGAGACCGTCGAGGAGGGCGCGCTCGATCCGCAGGACGCCGCCGATCAGGACACCTTGGCGATCATGCTCGCCGGGCTTGGCCACGATTGCGTTGGCTGCCGTCACACCGTTCACGGTGCTGCGTCTGTTCCCGTGGGAGGGAACCGAAGCAACCGAGGGAACCCGATCTGCCGTCGGCGCTCCGGCGAAATCCGCCGTGGCAATGGGAGCCATGGCAGCGAGCGGTGGAGCAAGCGCAGCGGCCGGCGCGGCAGGTGCCGGGGCTGGGGCTGGTGGCGCCGCTGCTGGGCAAGCGGGCGGAGGTGCCGCCGCCGGTGCGAGCGCAGCGGCTGGTGCCGCTGCTTCGAGGAGCACGTGATGAGCGCGACGACGACGGCAGCGCCCGGCTACCGACTCGACCCGCTGGACCGTGGGTTGGTCGGCAGGCTCGGACGTCGCCAGCTGGTGATCCTCGGTGTCGGCGCGACCTGTTGGCTGTTGGCGTCGATCAGCGGAGCCGGTTTCGTTCCCGGTGTCATCGCCTTCGGTGCGAGCTGGGTCGTGAGCGTTCCCCGCTTCGGCGGCCAGGTCATCGCCGAGTGGCTGCCGATCTGGTGCGGATGGACCTTGCGCGGCCGATGGTCACGCCACTGGGTACGACCGCTCCACCTCACGAGCGCTGGTCTCGTCGACGACGCTCCTTCGCTACCGCCGTGGCTCGGTGGGTTGCGCATCCTCGCGCATCCGACCGAGAAGTGGGCTGCGATCCACGACGCGCCGGCACAGACCCTGACCGTGCACCTTCAGATCTGCGGCACCGGGTTCACGACGCTGTCAGCAGATCAGATGTCGATGTTGCTGACCGGGTGGGGCTCGGTGTTCCAGGCCGTCCCCGCCGACGACGGCGTCGTTCGGATCACCTGGTCCGACATCGCCCGCCGCATGCCGCTCGTCGGTCATCAAGAATGGGTCGACGACACACGGCGCCGACCACGACGCGCTCGACGACTACCGCCGATTCGTGGACGCATCGAGTCACATGCGTCACGACCTCGTGCTCACCGTCACGATGCGCGTCGGTTCGCTCAAGTCCGCCCCGGCAGCAACAGGCAGCGTTCGAACGCGTCGCCGAAGCAGCCAGGATCGTTCGCGACTCGCTCGGCGAGGCCCGACTCGATTCGCACGGTCCGCTCCAAGCCGGCGAGATCGCCTACCTCCTCCGCGCCGGGCTGTCCCCGCAGAGCGTCGAGCCGGCCGGTGGGACCGTCGCCGGCTCGCTCGTTCAACGGTTGGGATTGACACCGACCGCATCGGCCGGGCCCATGAGTGTCGACGCGACCTCGAAACAGGTGAGCATCGACGACGTCATCCACCGGTGCTTCTGGGTCGAGTCGTGGCCAGAACGATTGCAGAGCGCCGACTGGTTCGACTCGGTCATCAGCTCCGACGTGGCCGGGGTGGTGCAACGGATCTTCACCTTGATCGTCGAACCGCTCGACGACGCCAAAGCAATGAGCGAGATCCGGATGGCGTCGTCACGCCACGGCGGCGAACAACTCGCCGCCGCTGAGGGTCGCACCCGTTGGGACAGCTTCAAAGCCATCAAGGCAAGTGCGGTCAACGAACGCGAACGCGAAATGGCATCGGGCCACTCACCGGTGGCGTACACGGCGCTCGTGACGGTCACCGTTGGCGACCCCGACGAACTCAACCGCGCCGCGCAGGCCATGCGACGACGCTGCGAACGACACCGAGTCATGTTGCGCCCCCTGTGGGGGCGCATGGATGTCGGCGTCGCTGCTGCGTTGCCGCTCGGACTCGGGCTCTCTCGGGAACCGTTCTGATGAGCGCCCGAGTGCAATCACGAACAACTCCCAGTGCCGCCTCGACGAGTCGACGGCGACTCGGCGTTCTGCGTCATCGGTCGACGACGGCAAACGTGTGCTCGCTGTACCCGGCCACCATCCAAGCGCCGCTGCCAGCGGTCGGTCCACTCCTCGGGTCCGACCTGTCGGCCGGTGAGGGACCGCTGTGCTGGGATCCGTTCGAGGTCTACAACGAAGGCCTCGTCACCAACCCCAACGTGTTCGTGATGGGCGAGCCCGGCTTCGCGAAGTCGTCGCTGATCAAGTGCTGGGCCTACTGGCAGCACTGCCTCTACGGGCCGAGCCGATGGTTGACGTTCACCGACCCGAAAGGCGAATACCAACGTCTCGCCGAGCGGATGGGAATGAGCGTCGTCCGGCTCGTTCCCGGCGGCGAGGTGTGCATCAACCCGCTCGACGTCCCGGTCCGGCTCAGCGGTGACGCGTTGGCCGACGAACAAGACGTGCAGACCAGCCTCGTCGTCGGGCTCGCGGGCACGCTGCTCGGTCGATCACTGAGTCAGATCGAACGCAAGGTGATCCGCTCGATCGTCGTCATCACGACCGAACGGACGGTGCAACGCTCGCCGACCCTCCACGACGTCATCGACCTGTTGGCCTCACCAACCGCCGAAATGTGTGCAGT
This sequence comes from Ilumatobacteraceae bacterium, assembly GCA_963710625.1. Classification (GTDB taxonomy): domain Bacteria; phylum Actinomycetota; class Acidimicrobiia; order Acidimicrobiales; family Ilumatobacteraceae; genus Sva-07. Next base: position 3,985 of record CAVQBG010000004.1, on the reverse strand, counting down.
CACCCGGCGGGAACCTGACGAGTTCGTCCGCAGCCTCGAAGACCTCCGCTACGCACTCGACGAACTCTGCACCGGACCATTGCGCGGCATGTTCGACGGACACTCGACCGTCGACGTCGACTGGAACGGCCCCGGCATGGTGCTCGACCTGTCCGGCGTGATCGACGACGAACGCGCGATGTCCCTCGTCATGGTCTCGGCAATGGGATGGTCACGCCAACAACGCCACCGACTCACCGGGCGTCAAGTCACCAACGTCAACGACGAGTCGTACTACATGTACAAACGCGCTGAGACCGTCGAGTTCGCGCAAGCACGCCGCAAGCTCGGCCGCCAGTTCGGCGAAGCGAACATCGACATCTGCCACCGACCATCCGACCTCGACGCACAAGCCGACGACGGCTCCAAGATCGCCAAGATCGCCCACGGGCTCCTCAAAGACAGCTCGATGAAGATCGTCTTCCGACAGTCCGCCGGCGAACTCGACTTAGCGACCACCATGCTCGGCCTCACCGACACCGAACGGTCCTGCCTCGCCCTGTTCGGCCGCGGCAAGGCCCTCTGGAAGATCGGCGACCGATCACTCATCGCCCGCCACCACCGACCCGCAACGCTGACAGCCGAAACCGACACCGACACGATGATGCGACGGACGAGTCGACTCACCGAAGTCGAGCAACACGAAGCGGCAGACCATGCCGCAGCATGATCTCGACGACATCCTCAACCGGATCGACCTCGAAGCACTCGCCGACCAACTCTGCGGTCCACATCGAGGCCACGGCAGCGGAGCGCGGTGGCCATCGCCCGTGCCTGACCATCCGCAGACCGGTAAGACCCCACCGATGTCGATCTTCACCGACCGACGCGGACGACAACGATGGACATGCTGGGCCACCGGCACTTCGGGCACCGCCATCGACCTCGTCACGGTGAGCCGTCGGATGAGCGTCGCCGACGCGATCCATTGGCTCGCTGACCGAGCCGGAAGCGAATCGACCCGACCTGTTCCGAAACCTCGCCCGCAGGCACCAATGCGCACCGGACCCAGCGACGCGCTCCGAGAGTACGTGCGAGCGTGCGTCGAGCAACTCCGAAAGCCATCCGGCGCTGTCGCCCGTGACTGGCTGGCTGACCGCCAACTGAACCCTGACGTCCTCGACCTCAACGAGGTCGGCTACGACCCCGGCCAATCCCGACTTCGACGGCCACGCGGTCTCCCCTTCCGAGGACCTGGAATCGTGCTGCCAACCTTCGACCGAAAGGGCTCACTCGTCTACGCACAAACCCGCTACCTCGACGTCGAGGACGCCGGACGGAAGTACGACAACCCATCCAGCGGCCACGCCACAAAGCCGGCGCTGTCATGGCCGCGAATGCTGTGCGACGACGGTGAGTGCACTGTCATCTGTGAAGGCGTCATTGACGCCCTGACCGTTGCCGGCATCCGAATCCGATCGGTAGCACTCCTGTCCGCCGGGGACGCCGGCCACGGGCTCGGCGAGTTGACCGTTCTCGACGGGCGAGTCGTGATTGCGACCGATCCGGACGAAGCCGGGCGAGCGGCGGCAGATTCGCTACGACGCTCGCTTGCGGAGTCGGGCATGAAGATGGTGCACCAACTCAATCTCCCGGCCGACGTCAACGACTTCGCGCGTCGACTCGGTGACCGATTCGAGGAACAGTTTCGATCGACCGTGCGAGAGTTGGCCGTCAAGCCCGAGAACTCCGCAAGCCTCGGCCGCTGACGGCGATCGAATCGCATTCCAGTGGGATTATGCGGTGCCCCTCCGACGCCAGCAGGCGACCGACTTCGCCGGATACCGACGCGACGCGACCGCGTCCCTGTCCGTGATTATCGCGTTGGGTCTGACGCTGCGTCGGCTGATGTCGAGTGCTGATTTCGCGTGGCTTGGGGCCGTCGGTCGGTGTGATGACGAGCTCTTTGCGGTCGTGGGCCAGACTGGTCGGAGCCCGGTGGATTGATGGAGGCAATATGGCGAAGTCGGAAGTGGACGCTGGTCATCGACTGGGTCCGCGGCGCCCTCCAGGGTCCCCGTCGGGGCCGGACGAAGTTCGTCGAGCGGTGCTCGACGCAGCCGCACAGCTGTTCGCGGAGCGTGGAGCTCGCACAGGTCTCGCTGCGTGACGTCGCTACTGCGGCGAACACACATCTCGGGCTCATCGGCCGGTACATCGGCGATCGGGAGGACTCAAGCTCGCGGTCTTCGATGATCTGTCCGCCCAGTTGGCCAGAAGCGAGCGTGAGAACCCGCTGTCGGGTCAGGGGCACGGGGTCGAGACGGTGATGGGCAAATGGTCGCGGGTGGCAGCGTCTCTCGTCATACGGGGCCGTCCGCTGGCCGGCCGCGAGGGTTTCAACCCGGTCGCAGCGATGGCGAACACCATTGTTGACGGGTATCGGCTGGACCCGACGCGGCACGTGTCAGAGCGGCGCAAATCGTGGCAATGGCCATCGGATGGCGAGTCTTCGAGGACTACCTGGTCGAGGCGGGTGAGCTGGACGAGGTGCCGTTGGCGGCGCTTCCGCGAGGAGTTGGTGCACACGGCGGCGCGCCGGCTCGGTGCGACACCGTGGCCGTCGCCGGCCGACCCCACCCCCCGCCAGGTCTGAGCATCGGGAGGCCATCGGGACCATCGGCCCTTCGCAGTTCGGAGCATCGGGCGCATGATGAGTACATCCGTATACATTGGTGCGACCGCCGCCACGAGATGAGGCGAGCCGTGCCCCCAACAGGAGAGTCCGATGTCCGAGAAGGTCGCCACCACCGTTCCACTGGATTGGAACGAGGTGTGGTTCACGAACTGCCCGATGGTGTCGGCCAACAACGTCGACCAGGAATTGGGCTGGTGCCGCGGGCAGTTCAAGCAGCTGGGCGTCGAGTACGCCTACTTCCGCCATGCGCCCGAGAACAACTGGTACCCGCACTACGTGCACAACCTCGACAACCTGGTGCGATTCGGTGGGCTGTATCCGACGATCCACGTCAACGCCGACATCCGCCGGACCCGGCTGCTCGGGCGCGACGCAGGTGTACGAGGGCGGCGCCTTGTTGGTGCGCGCCCGCGACGACATCTTCCGGGTGGAGGATCTGCGCGGCAAGAAGATCGGCCTCACCAGAGCCTCAACACCATCAAGAACGACTGGTGGCGCGTCCAGGAACATGCCGGCATCGAGCTGATGCCGCGGATCCACGGATGGCGATGGACGACGTCGAGATCGTCGAGTTCCCCTATCCGGACGACTGGTACGACAAGCCCGAGATGCTCCAGGTCGAGATGAACAACCCCTCCGAGCTCTGGCTGCGACGGGACCACAAGCACGACCTGGCGTTCCGCCCGTTGGAGACCGGATTGGAGGAGGGCCTGGTCGATGCGATCTACACCCAGAGCAAGCCGTTCCAGCACCTTCAGGAGGACACCGGCAAGTTCAAGGCGATCGAAGACCTGTCCCTCCACCCCGACTGGACCATGCAGATGGCCAACTGTCCCGCAGTGATCACCTGCACCGACGTCATGGCCGACGAGCACCCGGAGCTGGTGGTCGCCTACATGAAGGCGATGATCAAGGTCGGTCGCTGGGCCAACGAGCACAAGCACGCCGCCGCTGCGATCTTGAACCGCCAGACCTTCTACCGCGACGTCGAGGACACCTACCAGGGAATCAAGCACGTCGACATGGTTCCCAACCTGTCGCCGAAGAACCTGGTCTCGATCGACATCGCCAAGGACTTCATGCTGAAGAACGGCTACATCCACAACGACTACGACGTCAACGAGTGGGCCGCACCGCAGTTCCTCGAACAGGCCGCCCGCGAGCTCCTCGAAGAGGAGTGGGACTCGTCAAACCACCTCGAAGCTCCCTGAGCCGACCAACCTCGGCATTCCCGGCATCCGGCTCGGCTGAGAGCGCTGATCCAACAAGACGCGCTCGCAGGTGATCCACTCCTACTCGCAGATTGGA
>CAVQBG010000003.1:0-181545 GCA_963710625.1 Ilumatobacteraceae bacterium | reverse complement strand
GATCCAACGGATCGCTCGGTCGACGCGGAGCGATTGCAGTGTGCCGTTGATGTACCAGACGATCAGGACGCCGGTGATGATCAGCAGGAGGACGCTGACCGACATCGTCACCGGCGGGGCGAGTGTGTCGCCGGCACGACTCCGCAGCAGGATCTGGCTGGTGATGATGAAGCTGGCCGTCAGGGCAAACGTGCCGAGCACCCACTTGTTCCCACTGCCCCGAAGCTTTCATGCGCAGCAACCGTGGCGAGAACTTCGTCGCCATGTTGCCGGCGGTCAGCGAGGTGAGGGCGAGCACGATGCTCAGACCGGTGAAGACGAGCGCCAATGCGCTCAGCAGCGAGGCTCGTGCTTGGTCGACGGTGATCGCGAAGGTCTCCGGATCGGGATCGGCGCCGTAGCGCTCGATCGCGAACGCGAGGAACCCACCAGCATGGCGCCGAAGACCGCGGTGAGCCCCTGGTCCTCCTCCAGTGAGGTGCTGATGTCGTCGAGAACCCCTCGGACGCCCGCATGGTCACCCTCCCAGCCCATCGTTCGACGCGGTGATGCGACACTCCCCCGAGCGTGCTTCGGGTAGCACGGCGTCCGACCGTTGGCGACGGCCTTGGTTGTGGTGATCAGAACGCATCGTGGTGCACCTCTCGACGTGCAGCCTCCTCGCCGAGACGGAGCGTCGGTAGCCCCACAACGGTGAACGAAGGGTGGTGGTCGTGTGCAGGCGATGACGATGCGAGCGGCAGGGGCACCCTCCATGCACCCTCTTGGCGCTATCGAGTGCGACGGCGGCCGTGCAGAATCGAACCGATGGCGTTCACGTCCGAGACCGCAAGCGCAGGAGGCAGCCGTGTCTGACGAGTACGCATTCGTGGTCGCGGCCTATGTGGATCTGGCCGCCGCGGACGCCGACTATTCGGCGGTCCACCAGCTCTTCTCGGGGTTCGATACTTCGATCGCGTTCGACGCCGTGACCGTCGGAAGGAAGGCGTCCGGCGAGATCCGTTTCGGTCAGCGACCCGCAGGCGACCGCAGCCCCGACGGCCCCAGCTGGAGCCTGGCGGAGGGTCTTGCCGCGGCCCTGTTCCCGTCGGTCGGCGCCGACGCTCCGACAACGCAGTTGGCGGCACGCGAGATCCTCAGCGCCGTGTCCGGCGAAGTGTCGCGTCGCCTCGGCCGAGATGCGCTGAGAGACCTCGGCGCGCACCTCGACGGCTCGGCGGCCGCGCCGGTGGTCGCCGCCGCTGCCGGCTCACGAGAACCGAGTTGGCGAGGCACTGACCAGGGCACGTTCGGTGATGACGCGAACCGCACCCGTCGATGTTGTCCTGATCGACCGAACGAGTCGATCCGCGCAGCTGATCGCGTCGCCCCGACCCGGTTGATGCGCCACGACCGCGTCGCCGACGTGCGCGTCGCCGTCCTGTCGGCAGCGCCTCAGTCGCTGAGGTACCCGAGGATTCGGGCCTTGGCGACGGCTTCGTGTCGTCCGTGGACATTGAGCTTGTCGTAGAGAGTGACCGTTCGCTTCTTGACCGTCGCCGGTGCGATGAACAGCTCTCGGGCGATCTCCTTGTTGGAGAGTCGATGCGCAGCAGCCTGAGCACGTCGAGTTCGCGGCCGGTGAGGGTCGGGCCACCATCGATCGTGGTCACGACAACGGCCGGTGTCACGGCGCGCGTGTCGGACGTCGACGGTGACCCGATCGCGCCAACGATGGCGCCGGCGTGCTCCAGATCCTCGCCAGCGATGTCGAGGCGAGACAACAGTGGCACGAGCGCTGGACCGAGATCGGCGAGTCGTCGGACCATTCCGGCCTGCTGTGACAGTGCGACGGCGGACTTCAGCGCATCGAGTGCCTTCGCCTCCTCACCGACGTCGGCGAGGCGCAACGCGCTGCAGCCCGAGGAGACTGACGGTCAGCGGGACATGGTGATGGAGGACCGCAGCTTCGAGCGCCTCCTCGAGGAGTTCGCTGCCACGCACGGCGTCATCGGGTGAGGTCAGCAGCGCCCCGATCAGTGTCGGGGTCAAGTCGTAGAACATGTAGCGATGACGCTCGACGTCGAGGTCCGCGGTCTGCGCCCAGCGCAGCGCCGACGCGTGACGGCCGCGCCGGAGGTCGAGCTCGGCCAGGAACGCCCGAACGACCGGCTGGAGGAACTCGCTTCTCTCGTCGAGCACGTACTGCATCGTCGCCGCGGCGGTGTCGTCGGCCTCGTCTCCACGGCCTTGGGCCAGCTGACTCAACCCAAGTGCGATCTCGGCGTGCACCACGAAGATCGTCTGCGTGACCAGCCGGAGGTCGAGCGTGGCCCCCAAGTGTTCGTCGGCCTCGTGGAGCCTGTTCCGTTCGTATGCCGAGATGCCGAGGAAGTAGTGCGCCGTGGCGATCGTGTCCTGGTGGTCGAAGCGTTCACCGATGGACAGCAACTGGATGCTGTGACGATCGACAGCGTCGAGGTCGCCTTCCAGCCAGCCCAGGTAGGGCATCGCATATGCCAGCGGATCCCATGGAGCGTCGGCGAACCGTTCATCACCGATCACCGAGTCGGCGAGCTGATGCGCCTCCTTCGAGCGACCGGCACCCGCGAGGGCAATGGCCTCGAGCACGTACGCGAACGCGAGATGTCGACCCGGGCGATGAGCGAGGAGCCGATTCGCTGTCCGAGCGTCGACGATCGCTCCGTCGAAGTCGGCCCTCAGCAGCTTCGAGTACGCCCCTCGGAGCTCCGCGATCTGCGCCCGCATCTCGCCGGACCGCACATCGTCGTCGCCCGTGCGATCGAGAATCTGCTCGGCGAGATCGAGCGCGCTCCGCATCTCGCTGTGACGCGACTGGAACTCGCCGAACAGCCACGCTCGGAGAAGCAGCAACGAAGGGTTGGAGTCGACCACGTCCTGGGGGATCATCGACAAGAGGCGTTCGAGGTCGACCCAGCGCTCCTCCTCGATCAGTTCGGACCCGTACTCCTCGGCGAGCGTGGCGACAGCAGCGCGGTCGCCGGCAAGACCGAGCTGCTCGATGGCCTCCTCGACCAGTCCGCATTCCTGGAACAGATGAGCCGCGGTCCGGCGCGCCCGTGCCTCTGATTGCGTCGACTCGATCCCACCGATCGCGTCGCCAGTCGTCGAGCAGTCTGGCGAACACGTGGTGGAAGCGGAACCACTCCGCGGCGGCGTCGAGCTGGATGATGAACAGGTTGTGACTGCGGAGCCACCCGATGAACTCGTCTCCCGTCATCAGCGGCGGTCTTCCTGCATCCTCGACGACGACTGCATCGCACAGCGGCGCACTGAAGCGATCGAAGATCGATGCCGCAAGGAGGTACCGGCGCACCTCCGGCGGGACCTGTTCGAGCACTTCGCCGACCAGATACGCCTGGGCTCCCCGATCGAGGAAGCTTGCGCCCACGACCGGTGTGCCGGCGGGCGACAATCCCATGGCCTCGGCCGCCAGCCGCACACCGGCCGGCCAGCCTTCCGTGGACTTGCGGAGAGTGCTGACCTCGTCGGGCGTCAGCGCGCGGTCGAGGAACTGCTCGGTGAATTGCTGGATCTCGCCCTCGGAAAAGGCGAGATCATTCATCCGCAGCTCGTTGAGCTGTCCTCGGGCGCGGAGCAGCCCCGTCGGCAGTGGCGGGTCATGCCGACCGACGATCACGAAGTGCGCGGACTCCGATGGATGTCTGAGCAGCTCGGACATCAACGAATGGACCTCCGGCGACGTGATCTTCTGGTAGTCGTCGAGCACGATCACCACCGGCTCGGCGAGTTCGTCCAACTCGTTGGAGAGCGTCGTGACCAAGATGTGCTGATCCGGGAGGCGAGCGGCTCTCGCCATCTGCGAGGTGACGCCCAACGCGTCGGGGCACACGCTGCGGACGGCTGCCGCAAGGTGAAGCACGAACCAGCGAGGGTCATCGATGTGGTCATCCAGCGAGAGCCACGCGCAAGAACGGTCGAGCGTCTCGCACCACTGGCTGACGATCACGGACTTGCCGAAGCCGGCTGGGGCGCTCACCACGGTCGCGGCCCCGTCGATACCGCGGTCGAGGGCCGCGTTCAGGTGGTCACGAACCAGTGCGCCGCCGGGCGGGCGGGGTCGATGGAGGAACACCGAGCGAACAAGGTGGTCCGCGGAAGCGACCTCCGAGACGGCCTCGGTCACATCGGCGCCCAGTCGTCGATCCCGACCCCATGATGAGGCGGCGCCCATGTCACGAGATCGACCCTAGGCGAGCACGTCGAGCGCGTACGAGGCCATCGGTCCCGAGCGTGGAGACCTGACGTGTCAACTCATGAGCTCGATGTCGCCCGGCCGCCAGGTCTGGTCGATCCAGGGCTGCTCGGGTCCGTACACGCGGAAGGCGATGAACCAACTCTTGCCCGGGATGGTCTGCAACCAGTTGTGCTCGTGCCCGGCGGGGGCTTCGGGTGCGAAGTAGATGTCGTAGGAGCCGTCGGCGTTCGTCTCGAGGCCCTCGTCCTGGCTCCCGAGCGTCGGGAACTGCTGGTCGGTCTGGAGCTGCGAACGGGTCTGGGTGTCGTACATCGTGATCGCCCAGAAGTCCTTGACCGGCACATCGGGCGGCAGATGGAGCTTGTAGGTCTTCGATCCGTCCAGCACGAGGCCACTCGAGTCGATTGCCGCCATTGCGTAGTCCGATCCCGCACCGGGCACCGTGACCGCCATTGCCGGCGACACGCAGATGTAGCCGAAGTGGAAGAAGACGCGTCCCTCGAGATCCCGTGCTCCGGTGTCGGTGGTGTACGTCGTGGACTTGTTCGCGTAGCCCATCACCCAGGTCGTGTTGCCGTCGTAGACGAACTGTCCCGGGTTGCGGGGCGTGTAGCTGATCGCCCGGGCGGCGGCATTGCCGATCGCTGCGGCGTCGGTCAGCACCTTCTTCATGCGGTCGTCGGGAGCGAAGGGCTGGCCCTTCTCGATCCCGACGGCGGCCATCATGCCTTTGGCTTCCGGGCCGAGGAAGTCGTCGGGCTCCGTTTGGATCGACGCATGCAGCTGCTCGAAGAAGCCGACGTCGTTGGGCAGCACGGTGTTCATCTGCTTGCCCGAGACGTTGATGAACTCCATCGCCGGCGGGGCCGACTCGGTCGACAACGGGTACACCTTCAGGTTGTCACGAATGTTGTCGGACGCCGCCTTGATCCCGTGATCGAGGTAGCCGCGCATGAACACCCACACACCATTGGTCTTCGACGGAACGACGAAGTAGCCGTCGGGCACGGGCCCGTCGTAGCCCGGCGGGAGTACGAGGAACTTGCCACCCTTGCCCTGGTCGGGCCCGGCGACGCCGAGGTCGGTCATGTAGAGGAAGGCCATGTCGTCGAGGATGCCCAGCATCTTCGGGGGGAGATCGATGACGCACGGCCCGTCCTTGGCGAGGTCGAGGAAACCGATGGCGTACATCGTCGAGGTGTTCCCGGTGAGGACCAACGACGTCGAGTCCATCAGGGTGTCGAAGATGCAGATCTTGTTGCACGCGTCAGCGCCCGCCGCCGCCTGACCCGCTCGGAGCGCGCTCATCGACATCGCCGGGATGCTGTTGAGGAACACCTCGACCGCACGCGAACGATCGAGATAGTCGTACACCGTCTCGGCGGTCTCGGGCGTCGGCACACCATCGAAGTACTGCAGGGCTCCGATCGAGCTGTGGACGCGGTCAGGCGTGGTGATGCTCGCTGGGATTGGCGTGGTCATCGTGTAGTCCGTCATGCATCGAACGTCTCATGATCGGGATGCCCGCGATAGCCCCAGGATGGAGACATCGAGGCGCATCAGCGCCGACTGCCACCCGAATCGTCAGACGGGCGGGTTCTCGACCGCCTCGACCCAGCGAGGGTCACTCTCGATCGGAAGGGTTCCGCCGCGACGTTTGATCACGACCACGGCGACGACCATACCGACCAGGAACGCCAGGAGCATGACCGCCCACTTGCGGTTCGAGCGACCGCGGAGTTCATCGGCGGCTTCCGACAGCACCGCTGCTGCGACTTCTCTTCCTACGTTCGTGACGTTCGGTCCCATGTCCCCAACCTAGACCTCGACCGACCGTGTTCACCCCGAGTCTCACGATCGAGCGCATGTTCACCTCAATCGAGCAGCACCCTCACAGACTATTACCCGCCGGGTGCACGAATCGTTACGTTTCGTTACGATCACTCCCATGACCGTGCCCGGAAAGGGTGGCCGCCCCCGCAAGTGGCGCTCCGACGCCGACCGCGTGCGCGCCTTCCGAGCACGAGAACGCGGCGACGACGAACCACCAACCATCGAAGTTGCCCTCGAATCCGGTGACGAAGCCGCAGTCGCCTGGGACCAGGTCCGCCAACTCGGCGACACCATCGACGCACTCAAAGCCGAACTCAAGACGACCAAGGCCGCCCTACGACGAGCCGAGAAGGAACTCGAGCGAGAGCAAGTCCGCGCCAACTGGATCAGCGAAGGCAACGACCGCCTCCGAGCCGAACTCGACGCCGTCGAACGCGACCGAGCCGACCTGCAGGAACGACTTGACGGACTTCTTCGCACCATGACCACACCCGCACCGAATGTCCGACCTGTTCCTGGCCCGAATCGAGCGCAACGCCGGCAGGAAGAACGCCGCCGGCGCCGACCACCGACGTGACCACGACAACTCCCTCGACGACACACACCATCACGAGGGACTGATCGAACGCCCGGTGGGAGCAATCCGATACCCCGGTGGGAGCAATCGCGCGCCTCGGTGGGAGCAATCCCAGAGTCCGGTGGGAGTCATCGAGGGAGCATTGAACGAACCGCCGACAATCCCTCGTCCCGATTCGTTGCCCACCGCGTTGCCCCTCGCTTGGGACATTACCCGCTGGGTGCACGTACCGTTACGTTTCGTTACGATAGCTCCCATGACCGTGCCAGGCAAGGGCGGCCGCCCCCGAAAGTGGCGATCCGACGCCGACCGTGTGCGCGCCTTCCGCGCACGAGCACGCGGCGAAGACGAACCACCAACGATCGAGCTCGCCCTGCACTACGGTGACGACGCGGCAGCCGCATGGGACCAGGTTCGTGAACTCGGCATCACCATCGACGCGCTCACCGCCGAACTGAAGCAGACCCAGGCCACCTTGCGTCGGGCCGAGAACGAACTCGAACGCGAACAGGCCCGCTCGAGCTGGCTCAGCAAAGCCAACGACCGCCTCCGAATCGAACTCGACACCGCCGAACGCGAACGCGCCGACCTACAGGCGCAACTCGCCGAACTCGCCCAGACCACATCTACTCCTGCACCGAATCCCCGACCCGCACCCGGTCCGAACCGAGCGCAGCGCCGGCAGGCGGAGCGCAAACGGCATCGCTCGCCGTGACAGCGACAACTCACTCCACCACACACACCAGGCCGAGGGAGCGACCGAACCCCTGGTGGGAGCTATCGGACAACCCGGTGGGAGCTATCGGACAACCCGGTGGGAGCTATCGGACAACCCGGTGGGAGCCATCGAGGGAGTGATCATCCCGATCACCTCGTCGTTCCAGCCGTCGGCGGATCGGCGAGGGATCGTTGTGAACAAGGCTCTGGACTCGGTCCTGCTCGACCACGCTGCTGGGCGTATGACGAAGACAATCGATGACGGTTGCCGAATCCCGAACCACCGCATCTGGTTCGGGGAGTGCCGATTCGTTGCCCACCGCGTTGCCCACCGCTTGAGATCAGATCTACCTTCTCGGTACAAAGTACCTGGTAGATCGGTGGGCGCAGAGGGACTCGAACCCCCGACATCTTCCTTGTAAGGGAAGCGCTCTAGCCAACTGAGCTATGCGCCCTCGACGGAGCGATGCTACCGGGGTCGCGACAGCTGGCACTCGGTCGCCGCCGAGGCACTCCGAGGCCCGCCGGCGCTCGTGCATGCGCGAGGATCGCACGCACGATCCGAGGAGGGACCATGAGCAATCACCTGACGTCGCCGGAAGCAGTCGGCATGAGCAGCGCCCGATTGGCGCGAATCGCACCGGTGATGGAGTCGTACGTCACCGAACGCGGTGTGGTCGGTATCAGCACGATGATCGCCCGCCGCGGCGAGATCGTCCACGACGAGCAGTTCGGCTTCCAGGACAGGGAAGCCGGCATTCCGATGGCTCCCGACACGATCTTCCGGATCTACTCGATGACCAAGCCCATCGTGTCGACGGCGCTGATGATGCTCCACGAGGAGGGGCTGTTCCAGCTCGAGCAACCGGTCGCCCAGTACCTCCCGGCGTTCGGCGCGACCAAGGTCCTCACGGACGACGGCACCCTGGTCGACCAGGCACGACCGATGCAGATCCGCGACGTCTTGACTCACACGAGCGGCCTCACCTATGACTTCATGGCCGACAACCCCGTCGCCCAGATGTACCGCGACGCGAGGATCATGAACGACTCGACCCGTCCGCTCGACGCGTTGATCGACGAGCTGGCCACCCTCCCCCTCGCCTTCCAACCGGGCACCCGTTGGCACTACAGCGTCGGCATCGACGTCGCCGCCCGCCTGATCGAAGTGCTCTCGGGCGAATCACTGGGCGATTTCCTCCAACAACGGCTATTCGACCCGTTGGGCATGGGCGACACCGGATTCGGCGTCGCCGACGACCAACTCGATCGGCTGGCAGCGATGTACGGCCTGCCGGACCTGGTCGGCGAGAACTACTCGGCGATCGAACTGATGGAGGCAGCCTTGAGCGGCTTCAACGAGCGGATCGACGTGTCGGTCACCTATCCGACGAGTACGCCTGAGGTGTTCCAGCGCGGCGGCCTCGGCCTCTTCTCGACGGCCGCGGACTACATGAAGCTCGCGCAGATGCTCGCCAACGGCGGACGCATCGACCGCACCGGCAACGGCGAACGCCTGATCGGTCGCAAGACACTGGAGTTGATGCACAGCAACCACGTCCCGTCCGAACTCCTCCCCTACGAACTGCTGGGCATCCCCTCTCCCGGGATGGGTTTCGGTTTGGGTTCGAGAGTGATGCTCGACGTGGCGCAGACCGCCGGGCCGGGCTCGGTCGGCGAGTACGGTTGGGCGGGCGCCGCCAAGACCTACTTCTGGGTCGACCCGGCTGAAGACCTCGTCGGGCTGTTCATGTCGCAGTACATGACCGGCATGCTGCTGCCCGATCGTGACCTGCGATCGCTCGTCTGTCAGGCGATCGACGACTGATCGACCGCGTCGGCGACCCGGTCGATCACCACGTCGAGGATCCGTTCGGACGTTGCCACGTTGATGCGCGCGAACCCGGCGCCGTTCGGACCGAACTTCGGACCGCTCGACAGCGCCACACCGTGTTCGAGCAGCGTGTCGGCGGGGTCATCACCGAGGCCGGTCTGCCGAAAGTCGAGCCAGCCGAGGTACGTCGCCTCCGGCGCATCGAATCGAACCGAGGGCACGTCCCTTGCGAGGCGGCGGACAAGCTGATCGAGCCGCGCGGCGATCGTTCGGCGGACGGCCGCCAGCCAGTCGTCGCACTCGGTCCAGGCGGCGATCGTGCCGACGACGCCGAGTGAGCTCGGCGAACCCTGGAGGTGTCCCGGCATCGCTTCGAGCGCATCGAGGAGCGGGGCATGATCGATGTGGGCCACCGCCGTGCGCAGTCCGGCGAGATTGAAGGTTTTGCTGGCCGAGCCGAGCGTGACCAGGCGCCCACCGAACCGCTCGTCGGCGATCGCGAGCGGCCGATGAAATGCACCGGGGTGGACCAGATCGCCCCAGATCTCATCGGTGATCACGAGCAGCTCGCGGCGTTCGGCGACCTCGGCGACCGCTGCCACCTCGTCGCCCCCGAAGACCCGACCGGTCGGATTGTGGGGAGAGCAGAACAGGATCACCCGGGTGGTGTCGTCGATCGCTGCGGCGAGCCGATCGGGGTCGAGACGCCAGCCGACGGGATCGAGGGGCACGTCGACTCGGCGACGCCCGCTGTCGGCGATCGCGTCGAGGAACGGGTAGTAGATCGGCGTGAACACGACGACGCCGTCGCCACGCTCGGTCGTGTTCCACAACGCGACCTCGAGCGCGTGAAGCGCGCTGGTGAAGGGACGGATGCGCTCGACGTCGGGACGCCAACCGTGATGTCGGTCCTGCCAGTGTGCGTAGTGCTCGGCGAGGTCGCCGGCGAACGGACCGTAGCCGAGGTCGCCCCGATCGGCGTGACAGCGCAGTGCGTCGAGCACGGCCGCCGGCGGGTCGAAGTCCATGTCAGCAACCCACGCCGGCAACACGTCCGGACCGTGCTTGCCCCACTTGATCCCGACCCGGCCACGGCATCGGGCTTCGTCCACGGTCAACAAGCCCCCGGCGTCGATCACCGCATTCACAGTAGCGACCGCGGTGCCAGCGCCACGACGAATCGACCCGCGGACGTATCGAACACCTGTATGTGATTTGTTGTCTTAGACGTACATGTGTGCTATCATGACTCCATGTCGAAGGGGATCGACGACCTGACAGATGTGATCGATTCACTCCTCGACGTCGATCCCTCCGAGCTGACCGACGACGAACTCCACGAACTGGTGACCAGAGTGCAACGGCAACGCCACCGCCTGGCCGCCCTCGCAGCAACGGCGATCTCCGCATGGGACCGTCGCATGGTGTGGGCCGACAACGGCGCCCGGTCGGCGGCCACCCGGCTCGCCAACGAGACCTCGGCATCGACGTCGTCGACCGGCACCGAGGTCCGCCGCGCCCGCCAGCTCCGCTCGATGCCGGCGGCGGCAGCGGCGCTCGCATCCGGCGACCTCTCCCCCGACCACGTCGACCTGCTCGCCAAGGCCAATCGACCGTGGCGCAACGCCGTCTTCGCCGATCACGAGCAGACCCTGGTCGACGAGTGCAAAAGGCTCCGCTTCTTCGATGCTCGCAAGATGCTCGACTACTGGTGCAGCAGGGTCGACGGCGATGCCGCCGAGGACGAGGCGGAACGTCAACGCAACGCCGCGCACCTGAACGTGTCCTCCACGATCGACGGCACCGTGGTGATCAACGGGGTCCTCGACCCGATCGGCGGCTCGATCGTCGAAAACGAAGTCACGCGACTCGAGCGAGACCTCTATCTGGCCGACCAGCGCGAGGGCGTCACCCGCACCGCATCCCAGCGGCGAGCCGCAGCACTCGTCGAGATGGCGACACGTTCGGCGACCGCGCCCGCTGACGGTCGGCGGCCCAAACCGCTGTTCACGACGCTCGTCGGCGACGAGACGCTGTCGCAACTGTGCGAGCTCGCGAACGGCACCGTCATCACGCCCGGCCAACTGTTCCAGTGGATCGGCGACGCCGATCTCGAGACCGTCCTGTTCGACGGCCCGTCGACCGTGATCTCGGTCTCGCACCGACGCAGCTTCACCGGCGCACTCCGACGCGCCGTCGAGGTGCGCGATCGCCACTGCCAACACAAGAGCGGCTGCGACGTCCCCGCCGACCGGTGCGACGTCGACCACATCGTCCCTCACGCCGCCAACGGCCCGACGAGCCAGTTCAACGGCAAGCTCGAATGTCCGCCGCACAACCGCGACAGCGACCGGCACGACCACGGCGGCACACCCCGCCCGAGCCGTCCGGTCGACCGACTCGACGAACTCCGGTGCCGACTGCGCTGGAAGCTCCTGCGAGAGGAACCCGACGACGAGCACGACGTGCCCGACGCCTCGGACATGACCGCCGACGGCCACACCGTGCAGCGCTGACGAGGTCCAGGCGTCAGCAGCGTTGCCACAAGGCCCGGCGCATGACCGGGGAGGGCCGATGGCTCGACCGCCGACGGACGTCGAGGGCACCCGGCGACGGTTCGCTCAGCGATCCCCGACGCGATGCGCCATCAGGTCGGCGAGCAGTGTGCTGCTCGTGGCCGCGACCGGAGTGCGCCGCGCGTCGTGCTCGAGCACGACGAGATCCCGACCGAACGCGTCGGCCACCGCTCCCCCGGCTTCCTGCACGACGAGCTGGGCGCCGACGTAGTCCCAGACCCCGTGCGCGTCGGGACTCATGTCGACGAACCCGTCGAAGGACCCACTGGCCACCGCACAGAGATCGAGCGCCGACGCTCCCATCGCACGGAACTGACGCCACCCGTAGGAGTGCGAGGGCAACCCGCTGATCGCGACGACGGCATCGTCGATCGACGCAGGGGCCGACACCTCGAGCCGCACGCCGTCGAGTCTGGCGCCTCGACCCCGGACGGCGTCGTATCGCGCCCCGGTCGCCAGGTTTGCCACCATCGACACCTCGGGTCGGCCGTCGACGACCAGGCACAACGACGTCGCGAACCACGGCAACCCGAGGCTCGCATTGGTCGAGCCGTCGAGCGGGTCGACGACCACGACGCCACGCGCTGACAACCCGCCATCGGGATGCTGCAGTCCGCTCTCCTCGGACAGCACCGAGTACCCCGCTGCGACCAGCGGCGTCACACAGATCGCGTCGACATCGAGATCCACGAGGTACTGCCCGGGCCGCCGGCCGGACGCTCCCCAGTCGGTCGTGTGGGCGAGCACCTCGGTGGTTCCGTCGCAGATCGAGGCGAACAGCGCCAGCACATCGTGGTCATTCGGCACGGTCACAGTCTGGGACGGTAGTGTCCGATCCGCATGGCAGTGATCGATGTTGCAGGTTTCGTCGCCGATGTGAAGAGTCAGGCCATCGACCACGGCTTCCACGTCCACGACGAACGGCACTTCGTCGAGACCTACTCGCTGCGCCAACTCTGGGAGGTCGACCTCCACCCCGAGGAAGCGTGCGCCGGCCCGATCGATCTCCACCTGTCGCTCGATGTCGATCCCCGCGCGATGCTCGGCTTCGAAGACGAGGTGATGAAGCTCGACGAGATCGACGACCCTCCCCCGACCGGTTTCAGCTTCCCCCTGATCTTCACCTGGACGCTGCCACCCTTGCCGGAGCCGCCCGATCTCCTGGTGCTGTCGATCGATCTCGCCGGGATCGGCGGGGTCGATCTCCCGGTCGAGGTCTCCGCCATCGACTCGTTCCCGAGCGTCACCGACGCCCCGGAACGCAGCCTGTCGATCGTCGCCAAGATGACGGTGGACCTCGCTGACGTGTACATGAACGTCGACGACGCGATCGAAGCCGCTCTCGACCGCTGCAAACATGTCAGTCTGTACTTGCTCGAGCGGGCTCCGTCCTGGCTCGACGACTTCTGATCCGACGTTCCGCCAACCGTTCCGCCACGAGAGCCCTGGAGAACCATGCGAGTCCACGAATTGATCGACATCCTGAGCGACCAGCCGGCTGATGCCGAGGTCGAACTCGCCGTCATCGCACCCGTCGAGGACGGCTCGGACGACATCACCGTCGACCGCTACTTCGTCGACGGTGTCCTGCCGTGGGAGGACGACGAGGACGACGACGACGCGGATTCCGATGGCGAACTCACCATCTGGCTCGTCGGCGGCGAGGAAGCCGACGTGAACGCCTTCCTCGACGCCATCGAACAACCCGACGCCTGATCAGCGCGTCGGGTGGTCGATGCGGCGACCCGAACGATTCGGGCCGCCGCACCCACTCATTGGTCGGAGACGAAGATCTCCGTGAAGAACGTCAGCGCGCCCGGCGTTCCGTTGCCGAGATCGCCGCTCGGCAACGTCCAGTTGTTCACACCCCGAATGTCCTCGTCGGTGGCGATCAGCGTTGCGGTGCCACCCGAGTACCACACGGGTGCCTGCTCGTTGATCCGCACCATGATCTTCGAGTAGAGGTCCTTGCGGGTCTCGAAGTCGTCGGTCTGGATCGCTTCCATCGCCCAGCCGAACGCCTCGGGGTCGTACCAGTTCGGGAAGTTGCTGATCGACTCCGCCGGGTCGGTGAGGAACGGGTTGATCGGCGCGCTCGGGTCACCTTCGGCACCCCAGCGCCAACAGTGGGCCTTGTGTTCGTCGCTGATGGCGATGTTGATGTGGGTGGCCTGATCGAACTGCGTCAGTGTGACGTTGACCAGTTCGGATCCCGACCACACCTGCTCGAGCACCTGCATGGCGGCGATCAGGGTCGGGTCGGGCGGGCACGAGAGCTCGACGTCGATCTTCTCGCCGGGAGCCTTTCCGTCCGAACGAGCCGGATCGTCGATGTACTCCTGGAGCAGCGCAGCGCCACCCTCGAAGTCGAACGTCGGATAGGCATCGGCCGCGGCCTGTGTCCACCACGGACTGTCGGCAGAGAACCACTGCGTGACCGGCAGGGAGATGCCCGTGCCACCGAGCGCCTCGATCACGCGCTCCTGGTCGTTCATCTTGTTCAGGCCGAGACGGACGCGCACGTCGTCGAACGGCGCGACCGCCGTGTTGAACATGCCACCGCCGGTGCTGTTGCCCTGGAACTCGTACAGGCTGATGCCTGACTCCGCGCGGGCGTCCCTGATCGTTCCCTGTCGCCGTGTCTCCATGAGGTTGACGGTCCCGGAGATCAACGCATCGAGCCGGGTTCCTTCGTCAGGGATCGGCCGGAACGACACCGAGTCGAGATATGGCAACTGGTTGCCGTCGTCATCGGTGCGCCAGTAGTTCTCGTTCCGCACGACGACGGTCTCGTTGTCGATGTCGCGACTCTCCATCACGAACGGGCCGGTGCCGACCGGCGCGGTGCTGAAGCCGACCGGGTCGGCCAACGCCGCGGCGGGTTCGAACACGTAGCCGAGGGCGACCGTGTTGAGCGCCGCCGGGAAGGCCGAGTTGGGCGTGGTCAGCGTGTAGACGACCGTCAGATCGTCCACCGCCTCCACGCTGGCAATGGCATTCGTGGCGATCTGCCCCGACGAGATCGCTCCGGTCTGCTGAATGGCGAACATGTCGGCAATCGTCTGCGCCGTCAACGGCACGCCGTTGTGGAACGTGATGTCCGGGCGCAGCGTCATCGTCCAGACGGTGAAGTCCTCGTTCGGTTCGATCGACTCGGCGACGAACCCCTCGTACTCGCCGTCGCCGTTCTGCTGGATCAGGACGTCGAAGAACGTGCGGGCGATGTTGATGCACGGTTCGGCGCAGCCGTCCTCCCATGGACGGAAACCGTTGGCCTCCGCCTCGAGACCCATCGACAGCGAGCCGCCGTAGACGGGCGTCTCGGTCTCGGCGACGACCGTGGTGTCGACCTCACCGTCCGCCTTCGTGGGTGAGGTGTCCGCGGTCTCCTCGCCGTCGCCGGCGTCCGCGGTCTCCTCGGTGGTCGCTTCGGTGCCATCGCTGGCCGTCGTGCTGTCCGAGGAGCTGTCGTCGCTTCCGCACGATGCCGCCACGAAGGCGAACACCAGCGGAACCGCCAGTGCAGTGACGAGTCGTCGCTGTCGCATGTTTCCCCCATCTTTCGTGTTGACCGCCTGCCATCGGTGAGTCGATCGGCATGACGGGTCTTCCCCGCCGGTCAGTCCAGCACATGAGACATCCGTCACACAACCCGGACGGCGCAGCCCCCTACGACACGAACTCGACGATGCGCTCGTTGACGACGGCGGGTGATTCGAGATGGAGGAAATGGCCGACGCCGTCGAGCACCTCGATGGTCACGTTGTCGCCGACCATCCCCCGGGCGGACTCAGCGACTTCCGAACCGATGCATCCGTCATCCGTTCCGTGAAGGTAGAGCGTCGGATGCGTCGGCACCGCCTGCGTCGCCTCCTGCACCTCGGCGAGCGCGGGGTCGATGTACCCAGAGCCGAGCGTCGCGCGGTAGTAACCGAGCGCGGCGCTCAGATGTGCCAGATCGCGCAGTGCGTCCTTCACGTGAACGAGGTCGACAGCAGCGTCGTACCCCGGAGACCAGTCGCGCCAGATCATGTCGATGAAGGCCAGATCATCAGCAGGTACGACCATGTCGGCCAATCCGTGCTGGAAGAAGAACACGTACCAGCTGCGCTTGAGCTGGTCGGTGTTGGTGAGGAACGCATGAGCCAACGCCCCTCCCGGTGGGACCGCCATGCCGACGACCTTCGCCCAGCGATCGGGTGCATGCGACGCGGCGCCGTAGGCGATCGGTGCGCCCCAGTCGTGGCCGATGATCGCCGCTCGGCCGTCGCCGCCGAACCGGTCGTGGAGCGCGATCGCGTCCATGGACGACGCACCGGTCTGGTATGAGCCGCTGGCCGACAGACCGCTGGGCGCATATCCGCGGAGGAACGGCGCAACGACGCGCCATCCGGCCGCCTCGAGCGCGGAGCTCAGGTGACGCCAGGAGTGCGCCGAGTCCGGAAAGCCGTGCATGCACACGGCGAGCGGGCGTCCGGTGTCGTCGATCGATGCCGAGGTCAGACACGTGAGGTTCACGTCGTCGAGCACGACGGCAACAGACGTGGTGTGGGGATCCATCCCGTTGAAGGTACTGCAGCGATTCGTCACCGGCGTCACCGTTGCGGTGGGAGCCCGAACCCCACGTGCACGAGCGGGGCGTGTGGCGAGCGTCCGACAAGATAGGGCCTTCGGCCCGGTACGGGGTGCGACGAGGTGGGCTACCGTCAAGATTGTCAGGATCGGGTGACTGCAGTCATCGAGACTGCTGACGAAGGGGTGATGGCCATGAGCGATCTCGGCGAGATCCGACAGCGGCGAGCAGCGCTGCTCAGCGCCGTCGCCTCGGTCGAGGCGGCGTTGGCCGCTCCAGCCTCGGACGTCAGGTGGCCGGAGGGCCTCGGCAACGCGCTGGTCGACCTCCGGACGATGCTCGAGCAACACGTGGTCGAGACCGAGGCACCCGACGGCGTCCTCGCTCAGGTGCGCGAGCGAGCGCCGCGGTTGTCCAACCAGATCGACCAACTCGTCGGCGAACACGTCGCGATCGCTGCCGACATCGAGCATCTCCTGGACCGGCTCGACCACGCCCCGACCGAACGGACCGCAGAGGAGACGGCGACCATCCGGGAACAGGCCATCCATCTGCTCGCCGCGATCGTGCGCCATCGACATCTGGGTGCAGATCTTCTGTACGAGGCCTACAACGTGGACGTCGGCGGACCCGGCTGACGGAAGCGAACGGGACAGCACGCCGACTGGTGGGGCGGGTCGGGCTCGAACCCACGACCCACGGCCCGCAGTCGTGTCGAGTTCGCACGAGAGGTGATGGACGCTCGTCGGTGACGGTGGGTGGTCGCGTCACGCGTGGTCCTTTCGCGTTCAGCGCGACTCGTCGCGAGGGTTCACTGTGGGTTGAATGCTGCAACTGAGTGCGGTGGAGACCGAGATCCTGCGCCAATCTTCGGCGCAGTCCTCGATCCATTGCGACATGATCCCGCTGACCACCGAGCGTGGGCTGCCGAGCGGGCGCAAAGTCCACCAGCTGCGTGAGAGAAGCCGATCGTGTCAGCTCGAGCGATCGACGGAACCGGCGGCCCAGCCTTCGAGAAAGCCCACCAGTTCCTGGCGGCTCGCGCTGCGGGCGTTGCGCACGAAGAACCCGGAAGCGGCACAGCCGAGCACCAGCGACTCGCTGTCGTCGAGTCCCAGTCCGAGCCCGAGACAGAAGCCCGCGTTGAAACGGTCGCCCGCACCGGTGGTCTTCTTCGTGCCTGCGCTGTACGGGCCCGGTTGCATGGATCCACACTCATCGACCGCGCTCACGGCGAACGGCACCCGATGAATCACCACGCGGGTGACACCGAACAGATCACGAAGGGTGAACGCCTGCTGCAAGGTCCGCTCCGGCGTGGCGTCGGCCGGAGCGGATGACACATCGTGCGCCCGGCAGAGCACGTTCGCCTCGTTGCCATTCAAGCCGAGCGTCACCGGCCCCACCGGCTCGAACTCATGCAGGATGGCCGCCATGTCGCGAATGTCCGCCACCGAGCGCGTCGACGGGTCCACGAGATCGATGAAGAACGCTGGGCGGTGAGTGAGGAGTGAGAACACCTCGCTCTTGAGCAGGTGCCACACCTGCGTCATGTACGGATAGAGGCTCCAATCGGTCAGAGCGATGACCTGTGCAACCTCACAGGCGGCGGCGTACGTCCCGTCTGTGAGGAGTTCCCGAACGGAGTGCGGCGTGAACTCCGCGAGATGTTTGACGACGCTGAACATCAGCTTGCCGTCGTTGAACTCGAACGCCAGCGTCCGCCCCGGCTCGGGGCCCCAGGAAGAGAAGCCGTGGCACTTGGCGGCGATGTCGCTGAAGGCCGGATGTGGCGGTTCGCCGATCGTGGCAAAGCAGTCCACCGTCGCACCGAGACTCGCCAAGCCATCTGCAAGGTTGACAGCGCAGCCGCCCGGTTGGACAGCCGTGACGACGATTTCGCGCAGGCTGCTCTGACCAGCGGCGGCAGCGATCATCGCTCCGAAGGCGCCGATGTCCGGCACCGACGCAAAGTCATCCAGTGTCCTGCGCTCACTCACCACGGAGATCATCTCGTCCACGAAGCCGTCGAAACCCGTCACGACGCGGCAGCCCCGTGGGTCAGCGACCGAGACGCGGCGAGCGGTTTCCAGGAGATCCATCTTCAAGAGGTCGAACCGCCGAGGATGTTGGCGAACTTGCGGTCGAGGCGTTTCACGACGGATCCATGCCATTCACTCGATCAGGCCAGCGCGCACGGCGGTCATTCTCTCCTGCCGAAGGCGCAGGATGCGCTTGCCCCACCGCTGAGCGCGACACCGAAAGCCACAGCATTGATCGTCGTGCCCATTCCGGCTTTGCCGTTCAACAGGATGAACCGGGTTCGCCAGCGGGTCCCGTTGTTCGCGTCGGGCGCGTCGATGGGTGTCATGCGGTGACGCGGAGCAGGATGGCGTCGCCCTGGCCTCCGCCGCCGCACAGGGCGGCGGCGCCGATGCCGCCACCGCGCCGGGCGAGTTCGAGGGCGAGGTGCAGGGTGATGCGGTTGCCGGACATGCCGAGGGGATGGCCGACGGCGATCGCACCGCCGTTGACGTTGACGATGTCCATGGAGATGCCGAGGTCGTCGGCCGATGCCACGCCGACTGCGGCGAAGGCCTCGTTGATCTCGAACAGGTCCACATCGCCGATGCTGAGTCCGGCGCGGTCGATCGCCGCCTTGATGGCATTCGAGGGCTGGTGCAGCAGCGAGGCATCGGGTCCCGCGACCTGGCCGTAGCCGATGATCTCGGCGAGCGGGGTCACGCCGAGTCGGTCGGCGACCTCGGCGGTGGTGATGACCATCGCGGACGCGCCGTCGCTGATCTGGCTGGCGTTGCCGGCGGTGATGTGGCCGTGGGTGTCGAAGGCGGGCCGTAGCCCGGCGAGCGATTCGATGGTGGTCTCCCCGCGGACGCCTTCGTCGTGGCCGACGATGAGTGCGTCGCCTCGGCGTTGCGGGATCGTGACCGTCACGATCTCGTCGGCGAACAGGCCGCTCTGTTGTGCGGCGTCGGCGCGTCGGTGCGATTCGGCGGCCATTGCGTCCATGTGCTCGCGGATCAGGCCGTGGGCCTGGGCGTACTTCTCGGTGCCCTCACCCATCGCGCACTGGTCGAAGGCACAGTAGAGACCGTCGTACATCATCGAATCGACCAGCACGCCGTCACCGATGCGGTAACCCGCTCGCGCTCCAGGGAGCAGGTGTGGGGCGTTGGTCATCGACTCCATGCCGCCGGCCAACACGATCTCTGCGTCACCGGCGCGGAGACGGCGGTCGGCCTGATAGATCGCGTCCATCCCCGACAGGCACACCTTGTTGACAGTGGTGGCCGGCACCGACATGGGTACCCCGCCGTTCACGGCAGCTTGGCGGGCGGTGATCTGCCCAGCACCGGCCTGGAGCACGTGTCCCATGTAGACGTAGTCGATCTGCTCTCCAGAGAGGCCGGCCCTGTCCAGTGCGGCGCCGATCGCGATACCGCCCAGCTGGACCGCAGAGAACGAGGTGAGAGACCCCGACAGCTTGCCGATCGGGGTGCGGGCCCCGGAGAGGATGACAATGGATGACGACGACATGGGTGACTCCTTCGTATGTCCGGTTGAGGAAACTCGTTTGCGCGTCTGATCGTTGCTCGCCACCGCTGGTTCCAGTGTGACGCCGACGCTCCCGTAGGCCAGAGCACAACGTCCCGGCGATCGATCAGGTGATCCGGAATCAGCTCGTCATTGTTGATCGACGATCTTCGATGATGCGCGACGATGGTGGGTGCCGAAGGTCCTCGCCTGCGTATGGCCGAATCTGTTATCGTGCATCGTCGAATGACGATCGAAGAGGTCCGACATGGCGAGTGAAGCCACCACTGGTTCCCCATCACAGGATGCAGTCGTCGCTCGACTGTCGTTGCTCGATCGGTTTCTACCGGTGTGGATCGGGTTGGCGATGGTTTCCGGGATCGTGCTGGGCAAGGCGTTCACCGGCCTCGACGACACGCTCGATGCCGTCAAGATCGACACGGTGTCGCTGCCGATTGCGGTCGGCTTGCTGGCGATGATGTACCCGGTACTCGCCAAGGTGAAGTACCGCTCGATCGGCCACGTGGTCGAACGACGTTCGCTCGTGATGTCACTGGTGTTGAACTGGCTGATCGGGCCGTTGCTGATGTTCACGCTTGCCTGGCTGCTGCTGCCCGACCTGCCCGAGTACCGCACCGGACTGGTCATCGTCGGCCTGGCGCGCTGCATTGCGATGGTGCTCATCTGGAACGACCTTGCCTGCGGGAGCCGGGAGCTTGCCGCGGTGCTGGTGGCGATCAACTCGCTGTTCCAGATTGTTGCGTACTCGCTCCTCGGCTACTTCTACCTGGAGCTCCTGCCGGGCTGGCTGGGGCTGGACTCCGACGGCATCGACATCACGGTGTGGGCGATCACGAAGTCGGTGCTCATCTTCCTCGGTATCCCGCTGCTCGCCGGGTTCCTCACACGGTTCATCCTCGAGCCTCGCAGGGGCACCGAGTGGTACGAGGGAACGTTCCTTCCACGGATCGGCCCGATCGCGCTGTACGGGCTGCTGTTCACGATCGTCATCCTGTTCGCGCTCCAGGGCGACGCGATCACCGAGAATCCCTGGGACGTCGCCCGCATCGCTGTCCCCCTCGTGGTGTACTTCGCGATCATGTGGACCGGTTCGTTCGCCGCCGGCCTCAGGATCGGCTTCCCGTACGACCGCAACGCCTCGATCGCGTTCACCGCTGCCGGCAACAACTTCGAGCTCGCGATCGCGGTCGCAATCGGCGTGTTCGGTGTGTCGTCCGGGCAGGCTCTCGCCGGCGTTGTTGGCCCGCTCATCGAAGTCCCCGTGCTCGTCGGCCTGGTCTACGTGTCGCTGTGGGCCGAGCGCCGCTTCTACCCCACCGACCTCGCCAATGCCACACACGCCACGCAAGGAGCACGACCATGACCGCCACGTCGACCACCACCCCGACGAACCAGTCCTCGTCGACAGAGGAATGCTGCGTGCCGGCTCCGGCCGACACGCTCGTCCCGTCGCCCGACGACGAGACCCTCGCCACGATGGCCAAGGCGGTCGCCCATCCGGCCAGGCTGGCGATCCTGCAGTTGCTCACGCACCGCGAGACCTGCGCCACCGGCGACGTTGTGGCCGAACTCCCACTTGCCCAGTCGACCGTGTCGGAACACCTCCGGATCCTGCGTGAAGCCGGGCTGATCCGAGGCGAGATCGAAGGACCACGAACCCGCTACTGCGTCGACGCCACCGGCCTCGCCATCCTCAAAGCCGGCATCAACGCACTCTGACGGGCGGCCCGATCCGGCGTCAGTGCGTCGCCGCGTCCAGGAGTGACGGCTCGTGGTCGGGTGGGATCTCCTGGTCGAGCAGCTGCAGGATCGTCGCCGCAACGTTGGCGAGGCCTGTGGTGGGCAGATCGTCGCGAAGGTGATGGTGGTGGGGCGGGTGGGCATCGAACCCACGACCGACGGATTATGAGTAGCCGCTTGGGTGTCCGTCGAGTACCGGATGATGCCGCTGAGCAGGTCTTTCGCGACTTCCGTGTCCGTCGGGTACCGCCGATATCCAAGATGTTCCGGCGAGTTTCTTGGATGAAATCTTGGATGGATTCGGTTCTCAGCCCACCTTGGAGAGCTCGACGGCGATCTTGAGGTTCAGTGCGGCGGCCACCTTCTGGAGGGTGGTGAGCGTGGATCCCACGCCACCGGCCTCGAGACGAGCCACCGCGGCCTGGCTGGTGCCCATGCGAGCCGCGAGCTCGCGCTGGCTGAGCCCGGCTTCCTCGCGAGCGTCGCGGATCTGCTCACCGACTTCGATCGCGAGTCGGGTCGCGTCGTAGGCCGCGTCGAACTCGGCCCGTTCGTCGGTGGTCATGCCGGCGAGCCGGCGATGCTTCAGGTCGTCAATCGTGGTGCGTGCCATCAGTTCTCCTCAGCCGTGTGGCCTTCTCGGATGCAGCGGTCCATTGCTTGTCGCGCCCGCTGCACTTCGTGTCGTTCGTTCTGTCGCTGCTTGCGGAACACCGTCAGCAACACGATGCGTTGATCAGCGGCGAAGTAGTACGTGATTCGCCAGGCGGTTCGCACCAGGTCGAACCGCAGCTCGAACAGCCCGTCGCCGAGCGCCCGCGAGGCCGGCATCCGCAGCACATTCCCGCGGTCGGCCAGACGTTCGACGTGGACGAGGACGACGGCGAACTCGGTGACGTTGAGCGCATCGATCCATTGCTCGACCTCCGGTTCCAGCTCGACCGACCACCTGACATCAGAAATGATATCACTCGGTGCTCAGGTTGCGGTGAGGTTCCGACTGCCCCTCCTGAAATCGACGACGATGAGTCAGTGCGGCAACCGCGTCCGGCGGCCGTCAGCAACCCGTTCGAGCACCTGGTCCCAGCCAACGGTCGCAACGGACCCCGTCGCGATCTGCTCCGAGCGGCGCGACAACTCGTCGCGCCATGCGAGGTCGACCGCTACATGACCCACATCATTGATGTCGTTGATCTCGTCGATGTAGGCGATGACCTTGGCGGGGGTGTCGAGCACCCGCCCATCGGCGGCAATCGGAACGTCGTCATCGCTCGGCGGACGAGAATCAGCGAAGAACTCCTCCACCGTCCACACGCGAACCGTCTTCCCAGCCACGACCCCACGATACCCGTCACCGATCATCGGGATCGGACGATCCTGCGCTGCAGATCAGAGGTCGATGGACATCTCGACGGAGACCGGCTCGCGTTCCTGCATCTGGTCGACGATGTCATCGATCAGTGCGCAGTGCGCTGCGTACGCACCTTCGTGGTCAATCACGTCGCTGTAGGCGACGTGGTGTTGCTCGAGGTGGGCGGCGAAGGTCCCCCAGAGTCGGCGCATGCCAGCGGTCTCCTCCATCGGGCCGAGCTGCTCGATCGCCCAGTCCGGCTCTTGGAGGCGCAGACGATGGGCTCGCAGATGGATGTCGCGCCAGATCGCCTTGTCGACCTCCTTGAACCTCGCATCGTCGGCCTTGCCTGCCCGGAGGTCGTACCGCTCGGCGAACAGGTCGCGGAGTTGCTCGCCGTTCAAAGCTGCAGGAGGACGGATGAACTTGCCGGTGAGCTCGGCTCGGCGGGTGTGGGCGGGCTGGTCGATCCAGTCGGTGGTGAGGCACCGGCTCAGGACGTCTGCGGCTGGCGGAACGCGGCCGCCACGATCCCCTTGGCGTCGACCACTGCCACTTCCCCACCGATCCGGTACCGGGTGTGCGCGTGCCGTTCGATCCAGCCGGCGAGCGCAGCGACTGCAGCATCGTGCGCGGCGAGCACCTCCCGTCGGATGTCATGGTCGCCGAGGGCGAACATCACGGACACTGACTTCGGCGCCGAACACGTCACGTCGAACCCACGCACTGACGTGTCGTCGTACGGGCGGCCGAGCGGCCGATCGGGGCGTTGCGGATCCATGCCCGCCATGAGCGCGAGGAACTGTTCGTCGGCGACGTCATCAGCGAGGCCGAGCAGGCTTGCGCCATCGCCGATCCAGATGCCCCGTGGCTCGCCCGAGTCGAGGTAGTAGTTCGGGAGTGCCTCGACGTAGTAGGCGCCGGCGTCGGCGCCCTTGAGCGTGGTCACCCGCACGGTCACGGCCGCACACCCCAGCCCGGATGGCTCCCTCGACCACTCCCTCGCGCGTCTGTGCACTCGTCTGTCCTTGCTGCGTTGGCCACCGCGATGATCGATGAATGCGACATGGCGACCTACAGCGCGAACAGCCGCTGCGGCTGTTCCGGAGTGTTCCGACGCGTCCGCGGGCGGCTCGGTGAAGCGACCTCGGCCTCGGGAGCGTCGGGTGGATCGACGGGATCAGGAGTCGCGGACGGTGGCCAGGTGATCGGCCCGCCGAGCATCTCCTCGAGCGCCGTGCGCGGCACTCGAAGCTGGCGACCGACACGGATGACCTTCAGTCCGGCAGCGCCCTCGGTGTGGAGGAATTGCTGCGCCAACGCGTACGCGCAGGTCTTGCCGATGCGCAGCACGCACGCCGCCTCGCGCACCGACAAGAAGTCGGGTGCCGCGACGACGGAGGCCTCTGGGACACACTCCATGCCCTTCAACGGGCATCGAGAGGCCGACCGCGGGCAATCTTTCTGGCACCCGGCGATCTACCAGGGATTATGCGGTGGGTCGATCAGGCTCGGAGGCCGCACACTTCGCCGGATATGTGGGTGTCGAGGAGCGGATCGAGCGGAGCGTTATCGCGCACCCAGCGCCGACTGCTCCCCTGGCGAAGATCGGTAGATCGGTGCGCGTCGCGACCAACCGCTGGGCAAGACTCGACCGATGTCTCTGCGACTTGCTCGCCCTTCCCCGCAGCACCTCAGATCACTGGCTCTCTATGGGGCTTCCGAGTCGTTGACGTACGAACCCGTCGGGATCTCTGCAATGTCGCACCCACCGAAGGGGTACCGCCTTGATCGTTGGTCCCGGGACCTCGGCGACGAGAATGATGCTCTTGAGCGAGCGCGAGCTGCGCTGCAGAACTGGAAAGTCCACGAAGGCGCTGGCCTGATCGTCGAAGCGGACGGCCCACCAACAGTTGGTGGGATCGTCGCGATGGCTGCACCCTTGCCTGTCGGGTTCATCGAGGTCGTTTGCCGCGTTGTCGATGTCGTCGATCAGCCCGACCGATGCGGTTTCGTGTATGGAACACTCCCGAATCATCCCGAGCAGGGCGAGGAGTCGTTCATGGCGTCGCGCTCGGCGAACGGCGTGCTCACATTCGAAATCGTCGCCGTCTCTCGACCACGCCAGATACTGGCGCGAGTGTTTCCACCTGTGGCCCGAAGGCTTCAGATCACTGCGACGAATCGCTACTTCGAGGCCATGCGGGCCGTCGTCGAACCCTGACGTCACCCGAGCAGAGCGGCAGTTCGGCGCTCAGAGAATCGACACCTGTCGCGCAGCCAACGCCGCGTTACCGACAGGCCGAACCGATTTCCGCAAGCGACCGACCACCTCATAGCGCTGCGCGAGGACCACGCTCTCGGGATCACCGATCTCGGATGCTTCCGCAAACACGGCGTCGGTTCTGGTGCCCTCGTGGGTCAGGTAGCCGTCCCAGGCGACAGCCGCCCTCGTCGCATTCGTCGCCGCCTTGACCGAGTCCCGCGCTCGCTGCTGGCCCTCCTCCAGGTCACCCGCAAAGCGGCTGAGCGACAGGTTTCCGTCGACTTCGATCATCGCGAACGGAACGAGCGGTCCACCGCTCGCCATGACGGACTCGGCGGCGTGGTCCAGCGCTATCAGGGCAAGATCCATGAGACTGTCCGAGGGTTCAGGCACCAGCGCAGATTGCCCGGTATGTGCGCTCGACGCAAGGCAACAAGCACGGTCAGGCAGTTGCGAGCGAACCGCAGACGTCCTCGACTGGCGTGCCCTGGCGCTCCGCCGCTGCACGGACGAACACCACCGCAGCGTCCAACGCATGTCGCCAGAGGTCGTCGGTGGACCACCAGCCGGTGTCTTCCGGTTCGGCGCCCGCAGCGATCATGATCGCTCCCTGTACGCAGTGGCGGCGTTTCGAGTGGCCGACGTTGCCGCGGGCGGGTTCCTCGGGCAGCATCCTCTCAGCGAGCCCGGCGACCTCGAGTCGATCAGTCCGACTCGATCCGCACGCGAGGTACGCGTCGGCCGCAAGGTCCATGAGCGCCGAGGCCGGATAGGTGGAACCCTCCACGTGAAGCGGGCGGAGCACGTCGGCGATGTCGTTGACGGTGCGACCTGCGATCAGTGCGTCAAGCACGATCGCCCGGATCTCGTCATCACGCGCCTCGCCGCCTGAGGACATGGAGCAACGATAGATATCTCTGTGGCGTGGGCTCGGATGGTGACAGAGTGCGGCCCCACTGCGGCGTCACGAAATGACGGTGTGGACGCTCACTCGCCGTCAGGGTACCCTGACAGTCATGAGCGTGTTCGTGGTGCCGGATGCTCTGCCGCAAGAGCCGTTGGCGGCGCTGCGCGTCCTGACCGACAGCGAGCACGAACTCGAGCGGATTCGTCGCGAGCAAGTCATCGCCGCACGATCCGCCGGCGCATCGTGGCAACAGATCGGCGACGCCCTCGGCGTCACACGGCAATCGGCATGGGAGAGCTTCACCGCCACCACACGAGAAGCCTTGGCCTCCAACGTGGATGCCAACAGCACGCTCGACGAAGACGACGCACTCGAACTCGCGGTGGAAGAGGTACGTGCAGTACGTCGTCGCCGCTCGACGAGTTGATCGGTCACCTCAGGCGTGCGGGTCATCATCGATGCGAACGTGTTCGTGTCCGCTGCCATCCAGCGCGGTGCGTCGCATCGAATCGTCGCGGCGTGGTTGGCCGGGACCGCCGACTTCGAAGTGGTGATGTGCCCGGAACTCCTCGGTGAGGTTCGCGAGGTCCTCACGACTCGGCCTCGTCTCCGCAAGTGGATCAGTCTGCAGAACGCGACGTTGTTCGTTGAAACGATCGAGGCGGGCGTTGATCTCGTCGAAGACCCCGGCGAGGTCAAGACCGAGACACGCGACCCGAACGACGACTACCTCATCGCACTCGCAAGAACTCACGATGTCGATGTCGTCGTCTCAGGCGACAAAGACCTCCTGGAATGGAACGAGCAGCGTCCACCAGTCATGACGCCCGCCGATTTCGAGGATCGTGGCAGCACTACATAACTCCGCTCCGTAACCCGATCGACGCCCGTGGGGGCGCGCCGCATCACGGCCCAAGTCCCGCAGCCGATAACAACGATCGGCCGACTCCTTTGGACACCTCGGCGATGCGTTGTGGGCTATCTCTCGGACGGGTCGCAAGCGGGCTCTCTTGGGCGCAGGTTCAAGCACGGAGCGCAGGTTGCCGATAGGCCTCATGTGTTGGCATCCGGACGAGCAGCGTCCGGCCAGACGAAAGCCGGTCGGCCTGGATCGCTAGCGATCGCGCTGTACTTCGCGGCATCGATGGCCGTGTTCGCGTTGGCGTTCTGGAGCCCACGCGAGATCACGCGCACATGCGCACCCTCGCCCGAACAGGCTGACCTCGAGCTGTGTATCGAGACACAACGATTCGTGTCATCGTCGGTGTGGGACGCTGCGCTCGCACTCGTGCTTGCAACAACCTTGATGGCCGCAGGCGCGGGCTGGATGCAATGGAGGTCAGCGGCGAACGCTCGCGAGCAGAGTGGCGTTGTTGCCACACTGCAGTTCCGGGTCTACCGACTCCGCGGGCGAATCTTGTTGCTGAGTGTTGGTTCATTCCCGCTGATCGCTGGTTTCGCAATCGGTGGAGCGACTTCGTCGTCGTACACGATGGGTGAGCGATCGTGTCGTCCCGGCACTGGCATGGTGGTGGAGTTCTGCGAGCAGCACTCGATTGAGACCCAACGGATCATCAGGGAGACAAGTCCATGGTCGATCCCACTCATCGCCGCTGGCGTCCTGCTTCTGCTCGGGACAGCCTGGTGGTGGGTCCAAGCACGGCGGGTGGACCAACGGACGACTCTCCCCGAGTATGGCTACTCCACCACGCCACCCGCCAGGCCCGGCGTGAGCTGAGCTGATCGCATCGCGCCGACACGGGTGGTTTGCGCGCTCGGCAAGGCCAAGCAGCTGACGCTGACGTAGCTCCGACGGACGATGTGCCGCCACCATGGACGTGCCGCGGGTACTCGATCCAATCACTCTGGCGAGGACTCAGCCGCTCGAGTTCTGCGCCCATAATCACATCCTTCCGACCGGATCACGCGCCACACTGCGGCCCTTATGCCGGTGATGTTGTCAAGTGGGTGGTGTAGAGCTGGTCGACTTTGTCGGCGGCGGCGAAGTATTCGTCGGCGACGGTGCGGTCTGCGATGCGGGCGTAGACGAGGGTCATGCGCATCGATCGGTGCCCCAACATTTGAGCGATGGCTTCGAGGCTCATGCCGTTGTTGATCGACTGCGTGGCGAGCGTGTGACGCAGTTGGTGGGGGTGGACGTGGCCGATGCCGGCGATGCGAGCGCAGGCGGCGACGGTGCGGCTGACGCTGGAGCGGTTGAGTGGTCGGCCCTTGTTGGAGATGAGCCGGCCGGTGGTGTTCGGTCCGTTCCAGGTCAGCCAGTCGCGGTGGAGTTCGACGAGGTGTGGGAGCAGCGGGACGTAGCGGTCGGTGTGGAGTTTGCCGACCGGGACTCGTAGCCAGTTCGTTTCGTTCATGGTGACGATGGCGTCGTGGGTGAGCTCACAGAACTCGGTGACTCGCAGCCCGGTGCGCGCCAGCAGTTCGATGATGAGTCGTCGTTGCGGGTCGAGTCGGACGGCGGCGGCCATGAACTTGGCGGCTTGGTCGTCGTCGAGGAACCTCGGCAACGGTTCGTCCATCTTGGGCAGGTCGGTCCACATAATCGGGTTGCGTGTCGGGGTGTCGGGGTGGTCCCATTCGATGAGTCGTTCGAGGACGACGCGCAGCGTCGACAGCCGCAGATTGATCGTCGATCTCTTGAGTGGTTGGCCGTGCTGGTTCTCGCGGGTGGCGAGCCAGAGCTTGTAGTGCTCGATGTGTTGACGGTTGACCTGGCGCAGCGACACGACGCTGGGGTCGTGGTCGATGATCCAGCTGGCGAACAATCGCAAGGCGACATCGACCGAAGTGATCGTGCCCGCTGCGGCGGTCACTGAGATCTGATCGATGTAGCCGCGAGCAGTCGCAGCGAGGATCGGGGCGTGTGCGGCGATGCGTGCCCAGCGCTCGTCGACGGGTTCGTGTTCGACGGCGAGCATCGTCATGACGCCACCGGCTTGCGGCCGAGCGAGGCTTGGGCATCTATGGCTTGAGCTGCACGTATGTACTCGCCGGCGAGCCAATCGTTGGCGAGATGCAGGTAGATCTGCGTCGATGAGATCGAGCGGTGACCGGCTTGAGCTTGGAGTGCTTCGAGTGCCATGCCGGCCTCGCGGAGCCGGGTGAAACAGGTGTGGCGCAACTCGTGACACGTCGCATGCTCGAGCCCCGCACGCGTGCGTGCGCCCGACATGATCTCGTCGAGACCCTTCGCCGTGAGCGGTCGGCCACGGTTGGGTCCTTTCAACACGACGAACACGAACGGTGTCTCCAAGTCCGCGGGTCGCTCAGTGTCGAGGTAGCGGCGCAGCGTGTCGAAGAAGCGCGGTGAGATCGGCACGATGCGTTGATGGCCGCCCTTGCCGTCCGCGATGAACAGTCGGCGTTCACCCCAACGCACATCCGACAGTCGCAGGCCGAGCACCTCGCAACGGCGCAGACCGGCGAGCAGCATCGCGTCGATCATCGCCCGATCCCGATCCGTCCGCAGCGCCGCGCAACAGTTTGATGACGTCGTCGTGATCGAGGACCCGCGGCAGATGACGCACCGGGCGAACCAGTGGGATCACCCGCCGATCACGCGTCACCGGAGACCTCACCGGCATGCCGCGCTGCACCGGATTGTGATCGAGTTCACCGAGCGCGACGAGGTGCGAATAGAACCCCGCCAACGACGACAACCGTCGACGAATCGTCGACAACGCCAACCCCTCCGAGAGCGTCGATCGGGACCACCGTCGCATCGGCCGAACCGGTCCGTTGGATGCGGATGAACTCGAGCACGTGACGTCGCCGGACGTCGAGCGGGTCGACATCGATGACGGTGAAGAACACCTTCAAGTCGTAGACAACCGCCAGCGTCGAGTTCAGTCGAAGCCGCGCATGCACGGACTCCAAATAGTCGTCGACGAGTGGGTGGCCGAGCGTCGGAGCGACGCGCGAACCCGTGTCAGGAAGCGTCAGCTTCGGGAACGAAATGGGCTTCATGTGATCCTCCGATCACGCCCGCTGCACCATCGTCACCGACAGCGAGAACGGGCGGGTGGATCACCGACATATCTACCCAAGTAGCGCACCCGATAATCACGTCGCCGTGGCTGCGGCCGGACGAGACCCATGGGATCTGGCCAAGTCGTCGCCCTACTGGTCCAGAGTGTCGAGCAAGTGAGCCCTCGCTCGGCTGGAGAACTCATCGGTCCAGTCCTGAGTGACCGCGTTGGGAAGGATGTTCAGCGACTCGATGAGATGGACGAGCCGTCGCCGCTCCGCCCACTTGTCGGGAAGCGGGTCTGCGCCGAAGTAGGCGTCGTGCAAGATCTCTGAACCGTCGGGGTGAGCGGCGAGAAGGTCGAACTCGAGCTTGAACCAGTCGCCGGCGCGGTCCCACGCTTCGGCTGCGTCCCAGTCGATGATGCCGATCAGCGTGCCTTCGGAATCCACGATGAGGTTGTCGGGGTGGAGATCTCGGTGGCAGAGGACCGCCTCGGCGCTGCCGTCGACATCAGCTGCGAGAGCAGCAGCGAGACCGCACGCCCGGTCGAGCAACGCGGGTTCAACTGCCCCGGTCTCCTCGCAGCGGGATCTGATCTGGACGAGTCGATGTTCGATGTAGGCCCGCCAGGTCGGGAACGTCGGTGCGGATCCGTCGAGCCGAGAGCTGAACGAATCTCGTGCGACGGTGTGCAGTGCGCGAACAGCGGCGCCGGTCGTTCGGAGTAGCCGCTCGCTCTTGTCCGTCCCGGGCTCGACGTTGATCGCCGTCTCGCCCTCGATCCAGGTGAAGATCCGAACCAGATGGCCGTCCAGCTGACCGAGGTGGACGAGCCGGGGCACGTGAAGCCCGGCTGCTTGCGCGAGCTCGAGGGCCACGTGCGAGGAACTCCACTTCGCAGCGTTACCGCTGTCGCCGATCTTCAGGACGAAGCACGACCCGTCGGTGTCGCACAGTCTCCAGTTCTCGTTGCCGAAGCCCACCGGATGGTGCTCCGCCGACAGTCCATCGGAACGAAGCGCGTCCTGAGCGAGGGCGAGGACCTGATCGATGCCGGCAACCGATCGCCTCATCGACGAGACGCTACTTCTCGTCGTCGGCCCGCTTGGGACCCCGTTCGGTTGCGCTCATTTCCACCGGCGGCGCAATGAGCGACGCGACGGCGGCTGCCAACGCACGGTCCGTCTCGGTGACGCGACCGCTGTAGTGCTTGGCGGCGATGCTCGGGTCGTGCCCGGCTCGCATCGCGACCTGCGTGACGCTGTAGCCCATCTCCTGGCCGTAGGTCGCCATGAACTTGCGCAGGTCGTGGAAGTCGAGATGATCGAGTCCGATCCGAGCGCGCAGCCTGCTGAAGTACTGCGATACTGCGTCGGGCTTCCACGGCACCGACCCGTCGGCCGCATCGGTGAAGACATACGGGTTCTCGACGAGCTTCACCTGGGCGAACTCGGCGCGTCGCTCGACCTCGTCGATCTGTGCCCGCAGGATCGCAGCGGTGAAGTCGTCGATGGCCAGCGTGCGCTCGCGCCGGTTCTTCGTCGGGATCTCCTCGATCGGTCGACCACGCAGCTTGGTGACCGATGCCGAGACCTTGATGACTCGCTGCTCGAGATCGACATCACGATCCCATCGCAGACCGCACAACTCGGCGCGCCGGATGCCGGTGGTCGCAGCGACGAGGATCGCCCGCGCCATCTCCGGTCGCTTGCCCCGCTCGGCTTCCGCGATCAGGGCCCGCACCTCCTCGGGCGTCGGCACGGTGGGTTCCTTGTTCGGGATCGAGGGTGGCTCGGCCCATTGCGCCGGGTTCGACTCGCGCCAGCCCCAGCGACATGCCTGGGTCAACATCGAGGAGAGGCAGGCGTGGATCTGGTACACGGTGCGCGGGGCGAGCCCTCGATCCTGATGCGCGCCGTACAGGTCGGTGAGCAGCTTGACCGTGAGCTTGGTCACCTGCTTGCCGCCGAGGGTCGGCTGGATGTTGCGTCGGTACACCTGCTCGTAGCCGTCGATCGTGTTCGGCGACCGGCCCTTGCGGCGCAGCTCGATGATCCATTCGGCGAACAGATCGTCGAGCGTCGCCCGCGATCCGGTGTGCCGGCCCTTGCCCACCTCGACGATCAGCTCGGCTCGCGCCTTCTTCGCCTCCGGCAGCGAACCACGGAACGTGCGACTGATCTGTCGGTGCTTGCCGGTGATCGGATCACGCCCGGCCTGGACCACGATCTCCCACACACCCGGCGTTCGCTCGCGCATCCCCGGCGCCGTTCGCAGGTTCCCCACGGGGACAACGTGCGCCGATTTCTTGGATTTGTCTTGGATTTCTTGGATGAGGGCCCTCGGGCGATGCCCGGAGATCCGCATCATCCCTGCTAGTTGGTGGTGGGGCGGGTGGGCATCGAACCCACGACCGACGGATTATGAGTCCGCTGCTCTAA
This sequence comes from Ilumatobacteraceae bacterium, assembly GCA_963710625.1. Classification (GTDB taxonomy): domain Bacteria; phylum Actinomycetota; class Acidimicrobiia; order Acidimicrobiales; family Ilumatobacteraceae; genus Sva-07. The sequence continues at coordinate 148,920 of CAVQBG010000003.1, read as the reverse complement.
CCGACTGAGCTACCGCCCCGATCACGGGTGACAGCCCAAGCTACCGATCGGCCACACGACGGGGACGCGACACACCGCTGACGCAGAACCGCTCACGATTCGAGCGCCACCTTGAGGCGTCCCAACGTGGCGGCCATCCCCTTGACCATGTTCTTGGATCGGCGCATCACTGTCTCGTAGAGGAACTTCTGCACACCTTCGGGAGGTGGGAACGAGAACGACTCGGTCACCACGGTCGAACCCTCGCGATCCTCGAACTCGTAGCGCCACGTGGAGTAGCCCTCGGCAACGAACTCGAACAGCGCGTCGGGTTCGTAGCCGGTGATCTCCGAGGTGGTCGTCCACTTCTTGAGCGTGAGCGGGCCCATCTTCGCAACGTTGTCGCCGCTGAATTCCGAGCCGAGGGCAGGACCATCCACGCCGTCGGCCCACCGGCACGCCACGCACTCGGGGCTCCACTCCCCCATTCGCGTGATGTCGGAGACCGCTGCGAACACTTCGGCCACGGGTCGATCGATCGTGATCGACGCCGACCCGGTGAGCGGTTGGGTGGTGGTTGCCATGCCGCAGTGTGGCACACGGCCCGACGCAGTCCGATGCTGACAGCTAGCAGGGTGCTGAAATTCGGCTGAGGTGCTCGCGTTCGTCGCGGAATTCGAAAAGACTGTGGGTCATGCGTGGAAGCACCGATCTGCAGCTGGCGATGTTGACCTCGTTGTCGACGGAGGATTTGATCCCGAAGGATCATCCGATCCGCAAGATCCGTGTCGTCGTCGACGCGGTGCTCGCAGAGCTGGATCCGCTCTTCGATGAGATGTACGCGACGAGCGGCCGTCGGTCGGTGCCGCCGGAGCAGTTGTTGAAGTCGACGGTGTTGATGGCGATGTACTCGATCCGTTCCGAGCGTGCCTTCTGCGAACGGCTCAACTACGACCTGCTGTTCAAGTGGTTCTTGGACATGCGGATCGATCAGCCGGCGTTCGACGCAACCACGTTCACGAAGAACCGTGAACGACTCCTCGAAGCCGAAGTCGCCGATGAGTTCTTCGCGGCGGTGGTGCGCCAGGCCAAGCTCCGCCGCTACATGTCGTCGGATCACTTCTCCGTCGACGGCACCCTGTTGAACGCGTGGGCGTCGCACAAGTCGTTCAAGCCGAAAGACGGTCCGCCGTCGGACCCGCCAGCGGGCCGCAACGTCGAAGTCGCCTGGCACGGCGAGAAGCGATCGAACGACACCCACGCCTCGACGACGGATCCGGAAGCCAGGCTGTATCGCAAGTCGAACAACACCGCCGCGACGCTGTGCTACGCCGGGCACCTGTTGATCGAGCACCGCTCAGCGTTGATCGTCGACGCCGAGCTCACCACCGCTGACGGCTACGCCGAGCGGGCCACCGCACTCGAGATGCTCGCCCGACTGCCAGTATCGAAGCGGCGGCGCACGGTCGCCGGCGACAAGAACTACGACACCAAGAGCTTCGTTGCCGACAGCCGCGCGCTCGGGTTCACCCCGCACGTGGCACCGAACGTGAGCGGCAACCGGCGCTCGGCAATCGACGGGCGCACCACCCGCCATCCCGGCCACACCGTCTCGCAACGGATACGCAAACGCGTCGAGGAGCCCTTCGGCTGGATGAAGACCATCGGCGGAGGACACAAGCTCCGCTACAACGGCCGACAACGCAACCGAGCCTGGTTCAAGATGAACGCCGCCGTCTACAACCTGATCCGAATCACCGCCCTCGACGCCCACCCCGCCTGACCGACAGCCCACCGGGGCAACTACGCCGCCCCGACCGAGACCGAAACACGGTCCAGGACCACCGGGCTGCGGTAGCAATCGGCCGGCCCGAAAGGCCCTCAGCGCTCAAGCGGCGATTTTCCGCATCCTGCTAGTCGTCGGGCATCTGGACGACCTGGCCGATGACCGTCCCGCCGTCGATCACGAACTCGTGTCCAGTGGAATAGGTCGCCTCCTGCAGGATGAACAGCAACATCGCCGTGACCTCTTCGGGCTCACCGATCCGAGCGATCGGCTGGCTCGCCACCATCCCGAGATCGAGTCCGTCGGTCATCGGCGTGCGTATCGGCCCCGGATGGATCGAATTCACCCGGATGCCGAACGGGCCCAACTCGATCGCTGCGGTCTTCGTCAGGCCACGAACTCCCCACTTGCTGGCGACGTATGAGGCCAGGTTGGCGTAGCCCTGCAGTCCCGCCGTCGAGGAGATGTTGACGATCGCTCCCCCGTTTGCCTGCTTCATCGACGGCACCACGGCGTGCATCCCGAGGAACACCCCGGTGAGATTGATGTCGATGGTGCGCTGCCAATCGCTCGGCGACAGGGCATCGATCGGCCCGAACGTCACGATGCCGGCGTTGTTGACCAGCACCTTCACCGGTCCCCATGCCTCCTCGGCCTGCGCGACGATCGTCTCCCAGCCGTCGGCGTCGGTGACGTCGAGACGGCGATACATCACCGACTCCCCGAGTTCGTCGGCGAGCACCCGTCCTTCGTCGTCGAGGATGTCGGTCGCCAGCACCTTCGCACCGGCACGGGCGAGCCCTCTGACGTGCTCGGCTCCCATCCCGCGGGCCGCGCCGGTGACGATCGCAACGGCTCCATTCAGCGACATCGACATGATCCAGTCCTCCTCGTCGGTCGGTTTCGTACCGACAACACGATCTCCCATCGGAGTGCGGAAGTCCACCGTCGAACGTCACCGGTGCCGAAAACGAGAAACGGACCCCCGAATCGATCGAGGGTCCGTCTCGCGTGCTCCGGGAGCAGGGCTCGAACCTGCGACCCATTGATTAACAGTCAATTGCTCTGCCAGCTGAGCTATCCCGGAAGGTCGAACCGAGAGGTTATCGCCGCGACCCTGGCCATCACACGTCGATCGGTGACGGAACAGTGCCGGACGATCGCGATTGCAGCGGGGGTCCGCCCCCTGTGCAATCGTCACTCGACTTCGAGGAACTCGCGGAGGCGTTCGGATCGCTGCGGGTGACGCAGCTTGGCGAGCGTCTTCGCCTCGATCTGGCGAATGCGTTCGCGGGTGACACCGAACTCCTGGCCGACCTCCTCGAGGGTGCGGGCCCGCCCGCCGTCGAGGCCGAAGCGCAGCCTCACGATCTCCTGTTCCCGATCGGACAGCTCGCCGAGCACCTCGGTGACGGCGTCGTGCAACATCATCCTCGTGGCTGCGTCAGCAGGGCTGTCGACCGAGCTGTCCTCGATGAAGTCACCGAGGTTCGACTCGTCCTCCTCGCCCACGGGCGAGTCGAGCGACAGCGGGTCGAGCGAGTACCGCAGCAACTCGCGAACCCGATCCGGGTCGAGCTGCACGCGCACGGCGAGCTCCTCGACCGTGGGTTCGCGTTCCAGCTCCTGATGCATCTGCCGTTTGGCACGCGTCACACGGTTCATGTGCTCGACCATGTGCACGGGAATTCGGATCGTGCGGGCCTGGTCGGCGATCGAACGCGTGATGGCCTGACGGATCCACCACGTGGCGTACGTGGAGAACTTGAAACCCTTCGTGTAGTCGAACTTGTCGACCGCACGCATCAGGCCGAGGTTGCCCTCCTGGATGAGATCCAGCAACTGCATGCCCCTGCCCGAATAGCGCTTGGCGATGCTCACCACCAGACGGAGGTTCGCCTGCGTCAACTCGCTCTTCGCGCGCTCGCCCCGGCTGACGGCGCGCATCAACAGACGTTCCTCGCCGGCTTCGAGGGTGGCGTGATCCTCGTCGATGCGCTGCGCAGCGATCTTGCCCTCCTCGATCAGCTGCGCGAGGCGCCGTTCGTCCTCCGTGGTCAGGAGATCGACCTGGCCGATCTCTCGCAGGTACATCCTCACGGCGTCGGCCGTGCCGCCCTCGCCCTTCGGTGTCGACCTGCGGGTCCGGCGACTCCGACCCCGCTCGAGGAGCCGTTCGACCGCGTCGCTGTCGCGATCGCTCTGGGTCGTGTCGTCGGTCTCCCGGAGCACCGTGGGGCGGCGGATCGACGACGGCGTCTCGTCGACCTGGTCGACCGCGTCGTCGATCGAGATCCCCTGTCCGGACATCGCCGACTGGACCTCGACGAGGACCTCGCTGGTCAGCTCGACGTGGCGAAGCACGTGGGTGACGTCTTCGGCATGCACCGAACCTCGTTCACGACCGAGCAGCACCAGATCGTCCCACTCGGTCTGGTCGACCCCGACGAACGGAACCCCGGACGCGCCGCCGGCGGGGTCGGTGGGGGGGTCCCGTTGCGCCGAGTGCTCGCCGTCGGACGATTCAGCCCCCATGGTTGCGTTCCGCTGTTCGTCGATCCAGCCAACCTAGCAACGACTCGGCGGCGGCGAGAGCGCGTTCCTTGTCGGTGTCGTTGAGCGCCTCCGCATCGAGCCGCGCCGTTCGGTCCTCGTCGATCGCTGTGGGGTCGGTCAGGCGCGACCTCTGCCGCAGCTCCCGCCGGGTCGCCGCTCCGATCAGCGTCCGCGCCTCGACGTCGGGAACGAGGTTGAGATCTGCGACCGCGGCCCGCTCGAGCACCTCGCGTGCGTCGGGCGACGCGACCTCCAGTGCGGCTTGCAGATCACCATCGGTGGCGGCGAGCGCCACGAACGCCATCCGGTTCGCATCGTCGTCGAACAGCGCTTCGATCAACCAGGGCGCGATCTCGTCCCAGTCCTGGACCAGCAGCACGAGTGCGGCGAACTCGGCGTTCTCCATCGGTCCCGTCGATCGCTTCGGCGCCACCTGGATCGCGGGGCGACGCGACCCCCGCTCGGCGATCTGCACCAGGTCGCCGATCGGAATGCCGACCGAGGCGGCCACCTCGCCGGCATACAGCTTGCGCAGCTCCACGTTGGGGTGCTCGTTCACGACGGCCATCGCCGCCTCGGCGAGTCGCACGCGCTGCTCGGGCGACTGCTTGGGTTGACCGACCAGGGTGCGGTCGACGCGGAACTTCAAGAACGGCACCGGGTCGGCCACCGAGTGCACCAGCGCCTCCGGGTCGGACTGGGCGAGGTCGCCGGGGTCACGACCCTGCGGGAGCCGGGCGACCTGGACCTCCACCTTGTGCGCCTCCTCCCACTCGTAGAAGCGAGCCGCTGCGCCCTGGCCGGCCGCGTCGGCGTCGAAGGCCAGCACCACCTTGCTCGCATAGCGCTTGAGCAGCCGTACGTGTTCCTCGGTCAACGCCGTCCCACAGGTGGCAACTGCGCGAGCGACTCCCGCACGATGGAAACCGATCACATCGGTGTATCCCTCGCAAACGACGACCTGATCGTGTTTGGCGATGTCGGCCTTCGCCCAGTTCAGGCCATAGAGCACCTTCGACTTGGTGTAGATCGGCGTCTCGGAGGAGTTCTTGTACTTCGCGGGATCGTCGGAGCCGGGCAGGATCCGACCACCGAAGGCCAACGCCTCTCCCGATTCGGAGAAGATCGGGAACATGACGCGGGCGCGGAACGAGTCCTGCATCTTGTTCCGTTTGTTCCGGAACGCCAGCCCGACCGCCTGCAGGACGTCGGGCGAGGCACCGAGCCCGCGTGCCAGCGCATCCCAGTCGTCGGGCGCCCACCCGAGCTTGAACTGGCGGGCGATGTCGCCGGCCAACCCGCGGCGGCGGAGATAGTCACGGGCGGCGCGGGCGTCCGGGTCGTTCAGCAACCGCTGGTGGTACCACTCGACCGCCTCGCCCATCGCCTCGACGTAGTGCTTGCGTTGTGCCCGTTCCTTCGACTGTCCAGTGCTGGTGTAGTTGAGCTGAATGCCGGCCTTGGCCGCGAGATGCTCCACTGCACCGGGAAAGTCGGTGTGCTCGATCTCCTGGATGAACGTGAAGACGTCGCCGCCCTTGTCGCAGCCGAAGCACTTGTACCGTCCGGTCTCCTCACGGACGTTGAACGACCCGCTCTTCTCCGCGTGGAAGGGACACAGCCCCACCCAGTTGCGCCCGACGCGCTTCAGCGCGACGTACTGCTGGATCGTGTCGACGATCGACACCGTCGACCGCAGCCGTTCGATGTCCTCGTCGACGATCCCCATGCCGGGGTCAATGTAGTGGCGTGACGCCGGGGGTCTGACCCCTGGCGTCACGCGCTCCGGTCAGGATTCGGCGGCGATAATGGCCTGGGCGGCCGAGAGCCGGGCGATCGGCACCCGGAACGGCGAGCACGACACGTAGTCGAGTCCGGCGTTGTAGAACAGGTCGATCGACGCGGGGTCGCCGCCGTGCTCTCCGCACACACCAAGTTTGAGATCGGGCTTCGTCGAGCGGCCGCGCTCGGCGCCGATGCGCACGAGGTCGCCCACACCGGTCTGGTCGATCGTGTCGAACGGGTTCGCCTTCAGCAGCCCCTGCTCGAGGTACGCCGGCATCATCCGGCTCTCGACGTCGTCGCGACTGAACCCGAAGGTGAGCTGCGTCAGGTCGTTGGTGCCGAAGCTGAAGAAGTCGGAGACCTCGGCGATCTCGTCGGCGCGCAGTGCGGCGCGCGGCGTCTCGATCATCGTGCCGATCGTGATCGTCGGCTTCTTCTTCATGCCGGCGAGCGCCGAGTCGATCTCGGCCTGCACCCAACTGCGAGCCAGCGCCATCTCCTCGCGCGTGACCGTGAGTGGGATCATGATCTCCACGATCGGCTTCTTGCCCATCTCGCGTAGTTTGGCGGCCGCCGACAGGAGTGCACGAGCCTGCATTGCGTACAGGCCTGGCTTGATCACGCCGAGACGCACGCCCCGGGTGCCGATCATAGGGTTGTGCTCGGCCCACTTCTCGGCGGCCTCGAGCATCTGCTCTTCCTTCTTGGTCAGCCCCTTCGTGGCCTTCTTGATCTGCAACTCCTCCACCGATGGCAGGAACTCGTGCAGTGGCGGGTCGAGCAAGCGGATGGTGACCGGCAGCCCGTCCATCGCGTCGAGGATCTCCATGAAGTCGGCCTCCTGGACGGCGCGCAACTTCTCCAGTGCCGCCTCCTCCTGCGCCGGCGTCGACGCGAGGATCATCTCGCGCACGACCGGGAGCCGGTCGGGGGCGAGGAACATGTGCTCGGTGCGGCACAGGCCGATGCCCTCAGCGCCGAGCTGGCGGGCGTTCGCGGCGTCGTCCCCGGTGTCGGCGTTCGCGCGGACGCCGAGCTTGCCCTTGCGGACCGCGTCGGCCCACTTGAGGACGGTCTCGAACTCGGGGGGCGGTTCGGCCATGCGCAGCTCCATCGCCCCGAGGACGACCTCGCCGGTGGTCCCGTCGATCGAGATGACGTCTCCCTCGTTGACCACGATGTCGCCGACGGAGAACTGCTTGCCCTGGATCCTGACCTCCTCGGCACCGACGATCGCAGGGGTTCCCCACCCGCGAGCAACGACGGCTGCGTGGCTGACGAGCCCGCCGCGCGACGTCAGGATGCCCTTCGAGGCCATCATGCCGTGGATGTCATCGGGACTCGTCTCGCTCCGGACGAGGATCACGCCCTCACCGCGCTCCTTGGCGGCGGCGGCGTCATCGGCGGTGAAGTAGACGGCACCGACCGCGGCTCCCGGCGAGGCACCGAGCCCCTTGGCCAGCATGAGTCCCTTGCCAGCGAAGTGGGGGTGCAGCACGGCGTCGAGGTGGTCGGCCGACACGCGGGTGATGGCCTCCTCGCGGGTGATCTTCCAGCGGTGCGAGCCCTTGCCGGTGCCCTTGGTCATGTCGACGGCCATCTTCAGCGCCGCTGCGCCGGTGCGCTTGCCGATGCGGGTCTGCAGCATCCAGAGCTTGCCCTGCTCGATGGTGAACTCGGTGTCGCACATGTCGGTGTAGTGCGCTTCGAGCCGCTTGAAGATGTCGAGCAGGTCAGCGTGGATCACCGGGAAGTGCTTCTTCATGTGGTCGAGGTCCTCGGTGTTGCGGATGCCCGCCACCACGTCCTCGCCCTGGGCGTTCACCAGGAAGTCGCCGTACGGCTTGTTCTCGCCGGTCGCAGCATTGCGGGTGAAGCCCACGCCCGTACCGGAGTTGTCGTCGCGGTTGCCGAACACCATGGTCTGCACGTTGACCGCGGTGCCCAGGTCGTGATCGATCTTCTCGCGGACGCGGTACGCGATCGCCCGGGCACCGTTCCAGCTCTTGAACACCGCTTCGACGGCCCCGTTCAGCTGTTCACGCGGCTTCTGCGGGAACGGGGCACCGGTCTCGCGTTCGACGATCGCCTTGTAGTCCTCGCACAGCTCCTTGAGTGCGTCGGCGGGGATCAGATTGTCCAGCTTGGTGCCGGCCTTCTCCTTCGCCGCCTCGAGCGCATGTTCGAACGGCTCACCGTCGACACCGAGCACGATGCGGCCGTACATGGCGATGAAACGGCGGTACGAGTCGTAGGCGAAGCGCTCGTCGTCGGTCGAACGCGCGAGGCCCTCGACGCTCTGGTCGTTGAGGCCGAGGTTGAGGACGGTGTCCATCATGCCGGGCATCGAGAACTTGGCGCCCGAGCGCACGCTGACGAGCAGCGGATCGAACGGGTCGCCGAGCTTGCGCCCCATCGCCTTCTCGAGCTTGAAGACGTGCTTGGCGATCTCCTCGTCGAGGCCGGCCGGCCAGCCGCCGTACATGTAGTCGCGGCAGGCATCGGTGGAGATCGTGAAGCCCGGCGGCACCGGCAGCTTCAACACGCTGGTCATCTCAGCGAGGTTCGCCCCCTTCCCACCCAGCAGGTCCTTGTACTCCATCGGAGGGCGGCGGTGCTTGTGATCGAAGGCGTAGACGTATGGCACGTCGGTCGAGTCTAGGCAGGCAATCGGGTGTCGATCGCGGGCACGTGCCGTCACGGCGGTCGGAATCGGTCCTAGCCTGAGCAGCAATGTTCCGGCTGCTGGGATTCCCCGTCCACGTACGGCCCGGCTTCGCGATGATGATGGTGCTCATCGTGCTGCTGTACGGCAACGAATTCGGGCTGTGGCTCGCCGGGGCGCTTGCCGCATTCACCTTGCTGCACGAACTCGGCCACGCCGTCGCCGCCCGCAGCGCCGGCGCCCGTGCGGAGATTTCGCTCAACTTCCTGGCCGGCTACGCCTCCTACGTGCCGACCCGGCCGATCTCGAGGCTCGAATCGATCGGCATCTCCTTCGCCGGCCCCGGGATCCAGATCGTCACTTCCGTGGCCGTTCTGCTGGCGATGGGAGCGGACGTCACTGACCCGGCGTCACTCGACGGCAACCCGGCGACGTGGGCGATCTTCTGGGCCGGACCCGTGATCGGGCTGTTCAACCTCGTGCCGATCCTTCCTCTCGACGGCGGCAACATCGTCACCACCGCGCTCGATCGCCTCCTGCCGGGCCGGGCGCAACGCATCATGCTGTTCGTCTCGCTCGGGCTGACGTTGGCCTTCTCCGTGGTGGCGTTCACCAACGAGCGCTACCGCGGCTTCATCCTGGTGGTGGGCTTCATCCTGGTCACCCAGCTGCAGATGCTCGGATCGTCGAAGGAGCCCACCTCACCGTGGCACGACGCCCACGACGCACTCCAGAAGGGCAAACCGCAGAAGGCTCGCCGGCTGCTCGTGAACGCGCTCAGCCACCACCGCCCCGAGGAGCCACCGCCGCCGGTCACGCTGTCGACTCCCGACGTGGCCGAACTGATCGCGATCCTGCCCGACCCGTTCCCCTACGGCGACCCATGGAACGAGTATGTGCTCGCCAACCAGCTGATGCGCGTCGGACGGTTCGAGGACGCGGCGCACTACGCCGCCGAGGGCTACGCCCGTCATCCCCACACGCTCGCTGCAGCGACCGTCGCCCGGGCCGCCGGTGCGCTCGGAGACCAGCAGACGGCCATCGGATGGCTCCGCACCGCAGCCGAGGCCGGGACCTCGCCGACCGGGCTCGCGTCGATCATCGACGGGTCACCGGAGCTGATCGGAATCCGCCAGCACCCCGAGGTCGAGGCGATCCGCCGCAGCCTCTCCCCCACTCCGGCCGCTTGACGGCGGGCATCGGCCCTCAGGACACGTGGGCTGGGAGCCGGCCGAGGTCACATCCGCGCTTGACCAGCGCCAACGCCGTCGTCCCGGACGGGGCCACGCTCGTGATCGTGCCCGCCTCGGCGCCGTCGATGTCGACGACATAATCGCCGATCACCGAGCCGACGGGCACCTCGACGATCCGCAACGATCGGGGTGCATCGACGCCGCGACTGTCCATGCGCTCCACCAACTCCTGGCCGGGGTAGCACCCCTTCGTGAGGCTCACGGCGACCGGCACGACACCGATGACCGCCGGGATCGTCTCACCGGGGACGATCTCGAATCCCATCCGCGGCCAGCCGGCCCCGACCCGTGCGGTCTCGTGCTCCGCTGACGGCGCCGCAGCCTCGGCGGGCACCACGGCGATCTCGGCCCGGACGCGAATCTTGAATCGGGCCAGGCGCGCCGCCAGCGCCTCGCCGTACCCGGCGTCGGTGTCGAGGTCGAAACGCTCGTCGGCGGTGCGCGTGACACGTGCGAGGCTCTCGACCTTCCCGGTCGGCTCCAGCACGAGGGTCCAGCACGTCTGCCCGACCGCGAGGTCGCGAAGGTCCTGCGCGACCTGTGAGTGGAGGTACGTCGCGGCGTCGGGGCCTTCGACGATCACGTGGTCGCGGGCGGCGTCATCGATGGCGGCGTCGATGGCGGCGGTGAGGACGGAACGTTCGGGAGTCACGTCTGCAGTCTGCCGTGGCACACTTCCAACGTCATGTCGCAGCAACGAGATCTCGCCCAGCGCGCCGTCGACAGCTTCCTCACGCTCGTCCACCGGGGCACCCGGCTCGCCGTGGGGACCCTTGCGATCGTCGTGCTGATCTGTCTCGGGGGGTTCGCCCTCGGTCTCGCGGCACTCGATGGTGGCGTCCGGACCGCGTGGATCCTGCTCGGCGGCGTGGGCGCCGTGGTGGCGATCGGCGCCGTGCTGCTGGCGATGTTCCGGCTCTGGGCGATCACGACCATGAGCGTGGCGCTCGTCAACGAGATCCAGGCGCTCATCTCGAACGACCCGGTGTCCGAGCGCGTGGTCATCGAGACGGTCGAGTCCAGCGACGGCGTCCAGGACCAGAGCGCGGTCGTGATGTCGCGGCAGTTCTTCGCGATGAGCGACTCGGTGGGCGCTCGGGCAGGACAGTTCGTCGCCTTGTCGGTCGCGCTCAAGTCGATCACCAGCTTTCCGCTGCTGATCCTCCTGGCGACCGCGATCACGATCGGCTTCGCCGGCATGAGCGTGCTGTTCCTGCTCGGCCTGATCTTCTAGCCGCCCTCCGGCTCCGACCGCTCCGGCCCCCTCAGGCAGGCGTGCCGGCGTCGCGGCGAGCGGCGGTCATGCGACGAGCGGCCGGGATCGCCGCGAGCAGTGCCGCGGCCTTGTTCCGACACTCGAGGTCCTCGTCGTCGGGAACCGAGTCGGCGACGATGCCGGCGCCCGCCTGCAGGCTTGCCGTGCGTCCGTCGCCGGTGACGAACATCGTCCGGATCGCGATCGCCGTGTCGAGGTTGCCCGACCAGTCGACATAGCCGACCACGCCGGCATAGGGACCTCGCTTGACCGGCTCGAGGTCGTCGATGATCTCCATCGCTCGCACCTTCGGCGCTCCGGACACCGTGCCGGCCGGCAGCGTCGCGCGGAGGACGTCGATCGGCCCGAGACCTTCGCGGAGCTGGCCCGACACCTGCGAAGTGAGGTGCATCACGTGGCTGTAGCGCTCCAGGGTCATCAACTCGTCGACGTGCACCGTTCCGAAGTCGGCGACACGACCGACGTCGTTGCGGGCCAGGTCGACGAGCATCACGTGCTCGGCCCGCTCCTTCGGGTGCTCGCTCAACTCGGCCGCCATCAGCCGGTCGTGTTCGTCGGTGCGACCCCGTCGCCGGGTGCCGGCGATCGGACGAGACACGACCATACGCCCGAGCAGTTGCACCATCGGTTCCGGCGAGGAGCCGACGATCGTCAGCTCGGGGTGCCGAACGAAGTACATGTATGGCGACGGATTCACCTGACGGAGCACCCGGTACACGTCGAACGGATCGGCGTCGAGTTCGAGGTCATAGCGCTGGGCGAGCACCACCTGGAAGATGTCTCCCGCCACCACGTGGTCCTTGGCGACCTCGACCGCGCGCTGGTACAACCCGCCCGGCATCGACGAGTGCAATTCCGGCAACTCGTCGTCGGCCGACGGCGGCTCGATCGGCGTGTACGGCAACGGTGCCGCGAGATCGGCGACCGCCTGGATCACCCGCTCGACCGCGGCGTCGTAGGCACGGTCGAGTTCGGCCGCGTCGAGCCCGAGCGTCGGGACGCTCTCGATCAGGTAGACCCGTTGGCGCCAGTGGTCGAACGCAGCGAGCGATCCGATCACCGACATCACGGCGTCGGGATACCCACGATCGTCGGTCGGCGTGTTCGGGAGGTGTTCGACCTCACGGATCACGTCGTAGCCGAGAAAGCCCATGATGCCGCCGTGCAGTGGCGGCAGGTCGGAGAACGTGGGGCTGCTGGAGCAGTCGAGGAGCTTCTCGAGCGCTGCGAGCATCCCCCGGTCGGTCGGAATGCCGTCCGGCAGCGGCCCGTCGAGTTCGACCGCACCGTCGCGCAGGACGAGCGTGGCCGACGGGTTCCGGCCCACGAAGGAGAAACGCGCCCACCGTTCGGCGCCCTCCACCGATTCGAGGAGGAATCCCGGACCGTCGCCCACGAGCTTCACGTACGCGGCCACCGGCGTCTCGAGGTCGGCGAGCAGCTCGGTCCACACCGGCACGAAGGTGTGGTCTGCAGCGAATGCGTGGAACTCCTCGCGCGAGGGACGGAACCGCATCAGCCGAACGCCCGGAAGAAGCAGGAACGAGCTCCGGTGTGACAGGCGCCGGCGCCCTCCTGCTCGACCTTGAACAACAGCGCGTCGGCGTCGCAGTCGTAGTACGCCTCGCGCACGAACTGACGGTCGCCGCTCGTGTCGCCCTTGCGCCACAGCTCCTGGCGGCTGCGCGACCAGTAGACCATTCGGCCCTCGGCGAGCGTCATCTTCAGCGACTCCTCGTTCATCCACGCCAGCATCAACACGTCGTTGTTGTCGACGTCCTGCGCGATCGCGGCGACGAGTCCGTTGCTGTCGTACTTCACACCGGCGAGCTGCTCGTCGGTGGGGATGATCGTGGTCCCTTCGGGCATCGGTTCAGCCTACGGGCGTCACCCCACGGCGCCCGCAGACATCGAAGGCCCCGCCGACTTCGAGCTCGTGACGGCACGGCGACGGTCGGGGTGGGTACCGTTGCGCCGTGCGGGTTCTGCGGATCGCCTCGTTCGTCGGCGCGTCGTTGTTCGTCGGCGCCTGCACCGAGGTGATCGCCACCGGCCCGCAGGATGCCCGCGACGAGGCTGCATCGTCGGCGGACGACTCGTCGGAACCCGGATCGACCGTCACCTCTACGACCATCACCTCTACGACCATCACCTCCACGACCAACGCCCCCACGACGATCGCTCCGGCGCCCGAAGCGACGACCACCGAGCCGAGCACAACCACCACGACCACCGAACCCCCGCTCGCCGTGTACGACCCGGCGTGCGTGGTGCAGGTCCGACCGGGTGACTCGCTCGGCGGCATCGCCACGGATCGGGCCGACGAGATCGTCACGATCGCGGCCATCCAGGCCGAGAACGCACTCGCCGACGACCTGGTCGTGCCCGACCAACTCCTCGACGTGTGCATCGACAACGGCCTCGACGACATCACGGGCGAGCAGCGCCTCGAGCGCAACGCCGCGGTCGTGGCGGCGGAGACCTTCCTCGCGGTCGCCGACCAGCAGGCGAAGCTCAACGAGTTGCTGACCCCCTACGGCTTCCCCGAGATGCCGGTCGACGGTGAGTCCGGGCCGGTCACCCGTCGAGGGCTGTGTGCGGCCCGACTCGCCCTCGGGCTGCCGGTGAACCGCTCCGACATGGAGCCCGGCAGCGTCGAGGAGCAGTTCCTGCTCGCCACCGCCACACTTCCGATCCCGCCGAACGTCGCCACGGACGGCCGGTGGATCTTCATCGACCGCACCTGCCAGGTGATGCTGACCGGGGAGGGGTTCGACCGCCTCGTGCACGTGTTCCCGACGTCGACAGGCGAGGCCGGCTACGAGACCCGCCTCCAGGAACGGACCCGGGCGTTCAGGTTCAACCCGGCGCTGAACAACGGCGGCTGGCACAACTCGAGCACGTACCCCGTCGACATCGACAACCCGCTGAACGGCAACATGTACAAGCCGCTGTACTTCGACCGCGGCCAAGCCATTCACGGGGCGAACAACGTGCCCACCAGCCCCCAGAGCAAGGGATGCGCACGCCTGCGCCCGACACACCAGGATGCACTGGTCGGTTGGCTCGGGCTCGACGGCCCGACCGGCTCACGCGATCGCATCAACGCCACCGTGACGGTGCGCGGCGCCTACGAGCTGGGCTGAGCCGTCGGTCCGCCCGGCGCCGAACCCTGTCAGGCGACGACTTCGGAGACCTGGATCGCCGACTCGGTGTTCGTGAAGTTCGCGATGTCGGCCATCGCCTCGCCGGCCTCCCCCATGCCCGCTGCCAGGGCCTCGGGCGAATCGAAGTACAGGTGACCGATCGCGATGTACGGGCCGTCCATGCCGGAGTCGACCTCCCACTTCGTGGGCTTCATCGTCCGGTCGACGATCTCCATGTGCTGGGTCTTGTAGTACTCGATGTCGAACGTGGCGTCGTCGGACTTCGGGTACATCACACTGACTTTGATCATCGGGCCACCGTAACGGCGACGCAGCACCGTGGTCGGAGTCGGAGCGCCCTACAGGTACAGCCCGGTCGAGGCCTCGATCCGCTCCGCGGCGACCGCATGGAGTTCGCGCTCGCGGAGCATGACGTAGTCCTCGCCCTGAACCTCGACCTCGTAGCGGTCCTCCGGGCTGAAGAGCACCTTGTCGCCGACCTCGCAGGAGCGCACGTTCTGGCCCTGGGCCACGACCGTCGCCCAGATCAGCCGCTTCGAGACCTGCGCGGTCGCGGGGATCACGATGCCGCCGGACGACTTGCGCTCGCCCGCCTTGTCGGAGATGCGCACGAGCACGCGGTCGTTGAGCATCTTGATGGGGAGCTTGTCGTCGGCCACGGCCATCGGAGGAAGGGTACCGTCGGCGACCGTGAGCGATTCCCTTCCCATCACCCGCCGCACGGTGCACTTCGACGCGTCGGACGGCGTCGAACTCGTCGGCGACATCGCCGTGCCCGACGCCCCGTCCTCGGCCGCCATCGTGTGCCACCCCCACCCGCAGTACGGCGGCAACCGCTTCAACAACGTGGTGACGGCGTTGTTCGACGCCCTCCCCGACGCCGGTGTCGCCGCGCTCCGCTTCGACTTCCGAGCGGAGTTCTCCGGAGGGCCGGGCGAGCGACTCGATGCGATCGCTGCGCTCGACGCGCTCGCCGCCGAGGTTCCGGGGGTCCCACTCGTTGCGCTCGGATACTCGTTCGGCGCTCTGATCGCGCTCGGCCTCGATGACCACCGCGTCAGCGCGCTCGGGCTGGTGGCGCCGCCGCTCGCGATGGCGCCCGACGTCGACGGCCCGCTCGTCCGCACGCTCGTGCTGACGCCCGCGCACGACCAGTTCAGCCCGCCATCGGTCTCGACCCCGATTGTCGCGGGCTGGGGGCCGATCGCCGAGCATCACACGGTCGAGAGCGCCGACCACTCACTCGTCGGTCAGGGCCAGCGCGTCGCCGACCGTGTGGTGTCGTGGATCAGGCCTTGACGGCGGCTTCCATCTCCTCCTTCACCTCGTCGGTGAGGAGGGGGATCACGTCGACGGTCTCGAAGTTCTGCTCGACCTGGCTGACCTTGGACGCACCGGTGATCACCGTCGACACGTGCGGGTTCTTCGTGCACCAGGCGAGCGCGAGCTGCGCCATCGTGCACCCGAGGCGATCGGCGATCGGGCGGAGCTTCTCGACGCGGGCGATCGCTTCGGCGTCGGTGAGGCGGCCGGCGAGCCACTCGTAGCCCGACAGCGCCGCCCGTGAATCCTCCGGGATGCCGTCCTTGTACTTGCCGGTGAGCAGCCCCGACGCGAGCGGACTCCAGATCGTGTTGCCGTAGTTGAACTCGGTGTTGATCCGGGCGTACTCACGCTCGACCTTCTTGCGCTCGAGCAGGTTGTACTGGCTCTGCTCGGTGACCGGCTTGTGCAGGTGGTGACGTTCGGCGATGTCGATCGCCGCACGGATCTCGTCGGCCGACCATTCGCTGGTTCCCCAGTAGAGCGCCTTGCCCGCGGTGATGATGTCGCTCATCGCCCACACCGTCTCCTCGATCGGGGTGTCCGGGTCGGAGCGGTGGCAGTAGAGGACGTCGACGAAGTCGAGTCCGAACCGCTCGAGCGAACCGTCGATCGCGTGCATCAGGTACTTGCGATTGAGCGTGTTGTTCATGTTCGGGGTGTTCTTGTGCAGCCCCCAGAAGACCTTCGTGGTCACCACGTACGACCAGCGTGGCCAGTCGAGCTCGCGGAGCGCTGCCCCCATGATCTCCTCGCTCTTGCCGCCTGCGTACGCCTCGGCGTTGTCGAAGAAGTTGCACCCCGCCTCCCCGGCGGCGGCCATGCACTCCAGCGCCAGGTTGTTGTCGAGCTGGGTGTCGAAGGTGACCCAGCTGCCGAAGGACAACACGCTGACCTCGAGCCCGGTGTTGCCGAGGCGGCGGTATTCCATCTTGGGATTCACGTTGGGGGTGGCCATACGGCCGACCCTATCCAGGATTGCAGCAGCGGTCTGACCCCTGCTGCAATCGGTTCACACCGGGCTGGTGCCGGCGGCCCGGTCGGCGGCGATCTGGGCCGCCATCCGATCGAGGACCGGGCCGCGGAGCTTGCGGACCGTGCGCTGGTACGCGGACGGGTCGAGTGTCGAGGCGAGCTCGGCGGCGACGGCAACGGCCCGTTCGAGTACGTCGTCGGCGGGGACGACCTCGTCGACGTAGCCGACGTCGACAGCACCACCCGGGGTGGTGATGCGTGCGGTCGCCAACGCCCGCTGGGTGTGGCGCTTGCTCAGGCGGTCCTCGGCGATCGTGAACGCCCAGTCGGGGAGCACCATCTTGATCGCCACCTCGTTGAGGCCGACCTTCGCGTCGATGTCGGCACCCACGCGCACGTCGCAACCGAGCAGCACGAGCGCCCCCGCCGCGAGCGCATGGCCGGTACAGGCCGCGACCACCGGCACCGACGACCCGTACAACCGGTGGACCAGCGCTCCGCCGTCGGCGACCAGACCGATGATCGCCGCCATGTCGTCGCCGAACATCACACCGAGGTCGAACCCGGCCGAGAACCGACCCGGACGGCCGTGGATCACCAGCGCTCCGACGCCATCGTCTGCTTCGGCCTCGTCGATCGCGTCCTGCAGCGCGGCGATCACGTCGAACGACAACGCATTGGCCTTGCCGTCGTCGAGGTGGACGATCAGGACGCCATCGCGCCGCTCGGTGGTGACATGCGGAGAACTCATGAGGCAGAACCTACGCGACCACGGCGATTGCAGCAGGGGTCAGCCCCTCCCCCCCGTTGCGATCAGGTGGGGCGGACGGTGATGCCGGCGGCGGCCATCTCGGCCTTCGCCTCGGCGACGGTGTGCTCGCGGAAGTGGAAGATCGACGCCGCGAGCACGGCGTCGGCGCGCCCGATCGCCACGCCGTCGACCAAGTGGCCGATCGTGCCGACGCCGCCGCTGGCGATCACGGGCACCGTCACCGCATCGACGATCGCCTCGATCAACTCGAGATCGAAGCCCTGCCGGGTGCCGTCGCGATCCATCGACGTCAGCAGGATCTCGCCCGCCCCACGCCGCCCGGCCTCCTGCGCCCAGTCGACCGCATCGATCCCCGTCGGCGTACGACCTCCGTGGAGGTACACCTCCCAACCCCTGGCGACGTCCCAGCCCGACGTGTCGTCGACTCGGCGCTTCGCGTCGATCGCGCACACGACGCACTGCACGCCGAACTCGGAGGCGATCTCGGTGATCAGCTCGGGCCGCTCGACCGCGGCCGTGTTGACGCTGACCTTGTCGGCACCGGCACGCAGCATCCGCCGGGCATCCTCCAGGGTGCGGATCCCACCGCCGACGGTGAACGGGATGTAGACCTCGTCGGCCACCCGTCGCACCATCTCGACGGTGGTCTCCCGGTTGTCGCTCGACGCGGTGATGTCGAGGAACACCAACTCGTCAGCACCCTCGAGGTCGTAGCGGGCGGCGAGCTCCACCGGGTCGCCGGCGTCGACGAGATCGACGAAGTTGGTTCCCTTCACGACGCGCCCGGCGTCGACGTCGAGGCACGGGATCACGCGAGCAACCCTCATGACGTCGAGTCCCGTTGCGACGCCGAGCCGGCGGCGGCAAGCGCCTCGAGCGCCTCGACGACCGTGAAGCGCGCCTCGTACACGGCTTTGCCGGTGATGATCCCGCCCAGGTTCGGGATCGCCGACAGCGCGACCACGTCGGCCAGGCTCGACACTCCCCCGCTGGCGATCACCGGCGCCCCGGCGAGCTCGGCCGCTTCGGTGAGCCCGTCGACGTCGGGCCCGACGAGCATCCCGTCACGCCCGATGTCGGTGATCACGAACACCTCAGCCGTCGGGAACCTCCCGAACGCCTGATCGAGCAGCAGCCCGCTCCCCTCGGTCCACCCGTGCACCGCGATTTCGCCGTCGCGGTGATCGAGGCCGACCGCGACCGGGACGATCTCGGATGCCGCGGCCACGAGCGACGGCTCGCGCACGGCGGCCGAACCCATGACGACGCGGGCGACACCCGCGTCGAAGAGCTCGCGCGCGTCGTCGACCGATCGCACGCCACCGCCGGTCTGCACGTGGGCGGCCCCGGCGACCGCAGCAGCGATCGCGGCCACGACGGGCCGGTTGACGGGGTCGCCGGAGCGAGCGGCATCGAGATCGACCACATGGATCCAGGGCGCACCGGCAGCTGCGAACTCGCGAGCCACACGCACCGGATCGTCGCCGTACACCGTCTCGTCGGCATAGTCGCCCTGGCGCAGCCGCACGACGCGTCCGCCGAGCAGATCGATCGCCGGATAGAGGTCGATCACGCTCGCGCTCCGCACACCTCGACGAAGTTGCGCAGCAGGCGAAGGCCCGGCCGACTGGACTTCTCCGGGTGGAACTGGACGGCGAACACGTTGTCGCGCCGGAACGCCGCGTTGATGGTGGTGCCGTACTCGACCGTGGCCGCCACCACCGCCGGGTCGTCGGGCACACCGTGCAGCGAGTGCACGAAGTAGACGTACGCGTCGTCACCGAGCCCGGCGAGCATCGGGTCGCCGCCGCTGATCAGATCGAGTCGGTTCCACTGCATCTGCGGGATCTTCGGGCCCGCCGGTATCCAGGTCACCGTGCCCGGGATCAGATCGAGCCCGGCTGCGTCCGGGTTCTCCTCGGACTGGGTGAACAGCATCTGCATCCCCACACAGATGCCGAGGAACGGTCGCCCGGAACCCGCCGCAGCTCGTGCCGGCCCGTCGAGGCCCGCCCAGCGGAGTGCGTCCATGCACGCCCCGAACGCACCGACGCCGGGCAGCACGACGCCATCGGCCTCGGCGATCAACGCCGGATCCGCCGTCAGGCGCGCGTCGGCTCCCTCGTGCTCCAGCGCCTTCTGGGCCGAGTGGAGGTTGCCGATGCCGTAGTCGAGCACCGCGATCAGCGGTCGGCTCACCGGACACCCCTCACAACACGCCCTTCGTCGACGGCACCCCACCGGCGTCATCGACGCGAACGGCATCACGCAAAGTGCGGGCGAGCCCCTTGAACGTCGCTTCGATGATGTGGTGCACGTTGCGGCCGCGGACGAGCTCGACGTGCAGGGTGATGTTCGCCGCGGTGGCGAACGACGCCACCGCATGCTCCGCCAACTGCGGATCGAACGCCGGGTCACCGAGGGGAAGGCTCTCGGGCATCGGCACGTGCCACTCGACCCACGGACGACCCGACAGATCGAGCGCCACGTCGACCAGCGCCTCGTCGAGCGGGTAGCGACCGCTCGCGAACCGGCGGACCCCGGCCTTGTCGCCGAGCGCCTCGGCGAAGGCCTCGCCGACGGCGATCGCCACGTCCTCGACGGTGTGATGCGTGTCGATGTGGAGGTCGCCGACGGCGTGCACGCGCAAGTCGAAGCCCCCGTGGCGGCCGAGCTGGTCGAGCATGTGGTCGTAGAACGGGATGCCGGTCGAGATGTCGGTCGATCCGGTGCCGTCGAGGTCGATGACGACCTCGATCGAGGTCTCCTTCGTGGCGCGGCGGCACTCGGCAGTGCGGGTCATGTCATGGCTCCATCGGGCGTGGGGGCGGCTTGGAGGGCGAGCACGCCGGACAGCGCCTCCAGGAATGCGTCGTTCTCCTCGGGGGTTCCGATGGTGACGCGCAGACAGTCGTCGAGGCGCGGCCAACTCGAGCAGTCGCGGATCAGGACGCTGCGATCGACGAGCCCCTGCCACACCGCCCGGCCGCCGAGCCCACCGGGCCGGACCCGGAACAGCACGAAGTTGGCGCCGCTCGGGAACACGTCGACCGGCAGGTCGGCCAGCGCAGCGACGATGCGCTCGCGCTCGGCAACGATGTGCTCGACGCGGTCGTTCATGTCGTCGGAGAACCGCAGTGCCAAGCGGCCCGCGATCTGCTTCACCGCGTCGAGGTGGTACGGCAGCACCACCTTGTCGAGCTCGGCGACCAACCACGTCGGCCCGATCAGGTACCCGAGGCGCGCACCCGCCATCGACCACGTCTTGGAGAACGTGCGGGTGACCACCAGCGGACGGTCCTCGGCGACGAGGTCGAGTGCCGACCAGTCGGCGAACTGTGCGTACGCCTCGTCGACCACGACGAGGCCGGGCGCCAGGTCGAGCAACTGGACGACCCGCTCGGCCGGCTCGACCAGCCCGGTCGGGTTGTTGGGCGAGGTCAGGAACACCACGTGCGGGGAGCACTCGGTGATCACGCGCTCGACCTCGGCGGGATCGAGGGTGAAGTCGGCCGCCCGCTCGCCTTCGACGACGGTCGCGCCGGTGACGCGAGCGATCTGGGCGTGCATCTGGTACGTGGGTTCGAACGTGGCGACAGTGCGACCCGGGCCGGCGTAGGCGAGCAGGACGGTCTGGAGCACCTCGTTGGAGCCGTTGGCGACGAACACCTGGGCCGGATCGACGGCGTGCAATTCGGCGATCGCGGCGCGCAGCTCGGTGGCCGCACGGTCCGGATACCGGTGCCAGTCGATCCGTGACACCTCGGCCGCGACGGCATCGCGGAACGCGCCCGGGGGTGGCTCCGGCGACTCGTTGGTGTTCAAGCGGACCCGCACGTCGACCTGGGCGGAGTGGTACCCGTCCAGGGCGCGCAGGTCATCTCGGACGGGAATCACCGTGGGCAGTGTAGAGGGAGCCGTCGGCAGCCTCCCGGTAGGGTTTTGCGCCATGCCGGGATCCGTCGAGTCGACCGCCGCGGAGCTGGCGGCCATCGCCGACAACGTCGCGCAGTACCGCAGCCGGGTGGGAGGGCTCGCCGAACCGTGGATCGGCACGGAGCGTGACGACCTGGTCACAGCGATCCACGAAGCCGAACGGCAGCTGCGCAACGCCGAACGCAGCCTCGTTCGCGCCCTGCGCGTCGCCGAGTAGCCCAGAATCTCCCAGCTCACGACCCGAAAACGCGGCGACGGCCCCTCGAAAGGGGCCGTCGCACAGTGCGAGGTCGGGAGGCGGATCCCAACCGTCGCAGCAAACCAGGTGGCGGGAACCTGGTTGATTGAAACTATACACCCGCGTGCTCCGGGGGCAATGACTCCACCGGTACTCTCGACCCATGCGATGTCTCGAGATCAAGCGCCAGATGGGCCCCGACGACATCGCCAACGTCACCGAACTCCTCGATGCAGCCGCTCGCGCGGACGGACGGCGCCCGCTGTCCGACCACCTCTACCTCGACCTCGTCAACGGTGGCCTCGACGGGTTCACGGGGTTCCTGGCCTCCGAACCCGGACACCACCATCCGGTCGCCTACGCACAGATTTCGCGAGGCAACGACGCCTATGCGTTCGAGCTCGTGATCCATCCGCACCACCGATACGAGATGGCCACGATCGGCCCCGAGCTGATCGACGCGGCGATCGACGTCGTGGCCTCCGACGGCGGAGGCCGCGTCAACTGGTGGGTGTTCGAACCGACGTCGGCGCACCGGACGCTCGCCGCCGACGCCGGCATGGTGCCAGGCCGGCGTCTCCACCAGATGCGGCGGTCGCTGCCCACCGGGCTCGAGGTTCACATCACGACGCGAGCCTTCGTCCCCGGCGCCGACGACGAGGCCTGGCTGCTCGTCAACAACCGGGCGTTCGCCGAGCACGGTGAGCAGGGCGGCTGGACGATCGACACGTTCTGCCAGCGCCAGCAGGAGGACTGGTTCGATCCGGCTGGATTCAGGATCCTCGATCTCGACGGACGGATGGCCGGCTTCTGCTGGACCAAGGTGCACGAGTCGGCGGCGCCGACCGACGACCGGCTCGGGGAGATCTACGTCATCGCCGTCGATCCGGACTTCCACGGGCGCGGGCTCGGTCGGGAGCTCACGCTCGCCGGTCTCGATCATCTCGCAGGCCGCGACATCGGCACCGCCATGCTCTACGTCGACGCCGACAACCTCCCGGCGGTTCGTCTGTACGAGAAGCTCGGCTTCCACGTGCACTCCACCAACGCGGCCTTCCTGACCGAGGTCGCTCCGGCGCCCGACGATGTCGCCACACCGCGCGCCGATCAGCTCACGGAACGGAACGGAGCGGTCCGATGACGACGATCGCCGACCGTGTCGACGACGCTGGTGACACCGACGGTCTCCCTCGCTGGAGCGTCGCCGACGTCCACGCCTCGGTCGACTCACGGTCGTTCGGTGACGCGATGGAGCGCATCGGGGCCGACGCCGATCGGCTCGTCGCTCTCTTCGACGAACTCGGGATACGCGCCGTCGCTCCCGGCCCGCCGGTCGACGCCGACGGCGACGCCGCCGACCGGGCGATCGCCGAACTCAACCGGGTGAGCGAGGCGCTCGCCGTCCTGCGGATCTATGCATACACCACGGTCGCCACCGACTCGCGGGACGACGCCGCGCAATCCGCGCTCGGGGAGACCCGCCGCATCGACGCGACCATCCGGCCGCTCACCGCTCGTCTCGCCGACTGGGTTGCCGCGCTCGGCGTCGACGCACTCGCCGCGCTCAGCACGGAGGTGGCCGAACACCGCGGGCCGCTGCTGCGACTGGCCTCGAGGGCCACCCACCAGATGACCGAGGCCGAGGAGCACCTCGCCGCTGAGCTGTCGGTGACCGGATCGAGCGCATGGGGCCGCCTCCACAACGACGTCACATCGCAGTTGACAGCGGTGGTCGAGCTACCCGACGGCGACTCGCAACTCCCGATGCCCGCGGTGCGGGGACTGGCCACCGACGGCGACCCGGACGTGCGGCGCGCTGCGTACGACGCCGAGATGCGCGCCTGGCCGACGATCGAGGTGTCGGTCGCCGCGGCCATGAACGCCATCAAGGGCGAGGCGAACGTGCTGAATCGCCGTCGCCGCTGGCCGTCGCCGCTCGATGCGTCGCTGTTCGCCAACAGCGTGAGCCGACCGACGTTCGACGCGATGCAGTCGGCGGTCACCGCGACGCTGCCTGATCTGCGCCGCTGGATGCACACCAAGGCGACGCTCCACGGCCACGAAACCGGCGCTGGACTCCCGTGGTGGGACCTCGTGGCACCACTGCCCTTCGCCGGTGACGAGGTGTCGTGGGACGACGGCATCGACGTGGTCCGCTCCGCCTTCGCTGGCTACAGCGACCAGCTCGGGGGTCTCGTCGACCGTGCGCTCCAGGGCCGCTGGATCGACGCGGCGCCACGTCCCGGCAAGAGGGGCGGAGCGTTCTGCGCCCCGTTCGTCGACGGTCGGTCGCTGGTGCTCCTCAACTGGTCCGGCTCCGCCGACTCCATGCAGACGACCGCCCACGAACTCGGCCACGCCTACCACAACACCACCCTCGTCGACCGCACGGCGTTGCAGCGCCAACTCCCGATGGCGCTCGCCGAAACCGCGAGCATCTTCTGCGAGACACTCGTCGTCGAAGCGGGTCTGGCTCGCATGTCCGGGATCGAACGGCTCGCCCAGCTCGACGTCGACCTCGTTGGTACCAACCAGGTGATCACCGACATCCGCTCGCGCTTCCTGTTCGAGAGCGAGGTGTTCGCCCGTCGTCAGCGAGGCACGCTGAGCGCTGCCGAACTCTGCGTGATGATGACCGAGGCACAGGCCGCCGCCTACGGCGACGGTCTCGACCAAGGCACCGCACACCCCTACATGTGGCTGCTCAAACCGCACTACTACGGCTCGAACTTCTACAACTGGCCGTACACCTACGGGCTGCTGTTCGGGCTCGGCCTGTACGCCCGCTACCGGGACGACCCGGAACACTTCCGAGCCGGCTACGACGGCCTGCTCTCCCGAGCGGGCATGGACACCGCCGAGGAACTCGGCGCCGCATTCGACCTCGACGTCACCGACGAGGCGTTCTGGACCGCAAGCCTCGACGTTGTCCGGGCCCGGATCGACGACTACGTCGCGCTCGCGAGCGGGCTGACTGGGATCGGCGCAGTGTGAGTACCCGTTACGACCTGACCCGCGATCGGTTGGCGACCGTCCTGGACGGCGAGCCGCGATATCGCCTCGACCAACTCTGGGACGGCCTGTACACGCAGCTCGCCGACCCGGCCGACATCACCAACCTGCCGAAGGCGTTGCGCGTTCGGCTCGACGCCGAGCTGCCCCTGGCGCTCGTCCCGGTCACCGAGTCGGTGAGCGATCGGGGCGACACGATCAAGTTCCTGTGGGAGCTCGACGGCGGCAGCCGCGTCGAGACCGTCCTGATGCTGTACTCCGACCGGGCGACCGTGTGTGTCAGCAGCCAGGCCGGCTGCGCGATGGGGTGTGGCTTCTGCGCCACCGGGCAGGCGGGCTTCACCCGTCACCTCACCGTCGGCGAGATCGTCGAGCAGGTGGTACGTGCCTCGCAACGGGCGAAGCAGCTCGAACGCCGCGTCAGCAACATCGTCTTCATGGGGATGGGTGAACCGATGGCGAACCTCGATGCGGTGTGGGCGGCGACCGAGCGTTTCCACGGCGACCTCGGGCTCTCGGCACGGCACATCACGATCTCCACCGTCGGGATCATCCCGGGGATCCGAGCGCTTCGCGACCGGCCACTCCCGGTCAACCTGGCGGTCTCGCTCCACGCTGCGAACGACACCTTGCGCGACGAGTTGGTGCCGATCAACAAGCGGTATCCGATCGAGGATCTCATGGCTGCGTGCGACGACTACCTGCAGGTGAAGCATCGGCGCGTGAGTTTCGAGTGGGCGATGATCGACGGCGTCAACGACCGCGACAGCGACGCTCGCGAGCTCGCTGCCCTCTGTCGCCGCCTCAGCCCGCACGGCCACGTCAACCTGATCCCACTCAACCCCACACCGGGGTATCCGACGACCGGGACGCCGCTGGCGCGAGTCAACGAGTTCCGCGACCTGCTCGAGTCGTTCGGCGCCAACGCCACCGTTCGCCGCAATCGTGGCACCGACATCGACGCCGCCTGCGGCCAGCTCGCCGCCGGCCAGCCGGTCGTCCTCTCCACCCGCCGCCGCTGAACATCGGCCGGAGTGTTACGCCAGGGGTCTGACCCCTGGCGTAACACTCACCGGTAGCGGGGATTGGCGACGGCGAGCTTGTCCCGCACCGCTTCGGCGAGGAGTTCCCGCAGCTCCCCGGCTCGATCGTCGAAGGCCCGGCTGCGGATCGCCGCGGCCAGCTCTGCGTCGTCGGCGACCCCGAGCTGCGCCAGGCGGTCGCGGTGCGCCGCCTCCTGTGCCGGGCCCAGCTCGATCTCGCGCTCGACCATGCCGAGCACGTTGGAGGCCACGCGAGCGTGGAACCGCAGCCGGCCATCGGTCGCCGGGATCACCTCGCGGTCGAGCCACTCCCGAACCGACTCGAGCAGCTCGATCGCCGTGGGTGCATCGTGGGGAGCGGTCATCTCACCACCGCCCTTCCAATGCCAGCAGCAGGTCGTGCTCGTTCTCGCAGACCCGCCGGCCGATCGCAGCCAGTTCGTGGCTGCGTGCCGCCCCGGTGAGGTGAACACTCGCCTGCACGATGCACATGATCGCCCACTTCCACGTCCCGAGGACCTCCCACCAGTGCACGACGACAGGGTCGACCGCACCACCGCCTGCGGCCTCGTACGCGGCGAAGAGCTCGTCGTACTCGCCGAGCCCCGCGACCGGCGGCTCACCACCGAAACGCCAGGCCTTCACGCAGAGCCAGCCGAGATCCTCCATCGGGTCGCCCAGGTGGGCCAACTCCCAGTCGATCACGGCGCGCAGCCCGTCGGGGCCGACGATCATGTTGCCGAGCCGGAAGTCGCCGTGGACGAGGCTGGTGCCCCGGGATTCGGGTCGGGTGTCGAGCAACCAGTTGCGCACCAGTTCGAGCACCGGGTGCGGCTGGCTCAACTGGTCGAGCACGCCGGTGTAGTACTCGATCTGATCGGTCCGGTGCAGCCCGTGGATCGTCCCGGCGTCGATCCCGTGGATCCGGGCGAGGGCCGTACCGAGATCGCCGACGAGACGAACGCGCGCCGTGGCGAACTCCACGTCGCGCAGGATCTTGCGGGCGATCGTCTCGCCGTCGATCGCCTCGAGCACCATGAACGCCATCCCGTCGTCGCGACGGCGAGCCTCGATCAGCTCGGGGACGGGCGCGCCACCGTGTGCGGCGGCGCGGACGACACCGGCCTCGACGAGCATGTCGCGCTCGTCGCCGGCGCGCTGACGCTGCAGGATCAGGGGGCGACCGTCGGCCTCGAATCGCCACGTCTCGCGCGAGGCCCCTCCCGACAGCCGATGCAGCCCGTGGATCTCGGCATCGCCGAGCAGCTGCGACAGCATCGTCGAGAGTTCGGTGCCCACCGCGGAGGTCTCCATCGGTGACGAGATTCGCAGATCCGCACCCACCGATCCGCACTCGACCGACGTCGACCCGGCGTCAGCAGCCGGCAGCTCGGACCGACGGTGTGGGGTTGACGGCCAGACCGCCCCCCGGATGCACCTCGAAATGGAGGTGCGGAACCCCGGTCGCGTTGCCGGTGTCGCCGTTGTAACCGATCACATCGCCCTGGTTGACACGGCGACTGACGCCTTCGTACCGCGAGAGGTGGGCGTAGTAGTAGCGGTTGCCGTTGTCGCCCGCCAACGACACGGCGTTGCCACCGAGGCGGTTCTGGCGGAACGTCACTGCGCCGCTGACCACGGCATAGATCGGCGTTCCCATCGGAGCCAGCATGTCGACCCCCTCGTGGCGCCGGCCGCCCGATCGGGGCGCGCCCCAGCTGTCCCCATACGCAGACCCGGGCATCGGACACACGATGGCGTCGACGTACACCTCGCCGTTGAGGACACCGATCGGCGCGCTGCCGGCACCGCCGGTGCCCGTTCGCCCACCGCTGGTGCCGCCGGAGGCGCCGGTGTTCGGAGCGAGCGTCGGCACCGGTGAGCCGTAGGCTCCCGCCGACACGTCGGACCCTGCGCTCGCACCGGTGCCCATGGCGTCGGGATCCCCGTCGGGATCCGCGGCTGCCTCGGCGGCTGCCTCGGCAGCCGCCGCCGCCTGGGCCGCGAGCACGCCGGGATTCGGTTGAGCCTTGGCTGCGGCCTCGGCGTTGCGGAGCTGGGCCTCTTCGAGCTTGGACAACGCAGCCGCCTGCTGGGCGGCCAACGCCCGCAACACTGCCTCGTCGGTCAGGCGCTGCTCCTCGATCTCGCGCAGACGCTTCACCTCGGCGTTCGCCTGGTCCTGGAGCTCGACGAAGACCGCCTTCTGATCCTCGACCTGGGTGCGGCGGTCCTCCAGCTCACCTTGTTTCGCCGTCAATTCCTTCTGGGCGAGGTCGAATTCGTCCAACGTGCTGGATCCGGCGTCGGTGACGACGTTGGAGAACACGTCGGCCTGCACCTGGTCCTTCGGAGCCTGGAGTCCCGTGAGCAAGGGGATCCCCTTGGATCCGCTCGTCGCGAAGCGAGCGATCGCCACCGCCTCGACGTCGCGGCGGAGCCGGTCGACCCGGTCCTGGAGTCGAACCGCCTCGTTCTCCAGCGCGGCGGCCTGGTCCTGCAACACTTCGAGGTCGGACTGGGCTTGCAGGAACGCCTGCGCCGCTGCATTGGCCCGATCGCGCGCCGCCTGGATCTCGCGAGCAGCCTGCTGTGCAGCATCGTCGGACATCTGGGCCGTCGCCGGTGCGTCGAGACCCGTCGGCACGACGCCGAGTGCGAGCAGCACGGCCAGGCAGGCGGTGACGACACGCACGACACGGGCGAGCGACCGGCGCGACGGCGCGGCCCGGCCCGGTGTGGCTGGCGTCATCGCCGCTCGGAGGTGCATACGGTGCCGGAGGTTACTGGACATGTCGGTTCCCGAACGGGCAGCTGCCCGACGGTGGACGACGCCGAAAACACGTCGACGTCGACACCTCCTTGTCGGCTCGCGCGGTCGTGAACTTGAACGAATCCAGCGGCTCCCGACCGATCACCTCGGTCGGCGTGCGTCACTCGACGGGTCGACTGCGGCCGACGAGCAGCTCGGAGAGCTCGACGGCACCTCGCTCGACGTGATCGTCGAGCACCCGCTGCAGCACCGCCCCGGTCCAGAGGTTGCCGCCGTAGACGAGGGTCATCGTCAACCGCACGCCATCACCGGCGTCGGGCACGATGGCGCACCGGAGCACCCACGGCGAGTGCCGGCGCCCGTCGACCTCGTTGCGCTCGAACACGACGGCCGATGTCGGTTCGTGCACGGTTCGGACCATGCGGAGTCGCTTCGAACGGGCGAACGGGCCGACCTGGGCCCGCAGCTCGACTTCCCAGGCCGGCTGGTCGTCGGCGGTCGGAGCGGCGGCAGCGACATCGTGGACGAGTTGCATCCACTGGGGGTACCGGTCCAGGTCGTCGACCAACGCGAAGACGGCATCCGCGGGGGCCTCGAGCACGATCGATCGTTCGATCTCCATGGTTCAGCGCGGCTCGATCATCCGTCAGGACGGTCGGCAGTCCGGAACGCACGTGACAACAGCGGGCTCCGTGCACTCAACAACCCGTTCAGGTCGTCCGCCTCGTCGAACTCCGGCGTCCACGGCCCCGACTCCCCGACGTGATCGTCCTCGACCGATCGTGTCGGGGCACCGACGAACGGCATCGAGAACTCGGCCGTGTCGTCGAGTTCGAGCTGTTCACCGACGACGGTCGGGCGCGGCAGGCGACCGCGTCGGACGCGGGTGGACGGGATCGGCGCTGGCGGTCGAAAGAGATGGAGGTCGGGGTCGCGGAGATCGTCGAGCGTCCAGCCACGCGGTACGACCATCGAGTCGGCGTGCCGACGACACAGCACCCCGACGTCGCCGTCGACGCTCTCGGGATACCCATCGAGCCAGAACACCAGGTCCTCGGCCCGCATTCCGTACGCGACCGATGCGGGATCGGAACATCCAGGCCGTTCGCAGAGGCGTTCCATCGGGGCCGACACTAGTCGTGCCAGCCTCGGCCGCCGGGGGACGGCACCGAACGGAAATGATCGTCGCGCCGCGGCCGATGCGCCATGATGTGCGTCGCCATCCGACTACCCCTGTGAGGACCTCATGATCCGCCTTCTCCTTCGAATCGTCATCTCACTGCTCGGAAATGCACTCGGGCTCTGGGTCGCGTCACTGATCCTCGCCGACATGAGCCTGAGCGCCTCGGGATTCGTGATCGCCGTGGTGGTCTTCACGGTCCTCACCGCCGTGCTGCAGCCGCTGATCACGAAGATGGCCGTGCAGAACGCTCCGGCGTTGCAGGGCAGCAGCGCACTCGTCACGACGTTCCTGTCGCTCGTGGTCACCGCACTGGTGACCGACGGCCTCTCGATCGACGGTGTGAGCACATGGATCTTCGCCACCGTCATCGTCTGGTTCTTCACGATGATCGCGGCGTGGCTCCTGCCGGTCTTCCTGCTCAAGGAAGCCCGCGACAACAACAAGTGATCACCGTTCCCAGAGGGCGTGGCGGCCCCGGGGATCGCGCCAGACCAGCGTCGCTCCCGCATCGCTGAGTTCGGGTTCGTCGCCTCGAGTGCCGACGCGGGCGAACACGATCGGCGAGGTGCCGACGAGAGCGTCGTCAACCACGGTGAACTCCGTGTAGGGGAGGTGGAACTGGTACGGCATCATCCGGTCGGTCGAGTTGCTGGCGGCGGGAAGCGCGAAATCGACATCGACGCCGTCGACGAGATCCCTGATCTCCTCGACCGCGCTCGAGGTCACCCGAGTCGTCCCACGTGCGATCGACGATCGTCGCCGCACGCGACCAACCCACGCCGACGAGGTGAGGAGAGTCGCGAGCGCGATCGGCGCGACACGCCGTCGACACGCGCCGATCGAGACCGCGGCCAGCGCGAGTGCGACCAGCGACGCCCACACGCTGATCCGAACCACGTCGATCGACGTGGTGGAGGTGGCGAAGGGCTGCAGCCCGAGAATCATCGGTTCGAGGCCGTTGCTCTCCGACAGCACCTCGCTGCGAAGGCTCCACAGCAGCAGCACGGTGCCGATCGTCGCCGTCGCCGCCGCCGACACCACAGCGAGCCGACGCAGGGGGATCGCGCCGACGAGCGCCGCCAGTCCGACCAGCAGCACGGGGTGATGATCGAATCGTTGTAGCGGCCTAGACGAGCTCATCGCTCCGCCAACGGTCGGACATGAACACACTCGACAAGACCATGAACATGCTCACGGTCAGCACCACCGGTCGACCCCGAGGGCCTGGTCTTCGAGCCGCCGGAGGGATTCCTGAGCCGGGCGTGCGTGCACAGGTTCCTGATCGGGCATGCCGCGGACCTTGTGCTCTTGTCCCGGACGTGAAGTCAACTGACCGTGGAAGCATGAACCAGGACGTGGCAAGTGGTGCAATCGATGCACGGGTGGGCCACGAAGGAACCCGCATCGACCTGGACGACCTCACCAAGCGATA
This sequence comes from Ilumatobacteraceae bacterium, assembly GCA_963710625.1. Classification (GTDB taxonomy): domain Bacteria; phylum Actinomycetota; class Acidimicrobiia; order Acidimicrobiales; family Ilumatobacteraceae; genus Sva-07. Next base: position 117,766 of record CAVQBG010000003.1, on the reverse strand, counting down.
CCGGGTCGGCGATGTCGACGTCACCGCCCTCGACGGCATCAACCTGCATGTGGACGAGGCTGCCTTCGTCGCGATCGTCGGACCGTCGGGTTGTGGCAAGACGACGCTGCTGAACATGATCGGAGCGTTGGACACGCCGACGTCGGGATCGGTGCGGGTGGCCGGCGTCGATGTCACCGAGGCTTCGCAGGCGGACCGGGCGATGCTCCGACGCCAGCGGGTGAGCTTCGTCTTCCAGACGTTCAATCTGTTTCCGGCGCTCACCGCGCTGGAGAACGTGCGTTTCGGTGCCGACGCAGCACGCGCACCAGACGCCGCCGAGCGGACCCAGCAGGCATTGGCGCAGGTCGGGCTCGCTGAGCGCCAGCGTCACTTCCCGCACCAGTTGTCCGGCGGCGAGCAGCAACGCGTCGCGATCGCCCGCGCGTTGGCGACCGGCAATCCGATCCTGCTCGCCGACGAACCGACCGGTGAGCTCGACTTCCGCACGGGTGTTCAGATTCTCGGCGTGCTCGAAGAGCAGGCACGGGCGGGGATGACCGTGCTCGTCGTGACGCACAACCGTGAGATCGCCCGTGTTGCCGACCGGGTGATCGAGTTGTCGAGCGGCCGGATCGTGTCCGATGGTGCACCGGCTGGCGGCAAGGCCGACATCGGTGATCTGCAATGGTGACAGCGACGCGACCACCCAGCAGCCACTGGCTGGGTTGGTGGCTGCGTTGGTCGTGGCGCGACTTCCGGGCGCACTGGATCGCCGTGGTCGCGATCGCGCTGGTCCTGGCGATCGGCACCGGGGTGTACGCGGGCCTGGGCAGCACCGGCGAGTGGCGTCGGCAGTCCAACGATGCCAGCTTCGCTGCGTTGGCGATGCATGACCTCCGCGTGACGCTCAGCCCTGGAACGTTCATCGAGCAGGGCGAACTCCTCGGAGCGATCGCATCGATCGACGACACCGGGTCGGTGAGCGCGGCCACGGAGCGTCTCGTCGTCGACAGCCAGGTCGACACCGGCGTCGTGGACGGATCCGAATCGGTGTTGGTCCCAGCTCGGCTGGTGGGCATGACGTTCGGGTCGACGCAGCCCGTCGACGACGTCTGGGTACGCGACGGCACTGCGCCCCGGCCTGACTCGACCGATCCGAGCGCGGTGCTCGAAGCAAAGTTCGCCGACCAGCACGGCCTGCCGACCGAAGGGACGATCCTGGTGGCCGGGGGCCGCTCCGTCACGTACACCGGGCTCGGGGTCACACCCGAGGACTTCTTCTACGAAGGCCCCGAAGGAACGATCTTCGCGGCCGGCGAGCTGGCGATCGTCTACCTCCCGTTGGCGGCAGTCCAGGACATCAGCGGCCACGACGGCATGGTCAACGACGCAGTGATGACCCTGGTCGGCGGCGCTGACCGCGACCTCGTCGAGCAGCAGCTCACGACGGTGATGTCCGATCTCGGCGTCGGCGCCACCGTCTCGACCCGCGACGACGCCGATGCCGTGCGGGTGCTGTACGAGGACATCGACAACGACCAGCGCTTCTGGAATGCGCTGTCGGCACTGGTCCTCTTCGCCGCTGCGCTCGCCGCGTTCAACCTGATCAACCGGATCGTCGAGGCCCAACGACGCGAGATCGGCATCGGTATGGCGCTCGGCCTGCCCCGCCGGCAACTCGCTGTCCGTCCGATGCTGATCGGCGTCCAGGTCGCCGTACTGGGCACAATCGCCGGCCTCGCCGTCGGCGTTCTCGTCGGCAAGGCCTTCGGGAACCTGCTCGAGTCGTTCCTCCCGCTCCCGGACCACCGGACACCGTTTCAGTACGACATCTACTTGCGAGCCGCCGCGTTGGGAGTTGCGATCCCGATCGTCGCCAGCGCCGTCCCTGTCTGGCGGGCCCTGCGCGTCGAGCCGATCGAGGCCATCCGAACCGGACACCTCACAGCCCGGTCCAGCCGCCTGACGGGCTGGACCGGCCGGCTGCGACTTCCCGGTTCGACCATGACCCAGATGCCGATCCGCAACGTACTGCGCACCCCGCGCCGAACGGCACTGACCGCCATCGGCGTCGCCGCCGCGATCACGGCGCTCGTGGCCGTGCTCGGCATGCTCGACAGCTTCGGCCGCACGCTCGACCGGGCAAACGACGAATTCACCAAGGGCAACGCGGACCGTGTCGTCGTCCAACTCGACACGTTCCACCCCGTCGGCTCCCCGGTCGTTGCCGGGATCTCCGACGCTGCCCCCGTGGGCCGGATCGACGCAGGACTGCGTCTGCCCGCCACGGCGCTCGCCCCCGAAGCGGACGGCAACATCGACCTGCTCATCGAGTTCGTCGATCTCGACGCGGCGGTGTGGACACCGAGCATCGAAGATGGCGCGGCGGCGACCGGCGGGGACAGCCCCGACATCCTGCTGGCACGCAAGGCCGCCGGCGATCTGGGAGCGCAGGTGGGCGACACCATCGTGTTGCGTCATCCGATCCGGACCGACACCGGCGGCTTCTCGATCGCCGAGACCCCGATGGTCGTCGCCGGCATCCACGCCAACCCGATCCGGACGTTCGCCTTCTTGGACATCACCGACGCAGCGCAGTTCGGCCTCCGGGATCTCGTGAACGTCGTGCAGGCGTATCCGGCCGACGGCGCCACCCGGTCGGACGTCCAGCGCGCAGTGTTCGGGCTCCCCGGCGTGACCTCGAGCCAACCGGTCGCCCGCATCAGTGAGGCGATCGACGAAGCGCTCGACCAGTTCGTCAGCTTCCTCTTCGTCACCGCAGGCGCGGTGCTGATCCTCGCGCTCCTGATTGCGTTCAACGCCACCCGCATCACCGTCGAAGAACGACGACGCGAGCACGCCACCATGCGCGCCTTCGGACTCCCCACCCGCACCGTGCTCGGTGTCGTCATCAAGGAGAGCGTGATCGTCGGAGTCATCGCCACCATCCTCGGACTCCTCGGCGGCGTCGTGTTCCTCCGGTGGATGCTGGACTCCTTGGCCTCCACCACGCTCCCCGACGTCGGGATCGACGTCTACGTCTCGCCGACGACGATCGTCATCGCTGCGATCGTCGGCATCGCGTCCGTCGCTGCGACGCCCCTCCTCCTCGCCCGACGGCTCCAGCGGATGAACCTCCCCGGAACGCTCCGCGTGGTCGAGTGATCCGCAGCTCGTTCAGCTGTGGCCCGGACCGTCGAGGGCAATGCTCGCGAGCAGCTCTTCCTCCTGGGCGAAGTGCAACCGGAGAATCGCGTCGAGCGCGTAGAGGATTCGGCGCGCTTCGCTGCGGTCCTCGGCCTCGAACCCGTCGACGGAGGCATCGTCGACGATCCGTTCGAGCAGCGAGGCGAGATGGAAGATCTCCTGGTGGGTTCGGCTCATCGGCGCCAGCGGATCGGTGCCGCCGAGGCGCTCGGCGACGTCGGGGTACACCAGTGACTCGTCCTCGCGCTCGTGCGGAACGACCTCCTCGGAGATGCGCTCCGCGACCTCGCGCAGCGAGGCGAGTGCGGTCGCCTCGTCGGTGGTGCCGACGGCGAGTGCGACCGACCGGAGGTCTTCGAGCACCGACCTCAGCGGTCCGTGGCCCTCGGCGAGCTGGCGGTTCCATGAATCGGGGACCGAGCCGGTGTGTCGCAACGATCGCGGCGGGCGGAGCGCCCGCAACGCCATGCCGATCGCCAACACGTCGATCACCTCCTGTGCGACCGCCCCGCCGACAGGTGCCAGCAGTCCCACCGCGGCGGCACCCATGCCGAGCATCGACAGACTCATCCCGAGCAGCACACTCTGACGCGCGATCGCCCGTGCCCGCTTGGCGATGACAACACCGGCCGCCAACCGATCCAGCCGATCGACGATCAACACCACGTCAGCAGCTTCCGACGACGCGGTCGCACCCCGGGCACCCATCGCCACCCCGAGATCAGCGGCCGCCAACGCCGGCGCATCGTTGACACCGTCACCGACCATCACGGTGATCCCCGACCGCTTCGACGACTCGGACCTCACCACGTCGAGCTTCTCAGCCGGTGTCCGATCCGCGTAGACCTGGTCGATACCCAACGACGTCCCGATCGGCTCGGCCACCTCGAGTCGATCGCCGGTCACCATCACCACCCGGTCGACACCCGACCGCCGCAGCGCTCGCAGTGCCGCCGACGTGTCGGTGCGCAGCTCGTCGGTGAACAGGATCAGCCCGACCGGTTCGTCGTCGACGATCACGACCGTCGCACCGCATCCCTCGCGCCGTGCCCGACGCTCGGCCGCTCTCAGCCAGGGCGCCCGCTCGTCCACGTCGCCCGTCGCGAGTGCCCCCACCCACACCTGATGTCCCCTGACGGTGCCGCCCACGCCACTGCCCGGCTGCTCGAACACCGTGGTGGGCTCGGCCAGCGCCAACCCTCGGTCACGAGCCTCGCGCACGAGCACGGCAGCCAGCACGTGTGGCGACGCCTGCTCCACCGATGCTGCCAACGCGAGCACCTCGGCCGGATCACCGCCCGGCGACGCCACCACGGCCACGAGGTGCGCGCGCCCAGCGGTCAACGTGCCCGTCTTGTCCAGCAGCACCGTTCGTGTCTGCCCCATCGCCTCCAGTGCAGCGCCGTCCTTGACGACGACCCCGTTGCGCGCCGCGCAGGCGATCCCGGACACCACCGCGACCGGGGCCGCGAGCACGAGTGGGCACGGCGTGGCGACCACCAGCACGGCGAGCACTCGCGTCGTCTCCCCCGTCGCCAGCCAGGTGGCGCCCGCGATCAGGAACACCGCCGGGACGAACATCACCGCATACCGGTCCGCGAGCCGCACGAACGGTGCCCGGCCGACGCCGGCCGACTGCACGAGCCTGACGATTCCCGCGTAGGAACTCTCGTCCGCAGACGCCGAGGCCGACATCCGGAAGGCCCCGCCGGCGTTCACCGAACCGCTGCGCGCCCACTCCCCCACCTCACGCTGCACCGACTGTGCCTCGCCGGTCAGCACCGACTCGTCCAGCACCGCCGGTTCCAGCACGGTGCCATCGACCGGCACGACCTCGCCCGGCTTGACCAGGAGCACCTCCCCGGGGGCGATCTCCTCGACCGGCACCGTCTCGAACGACCCCTCGACCAACCGATGGCCGACCTTCGGAGCCAGCGACAGCAACTCCGACAACGACCGCTGCGCCCGACGATGCGCATACTGCTCGAGCGCATCTCCCGAGGCCACCATCAGCGCCAAGATCACCCCGGCGAGCGCCTCGCCCATCACGATCGCTCCGAGCAAGGCGACCAGTGCGACGACGTCCACTGCGACGCGACCCTCTCGTAGACGCGCCACTGTCACGACGACGAGCTCCACCGCCACGACTCCGGACGCGACGGACCACACCGCGACAGCAATGTCGTCCTCGCCCACGATCGAGGCGACCACCCCGGCGGCCAACGCGACGACCACGAACGGCAACAACCCGCGGCGCATGGCCGCAGCAACACCATGGCTCACCCCACCACCTCAGCTCGCCCCGACGGCTCCCGCCAGAGCACATGGTCATCCCGGCGGAAGGTCGCTGTCGGTGTTCCCCACGAGGAAGACCCGGAGACATCCGTCTCGCTGTGGCACGTCACGATCGATCACCGGAACTCCTGCGGAGCTGGCGTGCACCCGACGGCGCTTCGCAACCGGCCGGGTCGGGCGATATCGCCTCTGACCTGATCTTCGGTGGTGGGCGATGGGAGTCTCGATCTCCCGACCTCCACCGTGTGAAAGCGAATCAGCCACTTTGACGCCTTGAGGCTGACATCAGAAAGTGGTTCTGACCTGGTGTTTTACGTCCGTTCGGTGTTGTCTCGTATCGTCTCGTCATGAAGCGTCTGTGCACCTGGCGAGTAGAATTCGCCCATGGCGTCGGTCGTCGACAAGCAGTTGAGCGACGGCTCGAAGGCCTACCTCGTTCGATTCCGCACCGCTGACGGCAAGGAACGTTCGAAGCAGTTCAAGCGCCGCCGCGACGCCCTCGCGTTCGCCAACGTGACCGAGGTCGACCGACAGCACGGGACCCTCGTCGACCCGCGACTCGGTCGCATCACCGTCGGCGAGTGGTGGGACCAGTGGTGGCCGACCGTCACGAATCCGCGCCCGACCACGAAGGCCCGAGACGAACAGTTCTTTCGAACGCACGCCCGCCCCGTGTTCGGAACGACCCAGCTCGGCAAGCTCGACCGGACCGCACTCCGCGCCTGGGTCGCCGACCTCGGGTCGCCCGACGGCAGCAACCTCGCACCCGCCACCATCCACCGCGTGGTGCAGCTCATGAACAAGAGCTCATGAACAAGTGCGTGAACGCCGCGTTCGAGGACCGCCTCATTGCGCACAACCCCGTCGCCAAGCTCCCGCTCCTGCGAATCGAGCGCCGGGAGATGCGATTCCTCGACACCGACGACATCTGGAAGCTCGCCGATGAGATCGACGAGGCGTACCGATCCTTCGTGTTGCTCGGAGCATTCGGCGGCCTGCGACTCGGCGAGATGCTCGGCCTGCGATGGAAGCGCGTCGATCTGCTCCGCCGACGAGTCGACATCGCCGAGACGCTGGTCAGCATCGGCGGCCACATCACCTTCGGACCACCGAAGACGAAGGCCGCGGTACGAACAGTGCCACTCCCCTCGTTCGTCTGCGACGAGTTGTCCCGTCGCGCCGTTCCGCCGGTCGACCCCGAAGGCCTGGTCTTCGAGTCGCCCGAGGGATTCCCGGTCCGGGCGACGCTCTTTCGTCGACGCGTCTGGCGTCCTGCGGTTGCCACCGCCGGCCTCGAACCATTCCGCATCCACGATCTCCGACACACCGCCGTCTCGCTCTGGGTCGCCGAAGGAGCCAACCCCAAGCACGTCGCCGCCATGGCCGGCCACACCTCGGTCTCTGTCGTGTTGGATCGATACGGCCACCTCTACCCCCAACAGGACGACGAACTGATGCAGCGACTTGCGTCTCGCGCCGGCGTACCGCACGTCGGCCGCAGCGGATGACTGCGCCGTCGGTCGATCGAGGATGAACGGGACCAACGATGAGTCGTGACCCCTGGTTGAAACAGCTCCGCATCGCTGGTGCGGACGCCCGATCCGTCGAAGCGGTCCTCGCAGGCGATGTTCCCGCCGACGGACTCCAGCATGCCGGCAGTGCACTCTTGCGCGTCGAACGGTCTGACGCCCTGGTCGCCATCGCTCGTCGGCTGATCGAGGCGCTGGGTCGCCGGGACTGGACCGGCGACGCCCAACTGATCGTGGAACTCGAGCACTACGTCGACTGCACCGCATCGGATCTGACGACGTTGCCCGTCGCCCTCGATGAGCTGGGTGAAGCACTCGACCAGTCAGGAGGGAGCGACTCGTTCATCGACCTGACCGACGGAACGCTGTGGCCGGGGCAACTGTTCGATGTCGATCAAGGCCCGCCCGACTTCGACCCAGAGTCGGATCGGTGGCTGCTCGTGGCCGGCCTCGGATCACGACCTGCATACGAAGCGATGCAGCGATTCGTCGCAACGATCGAACAACCGGACCTGGCATCGCACCTCACCGACGCGCTGATGGGGTCTGGTGCATTCCGGCGGTTCCAGAACGAACTCAGTCGGCACGAGGACGAGTACACGCGCTGGCACCGGTTCCGTGAGGACGCTCGCCTGGGCCGAGCGCGCTCCTGGCTTGCGGACCTGGGCTACCAGTCCAGTCGCCAGATGTGACGAACGGGCTCGGCCGCCGGAGACACTCGAGTGGCTTCCAGCCCGTTCGACTGTGAGGTGCGAGTATGTCGCGATGCCTCGACCTCCGGTCACCTGCGTCATCTGCCACTACTTGCGAGTGGAGGGCTCGTTCAGCGATTCGGGTGACATCTTCATCTGCAGCGAGTGCCAGGCCAACGCGAAGAAGCTCTTCGAGATCCAGGACCGCATCTGGGCCGAGATCGTCGAGACGACCGAATCCGCCGAGGGCACCGAGAATTCGAGGGATTCGTAGCCGACGGTCGAGCCATTGTTCTCGATGGGAAGGCGGGCGATCTACCAGTCGAGTTCCGTGTCGAGGTCGAGCTGAACGAGCTCGACCGCACCATCTGCTGCGAGCTGGCGAATGACCGAGAACCCCGTAAGCAGCGTTCCGGAAATCACCAGGATTCGATAGTCGTCACGCTCGGCAATCAGCCGCGCAAGTCATCGAACTCGACTGCGAAGAGAGCGATCGGTGCCGCAACGCGCAACCTCGTCTCGGACTGTCGACTGCGACAAGGCAGTCGGACCCCATCGACGTCATGTCGCTCCCGATCGGTCCAACCGCGGCGCCCAGAGAGTCGGCGGACGTTGGACTCTTCACCATCGACGTCCGCCGGCGCACGCTGGAAGTGGATACAGACACGTTCCGAGCGGGCCATGCCCAGTGACGAACATCGAGTCAAGAAACCGGCGAGAACTCGAGAATCCGCAACAACATGGCCGCTCCGGACTTGAGAACGGAGGACGTCATGAAGGGCATCAGAGGTCTTGCGGTGTTGTTGCTCGCCGGCTCGGTGACCATCTTCGCCGGGTGTGGTGACAGCAACAGTGATTCTGCGGGAGACGATGGTCGAGTGCCCGTGGTCGGCACGAGCACGTTCGTCCGCGAGGATGCCAATTCCACACAAACGCAAGCCGGCGACGTCTTGGAGGCACGCGACCTGGTGTGGGTCTACGACAATGTGATGTCGGACGAACGGGTGAGCGGCACTTCGACCGTCACGATCAACTACGACATGTATCCGACCGGGATCGCAGACATGTGGGGGACGACAGTGCTCGCCAACGACGGCGGCACCTGGGAGGGCGAGTGGGTCGGATCGATTCACAGCGACGGCACCCACACCACATACGAGACGCTCACGGGCACCGGCGACTACGAAGGTCTCCGCTACAGCTACTTCACCGTATTTGGTGACCCCAGCGGAGAGTTCCCAGAGAGCCAGCCAGGGCAGTCGGGTTGGATTGAACCGACAGACTGAACATGGAGCCGAGCGATAATTACATCCGCTATCGCCCAAGCTCGCGCCGCATCGCCGGCGATGTGTGCGGCTGACGTGACCGGTATCGGCGCGGGTGATTCAGGCGGCGGAATCTTTGCCGAGATGCACGGGAACTCGTCGATCGTCGTCGTCGAACACGGCGACGAGTTCGAGGCGTGCACCGAGCGCTTCGAGGTACTGGCGAAGCGTGGAGACGCGAACGTCCTCGGAGTGTTCGAGTTTGGAGATTGCTCCCTGGGTGACGTCGAGTCGACCGGCAAGTTCTGCCTGACTGATTGCCTCGCCATGGCGGAGTTCGTAGAGCCGGATCTCCTCGAGCGTGTCGCGGCGAAGCTCTGCGAGACGCTGAGTCGCACCTGGGCGGGCGACGACTTGGTCACGGAGTTCGGAGAATTTGGTTCTGGCCATCAGATCAGTCCTTCGTTTCGGAGTTCGTCGAGGTATCGGTCATAGAGGTCGTCGGCGAGCGGAACTGCCCACTCGTACCAGTCGTTCCACTCGTCCGTCTTGTCGCCGCCGAGCAGCAGGATTGCTTGGCGGCGTGGATCGAAGCTGAACAGCACCGGCGCCCGCCCTTGGCCGCTCTGAGTTCCTTCATCGACTGATGCCGCGAGGCGTGGATTCTGTCGACGATCGGACGACCAAGGTCTGGTCCTCGCTCGGCAAGCACGTCGATCCGGTCGGTGACTGCTTCTTGTTGTTCGATGGTCAGCGTCGACCACCATTCGACGAACTCGTCGGTGACCTCGACCTCCCACACTTCACCAGTATGAGCTCTGACTCATCATGAGTTAAGACTCATATTTGGTCGCACACTTTGCTCAACCGGGACCCCTCGCCGACCACCCGGGAACCGGCGCACTGTGACGGCTTCGCGCTCGAGTTGCCCAGCACGTAATCCCGTCACGACCATCGGCTGAAGGAGTCGGCTGGCCGAGAAGATTATGAGGCGCGCGACTTGGGTAGATATGTCGGTGATCCACCCGCCCGTTCTCGCTGTCGGTGACGATGGTGCAGCGGGCGTGATCGGAGGATCACATGAAGCCCATTTCGTTCCCGAAGCTGACGCTTCCTGACACGGGTTCGCGCGTCGCTCCGACGCTCGGCCACCCGCTCGTCGACGACTATTTGGAGTCCGTGCATGCGCGGTTGCGACTGAACTCGACGCTGGCGGTTGTCTACGACTTGAAGGTGTTCTTCACCGTCATCGATGTCGACCCGCGCGACGTCCGGCGACGTCACGTGCTCGAGTTCATCCGCATTCAACGGACCGGTTCGGCCGATGCGACGGTGGTCCCGATCGACGCCTCGGAGGGGTTGGCGTTGTCGACGATTCGTCGACGGTTGTCGTCGTTGGCGGGGTTCTATTCGCACCTCGTCGCGCTCGGAGAACTCGATCACAACCCGGTGCAGCGCGGCATGCCGGTGAGGTCTCCGGTGACGCGTGATCGGCGGGTGATCCCACTGGTTCGCCCGGTGCGGCATCTGCCGCGGGTCCTCGATCACGACGACGTCATCAAACTGTGCGCGGCGCTGCGCACGGATCGGGATCGAGCGATGATCGACGCGATGCTGCTCGCCGGTCTACGCCGTTGCGAAGTCCTCGGCCTGCGACTGTCGGATGTGCGTTGGGGTGAACGAAGACTGTTCATCGCGGACGGCAAGGGCGGCCATCAACGCATCGTGCCGATCTCACCGCGCTTCTTCGACACGCTGCGCCGCTACCTCGACACTGAGCGACCCGCGGACTTGGAGACACCGTTCGTGTTCGTCGTGTTGAAAGGACCCAACCGCGGACGACCACTGACGGCGAAGGGCCTCGACGAGATCATGTCGGGCGCACGCACGCGTGCGGGGCTCGAGCATGCGACCTGTCACGAGTTGCGCCACACCTGTTTCACCCGGCTCCGCGAGGCCGGCATGGCCCTCGAAGCACTCCAGGCCCAGGCCGGTCACCGCTCGATCTCATCGACGCAGATCTACCTGCATCTCGCCAACGATTGGCTCGCCGGCGAGTACATACGTGCAGCTCAAGCCATAGATGCCCAAGCCTCGCTCGGCCGCAAGCCGGTGGCGTCATGACGATGCTCGCCATCGAACACGAACCCGTCGACGAGCGCTGGGCACGCATCGCCGCACACGCCCCGATCCTCGCAGCGACTGCTCGCGGCTACATCGATCAGATCTCGGTGACCGCCGCAGCGGGCACGATCACTTCGGTCGATGTCGCCTTGCGATTGTTCGCCAGCTGGATCATCGACCATGACCCCACCGTCGTGTCGCTGCGCCAGGTCAACCGTCGACACATCGAGCACTACAAGCTCTGGCTCGCATCCCGCGAGAACCAGCACGGTCAACCGTTGAAGAAGTCGACGATCAATCTGCGGTTGTCGATGCTGCGCGTCGTCCTCGAGCGACTCATCGAATGGGACCACCCCGACACCCCGACGCGCAACCCGATTATGTGGACCGACCTGCCCAAGATGGACGAACCGTTGCCGAGGTTCCTCGACGACGACCAAGCCGCCAAGTTCATGGCCGCCGCCGTCCGACTCGACCCGCAACGACGACTCATCATCGAACTGTTGGCGCGCACCGGGCTGCGAGTCACCGAGTTCTGTGAGCTCACCCACGACGCCATCGTCACCATGAACGAAACGAACTGGCTACGAGTCCCGGTCGGCAAACTCCACACCGACCGCTACGTCCCGCTGCTCCCACACCTCGTCGAACTCCACCGCGACTGGCTGACCTGGAACGGACCGAACACCACCGGCCGGCTCATCTCCAACAAGGGCCGACCACTCAACCGCTCCAGCGTCAGCCGCACCGTCGCCGCCTGCGCACGCATCGCCGGAATCGGCCACGTCCACCCCCACCAACTCCGTCACACGCTCGCCACGCAGTCGATCAACAACGGCATGAGCCTCGAAGCCATCGCCCAAATGTTGGGGCACCGATCGATGCGCATGACCCTCATCTACGCCCGCATCGCAGACCGCACCGTCGCCGACGAATACTTCGCCGCCGCCGACAAAGTCGACCAGCTCTACACCACCCACTTGACAACATCACCGGCATAAGGGCCGGACTGTGCGGGCCCATTCTGCGTCGGGGACGGGTTATCGATCGGTGTTATGGGGTGCCCTCGACAGGCATCTCGCGGGCATGGTCATCCGGGTGATCGGCCGGGCGTTGGGGGACGCCAGGGTGCTGGCGGAGTGACCAGAGTCAGAGGAGCGCTACGTCGTCGACGACGATGGCCCCGGGCGCAAGCTCGATCCCTCGAAATCGACAAACAAGTTCGCCGATCGTCGTGTACACGAATCGAGTCGATGGATCCTTGTCGTCTCGTCCGAGCGCGGGCCACGCCCCTGCGAAGGTGAACAACAAGCCTTGCGCTTCCTCGTGGGTGAACGCTTCGACCATCGCTGGCCCTACATCGGCGAGTACCGCTGGGAACTCCTCGGCGTAGATCGCGGCTCGGTCGTTGAGGACGACGCTCAGCGCCCGCCAATTGGGAGGGGACACCTCGTCAGGAAGCTTCGTCGAGTGCTTGACGTGTCCGGTTGACCGAGTCCGACAGCGCGACGGCGCGGGCACGGTCGCTGTCGCTGACGTTGGACGGGCGGGACTCAGCAGCACGGGTTCGAGCGTCAGCCAGACGCTCTGCGCTCCAGCCCAACCGTTCGGCGATCTGCTCCAACGTCTCGACCTGCATGCAGCAAGGCTAGTCCGGCACGAGGTTCCCGTGTCCGACAGCCCGAGTTCGCCGCGATCTCGACCCTCGCGAATCGCTGGTCGGTGAGCGGGATTACGTGGCACCGCAATGGGGCCGTGATGCGGCGCGACCGTCGGTCGATCCGATCTTCGCCGGCGTCGCCGACGACGAGCAGGACAACGAGTTCTTCAACTGCGACGTCGCCCCGGTAACGGCGATCGGCTACACGCAGGCGGTGGTGAGGTTGCCCCGGTCTGACGGACACCTACCTTGAGGGCGTGAGCCCGGAGTGGAGTGTCCATGTCAAACACGAGTGAGCGTCGGAATCGACGCAAGTTCAGCGATGAGTTCAAGGCTGACGCGGTCGCCCTGGTCGAGGAGTCCGGCGGTCAGATCGCGAAGGTGGCCAAGGAGTTGGGGATCCATGATTCCTCGCTCGGCAACTGGGTCCGCCAGGCCCGCGAGAAGGCCGAGGGTGAACCAACACCGGAAGAACGTGCCGAGATCCGCGAGCTGAAGCGAGAGCTCGAGCGGGTCACGCGAGAGCGGGACATCTTGGGAAAAGCAACGGCCTACTTCTCGGCACGAGACCCGAGGAACGGGTGATGAAGATCTACTCGTTCATCGCTGAGGAGCAGGCCAACCACAGCATCTGGACCATCTGTGAGATGTGTCGTGTTCTGGACGTGTCGCGGTCCGGTTTCTACGACTGGCACGGTCGAGGCCCGTCGGATCGTGAGGTGTCGGACCGTCGGTTGGCGATCGAGATCGAAGCGATCTGGGAGTGCTCGGATCGCACCTACGGGGCGCCACGCGTGCACCGGTGGCTCCTCAAGCAGGGCTTCACGGTGGGTCACAACCGGGTTGCGCGGATCATGGCGGCCAACGGCTGGGAGGGTGAGACCGGGCGCCGCAAGGTTCGCACCACGATCGTCGACCGCGGCGCCACGGCAGCCGCCGATCGGGTGAAACGCGACTTCAACCCGACCATGCCAGACACGATTTGGTGCGGCGACATCACCTACCTGCGCACCGGCGAAGGCTGGCTCTACTTGGCCACCGTCATCGATCTGTACTCGCGGCGAGTGATCGGCTGGTCCGTTGCTGATCACATGCGAACCGAACTCGTCGTCGACGCACTCGATGCCGCGGTCGCGACACGGGGCGGCCGCGTCGGCGCCGGTGTCGTGTTCCACACCGACCGCGGATCGCAATACACCTCGGCCGACTTCGGTGAACTCTGCGACCATCACGGTGTCGTTCAGTCGATGGGCGCGACCGGTGTGTGCTGGGACAACGCCGCGGCGGAGTCGTTCTTCGGAACCTTGAAGCGTGAGCACGCCAACCGTCGCCGGTGGGCGACCCGCGCCGAGGCCCGCCGCGACCTGATGCGCTGGATCGAAGGCTGGTACAACCAACGCCGGCTGCACTCGTCCATCAACTACAACTCACCCGTCGAGCACGAAGCTATGTTCAACCGCCACGGCGACGGCATCGCCGCATAACCAACCCGTCCGTCGAACCGGGTCAACCTCATGGACACCAACGTCGAGCCGGGCGACACTGCCATGGTGTGGCTCGATGCGATCTACGTGGCCCCTGAGCGGGCCGGCACCCTCGACGGTTTCCGCATCTTCGACAGCGACGACCTCACTTTCGCAGCCGACGTCACCCAGGACCTCACGGGCGGCTAGGAGACTGCTGAGCAAGTCGTGTTGTCGGCTTGCGTGGCGTGGTGCGGGCTGGGGATGGTCGAACCGAGGAGCCGGTGTCTCAGAGTGTGAGCCGGTCGCCCTGGTCGGGTTGATCCCGTAGGTGTGGTCCTTGTTTGCCGGCTCTACGCGGCGAAGGCTGGTTGGCGGCCTCGGATTCTGCGTGTTGGGACGGTAGTCCATGTGATGCCGCAGCCGAGGAGTAGGCGGCGTCGATAGTCCTCGAAGTTGCGGTAGCCGTGGCCGATTCTGCGGATCTTCTCGATGATGAGGTTGATGGCTTCGGTTGGTCCGTTGCTGGCGCCGCCGGTGGCGTGGAACGCGAGGATCTCGTCTCGCCAGGCGTCGATGGTGCGAGCAAGCCGGGTGAGCTCGCCGATGTCGGCGTCGGCGGCGTGTTGGAAGAACACGACCAGGCGGCGTCGGGCGTGGGCGAGGTCGGTGGCGGCGTAGACCTCAACGAGGAGTTCGCGGGCGAGCCAGACCGAGGCGACTTCACCGTCGGGATCACCGGCGGCGAGTCCGGCGCGGAGGCGTTCCCAGCCGTGCTCGGACAGGTGGTCCCAGGTGCGCAGCAGGAGCCGGCGGATGCCGTAGAGCGGGTCGTGCTTGTGGCCTCGATGGCCGAGGGTGTCTTGTTGCACGCGGCGGCGCACGTCGTCGACGCACGCCGAGGCGAGCCGGATGGCGTGGAAGTGACCGATCACCAACGTCGCGTCCGGGAGCACGTCGCCGATGGCGGTGGCGTACCCGCGGAACGCGTCGATCGTCGCGACCTGAATCTGGTCGGCCCAGCCATCGGGTTGGTTGGTAACCCAGTCGCGCACGACGTCACCGGAACGACCTGGCACGACGTCCAACAGTCGGGCGCGGTCGATGTCGACGAACGTGGTTGCCATCTGGGTGCGGCGTCGGGCGTTGGCGTGCTGGAACGTGTGCTCGTCAACGCCGACTGCGACGGTGCGGTCGAGGCGCTGGTCGGCGGCGATCAGCGCCTCGCCGTGATCGATGACGGCTTGATGGGCGCACTGCCAGCCGACACCGAACTCGCGGGCCACCTCGGCCACCGTGTCGAGGTCGTGACCGACCCGCCGGCAGATCTCGGCTCGAGCGCGCCAGGTCACCGACGCTCGCACCGCGATCAGCGACGACGTCTCGGACCACGAGCTCCGTTCGCACAGCTGCTCACCGCAGCGGAAGGTGCGCTTGTCCCACACCAGCACCGTCGGCACTCCGGCGATCAGCAGATCGCGCACCACCACCCTCCGACGGCCGTAGCCGACACCAACCACCCCGCACGATGGACACCACCGAGACGGCTCCATCGTCTGCACGAGCAGCCAGTGCTCGCCGTCGCGCAGATTGGTCGCCTCGATCAACCGCACGTCTGCCGGGACCCGATCCCCCGACCGCAACCGGACCACGTCACCGGGCACGAGCAGCTCCGCATCGACGTGGGTCCAGTGGCCGTCTCGGCGCACCTGCGCGTCGAGCGACAGCATCTTGCGGATTGCTTCGAGCGCCTGCTCGGCCCTGCCCTCCTGGACGAACCCGATCACGGCGTTGATCACGACGACACCGAAGATGACCATCGAGTCGATCCAGTGCCCCAACAGAGCGGTCACCGCGACCGCGACGAGCAAGATGTAGATCAACACGTCGTTGAAGTACTTCAGGAAGCGGACGACGACGCTCTCCCTCACCGGGTCGGGGCAATCGATTCGGTCCCTCCTCTCCGAAGCGACGAGACGCCTCCGAAGAACTCAGACCATCCCGGTCGCTTCCGAGCGCGCCGAGCGACTCATCGACGGAGACCGCATGGGCCGTTCCGCGTGCAGCTGACGCTGCGCTGGGTCCTTGACGCATGCATCGAGCCAACCAGCACCCAGAGCCGCCGAACAGGCTCGATGGACACCACCGGACAGCCGCCCGGCCGATCGGCGAACCGCCTGTGCCGGCGGCGGTCGGGACGTTCGCCCCTGGAGGGGCCACGCGGCGACCACGAGACTGGACGCTGAGGACGCAGACTGGCCTGACGATGTGCGCTGGTCGCGGGTGGTCACCGCAGCGACCGCAATCGGAGCCTTCGAGGTAGCAGCGACTGATGGCGGTCGCGCTCCAACTGAACGTCGGGTTCGCAGGTGTTCACGGCGACCGGCAGGTGACCGGATCGGAAGGGGTATTCGGAAGATCATGACGACGATGGTGGTACCGCTCGATGGTTCCGCGTTCGCTGAGCGTGCGATTCGGCCAGCGTGTTCGATCGCTGCCCGCCTCGAGCAGGGCCGGGTGCTGCTCGTGAGTTGCGCCCCCGACGACGTCGACGCAGCACAGCGCGAACTCGACGATCGCGCTCGGCTGTACTCCGAGGTCATCGACATCGAGACCCGGATCGTCGGCCACGGCGACCCAGCCGAGGTGCTGCTCGCGATCGCCGCGACGGAGCCCGACGGAATGCTGTGCATGGCGACCCGGGGAAAGGGCGCCATTCGGGCGAAGGTACTGGGCAGCGTCTCCACGAAGGTCGTTTGCGGATCGACGCAGCCGTTCATCCTCGTTGGCCCGAGCTGTAGGACCACGCTCCTACCGGCCGAGCGAGGTCGATTCCTGGTGTGCTCGGATGGCTCCGCGTTGTCGGACAGCATCATTCCCGTGGCGGCCACGTGGGGCAATCGACTCCAGTTGGAGCCATGGCTCACCGAAGTGGTGGGGCCTGACGAGGACCCAGAGCCGGCGCATCGACCTCACCCCAACCGAGAGGCCGAAGCCGCCAAGGAGCGCCTGGGCGCGCTGGCGACCCGACTGCAGACACCGACCTCTCGGGCGCGAACCCGAGTCCTCCACGGCGCACCGGGCCGCTCGATTCCGTGGCTCGCCGAGCGTCTCCCCGCCGCGTTGATCGCCCTCGCAACCCACGGCCACAGCGGATTGACCCGTATCACCATGGGTAGCGTCGCCACCGAAGTCGTCCGCCACGCCCCGTGTCCGGTTCTGATCACACGACCGACGGACGATCAAGCGTGCGTCGATGAGTGATGCCGCACAACTCGAGTGAAGGAGACGAAGATGGGTGAGATCATTGTTGGCGTCGACGGCTCGGAGGGCTCGCGCGCGGCGTTGCGCTGGGCAGCTCGCACAGCTGGCGCCCAAAGCGCTGGGCTCCGGGCGATTGCCGCCTGGCAGTACCCCGCCAGCGCCGTGA
Source organism: Ilumatobacteraceae bacterium (assembly GCA_963710625.1). GTDB lineage: Bacteria > Actinomycetota > Acidimicrobiia > Acidimicrobiales > Ilumatobacteraceae > Sva-07. The sequence continues at coordinate 100,119 of CAVQBG010000003.1, read as the reverse complement.
CCCGAGTTGGGCAGACACTGCTCGGGCCGGACGAGATGGACGAACGGACCTGCGAGAACGCCCGCGCCGTGGTTCGTGAGGAGCTCGAAGCTGACGCCGATCGGGTGGAGGTCGAGGCAGGGCGTGGTCCCGCTGCGTCTGTGCTCTTGGCCGCCGCTGCACGGACCGGTGCGGACATGCTGGTTGTGGGCGCTCGTGGTTTGGGCGGCTTCGCAGGCTTGTTGCTCGGATCGGTGTCACAGGAGTGTGTCGAACACAGTCCGTGCCCGGTCGTCGTGTTGCGTGGCGAATCCGATTCGTCGGGTGGCCCGATCGTGGTCGGGCTCGACGGCTCGGAGGGTGCAACTCGTGCGCTGGACTGGGTCATCGATCTCGCCGAGGCAGCCGGTGTGCGCATCGTTGCGGTCAATGCGCCGATTCTCGGAGCGAACAACGCGATGATGGACGCTGCCCGCGAGGCGCTCGAACAGTCGTGTACCCCGATCGGGGCGCGCGGAGTGCCATATGAGACGCGGATCGAGCCGGGCGACGCGCGTACCGCGCTCGAGCAGGTGGCCGACGAAGCCGACGCGTCGCTGCTGGTGGTCGGAACCAGAGGGCTCGGTGCCGTACGCGGATTGCTGCTCGGAAGCGTCGCCGGCTACGTCGCTCGATACTCCCATCGGCCCATCGCGATTGTTCCCCGCCCGACCGGCTGACCCCAAGGACTGCTGGTGATCCACGACGACTTCACCACCTTGGCGGTGATCGTCGGGGTCGCCGCGGCAGCCGGCATCGTTGCCAACCGTCTGCGCCAGCCGTTCATCGTGGCGTTCATCGCTGTCGGGATCCTGGCCGGGCCGTCGGGGTTCGGCCGGGTGGAGGGCGGCGACGATCTGGAGCTACCGAGCGATCGGGTCGCTCGTAACGCCGGAAGTGGGCGACTCGAGCAGTCAATTGTTCCGAACGAAGTGTGCGTACCCAAGCCGGCGAGAGGTGGCGTACCGGGAAGTCCGGGTGCAGTGGGTGGGTGGTGTGGGGGGCGCGCGGGTTTGGACCTCGGCCTCTGTCTGTGATCTGGGTGTTCGAGTCATGACGATCGACAGGAGGTCCCACGGTGACGCGATTCGCCATCATTCTCGTCGCGACGCTCCTGGCTGCGGGGTGTGACGGGGGAAGTGGCCCGGACAGTACGGCTGGGACCGCGTCGACGACGGGGCCAGCACCGACCACCGCGGCCGGCCCGGACGCGGCAACCACCGCGACCGCTGGTGCCGCTACGGCGGAGTACCTGGAGAACTTCGAATTCGTGTGGGCGACGATCGACGAGGGCTTCTACGACCCAGGCTTCGGTGGCCTGGACTGGGACGCGGTCCACGACAGGTATCTTCCGCAGGTCACAGCCGCTGACGGGGATCGGGCGTTCCTCGAGTTGATGAACAGCATGCTCTTCGAGCTGGATGTGTCACACCTGTTCGTGCTGCCACCCGACGCCGACTTCGTCGATCCGATGCTGACGACCGAAGGAGAGCTGGGGATCCATGTCCGGCTCCTGGACGGGGAGTGGGTCATCACCGAAGTCGAGCCAGGTTCCCCGGCCGCAGAAGCGGGGCTCCGCCCTGGCTATCTGTTGGACAGCGTCAACGATCAGCCCGTCACCGACACCGCAGCCTCAGCCCTTCCGTTGCCCCCGCTCCACGAACGGGGTCTGCGCGGCAACCAGATCCTGGCGGTGGAGGAACTGTTGTACGGAGAACCGGGCGCGGTCATAACGGTCGGCTACCGCGTCGACGGCGAGGAATCCCAACTGGCGACCTTGACCTTCCGGCACCGGGGACCCAGCGCAGAGCTCATCCCTGGCTTTCCTCCCGTGTTCACGACACTGGATGTGAGCCGCCTCGAAGGCGGCATCGGATACATCCGTTTCGATCCGTTTGCCCCCGCACTTGCAGCGCCGATCCTGGATGCTGTCGATGCGATGCGTGACGCGCCCGGGCTGATCATCGACGTGCGTGGCAACCACGGCGGCGCATCCGACGTCGGCAAGCAGCTCATCGACAGCCTGGTCGACGAACCGGCACTCATCTGGACCTTCAAAAACAGAGCGGGTTCCGAAGACATCTATGCCGAACCCTCCGCAGACCCCTACGACGGTCCCGTGGTGGTGCTGGTCGACGTCGCCAGTGGCTCTGCAGCGGAGGCGCTCGCCGGTGGGATCCAAGCCATGGGGCGGGCCGCAGTCGCCGGCGAACGCACCTCGGGACGGCTGCTCGGCGGCGAAATCGTCGAACTCCCGATCGGCGCCTTGATGATCTATCCGATCACCCAAGTCGTCACCGCGGACGGCACCATTGTGGAAGGCCGCGGCGTGATCCCCGACATCGCCGTCACCGTTCACCGCAACGATCTGCTCGCGGGAGCCGACCCAACCCTCCAAGCTGCCGTCGACTACCTGCTGTCGTCGGCTGACTAACCGCCGACAACCTCGCTTCCGACACGGCCAGCCTGGGCATTCCGCAAGTGCCGATCGAGGGCACTCGACAAGACGCGCTCCGTAATCCCGCTTCCGACGCTCCAGTCCCTGCTCGCAACGGCCCGACTGCAGCGCAACGAAATCGCGGTAGAAGCGCACAGTACACCGAGCAGGCGCGCCAACAGTCGCTCGCCGTCGCGTCGAGCCGACACGCAGCCGACGACCAGGCATTCATCGACGCGCTGGCCGACGACGAGTGAACCGCGGCGACATCTGGACCGCTTCGGCAGGCGGCGGATACGTCGGCAAGCCCCGACCCGTCGTCAATGTCCAAGACGACCGCTTCGACGCCACCGCCACGGTGACCGTCTGCGCATTCACGACCGACCCGACCGACGCACCGCTGATCCGACTGCTCATTGAGGCCGACGAGGTGACCGGCACCCGAGAGTCCGATCGGCTGATGATCGACAAGATCACCACCATCCCGCGATCCAAGCTCGGCGAACAGATCGGCCAACTGGGCGACGACGACATGATCAGACTGTCGCGAGCACTCGTCGTGTTCCTCGGTCTCGCAGGAACAGAACCCGCACACTTCACGCTCCCAGAATCACGGACTCTGTCGTCCAGCCCGCGCCGCACTGCGGCCCCAATGCCGTGCTCGGTATTCGCGGCCCCGGGACGGCCTCCGAACCGCACATAGCCGGCACGGGGCGCAAGCGAACCCGATCGGTATCAGGATCCGCTCGACGGTCGCACTTCCCGAGCGGGTAGCCGCTCACGGAGGTGCCGTTTCCGAGCGGGTTGAGGTGCCCCGACAGGGTGTTGTTCTCGAGCGGGTTTCAGGGCCGTCGGTCGTGCAACTTCCAGGATCAGCGCGATCGGTGCCGTTCGCGAGCGGGTTCGACTGCTGGATCGGCTCGTAGATGTGCGTGGCCTGCCTACCGGCCGGCACTGAGTGTTCGAGCTCGTAGCGCGATCCACCGAGCTGCTGCAACCCATGCGACCGCCACCGCGAACAGTCCCCACTCCAGTGGTGTATCGAGATCGTCGAGCCCACCTGCTGCGGTTGCGATGGTCGTGAATGTGAGGGCGACTGCGACGAGAGCGGCTGGCGATGGCAAATCGCCCGAGCCGCACGCTGTCTGACGGGGCCGTTCGTACTCGCCACGCAATCACAGCGGGGTGGGACCGTGACGAGGAGCAGTGGCAGTCCGAAGTAGGCGCCAAAGAGTGAAATCGTGAGCACGGCGCCCAACAGAAGGAGCGGTGCAACGACGATGAGCAGAGCGAGCGCAGCCCGCCGCACCAACTGTTCGTCGCTCACTCAATGGGTCTAGTCGAGATCGGATCTCCAAACGGTCCTGGTGCAACGGTTGTCGTTCGCCGTCGGCCACGGCCACGCGCGTTCCTGAGCGCCGGAGCGAGCGCCGAGGTGCCGTTCAGGAGCGAAGGTGTGGCGGTCGAGGTAGTGCGGATATGCGCAAGACTTGCTATCGGATCTGTGTCTTTGACAGGTCGTCTCGGTGGCCGAGGCTTCTCCACGGGGCCGCGACAAGGAGCCAAACGGCGGCCGCGAGGGCGAGCGGCAGCGGCCCAGGTTGCATCGTGAACTCCAGACCGCCGGACTGGTCGACGGTGACATTGGAGCCGAAGTACGGGAACAGGCTCGATGTGACCGGCTCGGTGGCGTTCGAGTCGAGCACACCTTCTGCGTAGTACAGCGTGAGGACGAGAAAGGTGACGAGGCTGACGGCAAGTGTTGAGACTGCGCCAACGAATCCGGCGACCCAGCGTGAGCGCAGTTGTCCGTCTCGAGATGTGTCCGCGGCGAGATGGCGGAGGCTGCCGAGTTTGGCGAGGGCGGCTTGGGATCCGACATGGCTCGCGGCGTCCGTCAGGTTCGACTTGAGTTCCGCGCGCAGCGCGTCGGGTTCGTCGGCGCGGTGGTGGGCGGCGCAACGATCGCCGTCTTCCTGCTCGCCGATCGCAGCGCACACGACCTCGCCATCGACCGAACGGTCGCGGTCAACACCTTGGTGTTCGGCCAGGTCTGCTACCTGTTCAGCGCCCGCTTCCTCCACGAGGCCAGCTACCTGCCGGCACGGCTCCTTGCGAACCCCGTCGCATGGGCCGCGGTCGGCGTGTTGACGCTGCTGCAACTCGGCTTCGTCTACCTGCCGTTCATGAACACAATGTTCGAGACCGCTCCGCTTGGGATCCTCGGCTGGATCGTCTCTGGCACGATCGGCATCGGGGTCTTCGCCATCGTCGAGATCGAAAAGGCCGTGACGCGCTTGAGAGCCCAGCACTGAGAGGACCGATCGGGAATGCGGCTCAGCCGACGGAACGAGCACGATCGGGAGGTCTGACAGGTGTGTCCTCAGGGCGACACCGGTTCGAACTGCGTCAGGGAGGCCCGTCTTCGGCTCCGTCCGTGGGCTCGCCGACCGGGATCAGGTACAGCACCACCTGACCGGGCGGAAGCGCGAGCGGGCGTGCGATGGCTGTCGGGTCGAAGCCGCCGACCGGAACCGCGGCGAGCCCGAGCGCGGTTGCCTGCAGGAGGATGTTCTGCGCGGCATGGCCGGCTTCACGGTTCACCAGCTCCCCGGCGGCGGCGCCGTACTCCTGCTCTGTTCGGGCCGGTTCAGCGGCGATGACGACGACGAGTGGTGCGCTGCCGACGAACTCCTGGTCGAACGCGGCGTCCGCCAGTGCCTCCAACGTGGTGGTGTCCGCACGCTGCTCCACTCGATGGCCGATGGGCAGGTAGTGCATGAGGTCGGACGCGGTGACCGCGTACAACTCCAACGGGTAGCGAGCCCCCGCCGAGGGTGCTGTTCGATAGCCGCGGTCGTCGTCGGTGATTCCCTGGCCGGCCCAGAGAAGCTGACCGACTTGGTCCAGCGTCAGCGGGGTGGTGGCGTACTCCCGCAGCGATCGTCGTTCGTGGAGCGCTTGCTCCAGTGAGAGCGTTCCGTTCAGAACTGGCGCCGGGAGTTCGACCACCGTCGGGTATCGCTGTGTCTGCTGCAGGATCTCGTTCGGGGCCTCCGACGCGCACCCGGCGATCAGCGTCGCCACAATCACGAGTGTTCGAAGAGCGCTACCCATCCGATCGATCCCGTTCGGACTGTTGGGCATTCTCTCCGAGCAGGACGAGTACTCGTCCGATCACGAAGAGTGTGATGGTCGGGATGAGCACGATGAGGCCGACGACCGCGACGACGAGTCGATCCGTGTAGAGGAACAGTGTCGAGTCGGCATCGGCGACGAGGATGACGATGGCGATGATCCCGAGAGCCGTGAGGGCGCCGCCGAGCGCGGAGGTGAGCCGACCGATCCGCACGACACGGCGGCCGATGGGCGAGGCTGCGGTGTCTGCTGATCGGTCAGCCTTCGTTCTCGCGATCGCCACGGCACCCGAGACCACCGCGGTGATGGCGAGCACTGCTGCGATTGCCACGCGTTGGTTGACCGCTCCCGGGCAGCGAGTGGTGCGCACGAGCGCCGACCGGACCTCGTCGGGTTCATCGAGGTCGTTGGCCCACCACTGCTCCCACCCCGATCGGTCGACGACGCTGTCGAACACCGAACCGCAACTTCGGGTGGCGGCAACCTCAGCGTCGGTCACCTCGATCTGGACCAGTAGGACAGCAGGGAGCAGGACGATCATCAGCGCCGCAGCGATCGCAGCGACGAAGCCGATCCAGTCCGTTCTGTCTGTGGTCACCGGATCCGGCGAGGTGGTCGAATCCGTTTCCATGTCTCCACGCTGCCCGGAACGGGCTCGGCAGCACAGGGCTCTTCGTCCAGATCTCGGGCGATGTTGAAGCGCTGTGGTCGCTTCAGATACTGGCACTGAGCGGTGCGCGCCCGCCTCCGCCACGGCCCGTATTCACGAACAGGAGCGCGAGCCTTCGCACTGCAGTACCGGCGAAGGGTGGCCTCCCGGGTAGATCAGCCCACCGCATAATCATTGGTTTGGCCTGAATCGGCGTCCTCTCAGAAGTCGATTTCGATGCCCATCGACGACACCAGCTCGCGCAACGCCCATCGGGGCACCCGCAAGCACTTGACGCCGAAGCGGATCACCGGCAAGCCCTGAGTCCCGCCGGATGCGAGGTAGTCGTTCGCCAGGTCGTACGCGAGCTGCCAGCCGATGCGCATCACCTTCGACGCTTCCTCGACTGTCAGGAGCTCGGGCGGTGCCGGCTCCACGATGTCGTCCATGGGATCCATGGGACCGTCCTACTTACACCCATGAAATTCAGTCGACAAGGGCCCGGATCCGCCGGACGCTTCGACACCAGCGGACACTCGTGAACACCAATGGACACCAGCGGACACCGGATGGCACTCCGGACGTGACGGAAATCACATCACGCCCACCGTCCCGAAGATCAGGACACGGAGATCTACGCCGCCGACGTCGATACTGAGGTGCGAGTCTGAGTGACCTTGGCCGCGTACTCGAGCGCCGCGAGTACGTCGTCGCGCTCGAGGTTCGGACCGTCGTTTGATGGCTGCGCCGAACGTGCTCCGACGCGTCGACAACACCGAGTCACGACGTGATGTCTGGTGTCGACTCGTGCCGCCGGATCCATCGCGTGGTGGTACATCACGACTGATGGCGGGAAATCCTGTGCACCTGGTGTGCACCTGGCGGCTCCTCGCAACCGGCCCAGTCGAGCGATATGGCCTCTGACCAGGGCTTATCGGGCCTCTGACCAGGGCTTATCGGGTGGGCGATGGGAGTCTCGATCTCCCGACCTCCACGGTGTGAACGTGGCGCTCTTCCAGCTGAGCTAATCGCCCCTTGGGGAAGCCACAAGATATCAGCCGCCGACGCGATCGCGCCGTCTCAACCCGGCGCGACGACCGGCGCCGCGATGCACGCGACCCCCATCCCCTGGCGGTCGCGATAGGCCACCGTCGCACCCGGGCAACGAGCATCGAACGGGACGAAGGCCTCGACGACCAGGTCGACCGTCGGGTCACCGGTGCAGGCCACCTCCCGGACCGAGTTGTCGGGTTCGACGCTCGCGCAGTCGCCGAGACGCAGGATGCCATCGGGTGCAGCCGGTTCGCCCGGGTCGGTGAACTGGGCGAGCACCACGATGCCGATCACGGCGATCGCACCGACGAACAGCAGGCTTCGCCATGGGATCCGCGCGGGGCCGAGATGGCTCGGATGCATCGGCGCAGGGCCGGTGGCGGCGTCGTCGTCCGTGGAGTGGGATGCCGCTCGGCTCGACGACGAAGCAGACGATCCCGAACGCAGGCCGGCGTCGTACACCGCTCGGCGCGCCGGGTCGCCCAGCACACGGTACGCCTCGTTGATCTCCGGCATCGACAGTGGCGACGAGGTCGGAGCAGCGAGCGCTCGGTCGGGATGGTGTTCACGTGCCAGTCGACGGTAGGCCTCGCGGATCTGGGCATCGGTCGCCGAGGGAGGGACTCGGAGAGTGTCGTAGTGGGTCGGTCGGGACACGATGGCACCACGCTACGCCCGTCACCCGGCGACGTCTCCGGGAGGCGCTGGTCAGTATCCGGCGTCGACGTCGACCAGCCCGATCAACTCCTCACCGCGGGCGAATCGCCGGACGTTGTCGACAACGCGGCGGGCCAGCAACGGCTTCGCCATCTCGGGCGTGTTGCCGACGTGCGGCGTGATGATGCAGTTGGGGAGCGACCACAGTGGATGCCCCGCCGGCAACGGTTCGGGGTCGGTGACGTCGAGGCCGGCTCCGCCGATCGTTCCCGAACGGAGCGCGTCGACCAGGTCGTCGGTGACGATGTGGCGACCCCTGGCCACGTTGACGATCCAGGCATGCGACTCCATCAGCGCGAACTCGTCACGGCTGAACATGCCCTCGGTCTCGGGGGTCAGCGCCAGTGCCAGCACCACGAGATCCGCCCCCGGCAGAGCGTCCGCGAATCGGTCGGCCTCGAGGACGTCGTCGACGCCGTCCATGGCCTGGACATTGCTGCGCACCACGGTGATCCGACAGTTCCACGGCTGCAGCAGACGAACCAACGACTCGGTGATGCCACCGCCACCGAGGATCGTGACGCTGCCGTCGAGCAGGTTCCGACCGGCGGGCCTCCCCCACTCTTCGGCATTGGCGTACACGCCGAGATTTCGCAGTCCCGCCACGCCGAGCGCCAGCGCCATCTCGGCGACCGGCTCCGCATAGACGCCCTTGCCACACGTCCACACGCGATCATGATCGAGGTGTTCGACGAAGTTCTCGATACCGGCAAACGGCAACTGCACCCACCGGATGTGGTCGCCGTCGTCGAGGATCTGCCCGAGGGTCTCGACGTTGCGTGCGTCCGACCACACGATCGCCTCGGCGTCGGCAGCGTCGACGAGTTGACCGCCCCCTTCGACCACCGCGTCGGCGAGCCAGGCAGGCGCGGTGTCCGGCCCGAGGTGGATGCGAGGAGCGTCGCTGTTCGTCATCGAAACCCCGAAGGTAGCGGTTGGGGTCGCACGATGGATCGATCGGGCATGATGAGGCGATGACCGTCACCTCGTCCGTCGTGCGCACCGTGGGTGTCCCGCGAGAAGTGAAGACCGCCGAACACCGAGTGGCGATGACGCCGGACGGTGTTCGTGAACTCGAACGGCACGGGATCGACGTCCTCGTCGAGACCGGCGCGGGCGAGGGTGCGTCGATCAGCGACGCCGACTACGTCGCGGCCGGTGCCGACATCGTGCCGACCGCCGCCGACGCCTGGGCGCAGGAGATGGTGGTCAAGGTCAAGGAGCCTCAACCCTCGGAGTACGGGTACCTGCGCGAGGATCTCACGTTGTTCACCTACCTCCATCTCGCCGCCTACCCGGCGGTGGCCGAGGCGCTCCTGGCGGCCAGGACCACGGCCATCGCATACGAGACGGTCCAGATGGCCGACGGTTCGCTGCCGCTGCTCGCCCCGATGAGCGAGGTCGCAGGTCGCCTCGCTCCACAGATGGGCGCCCACTACCTCGAGCGCCACAACGGTGGACGCGGGGTGCTGATGGGTGGCGCCCCCGGGGTTCGCCCCGCCAAGGTGGTCGTGCTCGGGGCAGGCAACGTCGGCTGGAACGCGGCGTGGATCGCGGCGGGCATGGAGGCCGAGGTCGTGCTCGTCGACAAGAACCTCGACCGGCTGCGCTTCGTCGATCAGATCCACCGCGGACGGATCATGACCGCCGCCTCGAACCGTGGCGCGATCGAACGCGCCGTCCTCGATGCCGACCTGGTGATCGGTGCCGTGCTCGTCGCCGGTGGGCGGGCGCCGGTGGTGGTCAGCGAAGAGATGGTGGAGCAGATGAAGCCGCGTGCGGTGATCGTCGACGTGGCGGTCGACCAGGGCGGTTGCATCGCCACCACCCGCGAGACCACCCACGACGATCCGACCTACGTCGTGCACGACGTGGTCCACTACGCCGTCGGGAACATGCCGGGAGCCGTGCCGCACACGAGCACCTACGCGCTCACCAACGCCACCCTGCCGTTCCAGTTGGACGTGGCGTTGCACGGACCGATCGGCGCTGCCCGTCGCGACCCCGCCATGGCGCACGGGCTGAACACCATCGGCGGCGCATACGCGAATGCAACCGTCGCCGAGTCGCTCGGGGCGACAGCGATCGACGCGTTGGGGCCCGACGTCTGAACGCACCCCGGGTGTCGTCGGGCTCGCGGCACGCAGCCCGGCGACTTGACGCAGACGCTGATCACGGACACAATCGAACATGTGTTCTCTTTCGGCTCCGTCGCTGCCCAACGGTCGCTCTTCGGCACCTTGCCCCCGTCATTCGACGCGGAGTTCCGGGAGGCCGTCCGGACCGACCTCGATGCGACCACCTGGGTCGAACTCGTTCCCGGGTGGCTCCAGGGCGCCGACACCGTCTTCGACGAGCTCCTCGACGTGCTTCCGCTTCGGCAACGGACCGGGATCGCGATGTACGAGCGGATCGTCGACGAGCCCCGGCTGTCGGCCTGGTGGGGTGTCGAATGCGGGGCGCCCGAGCCACTCGAACTGCTTCGCGACATGCGGCTTGCGCTCGCCGGGCGATACACCGAGCCCTTCGACTCGATCGGGTTCAACCTGTATCGCGACGGCGACGACTCGGTGGCGTGGCACGGCGACCGCCACCGCCACGTCGTCACCAACCCCGTGATCGCAATCGTCAGCACCGGTGCGCCCCGCCCACTTCGTCTGCGACCGCGACGGGATCGGGGCGGCGGGCCGTCGCGGAGCTGGTCGCTCGGCAACGGCGACCTGTTCGTGATGGGCGGGGCGTGCCAGCACCACTGGGAGCACACGGTGCCGAAGGTCCGGTCGGTCGACGGGCCGCGGTTGAGCGTCACGTTCCGGTCGGTCTGAGTTCGACCCGCTGGTCGTCAGTCGTCGGCCGACGGCGGGCGTCGGAACCGCTTGGTCTGGCCCCGTTGCTTCTTGGCCTCGACGCGACGGCGCTGTGAGCCGCGGGTCGGCTTCGTCGCCCGGCGACGTACCGGGACGTGCAGTGCGCTGCGGAGTTTCTCGGCGAGACGCTGCTCGGCGAGCGTGCGATTGCGGAGCTGCGAGCGTTCGTCGTCGGCGACGATGCGGACGACCGGGCCGACCCGCCGGACGACCCGCTCGCGTTGGGCATCGGTGAACGCCGACGACGACTCGACGTCGAAGGTCAACTCGGCGCGGGTGGCCGCCTTGTTCGCGTGTTGGCCGCCCGGACCGCCCGAGGGGCTGAACCGCACGTCGAGTTCGTGGCGCGGGACACGGACCGAGTCGGTGATCACCAGTCGATCGTCGATCGCTCCCACCCCTCCAGCATGCCCGACCCCGAACCGTTCGACCTACGGTGGCGCCATGGCAGACATCAAGCTCGGCTACAACACCGGATACTGGTCGGCGGGGCCGCCGAAGGGTGTGCTCGAAGCGGTGCAGCAGGCCGAACAACTCGGGTTCAACTCGGTCTGGACCGCCGAGGCGTACGGTTCCGACGCGCTGACCCCCCTTGCGTGGTGGGGTGCGGCGACCGAGACACTGCAGCTCGGCACCGCCATCATGCAGATGGCGGCTCGCACACCAGCGGCCACGGCGATGGCAGCGATCACGATGGATCACCTCTCGAACGGACGGTTCATCCTCGGCCTCGGAGCGTCCGGACCACAGGTGGTGGAGGGCTGGTACGGCCAGCCGTATCCGAAGCCGTTGGCGCGAACCCGCGAGTACGTCGAGATCGTGCGGCGGATCATCGCCCGCGACGAGCCCGTCGAGTTCCACGGCGAGTTCTACGACATGCCCGTCGACGGCGGCGCCCGGCTCGGCAAGCCCCTCAAGTCGACCGTGCATCCGCTGCGCAACGACATCCCGATCTACCTCGCGGCGGAGGGGCCGAAGAACGTGGCGCTGGCGGCGGAGATCTGCGACGGATGGCTGCCGCTCTTCTTCTCCCCCAAGGACGACGCCTTCTATCGGGACTGCCTGCAGCGGGGCTTCGACGCCTCGGGCGACCCGACCAAGCAGGACCGTTTCGAGGTCACGGCCACGGCGATGATCATTCCCGGCGACGACGTCGAGAAGTGCGCCGACATGGTGCGGCCGTTCCTCGCGCTGTATGCCGGCGGCATGGGCGCGAAGGGCGCGAACTTCCACTACGAGGTGTTCGCCCGGATGGGCTGGGGCGACGTCGCCGACAAGGTGCAGGCCCTCTACCTGGAGGGCAAGAAGGCCGAAGCGGCCGCAGCGATCCCGCTGGCGATGGTCGAGGACGTGGCGCTCGTGGGCCCGCCCGCCAAGATCCGCGACGAACTCGCCAAGTGGCGCGAGACGTGCATCACCGAGTTCCTGGTGTCGGGCCCGGCGATGGCGCTGCCGAGCTTCGCCGAACTCGTCCTCGGCTGAGTTCGGCGGCCAGGTGAGATCCATGGGTACAACCGGCGCCAGCGCAGCTCATCGAGGGCCTGGCTGCGGGCCGCTCGGTATCGCGAAGTCCCCGGGTCATTTTCGGCCCGCGACCAGCGGCCCGATCAGCCGATGAATTCGGTGCACGCTCGGCCTGAGACGTCGCGGAACTCGACGTCCGACGGTGTCCAGGTCACGTACACGCACCGTCGAAATCCGAGGAACAGAGCCGGCCATCGCATCTCGATCTGGTCGTCGGTGTAGCGGAAGCCGTCGGGTCGAACCGATATCGCACCGAAGATCTGCTCGCTGTCCGCGAACCTCGCGCTGTCGTCGAGTTGCTCGGGCTCGTTTGGGTCAGTCCGGACGACAGCGTCGATCTCGTCGTAGGTGGTGTCGGCGAACACGTTCTGCAGTTCGCCGTGAATGCGCGCTTGTCGGCGATCGGCGCCGAGGATCAGCGTGGTCAGTGTGATCGCGACCACGACCACGAGACCGGCAGCGGTGAACGCTCGACGGCGCGGGCTCGCAGGCGTGCCCGTCACGACGCCGGCTCGCACCAGCCCAGCGGTTGCGATCGTTGCTGCGCCGACTCCGAGGGCTGCACCGAGCGCGTTTGCGGCGACATCGGTGACATCGGCACCACCGGCACCCGTGAGACCTTGCACGCTCTCGATCAGCATCGTGAGGCCGACGAGGCCACCGAGCGTGCGCAACGGTCGGCCGGTGACCCATGTCCATGCCACTCCAGCCGGGACGAACAAGGCGATGTTGAGCAGGAACTGGCTACTTCCGAGAAGGTCGCCGTCGGCGAGTCGATCCCACCCCGACGTCGTCCAGGCGAAGATGCCGGTGGGTCGGAAACCGACACGAAGTCCCTCGCGGAGCAGGGTCAGCGAGATGCACCCGGCGATCGATCCGAACGCAGCGAACCAGGCGACGGGACCTCGTCGGGTCTCACGAATGCGGGTGAACCACCATGCTCCGACCGCCGCCATCGCAAGCAGTGCGACCACGGCGAGCAGCGCCGGAACCGTCGTATTCGACGCGATGTCGCGACTGGCATCACCGGCGATCGTGAGCAATCGACACGAGAATAGCGACTGGAAAGCTCCCGAATCGCGCGAGGCGCGTCGCTGTCAATGTTGCCGGGGGAACTCGTTGTTCGTCGCGTTGGGGTCGTCCTCGAACGCACCCGTGGGCAGTCCTCCGAGTGTCTCAACCCGAACCAGAGGACGACGTCGATGCTCCGACGCCACGTCGCCGGTGACACTGCATCCATGCCGCGTCGCATCTGGCGCCGGTGCTTCCATGCCCACGCGGAACTGCATGCTGACAAGGGCGGTTCCGGCTCCGGTCAGCGCTTGCGCGAGGGCGCCCACAGCAACGGACCTCCGTCGCCAGTCAGGGCAACCTCGGGTCACATGTCGCCACGAAGGTTGTGGTTGACCGCCTCGACCTGCTGCTCTGGCGACAACCGGTCCCAACGCCGGGTTGTTCGACCGAGCGAGCACAACGAACGAATCCGTGACCACGCTGTTCGGTGCGAGGTCGCGGCCACTTCGCTCCCGTTGGCCACGCCGGGTTCTTGAGCTTTCATGGAAACCTCCGGTTGCGGTTCACACTCTCGAGCATGTCCTTCAGTGTCACACACCTGCCAGAACGAGCTCACGGGTGCCGTGCGTGTCGATGCCCTCGCCCAGCGCACACGACATGTCGCAGCAGTCGATGCCCCCGGCCGTATCCTCGCCCGATGACGCTCCGTCACGGCCGCCCGCAGGTGGCGATCCCCGGGCCCTCGATCGTGCCGGATCGCGTGCTCGCAGCGATGCACCGTCCGATGCCCAACATCTACGACGGCCCGCTACTCGACGTGTCCGACAGCCTGTTCGCCGACCTCCCCGCGATTGCCCGCACCGACGGCGAGGTGTTCATCGTGATCGGCAACGGCCACGCCGCCTGGCAGATGGCGGTGTCGAACACGATGCGACGTGGCGAGAAGGTGCTCGTACTCGAATCGGGGACGTTCGCCGTCGTGTGGGGGGAGCAGGCAGCGCTCAGCGGCGCCGACGTCGAGGTCCTTGACGGCACCGCCGACGGTCCGGTCGATCCCGCCGCTGTCGAGGAACGGCTGCGAGCCGACGCGGACCGCGAGATCAAGAGCATCCTCGTCGTCCTCGCCGACACCGCCACCGGGGTGCGCAACGACATCGCCGCGATCCGTCGGGCGATCGATGCTGCGGGGCACCCCGCGCTGCTGATGGTCGACGCGATCGCGTCGCTCGGCTGCGACCGCTACGAGATGGACGAGTGGGGCGTCGACGTCACGGTGAGCGCCAGCCAGAAGGGGCTGATGACCCCGCCGGGCCTCGGGCTCGTGTGGGCCAACGACAAGGCGTTGGCAGCACATGAACACGCCGACATGCGGGTCGGCTACTTCGACTGGGTGTCTCGCCGCAACGTCGAGGCGCACTACCAGCTCTACAACGGCACCCCGCCGATTCCACTGCTGTACGGCCTGCGCGAGGCGCTCGACATGATCATGGCGGAAGGCCTCGACAACGTGTGGTCGCGGCACGAGACGCTGGCCCGATCCGTGTGGGCGGCCGTCGACGCCTGGCACACCGACGACGGCCTGAGCTGCAACATCACCGACCCGGGTGCTCGCTCACATGCCGTCACGACGATCACGACCGGCACGATCGACGCGGCCGCCATCCGATCGACCAGCGAACTCGAGATGGGCGTCACTCTGGGGCTCGGCATCGGCGCCGACACCGCGCGCTTCCGCATCGGTCACATGGGCCACCTCAACCCGCCGATGCTGTTGGGCACGTTGGGAACGATCGAAGCCGCGCTCCATGCTCTCGGCGCGCCGACGGGCGGGTCGGGTGTCGCAGCGGCAGCGAGGGTGATCGGCGACGCCGTCGTGTCGTCCTGACGCTCGATCGGTCGGCTCGGATGCGGTTCGTCGATGTGCGTCAGCCGTCGACCGTGCCGAGGCGGCCGGCGTCGACCCACTCGCGCAGCTTCTCCCAGGCGTAGATGCCCGTGGAGTGACCGTCGCTCCAGTCGAGGCTGAGACCCCACGCGCCCGACAATTCGGCGTCGGTGATCGTGATCGGCTCGCCCTTGTCGATCCACGGCGCGACCGGCTGATCGCGGGTGCGCTTCGCGTTGCAGTCGGCACACGGGCAGGCCTGACGGAGCGGGCCGAGCTCGAAGCGGGCACGGACACCGTCCTCGAAGAGGACCTCGACGTGCGATCGACGGTCCACTTCGACGGATTCGATGTCATGCTTGGCCACGTGACGAGCGTACCGAGGGCGGCCGAACCACGGCCCCTGTCGCCGACCTGTCCGGCACCGATCGGGCGGCCGTGGCTGCGCAACCGCTGGGACGACCTGGCGTTCGTGCACTGGCCGTACGATCCGGCCGAGGTCCAGGCGCTCCTCCCGGACGGCCTGCAGGTCGACACGTTCGACGACGGCGCTGGGCCGCAGGCCTGGGTGTCACTCGTTCCGTTCCGGATGCGTCTGGCGGGACCGACGTTCCTGCCGCCACTGCCGTGGATCTCCACGTTCGCCGAGACCAACGTGCGCACCTACGTGGTCGACTCGGCCGGGAACCGGGCGGTGTGGTTCCTGTCACTCGACGCTGCCCGGCTCCTGATCGTCGCCTTCGCCCGGTGGACGATCGGTTTCCCCTACGTGTGGTCGACGATGACGATCGACCGGACGGGCGACCGGTGGACCTACGAGACCACGCGCCGCCACTGGCCTCGGTCGCCTGCCGCGTCGACGAGGCTGGTCGTCGACGCCGGCCCCATCGTCGAGCCGACACCGCTCGACGTGTTCCTGACCGCTCGCTGGGGCACGGTCGCCGAGTGGCGTGGACAGCTCCGCCACCATCCGGTCGACCATCCGCCGTGGACCTTGCGAACGGCGACGCTCGTCGAACTCGACGACACGGCGGTGATCGCAGCCGGACTCACGACCCCCGCCGGCGAACCGCTGGTCAGGGTGGCCGATGTGATCGACGCCCGTTTCGGACGACCCGTCCGGGTGGAGCCGACTACCGTCGGCGGCGATGACCGGGGCGTTGATCGGGAGGGGACGTGACTGTGACGTCTTCGAGGCGGGGCCGGGGCGGGTGCTGCGCCGCAACCGCGACGGCCGGTCGACCGAGGTCGAAGCGCTGACGATGCGACACTGCGCGGCACATGGCTACCCGGTCCCGGAGGTGTTCGATGCCGACGGAGCCGACATCGTGATGCAGCGGCTCGACGGACCGACGATGCTCGGCGACATGAGCGCCCGGCCGTGGACGATGACGGCGAAGGCGCGCCAGCTCGCCGAGCTGATCGATCGGCTCGGTCGCGTGCCGCTTCCCGACCACGAACTCCCGGCCGCCGTCGACGGTCGTGATGGTCCTGATGACGACGGCGAGACGCTCGTGCACCTCGATCTCCATCCGGACAACGTCGTACTCACGGCCGACGGCCCGATCGTGATCGACTGGAGCAACTCGGGCATCGGCGTCGCCGGCCTCGACGCTGCGAACACCTGGCTCACGCTCTCGGCCGGCCAGCCGGACGGATCCGCGGTGATGAGAGCCGTGATCGCCGCCGGGCGGCGCTTCTTCGTCCGTGGGTTCGTCTCGTCGATCGACCGGGCCGCCGCGGTGCAGATGCTGCCGACCGCGCTGGAGCTCCGGCTGCTCGACCCGAATCAGTCCGATGGCGAACGGGCGACGATGCAGGCGCTCGTCGAACGAGTCACCTGATCGATCCGTGCGTACCCTCCAACCGAGATGACGTCGCCACCCGCCGCGGATCCACCGCTGATCCGACACCTCCCGGGCCCGGGCGCGCAACTGCCGGACGGCACGATGGACGGCGACGCGATCCTCGGTGGGTTCACCGACCACGTCGACGAGATCGGACTGGAGCTGTACCCGGCGCAGGAGGAGGCGATCTTCGAGGTCGTCCTCGGCAACCACGTGATCCTCAACACGCCGACGGGGTCCGGCAAGTCGCTGGTGGCGGCCGCTGCGCACTTCGCGGCGCTCGCCGAGGGCCGCCGCAGCGTGTACACGGCGCCGATCAAGGCGCTGGTGAGCGAGAAGTTCTTCGCGCTCTGCCGGGAGTTCGGCTCCGATCGGGTCGGGATGGTCACCGGCGACGCCGCCGTGAACCCGGAGGCGCCGATCATCTGCTGCACCCAGGAGATCCTCGCCAACTGGGCGTTGCGCGACGGACGCAACGCACGGGTCGACCTCGCGGTCGTCGACGAGTTCCACTACTACGGCGATCCACAGCGCGGCTGGGCCTGGCAGGTCCCGCTGCTGGAACTGCCGCACACACAATTCCTGCTGATGTCGGCGACGCTCGGCAACGTCGAGTTCTTCCGGCGCGACCTCACCGAGCGGACCGGACGCGACACGACCGTCGTCAAGTCGGTGCAGCGCCCGGTGCCGCTCGATTTCGAGTACCGCACGACGACGCTGCACCACAGCGTGACGGAGCTGCTCGAATCGGGCAAGGCCCCGATCTACCTCGTGCACTTCACCCAGAAGGACGCGACCGAGGCGGCGCAGAACTACCTCGCGCTCGATCCGCTGACCAAGGACGAGAAGGCGAAGGTGAAAGGGGCGCTCGCCGGGTTCCGCTTCGACTCGCCGATCGGCAAGGACCTGCGGCGGTTCATCACCGCCGGGGTCGGCGTCCACCACGCCGGGCTCCTGCCGAAGTACCGGCTGCTGGTGGAGAAGCTCGCGCAGGACGGGTTGCTGAAGATCATCTGTGGCACCGACACGCTCGGCGTCGGGGTCAACGTGCCGATCCGCTCGGTGCTGTTCACGCAGCTGTGCAAGTACGACGGCTCAGGGGTGCGGATCCTGTCGAACCGCGAGTTCGCGCAGATCGGTGGGCGAGCCGGGCGCAAGGGGTTCGACGACCGCGGCGACGTGTGGGTGCAGGCCCCCGAGCACGTGGTGGAGAACCAGCGGCTCGGCGAGAAGGCCGCGGCGAGCGGCAAGAAGAAGGTGGTCAAGAAGAAGCAACCCGAGCGCGGCTACGCCCACTGGACCCAGGAGACGTTCGACAGGCTGGTCGCCGGCGAGCCCGAGGAGTTGAAGTCGCACTTCCAGGTGAGCCACCAGATGGTGATGAACCTCCTCGATCGTCCGGTGGTCCACGATCCGGACGGCACCGAGATCGACGGGTGCCGTGCCGTGCGAACGCTGTTGACCGACAACCACGAACCGCGGCGCCGTCAACGGGCACACATCCGACGGGCGATCTCGATCTACCGGTCGCTGGTCGACGCCGAGATGCTGGAGTTCCCCGACGAACCCGACGAGTACGGACGGCGGGTACGTGTCAACTTCGACCTGCAGGACCAGTTCGCGCTCCATCAGCCGCTCTCGCTGTGGGCGGTCGAGGCGCTGCACGCGCTCCCCGCCGCCGAGGCGGAAGCTGCCGCCGAGGCCGACCTCGGCTCGGGCCGGGTGCCGGGTTCGGGTGATGCGATCGACCACGCGCTCAACATGCTCACGATCATCGAGTCGGTGCAGGAGAACCCGGGGGTGATCCTCGCCGCCCAGGTCAAGCGGGCCAAGGACGAGCTGATGGCCGAGATGAAGTCGTCCGGCGTCGAGTACGAGGAGCGCATGGAGCGCCTCTCGCAGGTGGAGCATCCGAAGCCGAATGCGGCGTGGATCTACGGGAACTTCAACGAGTTCCGTTCACGGCATCCGTGGGTGGGTGGCGACACGGTTTCGCCGAAGGCGATCGTGCGCGAGATGTACGAGCGGGCGATGACGTTCGGCGAGTACGTCACCGACTACGGACTCAAGCGCTCCGAGGGCGTGGTGCTGCGGTACCTGTCCGACGTCTACAAGGGTCTCGTGCAGAACGTCCCCGAGGAGCTGGCGACCACCGAACTCGAAGACATCGTCGCGTGGCTCGGTGCGGTCGTCCGCCAGGTCGACTCGAGTCTGATCGACGAGTGGGAGCGATTGCTGCATCCGGAGGACCTCGAATCGATCGACGACCTCCGACCGGGCCTCCCGACCGGCGAACGCACGATCGTCGACGACCACCGGGCGTTCCGGGTGATGGTGCGCAACCGGGCGTTCGACTGGGTGCAGAAACTCGCGCGACGTCGCGGCTACGACGAGATCGTCGCGGACGCCGACCGGGAGCTGTGGCCGTCCGGTGAGGCCCTGATCGAGGCGATGCAGCCGTACTGGGCCGAGCACGACGAGATCCTCACCGATCCGGGGGCTCGTTCCGGCGAACTCTTCCACTTCGACCGCTCGACCGGTCTGGTCACCCAGATCCTGCGCGACCCCGACGACACCAACGAGTGGCGCCTCGAAGCCATGGTCGATCGAGAGGCGAGCGCCGGCGAGGCTCGTGTCGCCCTGCGGTTGATCAGCGTCGTATCGGGGGTCTGACCTGGGAAGAGGTGAGCGCGTTGCCTCATCGTGCGCCTGGGCCGTGATGTACTGGTCGCGCGATGCGACGAAGTGCCGGAATCCTGCTGTACCGCTCGACGGGTGAAGCGATCGAGGTGTTGCTCGGGCACATGGGCGGTCCGTTCTGGGCCCGCAAGGACGCCGGCACCTGGACGATCCCGAAGGGCGAGCACGATCCGGACGAGGATCCCTTGACCGCCGCACAGCGTGAGTTCGCCGAGGAGATCGGGGTCCCGGTTGCCGCGACGTCCTTCATCGACCTCGGCGAAGTGCGCCAGTCGGGCGGCAAGGTCGTCCGGGCATGGGCGGCGAAAGGCGATCTCGATCCCGCCATCGCGGTGAGCAACACGTTCGAGATGGAATGGCCGCCGAGATCGGGGCGAATGCAGACGTTCCCGGAGCTCGACCGGGTGGAGTGGTTCGATGTGGAGACTGCCTGCTCGAAGATCATCGCGGCGCAGCGGGAGTTCCTGGATCGGCTGGAACGGCAATCAATTCTGTGACACCCCTTCGTCATGATGGGGAACATGAGTTCGGTTCACGTCGACGAGATCGCCGGAGGTGGTGGCGATCTTGTGGGTGTCGGTCGTCTCGAGACGATCCGGTTGCGGCTGGTCGCCGACATCGAGGCGGATCCGCCTGCCGATCGGGCACGTCACGCAGCGTCGAGAGCGGCGACGGCCGTGGCAGCGATGGGCGACATCGACCCCTCGCAGCTCGATGCCGTCGAATTGCGGCGCGTGGCTCGAGCGGGTCGAGGCGCTGCGTCGTACCGTCGAGGCAGCGGCGGTCGCCGCGGCGGGTGTGATCGATCGGTCGAATCCGTTCCGGGCCCAGGGGTTCTTCTCGGCCAAGACCGCCGTGAAGCACATGTGCAAGCTGTCGGGGCCCGAAGCACATCGTCGTGTGCAGACCGCCCGACTCCACCACGCCCTCCCGGACTGGGCAACCGCCGAAGCAGACGGCGCCGTCGGTGTCGCCCAGTGCGAGCTGATGGCGCGTGTCGGGGCCAACCCGCGCATCCCCACAACACTCCTCGACCGTGACACTCCATCGCTGTTGGACGATGCGATCAGCCAGCCCTTCGACGAGTTCGAACGCCGCGCACGAAGGTGGGAGGCCCTCCACCGTGCCACGAATCGGCGGCGGCCTCTGCCACGGCCACCATCAGCTGAAGGAACACGGATTCCACGTGTTCCGAGACGACGACGGCACCTGGCACGTCATCGACCCCCACGGCAACGAGGTCAGCTGAGCACCGACTCCGGCACGCCGACGATCCGAGCGCGCAGCCACTCCCCCAGCGCCTTTGCCTGCGCGTCCTGGCGAGTGGACGCGGCGACGCCCTCCTGCAGGAGTCCGCGGATCACGAAGTTCAGTGCCCGCAGGTTCGGATAGCGGTACCGGTCGATCGCCATGTCGACCGTTTCGGGGAGGAGCTCACGGAGTCGTTCGACCGTCAGCTCGTTGTCGATCCACGTCCAGCCGGTGTCGCTGCGGGCGTACACCCCGAGGTTGGCGTCTCCCCCTTTGTCACCCGAGCGGGTTCCGACGAACGCACCGAGCGGCACCTCGACGAGCTCCATGTCCGGGGCTGGGGTCGAGCTGGCCGAGCCGGGCCGGACCTCGATCGGCTCACCGGTCGGGGCGACCGACTCGACTTGCGTGGTGGTGCCGTTCACGTGGACGTACTGCGGCACGAGATCGCTCGGCACGGTCGCCGGGCGGTAGACGCCGAACGGCGACGCCGCACTCGGGCCACCGCCAAGGCCGTACATGCCGGGGATTCCGGCGAGCACCGTGTGCACCATCGCGTCGGCGAAGGCGCGCCCGACCTTTCGTTCGTCGGGGTCCTTCACCGTCACTCGCCAGATCGCCGTCGCCTCCTCCTGGGTCGCGGGGTTCGGTTTGTCGGTGTGGATCACCTTCGATTCGATGAACGTGAAGTCGTCGGGTCCGTACGGGCAGGCGTCCCAGAACGTCGCTTGGGCGAACGCTGCCTTGGCGTCGATGTCGAGGCCGGTCAGCGCCACCGTGAACGAGTTGCGGTAGCCGCCCAGTTCGTTCATCGCCACCTTGAGCGTCGAGGGCGGCGCTTGACCCTTCACGCCGAACACCCGCACACGATCGCGGCCGACCTGCTCGACCTCGATCGTGTCGAAGCGGGCGGTGACATCGGGTCCGAGGTACTCGGGCCCTCCGATCTCGTAGAGCAGCTGCGAGGTGACCGTTTCGACGTTGACCACCCCGCCGGTTCCGTCGTGCTTGCCGATCACACACGAGCCGTCGGCGGCGACCTCGGCCCACGGGAATCCCAACCGTGCCCGCCCACCCACCTCCGTGTGACCCTCGATCTCGTGGAAGAACGAGTAGTTGCCGCCGGTGACCTGCGCGCTGCATTCGATGATGTGACCCGCCACCACGCCGCCGGCGAGTTGGTCGAAGTCGGTGCGCTGCCAGCCGTGGTGCCACGCGGCCGGGCCGCAGGTGACCGCCGCGTCGGTGACCCGCCCGGTGATCACGATGTCGGCACCCCTGGTGAGCGCGTCGACGATCCCGAAGCAGCCGAGGTACGCGTTCGCCGTGAGGAACCGGGTCGGGTCGCCGAGATCGGCGCCGGCACCGAATGGTTGCAGGGCACCCGACTCGGCGAGTTCGAGGACGCGCGGCATCAGGTCGTCGCCGTCGACGTAGGCGATCGTCGGCGACAGCCCGAGGCGGTCGGCGACCTCTGCCACGGCGTCGGCGCAGCCACCGGGATCGAGGCCGCCGGCATTCGACACGACCTTGATGCCCCGGTCGAGGCAGGTGCCCATCACCTGCTCCATCTGGGTGACGAAGGTCCGCGCGAATCCCCGGCCGGGCTGCTTCGTCCGGATCCGGCTGAGGATCAGCATCGTGAGTTCGGCCAACCAGTCGCCCGTCAACACGTCGATCGGGCCGCCCTCGACCATCTCGAGCGCCCCCCTCGGACGATCGCCGAAGAAACCGGAGCAGTTGGCGATCCGGATCGGCTCACCAGGTGCGGCGGTCACGAACCGACGTCCCCGTGGTGTTCGAGAGCGACCAGCAGGTCGCCGGTGTCGACGCGGTCGCCGACGGCGAAGCGGACCTCCGTCACCGTCGCATCGCCGGACGCAACGATCTTGTGTTCCATCTTCATCGCCTCGACCACCATCAGGAGCTGACCGTCGACGACCGACGCACCCGTTTCGACATGCACGGCAATCACGGTGCCCGGTAGCGGACTGATCGGTCCGCCGGTCGCCGATTCGGCGTCGCGCAGCACGAACCGGGGAGCCCGGATCAAGGTGAGCGCGCCGGCGGTGCTGCGGACGTGCACCGTGACCGCACCAACGCCGTCGTCGTCGAGCCCGAGCGAGTGGTGCACCACCTCGGCGTGGACGACCTGGCGGCGCCCGTCGACCTCGATCACCTGGCGGTCGGAGGTCCGACGGAGCAGGCGGACCGACAACACCGGGCGTTCGTCAGCGGCGAGAGCACCGGTGTCGACGTCGGGCTCCGGCCACGGCCCGAGCCGGACGGTGGCCGAGTGCAGCTCACCACCACTGAGCTGCCAGGAGGATCCCATCTCGTACTCGACGTGCAGGTGCTCGCCGCCCGGGTCGATCCACACCTGGCGTTGACCGTTCGTGCGCAGATTGCGCCAACCCGACGGCGCGAATCCGGTGACGCGATCGAGGCGACGGTGCTCGTACTCGAGTGCGAACACCGCGCCGAGCGACAACGCCACACGAGCGTCGCCGGTCGGGCCCGACGCCGCGAGCACGTCGGGGTGTTCGTCGAGGTAGGCCGTCGGCGTGTCGGCAGCGAGGTAGTCGGCCTCACCGAGAATCGCGACCAGCGCATCGAGGTTGCTGCGGATCCCCGTGAGCTGCGACGCCCGCAGCGCGCGGGCCAGCCGGCGGGCGGCACCCGTGCGGGTCGGGGCGTGGGCGATCACCTTGGCGACCAGCGAGTCGTAGTCGGACGAGATCTCGGAGCCATCGCGCACCCCGGTGTCGACCCGGACCCCATCGCCCACGGCAAACCGGCCGATGCGACCGGTCGACGGCATCCACCCGGCGGCAGGGTCCTCGGCGACGACGCGCGCTTCGATCGCGTGGCCGCTGAACGAGACGTCGTCCTGTGTGATCGGCATCGGCTCGCCCGCAGCGACCAGCAGCTGCAGCTCGACGAGATCGAGGCCCGTGACCGCTTCGGTCACCGGATGCTCCACCTGCAGCCTGGTGTTGACCTCCAGGAACGTGATGGTCCCGTCGACCCCCACCATGAACTCGACGGTCCCCGCGCCCTCGTAGCCGACGTGGCGGGCGAGCGCGACCGCGCCGTCACACAGCGCCGCTCTGGTCTCGGGGGTGATCCCGGCCGATGGCGACTCCTCGACGATCTTTTGGTTGCGGCGCTGGATCGAGCACTCCCGTTCACCGAGGTGCACGACGTTGCCGTGGCGATCGCCCACGATCTGGACCTCGACGTGACGGCCCCGTTCGAGATACGGCTCGATGAACACCGTGCCGTCGCCGAACGCCGACAACGCTTCGCGAGAAGCCGCTGCCACGGCATCGTCGAGTTCCTCCGCGCTCCGCACGACACGCATGCCACGACCGCCGCCGCCCGCTGCCGCCTTCACCAGCGCCGGGTAGGTCACGTCACCGTCATCGACGCGACCGTCGATCACCTCGATCATCGACGTGGTCGGGACGCCCGCCTCCAGCGCCGCCCGCTTCGCCGCGACCTTGTCGCCGAGCAGCGTGATCTGCTGTGGTGTCGGCCCGACCCACGTGAGCCCGGCGTCGAGCACCGCCTGCGCGAACCCAGCGTTCTCGGCGAGGAATCCGTAGCCGGGATGGACCGCATCGGCGCCGCTCGCGAGCGCGGCGGCGATCACGGCCTCTCTGCGCAGGTACGACTCGGTCGGCGTGGCCCCGCCGAGCGACACGGCGACATCGACGGAGTCGACGTGCAGCGCGTTGCGATCGGGCTCGGAGTAGACCCCGACGGTGGCGATGCCCAGTCGATGGGCCGTGCGCGCGATCCGCACCGCGATCTCGCCGCGGTTGGCGATCAGGAGGCAGGAGATGCCGTGTCGGAGCGGTTCCATCAGTGCCTCCACACGCCGTACTCGGTGGCACCCTGCACGACGTTGCTGTGGACCGCCGACAACGCCATCCCCATCACCGTGCGGGAGTCGGCGGGGTGGATGATCCCGTCGTCCCAGAGTCGACCGGTCGAGAACAACGCCGTCGACTCGTGCTCGATCTGCGCCTCGAGCCCGGCGGTCTGCGCGGCGAGCGCCTCCTCGTCGACCTCGATGCCCCGTCCGGCTGCGGCGTTGCGAGCGACGATCTCCATCACGCCCGCCAGCTGCTTCGGCCCCATCACCGCCACCCGGTGGTTCGGCCAGGAGAAGATGAACCGCGGGTTGTACGCCTTGCCCGCCATGCCGTAGTTGCCGGCGCCGTAACTCGCGCCGACCATCAGGTTGAAGTGCGGCACGGTCGAGTTCGACACCGCGTTGATCATCTTGGCTCCGTTGCGGATGATGCCGCCCTGCTCGGCCTTCGAGCCCACCATGAAACCGGTGATGTTGTGCAGGAAGGCCAGCGGGATGTCGCGCTTGTTGCACAGCTGGATGAACTGTGCCGCCTTCGACGCCTCCTCGGAGAACAGGATCCCGTTGTTGCCGAGGACGCCGACAGGGAAGCCGTGGATCGATCCCCACCCACAGACCAGCTTGTCGCCGTACAGCGGTTTGAACTCCTCGAACCGGCTGCCGTCGAGCAGGCGGGCGAGGACCTCGCGGATGTCGAACGGGATCCGCACGTCGGCCGATGCACACCCGAGCAGCTCGGCCGGATCGTAGAGCGGCGGATCATCCGGTTCGGTCGGACCGGGCCCGAGCTTCGACCACCGCAGGTGACGCACGATCGATCGGGTGATGCGGATCGCGTCGAGCTCGTCGACCGCCAGGTAGTCAGACAACCCGCTCGTCCGCGAGTGCATCTCCGCGCCGCCGAGCGTCTCCTCGTCGACGATCTCGTCGATCGCCATCTTCACCAGCGGCGGGCCGCCCAGGTAGGCGGTGCCCCGGTCCTTCACGAACACGGTGTAGTCGCTCATCCCCGGCGTGTAGGCGCCGCCCGCGGTGTTCGGTCCGAACGCCATCGTGATCGTCGGGATCCCGAGTTTCGACAGCTGCGTCAGGTCGCGGAAGCTGGCACCACCCTGGATGAACAGATCGGCCTGGCGCGGCAGGTCGGCGCCTGCCGACTCGTTGAGGTTGATCACCGGCAGCCGGTTCTCGCGGGCGATCTCGTTGAACCGTGCCGTCTTCTTCCACGAGGTCGGGTTGGCCGAGCCACCCCGGTACGTCATGTCGGATCCCGTGATCGCACACTCGACGCCCTCGACGATGCCGATCCCGCAGGCCGAGCCGACCCCGACCGGATCCTGCGTTCCCCAGCCGGCGAGGGGGCTGAACTCCAAGAACGGCGTGTCGGGATCGATCAGCGCTTCGATGCGCTCCCGCACGAGCATCTTGCCCCGCTTGCGATGGCGGTCGACGTAGCGCTGGCCACCGATCGTCGGCACCGACGCCAGCTCCGCTGCGACGCCGTCCCACAGGCGCTGCATCTGGGCGAGATTGTCCTGGTACTCGGCGGATCTCGTGTCGAGTCGGCTTCGCAGGACGGTCCCGATGGTCACGCACGTCACCGTAGTGGAGGCGGCCACGGCGACACCGTGCCGCGTCGGTGCCGCATCCGCGCCGTCGAGTCCGTCGTCCTGGCTCTCGCCGAACCCGACTGATCGGGTACACCTGCACCATGGACGTCTCCGAGGTACTCGCCGATCTTCGTGCCGAACAGCAGTCGCTCGACGACATCGTTGCGGCGCTGTCGCCCGACCAGTGGCAGCTTCCGACACCGAGCCCGGGCTGGACGGTCGCCGATCAGATCGGCCATCTCACCTACTTCGACGGCACCGCGGCGCTGGCGATCGTCGACCCCGACGGCTTCACCGAGCAGATGAACGCCCTGTTGGATGCCGGCACGACGGGCCGCTCCGCCGACGACATCACCCTCGGCGACTACCGAGCGATGACGCCTGACGACCTGCTGGCGGCGTGGCGAGCGAACCGAGATGCCCTCGCCGCGGCCGGCGCCTCGCTCGGCAACGACACGCGGGTCGCGTGGTACGGCCCGTCGATGGGCGCGAAGTCGTTCCTGACCGCCCGCCTGATGGAGGCGTGGGCCCACGGGCAGGACATCGTCGACGCAGTCGGAGCAACGCGAGAGCCGACCGACCGACTCCGCCACATCACCCAACTCGGCTTCATCACCCGCAGCTGGACATACGTGAACCGCGGACTCGACGTTCCCACCACGCCGGTGCGGGTGGAGCTGAGGTCGCCCTCCGGCGAGACGTGGGCGTTCGGCCCCGATCCGGACGTCGAGGCAGCCGAGACGATCGTCGGCCCGGCGATCGACTTCTGTCTCGTCACCACCCAGCGTCGCCATGTCGACGACACCGCCCTCGTCGTCACCGGCGCTGCGGCCCGCGACTGGATGGAGAAGGCCCAACTCTTCGCCGGCCCTCCCTCCGACGGCCCACCAGCCCGAAAAATGCCTGATTCGTCGCGCTGAGCGCGCCGATCGAGGCATTTTTCGGGTTCGTTCTGGGGTCGGGGGCCGGGCGTAGGGTCGCCGGATGACGCCGTTCACGATCGAGGTGCCCGAGGCCGTGCTCGAAGACCTGCGAGCGCGGTTGCGCAACACGCGCTGGCCCGAGCGGGAGCTGGTCGACGACTGGTCGCAGGGCACGCCGCTCGGCTACGTGCAGGAGGTGTGCGAGTACTGGGCCGACGGTTACGACTGGCGGGAGCGCGAGGCGCTGCTCAACCGGTTCGACCAGTTCACGGTGCCGGTCGACGGGCTCGACGAACCGGGCCTGCACTTCCTGCACGTCCGCTCACCGCACGCCGACGCGATGCCGCTGTTGATCACCCACGGGTGGCCCGGTTCGATCGTCGAGTTCCACAAGGTCATCGAACCGTTGACGGATCCGACGCGACACGGCGGCGACGCAGCCGACGCCTTCCACGTCGTCGCCCCGTCGCTCCCCGGCTTCGGGTTCTCCGGCAAGCCGCTGGTGACCGGTTGGACCGTCCAGCGGATCGGCGAGCTCTTCGCCCACCTGATGGCCGACCTCGGCTACGACCGCTACGTCGCGCAGGGCGGCGACTGGGGCTCCGCAGTCACCACGGCGATCGGCGGTGACGACGTCGATCACTGCGCAGCGGTCCACGTGACGCTCGCGATGGGCGCCCGCCCGGTGATCGACGGCGAGCCGACACCGGAGGAGCAGCGGGCGCTCGACGGCCTGAAGTACTACGCCGACTGGGACTCGGGGTACTCCAAGCAGCAGTCGACCCGGCCGCAATCGGTCGGCTACGGACTGGTCGACTCGCCGGTCGCGCAAGCCGCCTGGATCCTCGAGAAGTTCTGGGCCTGGACCGACTGCGACGGGCACCCCGAGAACGTCCTCACCCGAGACGAGCTGCTCGACAACGTGATGCTGTACTGGATCAACGGCACGGGCGCGTCGTCGGCGCGGATCTACTGGGAGAGCTTCGGCAAGGGGCCCCGCCCGAAGCCGGTGACGATCCCGTCGGGATTCACCGTCTACCCGAAGGAGATCGTCCCACCGGTTCGCCGCTGGGTCGAGAACGCGTTCACCGACATCCGCCACTGGCAGGAACAACCGAAGGGCGGGCACTTCGCCGCGTTCGAGGTGCCCGAGCTCTACGTCGACGACATCCGGACCTGCTTCCGACAGTTCCGCTGACGAGCGAGCCGCCATCGGCTGCCGTGCGGTAACTTGACCCGCGGGTCAAGTCGACCCCCGCCCCACCGCACCATGACCCAACGATGACCGCTCCCATCGAGATCGACGCTCCGCCGACCCACGGCCGAACACCCGGCACCGCCCGGGCCGCATTGTCGTACAAGGGATTCCGGATCATCTTCATCGGGCTGGCGCTGTCGAACATCGGCACGTGGATGCAGAACTTCACGTTGCCGGCCTACATCGACGACCGCACCGGTCGCCCCGCGCTGGTCGGCCTGATGGTGTTCATGCAGCTCGGTCCGCTCCTCGTGCTCTCGATCCCCGGCGGTGTGCTCGCCGACCGGGTGTCGAAGCAGAAGTTGCAGT
Source organism: Ilumatobacteraceae bacterium (assembly GCA_963710625.1). Lineage (GTDB taxonomy): Bacteria > Actinomycetota > Acidimicrobiia > Acidimicrobiales > Ilumatobacteraceae > Sva-07. Next base: position 71,039 of record CAVQBG010000003.1, on the reverse strand, counting down.
TGACGATGCAGAGCGCCTCGGTCGCGCTCACGATTGCGATCGCCTACTTCGTCGCCGCCGAGACCGCGTTGTGGACGATCTTCATCGCGCAGCTCGGCATCGGTGTCGCCAACGCGCTGAACGCGCCGGCGTTCCAGTCGTCGATGCCGCTGCTCGTGCACCGCCAGGACCTGCCGGGCGCCATCAGCCTCAACTCGGCGATGATCAACGGCACCCGCGTCATCGGACCTGTCCTTGCCGCGATCCTCGCCGTCGCCGGCATGAGCGTGTCGAGCATCTTCCTCGTCAACGCTGCGACCTACCTGTTCTTCATCGCCGCCCTGCTGATCGTGAGGATGCCCGACGTGCGCAGCGGCAACACCGCCAAGGGTTGGCGCAGCCTCCTCACCGGTGTCACGATCGCCCGGCACCGCCAGGTGCTCAGCCGCCTGCTGCTCGGCATGTTCCTGTTCTCGCTCTTCAGCCTCGTCTACATCGGCCTGTTCCCGTCGGTGGTGCGCCTCAACCTCGACATCTCCCCAGCGAGCGCCACGTACCGGTGGCTCTATGCGATCTGGGGTGCCGGCGCGTTCTTCGGGGCGATCTCGGTGGGCACGTTCCTGTCGCGCGTCGACCGCAAGGTGCTGATCGTGCGCGGCTTCGTCGGCTTCGGCATCGCACTGGGGGTCTTCTCACAGCTGCGCGGCCCCGAACTCGCCTTCCCCGTCGGGTTCGTGCTCGGGTTCTTCTACTTCATGACGGCGACGGCGATCACCACCACACTGCAGCTCAACATGAAGAACACCGAGCGGGCCACCGTGATGCCGCTGTGGTTCATGGTGTTCGGCGGCACGGTTCCGATCGGCAACCTGCTGTTCGGCGTCGTGATCGAGTGGATCGGGGCGCGGGCCGTCCTGGGTTTCGGTGCGGCCTTCGCGCTCTTCCTCGCATGGTGGGTCGACCTGCGACGGCTGCCTCCCGACGCGTTCCTACCGGAGGAGGACGGCGGCGAGCCGTTCACACCGACCAACGCGTCACGGCTCGTCTAGTCGCGCACCAGCTCGAGGACCACGCGCTCGAGTCCCGCGGATCGGCTCGCCTTCACGAGCACGGCATCACCAGGCCCGAGCGGTCCCACCACGCTCGGCACGTCATCGACCGGCTCGACGCCGTAGAGGTCGGTTCCGACGGCCACCAACTCGATGCCGAGGTCGTCGGCGTGCGCGGCGATCGAGCGGTGAGCCACCTCGGGATCCTCGATCTCGCCCATCAGCCCGACCACGGCGATGCGCCGGTCGGCGTGCATCGCGGCCAGCGCGTCGAGGGCGGCGGTCATCGACGTCGGGTTCGCGTTGTACGCGTCGTTGACGACCGTCGCCCCGCTCGATGCCACCAACATCTCCATCCGCATGCTCGACACCGACACGTCGGCCAACGCGGCCGCCGCAGCGTCGAGGTCGACCCCGACCGCGCCGGCGACCGCCAGCGCCGCGAGCCCGTTCGACACCATGTGCATCCCGGGGACCGGCAGCACGACCTCGGCACGCCCCCACGGCGAGTGCACGACGAAGCGAGCCCGCGCTCGGTGGTCGAGCTCGATGTCGGCGGGTCGCACCTCGCCCGCCCAGCCGAAGGTGACCACCGAGGCACCGGTCCGCGCCGCCATCGCCGCAACCCGATCGTCGTCGGCGTTGAGGACGGCAGTGCCGGATGCCGGCAGCGCCTCCACCAGCTCACCCTTCGCCGTCGCCACGCCGTCGAGTCCGCCGACGAGGTCGGTGTGGGCGTGACCGACGACCGTGACGACGCCGACGTCGGGACGCGCGATCTCGCACAGTCGGGCGATGTGGCCGAACCCCCGCATCCCCATCTCGAGCACCAGCACCTCGGTGTCGTCGGGAGCGTTCAGGATCGTGACCGGGAGACCCTGGTCGTTGTTGAAGCTGCGCTCGTTGGCGGTCGTGCGACGTCCTGCCGCGCAAGCGACCGCGATCATGTCCTTCGTCGTCGTCTTGCCGACGCTGCCGGTGACACCGACCACGGCCGCGTCGAGCCGCTGGCGGGCCCACCCCGCGAGGGCGAGCAGGGCGAGGCCCGTGTCCGCGACCTCGATCGCCGTGCCGGTCCGCCGGAACGGATCGGGTCCGCTCGTGAGGTGGACCGGCGCACCGGCCTCGCGGGCGACTCCGATGAACTCGTGCCCGTTGCGCTCGGCGACGATCGGGACGAAGAGCTGGCCGCGTCGGGTGGTACGCGAATCGAACGACGCACCGTCGAACTCCACGTCGGGGCCGATCAACCGGCCACCGATCCCCGCGGCCGCATCGGATGCACGAATCCTCACGGACGCCGACGGTACCGTGGGCCGATGGTCGACGAGCCGCATGATCGCATTCACCTCGTGGTGCTGTTCGGTGGGGAGTCGGCCGAACACGACGTGTCGTGCACTACCGCAGCACACGTCCTGCGTGCCGCCGACCGCCACCGCTACCGCATCACGCCGGTCGGCATCTCCACCGAGGGACAGTGGGCGCTCGCCCACGAGGCCGTCGAGGCACTGATCGAGGGGCCGCATGCGATCCCCGGGCGCCTGAACCCTGCGGGCACCGACGTGTCCCCCACCCCGATGCTCGCCGCGGCCGCGGGTGGCGACGAGATCACCGTGGTGCTCCCGCTGCTGCACGGTCCGCTCGGCGAGGACGGCACGGTGCAGGGCATGCTCGACCTCGCCAACGTGCCGTACGTCGGCAGCGGTGTGCTCGGCTCGGCGGTGTCGATGGACAAGGCGATGGCCAAGCAGGTGCTGACCGCGGCGGGAATTCCCCAGGCCCGATACCGCTCCTTCGCCGAGCACGAGATGACCCCGGGCCTGCCCGCCGAGCTCGCTGCCGAACTCGGCCTGCCGGTGTTCGTGAAGCCGGCGAACATGGGCTCGTCGGTCGGTGTCTCCAAGGCGAGCACGCTCGACGCGCTCCGGAAAGCGATCGACCATGCGCTCAGCTACGACGAGATGATCGTCGTCGAGGAGGCGATCACCGGCCGGGAGATCGAGGTCGCGGTGCTGGGCACGACCGACCCGGAAGCGTCGGTGCCCGGCGAGATCGTGCCCGGCGAGGAGTTCTACAGCTACGAGGACAAGTACGTCACCGACGGCGCCCAGCTGCTGATCCCGGCACCGCTTCCCGACGCAGCCGCCGACGAGGTCCGTCGGCTCGCCGTCGACACGTTCCGGGCGCTGCGGTGCGACGGGCTCGCTCGGGTCGACTTCTTCTACGAGATGGACGACGAGGGCAACGGCCGCGGGTTCCTGTGCAACGAGGTCAACACGATGCCCGGCTTCACCCCGATCTCGATGTACCCGAAGCTGTGGATCCACTCCGGCCTGAGCTACGGCGAGCTGATCGATCGCCTGGTCGACCTCGCCCTCGAACGCCACACTCGACGTCGCCGCAACACCAAACGCTGACCGCAGTCCCCCAGGCATCGTCCCAGCGATGAGCGAAACCCCCGGATACGGGGCGTTCGCTCATCGCGGTCAGGGTCGGGGTGCGAGCGCGGCGCGCAGGAAGGCTCGGAGTTCGTCGCGGAGATGGCGCAGGCCCGCGGCGGTCGGCTGCCAGCCGACGGAGCGCAGGGCCTCGGGCTCGGTGGCGATGCCGGTCAACGTCGCGTAGCCGAGCGCAGCGACCAGACGCGGATCACCACGCCTGAGTCGTCCCGCGTCCATCTCCGCACCGAGATAGGCCACGGCGCGATCGACCAACGACTGAACGCGCGACCGCAACCGTGCGGCCGGTTCCGAGTCGAGCCGGTTCACCTCGCGGATCAAACCGAGCAGCGCCGGGCGGCGAACCGCGGGCCGGAAGACCGCACGGACGACGGCGTCGATCCGATCGAGCGGGTCGTCGGGGGCCGCACGCAGTGCCGCATCGATCACGATCACGAGTTCGGTCGCGGCCACGGCGAGCACCTCGTCGACGAGCACGTCCTTCGACTCGAACCAGTAGAGCACCGTCTGCTTGCGGACGCCGACCGCACGGGCGATCTCGTCGAGTGACACCGCATCGACGCCACGCATGCCGAACAGATCGAGCGCCGTCTCGAGGATCCGATCCCGCGTCGTCACGTCCAGCGTCCCGTCATGTCTCTACCAATTGGTAGAGGATCGTGCTAGAACTGTCAACCGTGATCGCCGAGGAGCTCGCGGGGAAACGGATCGCCATCACCGGCGCCACGGGGTTCGTGGGGACGGCGCTGGTCGAACGGCTCCTGCGATCGGTGCCCGGGTGCGAACTCGTGCTGCTGGTGCGCGACGGCCAGCGCACCCCGGCGGCGAAGCGCACCGAGCGCGAGATCTTCAAGAACGACGCCTTCGACCGGCTCCGAGCCGCGTGCACCGAGCGCGGCGACGACTTCACGACGGTCACGTCCCGCGTCACCACGATCGCGGGCGACGTGACACGCGACGGCCTCGGGTTGAACGACGCCGACCGGGCGATCTTCGCCTCGTGCGACACCGTGATCCACTCGGCGGCCGCCGTGTCGTTCGACTCGCCGTTGGACTCCGCCGTCGAGATCAACCTGCTCGGCCCCAGCCGCATCGCCAACCTGTGCAACGAGATCGGCATCACACCGCACCTCGTCGCCGTGTCGACCTGCTACGTCGCCGGCAACCGTCGCGGCAACGCACCCGAACAACTGGTGAGCGACGGCCCGTTCGACGTCGGCATCGACTGGCGCAACGAGGTCGCGGCCAGCCGGCGACTGCGCTCCGATGCCGACGCGGCCAGCCGCAGCCGAGAGCAGCTCGAACGGTTCCGCGCCGAGGCCCGCGACGAGCTCGGCGCCGCCGGCGCTCCCGCCCTGGCATCGAAGACCGAGTCGTTGCGCGAGCGGTGGGTGAAGGACCAGCTCGTCGAAGCGGGGCGCGCCCGCGCAGCCAGCGTCGGCTGGCCCGACGCCTACGCGTTCACCAAGGCACTCGGCGAACAGGCGCTCACCGACGTCAAGGGTGACGTCCCCGTGTCGATCGTGCGGCCGTCGATCATCGAATCGGCGCTCGCCGAACCGAAGCCCGGCTGGATCCGCGGCTTCCGGATGGCCGAGCCGGTCCTCATCTCCTACGCCCGCGGGCTGCTCGACGAGTTCCCCGGCGTCCCCGAAGGCACCGTCGACGTCATCCCGGTCGACATCGTCGTCGCGTCGATCATCGCGGTCGCCGCGCTGGGCCCCGAACGCGCACCCGCGATCACCCAGGTCGCATCCGGTGGCATCAACCCGCTCAAGTACCGGATGCTCGTCGACAACGTCAGCGGCTGGTTCCTCGAGCATCCGGTGTACGACGCGAAGGGCCAGCCGATCGTGGTGCCGGAGTTCAAGTTCCCTGCCCGTGGCCGGGTCCAGGCCCAGCTCGGACGAGCCAAGAAGGTGCTCGCCGCCGGGGAGAAGGTGCTGCAGAACCTTCCGCTGCGCGGCCGTCAGGCGGAGTGGTCGGCGCAGATCGAGACCAAGCGCGTCGAGGTCGAGCGAGCCCTCACCTACGTCGAGCTGTACGGGCTGTACACCGAGTGCGAGGCGATCTACCAGGTCGACAACCTGATGCTCACCTGGGGCGAGCTCGACGACGCCGACCGCGCCGAGTTCAACTTCGATCCGCGCTCGGTCGACTGGCCGACCTACATCACCCAGGTCCATCTCCCCTCGATCGTCCAACACGCCCGGGTCAAGACGACGCCGGGCCCCGCGGCATCGACCGACCGCATGGCGCGGATGCGCAAGCAGGTCCTCGATCCCAGACGCCAGGTGGTCGCGTTCGACCTCGAGAACACGCTGATCGCGTCGAACGTGGTCGAGAGCTACTCGTGGCTGGCGACGCGCCGGCTCGACACCCCCGAGCGCATCCGCTACGCCCTGCGCACACTCGCCGAGGGACCGGGCCTGCTCAAGCTCGACCGCGCGGACCGCACCGACTTCCTGCGCCACTTCTACCGGCGCTACGAAGATGCGCCGGTCGAGCAGATCGAGCGCGACGCCCGCGAGATGTTCGCCCAGGTGATCATGACCAAGTCGTTCCCCGAGGGCATGCGACGGGTCCGCCAACACCGGGCGCTCGGGCACCGCACGATCCTGATCACCGGCGCGCTCAGCTTCAACGTCGAGGGACTGCGACCCTTGTTCGACGAGATCGTCGCCGCCGAGATGTCGATCCGGCCCGACAACACCTACTCCGGCGAGATGATCACGGTGCCGCCGACCGGTGAGGCGCGGGCGCAGATCCTGTCCGACTACTGCGACGCGGAGGGGTTCGACCTCGACGAGTGCGTCGCCTACGCCGACTCGTCGTCGGACCTGCCGCTGTTCGAGGCGGTCGGGTTCCCCGTCGCCGTCAACCCCGAGACGCGCCTCGCCGCGATCGCCCGCAAGCGCGGCTGGCTCGTCGAGCACTGGAGCAAGTCGCCCGGCGGCCCTCGGCCCAAGCTGCCGATCGGGCCGTTGCTGTCCGAACGCGAGCGCCGCCAGCGCTTCGGAGCGGGAGCACGGCGATGAAGGCGCTCCGGGTGTCGCGCTCGGTGCCCAGACTCGGCATGGCGCGAATCGCGTCGGCGATCTCGCCGGTGACCGCCACCAAGCTCGGGCCGCTCGAATACACCTCGATCGACGCACCCGACCTGCCAGGACCCGGTTGGCACCGGGTGCACACCCGTCTCGCCGGGATCTGCGGGTCGGACCTGTCGCTCGTGGAAGGGCACGCGTCGCTGTACTTCGAGGACTGGGTCTCGTTCCCGTTCGTGCCGGGCCACGAGGTGGTCGGTGAGCTCGACGACGGCACCCGGGTGATCCTGGAGCCAGTGCTCGGCCACGAGGCCCGCGGGTTCGCGCCGCCGTTCGACGGTGCCGCTCCCGGCGACGGCGACGACTACGCCCATCTCGCCACCGGCCCGCTCGAGCCCGGCATCCAGACCGGGTTCTGCTGCTCGACCGGCGGCGGCTGGGCACCCGAGTTCGTCGCGCACGAGTCACAACTCCACCGCATCGCCGACGACATGTCCGACGAACGCGCCGTGCTCGTCGAGCCCTTCGCGGGCGGCATCCACGCCGCGCTCCTCGCCTCGCCGGTGGTCGCCGCCCGCCAGGACACCGATCGCCCAGCGGTCGTCGCGGTACTCGGCGCCGGCACGATGGGCCTCGCCGCCGTGGCGGGCCTGCGCCGCTACGTTCCCGATGTCGAGATCATCGTCGGGGCCCGCTACCCGCATCAGCAGCAACTCGCCAAGGCGTTCGGCGCGGACGTCGTCGTGGGACCGGACGGGCTGCAGCGCGCCATCCGGCGACGGACTGGCTGCCACATGATCGGCGACCATCTCAGCTCGGGAGCGCACGTCACGATCGACGCCGTCGGCACCAGCGCCACCGTCGCCGACTCGTTGCGCATGACCCGCCCGCGCGGCCGCGTCGTCCTGCTCGGCATGCCGGCCGACGTCACCCTCGACCTCACGGGCCTGTGGCACCGCGAGACCGAGCTCAAGGGCGCCTACACCTACGGCACCGAACACCTCCCCGACGGCCGCAGGGCGCGCACCTTCGACCTCGCCATCGAGACTGCGAACGCCCTCGGAGCCGAGCGGCTGCTCTCTGCCACCTATCCCCTGTCCGACCACGTCGACGCGATCGCCCACGCCGCCACGGCCGGCCGTCGTGGCGCCGTGAAGATCGCGTTCGACCTGCGCAAGGAAGACTCCTGATGCCCAGACCCGGCTTTGTTCTCGACGTCGACAAGTCGACGCCGCCCACCCTGTTCTGGCACGGTGAGGGCTTCCGGCTGGAGAAACTCCCCGCCGACCGCAGCCGGGTGATCTATGCACCCGAGCCACTCGATGCGATCGACGACGTCGACGGCGCGATCCGCATCGCGTTGCTCAATCCGATCGACATGGACCCGCTGCCGTCACTGCTCTTCCCGGGCATGAAGCTGACGATCGCCTTCGACGACGTGTCGCTCCCACTTCCCAAGATGCGCCGCCCCGACCTGCGCCAGCGCATCATCGAGCAGGTGCTGACGATGGCCGCCGACGCCGGGGTCGACGACGTCCAGCTGGTCGCCGCACTCGCCCTGCACCGCCGCATGCACGAGTTCGAGCTGCGTCATGCCCTCGGCGACCGCGTCTACGACGCATTCGAGCCCCGCGGCCTGCTCACCCAGCACGACGCGGAGGACCCCGACAACCTCGCCTTCCTCGGCACGACCGACCAGGGCGAGGAGATCGAGATCAACAAGCGCGCCGCCGAGTCCGATCTGCTCGTCTACGTCAACATCAACCTCGTGGCGATGGACGGCGGCTGGAAGTCGACCGCCGTCGGTCTCGCCAGCTACCGCTCGCTGCGCCACCACCACAACCCGACCACGATGGAGGCGTCGCACTCCTTCATGGACCAGCACGCCTCCGAGCTCCACAAGAGCACGTGGCGGATGGGCAAGGTGATGCGCGACCACGGGCCGACGGTGTTCCAGATCGAGACCACCCTGAACACCGACACGTTCCCGCAGCCGTTCGACTTCCTCGCCAAGCGGGAGTGGGAGTGGAACGCCAAGGACCGTGCGCTCTACCTCGCCACCGCCAAGTCGGTCGCCAAGCTGCCGTCCCGGCAGGCTCGCAAGCTCTTCCACGGCATCGAGGCCCCACACCAGCTGACCAGCATCCAGTGCGGTGAGGTCGAGGCGGTCCACAAGATCACCACCGACAACGTCTACACCCAGCAGCTCGTCGAGGTCGAGGGCCAGACCGACATCCTCACGCTGGGGATCCCGTACATCTGCCCGTACAACGTCAACTCGATCATGAACCCGATCCTGGTGATGTGCACCGGGCTCGGCTACTTCTTCAACCTGTACCGCGGCAAGCCGCTCGTACGCGAGGGCGGCGTCGTGATCCTGACGCATCCGACGTCGAACGAGTTCCACCCGGTCCACCACCCGAGCTACATCGACTTCTTCGAGGAAGTCCTCGCCGACACCACCGACCCGCACGTGATGTCGCAGAAGTGGGAGCAGCAGTACGCCGAGGACGACTGGTACCGCCACCTCTACCGCACGACCAACGCCTACCACGGCGTGCACCCGTTCTACATGTGGTACTGGGGCAGCCACGGCATGAAGCACGTCGGCAAGGTGATCATCGTCGGCGGTGACGCTGCCACGGTTCGCAAGCTCGGCTTCACCCCGGCCTCGACGATGAACGACGCCCTCGAGATCGCCTCCGACACGGTCGGTCGGTCGCCGACGATCACCCATCTGAAGACCCCGCCGCTGTTGATCGCGGACGTGAAGTAGGGCGATCGACGTGCCCGACGAGAACCTGCGACGAGCCCAGCGGGCAGCCGGGGCAGCCGAGGACGCCGTCCGGCGCGCCGTCACCCCGCTGCGCAACTTCGGATTCCCCTACCGCGCCCCGACGGTCCCCCGCGGGGTCGTCGTGCCCCCGGAAGTGTCCGGGCTCGGCGCGCACTACGACACCGAGTGGGCGCGTCGACCGCTGGCGTCGTCGGTGCGGACTGCGATCGTCGAGGGCCCGGTCAGGTTGGCGGCGCGCATCGTCGCGTCGCCCGACATCGTCGGGACCGATCGGCTCGCCGACCTCACGTCGCTCGACGACCCGCCGGCGGTGATCTTCGCGCCCAACCACCACAGCCACCTCGACACCGGACTGATGATCCGGTCGGTGCCGCGAGCGTGGCGCCACAAGCTCGTCGTCGCCGCGGCAGCCGACTACTTCTTCGACAAGAGGTGGAAGGCGGCGCTGTCCGCGTTGTCGCTCAATGCGATTCCGATCGATCGCGAGCTCACCGGGCGCAAGTCGTCCGACATGATCAAGGGGCTGGTCGACGACGGCTACAGCCTCGTGATCTACCCCGAGGGCGGTCGATCGCCGGACGGCTGGGGCCAGGAGTTCAAGGGCGGCGCCGCGTACCTCTCGGCACGCACCGGTGCACCGGTGATCCCGGTGTTCATCGACGGCACCGGCGCCATCTTCGGCAAGGGGATGAACCGTCCGAAGCCGGGCCGTACCCGGGTCGTGTTCGGTGCGCCGCTGCGGCCCGAGGAGGACGAATCGACGCGCCGGTTCAACGCCCGGATCGAAGCGGCCGTCACCACGCTCGGCGACGAGGCGATCACCGACTTCTGGACCGCCCGACAGCGATCGGCCGCTGGCACCAACCCACCGCTGACCGGTCCGGACCACACCGGATGGCGCCGCGACTGGGCGCTGGCCGAACGACGCAAGTTGGGCACCGCCGGCCTGCGACGTCGCCAGCAGCGCCGTTGGCCCGACCTCGGCTGAACACCGCCGAGACCACCAGGCCTCGTAACCTGCTGTCGTGACCACACCGACGCTGCCTTCGCACACTCCGGGCCGCATCCCCCTCCGCCGCCACCTGATCGAGTTCGCGATCACGTCGGTCAGCTTCTGGCTGATCGCGTGGATCATGCCGAGCATCACCATCCGCGACTTCGGCACCGCACTCATCGCCGCGCTCCTCCTGTCGGTCCTCAACGCGGTGCTCTGGCCGATCATCTCCAGGTTCTTCTCCCGCATCATTCTGTGGACAGCCGGCATCCTCGGTCTCGTCGCGAACGGGCTGATTCTGTGGTTGGCCAGCGAGATCCTCGACGGCCTCACGATCGACACGGTGTGGGCAGCGGTCATCGCCTCGTTCTTCATGACCGTGATCGGGATCGTCCTGAGTACCTGGCTGTCGGTCGACGACGACGCGGTCTGGCAGCGCCAGACCGTCCGGCGGATGGTCAACCGGCTCGAACCGCCGACCCCGACCGACGTGCCCGGCATCCTCTTCCTGCAGATCGACGGGCTGGCCGAACCGGTGGTCCGCCAGGCGATCGCCAACGGCCACGCGCCGACGCTCGCCCGATGGGTTCGCGACGGTTCGCACCGCATCACCCGCTGGGAGTGCGATCTGTCGTCACAGACGGGAGCCAGTCAGGCGGGCATCCTGCACGGCAACAACCACGACATGCCGGCGTTCCGCTGGTACGACAAGGAAGCCGGCAAGGTCTTCACGTCGAACCATCCACGCGACGCTGCGGAGATCGAGGCCCGCCAGTCGGACGGCCACGGCCTGCTGGTCGACGGCGGTGTGTCGCGGTCGAACGTCTTCTCCGGCGACAGCGTCGAGTCGGCGATCACCTTCAGCACGCTGCTCGACCGCAGCAAGCACAGCCACAAGACCGCGAACTACTTCCTGTCGGACCCCTATGCCGTCAGCCGCCTGCTCACCCTCACGTTCGCCGAGATCTGGCGGGAGATCGTCGACCGGCGCCGGACCCGACGCCAGGACGTCGTTCCGCGGTTGAAGCGCGGCGGCATCTATCCGGTCCTCCGAGCGGCGACGACCACCATCCTGCGCGACCTCACCGTCTACACCCTGATGAGCGATGTCTACCGCGGCGTGCCGTCGGCCTACGCCGACTTCGTCGGCTACGACGAGGTCGCCCACCACTCGGGCCTCTTCGCGCCGACGGCACTCGACACGCTCCGCCGTCTCGACCGCCAGCTCGCCCGCCTCGAGTTCGCGATCGCCGAGGCACCCCGGCCGTACCACGTCGTCGTCCTCTCCGACCACGGTCAGACACAGGGGTCGACGTTCCTGCAGCGGTACGACATGACGCTCGAGGACCTGGTCGACTCGCTGATCGACGCCGACATCGACGTCCATGCGCCGGAGATGTCGTCGGAGGGGTGGGGCAACCTGAACGGTGCGCTCACCGAGGCCGTCCGCGACAAGGACAGCCGCATCGGCAAGCTGCTGGCCACGATGACGCGCAATCACATGGTCGACGGCGACGTCGTCCTCGGCCCCGCATACGACGACGAACTCGCCGCATCGAAGGGCGCGGGCCCGTCCGCGGACGTCGTGGTCCTCGCGTCGGGCAACCTCGGGCTCGTCTCGTTCACCGACATCGAGGGCCGCGCGACCATCGAACAACTCGGCACCCGATTCCCCGGCCTGATCGCCGGACTCGCCGAGCACCCCGGCATCGGCTTCGTCCTGGTGCGCTCCGAGACGCTCGGCGGGCTCGTGATCGGCGGGAGTGGGATCCGCTATCTGTCCGACGACCGCGTCGAAGGAGACGACCCGCTCGCCGACTTCGGCCCGAATGCCGCCGACCACATCCGGCGGACCGATTCGTTCACCAACGCCCCCGACATCCTGGTCAACAGCTTCTACGATCCTCACGCCGACGAGGGCGCCGCGTTCGAGGAGTTGATCGGATTCCACGGTGGGATGGGCGGCAACCAGACCCGGCCGTTCCTGTTGTTCCCCGCCGATTTCGAACTTCCCGACGAACCGATCGTGGGCGCGGCGACGGTCCACCACCTGTTCAAGGGGTGGATGGCCGCCATCAACGACGGCACCGCGCCGCGTCCGTGGACGGTTCCCGAGGTGCCGGCCAGCACGCCGATCCCTGCGATCGCCACCGAGGGCTGACATGGAGCTCACCTGGGTCGGCCATGCCACGACGCTGGTCGACTTCGACGGCTACCGGGTCCTCACCGATCCGCTGCTCACCCGCCGCGTCGCCCATCTCCGCCGGCGAACACCGGTGCCGGCCGCCGATCGGCACGACATCGACCTGATCCTGCTGTCACACGTGCACCTCGACCACCTGCACCTGCCGTCGCTGAAGCGGCTGCGGCCAACGGCTCGAGTGCTCACGCCGGCCGGCTCCGCGCGCCTGCTCCGAAAGGCGGGCTTCGCCGACGTCACCGAGGTGCGCGTCGGCGACCGGATCGAGTCCGGTCCCGTGACGGTCGAGGTGGTTCGCGCCGCTCACAAGCACCGACGCGGCCCGCACTCCCGGGTGAGCGCCGAGCCGGTCGGCTTCGTCGTCGACGGCTCGGGTCGGCGCGTCTACTTCCCCGGCGACACCGACCTGTTCGACGAGATGGCCGACCTCGGCGACATCGACGTCGCGCTGCTGCCCATCTGGGGTTGGGGATCGACCCTCGGCGAGGGGCACATGAACCCCGAACGCGCGGCGCAGGCGACCGAGCTGATCCGACCGGAAGTGCTCGTGCCGATCCACTGGGGCACCTACGCTCCCGAGGATGGCCGACGACGCCTTCCCCAATGGTTCGACGCACCACCCACCGAGCTGCGCACCGAACTCGACGCGATCGACCAGCTGCACCGCCTCGGCCTCCTTGCTCCAGGCGACTCGATGACGGTGAACAGCCGATGATCTCTCGTCGTCTCGTCGGGGTCGCCACGGCCGCGCTCGCCGTCCTGGCGGCCTGCACGACCGAGGAGGCGTCGAACCCGGGACCCACGCTCACGTCGACGACGTCGACCACGACCTCGACGTCGACGTCGACCACCACGGTGCCGGCGACCTCGACGACGGCACCGACCACGACCACGATGCCGCCCACCACGATGCCGGCGGGTCCCGCCGCGGTGGCGGTGCCGTTGTTCGTCGGCGGCGACGGCGGCGGTTGGCTGCCGGTCGGTGCATGGCAGGTCGATCGATGGCAGGAGGACGATTCCGTCTCGGCGGACGACCCGACCCCACCCTCGATCGAACCAGGAACCCCGATGGTCGTGTCCAACCTCGACGGCGAGGCGACCGCGGACACCGGCGACCTCGTCGAAGCGTGCTTCGACGGTCGCGTCGGACCGTCGATCGACCTTGCGCTCGCCGCACCGGAGCCGCCGGGATTCGGATACGGCGCGGTCGCGCTTCCCACCCCGTCGTGGCCGTTGCGGCCGCGACCGATCGCCGTCACCAGCGGCGCTCCCGCCGGCTACGACCAGATCGGCGTCGACGCCTTCGACGGCGAACCGGTCGACGCGACGCTCGGCACCGTCGAGCAGCTGGTGGTCGCCGACCTCGACGGCGACGGCGACGACGAGGCACTGGTCGCCTTCGAGTACGTCCAGCCGAGTGCGGGCCCCGGCGCCCCCGGCGACCTGTCGTCGATCCTCCTGGTCGACACCATCACACGCAACTCGTCCACCGTGCTGCAGGCCGTCGTCGACCAGGAGCTCGAGCCCGACGGCTTCCCGTTGATCGAGCGGTTCCGAGTGATCGACGTGGCCGACTACAACGGTGACGGGCGCATGGAGGTCGCCGTGCACGCCTGGTACTACGAGGGTGCGTCGGTCGTGATCTACGAGTACGACGGCGCCGAGCTCACCGACGTGCTCGTCAACGGCTGCGGCGCCTGAGTGTTACATGCGGGGTCTGGCCCGCGTGCAACATCACCGCATGCAACATCACCAGGTGTCGATGTTGGGACGGCGCAGAGGTGCCATCGGATCGACGGCGGCTCGATGGGTCTCGGGCGCCGCATCGAACAGCGTGGTGAGCCATCGACGCGTGTCGACGGGATCGATCACGTCGTCGATCTCGAAGTGGGTCGCGACGCTGACTGCCTTGCCGTGCTCGTACAGGCGGTCGACCATCTCGCGGAACAGCACGTCGCGTTCGGCATCGTCGGCGACCGCTTCGAGCTCCTTGCGGTACCCGAGGCGGACCGCACCCTCGAGGCCCATGCCGCCGAACTCGCCGGTCGGCCACGCCAGGCACGCGAGCGGTGCCTTCGTGGTGCCGCCCATCATCGCCTGGGCACCGAGTCCGTACGACTTGCGGGTCACGATCGACACCATCGGCACCGACAGGTTGGCCCCGGTGACGAACAGTCGGCTGCAGTGCCGGACCAGCGCGGTCGCCTCGACGTCGGGGCCGACCATCATGCCGGGCGTGTCGACCAGCGTGACGACCGGCAGGCCGAACGCGTCGCAGAGCTGGAGGAATCGTGCGGCCTTGTCGGCGCCATCGGAATCGATCGCCCCGGCGAGATGCCCCGGGTTGTTCGCCACCACCCCGATGGGACGGCCCTCCAACCGGGCGAAGGCGGTCACCATGCCGATGCCGAACTCCCGCCGGAGTTCGAGGACCGAGCCGACATCGAACAACCCGTCGATCGCGGCGCGGATGTCGTAGGCACGGAGGCGATCGACCGGCACCACGTCGCGCAGGGCCTCCTGGTCCGACACCTCCCACGACGAGGTCCGCCCCTGGAAGTACGACACGTACTGCTTGGCCACGCGGACCGCTTCCGCCTCGTCGGCGACGACGACGTCGACGACGCCATTGGAGCGCTGCACGCCGATCGGGCCGATCGCGGTGGGCTCGAACACGCCGAGTCCGCCACCCTCGATCATCGCCGGGCCGCCCATGCCGATGTTCGAGTCCTCGGTGGCGATCACGACATCGCAACACCCGAGAATCGCCGCGTTGCCGGCGAAGCAGTAGCCCGAAGCGATCCCGACCAGCGGGACCGTGCCCGACAGCTCTGCGAACCAGCGGAATGCGAGGCAGTCGAGGCCACTGACCCCCAGGCCGTCGGTGTCACCCGGTCGGCCGCCTCCACCCTCGGTGAAGAACACGATCGGGATGCGGAGCTGTTCCGCGACCTCGAAGAGGCGGTCCTTCTTCCGATGGTTCTGCGTCCCTTGCGTGCCGGCGAGCACGGTGTAGTCGTACGACACGGCGACGCACTTCGCTGCGCGCGGCGAGACGCCGAACAGCTCACCGTTGACGTCGCCGATCCCACCGACCAGACCGTCGGCGGGTGTCGCCGCGATCAGATCGTCGACCGTCCGACGGCGGCGCTGCGCCGCAATGACCAGCGGGCCGTACTCGACGAACGTGTCGGCATCGACCAGGTCGGCGATGTTCTCGCGGGCGGTCCGGCGTCCACGGGCCCGGCGCCGTGCCACCGCTTCGGGGCGGTGTTCGTCGAGGCCGACGGCGTGGCGGTCGATCACCTCTCGGAGATCGTCACGCTCGAGCCCGACCGGCCCGACCGGTGCTGATCGCACGTGCTCGTCGGGTGCGGCCGTCGCCGCCCGCTCGCTGATCCGGAACAACACCTGGCCGGCAGCGACCGTGTCGCCGTCGCCGACCCCCACCCCGTCGACCACCCCGTCGGCGGGAGCGGTGATCTCGTGGTGCATCTTCATCGACTCGACGAGGGCGAGCACCTCACCGTTGCGCACGGTCGCTCCGACGCCGACGAAGAGTCCGATGATCGTGCCCTGCAGCTCCGACACGACCACGACGCTCACGGGACGAACCTCACGTCGGCTCAGCTCGTGCCCTCGGGCGAGCGCTGGAACGTCGTGATCGACTGCTGGCCCATCACCAACTCGGCCGCCACCGCCGCGAACAGCGCCGGCACGATGAAGCCCGGCTGGCCGGTCGTCTCCGCGACGAACATCACGGCGGCGAGCGGCACCCGATAGCCCGCCCCGAGGAACGCCGCCATCCCCAGCAGCACGTAGAGGGTCGGATCGAGCGGGTTCACGATGTCGCCGACCCCGCGGCCGACGATCGCCCCACCGACGACCAGCGGAATGAAGAGCCCGCCGACGCCGCCGCCGGCCACCGTGGTCGCCGTGGCGAGGCACCGAAGCACGAGCACGGCTGCGAGCAGCCACAGGGCATGTTCCTCGGACAACCATCGGATCACCTCGTAGCCGGAGCCGATCGTGAGGCTCTCACCGGTCAGGCCACGGCTGATCACGAACAGCAGGGCGAGGAGTGCGCTGGCGAGCGCCACCCGCAGCACGATCGGGCGCAACGTGAACCCCTTGGCGTACCGGATCATGCGGGAGAACATCCGCGCACCGACCGCACAGCAGACACCGATCAGGATCGCGCCGGCGAGGTCCTTGTACTCGAACGCCGCCCCGCCGTCGTTCTCGAACGTGAAGATCGGGCGCACGTTGCTGAGCGCCACGAAGACGAGGTAGCCCGATGCGCTGGCCACGAGCGCCGGCAGCAGCATGCGGCGAGCCATCTGGTCGCGGAACGGCACCTCGAGAGCGAAGATCGCCCCGGTGGCGGGCGCCTTGAAGATCGCGGCGACACCGGCAGCCGCACCGGCGACGAGAAGGGTTCGATGGTCCGCGCCGCGGAACGCGGCGGGCAACCGCCGCTGGATCATCGCCCCGAGGGCGGAGCCGCCATAGATCGACGGACCCTCCAGTCCCATCGGCCCCCCGAAGCCGAGCGTGGTGACCGCAGCCGCCATTCGCCCCATGAAGGCACGCGGCCGCAACGGGTACTCGGGGTCGTGGAACGCCCGGAGGTACTCGTCCGCGGTCGCCGACGACGCACCGTTGCCGAGCGTCCGCAGCAGGATCGCCGACAGTGCGAGACCGACGCCGGGAGCGACCGCTCCCACCCACAGCGGCCCCTCGATCACCACGTGGAACGCGACCTCGACGACGACGTACTCGAAGAACCGCACGACGAGCCCGGTGATCGATCCCGTGATCGCCGCCAACAGGACCACCTCGCGGGATCGCCGAACCAGGTCGCGGAACTCCTCGCTGCGTATGTCGAACGACGGTGGGCGCCATCCCAACGTCATCTTCCTGTCCGACACGACGGCCCAGTGTAGGCGTGGCACCGCGGGGTGCACGGTACCCTCGGCGCCAATGTCGGTGGCGCTGGTGACGGGTTCGGCGGGTCTGATCGGGTCTCAGGCCGCGTTGCACTTCGCTGCGGAGGGGTTCGACGTGGTCGGTGTCGACAACGACATGCGCCGGGTCTTCTTCGGCGACGACTCCTCGACGGCATGGATGGCCTCGGAACTCGCGGAACGCCTCGGTGATCGCTACACGCACGCCTCGGTCGACATCCGCGACCGTGACGGCATCGACCGACTGTTCGCCACGTACGGGTCGGACATCTCGCTGGTGATCCACACCGCAGCGCAACCGTCGCACGACTGGGCCGCACGCGAACCGTTCACCGACTTCGACGTCAACGCCGTGGGCACGCTCAACGTGCTGGAGGCCACCCGCCGGCACTGTCCCGATGCGGTGTTCATCTTCACCTCGACCAACAAGGTGTACGGCGACACCCCGAACCGCTTGCCGCTGATCGAGCAGGACACCCGCTGGGAGATCGACCCGTCGCACACCTACGTCGGCGGGATCCGGGAGGACATGTCGATCGATACGACCCTGCACTCGATCTTCGGAGCGTCGAAGGTCGCCGCGGACGTGATGGTGCAGGAGTACGGCCGCTACTTCGACATGCAGACCTCGGTGTTCCGCGGCGGCACGCTCACCGGCCCCAACCACGCGGCGACCGAACTGCACGGGTTCCTCGCCTACGTGATGCAGTGCACGATGACCGGCACCCCCTACCGGGTGTTCGGGTACCAGGGCAAACAGGTCCGCGACGCGATCCACTCCGTCGACCTCATCTCGTGTTTCGACCACGTCCATCGCGCCGCGGGCGACGGTCATCGGCGCTGCGGCGAGGTGTACAACATCGGCGGCGGCCGATTCTCGAACTGCAGTGTGCTCGAAGCGATCAGCCTGTGCGAGGACATCACCGGACGCAAGCTGGACTGGACCTACGTCGACGACCACCGGGTCGGCGACCACATCTGGTGGATCGGCGACAACGGCCACTTCGCCGAGTTGCACCCCGGCTGGGAACTCACCTTCGACGTCCCCGCGATCCTCGGCGAGATGCACGACGCCAACAACAACCGCTGGACGCCGACCGCGTGATCGACGCCGGCAAGACCGACGTCATCGGGGTCCTGGTCGATGCGGTCGACTACGACGGCGCGGTCGCTCGGATCATCGATGCCGCCGTCGACCGACGCGCCTACAGGGTGTCTGCGCTGGCCGTCCACGGCGTGATGTCCGGCGTCGACGATCCCGAGCATCTCGCTCGCCTCAATTCGTTCGATCTCGTCACGCCGGACGGCCAACCCGTGCGCTGGGCGATGAACTGGGTTCACCACCGCGCTCTTCGTGAACGGGTCTACGGCCCCGACCTCACGTTGGCGGTGTGCCGAGCCGCAGTCGGACGAGACCTCTCGGTGTACTTCCACGGCAGCACGACCGACACGCTCGAGCATCTCGAACGTCGGCTCCCCACCCTCGTGCCCGGCGTCCGGATCGCCGGCACCAGCCCGTCGACGTTCGGGACCTCCACGCCGGCCGAACTCGACGCACTCGCCGAGCGGATCCGCGCCACCGGCGCATCGATTTGCTTCGTCGGGCTCGGCTGCCCCCGCCAGGAGGTCTTCGTCCACGAGAACGCCGACCGTCTGTCGATGCCGTGTCTCGCCGTCGGTGCGGCGTTCGACTTCCACGGCGGTCTCCAGAAGGAGCCTCCGGCCTGGGTCCAGCGGGCGGGCCTCCAGTGGCTGCAACGCCTCGCCGGAAACCCCCGCCGACTGTGGCGCCGGTACGTCGTGCTCAATCCCCGCTTCGCGTGGAGGGTCCTGCTGCAACGAACGGGCCGCTACGAGGCCCCGGAGGCCGTCGAGCCGTTCCGGATCGGCTCCAGCTGAGCCGCGCCGCCCGATCGCCGCTCAGGATCCGACGTTGTCGCCGAGCATCGCCGCCGGCGTTCTCGCAAGGATCCTCAGGTCGGTCCCCAGCGAGACCTGCTCGACGTAGGTCAGGTCCCACCGACCGTTCTCGTGCATCGGTCCCGTTCCCCGTGCCGAGATCTGCCACAGACCGGTGAGGCCCGGGCGTACGTAGTGGCGCTGATGCAGCGCCGGTGGGTACTGCTCGACGATCGACGTCAACTCCGGGCGGGGGCCCACCACGCTCATCTCACCTCGTACGACGTTGACGAGCTGCGGGAGTTCATCGAGGCTGTAGCGACGCAGGAAGCGACCGATGGCGGTGTGCCGCGGATCGTGCAGGGACTTGTGGGTGCGCCGCCGGTCGTGGATCACGTCGAGGCGCGTGGCGCGCCGATCGGGTCGCATCGTGCGGAACTTGAACACCTCGAACGGCTCGCCGTCGAGTCCGATGCGCTGCTGACGGAACAGGACCGGCCGCCCCATGGTGAGCGCAACGACGCCGGCGATCACCGCCATCGGCACGGCGGCCACGACCAACCCACCGACGGCGAGGAATCGGTCGAGCATCGGCTTGACCAGCCGGATGTACGCCCCGGACGGCCGCGGAATCGACGCCGCCGTGATCGCGACCACGGGCGCAGATCGTCGGAACCCCGCGACGCCATCGCGGATCGTTTCGCCGGCTGTCGCCCCGTTGGTCCAGGGTACGACTTCGCTCGTCATCGGTTCCGCCTTCCGTCAAGTCGCTGCCGAGTTGCTCACTCAGCGTGGTGTTCATTCCGCCACCAGTCACCGAACGACCCGCCACGTCGGGCATTTGACTCTGCACTGGAGCGGACAGTCTTCCACCACCCGACCGGCGCCGCCACTCCCTTGATCGAAACTTGATCACCACGCTGCGTGGGATTCCGGTTGTCGCCGTCGACCGATCGGTACGCTCCGAGGAGATGGGACGCGCGAGCATCGGCACCGGGATTCGAACCGGCGTCCGAACCGGCGGACGAGCGATCGTCAGAGCCGGCGCCATGGCCAGCGCCGATCTGCGTCTCGACCCTGACCTGATCATCATCGGGGTCAAGCGCGGCGGCACGACCTCGCTGTTCCGCGACCTCGAACGGCACCCCGGCATGTGCCCGCTCGTTCCGTCTGCCGAGCGGCTGCCGTTGCGCGAGAACATGAAGGGGGTGCACTACTTCGACGGAGACATGGGCCGGTCGATGCGGTGGTACCGCAGCCACTTCCCGACCACGATCACCCTCCAACGACGCGCCCGTGCGGTCGGGCGCTCCTTCACCGTCGAAGCGAGCCCGTACTACTTCTTCCATCCGCTTGCAGCGTCGCGTGCGGCGGAGGCACTGCCGACCACCAGGTTCGTCGTGATGCTTCGCGATCCGGTGGAGCGCACCGTGTCGCACTGGGCCGAGCAGACCCGCAACGGAGTCGAAACGCTCGCACTCGACGATGCGCTCGCTGCGGAGAGCACCCGCGTCGCCGACGACGCCGCCAGACTCGCCGACGGCAGCCTGGCCGAATCCCACGCCCACGAGCAGCAGAGCTACGCATCCCAGAGCGAGTACGCGGCGTCGTACCGTCGCTGGCTCGACGCGGTGGGGCCCGAGCGCCTCGCGGTGGTGTTCTCCGAGGACTACTACGCCGACTCCACCACGACCCTGCGCGCCGTCACCGACCTGATCGGGGTCCCGCCCGTTCCGAGCGACAGCGAGACGATCCACCGCAACGCCGCGCCGCGACCGGGCACCATCGATCCGCACATCGATGCGATGCTGACCGAGCGGTTTCGTCCCGATGTCGCTCGACTGGCCGAATCGACCGGATTGGAGCCGCCCTGGCCGCGGTTCTCCCTCGGATCACGATGAAGGTCCTGCAGCTGCACACCCGTTACCGGATCACCGCCGGAGAGGACTCGGTCATCGACAACGAGGCCGCTGCACTCCGGGACAACGGCCACGACGTGCGCCAGTTCCTCGTCGAGAACCCACCCGGCGCGCTCGCCGCGGTCGGCACGCTCGCTCGCAGCCTCCACAACCGCAGCACCGGCCGGCAGGTGCACGACGAGATCGCCGCACACCGTCCCGACGTCGTCCACGTCCACAACACCTGGTTCGCGCTCTCGTCATCGGCGGTCGCCGCCGCCGCCGCGACCGGCGTCCCTGTGGTGATGACGCTCCACAACTACCGCCTCGGGTGCATCGGCGCCGATCTCTTCCGCGACGGCGCAATCTGCACCGCCTGCGTCGGTCGCTCGCCGTTGCGGGGCGTGCTGCACGGCTGCTATCGCGACTCGCACCTCCAGTCGGCGTTGCACGCCACCGAAGTCGCCGTCACCCGATCGCGCCACGTGCTCGATCGGTCCGTGGCGAGGTTCGTCGCGCCATCGCGGTTCATGGCCGACCGGCTCCTCGACATGGCGGTGCCGCGAGACCGACTCGTCGTCAAGCCCCATTTCGTCGCCGACCCCGGCCCCCGCCTGAACGCCCCGTCGTCGTCGGACGAGGTGCTGTGCGTCGGTCGACTCGCACCCGGCAAGGGGATCGACACCCTCCTCGAGGCATGGCCGGCCGTCGGAGGCGGGCGCCGTCTGACGGTCGTCGGCGACGGCCCCCTCGAACTCGATGGCCGCACGCCGCCGGGGGTCGAGCTGCTCGGCTGGTGCAGCCGCGCCGAGGTCACCGAACGCATGCTCCGCGCTCGCGCGCTCGTGATGCCGACCGAGTGGTACGAGCCGTTCGGGATGGTGCTCATCGAAGCGATGAGCGCTGGCTTGCCAGTCATCGTCACGACAGCGGCGGGCGCTCGGACCATCGTCGGCGGCCGCGGATCCCTGGTCGTGCCGCCGAATCGGCCCGAAGCGCTCGCGGGCGCCCTCAACTCACTCGACGACGACACCGTCGACGCCGAAGGGGCGGCGAATCGCAAGCGGTTCGAGGCTCGCTACACCGAGGCGATCGGCGTCGCCAACCTCGAGGCGCTCTACGCCTCGGTGCTGCGCGGCGAGGCGGCGCCTGCGTGACTACGCCGTTCGTCCGGTACCCGTTCTCGCGACGATTCACGCTCGCCCGCGGCACCGGCCGCGGGGCGCGTCGCGTTCGGCTCCTCGCCGGCGCATCGGACTGGCGACGCGACCTCCTCGACCGGGCGGGCAGCGCGGCGGTCGGCACCGTCGGGACGACGCCCTGGCCGACGACGACCGCATGGCCGTGGCCGGCGCATCAGCCCGCCGAACTCGTCGAGTGCCTCCACGACGCACTCCCCGGGCTCGACATCGTCGCGGCCGCCGCCCCCCGTCAGACCGGGCGGACCCGCCTCTCGGTGCTCGGCACATGGCACGGCGCCGACCTCGTGATCAAGTTCGGGCGACCCGGTGACGGGATCGAGACCGAGGTCACTGCCCTACGGCTCCTGGCCGGGGATCCGCTTCCGTCGATCGCCACCCCGTCGATCGTCGCCGCCGGGCATCTCGATGACGGCGAACGCATCGCCTACCTCGCCACGTCGGCGCTCGGACTCGACGGTCAACGACCGGCGATCGACGAACCGCTGCACACGTTCGAGGCCGACCTCGCCGAGCGCCTCGGTGGGCTCCCGCGACCGTCCGGCAGCCGGCCCGACGACGTCCCCACGCACGGCGACCTCGCACCGTGGAACCTGCGGCGCACCCGTCGCGGTCTGGCCCTGTTCGACTGGGAGGGAGCCGGGTGGCGCCCACCCGGCTCCGACCTGGCCCACTACCGCCGATCGTGCGACGAGCTGCGCCGGCGGTGATCTGTCGTCACTTGACGACGTGCTGCCCTGTCGTCACTTGACGATGTGCTGCGCTGTCGTCACTTGACGACGATGGCCGACGGCGTCCGGTACGACGCGTTGCCCGCCGCGTCGAACGCCTGCACCTGGATGTGGTGCCTGCCGACTCCGAGGCTCGTGATCTTCACCTTGGTGGCCGGCGCAGGAACGACGGCCACCTCGGTGCCGTTGCGGGTGACGCGGTACGACGCGACACCGACGTTGTCACGGGACGCCGACCACGCGACGTCGATCGAACCGTCCGGCTGCAGGACCGCCGTGAGGTGCCGTGGCGTCGACGGGTTCGAGGTGTCCGCCGACGACGGCGGCGCGACGGTCGCCACCGACGACGGCGTCCGGTACGACGCGTTGCCCGCCG
This sequence comes from Ilumatobacteraceae bacterium, assembly GCA_963710625.1. Lineage (GTDB taxonomy): Bacteria > Actinomycetota > Acidimicrobiia > Acidimicrobiales > Ilumatobacteraceae > Sva-07. The sequence continues at coordinate 47,447 of CAVQBG010000003.1, read as the reverse complement.
CGTCGAACGCCTGCACCTGGATGTAGTGCGTGCCGTAGCCGAGCGCCAGGTTGACCGTGGTCCGGGCTCCCGGCACGCGTGCCACCTCGACCGCATTGCGGGTGATCACATAGGTGGCGACGCCCACGTCGTCCCGAGACGCCGTCCACGTCGCATCGATGGTCTCGTCCGCCCGTACCGAGGTCGCCAGATCCCGTGGCGTCGAGGGCCGCGACGTGTCCTCGACCGGCGGTGCCGCGATCTCCACCAGCACCGAGGACGTCGGGGCGGACTCGTTCCCGACGGTGTCGGTTGCCGACACCTGCAGGGAGTGACTCCCGACGCCCAGGTCGAGTGTCACCGTCGTGATGTCGCCGGGAACCTTCGCCACCTCGACGGTGTTGCGGTACACCGTGTACGACGACACGCCGGACGGATCGGTCGATGCGCCCCACGTCGCGGCGACGAGCCGCGTCGCCTGGTCGAACGACGCAGCGAGGTCGGTCGGCACCGAGGGCGGCGACGTGTCCGGGGCGACGAGACGCCCGAGCACCGATTCGGTGCGGGCCGACAGGTTGCCGGCGGCGTCGCGGGCGGCGACCTGGATGTAGTGGTCGCCGTAGCCCAGGTCGAGTTCGACACCGGTCACATCCGACCCGACGGTCTGGACCAGCGCACCGTTGCGGAAGACCCGGTACTCGGTCACCCCGACGTCGTCGGTCGACGGGCTCCATGCCACCGACAGCGTCACCGGCGCCGGGTTGGGCTCGACGATCAGACCGGTCGGCACCGTGGGAGCCACGACGTCGTCACCGTCGAGTTCGATCCGCGCCGACGCCGTCTTCGCCGATTCGTTGCCGGCGTCGTCGATCGCCTGGAGCTGGAACCAGTGCACGCCGCGGGTGAGATCGGGCAGGTTGACCGTCGTCTGGTCGCCGGGAACCAGCGCCACCTCGACGCCGGTGTCGAGGACCCGGTAGCCGGTGACGGCGACGTTGTCCGTCGACGCCGTCCAGGTGAGCGTGACCGACCGATCGGCCTCCACCCGTGCGGCGAGGTCGGTCGGCACGGTCGGCTTCTGGTTGTCGGCCGCGAGGGACACCGCCGAGGTCGCCGAGCGGTTCCCGGCCGGGTCGACGGCGCGAACGAAGTAGCGATCCACCGGGGATCCCGATGCGTCCACGAAGCTGGTGCCGTAGACGAGCGGACTGACGACGCGGTCGTTGCGAAGCACCTCGTAGCCGACGTAGCCGGGAGACTCGTCGATGGATGCGGCCCAACTCACGCGCGCGCCGCCGGCCCCACGGATCGTGGCGACCGGCGAGGCGGGCACGGTGGGAGCGGTGACGTCTCGCGGGCAGAACTTGGAGAAGCTCTCCAGGTACTGACGCTGGCCGTTCACGTACGGACCCCCGAGGAAGTCGCCACCGAACCAGACACAACCGTCGACGTCGGTGTGCAGTGCCCAGGCGCCTTCCGAGTAGGCGGACTGGAGACCGGGAACGAAGTCGTCGTCGTACTCGTGGGTGGCGACGTCGAACGCACCGATCCAGTTGTAGATGTCGACACGGGTGTAGTTGTCCGGTGATGGGTACGTCGTGGCGTCGCGGTAGATCCAGGCGTTGGCGTGGCTGCCCTGCACAACCGTGTCGCCGGCTCGTGCGAACACCTGGGTGTCGCCGCCGCGGTCCTGGGTGATGTACGACTTCAACAGTCCGTAGTCGCTCTCTCGATACACGTGGACGTTGTGCTCGGAGCCGCCCTGCCAGACGTCCGATCCAACCGTCAGGACGGCCTGCTGGTAGCGACGACGCGTGTTGCTCGTCGTCCACAGCGGCTCGGCCAGGCCGCCGACGATCGATCCGTCGGCAGCGTTCAGCGTCCCGACACCCTGGCGGGCGACCCCGTTCACGCCGCGCAGGTAGCCGACGAACTGTACCTTGCCGTTCGCCGCGTCGACGTCGTAGGGGATGCCGTCGACGTTCGGGCGGAAGGCGGTGTCGGGGTCACCGTTCGCGACGGAGACCCGCGCCAGACGTCCGACCGGGAGCGTCCGGCTCGCACCGGCGATGCGGGTGAAGTTGCCACCGACGTAGATCCAGTCGCCGTCGACATCGACCGCACGAGCGATCGGCCGTTGTGTCGTTCCACCGACCGAGAGCGAGCCTCGCCACGCCGGATCGACAGCTCCGGTGATCGGGTCGAGCGCTGCGAGCCCGCTCGTGCCCGGCACTCCGTTCACGTTCGTGAACTGTCCGGCGACGATCAGGCGGCCGGCGACTGCGTCGAGGTCCCAGACGGCGCCGTCGAGCTGCGGGCGGAAGTCGCTGATCCATGCGCCGGTGATCCTGTCGAAGGCCGCGAGGGAGCGATGGTCGACGAGATCGCCGCTCGCGGTGTCGCGCACCTGTGCGAACTTGCCGCCGACGTAGACGCGGTCGCCGATGGTCGTGATGGCGAGCACCGGCGTGTCGAGCTGGGGCTCGGAGTCACCCGTCTTCAGGACGCCGCGGACGCCACCAGCGATCTCCGCCGGACGATCGTCGAGCCCTGGAGCGAGCGTCACCGCGCCCAGCCCCTGGTCCGGAATCGGCGCGGGTGGCGTCGTCGTGACGGTCGGCCGGATGAACAGCTGCGCGAACGGGATCGCCTGGCGTTCGTTGTTGTTCTCCCACAGGTACGACGTGCCGTCGTGGTCACCGTCGACGAGCCCGCGGTAGGAGAAGCCGGCCTGGCGGCCGTGGCCGCTCCACGGGAACGTGTACCAGCCGTCGAGGTCGTTGCCGTCACGGTTGCCGGCGCCGACCTCGCCCCACATCCGGATCGAGGAGTCCTTCGTGTTGGAGCCGCTTCCCGTCGTGCCGTCGATCGACCACCACGCAAGGCGGTGACCGCCGCCGAGCGCCCACGACCACGCGCCGAGGTCGAGGAAGCCCCACCGGAGGTCCTGCCACGCGGTTCCGTTCTTGTTCGTGGCGCGCCGGACCCGGAGTCCGTCGGCGAGGTCGCTGACTGCCCCACCGTTCAGCAGCCCGTCGATCGTGTCGGCCGAGAGCGCTGCCGGCGAGAACGCATCGGTGCCGTCGATCGTCTCGCGGAGCCGCCGCGACGTCGACTGTCCGTAGTCGCGGAAGGTCCATCCCTCGCGACCGCGTCCGATCAGCACCCAGCCGCCGCCGTCGGTCGTCATGTCGCAGTAGAACTGATCGGGCCGCACGAGCGTGTCGGTGCGGATCCAGTAGATCCCATCGGGGCTGGTGGGATGGAGCTGCTTGATCTCCCAGCACGAGGCCGCGGCCTCACCGGCGGTGGCGCCGGACCCGGGTCCCGACGCAGCGACCGGTTCGGCGGCAACCACGTCGGACACCGTTGCCACGATGGCGGCACCGGCACCGAGTGCGGACAGAGCGAGCAGGGCGGTCAGGGATCGGGCCCGCCGCCGGATCCCCGACCGCTTCCGGAGAGCGTCCTCGAGTTCGTCGTACCGCCGCATACGTGCTCTTTCCACCAGGACTCACCGGTTGTCGTTCCTGCGACGACAGTACGAGGCGACGTCACCCTCCGCCACCACACGTGGTCAAGATCCGGCAAAATGCCACACTCTGTGTGGCTTCGACCTGCCGCAGCGTGAAGAAGCCCTCAGCAGGTTCAACGAATGCTCAAGGTGGCGCACCGCAGGTCCGATCTACTGGGCGTGAATCAGGTGTACCCGCGTCCCGACCGTCGTCGCGCGGCCACCGGCGCGCCGGGGTGGGCGACGTCGTGACCACATCTCTCGCCGAGACGTCGACGATCGGACCGCTCGAGGCATTCTGGCGATTCCGCACCTGGACCGTGCCGGTGACGATCGTGATCGGGCTCCTCGCCGGTCTCTTCGTGCTCGCCACGTCGGGCACCTCGACCGCCTCGACGACGCTGTACCTGACCGACCCTCGTGGCACCCCGGTGTTCCGCGACGGCTCGAGCACACCGACCGACCTCGACCGGTACGCCCGCCAGCGAGCAGAGTTCGCCGACTCGGCCGAGGTCCACGAAGTCGTCGCCGCAGTGATCGACGGGGAGACGGTGGAGTCCGTCGACGACGTCGTGGTCACCGGGACGACGTCGAGTTCCGACGTCCGGATCGATTGCACCGCCGACAGCGATCAACGCGCGCTGCGCATCTGCGATGAAGTGGTCGCCGCCTATCTGGCGCTGACCGAGCGCGACACGATCGCACGCGCCGATGCGACCGTCGACGCGTTCCTCTCCGAACGAGACCGCCTCGTCGAGGAGAGCGGTGGACAGAGCACGATCGATCAGATCGACCTGCAGATCGCCGAGGTCCGCTCCGAGGCGGCGCTGCTCGGCAACGGTGTCGAGTTCGTCGAGCCGGCCGAGGTCGACGAGGACTCCCGCATCCTCCCCGCGTTGCAGTACACGATCGCAGCACTGCTCTTCGCAGCGTTCGCCACGGCGATCGTCGCCTGGTTCCGCGCCGGCCGTCGCCCGGTGGTGACGACGAGTTCCGATGCCAGCGCCAGCCTCGATGCACCCTTGCTCGGCGAAGTCACCGAGGCCCCGGCACAGCACTTCGAGCCGAGCACGCCTCCCGGCGCCGCGTACCAGCTCCTCGCCACCAGCCTCGGTGCCGTGCACCCCGACGGCGGCGTGATCCTCACCGCGACGGCGACACCCAGCCAGCACGCGGCCGAGACCGTGGCCCGCCTCGCGGTGGCCGCAGCCCGAGAGGGTCGCAGCGTGCTGGTCATCGACGCGAACCTCCACGATCGAAGGATCAGCCGCCTCTTCGGGTTCGACCACGCCGTCGGCGGGTTCACCGAGTTGTTGGCGGGCCTCACGACCGTCGACGACGTGCGTCGCACGATCGGTGTGGGCGGCGAGGCCACCTTGGATCTGCTGGTCGGTGGTCGAGCGATCGACGACCCATCCGGGCTCTTCCGGTCCCAGGCCGCCCGCTCGACGATGCACACCCTGCGTGAGCGCTACCAGCTCGTGCTCCTCGACGTCCCACCGCTGCTCGCGGTGGCCGACGGATCCGCACTGACCGGCGATTCCGACGGGGTGGTGCTCATCGTCGAGCGGGGCGCCGATGCCCGAGATCTCGACATCGTGCGGCAACGGCTCGACGTGCTGCGGGCCGACCTGGTCGGCATCGTGTACGACCACCGGACCCACGAACCCGGACGGTGACGATGTCGGCCGTTGCATCCACCGGCGGGTCGCTGGCGCGACGTCCGCTCGGCGCGATCGTCTCGCAGCTGATCGTCGCCGGATCGAGTCTCCTCCTGTCGTTGATCGCCCTTCGCGAACTCGGCGCCAGTGGCCTCGGTGTCTTCAGCCTCCTGCTCGGCGTGCTGATCACGGTCAACTCCGTGCAGACGGGCTGGATCGGTGACTCGCTGACGGTCCTCGATCGATTCGACCCCGGCATCAGGCGTGCACTGTTCCAGTCCCAGTGGGCGGCCGTCGGACTCATCGCACTCGTCACCTACGCGATCGCGCTCCAGATCGACGGCGTGGACGGCACGGCCGCTGCGCTGTTCGCGCTGGCCTCGGTCGCGTGGTCGCTCGAAGAGACCTGCCGTCGGGTCCTGATCGCGCGGCGCGAGTTCTGGGGCCTCGTCGCCAACGACAGCTCCTTCGCCGTCGGCTCGCTCGGTCTGGTCGCCGCGGTGATCGCGTCGGGCGACGACGTGACGATCGAGACCATGATCCTCTCGTTGCTCGCCGGTGGCATCGTCGCGATCGGGCTCGCCGTGGTGCAACTCCCACGTATCGAACTGCTGCGCGGGCCCGTCGAGCCGTCACGGATGCGGGAACTCGCGTCGTTCGCCGGGTGGCGCGCGGTCCAGGTGGGTCTGCGGCCGGGATCGATGGCGGTCGTGCGAGCGGTCGTCGCCGCGACCGCCGGCTTCGCCGCGCTCGGTGAGCTCGAGGCGGCCCGCCTGCTGATCGCTCCGGTCCTGACGATCGTCAACGGCGCCGGCGTGTACCTCCTGCCGACCTACGCGAACCAGGTGCGACGACGGGCGCCCTTCCGCCCGACGATCCGCCGGGCGATGGTCGTGGTCGGCGCGCTGGCGGGCACCTACGGCGTTCTCGCCGTGCTGCTCCGAGACCTGCTCGTCGGCCTCCTGACGAACGGTGACACGGTCGTGAGCACGGGGGCGGTCGTGTCGTGGATCACCTTCTCGGTGGCGTTCGGCCTCGGCGTGCCGGCGGGCAGCGCGATGGTCGCCCTCGGACGCTCTCGGCGCACCTTCGCAATCCGCGCCGTCGATGCGGCGATCGGCGTCTCCGCTGCCTCGCTGCTCGCCGTTGCCGGATTCGTCTCCGCCGTACCCGCCGGGCTCGCCGCGGGTGCGTTCGTCGGCGCCGCGCTCCTCGTGCGGGCGCTGCACCGCGAGCCGGCACGGGTCGCGTCCGACGACCCCGCGGGCACGCTGGACGACACGCCCGCCGACACGCTGGCCGGCCTCGTGCCTCCCCCGCCGATCGCTCCGGCCCACTGGCGATGGTCCACCGACGGGGCACCGTCACGAGCACGTCCTGCGACGCCGCCCCCTCCACCCCGACCGCCGGTACGCCGGCGTCCCGCGAGACCAGCCATGCGGGTCCGCGCTCAGGCGTCTCGTTCCCGGAGGCGCAACCGCGTCGACTGGCATCGCGAACTGCTGTGGGTCGTTCCGCTGCTGATGATCATGGCGACCGAATGGAAGATCCGTCGGCGGAGCATCGATGACCTGCTGGCGGGATCGATCGACCCGATGATCGCCGCCGAGCTGCTCGTGTACGCCCTCGCCGGCCTGTGGGCCGTCTGGCGGCTGGTGCCGAGCAGGCCTCGACTGCAGCCGCTGATGATGATCATGTGGGGGTACGTCCTCACGACGGCGGCCAGCGCGCTCTATTCCAGCTTCCCGATGCTCGCACTCGCCCGTGCGGTCCAGCTCGTGATCATCGCCACCGTGGTGCAGTTGATCGCCAGTCAGGGCACCCTCGCGACGATCGCCCGGTTCCTGCACGGCTGGATCGTGCTCCTGACCGTGTCGATCGCAGCCGGGCTGGCGTACGTCGCACCGACGACCGGCCCCCAGGAAGGGCGATTCACCTGGCTGTCGGTGCACAGCGTCAGCGCCGGATCGATGCTCGCTCTCTCGGTCCCACTGCTCTTCGGTCTCTGGCTCACGGCAGGACGCCGTCCGCTCCCGTGGCCTCGATGGGCCTACGGGAGCCTCTTCCTGGTCCACCTCGTGTTCCTCCTGCTGACGCGGACCCGAGGATCGATCGGCGGTGCGGTCGTCGCCGTTGCGGTCATGGCCTGGTTGTCATCGGGCCGCAGGATGAAGCCCGAACTGGTGCTCGGCAGTCTGGTGATCGGTGGCGCCCTGGCGCTCGCCTTCGGTCGGCCGGTGCTCGAGTTCCTGACCCGCGGTGAGACCGTCGATCAGATCGGCACGTTCAATCGCCGCACCGAGATCTGGTCGCTTGCATGGGAGTCGTTCCTCGAGCGTCCGCTGTTCGGCCTCGGCTTCAACTCGGCGAAGGGCGTCTTCTTCGACGAGACCGGTCTCGGGGGCGCCCACAACGCCGCGATCAACGTGATGATCGATGTCGGGCTCGCGGGCTTGATCTGGTGGTTCGCGCTGATCGTCGGATGTCTCGTGGTGCTCGGTCGGCTGCGCAGTGGCGAGCGTCGGTCGCCGATGCTGCTGCTCGGCGCCACCGGCACCGCACGATCGGACCACCTGGTCCTCGTCGGGCTGTTCACGGCGATGCTCGTCAACAGCATCACCACCGAAGGTCTCGGTGCGGGCGTGAACGTGTCGGCGATCTGGCTGTTCGTCGTGGCGGCGTGGCTCACGGTGCTCGACCGCGACCGACGGAACGCCCGCTCAGTTCGTGAGCGCCAGCTGGCCGGCGAAGTACGGGATCGTGAGCTCGAGGCCCTCCCGGAGTCCGATCAACGGCTCCCATCCGAGTCGCTCCCGGGCGACGGTGATGTCGGGCTGGCGCTGGCGGGGATCGTCGCTCGGCAGCGGCCGGTACTCGATGCCGGCCGATGACCCGGTCGCCTCCAGGACGAGATCGGCGAGCTCGAGCATCGTGAACTCGACGGGGTTGCCGATGTTGACCGGACCGGGCTCGTCGCTGTCGAGCAGTGCGAGGAACCCACGAACCTCGTCGGAGGCGTAGCAGAAACTGCGGGTCTGACTCCCGTCGCCGTAGATGGTCAGCGGCTCGCCGCGCAGTGCCTGGACGATGAAGTTGGACACGACCCGACCGTCGTCGACCTGCATGCGCGGTCCGTAGGTGTTGAAGATGCGGACGATCCGCGTGTCGAGACCGAGCGTGCGGCGATAGGCCGCCGTGAGCGCCTCGGAGAACCGCTTCGCCTCGTCGTACACGCTGCGTTCGCCGATCGGGTTCACGTGGCCCCAGTAGCTCTCCGGCTGCGGGTGCACGAGTGGGTCGCCGTACACCTCGCTCGTCGACGCGATGAAGAAGCGGGCATCGTCGCGCCGGGCGAGCTCGAGCAGGTTGCGGGTGCCCGTGCTCCCGACCGCGAGCGTTTCGAGCGGCAGGGCCAGGTAGTCCTTCGGCGAGGCAGGGCTGGCCAGGTTCATCACCGCGTCGACCACCGGGAGGTCGTCGCACGGCTGGGTGATGTCGTGATCGAGCAACGTGAACCCGTCGTGCTCGGTGAGGTGGGCGACGTTCGCGGGGCGTCCGGTGACGAAGTTGTCGACGCACACGACCTCGTCGCCGCGACCGAGCAGCGCGTCGCACAGGTGCGACCCGAGGAAACCGGCCCCGCCGGCGACCAGCACCCGCATCAGCGCCGACCGACGCCGTCGTACTCGAAGCCGGCTTCTCTGACGAGGTGGGGTTCGAACAGGTTGCGGGTGTCGACGATCGAGACGCCGGGCCGGCTCCGCGCGGCGAACGCCGCGAGCTCGATCTTGGCGAAATCGGGCCACTCGGTGAACACGGCGATGACGTCCGCTCCCGATGCGACCTCGAGCGGGTCGTCGAGCAGGTGGATCCCGTCGAGGACCTGGTGCTGATGCGGCGTCAGCTCACCGGTCGTGGTGGGGTCGTATGCCTGCACCGATGCGCCGAGCCGCCGGAGTTCCTCGATGATCGCCAGAGCCGGCGACTCGCGCAGGTCGTCGGTGCCCGCCTTGAAGGTGAGTCCGAGACCGCCGACCGTGATCCCGGACAGGTCGTGGTCGGGCCGCCCTGCGGCGGCGGCGATCTTCGACACCATGCGCTCGAGCTGTTCGTCATTGACGTCGATGACGCCGCGCATCATCGTGAAGTTGTAGCCGTGGTCCTCGGCGATCTTCACCAGCGCCCGGGAGTCCTTGGGGAAACAGCTGCCGCCCCAGCCCGGCCCAGGGCGGAGGAACTGCATGCCGATCCGCTGGTCGGATCCGATGCCTTCGACGACGGCGGCGACATCGGCACCGACTGCCTCACACATGGCCGCAACCGCATTGACGAAGCTGATCTTCATCGCCAGGAAGCCGTTGGCCGCGTACTTGATCGTCTCGGCCGACGCCGGATCGGTGATGTGGATCGGCGCGTCGACCTGCGCGTACAACTCGGCGACGCGTTCGGCCGCCGAGCGGTCGGCGCTGCCGATGACGACCCTGTCGGGATGGAGGAAGTCGTGCACGGCGGTTCCTTCACGGAGGAATTCCGGGTTCGACACGACGTTGACGTCGGTGCGTTGCAGCACCCGTTCGACCGCCAGCGTCGACCCGACGGGCACGGTCGACTTGTTGACCACGACCGCGCCGGGCTTGAGCACGGGTGCGATCTGGGCTGCGGCCTGTTCGATGTACGACAGATCGGCGCTGCCGTCGTCGCCCTGCGGGGTGGGGACGCACAGGAACACGATGTCGGCGTCGCGAGCGGCCTCGGCCGCTCCGAGGACGAACTCCAGCACGCCGGCGGCGCGTGCGGCGTTGACGATCGTCTCCAGGCCCTCCTCGACGATCGGGATGTGTCCGGCGTTGAGCAGGTCGACCTTCCGCGGGTCGATGTCGCCGCACACGACGTGATGCCCGAGGTGGGCGAAACACGCTCCGGTGGTCAGCCCCACGTAGCCGGTACCCACCACGGCAAGTCGGATCGGTGTGTCATTCATCTCGTCACGCTTCCATCAGTCCGCCACAGCTGCTGCGCCGAAGCGCAACGGGCCACCAAGGTTACCGTACGACGCGCGAGCGGGTCCGAATCTTGACGAAGGTGAGACAGACGAGCGGTGAGACGGGGGATCACCGGTTGGCGGCCGGTCGAGTGGGTACGTTCGACGGCATGCACCCGCTGACGGAGCTGATCAGCCAGACCGATGTCGAGAACAGCTGCGGGTCCGACCCCAGCTGGTTGTGCGAATCCGTCTACGACCTGACCAACGGCAACACGGTGCTCCCCGGCGTGATCGACACGATCGTCAAGGTGGGCGTGATCCTGTTCGTCGCCTGGATCCTGACGCTGGTCACTCGGCGCTACTTTGCACGATTGGTCGCCCGGCTCGTCGCGCCCGACACCAGCGTCGCCTCGCGCCAGCTCGCACGGCTGGGCGACAGCGCTGCTGAGCTGGTCTCGGAGGAACCCGACCCGCGCCGGGCCGCGCGCGTGCACTCGATCTCCGCGGTGGTCGGTAGCACTGCGGCGATCATCATCTGGTCGATCGCGCTGATCACGGCGCTCGGCGAACTCGGCGTGAACCTCGCACCGCTGATCGCCGGTGCCGGCATCGCCGGTATCGCCCTCGGTTTCGGCGCCCAGAGCCTGGTCGAGGACTGCATCGCCGGGCTGTTCATGCTGGTCGAGGACCAGTACGGCATCGGCGACATCGTCGATCTCGACGAGGCCACCGGCGTGGTGGAGAAGATCTCGCTGCGCACGACGGTGCTGCGCGGGGTCGACGGGACCGTGTGGCACGTGCCGAACGGCGAGGTGCAGCGAGTCGGCAACAAGTCGCAGCTCTGGTCGGTCGCCCTGATCGACGTCGACGTCGCCTACGACTGCGACCTCGCAGCCGCGCGTCGGGTCATCCTCGACACCGTGCAGACCGTCTGCGCGAGCGACGACTGGAGTTCCTCGGTGCTCGACGAGCCGCAGTTGCTCGGGGTCGAGGCGTTGGGAGCCGACGGCATCACGATCCGAGTCACGATCAAGACCGAACCGGGCAGCCAGTGGGCTCTGCAGCGGGCGCTGCGCGAGGCGATCAAGGGCGCGCTGGACGGCGCCGGCATCGAGATCCCGTTCCCGCAGCGAACGATCTGGGTGCGACGGGACGACGAGTCGTCGGGCGACGATCCACTCGCCGACGCTCCCTGATGACACAATGACCGCCATGACATCGGCGGTAGTGGTGGGATTCGACGCCCTCGCTCCTGCTTTCGACATCGGTTGGCTGATCATCGCCGCACTCCTGACGGTGGGCGCATTCGCCGTGTTCGACTTGCAGCAACAGCGGACCGCTCCCCCGCGTCCGGCGGCAACACCGAACGTCGAGTCGTTGCGGTCCGATCCGCCGGCCGTGGTCAACCTGCTCACCAACGACGCCACCGTGACCGCCGCAGCACTCCGAGCGACGGTGATCGACCTGGCGGCACGTGGTTGGCTGCGGATCCTGCCACCCGACGGCGGCGACGATCTCGCGCGGGTCCGACCCGCCGCCGAGGCGTACCAGGGCGATGCGCTCCGGCCCTACGAACGCTTGGTGCTGCAGCACGTGATCGCCCGTTTCACCACCGATCGTGCGATCCCGGCGCCCTACCTCGCCGTCGACGTGCGCGGTTCGTGGTGGCGGCGCTTCGCCGGTCTGGTCGCCGACGATGCACGCGACGAGGGCCTGATCACCCGGCGCTGGCGACCGGTCGACGTTGCGGCGCCCGCCGGCGCGACCGTGCTTGCGCTGCTCGCATGGTGGATCGGGGTGCGGACCGGAAACGAGATCGCCGTCATCGACTCGGTCGAGCGCCGGGTCGGCTCCTGGCTGGTGCTCGCTGCCCTGGTGGTCCTGGTGGTGAGGATCGTGCGGGTCCTCGTCCAACCGGCCTTCACGCTCACGAACGAGGGCGTCGTGGCGACCGGCGCATGGCTGGCGGTGCGTCGACGCCTCGACCAGACCGGCTTCGGAGAGCTGGCGCCGAGCGCACAGGAGATCGGCGATCGGCGGCTCGCCTACGCGACGGCGATGTGTCTCGCCGACGGCGCAGCCGTCGAGCTCCCCTTGGCGCGCGAGGACCATTTCCGGGCGTGGAGTTCCGTCGGTGGACGCTCCCGACTGGTTCGGGTGCACTATCCGTCGCGGATCGGCTTCGGCCTCGCGCCGTACGTTGCGATCGGTGTCGGCGTCGCGCTGTTCTTCCTCGGAGTTCGGCTGCGGCGATGGTCCGAGGAGGTCGCACGCGGCGACGGTTTCGCCTGGATCTACGACCAGGTGCCCGAGCAGGACTGGCTGATCGCCGACATCGCCACCGTGGTCACGATCCTGGCGATCGCACCGATCGTGATCGGCGTGTGGCTCGCGATCGCCGGGGTGACCGACCTCTTCGTGACCGTCGAACGGACCGGGGTGGTGATCCGGGCCCGTCGGCCGGTCGAGGTCTCCTCGCTCCCTCGTCGTGTCCGGCGTCAGCTCGACCGCGACCGCTACCGCGTGTATCTCGCCGTCGACGACGGGTCCGACGACGACGTCGTGGCGTGGCGGGCGAACGAGCGCACCGCCGTCCCCCAGGGAGCCCGAGCGACCGTCAAGGCCTCGAAGGTGCTCGGCCGCGTCCGCAGCGCCATCCCGGTGGGCCACCGCCTCGCCGACTGAGTCGGGTGAACGGCCGTCGGCCGCTCAGGCTCTCCAGAAGCCGGCCTTGAGGTACTCGCCCTCCCTGAAGCTCACCGGATGGTCGGTGTCGTGGCCGGTGCGTTCGATCTCTCGCAGCGTCCGTCCGGCCGCCTCGGCGGCGGCGAGGACCGTGTCGTAGAACTGCTGCGCCGTGACCCGGCTCGAACACGACGCCTGCATCAGCACACCACCGGGTCGCACGAGGCGCAGCGCGAGATGCGTCAGGCGCGTGTAGGCCCGCAGCGCCCCGTCGACGTTCGCCTGGCGCTGCGCGAACGACGGCGGATCGACGACCACGAAGTCGTAGTCCACGCCGGACCGGGCGAGCTGCACCATCACCTCGAACGCGTCGCCGACCTCGGTGGTGAACACGCAGTTGCGGACGGCGTCGAGACCCCGGTTGAGCTCCATGTTGTGTTCCGCCGCCGCGAGCGTCGGCGCCGACAGGTCGACCGCGTGTACCGACCGAGCACCGCCGGCCGCCGCATGCACGCTGAACCCGCCGGTGGACGCGAACACGTCGAGCACGTCGCTCCCCGACGCCATTGCACCGACGCGGAGCCGGTTCGCTCGCTGGTCGAGGAAGTGCCCGGTCTTCTGACCGGCGCGCACATCGGCGTCGAACTGCAACCCCCCTTCGAAGAACCGCACGGGGCCCTCGGGCACGGTGCCGGCGATGACGTCGCCATCGTTGAGCCCGAACGTCTCGCCGCGGGCGATGTTGCGAGCCAGCCGGATCACGACCCCGCCACAGCCGGTGACGTCGAGCAGGACGCGTGTGACGGCGACGAGGTGCGGGAACCAGACGGCGGAGTACAGCTTGACGACGAGGACGTCGGCGTAGCGATCGACCACCAGGCCCGACACGCCGTCGTTCTCGCCGTTGAGGACGCGATACGCCAGCCGATCGGCGTCGGGGTCGGAGGTGAACGCGGACCGACGGTCGAGTGCCGATCGAAAGGTGGTGCGCCAGAAGTCGTCGTCGAGCGGTGTCGGCTTGCCGACGTGCACGATGCGGAAGCGGATCGGCGAGTCGGGATCGTGCAGCGCGAGCGCGACGAACTTGCGGTCGTTGTCGAAGATCACCGAGACATCGCCAGCCTCGGCCTCGTGACTCACCGACGTGACCGACTCCTCGAACACCCAGGGATGCCGGGCGCGGATGTGGCGGAGGGCATCGGGGGTGACGCGGACGGCGAGGCGCTTCTCGTTCGGCCGCGGGACCCGGAGCAACCGCCGATGGAGTTCGGGGCGATTCATCCCGCGAACGACGCGATGATGCCGATCGCCGTCCGCCGCGTCTCCAGGACCGTGCTGTCGTTCGGAGCGCTGCCGTTCGGGATGCCGGTGTCGTCGTGCGCCATACTCCCAGCATGCCTGATTCCACCTCGCCACTCGCACTCACGAATCTGTTCGGTCTCGACGGCAAGGTCGCCGTGGTCACTGGCGGCTCCCGAGGAATCGGCTTCATGATCGCATCGGGTCTGGTCGCCAACGGCGTGCGCACCTACATCACTGCCCGCAAGGCCGAGCCGTGCGACGCCGCAGCGGCCGAGTTGTCGGAACACGGCGAATGCGTCTCGATCCCGGCCGATCTGTCGACCGCCGAAGGCCTCGCCTCGTTCGTGGCCGCACTGACCGAACGCGAGGAGCAGATCGACATCCTCGTGAACAACGCCGGTGCGGCGTGGGGCGCACCGCTGGGCGAGTTCCCCGAGATCGGTTTCGACAAGGTGATGGACATCAACGTCAAGGCGCCGTTCATGCTGACACAGGCACTGCTCCCCCAGTTGAGGGCGGGGGCGACCGCAGACGATCCGTCCCGAGTGATCATGATCGGCTCGATCGACGGGATCCGGGTGCCGGTCGGCGACAACTACTCGTACTCGGCATCCAAGGCGGGGATCCACATGATGGCTCGCCACATGGCGGCGCACCTGGTGAAGGACAACATCATGATCAACTCGATCGCACCGGGCCCGTTCGAGTCGAAGATGATGGCGTACCGCCTCGACGACCCGAACAGCCGCAGCATGGTCGAGGCGAGCGTGCCGCGCAAGCGGATCGGCTCGCCGGAAGACGTCGCCGGAACGGTGATCTTCCTGGCCAGCCGCGCCGGCGCCTACACCACCGGTGCGGTGGTTCCTGTCGACGGCGGCATCTCCACGCTCAACTGAACGCGTCGACGCCGGTCCGTTCCGCCGACAGCGCCCACAGGCGGGCGGCCTCGTCGGGGTCGATCGCATGCGCGTCGACACCCATGAAGCGGGCGAAGGGGCTGTCGGGATCGGTGGTGGCCGCGATGTCGGCGTCCTCGCAGTAGACGCCGCCCATCCCGGCGAGCTGTGGTGACGTCGCCGCCCACACCGAGGTCGCCGCGCCCTGTTCGGGGGTCTTGAACAGTTCGTTGACGTTGCCGTCGGCATCGATCCAGCCCCGCTCGATCATCTCCTCCTGCGGGAGATGCCGCTGGAGTTCGGTCATGATGCCGCCGGGGTGGACCGCGAAGGCCCGAACCCCGTACGGCGCGCCGAGCGCATCGAGCTGGACGGCGAACAGGGCGTTGGCGGTCTTGGCCTGGCCGTACGCGACCCACTTGTCGTAGCCGGTCTCGAAGTCGATGTCGTCCCACCGGATTCCCGACAGCTTGTGACCGGTCGACGAGAGCGAGACGACCCTCGCTCCGCCGTCGGCAGCCAGGGCGGGCCACAACCGGTTGATCATCGCGTAGTGGCCCAGATGGTTGGTGGCGAACTGGGCCTCCCAGCCGGGCCCGACCCGCGTCTCCGGGCAGGCCATGATCGCCGCGTTGTTGATCACGATGTCGAGCGAGACCCCGCTGGCCACGACCGCATCGGCGAAACGGGCGACGCTCTGCTGGTCGGCGAGGTCGAGTTCGGCGACGGCGATCTCCCCCGCCGCGAGCTGATCGAAGCTCGCATCGCTCAGCGACCCGACCTCGCTCAGCACCTCGCGGGCGTGATCCGGGCGCCGTGCGGGCACGATCACCGCCGCGCCGGCGTCGGCGAGCGCCCTGGTCGTCTCGAGCCCGAGGCCGGAGTACCCGCCGGTGACGAGCGCGACCGTTCCGGTCAGATCGCGGCCGCCGATCGCCTCGGTCGGGGTCGAGCGCATCCCGAAGCCGGAGGGCAGCGGGGCCTGCGGGGTGGGCGAGACGGGTGTCGACGATGCCATTGCCGGACCGTAGCGAGCCGGTCGGCTCCGATCACCGCTGGAGCGGTCTGGCAGGATCGCCTCCATGACCACGAACCCCGTTCCCGCCAGCTTCGCTGCGGACGACTCGCTGACCGTGACGGCGCCGAACGGTGGGCTCGCCCGCCGGGAGATGATCGAACACACCGAGCGCTTCGAGCGGCGGCTGTGGCAGGTGACCGACCGGGTGTGGTGCATGGTCGGCAACGGTTTGTCGAACCAGACGTTCGTCGAGGGTCCCGACGGGCTAATCGTGGTCGACACCGGCGAGTCGATCCAGGAGATGGCAGCGGCGCTGGCCGAGGTCCGAGCGTTCACCGATGCGCCGATCGTCGCCGCGATCTACACGCACTTCCACTACGTCGGTGGAACGCAGGCGCTGCTCGATGCGGGCGCTCCGGCCGACCTCCCGATCTGGTCACACGCCAAGGTGCTCGCCAATCGCAGCCGCCAGGCCGGTGAGGTCGGTCCGGTCTCACGCAGCGGCCTGATCCACCAGTTCGGGATCACGCTGCCCGACGACGGTCCCGATGCGCTCACCGGTGCCGGCATCGGGCGAGCCTTCCGCAACGCCGAGCACGCGCCGTTCACCGAGGGATTCCTGCCGCCGACCGACACGTTCGACGAACCGACGACGATCACGCTCGGTGGGCTGACCATCGACGTGACCCCGGCGCCCTCCGACGCCGACGATTCCGTGACCCTGTGGTTTCCCGACCTCGGCGTGTGCATCAACAACCTGATGTGGCCGGCGCTGTTCAACGTGTTCGCGATCCGCGGTGAGGAGTACCGAGATCCCAGGGTGCTGCTCGCCGGGTTCGACCACTTGCTGTCGCTCGGGGCCGACCACCTCGTGGGTGCGCACGGACCGCCGATCAGCGGCGCCGACCACATCGCGGCGGAGCTCACGCGCAGCCGCGATGCGATCCAGTTCCTGTGGGACCAGACGGTGCGCGGGGTCAACAAGGGCCTCACCCACGGCCAGTTGATCGAGTTCGTCCAGCTGCCCGAGCTCTACGGCGAGTCGTACTTCCAGACTCAGCACTACGGGCTCGTCGAGCATCACACCCGCCAGATCCACACGGGCCTACGCGGCTGGTTCGACGGCGACGAGGCCACACTGTTCCCGCTGCCCACGGCGGACCGGGCAGCTCGCTTGGTCATCGGGTTCGGTGGTGCGGATGCGGTGCGTACGCAGGCCGATGCTGCGCTCGCCGACGACGACATCCGCTGGGCGCTCGAGCTGTCGTCGTGGCTCGCCCGCCGGCCGGACGCGGAACAGCCCGACCGGGACCGGCTCGCCGAGGCGCTCCGCACCATTGCCCGACGCACCACCTCCGCGAACGTGCGCAACTGGTGCCTCACCCGTGCTCGGCATCTCGACGACACGATGAGCACCGCGCGGTTCCGACTGCACCGGATGACCCCGGACCACGCCGCGAGCGCGCCGGCGAGCGATCTCGTGCACGTGCTGCGGGTGACGCTCGACCCGAGCCGCTGCGCCGGGATCGAACGCCATCTCGCCGTCGAGTTCCCCGACGCCACCGCAGGGCTGCACGTTCGCAACGGCGTGGCCGTGCCGACCAGCGGCGGCGACGGCGCCGAGGTCACGCTCACGATCACCCGCAACGCCTGGGCCGACCTGTTCAACGGACGTCGCACACTCGACGACCTCCTCGCCGCCGGCGACGCGTCCACCAGCGACGATGTGCTCGTCGCCGAGTTCTGGTCCTGGTTCGACCTGGAGGGAGCAGCTTGACCACGACCGACAACATCGAGAGATTCGAGGCGCTGGGCAACACCGAATGGCGCCACAACTGGACGCCCGTCGGCGGTCGTGACTACGTCGAGGTGCTCCGTCACGACGACCGCACCGTCTGGCTGTGCCAAGAGTCGATGAGTCGCGACGAGTTCGATGCGATCGATGCCCCCGAGGGCTGGTCCAAGCTCGGGATCGGCGGCGGACTCCACGACGTCGCGTTCTTCCGCCGGTCGCCCGGCCAGCCGTTCGACGGTCCGCTCGAGACTGTCGAGATCGGCGGTCGGACCTTCGCCCAGGTTGCCCGGCCGGGCAAACCGGAGCCGGGGTTCGAGGGCGTCACCGTGCTCCCCGTCTACAAGTACCACCGAGTCGGTTTCGTCGCCGGCCGGACCCTTTCGATCCTCGACATGGGCGACGGGTGGGACTACGTCCCGCAGGTCGCCGCCGCCAGCTTACGCCCGGACGCCAGGAGCGACGCGGCACCCGACCTGCCCGAGGGTTGGTCGGTCCGCGAGGTGACGCTCGTGGAGGACCTGCTCGTCGAGCTGCCGTACCCGGCGCGGGTGTGCTTCTTCGACACCGGCGACAGCTGGCAGGGCCCGGTGCGCCTCGATCTCACGGGTGGCGGGTGAAGAACAGGCTGAATCTTCGTGACAGCTACGAACTTATGTACCTGAGATGTATGCATCTAGAACGTTTGTCTGCAACCATGAACACATGTTGGCCACCGTTGTCGACAACCTTCGGGAACTGGACGATCGGGCGTTGACCGACGAGTTCAGGCGGCTGGAGTTGGAGCGCCGGCGGATCGATGCGGAGATGGCGGCCACGGTCGCCGGGGGGTCAGCACGCGCCAATCCGCGCTGCGGCGACCAGCTCGTCGACTCGATCGACGTGTTGCTCGAGCAGGCCGAACAACTCGGTTTCGACGATGCCCGCACTGGCCTGAAGCACGGCCTGATCCCGTTCCCCGACGACCTCCCCTCCATCGACTTCGCCGAGCGCCGTTGCGAGACCGACACCGGTCTCGCCCTGCTGCCCGACGACATCGTCCGGGCGACGCTGCAGGGCCATGTCAGGCGGGTCGTGATGAACTCTGCCGGCGTCGTGATCGAGATGGGCCGCAAGCAGCGACTCTTCACGGGAGCCGCTCGAGATGCCGCCAAGCTGATGGCAACGAGCTGCGATCACCCTGGCTGCGCGGTGGGCGTCACCTTCGCACAGGTCGACCACGTGACCGAGTGGAGCGACGACGGCCCCGGCGTCACAACCCCACCAAGCACACGCACTACCGGGTGAAACGCACCAGCCGGGGATCCGTGATCTACCACCGACGAGACGGCACCCCGATGCTCGCCGTCGGTCGCCGCCACCCGACGAGCTCCCACCCGACGACCACCAGCCCGACGACCACCAGCCCGACGAACTCGCACGAGAACGAGCCAGAGCACTCCGGGCAATCTGACAATTTCTCGTCGCGATGGGCACCAACCGCGTTCACGAGATGGGTGCGAGGCGGACGAGTGCCGAATCCGAGACCACCCACACACTGCCATCGGGATGCGCAGCGATGTCACGGAACCCGAGACTGGGGAGTCCGTCCTGCGTGGTGAAGACGGACGCCTCACCGGCGACGGGATCGGTTCGGGTCACGCCGAGGCACGAGGTCGCCGTCCACAGCTGCCCGCTCGTATCACCGGCAAACCCCGCGACCAGCTGGGAGAGATCGTTGATGGCAATCGACGGATCCGTGGACAACGGCAGTCTGCCGATCGCCTCGTCGACCGTGCACTCGTCGTCGAAGGCCAGGTCGGCGACATCGATCGCTCGTCGCTCGACGACCCCGTCCGGATCGAGATCGACCGTGGATGACCAGACCTCGCCGTCGAACCAGGCCAGACCACGGTCGAGCCGGACCCAGACAGTCCCGTCCGGAGCGACCGCCGGGTTGGCGGCGCTGGCGTTGACCGGTCGGGGCGGTGTCGACAGCCGGGTCCACGAAACACCGTCGAAGGAAGCGAACGGCATTGCCGCAGAATCGAGCGAGTCGACAATCCCCGTCTCCGGGTCGAACGACCAGTCGGTGCCATCGAAATGCTGTACACCTGGGCTACCGAACCCCCACGGACCGAACATCCACAGCTCGCCGTCGGGACCCGCGGCGAACTGCGAGCCCCGAGCCGGCGACACGCCCACTGTGACGAAGCGTCCGTCATCGAGGCGTGCCCAGCTCCACCCTTCGTCCAGGTCCACGCCCGCCCACACGACACCGTCGGGAGCGATCACGACCGCATCCAGGTCGTTCTGCGGCAGACCCTGATCGGTGCCGAAGACGCCGACGGCCAGATCACCGGATCTCGTCGTCTGCTCGTCGCAGGCCACGCCACACACACCGAGTGCAGGCACCGCGAGCACTGCGGCGATCCGCCGCCACCAGAGGTTGTGGGATCGCGCGTGCATGACGACCACCTCCAGCCTCCAGCCGCGCTCTGCGTCCTGCGACCTGCAAGGGGACAAGGTCACGACGGCACGCGACCGGCGCGGGTGCCCCGCGATGCGCTGACTACAAGTTGTTGATCGTCGGGCGAACGATCATCGTGTAGGTGTCGGCGATCGCGGGCTCGCGGTTGGCCTTCTGCGCTTCGAGGCGGGCCGGGTCCATCACCACCGCCATGAAGGCAGCCTTGCTCGGGAACAGGTTGAACCGCACCTGGTCCCACGTGCGGCCATCGCCGAGGATCGTGCCCTCGGCAGCGAACCAGCCGGCGATCCTGACCCCGTGCGGCACCGCGACGTCGCCGGCAGCGCGCTGATAGGCAGCCATGTCCTCGGGGGTGATCGAGGCGCGGGCAGCGTCGTGGTACTTGAGCACGTGGATCACCATGACCGGCCCGTCCTCGGCGGTCGGCGGATGGGGGACGTCGGCCCAGTCCACCGGCTGCACCCCATCAGGCGCCGTCGGCGTCGCGATCGGCTGACAGCCGATGACGATCGTCTCCTGCATGCCGGCCTCCTTGTGGACGTGCTGGCGCTGGAAGTCTGGTCGCGACTGCATCTCGATGAACGAGCGACGTGTCGGATACTTGACCACACCGACGCGGTCCCAGATCGGGGCGTCGCCGAGGAGCTGCTGGTCGACGTCGCCGCCGAACACGATCTCGGCGCCGACGCCGGCGAGCGACTCGAGCGGCGTGTACAGATCATCGGCCTCCCTGCCGCTGATCGCCTCGCCACCGGCCCCAGCACTGTCGTCGGCATACTCCGCGACGTCGCGGTACTTCATCAGGTTGACCATCCACACCGGTCCGTCCTCGTCGGGAGGCGTGGTGGCGAGGCGCATGCCGTAGTCACGGTCGACGGTGCCGTAGCGGGGTGTGTCGGTGCTCATGAGGTCTCCTTCGCTGCGACGAGTCGCATCATCTCGCGGGCCACCATCGGCCCGGCGTTCTGGTTCTGACCGGTGACGAGATTGCCGTCGACCACCCAGTGGTTGGCCAGCGGGTCCCGGAACGCCGTCGCACTCTCGAACTTCGCGCCCTGGCCGCGCAGTTCGGTCTCGGGATGCTGCGGGGTCGACTCGATGCCGAGTTCACGGACCTGCTTGTCGGTGACCGCCGAGATCCGCCGCCCGGCGACGAGTGGTTCACCGGCCGGTGTGGTGGCCTTGAGCAGACCGAGCGGGCCGTGACAGATGCCGCCGATCACGGTACCGCGCCCGTTCGCCTCGGTGATCTTGGCCCCGAGTTCGTCGGAGGTGCCGAGGTCGAATGCGGCGCCCCAGCCCCCGGCGAGGAACACGATGTCGTACTGGCTGACGTCGACGTCGCCGATGGCGAGCGATTCGGTGACCTTGGCCCGCAACTCGTCGTCGGCGAGGAACCGGTCGTCCTCGGCGGTGCGGATCACCGGCTTGAGGCTCTGCGGATCGACGGGGATGACACCACCCTTCGGGCTCGCGAGGTCGACGAACATGCCGGCGTCGACGAACGCGTAGTACGGCACGGTCATCTCGCTGGCGAACACGCCGGTCGCCTTGCCGATGTCGAGCACTCCGTGGTTGGTACACACGATCAGCGCCCACTTGCCGAGCAACTCGAACTCGACGGCGTCGGGGTCGTCGGGATGCAGGCCGAGGCGCCGCAGACCCTTGCGGAGCAGACGCGCCGGCGGCGGCACGCGCTTCGTCGCCGGCGTCGTCGGGCGGCGGCGGGCGTACGGCCAGGGCACGTTGCGCTCGGGCACCGAGCGGGCCCGCTCCTCCTTCAGCACCGTACGCAGATGGTCGAACACCGCCCGCGCGTCGGCGTCATGCCAGCGGTTCTCGTGCTCGATCGGGTCGGCCGTGAGGTCGTACAGCTCCCACTGGTCCGGGAGGGGCTCCGAGCGGTACACGTCGCCGCCGGGGGCGTTGGCAGCCAGGTGACGGACCCCTGGTTCGGTCCACGTGGCGGGGTCGTCGAACGTGCGCACCAGCTTCCAGAGGTGGCCCGCTCCCCCGGCCGCATCGGCGTCGCCGACCCTGACGACGATCCCCTCGAAGTTCGACCCGACGTGCGCCGGCACGCGGATCCGCAACGGAGCCGGCGGCTTGACGGCACGCCCGATCCGCCTGGCGAAACCCGACGCCCCGGTGTCACCCTCCAACATGTTGTCGCGGGTCATCAGGTAGACGGCACGCTCGCGCGCCGGCTCCTCACCGTCGACGACCGACATCAGGTTCCGACCCGGCAGCGGATGGACCTCGCTGAACTGCTCCCGCAGGATCGCTGCGGTCGCGGCCTCGTCGATGCCCGCTGCGCCGAGCAGCGTCGGCACCAGGTCGACGTGCGACGTCGGCGCATCGTCGATCGCCCGTGGGATCGACGGCGTCGTGCCGAGCCGGACGACCTCGAACGGCACCCGGGTGGCCTCGTCGTACAGGTTGAACCACTTCTGGTGCAGGCCGCCGTGGGCGCCGAGCAGTTCGCCGTGATCGACGGTGCGCACGACGACGGCCTCCTCGAGTCCGCCCTCTGCGTGGGCGTCCGTGACCGCACGGCGGACCCGGTCGAGCGGGCCGTCGACCTCGGCATGAAGGCGGTAGTAGAGGTCGCGGTACTCCTGGGCGTGATCGCGGTAGCTCCTGCCGACGAGCGCGACCGGTCCGTAGCCCGTCGGGTACGCCTCGCGATAGGCGATCTGCGCGGCTGGTTTCGTGGCGAGGTCCTCGCCGTCGGTGGGCGACGGTGGCACGGTCGGCGGATCGCCGGGGCCCGGCTCGATCGGCAGACCCTGGCGGATCCAGGCGGGGAACAGCACGATGTCGTGGGGGTTGACGAAGCTGGCGACCAACAGGAACGGTCGGAGGGCATCGGCATCGCCCGCCAAGCGGCGGGCGGAGCGGTCCTCCAACCACGCGACCACTCGGTCGGCGATCAGCGCGTCGCGCCGGACCCCGGCGTTGGCGAGCGACGCACCGTGTGGTTCGGGGCCCACCCACCCGGAGAACCCGTACGGGCCCAACGGATCAGCGTCGAGGTAGCGCTGCACGGCCGCAGCGTCGACGACGCCGTCGTCGTCGTTCGTCGCCAGGATCTCGCCGGTCGTCGGGTCGGTCAGATCGGCGTGGCTGATGTGCCACTTGCCGTCGTAGTGCGTGTCGTAGCCAGCGGCCCGGAACCAGTTGCCGAGCGTCGGCACCTCGCCCTGGGGCAGCCACCGCAGGCGCGAGTCGTCGAACTGCTTGCCGAGCCCGTCGGTCTGCGTGACGCCGTGGAGGTCGGGATACTGCCCGGTGAACAGCGTCGGACGGCTCGGGACGCACGCCAGCGAGCCCGTGTAGTGCCGCCCGAAGGAGACGGCGTGCTCCGCGAACCACTGGCGGCCGGTCAGCCTCTCACGGCGCCAGGCGGCCAGCGCATCCGACTCGTAGGGTGGTGCGGCGCGCTCCTGGTCGGTCATGATCACGATCACGTCGGGTCGTGGGGCGTCATGTTCGGTCATGATGTGGTTCCCTTCCTGGCCGTCCGGGTGCACCAGTCGGCGAGACCGTCGAGCATCTTGTCGGACGCTCGGGCGAGGCTCCGGCCGGCGGCCCGAGCGATCAGTTGCTGTGGTGGCCGTGGTCCGCAGTCGACCTGCGTCACGAGCGCCACGTACGTGCTGTTGGGTGTGTCCGGCGCGGTGAGACGCCACTCGTTGACCACGCGGCGCAGCACCGGTGGCAGGCCGGTGATCTCGTAGGCCAGCCGGGTCTGCGGCTCCCAGGTGGTGATCCGCTCGACGAGCACGAACCTCCCCGACTGGACGCGTCGTGCGATCCCCGTCAGGTCGACCGTCATGTCATCGGGGTCGGGACGCTCGGCCAACAGGCAGGAGTGGTCGACGTTGGGCGCCCACCGGCTGATCGTGTCGAACTCGGCGAGCTCGGCCCAGATCTCACTTCGGGGTGCGGCGATCCGTCGTTCCCGGACGACCTCGATCACGACCTGACCTCCCGGTTGCGAGCGGCCGGCATCCAGTTCGGCCCCGCAGTGGCGTCGATCCGGTCGACGAAATGCGAGCTGACCGGTTCGAGCAGGTCGAGGAACCGTCGCGTGCCCGCCGCGCCGAGATGGCACCATGCGGCCGACGAGATGTCGTCGAGGCGATCCTCCAGCGACTGGCGGTAGTCGACCCCACGGTCGTTCACCACGCCGTCGGTCGCCAATCCACGCTCCTCGAGCGAGGCGAACGCAGCAGCGAGCATCGCGTCGTCGGCGCCGCGACTGCGCGGGAGCCAGTCGTCGGGGTAGTTGCGCCAGGCGCCGTCGAGGATGCCCGCTTCGGTCTCGCCGATGTTCTCGGCGATCTGGATCGCCCAGTGGGTGTCACCACGCCACTCCCGGATCGAGTTGACCGCCAGCCAGGCCGACAGCAGCGGGTCGTCCGGGCGAGGCCAGGACCGTGTCGTTGCGAACAGCACCCGACCGGCGACCGGGAGCGCGTCGACTGCAGCCCAGAGCTCGTCGGCCATCGAGGCGAGTTCGTCGCAGATCTCCGGGGTGTACTCCCGGAGTCCTGCGACAACAGCGGCGTCACGTACGGCCGCGGCCGCCTCGAACGTCGTTGCGGCACGGCACTGGTCGAGCCCGAACGTGACGAAGGCCGGGCGGATCGAGAAGAACGCTGCGGTGACCGCGTCGTTGCCGGCGGCGGCGAGGCTCGCCCCGCGGGTGGCGATGTAGTACCCGATGCCGTCGGGAACGCCCAGCGCGGCGTAGTTGGCGATCGCCCGTGGATCCCAGTAGATCCAGCCGATCAGACGGTGCGATTCGAGCGCCGCCCGGCGACTCAGGTCGCGCCAGTCGCCCGTCAGGCCATCTGCCGTCATGCGGTCGAAGCGATGAAGTCGACGAGCACCTCGGCGAGTTCCGGTCCGCGGTCCTCCTGCAGGAAATGGCCGCCGCCCTCGATCGTGGTGTGGGGCCGGCCCTGCGCGCCGGGCACTTTGGCGAGGAACGGCGCGTCGCCGCCCCGCGTGACGGCGTCCTGATCGCTGAAGCAGAGCAGGAACGGCTTGTCGAACGTGCTGAGCACCTCCCACGCGGCGACGTTGTCGCCACTGGCGGGATCGTCGGCGCTCGTGGGCACGAGCGCCGGGAAGATCCGGGCGCCGGCCTTGTAGGTGTCGTCGGGGAACGGTGCGTCGTAGCCGGCGATCACGTCGTCGGTGAGGTCGGTGGTGGTGGCACCGTTGATGATCTGGCCGATCGGGAACACCGGTGACTCCTGGGAGAACCTCTGCCACTTGAGGAACGCCTCGCTCGCCGGGCCGTGTCCGGTCGGCAGCCCGGTGTTGCCGACCGCGACGCGGGCGTAGCGACCGGGGTCGAGCGCCACGAGCCGGAGCCCGATCAGCCCGCCCCAGTCCTGGCCGAAGTAGGTGATGTCGCGCAGATCGAGGTGGTCGAACAGCAACTGCCGCATCCACTCGACGTGGCGGGCATACGTGTAGTCGGCGATCTCGGTCGGCTTGTCGCTGCGGCCGAACCCCACCAGGTCGGGCGCGATCACCCGGTGGCCGGCGGCGACGAGCACCGGCACCATGTGCCGGTAGAGGTAGCTCCAGGACGGCTCGCCGTGCATCAGGAGCACCGGCGCGGCGTCGGCGGGACCTTCGTCGAGGTAGTGCACCCGGAGCCTCCCACCGTCCGGATTGCCTGGCTCGGCGTCGATCTCGGCGTAGTGCGGCTCGAACGGGTACCCGGAGAGGCCCTCGAAGCGGTCGTCGGGCGTGCGCAGTGTCTGCATCGTGGGGCTCCTGGTCAGGTGATCTGGATCTGGTGGAGGTCGTCGCCGAGTTCGACGCGACCGGAGAAGTGAGTGGCTGCGAGTTCACGCCAGTCGTCGCCACCGCCTGGTGGGATCGCGGGGACGTAGTGCGTGAGCACGAGCGTCCTCACGCCGGCTCGTGCCGCGGTCTGCGCTGCCTCCTCGGGCGACGAGTGGTAGTCGAGCGTGTCCTGGAGGCGTTGGATGGCGATGTTGCCGATGATGTCCTTGCGGATCACGCTGTGGACCAGCGCGTCGGCACCGGCACACAACGCGTCGAGACCGGCACACGGCACCGTGTCGCCGGCGACGACGACGCCGTTGCCGGCGTGGTCGAACCGGAACCCCACGCTCGGCTCGACCGGGCGGTGATCGGTGGGGCCGGCGGTGATCGCCACGGCGCCGCCGAGGTCGACCGGACCGTCAGTGACCTCGATCACCTCGAGCAACGGCTGCTCGTTCAGATCGGTGTGGTGGGCGATCCGGTACGCGATGTCGTGGCCGAGCGACGCCACGATGTGGCCGACGACCTCCTTCGTGCCCGGCGGGCCGACGATGCGAAGCAGCGTGGGCTGGAAGGTGCTGATCCACTGCGACGTGATCACGTCGTTGAGGTCGGTGATGTGATCGCTGTGCAGGTGGGTGATCAGCACGGCGGTGAGCTGGTTGGCGGGAACCCCGGCGGCCGTCAGCCGCATCAGCACTCCACGGCCGGCATCGACGAGGTAGTGCTCGCCACCCGCCTGGATCAGCGTCGCCGGGCCGGCGCGGTTCGGGTCGGGCAACGGGCTGCCGGTGCCGAGGAGTGTGACGTCGATGCTCATTGACGGCTCATCTCTGCTCGGGCCTCGGCGTCGCGCGCCTCCGCGTCCTCGCGTGACAGGAGTTGGATCTCGATCTCGTGCAGCGTCCCGGCGAACGGGAAGGGGGCCGCGTAGCGCGGCGACACGGCGGAACCGTGGTCCTCGCCGATGCTGGGCCCGACCGACGACATCATCGACATGAACAGCGGCAAGGTCGTCTCGCCCGCCGGCTCGCCGTCGACGGTCAAGCGGACCGACCCGGTGCGACTCGGTCCTCGGCGAACCGAGACGACGACGGTGACGTCGCCCTCGGGCAGGTCGGCACCGGACTCGACGACGGTGTGGTCGTCGAACGCGTTGTAGTCGACGACGAGGCGGTCGTTCTGCACGAAGACCGACACGCCGCTGTTCTCCGTGCCGGTGGCGTAGAGCACGCCGTCGTCACCGGCCGACCGGGTGAGGCGGGCGGTCAGGTCGAAGCTGCGACCGCCGATCGCTGCCGATGCCTGGCCCGGCAACGGTGACATCGGCGGTCGGTAGACGTAGCGCCGATCGGGCGGGTGCGGTGAGTTCGGGCGGAACCGGGCGCCGAACAGCTCGAACATCCGGTCGTCGAGCGGGAGCACCCCGTGACGCTCGGCTTCCTGCCACCACAGCGCCTGCAGTTCGGCCAGCTGCTCCGGCTCCGCACCGGCGAGGTCGTGACACTCGGAGAAGTCGCTGGCGAGGTGGTACAGCTCCCAGGGCTCGGTGTCGTAGTCGGCGCCCGCGGTGTGCTTGCAGACCGCCTTCCACTCCCCTGCGACCAGCGCTCGGCTCCCGCCCATCTCGAAGTACTGCAGCTCGTTGCTCCCCGGTGCAGCGGCATCGTCGAGGGCCGGGGCGAACGAGTGGCCGGTGACCGGCAGTTGTTCCACGCCGCGGAAGACCTCTGGCGCGGTCACACCGACCAGCTCGTAGATCGTCGGCGCGATGTCGGCCACGAACGTGAACTGGTCGCGGCGGCCACCGGCGTTCCCCGCTCCGAGCCGATCGGGCCAGTGCACGACGAGCGGAACGTGGACGCCGCCCTCGTGCGTGTTCTGCTTGTACCACTTGAACGGGGCGTTGCCGCACTGCGCCCAGCCCCACGGGTAGTTGGTGTGGCTGTGGGGTCCGCCGATGTCGTCGATGCGCTCGATCGCCTGGTCCGGCGTCTCGAGGATGCCGTTGAAGAACTTCATCTCGTGCATCACTCCGAACGGACCGCCCTCCTGGGACGCACCGTTGTCAGCGAGCACCATCAGGATCGTGTTGTCGAGCTGACCGAGCGCTCGGAGACCGTCGACGAACCGGCCGATCTGGTCGTCGGTGTGGTCGAGGAACGCCGCGAATGCCTCCTGCAGGCGGCAGGCGAGGCGTTGCTGGTTCTCGGGGAGGTCGTCCCACGCGTCGACGCCGGGATTGCGCGGAGCGAGCTCGGTGGCGGCCGGGATGATGCCCTGTTCGAGCTGCCGCTCGAACCACCGCGCCCGCACGACGTCCCAGCCCTCGTCGAAGGCACCGCGGTACTTCGCGAGGTGCTCGGGTGGCGCCTGGTGCGGGGCGTGGGTGGCGCCGAACGCGAGGTAGGTGAAGAACGGGCGGTCGGGCCGCACGCCGACGCTGTCGGAGATCATCCGCAACGCCTGATCGACCAGGTCCTCCGACAGGTGGTAGCCGTCGTCGGGGCCGGCCGGCGGCTCGATGATGTGGTTGTCGCACACCAGCTCCGGGTGGAACTGGTCGGTCTCGCCCTCGAGAAACCCGTAGAAGCGATCGAAGCCCCGGGCGAGCGGCCACTGCTCGAACGGGCCGGCCGCAGAGCACTGTTCCATCGGAGCGAGATGCCACTTGCCGACCGCGAACGTGGCGTAGCCGGCATCGCGCAGCACCTCGGCCATCGTGGCCGTGTGGTTCGACATGTGTCCGAGCATGTTCGGGAACCCCGTGCGGAAGTTCGACACGGCCCGCATGCCGGCGGCGTGCTGCGACCGCCCCGTGAGCAGCGACGCGCGGGTCGGCGAGCACAGCGGTGTCACGTGGAAGTTGGTGAACTGCAGCCCGTCGGCCGCGAGCGCATCGACGTTCGGGGTGTCGATGTCGGAGCCGTAGCAGCCGAACTGGGCGAAGCCGGTGTCGTCGAGCAGGATCACCACGACGTTCGGCGCTGCGCCCCCCGGGTGCGGCGGTTCGTCGAACCACGGCGTGGAGTCGGCGACCGTGCGGCCGATCGTTCCCTCGAATCGTGATGGCCTGCTCATGACGGTTCCCCCTCGTCGATCGGTTCGTTCCAGGCTCGGATCAGCGCGCTGATCCCCTGCGACCACACCCGTGCGATCTGTGTGCGCGAACGAGCGTGCGTCTTGCGCATCACGTCCCAGGACTCGAGCGAGGTCAGTGCGTCGACGACCGCGACGAGGTCGGCGGTGCGGCCCGGCGTCGATCCCTCGGTCTCGGTGGCGAACGTGAGACGAACCTGGTCGGCGAGCGTCGAGCGCATCTGTGCGGACGCCGCGACCAACGGCTCGTGTTCGAGCGCGCGGAGTCGCCCGACCGCCATGATCGCCCCGGCGCGCTCGTACAGGTCGAGGCGCGACCCGACGAACTCGGCGATGCGCGTCGCGAGGTCACCGGAGATCTCGGTGTGGAGCAGCGGCTCGAAGCGCTCGCGGAACCGCTGCAGCGTCTGGAGCTGCAGGTCGTCGATGCCCTCGAAGTAGCGGAAGATCGATGCCACCGACACGCCGGACCGCTCGGCGACGAGTTCGGTGGTGACGGGCACCTTGCCCTCCTGGAGCAATTCGAACATCGCATCGATCACGGCTGCACGGCCGCGTTCGCGGCGGGCGCGGCGACCGTCGACGGCTCGGTGTTCGACTGCATCCCCCACGGTCGACCATCCTAGGGAATTGAGAGTATTGATCGCAATACCCTGTTTTCGCCGCCTTCTGTCAGACGGCTGCACTCACCTCAGCGGCGGAACCAGCTCTTCTTCGGCACCCCGTTTGCGGCACACTGGCAACGATCGTCCTGCGGGACGTGGCCGAGCACCTGCTCGACATGGGCTCCACAGCCGGCCCAACCGGGACGGCCACACGTTCTACAGGTGGTCTGTCTACACATACCCCCAAGGGTATCAGCTCGGTCGATCGGTTGCACGCGGGAGCGTCACGGTCACGGTGAGCCCTCCCCCGTCGGTGTCGCTGAGGGCCGTCGACCCTCCCGACGCGGTGGCGAGCGCGTCCACGATCGCCAGCCCGAGTCCGGTTCCCGGCCTCGTCGTGTCGCCTCGCCAGAAGCGTCGCATCGCATCGCGCTTGTCGGTGTCGGACAGACCCGGGCCGTGATCGACCACACGAAGGGTGGCCCGTTCCGGCGTGCGGTTCAGCCCGACCTCCACGGTGGCGCCGGCGCCGGACACGAGCAGCGCGTTGTCCAGCAGGTTGTCGAGCATCTGCTCGACGGCGCCGGGCACCACGCGGACCATGACCGCCGCGTCCTGGTCGATCGCGCCGAGTGTTCCCATGAGTGCCACGCCGCGCTCCTCGGCCACCGCAGTCCACGTGTCGACTCGATCACGGAGGAGGGCGACGACGTCCACAATCGTCGTATCCGGTCGATCGTCGGCGCGTGCGAGCTGCAGCAGGCTCGTGACGAGTTCGGTCAGCCGACCGGTCTCGTCGATCGCTCGCTCGACCTCGCTGTCGAGCGTGGGATCGGCCGGACCTGCGGCGAGGTCGCTCTGAAGGTTCTCCAACCGGAGTCGCAACGCCGTCAGCGGGGTACGGAGCTGGTGGGAGGCGTCCGCGACGAACGCCCGCTGCGAGCTCAGCAGACCGTCGAGTCGCAGGGCCATCGTGGTGAGCGTGTCGTCGAGTGCGCGGATCTCCGGCGGGCCTCCCGTGGCTGTGGGCGTCACGGCGAGATCGCCCGATGCGAACCGTTCGGCCGACTCGGTCAGCGCTCGCAGCGGCCGCGTGACCGACCGGGCGATCACCCATCCGATCATGGCGACCGCTGCCAGCACCACCGCGGCGATGGCCACGAGCGCGAGCCAGAACGAGCGGATCCGATCGTTCACGTCAGCGACGTCGAGGGTGACCCGCAGGGCCCCGTGCACCGTTCCGCCCGAGGCAACGGGCACCGCGACGTACAGCAGGTCGGTTCCGAGCGTGTCGGAGGTGCGAGTCCCGGACGCCCCCTCCCCGTCGAGTGCGGCCGCGATCTCGGGACGAGTCGAGAAGTCACGCGGGACGTTGCCGCCGGTGTCGACGCGCGCGATCCCTTCGGCGTCGACCACGACCACGCGGGCACCGGTTCGTTCCTCGTAGGTGCCGGCTGGGATCGGATCGAGCGGAGCGCCCGCCTCGAGGTCGTCCTCGTACAGGGTGGCGATGACGGTGGCATCGTGCTCGACGTCGGCGGCGAGTCGTTCACGTTCGCGCTGTGCGTAGAACAGACCGAGCGGGATCTCGAGCAGGAGCAACACGATCAGCGTGATCGTGAGATAGCTGAGCAGGAGGCGTCTGGTCACGGGTGATCGCCGTCGGCATCGACGTACCGGTAACCGACCGAGCGCACCGTTTCGATCACCTCCGGTTCCAGTTTCCGGCGCAGCGACGCGACGTGGACGTCGAGCGTCTTCGTCGATCCCCACCAGTGCTCGTCCCACACCTCACGCATCAGCTGTTCACGGGTCTTGACCGCTCCCGCGTCGGATGCCAGGCTCACGAGCAGGTCGTACTCCTTCGGGGTGAGGGCGATCGGCTCGGACTCGAAGGTCACGCTGTGGCTCCGCAGGTCGACCGTCAGCGAACCGACGGCCAGCGCGGTCGGCGCCTCCTGACCCGCGGCCGATGCGGTTCGGCGCAACACCGCCCGGATCCTGGCGACGAGTTCACGGAACCCGAACGGCTTGACCACGTAGTCGTCCGCCCCCAGCTCGAGCAGGACGACACGATCGATCTCGTCACTGCGCGCCGTCACCACGATGATCGGCACCGAGCTGACCGCCCGGATCTCCTGACACACGACGCGGCCCTCGAGATCGGGAAGCCCGAGGTCGAGCAGGACGAGGTCGACCGGTCCGGCGGCCAACGCCTGCGTCCCCGTCGCTGCGAGATCCACGTCGAAGCCCTCCCGGCGCAGCCCCTCCACGAGGGGTTCGGAGATCGTGGGGTCGTCTTCGACCAGGAGAAGTCGCACCCCGCCACATTCGCGCACCGCGCTCGTGGTCGAGGGATCGCTTACCCAACGTTTGCCTTCGTCTTGCCGGCCGCTGGTGAGCGGTTTCGTACCGTGCCCGTCATGAAATCACTCGCAACCCGAACCACCCTCGTCACCGGCCTCGCCATCGCCGGAGTCGTTCTCGCCGGCACCGCAGCGATCGCCGCCAACATCGGCATCCTCAACTCCACCGGCGACAGCTCGATCGGCTCGCTGACCGCCACCGACGACCTCGCTGCGACGGCGCCGGCCGGCGCCGAGGTCCAGCCGGTGGAGACGATCACGTCGACCACCGTCCCCGCGCCGACCAGCACCACCGAGACCACGGTCCCCGCCGGATCGTCGTACGTCGTTGCCGACGCCGGATCGGTGTCGGTGGCAGCCGGCCCGACCGGGCTGGCCCTGCTCAGCGCAGTGCCCAACCCCGGCTGGACCGCCGAAGCCGTCCAAGCGGATCCCAGCACGCTGAGCGTCACCTTCCGAGGCGGCGACCGCACCGTGGTGTTCGTCGCCACCCTCGGAGCGGACGGCGAGATCCTCGCCGACGTCACCGAGCCGATCGTCGTCACGCAGGCCGCGCCAGCCGCTCCGGCTCCGGCCCCGGCGACCGCCACACGACCGACGGCCACGGCCTCCGCCGGCAGCTACGACGACGACCACGACGATCACGAGTACGAAGACGACGATCACGAGTACGAAGACGACCACCACGAGTACGAGGGTGCAGACGACGATGACTGACCTGGACCCATTGCTGCGTCACCCGCTGCCACCACCCCCGCCACCACCACCACCGCCACCAGCAGCGGCAGCCGCAGCGGCAGCAGCACAACGAGCACCGCAGCGGCGAACGACGTCTCCTCGACGCCGCCATCCGGCGGCAGGGGCACGGGTGGTTGCGACCGCCCTCGGCGCCAGCACGATGTTCGGCATCGTCGCTGCCATGGGTGTCGCCAACGCCGTCGCGTCGTCCGAGACGAGCCCCTCGATCGCTCCCGCGGTCGCAACCCCGACACCGACCCCGACACCGACCCCGGCACCGACCCCGACGGTGACGGCGCCGACGGCTGCACCCACGACCGCCGCACCCGTTGCGGCACCGAGCACCGACGCCACCGCAGCGCCGGTCACCGCACCGCCGGTCACCGACGGCCCGATCGTGCTCGAGGCCCGCCCCGACGTCCGAGTCGTCACGCCCGCACCGGCGCCGGCAGCCGCACCCTCTGCCGCAGCCGCACCTTCTCCCGCACCCGCACCCGTGGCGACGACCCGTGGAAGCGGCTGAGCACCGTGCTCGCGTCATGGCGAGCGAACTGCAGATCGTGGTCGTCGGCGGGGCCGATCACGACCGGACGCTCGACGACGCCCTCGCGCACACCGTCGGGTTGCTCCACGATCTCGAAGCGCGATGGAGTCGGTTCCTGCCCGACAGCGACATCACTCGGCTCAACAACTCACCCGGCGCCTGGGTCGCCGTCGACCCGCTCACGATCACGCTCGTCGTCTCGATGATCGAGGCCTGGAGCGCAACGGACGGCGCCTTCGACCCGTCCGTGCTTCCGATCCTGGTCGACACCGGATACCGCGCAAGCATCGACGATCCGTGGAGGGTGACAATCCTCCCTGACGGTCAGCTCGTTGCTCTGGGCAACGATGCCGGTCCGACGATGCGAGACATCGAGCTCGACCGGTCTGGCGTCGCGATCCGACTGCCCGCCGGGCTGACGCTCGATCCCGGAGGCATCGGCAAGGGCCTCGCCGCCGACATCGCAGTGCAGCGTCTTCTCGATCTCGGTGTATCCGGCGCACTCGTCAGCATCGGGGGCGACATGACGATGGCGGGGTCCCCACCCGCGACGTCGAGCGCAGCGGACGGCTGGAGCATCTCGGTCGAGGATCCCGATCCGTCGAACGGCGAGCTGTGTCGACTCGCCGTGAGCGGTGGAGGTGTCGCGACCTCCAGCACCAGGTCGCGTCGATGGATCCAGACAGGACAGGAGCGGCACCACCTGATCGATCCCCGCATCGGGGAGATGTCGTCGACCGACCTCGCGACCGTGACCGTCGTCGCCCGTTCCGGGTGGATCGCCGAAGCACATGCGACCGCCGCGCTGCTCGCCGGATCCGACGGCGCGATCGACCATCTCGACCGGCACGGCCTCACCGGCCTCGCCGTCGGCCTCGACGGCTCGCGGTACGCGACGGCCGATCTCGCCGTCGCCCGAGAACTGGTCGGCCGATGAACCCGCAGTTCTGGTGGTACCTCACTCGTGCGTCGGGGATCGTGGCGTGGCTCATGCTGACCGCGTCGGTCATCTGGGGCATCGTGCTGTCGACCAAGGCCTTCCCGGAGCATCGCCGTCCCGCCTGGCTGCTCGACCTCCACCGTTGGCTCGGCGGCCTCACCATCTCGTTCGTCGCGATCCACATGGCCGCACTCGTGGCCGACAGCTACGTGTCGTTCGATCTCGTCGATCTGACCGTGCCGTTCGCGTCGGCGTGGAAGCCGCTCGCCGTGGCGCTCGGCGTGGTGGCCATGTGGCTCCTCGTGGCGGTCGAGGTGACCTCACTGCTCACGAAACGGCTGCCGCGTCGGGTGTGGAGGTGGATCCACTTCTCGAGCTATGCCGTGTTCCTCCTGACCAGCCTGCACGCAGCACTCGCCGGCACCGATCGTGCCCAATGGCTCTACCAGGTGACGGCCGTTGCGTCGATCATCGCCGTGGCGTGGTCGACCGTGTACCGACTCACGCACCGCAAGCGCCCCACTCACGCTCGCGCCCGAACCCTGACACCGAGCAACTGAGCCACCGAGCAGCTGAGCCACCGAGCAGCTGAGCCACCGGCAGGAGCCTACCATGGAAATCGACACCCTCTTCGGGCTCCCGGCCCATCCGCTCGTCGTCCACGCAGCGGTGGTGCTCCTCCCGATCGCCGCGATCGCGCTCGTCGTCGTCGCAGCGATTCCACGGGCTCGACGAGCCTACGGGCCGGTCGTGCTCGGCGTCGCGCTCGCTGCCACCATCGCCGTCGGCCTCGCCCAGCAGTCGGGTGAGTCGCTCCAAGGCGACGTCAAGAAGACCGAGCTCGTGGAGGAACACACGGAGCAGGGCGAGACGGTCCTGCCATGGGCCATCGGCGTGACGGTGGTGAGCGCGCTCGTCGCCGCCGAGCCCTACACGCGCAAGCGTCTCGGCTCGCTGTCGCCGCGCGTCGTCACCGCGGTCCTCGTCGGTGCGTCGTTGATCGTCGGTGTCGGCGCGACCTGGACGGTGATCGAGGTCGGCCATTCCGGCGCGACCTCGGTGTGGAACGACGTCAGCGCAGGCGGCTGACCCCGACTCGCACACCTTCAGACGAGGGTGAGTTCGACAGCAACGTGCGGTGAATGGGTGACAGTTCGTCGCCCGCCACCAGATCCCTCCACACCGATGAGCGAGACCGGTCGTCCGACAGGGGCGCGGCATCACCGAACGCCGGGTCGGGAACGCGACCATCGGGCACCCGGCTGACGCCGATGAACCGACCTTGGGCTCTGACGCGGCGTGTGGTGACCGCCGTACGTTGAATGCAGGGATGACACACATCCGTCGTGGAGGTGATGAGTCATGGTCACCGAACAAATGACTCTCCCCGAGCACCGCTCGTCGGAGACGCCCCCGAAGGAGACGCACCGGCGGTGGCGCTGGGCCTGGCTGGCGGGCTTGCCGGCAATCGCCCTGCTCGTCGTTGGCGGGCTTGCAGCCGTGATGACCGCCGACGATGACGACGCCGTGTCCTCCGACGACGTTGCTGCTGCGATCGCCGTCGTGACGGCACACAACGAAGCCCAGAACGTCGCCGACGGCGAAATGATGCGGGCGACGCTCACCGACGACGCCATGTGGCTCGACGATGGAAAGGCCATCGGCACGATCGACGACTACATCGAGGTCGTGACGGGCTACGGCCCCATCGAACAGACCTTCACGGGTGAACCAACGGTCGTGCGTGACCCGAATGGCAGCGGAGATCTGCAAGTGAGCGTGCCGATGGACTTCGACAGCAGCCAAGGCAACTCGTGGAACGGGACGATGGTCTACACGTTGCGCAAGGTGGACGGTGAGTGGAGGATCGCAGCGTTCGACCGGCAATCCGCCGAGTAGATCGTTGGTCGTCGCAGCGGGACGACGCACCGAAGCCCACTGATGAGCGAATCCACCACATGCGGTGGTTTGGCTCATCAGTTCGACGCCCGCCTCCGGTAGTGCCAGACGTTGCTGGCGCTGGTTTCACCCATGGATCTCGTCTTCCTGCCGAACTCAGACGAGGGTGAAGGCGACGCCACCGATGTCGTGGCGTTCGCCGACCCGGGAGCGATCGACCGAGTGGAGATCGACACCGTCGATGCCCTCGGCCCGTGTCGATGCGGGGACGAACCGCACCGCCTCGGCGAGATCGAGTTCCTCCCAGCGCGACCGCAGCGCATCGGGGTCGTCCGCGCCGACCGTCACGCCTGCGATGCCATCGACCACCGCCGCCGACACGTCGGTGGTCGGCCATGTCGGGCCGCCCCAGCGCCAACTCCCGGCGGGGACCGGTTCGTCGAGCGACACGAGCGCACCACCGACGTCGCGCGGGTGCAGGTGCCGCCCACGGATGTCGCCGAAGTCGCCCGTCCAGACGATCCGCACACCCTGCTCACCCAGGCGAGCAACCCGGTCATCGAGGTCGTCCACCTCGTAGATCGCCATGTAACCGCCGGCGCCACCACGCTTGTCCAACAGTCGGCCGACCGTCGTGTCGTCACGCACCGGTGAGAGGACCTCGAGGAACTGATCACCGACGAGCAGCAACGCATTGCGCAGACCGAACTCGGCGACGCCGGGGTCGTGGAACACGACCGGCAGGCCGAACACGTCGCACAGTTCGTCGACGACCGGGTCGAGGTCGGGAGCGATCACCGCAACCTGGCGGAGACGGATCACGATGCACCTCCGAGGAACTCGATGATCGCCGACCAGGACGAGCGATCCTGGACGAGGAAGATGTGCCCGCCATCGAACACGCGCAGCGTGGCGTCGGGCATACGGTCGGCCAGGAGTTCGGAGTTCGCCACCGGAGCGATGTCGTCGTACTCCCCCGCGCACACCAGCGTCGGATGGGTGATCGTCGGGAGGTCGGCCATCACGTCGTGGCCCATGCGAGCGCGCATCTGGCGACCGAGGCCGGCCAGCTGCTCGGGGTCCGGGGGCGCCATCGACTGCTGCTTCATCCCGTCGAAGTAGCGGCCCGCCCCGGGAATCGGTTCGGCGGCATCCGGGTCGTAACGGCGATCGGTGAGGCGACAGCGCTCCTCGAACGCCTCGGCGGGGCTCAACTGACCCAAACGGTGCAGTGGATACGACGGCGCGGCCCCTCCCGGCGAGGTGCAGCACAGCACGAGCCGGTCGATCACCTCCGGGTGCCGGACAGCCAGGTTGAGAGCGACCATCCCACCGAAGCTCGTCCCCATCACGTGGCAACGATCCCACCCCATTGCGTCCACGAGCGCGGCAGCGTCGTCGGCGTAGTCGGCCATCGTGTAGTCGGTGTCCGGTTTCGACGTCCGGCCGAGACCGCGCTGGTCGTAGGACAGCGTCGTGAACGCCTTGTTGACCGGGAGCAGCGAGGGCTCCGACACGCGCAGGTCGTTCCCGCTGCCGCTGATGGCCAGCAAGGGCGGGCCGTCACCGTGGAGCTCGTGGTAGACGTCGATTCCGTTGACGTGGGCGATCGGCATCTCCCCTTGTTAGTCGTCCCCGGCGCGGGATCTACGCTCGACCCATGCCGCTGCACCACGTTGCCTACGCCACCCGGGACGTCGAGGCCACCACGCACTTCTACGAGGACCTGATGGGGTTCCCGCTGGTCCACACCGAGATCACCGCCCTTGGCGACAGCTGGATCCGCCACGTGTTCTACGAGATCACCGCCGACACACCGGCGACCGCCGACGGCGCGGCGGAGTGCATCGCGTTCTTCGAACTCCACGAGGTCGGCGAACGGCCGGGGTGGACCACCGATCTGTCCGACGGCGTCGGGCTCCCGTTCTGGGTGAACCACTGCGCCTTCCGGGCGAGCACCGAGCAGCAGGAGGCCGTACGAGCCCGCATGACGGCCGAGGGCATCGAGCCGGCGATGGAGCAGGACCACGGCTGGTGCCATTCGCTGTACTACCTCGACCCCAACGGGATCATGGTCGAGCTCTGTCGTGACACGCCCGGTTTCGCGTCGGACCCGCACGAGGCCCACCGTCTCCTGACGGTCGATCCCCTTCACGAGGCGGCGGCACACGAGTCGACGGCACACCAGCCGTCGGGATCCTGACATGCCCCGGCTCGGCGAGGTCCCCCGCGACGACGCCCACCCGTTCGCGCAGGCGCTGTACTCGATGATCTTCGGCGACCGCGATCCGGTCGCCGAGCCCGGCACGGCGTCGGGCACACCCGGCAACTGGTGGACCGTGTTCGCGCTCGTGCCCGACGCCTTCGACCACACCACCGCAGGATTCCAGTTCTACCGCGACCCGAAACGCCGGCTCGCTCCCGCCCTTCGCGAACTCGGTCAGACTCGCGCCGGGTTCACGGTCGGCAGCCGGTTCGTCTTCAGCCAGCACTGCAAAGCGATGCGCGACGTCGGCTTCACCGATGAGCAGGTCGCCGCGATCCCGGCATGGTCGGTGGCCGACTGCTGGTCACCGGTCGAGCGCGCCGTCCTGGCCTACACCGACTGCCTGACGCTCGAGCACGGACGGGTGCCGGATGCGCTGTTCGACGAACTGAAGCGGCACCTCTCCGACGAAGAGATCCTCGAGTTCACCTACATCACCTGTACGTACGCGATGCACGCCACGATGAGCCGTGCGCTCCGACTGGAGTACGACGACGTCGACGATCCCGTTGCCGAGGTCGCCGACCCCAGCGGACGCAAGGCCGGCCTCGACGTGATGGCCGTCGTCGACGACCCGTCGCTCACCGACGACGTCGACGGTGGCTGACCCACCACGTCCACCGGCGTCGCTGGCATGCCTGGGCGACCTCGTCGAGGACGTGATCGTCCGGGTCGACGGGCCGGTCAACGTCGCATCCGACACATCGGCGCACATCACCCGACGACGCGGCGGCAGCGCCGCCAACACGGCGGTCGCCGCGGCGTCGATCGGCGTCCGGAGCCGGTTCATCGGGCAGGTCGGTGACGACGCGATCGGCACGGCGCTCGTCGCCGAGATGCACTCCGATGGCGTCGACGTCGATTCGATTCGCCGGTCGGGCTCGACCGGCACGATCGTGGCGCTGGTCGACGCGGCGGGCGAGCGGTCGATGCTCACCGATCGCCGCGCCTGTCTCGATCTCACGAACCCGGATCGGTCGTGGCTCGACGGCGTGACGATGCTCCACGTCCCGCTCTACTCGCTGGTCGCCGGGGCGATCGCGCCGACCGCGAGCACGGTGATCGGCTGGGCGCACGATCGCTCGATCGACGTGTCGATCGACGTGTCGTCGAGCGCAGTGATGCTCGAACTCGGTGTCGACCGGGTACGGGGGCTCCTCGGGCAACTCCGACCCGACGTCCTCCTCGCCAACCGCGACGAGGCCGCGGTGCTCGAGCTCGCAGCGGCGTGGCCCGGGGCGGTCACCGTCGTCAAGCGAGGCCCCGACCCGGCTCTCGTGTACGAACCCGACGGCA
Source organism: Ilumatobacteraceae bacterium (assembly GCA_963710625.1). GTDB lineage: Bacteria > Actinomycetota > Acidimicrobiia > Acidimicrobiales > Ilumatobacteraceae > Sva-07. The sequence continues at coordinate 7,579 of CAVQBG010000003.1, read as the reverse complement.
CCTGCACCGAGATCGCCGCGATCGAGATCTCGGACGTCGACGACACGACGGGCGCCGGTGATGCGTTCGCGGCGGGATACTTGACCCACTCGCCCGGTTGGCGCACCGACCCGATCGGGGCGTGCCGCTCAGGTCACCGGGTTGCCGCTGCCGTGCTGGCCGCCCGATCGGGCGTCACCAGTCGAGCCAGCTCGTGATGTCGAAGGCGTCGGCGGGAACCTGCAGGTCGAGCGGCTCGCCGGTGGTCGTCATGTCGAGGACCATCGACACCGTCTGATCGGCGACGGTGATGTCGAAGGCGGCTCGACGGAGCTGGTTGTCCTCGGTGACCCACACGTCGTAGGTGACCGTCTCGGGAAGGACCGCATCCAACTCGCCGAGTTCGGCATCGAACTGCTCGGCAGCCTGCGGAGCAGCGGCGATCGCTGCGGCCAGATCGACCGTCACCTCGTAGTGCCGGACGGTGACGCCGTCGATCTCCTCGGTGCCGAGCTCGACGGCATTGTCGGCATCGATCAGCGCCTGCGCGGACGCCGCCGGGTCGACGACGAACTCGCTGCGCAGATCGTCGAGCGAGACACCGCTGCGCTCGGCGAGCACGGCGAGGTCGATCGAGATCCAGGCCGAGTCGGTCGGAAGCAGACCTCCCAACGCATCGGCGCCGAGATAGACGAGACCGTTGGCGCCATCGACCAACAGCTCGATCTCTCCGCCGATCGGCGCCGTACCGTCGGGACCGAGCAGCGTCGACATGTCGGCTGCGACCGTTGCGAGCTTCGTCTCGTTGTCGAGCGCACCCGACACGGTGACGCTGCCGAGACCACCGGCGGTGACCGTGAGGTCGTACTCGACGGTTCGGGCATCGACGGTGCCCTGGGCGGCGGCAGCGAGGTCGAATGCCTCAGCCGGCGGCAGCGCGACACCGGCGTCGCCGGACGAGTCGCCGAGCGCGACGAAGGCACCCACACCCAACGCGACCAGCGCCACGACTGCCGTGACCAGCAGCGCGGGGCGCCGACGACCCGACAGCGACGGCGTGCCGCCGATGTCCGGAACGTCTCCCGTCGGTGAGGGCGGACCCCACGCCGGCGGGGTCGAGGGAGGTGTCGACGTCATGCTCATGGTGACAGGCTACGACGGCATTCCGACCCGGTCACGTCAAGACTTCGTCCGATACGGTCCTCGGAATGGACAGTTCCGGGCGGCCCAACCATGTCGACGTACTGATCGTTGGAGCGGGGATCTCCGGCATCGGGCAGGCGTACCACCTCCAGGAGGAGTCGCCGGACCGGACCTACCTGATCCTCGAAGGGCGCGCCGACATCGGCGGCACCTGGGACCTGTTCCGCTACCCCGGCATCCGCTCCGACAGCGACATGCACACGCTCGGATTCGAGTTCAAGCCGTGGAACGCCGAGAAGGCGATCGCAGACGGGCCATCGATCATGGCGTACCTGCGCGAAACGATCGCCGAGAACGGCATCGATCGGCACATCCGTTTCAACCATCTCGTCCGGCGCGCCGAGTGGTCGAGCGCCACGGCGACCTGGACCGTCGATGTCGAGCTCGCCACCACCGGCGAACACCTCATCTACACCTGCAACTTCCTGTCGATGTGCTCGGGCTACTACTCCTACAAGGAGGGCTACACCCCCGAGTTCCCGGGCCGCGAGCGGTTCGAAGGCGAGATCGTTCATCCGCAGGCGTGGCCGGAGGACCTCGACTACGCCGGCAAGCGGATCGTCGTGATCGGCTCCGGTGCCACCGCGATGACGCTGGTGCCCGCGATGGCGTCGACGGCCGGCCACGTCACGATGCTGCAACGCTCGCCGACGTACGTGGTCGCCCGACCCGACGTCGACGCGATCGCCAACCGGCTGCGCAAGGTCCTGCCGGACACACTCGCCTACCGCGTCACCCGAACCAAGAACACCCTCCTCCAGCAGGTGATGTACAAGCGGACGCGCAAGCATCCGGCCAAGACGAAGGACTTCCTGCTCAAGCAGGTCGGCGAGGCGCTCGGCCCCGACTTCGACGTCGACACCCACTTCACCCCCACCTATGCGCCATGGGACCAGCGCCTGTGCCTCGTGCCCAACGGCGACCTGTTCGATGCGATCAACAACGGATCGGCGTCGGTGGTCACCGACCACATCGAGACGTTCACGGAGACCGGCATCGCGCTGCAGTCCGGCGCACACCTCGATGCCGACATCATCGTCACGGCGACCGGGTTGAACATGGTGACGCTCGGCGAGGTCGACGTCGTCGTCGACGGTGAGCCGATCGACTTCGCGCAGACCTGGTCGTACAAGGGGTTCGCCTACTCCGATGTCCCGAACCTCGCCTCGACCTTCGGGTACGTGAACGCGTCGTGGACGCTGCGTGCCGACCTGATTGCCACGTACACCTGTCGGCTCCTGAACCACATGGCCGACACGCACACCGAGATCTGCACACCGCGGCTGCGACCGTCGGACGGCTCGATGGTCGCCCGCCCGCTGCTCGACCACCTCAGCTCCGGGTACGTGCAGCGCGCGGCCGACCGGTTCCCGAAGCAGGGCGACCGGGAGCCGTGGATCAACCCGCAGGACTACCGCAAGGACCGCAAGATGTTCCGCAAGGATCCTGTCGACGACGGCGTGATGCGGTTCACCACGGCCCTCGGCTCGCGTGAGCGCACATCACCGAATCGGACGTCGTCGCTGACACAGATCCCTGACCCCGAGTTCGCGTGAGCGCACATCGCCGAATCGGACGTCGTCGCTGACACGGATCCGCGGTCCCAGGCCGGCTCATCGGAACGCGTCCACCGCTCGCACCCCGGACACGTAGGCGGCGTGGACGGTACCGAAGTACTCCGGCACGGTGTGCTCGCCGGCGAGGACCACCTGCGGCGTGTGGCGACCTCCGAGCGCCCGCATGTCGTCGCTCGACCCACCGACCGGGATGTACGAGTACGAGCCGTTGGAGAACGGATCGTTCGTCCAGTCGGTGGCGTGCGCAGCGACCGGTTCGGGCACCTCGTCGAACATCGCGCGCAGCACCGTCATCGCCTCGGCGACGCGGTCTGGTCCGTAGGCGGCGAGGGTCGGGTTGTGGAATGCGACGAGAGTCGGCACCCCGGAGTGCGCGGTGATGTCCACCCAGTCGGTGAACCGGCGGTGTTCGGACACGAACGCCAGACGCCGGACGTTGGCGGGCCAGAACCGATGGTCGAAGCGGAGCACCACCTTCTCCAGATTGCCCATCGCGAGGCGTCCGGCCCGCTGCTCGATGTCGAGGAGTGGAGGATCGACTCGGATCGAACCCGCCTGCAACACACCGAGCGGCACGGTCACCACCACCTGATCGGCCAAGTGATCGGCACGGTGACGCCCTGATCCGGTCGTCACCGTGACCCCGTCGGGCCCATGCGCGATCTCGAGGACCGGCTCACCCAACCGGATGTCGAGCCCGGCGGCGAGGTGGTCGACCAGCGTCCGATAGCCCCCTCGCAGCGCGACGTTGCCACCGCCGTGGTCGACGTACCCTGCCGTCCCCTGCAACGACACGCGGTCCGGGGGACCGGCGACGTTGAGCCCGGCGTCACCCCAACGGATCCGGGAGTCGACGACGCGACGCTGCAACCCGGTGAACCCCCGATCGTCGAGGAACCAGGCGACACCCTCGTCGTACGACCCGTCCCTGCCCAACGCCGCGACCGCCTCGGCCGGGTCGAAGTCGAACTGGGCTGCGACGACCGTGGCGGTGTCGGGACCGTCGATCGGCCCGGTCCCGTCGACGAACACCCGCCCGGCCCCGCCCCAGATCCCGTCGTTGTGCCACTCCAGGCCGGCAGCCCTCACGACATCGGTCAGCGGGTTCCGGAACGGTCCGTGGATCCACGATCCCCCGAGGTCGGCGGGCGCACCGCCGAGGTCGGCCGTCCAGGTTCTGCCACCGATGCGGTCCCTGCCCTCGACGACGAGCACCTCGTGGCCCAGGTCGGCGAGCCCTCTCGCCGTCGTCAGCCCCGAGACGCCCGCCCCGATCACGATCACACGCATGGTGCCGGTTGTACCAGATCAGGCGCTCGCGACCGGCGGCGACCTCACCAGTCGGTTGGCCGGTAGTCCTTCAGGAACTGCCCCCACACGTGATCGCCGGTGTTCGCGCCGTCGATGATCGGATCGACGATTCGAGCGGCACCGTCGACGATGTCGAGTGGCGGATGGAAGCGATGCTCGGCGGTCTTCTGCTCGGCGATGGCGACCGGATCCTCGTCACTGACCCAGCCGGTGTCGACGCTGTTCATGTTGATGCCCGACGCATGGAAGTCGGTCGCCGACGTCCGCGTCATCATGTTGAGCGCCGCCTTCGCCATGTTGGTGTGGGGATGGCGGGTGGTCTTGCAGAGCCGGTAGAACTGACCTTCGACCGCCGACACGTTCACGACGTGCTTGTGGGTGCCCGGGGTGGCTTCCATCAACGGCTTCAACCGTGCGTTGATCACGAACGGTGCCACCGCGTTCACCAGCTGCGTCTCGAGGAGTTCGACCGACGACACCTCGTGCAACAGCAGGCGCCACGAATTCCGTTCGCGCAGGTCGACCTGTTGGAGGTCCTGGTCGAGGCGACCCTCGGGAAACAATCCGCTCTGCGCTTCGAGTTCATCGGGAAGCAATGGTGTCTGCGACAGCGCTGAGGCCCTGGTGAGGCCTGGCAGCGACGTCGATCCGGCCGGCGCGACCGCCTCGACATCACCAGCCTGGCCATCGGCGCTTCCCGGCAACAGGTGGTAGCCGCGCAAGCCCTCGTATGCGCCAACCAACTGCAGCACCTCAGGCCTCAGCGTGTCGAGCGCCGCCTCTTCGCGCTCCATCATGTGCCGGTAGAAGTCGGGCGGACGCCGTACGGTCTGGCACGCATTGTTGACGACGAAGTCGAGGCGGTCACGCGTGGTGGCAACGTGATGGGCGAACGCTTCGACGCTCGGCGTGTGCCGAAGGTCGAGGCCGAACACCTCGAGGCGATCACCCCACTCGGCGAAGTCGGGTTCGGCCGCATACCTGGCTGCGGCATCACGGGGGAAGCGGGTGACGACGATCAGCGAGGCCCCGCACCGCAGCAGCTTGATTCCGGACTGGTAGCCGATCTTCACCCGCCCGCCGGTGAGCAGCGCGACCGTGCCCGACAGGTCGGCCAGCTCACCACGCTTCGAATAGTTGAACTCGGCGCAGCTCGGACAGAGCTGGTCATAGAAGTGGTGGACCTCGCGGTACTTCGCCTTGCAGACGTAGCAGTGCTGTTCGTCCACGGTCTCTCGGTATGTCGGTTCGTCGACGTCGTGTTGCACGAAGTCCGCCGGCGGTATCGCGTTGGGAGTCGTGAACACCGCCTGGTCGCGAAGCGTGCGGATCCCCGTGCCGGCGAGCACGCCGTCGTCACGTCGCACCCGATCGGAGCGGCGCTGCCGCTTCAGTACCTTCGTGCGGAGCCGACGTACTTCCGGGTCGGGGCAGAAGACGTCACCGGCGGCGTTGAGCAGTGCCATCTTCTCCTGCGGGGCGAGGAGTGCGAGGAGTTCCGGCGCCGATGCGACCTCGCGGAGCAGTTCGGTGGCGTCGACCAGGCGCTGACGAAGGGCGGGATCTGCGACAGGACCCGGGGCACCACTGACGGCCTGCGAAGGAGTGGTCACGAACGTGCAGGCTACGCCCCGCCATCAGCGGCCCCTCCGGACGGCCCCGACGTGGACGTCAGTACAGGAACATGGGCTTGCCGCCCACGTGGCGGATGACCGGCTTGTACAGCTCGGGGTTGTACATCTCACCGACGTCGACGCGCTTGACACCTTCGCCGATCATCGAGATCGGCACGTTGGTGTAGGTGCCGCCGCGCAGGGCGACCATGCGGCCCGACTGGCCTTCCATCGCGAGGTCGGCAGCCATCACGGCGTAGTTGTTGGCGACCATCAGATCGAGGGAATCGGGGCTGCCCGAACGCATCAGGTAGCCGATCGTCTGGTTGATGATGTTGATCCCGGTCACCGTCTTGAGCATCGAGCCGAGCTGCTCGCCGATGCCGCCCAGCTTGCGGTGCCCGTAGGCATCGGCGTCACCGCGCAGCGACATCTCTCCGCCTTCGATCACGGCGCCTTCCGAGATCGTGACCATCGCGTAGTTGCTCGGATTGGAGCGACGGTCGTCGACCAGGAACGCAGCCAGGCGGTCGATGTCGACCGGCACCTCGGAAATCACGGCCCGGTCGACGCCGGCGAGGTACGCGGTGATCAGCGAGGTCTCTCCGCTGTACCGACCGAACAGTTCGATCACGGCGATGCGCTCGTGTGAGCCGGTGCTCGTTCGCAGGTTGCTGATGAACTGGACCCCACGGGTCACCGCCGTCGAGAACCCGATGCAGTAGTCGGTGCCATGGACATCGTTGTCCATCGTCTTCGGGATGGCGATCACCGGTACGCCCTCCTGGTGCAACCGCAGACCGTACGACAACGTGTCGTCGCCACCGATCGGGATCAGCACGTCGATGCCGAGGGCCTCGAGCACCTTGATCGCGTGCGGCGTGAAGTCGTACGGCGGCTCGGCGCCTTCGGGTGGGTCGAGGAAGTCGGGGACGTCATCGGCCTTGACCTTGCCCGGATGTGTCCGCGAGCTGTGCAGGATCGTGCCTCCGGAGCGGTCGATGGTGCGCACCCAGGAGGTGTCCATCGGCTGGGTGAACTCCTCGATCGACTCGGGCTGGTCGGGATTGACATACAGCAGCCCGGCCCAGCCGCGGCGGAGGCCGAGCACCTCATGACCTTGCTCCGCTGCTCTGACCACGACGGCCTTGATGGCAGCGTTCAGGCCCGGGACGTCGCCCCCACCGGTCAGGATTCCAATTCGCACACTCGGCTCCTCTCAGGCAATGTCGACGTCGTCGCAGAGATAGACATCCTGAATCGAGTTGAGGATAGCGATCCCTTCCTCCATCGGTTTCTGGAACGCCTTGCGTCCACTGATCAGGCCACAGCCACCAGCGCGCTTGTTCACCACTGCGGTCGCCGTGGCGTCCTGCATGTCGTTGGTGCCGGAGGCGCCACCGGAGTTGATCATGCCCACCCGACCCATGTAGCAGTTCGCCACCTGGTACCGGGTGAGGTCGATCGGGTGATCGGTGGTGAGCTCGCTGTAGACCTTGTCGTGGGTCTTGCCGGCCTTGATTGCCGGGTACCCACCGTTGTTCTCGGGCAGTTTCTGTTTGATGATGTCGGCCTCGAGCGTGACACCCAGATGATTCGCCTGGCCAGTGAGGTCGGACGAGGCGTGGTAGTCGACACCGTCGACCTTGAACGACGGACTGCGGAGATAGCACCAGAGCACGGTGAACATCCCCAGTGCGTGCGCTTGCTCGAAGGCGACGGCGATCTCCTGGAGCTGGCGATTCGACTCGTTCGAGCCCCAGTAGACGGTGGCGCCGACGCCGACGCAACCCATCTCGAATGCCTGGTTGATCGAGGCGAACGGGGTCTGGTCGAACGTGTTCGGGGTGGTCAGCAGTTCGTTGTGGTTGAACTTCAGGATGAACGGGATCTTGT
>CAVQBG010000002.1:0-73175 GCA_963710625.1 Ilumatobacteraceae bacterium | reverse complement strand
TCTGCTCGAGGAAGTCGTCGAGGGTGAACTGGCCCTCCATCAACTTCGCAGCGGCCTGCTCGGCCTGGTCGGCCTCGAAGGCGCGTTCGGCCTGTTCGATCAGCGTGAGCATGTCGCCCATGCCGAGGATCCGGCCCGCCATGCGGTCCGGGTGGAACTGCTCGAACTCGGTGAGCTTCTCTCCGGTGGACGCGAAGGCGATAGGGCGGCCGATGACCTCCTTGACCGACAGCGCCGCACCACCGCGGGCGTCGCCGTCCATCTTCGACATGATCACGGCGTCGATCTGGAGGGTCTCGTGGAACGCCTCGGCGGTCTGCACGGCGTCCTGACCGGTCATCGCATCGATGACGAGGAACGTGTAGTCGGGATCGACGGCGCCGGAGATCTGCCGCACCTGCTCCATCATCTCGCTGTCGATCGACAGGCGGCCGGCGGTGTCGACGATCACGACGTCACGCCCGAGGCGCTTCGCCTCCTCGAGACCCGCCGCGGACGCCCGCACCGGATCGGACGGGTCGGAGAACACCGGCACGTCGATCTGGCGTCCGAGGGTGCGGAGCTGCTCGACCGCGGCGGGACGCTGGAGGTCGGCTCCGACGAGCAGCGGCTGGCGACCCTGACCCTTGAACCAGGCCGCAAGCTTGGCCGAGTTGGTGGTCTTGCCGGAGCCCTGCAGACCGGCCATGAGCACGACGGTCGGCGGCTTGGACGCGTAGGTGATGGCGAGCGTTTCGCCGCCGAGGGCCCGGGTCAACTCGTCGTTGACCGCCTTGACCACCTGCTGGGCGGGGTCGAGCGCGGACGAGCGGGTCGCGCCGATCGCCGTTTCGCGGATCCGGTTGCAGATCGAGCGGACCACGGTGACGTTGACGTCGGCCTCGAGGAGCGCCGTGCGGATCTCCTTCATCACCTCGTCGACGTCGGCCTCCGTCAAGCGACCCTTGCCGCGGATCTTCTTGACGATGCCTTCGAGTCGTGTGGAGAGATTGTCGAACATCAGGCCCCCGAGGTTACCAAGGGGTCCACGGAGCCAACGGGTGACCCGCGGAGCCGCCCCCGAGGAGCGCTCGGGGATCAGCGTCGGCGACAACCGCCTGTCCGATCGTTGTTGCCGACGCTGAAGACCAACGGCCAGGCTGTGGCAATCGATTCGTCGCCCGCCGCGGCCGACCTGATCGCGCAGGGGTCGACGATGGCGGTGGCCTACCCCGTCGGAGACCAGACCATCGTCTGGAGCGCGCCCGAGCTGCACGACCGGCTCGCGCCCCTGAACGGTCCGTCACCGGTGGGCAACGACGAGTTCGTCGAACGTCGCGTGCGGCTTTCGCTGTGATGTCGCCAACGCGGGCTCGAACCGGGCGGCCGAAGCGGTCGGCTTCGACCTCGTGCTCACGGTCACCGGCGTCGCGTTCGGGTGACACCGCGTGACGGGCCGGTCGATCAGTTGCGTGGGACCTCGTTCCACGGGACCGACTTGTCGACGCGGGGCTCGCCGGGAAGACCGAGGACCTGCTCGCCGACGATGTTGCGGAGGATCTCTGACGTTCCACCCTCGATCGAGTTCGCCCGCACCCGCAGGAACGAGTAGCGGGTGCCGTGCATGGTCCCGGTGACGTCGAGGTCGCCGGGGCGGCGGAACGTGTAGTCGTAGCCGATGAGCGCATCGGCACCCATCAGGTCGATGCAGAATTCGTACAGCGGCTTGTTCAGCTCGGAGAACGCGAGCTTGGCGATCGTCATCTCGGGGCCGGGGTTGCCGGCCTTGGCGTTCTCGCCCGCGCGCCGGTTGGTGAGCCGGTTGACCTCGGCCTGGCACCACAGCTGCATCAGCCGGTCCTTGCGGGCGCCGTCCTGCTCCGACGGATCGAGTGTCTTCCAGATCTCGACGGCGTCGTTCGCCGCCGCACCCCGCCGGGCCACCGAGCCGCTCCCTGCACCACTGCCCGTGCCGATCGCATTGCGCTCGTTCATCAGCGTGGTGAGGCTGGCGCGCCAGCCCTCGCCGACGTCGCCGATGCGATGGGCGTCGGGAACCCGTGCGTCGGTCATGTAGACCTCGTTGAACTCGGCCTCGCCGGTGATCTGGCGCAGCGGGCGCACCTCGACGCCGGGGGCGCGCATGTCGAGCGCGAAGTAGGTCATCCCCTTGTGCTTCGGCGCCTCCGGGTCGGTGCGCGTGACGAGCATGCCGAAATCGGCGATGTGCGCCATCGTGTTCCACACCTTCTGGCCGTTGACGATCCACTCGTCGCCGTCGCGCTCGGCCTTGGTCGCCAGGCCGGCGAAGTCGGAGCCCGCGCCGGGCTCGGAGAACAGCTGACACCAGCGCTCTTCACCGGTGAACATCGGGCGCAGGAAGCGCTCCTTGGCCTCGTCGCTGCCGTGGGTGACGATCGTGGGACCGGCGAGGGCCATGAAGAACGTGCTGGGATCGGTCGGTTTCGCACCGGCCTCGCGCAGCCGTGTCTCGACGAGCTTGTTGAGTTCGGGGCGCACACCGAGGCCGCCGTAGCCCTTCGGGAAGTGCACCCACGCCAGACCGGCGTCGTAGCGGGCGCCACGGAACTCGATGTTGTCGGTCGTGGCCGGATCGTGCTCGGCGAGCAGCGCATCGAGCGCCTCGGAGACCAGGATCGTGTCGGCATCGGGGCGCGTCTCGGTGATCGTCATCCCCTCAGTCTGACAGGCGCCCCCACCCCCTGCCGAAGCCCGAGCCCCTCCCCACACCCCGAAAATTTGCCGCGATCCGGTCGCTGAGCGTCCCGATTCCGCAAGATTTCGGGGTGGGTGGGCGACGCCGGGTGGGGTGGACGGGTGAGGTGGGGTGCGCGTCAGGGGGCGGTGAGGGCGCTGACGAACTCGGTGGGATCGAACGGGATCAGATCGTCGATGGTCTCACCGACGCCGACCAGCTTGACCGGAATGCCCAGTTCGGTCTCGATGGCGAACACGATGCCACCCTTGGCCGACCCGTCGAGCTTCGTGAGCACCACGCCGGTGACGTCGGTGGCGTCTCCGAACTCGCGGGCCTGTGTCAGGCCGTTCTGGCCCGTGGTGGCATCGATCACGAGCAGGGTCTCGGTCACCCGACCGACACCCTTCTCCGCGACGCGCCGGACCTTCTTCAGTTCCTCCATGAGGTTGGACTTGGTGTGCAATCGCCCGGCGGTGTCGGCCATCACGAGCTGCGTGCCACGAGCCGCCGCGCGCTCGACGGCGTCGTAGATCACCGAGCTCGGATCGCCGCCTTCGGCGCCCCGGACGATCTCGGCACCCGAGCGCTCCGCCCAGGTCGTCAGTTGCTCCGCCGCTGCGGCTCGGAACGTGTCACCGGCAGCGAGCAGGACCGTTCGACCGTCTCGGATCTGCTGGTTGGCGAGCTTGCCGATCGTCGTGGTCTTGCCCACGCCGTTGACACCCACGAACATCCAGACGTTCGGGCCCTCTGCGGTCGGGTCGAACGCAAGCGTCCGATCGGACCCCTCGAGACGCGACACCATGTCGGCCTCGAGCGCATCGATCAAGGCCTGTGGTTCCGTGATCTCCTTGGCAGCAACCCTCGCCCGGAGGTCGTCGAGCAGCGCCGTCGTGACGCCGATGCCGACGTCGGCACGCAGCAGTGCCTCCTCGAGGTCCTCGAAGCTCTCCTCGGTGATCCCGGACCGCCCGAGCACCCCGGTGAACGCACCGCTGAAGGCGAGGCGAGCCTTGGCGAGGCGATCGCGCAACGAGGGCGGGGCGACGGGCTCCGGTTCGATCTCGACCGGCGGCTCTGCCACCAGCACGTCGCCACCCGTCTCGCCGTCGGGCTCGGGCGGCGGGGTCGCCGGTCGGGCGGGCCGGGCCGGCGGCGCCGACGTGGCCGCCGAGTTCCGACGGCTGACGACGATCACGCCGATGCCGAAGGCGACGACGGCGATCGCCAGGATCAGAAACAGAATCTCGATACCCATCGCCCGCCGACGCTACCGGCCCCGACCGATCGGGCTTCAGCGTCAGCGCAGACCGGCGCGTCGGACGTTGTCGCTGACGCTGAGTCTGGACCCCCGTTCTGTGTCGGCGTTCACATCGAAATCGGACGTTGTCGCTGACGCTGAGCGCGGCGGGCCCGCCTCAGTTGGGCGAGGGGGCGGCCGACACCCGTTCGGTGACGACCTTGCTGGAACCGCCGGGCTGCATGCTGACGCCCAGCAGGCAGTCGCCGGCCTCCATCGTGCGTTTCTGGTGCGACACGACGATCAACTGGGCGTCCTTGCGGAACTCCTGGATCAACCCGAGGAACCGGTGCAGGTTGACGTCGTCGAGGGCGGCCTCGACCTCGTCCATCACGTAGAACGGCGACGGACGCGAGCGGAACACGGCGAACAGGTACGCCAGCGCCGTGAGGCTGCGCTCGCCACCCGACAGCAGCGACAGCTTCTTCACGTTCTTGCCGCTCGGCTTCGCCTCGACCTCGATGCCGGTGTTGAGCATGTCGTCCGGTGCGGTGAGCTTGAGCTTGCCGACCCCGCCGGGGAACAGCAGGCCAAAGAGCTGGGTGAAGTTCTCGGCGACGTCGTGGTAGGCCGACGAGAAAACGTTCTGGATCTCGGCGTCGACGGCGGCGATCACCCGCGACAGCTCACGGCGCGTCGAGCGGACGTCCTCCAGTTGCTCCTCGAGGAACGTGTGCCGGGTCTGGAGTTCGTTGAACTCCTCGAGCGCCAACGGGTTGATCGGCCCGAGGAGCCGCAACTCGCGTTCGAGCTCGCGCACCCGGCCCGCCGGCGTGGCGCCCTCCGGCAGCACGGGGAGCGGCGCCGCCTCCGCCACCGATGGTTCGATGTCGAGTTCACGCCGAAGCGTCTCGATCGCCGTCTCGAGACGCAGTCTGGCCTCGGCCTCCCCGAGTTCGGCCTGGCGAGCACGTTCGCGCGACGCATCGAGCGTCTGCTCCTTCTCGGTCCGAGCGCGCCGGTACCGGTCGAGTTCGGTGGTGAGGCCCCTGACCTCGTCGCTCTGACGACGGCGCTGTTCGACCAGATCGGTGTGCAACACCTCGACCACGTCGCGGTGTCTGGCGACGACCTCGACCAGACGGTCGATCGCGGCGATGTCACGTTCGATACGGACCCGTTGCCCCTCGGCGGCGACACGGGCTTCAGCATCGGCGGCGAGACGACGCTCGGTCTCCTCGAGGCGCCGCTCCAACAGCTGATGACGCTCGTGCAGCCCGGCGTTGCGCACCTCGAAGTCCTTGCGACGCGATGCCAGGGCCGCCGCCCGGGTCTCGAAGTCGGCGCGGAGTTCGCCGCGCGCACGAGCGGCATCGGCTTCGGCCTGCTCGTCGGATTCGAGCGCCGGCAGGAGCGCCTCCAGTTCGGCGACGCGCCGGTCGTCACGCTCGATGTTGGCGGCGAGGTCGGCGATCGAGCGTTCGAGGTTGGCCAGTTCCCCGAGCACTTCGCGGTGCTCGCCCTGCGCTCGGGCGAGACCCTCCGACGCCGCGCTGAACTTCGCGTCGTTGGCATCCAACCGGCGGACGAGGTCGGCCTCAGCTGCCCGTGCCGCCTGCACGGTCCGTTCGGACGCCGCGACCGCATCGACCGCACGGGCGAGTTCACCCTCCGCCTGCGATGCCAGTTCGATCGCCTCGTCGAGGGCGGCGGCGGTGGCTCCGCTTCCCGCTGCACCGACGCGCCAACCGCTGAGCCCGAATCGGTCACCGCCCTCGGTCACGACCACGGCCTCCGGGTGCGCGAGTGCCGCGTCGACAGCGGCGCCGACGTCGTCGACGCGAACCGCTGCCCCGAGCAGCCCGTCGAGCAGCGCATCGACCCCCGGTCGTGAGGACCTGGCGTGCGGGCGGACGGCGTCACCGAGTGGTGGCGTGGCCGGGCTCGCCGGTCGAGCCCCGAGCGCGATCACCGCGCCGCTCGTGTCGGAACTGCGCAGGGCCGTCAGCGCTCGGCGACCAGCGGCCGGATCGTCGACCACGACAGCGGTCAACGACTCGCCGAGCGCAGCTTCGACCGCCTGTTCCCAGCCAGCGTCGATCTCGATCAGGTCGAGGAGCGTGCCGAGCACCCCGTCGACGCCCGACAGGCGTTCGGCGCCGGCCCGGGCCCTGGCGGCGTCGAGCGCCATCTGCAGGGCGTCGACGCGTGCGGACGCACGCGACACCGCGTCGGCGGCATCGGCCCGGAGCGACTGGCGTGCCTCGAGCGCCGATTCGGCCTCGGCCCGGACCTGCTCGGCTCCCTCCAGTTCTGCGACCAGTGGCTCCTCGACCGAACCCGCTGCGTCGCACTCGGATCGGAAACGCACCTCGTCGTCGGCGCACGCGTCACGCCGAGCAGCGAGCGAGTCGAACCGTTCCCGCACACGGCGCAGATCGCCGTCGGCACGTTCGCGCGACGAACGCACCGAACGCAGTTCCCCTCGCACCTCGGCCGCGGCGCTGGCGGCCTCGGTGCCCGTGGCGTCGACGCTGACGGCGTCGAGCACCTTCGCCCGCTCGGACCGGAACGACTCCTCCTCCTCGAGCAGTGCCGCTGCTGCGGGCTCGATCTCGCCCAGTGCGACGACGACCGCCTCGAGCTCCTGGCGGAACCGTGCCGCGTCGGCTTCGAGGTTCGCGACGACGCCGGCGTCGAGCAACTGCCCCTTGTCACGCTCCAGCGAACGACGACGCTCGACCAGCACCGCGGACAGCCCGCGGGCACGCTCGCGAAGCTGCTCGACCCGGACGAGTCGGTCGCTGACGTCGCTCTCGCCCCGCGCCGACAGCTGCGCCTCGATGCCCATCACCTGCGTGTCGAGCGCGGCCAACGCGCTCTTCAGCTCCGCCTCGGTGGTGGCGCTGTCGAGACGGGTGGCCGCCAGCGCTTCGAGCTTCGCCCGCCAGGTGGCGATCTCCCTGCCGGCCACGTACGTCTTCACCTCGGACAGCTCGGCGATCAGCGAGCCGTGACGCTCGGCCGCCTGGGCCTGGCGTTCGAGCGGCCGGAGCTGGCGGCGCACCTCGCGCAGCAGATCCTGTACGCGCAGCAGGTTGGCTTCGGTGGCGTCGAGACGTCGCTCGGCCTTCTCCTTGCGCTTGCGGAACTTGAGGACGCCGGCGGCCTCCTCGATGATCGCCCGCCGCTCCTCCGGCCGAGCGTTGAGCACGGCGTCGATCTGGCCCTGGCTGACGATCACGTGCTGCTGGCGTCCGACACCGGCGTCGGACAGCAGTTCCTGCACGTCGAGGAGCCGGCACGGCGCGCCGTTGATCGCATACTCCGAGTCGCCGTTGCGGAACAGCACGCGGGTGACGGTCACCTCGCTCAACTCGACGCCGAGCGTGCCGTCGGAGTTGTCGATCGTGATGCTCACCTCGGCGCGGCCGAGCGCCGGGCGCGTGGCGGTGCCGGCGAAGATCACGTCGTCCATCTTCTGGCTCCGGACGGCCTTCGGAGCCTGGGCGCCGAGCACCCAGGCGATCGCGTCGACGACGTTCGACTTGCCCGACCCGTTGGGTCCGACCACGACGGTGACGCCGGGTTCGAGCACCATCGTGGTGCCGTCGGCGAACGACTTGAACCCTTTGAGGTTGAGACTCTTCAGAAACACAGCAGGTGCGAAACTACCTGCTCGACCACGATCGGGCCCGAATACCCGTCAGCGCTGACACATGCCACAGAAGTGCGTGCCGCGTCCGCCGGTGACGACACGCTGGATCCAGCCCCGCCCGCAGGTGCTGCACCGTTCGCCGCCGCGCCCGTACACCCGGTGATCGTCCTGGTAGGAGCCTCCGTCGCCCATCAGATCGACGTACTGCGCATCGCTCAGGGTCGATCCGCCCGCGTCGATCGCCTCGTGCAACACGTCGACGATCGCCCGGTGCAGCTCCGCCGCCCGTCGACGGTCGAGTGACGACGCCGCCCGATCCGGCCGGAGCCGCGCTCGGTGCAGGATCTCGTCGGCGTAGATGTTGCCGATCCCGGCGATCACGTGCTGGTCGAGCAGCACCGGTTTCAGTGCGCGCCGCGAGGAGCCGAACGCCGCCCGCAGGACGTCGACGTCGAACGGTTCGGCGATCGGGTCGACGCCGAGCCGTGCGAGCTCGGGGAGTTCGTACTCGGCCCGGCCGGGATCGAACACGACGACCTCGCCGAACGTTCTCGGGTCGACGAACCAGGCCTCGTGGCCGTCGTCGAGGTGCATCACCACGTGGGTGTGCGGTGGCCGTTCCGACCCACCTGCCGCGAGCAGCACCTGGCCACTCATGCGGAGATGGATCATCAGCGTGTCGCCCGAGTCGAGCGGGAGCAACAGGTACTTCCCTCGGCGATCCGCACGCTGGACCACGGTGTCGGACAGGCCCGCGATCAGCGCCTCACGCGACGTTCGCCGAACCGTTCGCTCACGCCCGACCTCGACCGTCACGATCCGCCGTCCGACGAGGTGCCGTTCGAGACCTCGTCGGACGATCTCGACCTCGGGGAGTTCCGGCACGACGCGGCGGACTCAGGAGAACGCCAGGCAGGCCCGGCCGGCAGCCGCCTGCTCGGCGGCCTTCTTCGAACGGCCCTCGCCGACGCCGACCACTTCACCGTCGACGAGGACCTCGGCGCGGAACGACTTCGCATGGTCGGGACCGCGTGAAGTGACCTCGTACACCGGTGCGCCACGGCCCGCGCGGGCGCTCAGCTCCTGCAACTGGGTCTTCTGGTCGAACTGGTCCAGCGAATCCGCCGTGTCGGGCATGCGCGGCACCACGAGCCGCTCGACCATCGAATACGCGGCATCGGGGCCGCCATCGAGGTAGACCGCGGCGAGGACCGCTTCGAAGGCGTCGGACAGGATCGATGGCTTGTCGGCACCTCCCGCTGCCGCTTCGCCACGTCCGAGCAGGATGTGGGGGCCGAGCCCGATGTCCTGGGCCACCTCGGCGAGCGCGATCGCATTGACCACGCTCTTGCGGAGGTCGGTGAGCTGGCCTTCCGAGACGTCGTAGCGGTGGTACACGATGTCGGCGATCGCCCACCCCAGCACCGCATCGCCAAGGAACTCCAGGCGCTCGTTGCTCAGGGCGCCGGGCGTCTCGGCACACCACGAGCGATGGGCGAGTGCTCGTCGGAGCAGTTCGCCATCGGTGAACCGGTGACCGATGCGCTCGCTGAGGGCGTCGAGATCGGCGCCGTCGTCGGACATGCTCGGCCCGTCGACTACTTCGCCCGTTCGTGAACGTAGTCGACGGCGTCGCGCACCGTCTTGAGGTCTTCGAGGTCCTCGTCCTCGATGCGAAACCCGACGGTTCGTTCGCTGAGTGTCTCCTCGAGCGCCTCGACCAACTCGATCAGTGCCAGGGAGTCCGCATCGAGGTCGTCGACGAACGACTGTCCCTCGCTGATCGTCGACGGTTCGATCTCGAGGATGTCGGCGAGGCGGTCGCGAACGATCTCGAAGATCTCGTCGCGCTGGAGTGGGCCCGGGTTGGCGGGGGTCTCTGCTGGCACGGGTGGCGAGTCTAGTTCTCGCAGCGTTCAGCCCGCGTTGCGGGCGATCGCGGAGCGGATCTCGGCAACCATGTCGTGCTCGACCATGTCGCGAGCGACGCCGATGCCGTTGGCGATCGCCGTCTCACCCGACGAGCCGTGGGAGATGATGCACACGCCGTCGACACCGAGCAGCACGGCACCGCCGTAGGTGTCGGGGCTCAGCGTCTCGTACAGGGACAGCAGTGCCGGCATCAGGGCGTCGGCGTGCGGCTTGTACTCGTCCTCGGCGGCGAACGCGTCGAGGATCGCCCGCACGATCACTCGCATGCCGCCCTCGAGCGTCTTGAGCACGACGTTGCCGGTGAACCCGTCGGTGACGCACACGTCGAGGTCGGCGCTCATCACGTCGCGGCCCTCGACGTTGCCGACGAAGTTCAGGTGCGACGCCGCCCCGAGCAGCTCGTAGGTCTCCTTGCGCAGCGTGTCGCCCTTGCCGGGTTCCTCGCCGATCGAGAGCAGGCCGACCCGCGGCGCCTCGACGCCGAAGCGTTGCCGGGCGTACACGGAACCCATCAGCGCGAACTGGACGAGCCATTCGGCCTGGACCTCGGAGTTCGCGCCGGCGTCGAGCAGGATCGTGGGGTTGGCACCGGGGACCGGAATCGGCGTCGCAACCGCCGGGCGTTTCACGCCGGAGATCCGACCCATGCGCAGCAGCGCAGCAGCCATCGTGGCGCCGGTGTTGCCGGCCGAGATCATCGCACTCGCCTGGCCGTCGCGGACGGCCTCGGCGGCGCGCACGAGGGTGGAGTCCTTCTTGCGACGGACACCCTGGGCGGGGTCGTCGTGCATGCCGATGACCTCACTCGCCTCGATCAGGTCGAGCACCTGGCCGTCGGCTGTTTCTCGACCTGCGAGATCGGCCGGACCGACGAGCACGATCGGAATACCGGACGCGAACGCGCGGTGGGCACCGGCGAGAATCGGTCCTGGCGCATCGTCGCCGCCCATGGCGTCGACGGCAACGGGGAGCATCGTTGCGGAGATCAGCCGACGTCGACGACGACGCGATCGCGGTACCAGCCGCAGGACGGGCACACGGTGTGCGGCGTCTTGGCGTTGCCGCAACGCGGGCACAGGCTGCGCGGGGGTGCGTCGAGCTTCCAGGCACTCGCCCGACGGCTGCGGGTCTTCGACTTCGATGTCTTCTTCTTCGGAACGGCCATCGTTCGCTTTCCTCGTTGGGACGCCTCGGTCGACTCGACCGGTTCGTGGGTGGATTCCTGCCCGCCACCGGGCCGAGCCCGGCCACAAGGGCTGCATCACGTTATCGGCCCCACACCCCAATGACCCCCTGGCTCTCCCGAGCCGCGGTCGGGGCGTCGCTCAGCGCTCGTCGTCGGGGACGAAGCCCTCGAGTGCGGCCCAACGATCGTCTCGGACGGTGGGGTCGCAATCGCACTCGGTCGTGTTGCGGTCGACGCCACACACCGGACACAGACCGGCGCAGTCGTCACGGCACTGCCGTTCGAGATCGAGTTCGATCAGCACGGTCTCTCGCACCAACGGTGCGAGATCCAGTTGGCCGTCCTCGATCAGGTAGGCGTCGGGATCGAGCGGTTGGATCTGGTACAGCTCGTCGACATCGCCACGAGCGACACCGGCCACGTCGGCCAGGCACCGCCGACAGACCGTCGCCCACGGCGCCGACACGGTGCCCGTGACCTTGATCCCGTCGTTGAGCGCCTCGAGGCGCAGCTCGACGTGGATGTCACCGTCGAGCCGTTCGTGCAGCGCGTCGAGGGGGGCGGCCTCGATCACCGCGTCGACGTCTCGTACCGCGCCCGGCTGGCGGAGCAGTTCGACCGCGTTGATCCTCAGCGGACGCAGCTCGTCGACCATCGTGCGGTGCCGGCGATCAGTGGTCCTGGTCGAAGAAGCCCTTGGTGGGGTCGTCTTCTTCCTCGACGACGGCGTCGTGCTCGGGCGCGGTTCCGATCGAGAGCCGCTGACGGCCTGCGCCGACGGTCTTCTGCAGCTTGTCGAGCAGGATCTCGAACGATCCGAGGCGTTGGTCGAGGAAGTCCTCGGTCTCGTGCTTGAGGCGACGGGAGTCGGCCTCGGCGGTCTCCATCACCTGGCGGGCGCGTTGCTCAGCGGCCCGTACGACCTCGGTTCGTTGCACCATGCGCTCGGCGCGCACGCGCGCGGCTTCGAGCAGCTCGTCGGCTTCACGACGCGTCTTGGCGACGAATTCCTGGCGTTCCTTGAGCATCCAGCGCGCTTGGCGGAGTTCTTCGGGCAGGCGGTGCAGCGACTCCTCGAGGAGCTCGATGATCTCGTCGCGGTCGATGCGTGGCGACGACGACAGTGGCATCGTCGGCGCAGTGGCGACGATGTCGATCGCCCGGCGCAGCAGCGTTTCGGCGTCGCCGACGTACCCACCCGGAACGCCGGGATCGGGATACTCGTCGTCGATGTCGTCGTAGTTGTCGTGATGATCGTCGTACTGGCCGCCGTCGCGGTCGTCGTAGCTCATGGTTGCTCAGTTCTGCTCACCGTCGAACGTGCGGCGGAGTGCGTCGGCGACGATCGCCGGCACGAGGTGATCGATCGCTCCACCGTACTTCGCGATCTCCCGCACGAAGCGGCTGCTGATGTACCCCAGTTCGGGGCGGCAGGGAAGATACACCGTTCGAACGCCCGTCACCGCGTAGTTGTTGTGGGCCATCTGCTGTTCGATCTCGAAGTCGCCGGCGGTTCGCAGCCCCTTGACGATGAAGTCGACGTCGGCTCGCTGCGCCGCTTGGACGGCGAGCCCGGTCTGGGCGACCACCGAGACACCGTCGAGATGGGCGAGGGCCTGCCGTGCGAGGTCGACGCGTTCGTCGACGGAGAACAGCCCGGACGGCTTGGCGAGGTTGTGCATCACTGCGACGACGACGGAGCCGAAGAGTTCGTGCGCCTGCTCGATGACATCGATGTGTCCCAGGTGGATCGGGTCGAAGCTCCCCGGGTACAGCACCCGGGCCGTTGTGGTTCGGCCAGTCATTGGGAGTCCGACCCTACAGCGACCGGCGCGTCGCGTTCGAGGAAGGTGACCCGGGTGCGTCCGTACCGCTTGGTGCGCGCCACCGACCAGCCGGCCGGCGGTTCGATCTCGGCACCGGACTCGGCGACCACGAGATCGGACGTGACGCGACCGAGGAGATCGGTCCACCCGTCGAACTCGTACGGCGGGTCGGCGAACACGATGTCCGCGTCGATGGTCGCGGCAGCGGTCGCGGCGTCGGCAGCGACCACCCGGCTGCGGTCGCGCAGGTCGAGCGCATCGAGGTTGTCGTCGAGCGCCCGCAGCGCCTTGCGGTCGCGTTCGACGAACACGCAGCGCGCGGCCCCGCGCGACAGCGCTTCGATCCCGATCGCGCCGCTGCCGGCGAAGAGATCGGCGACGATCGCACCGTCGAGCACCCCGGCGCTGCCCAACGAGTTGAAGACCGCCTCGCGGACCCGATCGGTGGTCGGCCGCGTCGACGTCCCGTCGGGCGCAACGAGTCGTCGTCCGCCGAGTTCACCTGCAACCACGCGCATCCTCGGAACGATACGAGCAGATGCACGCCACGGCGGCGCCACCGGCAAGACTGGTGTCGTGCTCACGCCGACGCCAGAGATCATCTGCATCGACTGCGGCGGCCGCTGCTTCCTGCTCACCCATCCACCCGAGGACGGGATCTGGGAGCCCGGCGACGTGATCGCCTACCGCTGCGAGGACTGCCTCGATCGCTGGGATCTCGTGATGTCCGACGAGGACGACGCCGAGATCGCCCGCGGCGACACCCCGTTCTCGTGAACTCGTGCGCAGGTGATCCCGCGACGAGTTCACGAGAACCGACGGTTGCCGCGCTCAGCTCTTGGAGAGGAACGCTTCGTCGCGCTCGCTGAACAGCAGGGCGAGTTCATCGGCGAGATCGGGGTGGGTGTCCAACTCGGGATCGGCGTCGACGATCTCGAAAGCGACCTCGCGGGCGAGCTCCACCAGGTGCCGGTCGCGACGCAGCGACGCGAGCTTGAGGTCACTGCGCCCCTTCTGCGACGTCGACATCAGTGTGCCCTCACCGCGCAGATCGAGGTCGACCTCAGCGAGCTCGAACCCATCGGTGGTCGCCACGAGCGCCTCGACCCGAGGATTCCCGGCGCCGATCTCGCCGTCGGCGGGCTGCTGGGTCACCAGCCAGCACGTGGACGCGTGGGCACCGCGCCCGACGCGACCGCGCAGCTGATGGAGCTGCGCGATCCCGAACCGGTCGGCATCGAGGATCGCCATCACGGTGGCGTTCGGCACGTCGACGCCGACCTCGATCACCGTGGTCGCCACCAGCACGTCGAGCTGCCCGGTTCGGAACGACTCCATCGTCGCCTCCTTCTCGGTCGACGTGAGCCGACCGTGAAGCAGCCCGAGCCGGAGACCGGCCAGTTCGACGGCAGCGAGCCGATCGAACGTCTCCTCGGCAGAGGCGACCTCGAGCTTCTCGCTCTCACCGATCAACGGACACACCACGTAGGCCTGACGGCCGGTGGCGACCTCGTTGCGGATGTCGGCCCACACCTCGGCCTCGAGCAACGGTCCCTCCGCCCACTTCGTGACGATCGGCGTCCGACCCGGCGGAAGCTCGTCGAGCACGCTCACGTCGAGATCGCCGTACACCGTCATCGCCGCGGTACGTGGGATCGGCGTCGCCGTCATCACGAGCATGTCGGGAACCGCACCGCCGACCGTCTTGGCGCGCAGCGCCGCCCGCTGCTCGACACCGAAACGGTGCTGCTCGTCGACCACGACCGCGCCGAGGCTCGCGAAGTCGACCGCGTCCTGGATCAGCGCATGGGTACCGATCACGATGTCGACCATGCCGTCGGCGAGCCCGGCGAGCACCTCTCGGCGCTCGGCGCCCGTGACCCGGTTCGTCAGCAGCTCGACGCGCAACGGCCGGTCGCCGAAGAGGTTGCCGGGGTCGGGCACGCTCACACCTTCGAGCAGCGCCCGCACACCGGAGGCGTGTTGATCGGCGAGTACCTCGGTCGGGGCCATCAGCGCAGCCTGATGACCACCCTGCACCGCTGCGAGCATCGTCGCCACCGCCACCACCGTCTTGCCGGAACCCACGTCACCCTGCAGGAGACGGTGCATCGGATGCGGCGCGGCCAGGTCTGCCTCGATCTCGCCGATCGCGCGCCGTTGGGCGCCGGTGAGGTCGTACGGCAATGCGTCGTAGAAACGCCGCACCAGTTCGCCGTCGATGGTGTGCACGAGCCCGCGCTGGTCACGCTCCATGGCCCGTTTGCGCAGCACCAGCACCAGCTGGACGCGCAGGAGTTCGTCGAACGCCAGGCGGCGCCGCGCCTCTTCCTTCTCGGCGATCGACTCGGGCAGGTGGATGCTGCCCAGCGCGTCGTACCGCGCGAGCAGCCCGAGACGGTTGCGGATGTCGGCCGGGAGCGGGTCGGCGATCCCGCGCTCCCGACACCGTCGCAGCGCCTCCTCCACCCACCCGGCGATCTCCCAGGTGTTGATCTGCGCCTTCTCGCTCTGCGGGTAGATCGGGACGATCCGGCCGGTCCGGTCGCCGATCAGGTCGACGACGGGGTTCGACATCTGGAGCCCACCCCGATACACGTCGGCCTTGCCGAACAGCGCGATCTGCAACCCCTCGCGGAGTTGACGTTCCCGCCACGGCTGATTGAAGAACACCACCTCCATCCGCCCGGAGCCGTCACCGACGTTCGCGGTCACCATCGTCCGACGGTTGCGCGTGGTGCGCTTGGTCACCGAGCGCACGGTGACGAGGACGAGCGCCTCGGTCCCCGGAACCAGGTCGGCGATGCGCGCCTCGTTCGAGCGGTCGACCCAGCGACGCGGGTAGAACGTGACCAGGTCGAGGAGGTTCTCGACGCCGAGCAGCGCGAGCGACGATCGCTTCTTGTCGCCGACACCTTTGAGTCGACCGACGTCGATGTCAGCGAGATCACGCAGCGCCAGTGCGGTCACTCGACTCCGAAGAGGTACGGATAGAGCGGCTGTCCGCCGCGGTGGACCTCGACGGCGACATCGCCGCGATGATCGCCCAGCCACGCGCGGAGTGCCTCGGTGGTCGCGGGGTCAGCCTCGGTACCGGTGATCACCGTGACCAGTTCGGCATCGTCACCGACGATCCGGTCGAGCAAGGCCATCGCTGCCGCGTCGACCGTCGCCGCGACCGAGGCGATGCCATCGCCACGAACGAGCCCGATCCAGTCACCACAGGTGACCGGGCCCAGCCCGCTCGAGCTGTCGCGGACCGCCTGGGTGATCTCCCCGGTCACCACGGACTCGGCCGATTCGGCCATGTCGGCAGCCGTGTCGACCGCGTCGGCCCCCGGGTCGTAGACGACGAGCGCCGCCAAGGCTTCCGGCATCGACCGGGTGGGCACGACCACGACCGTCTTCTCCGTCAGGGCGCCGACCTGTTCGGCGACGGGAATGATGTTCTTGTTGTTCGGCAGGATCACCACCTGGTCGGCGTTCACTCGCTGCACCGTCTCGAGCAGTTCGGCCGTGGACGGGTTCATCGTCTGACCGCCAGTGACCACTCCCTGTACGCCCAGTTGGGCGAAGAGCTCGACCAGTCCGTCGCCGGAGCACACCGCCACCACGGCGGTGGTCACCTCGGGGAGCAGGTCGGCGACCGGGGCGTCGTGTGCTGTGACGGCCAGTTCGGCCTCGCGCTTCGCGTGCTCTTCGTCGACCTCCTCGAACAGGTCGGTGACCCGGATCGCCTTCGGGCGGCCGTCGAGGTCGAGCGCGACTTCGATCGCTGCGCCGATCTCGTTGGTGTGGATGTGGCAGTTCCAGAGCCCGTCGCCGCCGACGACGACGATCGAATCGCCGATCGAGCCCCACCCGGCCTTGAACTCGCGAATCCGGTCGTCTGCGAGTTCCAGGAAGTACATGACCTCGTAACGCTGTTCGCTCACGTCGAGTTCGCCGGCGACCGTTGCATGGCGGTGAGCGACGACCTCGAACGCTGCCCCCACCGCACCCATCGTGCCGTCGTCGGGCTCCGCGACCGGCAGCGGTTCACCGTCGACGACGTAGAGCAGCGAGTCGAGCAGCAGCAGGAAGCCCGCTCCCCCGGCGTCGACGACGCCCGCATCCTTCAGCACCTGGAGCTGCTCGGGGGTGTTGTCGAGCGCCGTCTTGCCGGCGGCGCGGGCCGCTCGGACCACGTCCACCAACGATCCGCCGGCGTCGGCGGAGACCTTCGCCGCCTCGGCGCTCTCGCGGCACACCGTGAGAATCGTGCCCTCGATCGGCTTCAGGACGGCTTCGTAGGCGCCGGTCGCGGCCGCCTGGAGCGCCTCGGCGAACTTCGCGCCCTGCACGTCGGCGTGCTCCTTGAGCGTGCCCGCGAAACCCCGCATGATCTGGCTCAGGATCACGCCGCTGTTGCCTCTCGCCCCCATCAGCGAGCCGTAGCTGATGGCTTCGCAGGTGGCGTCGTGGTCGTTCTCCGCGGCGGTCTCCATTTCGGCGACGACGGCGTCGAGCGTGCGGGCCATGTTCGTCCCGGTGTCGCCGTCGGGAACCGGGTACACGTTCAGCCGGTTGAGCCCGGGCGCATGGTCGCGAACAGCGTCGCGAAAAGTTCGGACGGACTCGCGGAGCGCAGCGGTGTTCAACCGTTCCAGTGTCGGCACGGTCGACGAGCTTACGAGGAGCCGGAGCAGTCGGACGCCTCTGCGCGCCATCTCCCGTTTCCCGAGCGACGACCCACACCCACGCCACCGACGATCCTCGCCCCGCGCCGCGTGGCGCCGACTCGTCGTCTTGGTAGCATCTCATGGCTGTCCCGGCAGGCGGAAACCTCGTCGGGCAACCGCGGGTCGAACAACGACCCGAGGAACGTGATCGAGCCGGGGTTTCCCGGCGGCCCGCAGGAGACTCCAATGGCATCGAAATGTGAAGTGTGTGGCAAGGGCCCGTCGTGGGGCATGTCGGTGTCGCACTCCCATCGCCGCACCAAGCGTCGCTGGAACCCGAACATCCAGCGCGTGCGAGCCAACGTCAACGGTGCCGCCAAGCGCGTCAACGTGTGCACCGGCTGCATCAAGTCCGGCAAGATCGTCAAGGCCGGCTGAGCGACCAGCGACATGCAGGGCGTCATCAAGGCCTACGACCCCGCAACCGGTGACGGACTCGTGATGTCCGACACCGATCTCAACGACTACGAACTCGCCGCCGATGCACTCGACGGCTCGATCTTCCGCATGCTCCGCCAGGGCCAGCGTGTGGTCTTCGAACTCGACGATGCCGGCCAGGCCACACGCCTGCGCCTCGGCTCCGAGGTCGACATGCAGACCCCCGGCGCCTGACGCCCGCGCAAACTCCTGACTTTCGGCCCCCGGCTGTGTTTCGCCTCTGGCGGTGACGCGCCCTACGCTGAGTGGTGTACACGCGCCGGCACCCGAGCTCGGGCCGGTGCGACCCGCAACACCCCCCAACACGAACTCAACCCTGGAACTCGACGAGGAGTCACGAGATGAGCGGAACCACTACCAACCAGCGACTGAAGGACTGGGTCGCCGACTGGGCCGCAGTGATGCAGCCTGCCGACATCTACTGGTGCGACGGCTCCGCCGACGAGTACGAACACCTCTGCCAGCAACTGGTCGACTCCGGCACGTTCACCAAGCTCGACGAGGCCAAGCGTCCCAACAGCTACTGGGCCCACTCGGATCCGGGCGACGTGGCTCGCGTCGAGGACCGCACCTACATCTGTGCGGCCAACGAAGTCGACGCCGGCCCCAACAACAACTGGCGTGACCCCGCCGAGATGCGTGCCGAGATGACCCGCCTCTACACGGGAGCGATGAAGGGACGCACGATGTACGTCGTCCCGTTCTCGATGGGCCCGCTCGGCTCCCCGATCGCCCACATCGGCGTGCAGCTCACCGACTCGGCGTACGTCGCGGTCAACATGCGCATCATGACCCGGATGGGCCAGGGCGCACTCGATGCCCTGGGCAACGACGACTGGGTCCCCTGCCTGCACTCGGTCGGCGCCCCCCTGGCGGACGGAGCGAAGGACGTCCCCTGGCCGTGCGACGCAGAGAACAAGTACATCGTCCACTTCCCCGAGACCCGCGAGATCTGGTCGTACGGGTCGGGCTACGGCGGCAATGCCCTGCTCGGCAAGAAGTGCTTCGCACTGCGCATCGCTTCGGTGATGGCGCGCGACGACGGCTGGCTGGCCGAGCACATGCTGATTCTCAAGCTCACCAACCCCGAGGGCGAGTCCAAGTACATCGCCGGCGCATTCCCGTCGGCCTGCGGCAAGACCAACCTGGCGATGCTCGTGCCGACGATCCCGGGCTGGAAGGCCGAGACGATCGGCGACGACATCTGCTGGATGAAGTTCGGTGACGACGGACGCCTCTACGCGATCAACCCCGAGGCGGGGTTCTTCGGCGTGGCGCCCGGCACCGGCTGGGACACCAACGCCAACGCGATGGAAACGCTGTGGGGCAACTGCGTCTACACGAACACGGCGCTCACCGACGACGGTGACGTGTGGTGGGAGGGCATGTCCGACACCGCTCCCGCTCGCGCCACCGATTGGAAGGGGAACGCCTGGAACCCGGAAATGGAGTCCCCGGCCGCGCACCCGAACGCACGCTTCACGGCTCCGGCTGCCCAGTGCCCGTCGATCGCCGACGAGTGGGAGGATCCCGCCGGCGTGCCGATCTCGGCGATCCTGTTCGGCGGACGGCGACGCACGACGGTGCCGCTGGTGACCGAGGCCAACGACTGGGAGCACGGCGTGTTCCTCGGCTCGATCATGGCCTCCGAGAAGACCGCCGCTGCCGAAGGCACCCAGGGCGAGCTGCGTTTCGACCCGATGGCGATGCTGCCGTTCTGCGGCTACAACTACGCCGACTACTTCGCCCACTGGTTGGGGATGGAGAAGGCGACCGACCCGGCGAACCTGCCGAAGATCTTCTTCGTCAACTGGTTCCGCCGCGACGACGACGGCCGATTCCTGTGGCCCGGATTCGGTGAGAACAGCCGCGTGCTCAAGTGGGTGTTCGAGCGGGTCAACGGCACCGCCGAGGCGATCGACACGCCGATCGGCAAGCTGCCGACCAAGAGTGCGCTCGACACCGACGGGCTGGAGATCGACGAGGCCGACCTCGACGCGATCCTGTCGGTCGACATCGACGGCTGGAAGTCGGCGATCCCGCAGATCCGCGAGCACTACGCCCGCTTCGGCGACCGCCTCCCCGCCGCCCTCAACGTCGAGGTCGACTCGCTCGAAGCCAAGCTCTCCGACGCCTGACCCGTTCTCGTGAACTCGTCCGGGACTGACTCCCGGACGAGTTCACGAGAAGGTGACCGAAGACGCGAAACGGCCCGGCCTCCTTGCGGAGACCGGGCCGTTCGATTGCGAGGGGTGATCAGGCGTCGACGGGCAGGACGTTGACCGTCTTGCGGCCCTTGGCCTGGCCGAACTCGACGGTGCCGTCGACGAGGCTGAACAACGTGTCGTCCTTGCCCTTGCCGACGTTCTTGCCGGGATGGAACTTGGTGCCACGCTGCCGCACGAGGATCGTGCCGGCGGTGATCGAGCTGCCGCCGAAGGCCTTCACGCCGAGGCGCTGGGCGTTTGAATCGCGGCCGTTGCGGGTGGAACCGCCACCTTTTGTCTTGGACATGAGTGCTCTACTCCGTTCGAGTTCAGTGCAATCGGCGGGTCAGACCGTGATCGAGGTGATCTCGACGACGTGGTACTTCTGACGATGGCCGTAGCGACGATGTTGGTTGGTGCGGCGCTTGAAGGTGTAGCCGTTGATCTTCGGACCCTTGACCTGGCCGACGATCCTACCGGTGACCGATGCGCCCTTGAGCTCATCAGGCGTCGCGAGAACGGTTGCACCATCGACCACCATGACCGGGGTCAGCGACACGTCGCTGCCCTCGTCGGCGTCGAGCAGTTCAACTCGTACCTGCTGGCCTTCGGCCACCTTTTCCTGCTTGCCGCCTGAGGCGATGACTGCGTACATAGCGTTGTCCGATGCTAGCGGCCAAAGTCTCCGCCTCAACCCGAGACGGCATCTGATTCCCTGGCGGCACCGGCGAAGATGCCCTTCGCCATCAGCGACGACTCCGACGACCGGCGGGCTCGGTAGATCGCTGCGCGCAGTGCGTGGACACCGGCATCGGCCGGTTCGGCCCACCCGGCCAGGTCGGCCAGATGGCAGGCCAGCCGGAACTCCCCCGCTTCCGACAGCGCCATCGCCCGATCGATCAGCACCGTTGCGCCACCGGCGAGCTCTGCGAGCTCCGCGGCCAACGCCGCGTCGGGCGCCGGCTTGAGCCGGCTGGGGGCTCCGTCCCACCATCCACCGAACTGTCGCCAGACGTTGCGCACCACGAACTCCGGCTCGTCGTAGAGCGGGCGCAGGTAGGGCTTGGCGAGCACGTCGTCGGGAACGTGGACGCTGTGCACGATCGTGTCGAGCACCTCACCGGCGTTCATCATGTCGACGACCTCGGCGACCAGGTGTTCGAGCGCCGTGGCGATGTCGGTCAGCACCAGCGAGATCCGATCGCGCCCCTCGATCGGCAGGCCGTGCGCCGGCAGGAGGAGATCGGGGCCCCGCTCGGCCATCGCCCGCAGCGCGGCCGCCCACTCGATCGGGTACCGCTGGACCTTCTGCGGATTGCCGGCGTTCGGGAAGTTCCAGATCACGAAGTCGCCGGTGAACAGCCACCTGCGCTCGGGGATCCACCCCCACAGGTGGTCGTCGGTCTCGCCCCGGGCATGGTGGAGCTCGATCGTGTGGTCGCCGACCGTGAGCGTGTCGTGGTCGTCGACCACGTGGTCCGGGCGGAGCGTGGCGGGCGGGATGAAGTCCGGCGTCGCCCCCATGCCGTAGTCGCCGCGCACCCCGCCGAACTGGCGGGCGTTGATGCGCACGTTCCAGTCGTTGGTGTACGCGTACCGGTCGAAGCGCTCGTCGACGTTGCGGTGCCCGACGACGCTCATCTGCTCGAACGCGGCGGCGAAGTCGGTGCTGCCTCCAACATGGTCGGCGTGGCCATGGGTGTAGACGAGGTGACGGACCGGCGTCGACGTCCATCCCGCGATGGCAGCAACCACGTCTGCGCCGGTCCGAGCGTGCGAGGCATCGAAGGCCACGAGTCCGTCGCCGGCATCGAGCACGATGCTGTGGCTGAAGCTCTCCACGATCGCCAAACCGTCGGCGAGTTCGGTCAGTTCGTTCGTGACGCGGTTGACCGGTTCGTCGGCCACGCCGGAATCGATCACCCGTGAGGACAGTGCGAGCAGGTCGGTCATCTCGCGACCTTAGGTTCGGTCCGGTTCAGATCGTGCAGCTGGACTCGTCGACGCCCGCACCGCGGAACTCGACGGCGAGCGACTTCGTGAGCCGGCCCTTGGTGACGACGCGCATCGACTCCGCCATGCCGATCAGCGGGGGCGAGATCAGGATCTGGAACCGTTCGTGACGCAGCTTGCGGTACGGGGCGAGGTTCTTGCCCTTGACGTTGGTGTCGACCGACACCTCGGCGATCTTGCCTCAACCGGTGGGGCGGATGAAGTCGATCGACATCGTCCCGCCCTTGCGTTCCAACAGTGTCCGCGCCTCGTCGGTGATCTCGATCTGCATGCCTCCAATGTACCGATCGGTGTCGGACACCGATCGGCGCATCACTCGAGGAGCGAGTAGTCGACGACGACGCCGCGACCTTCGCAGTCCGGGCAGATCTCCGAGTACTCGGTGAGCAGACCCTCGCCGATGCGCTTGCGCGTCATCTCCACGAGGCCCAGTTCGGTGATGTCGAACACCTGCGAACGCGTCTTGTCGCGCGCCAGCGCGTTGCGGAAGGCCTCGACCACCTTCGCCCGGTTGCCCCTGATCTCCATGTCGATGAAGTCGATGACGATGATGCCGCCGATGTCGCGCAGGCGGAGTTGCTTCGCGATCTCTTCCGCGGCCTCCATGTTGTTGAGGAACACGGTGTCCTCGAGGTTCGACTTGCCGACGTTCTTGCCGGTGTTGACGTCGATGACCGTCAACGCCTCGGTGTGCTCGATGATCAACGATCCACCCGACGGCAGCCACACCTTGCGATCGAGCGCCTTGTGGACCTGTTCGTGGATGTGGTGACGCTCGAACAGCGAGAGCCCTTCGGCCTCGGCGTCGTAGTACTCGATGCGGTCGGCGAGTTCGGGATTGAACGCCGCGACGTAGCGTTTGACCTCGTTGTAGAGGCGCTCGTCGTCGATCACGACGCCGCGATAATCCGCGTTGAACTCCTCACGGATCACCCGCACGGCCAGCTCCGGCTCGCGGTACAGCAGCGTCGGCCGCTGCGCCTTGGCGGCCTTGGCGGCGATCTCCTCCCACTGCTCCAGCAGGATCGTCATGTCGGCCACCAACTCCTGCTCCGTGGCGGTCTCGGCCGCGGTGCGCACGATCAGGCCGTGCTCATCGGGCTTGACGCGGTCGAGGATGCCACGCAGGCGCTTGCGCACGTCGTCGGGGAGCCGCTTCGAGATCCCGTAGGTCTTCGAGTTGGGGATCAGCACGACGAACCGGCCCGGCAGCGACACCTCCTGGGTGAGGCGCGCACCCTTGTGCGCAATCGGGTTCTTCGTCACCTGGCACACGATCAGTTGCTTGTTCTTGAGGATGTCCTCGATCCGAGGGTTCTTGCCCCGCTCGTCGATGTCCTCGGCGTCGTACTGCACGTCGCCGCGATAGAGCACGGCGTTCTTCGGGGTGGCGATGTCGACGAACGCCGCCTCCATGCCCGGCAACACGTTCTGGATGCGGCCGACGTAGATGTTGCCGTGGATCTGGCTGACGTCGTCGGCGGGCCGGCTGACGTAGTGCTCGATGAGGTTTCGACCTTCGAGCACGCCGACCTGCGCCATACCGGGCCGCACCTGGACCGCCATGAAGTAGCGCCCGATCGGCTTGCCGTTCCGCTCGCGACCGCGCCGCTGCTCGAGCATGGCATCGTCGAGCTGCGCGTCGGTGCTCCGCGCCTTGCCGCGGCCTCGAGCGCGGCGGCCCTTCTTCCCGTCACCGCCACCTCCACCGGCGGTCGACGACCGCCGGCCGCCGGCACCCCCCTGAACGGGGCCGCTGTCGGTGTCGGACGAACGCGTCGAGGAGCCTCCGCGACGACGGCGCCGCTTCTCGCCGCCGGACTTCGCGCTCGGCTCAACCGACGTCTTGGCCCGCGCCGGACCCGGAGGCGGACTGGACGGAATCGGCATCGTGTCGCCGATTCGCGGTTTGCGGACCAGCGCCTTCTCGGCGGCCTCGGCCGACGGGCGGCCCTCCCGCATCGGCTCGGGAAGTTCGACGTCGTTGCGATCGTCGGACGCATCGTCGGACGGCCGGGCGCCGTCGGTGCTGTCGGCTCCCTCTTCGTCCGACTCGTCGGACGATCCCACAGCGCCGGATCCACTGCCCCGGCGGCGTTGTCCACCACGCGAGCCCCGGCGACGCTTCGAGCCCGACGAACCGCCAGTGTCACCCGAGGCCCCCTCGGCGTCGGAGGCCGGGGAGTCGGCGGTCGGCGCGCCCGAGGCGCCTCCGGCCGACGGGGTCGGCGAGGTCGACGGCGTGTCAGACGATGTGTTGTCCGCCACCTCGGCGGGGGTGTCGGTCTCGGCGTGGTCCATGGTGGAGGCAATCCCTTCTCCGGAGAGCTGCCGTGGCGGCGCTCCCTGATGCCCGAACCATCAGCGAATGAAGGAGGGTTCGGGACGTTCGTGGCGAACGGGAACGCCGGTCGGCGAACCCGGGCGTGCGCTGATCAGCGCAGCGACAGTGCTCATGGCGGACTCGACAGCGCGACTCGCACGGCTGGCCTCCGGGTTCACGGAGGTCATGGGGGCTGAGTCGGTCGAAGTTGGCCACTGGGAAGACGATTCTACGCCGTGAGCGTGGGTGTCGAGGGATGCCGGTGGCAATTCTGCCGGGCGCAGCTGCGCGCGCCGTCGGCCCCACCCCCTGCGTCGAGGTCAGCGCATGCGGCGCATGTGGACCGATTGCACCAACCCGAACAGCGCGAAGTACACGATCAGCCCGGATCCGCCGTAGGAGATGAACGGCAGCGGCAGGCCGGTCACCGGCATGATCTGCAGCGTCATGCCCACGTTCTGGAACGTCTGCCACAGGACCATCGTGAACACGCCGGCACACAGGTAGGTGCCGAGCAGATCTCGGGACAGGTGGGCGATCCGCCAGATCCGCACGAGGGCGATCGCGACCAGGCCGAGCACCAACGACGAGCCGACCAGCCCGAACTGCTCGCCGATCGCCGCGAACGGGAAATCGGCCCACATCACCGGGATGTCGCGCCCGTTGGTGAGCGGGCCCCGCAACCACCCCTTGCCCCACACGCCCCCCGTGCCGATGGCACGCATGGCGTTCTCCGCCTGGTAGAGGTCGTCGCGGTCGGCGGCGGCGGGGTTGACGAGCGCGCGGATGCGCGCCGCCTGGTAGTTGTTGACGAGACGGCCGATGAAGGCGGCGAGGACCGTCGTGATCGACAACAGGGTGATCAACGCGATGTAGCGGGCCTTGGCCCCTGCGACGAGCAGCACGCCCATCGCCATCGACACGAGCACCGACGCCGACCCGAGGTCGGGCTGGATGATCACGAGGACGGCGGGAGCGCCGACGATCATCAGACCGCCGAGGAACCTCGGATACGACACCTCGTCGCTGCGTTCCTCGGCGAGGTACGTCGCCAGCATGAGCAGCGTGGTGAACTTCGCCATTTCGGCGGGCTGGAAGTTGAACGGGCCGAGGTCGAACGAGATCCGGTCCTCCCCCGACGCGATCCCGACGAGGAACAGCAACGTGAGGATCACCAGTGTCAGGCCGTAGAGGAACCGCGCGCGGTCCTTCCACCACTCGTAGTCGACCGACATGACCACGAACATGACGACCGTTGCGATGATCGCGAAGACCACCTGGCGTGTCACGAACGCGTAGGGGTCGTCGTTGATGCGGGTCCGGGAGGCCGAGAACACCACGAAGCAGCCGATGACGGTCAACGCGAACTGGACCGTCATCAACACCCAGTCGATGTTGCGGCTCGGCGCCGCAGGACTCGCACCGATGTTGCCCAGGCCCGAATCGGGCTTGCGGGAGAGGAAGGAGGTGGCCATCCGGCCTATTCCGTCGTTCGGACTGCGCTGAACCGGCCGTCGTAGCACTTCGTTTCCGCGAGCGTTTGCGGCTGCGCGGGCAGCGTCGACGACGTGTCGAGCGCGTCGGACAGTTCCACGGGGTCGGCCGGAGCGAGGCCGGACATCTGGAGGAACATGCACTTCACGACCGGCGCTGCCGCCTGCGATCCGTAGCCGGCCTTCTCCAGGTAGGCGCTGACCGTGTACGGGCGCGACGGGTCGCGGCTGTAGGCGGCGAAGGCGGAGGAGTCGTTCCAGGGGTAGTTGCCGGCCCCCTGCGCCGTGCCGGTCTTGCCGGCGAGCGGGATCGCGCTGTCCGGGTAGTAGTAGAAGAGGTTCTCACCCGTCGTCGAGTGGTAGTAGTCGCTGGTCGTGCCCGGACCGTTGATCACCCTCGTCAGGCCCCGGTCGATCTCCTGCCACGACTCCTCCGCGAGCGGGAGTTGCCGGATGAGTTCGCCGTTGACGTTCGGCTCGCGGGCCAGCTTGGCCTCGGTCAGGTCCGCGTAGCCCTGGACATCGGCATCGGGCACTCCCGGCTGGTACACCGCCTTGATGATCTCGGGTCGTAGCACGTTGCCCTTGTTGGCGATCGTCGAGTACCCCATGGCGAGCTGCAGCGGCGACGCCGACAGCAACCCCTGCCCGATGGCGAGCTGCACGTTGTCGCCGGTGAAGTAGCCGGAGCCCTCGGACTCGCTGATCACGCCGCGCTCGGCGTACTCCGCCTTGAGTTCGGCGTCGGGAACGGTGCCGTCGAAGGCGAACGGCAACTCGATGCCGGGGTCGGAGCCGAAGCCGAACTTGCGAACCTCCTCCTGCAGGACCGGCTCGAAGTTGTTCGTCGTCATGATCAACTCGCCGACGCGGTAGAAGAACGCATCCGACGACACCGCGAGGGCGGTCTCCACGTCGACCGAGCCGTACACGCACGGACGCCCGGTGCCGCTGCACGTGGCGTTGCGGTAGACGCAGCGGACGAGACCCGAATTGCAGCGATCCTCCTCGACCGACTCCATCCGGTAGGAGCCCTCGTCGACGTAGTAGTCGTTGACGCCCATCAGGCCGGTGTCGAGGGCGGCGAAGGCGCTGAAGGGTTTGAACGTCGAACCGAGGTTGTAGCGGCCCTGGATCGCTCGGTTGACGAGGATCGACTCGTCGGGGTCGATCGGATCGCCGTTCACGTCGACCGACGGGAAGATCTCCTCGAACTTGCCGCCGCCGAGGTCCGACTCGAACCAGCGGTTGTCGAACGTGGGGTAGCTGGCCAGGGCGATGATCTGACCGTTCTGGTAGTTCTGCACGACCATCGATCCCGCCGGCGCCTTGTACGGAACCTCGCGTGGGTAGTCCGGGAACACCAGCGTCGTGAAGTTCGTCTCGGGGTCCTTCGGGTTGACGGCGACCTCGGCCTGGCGTCGCTTGATCTGGGTCTCGAGGGCCTGCTCGGCGAACTGCTGCTGGTCGAGATCGATCGTCAACTGCACGTCGTTGCCGTTGATCGGCGGAATCCGCTCGACCTCACGCACGATCCGGCTGGCGTTGTCGACCTCGTAGGTGACCGAGCCCCAGACGCCGTGGAGGTCCTCTTCCATGCTCAGCTCGATGCCGAACTGGCCGACGCGCTCGTTCAGGTAGTAGCCCTTCTCCTGATAGACGTCCTTCGTCTCAGCGGTGATCCGGCCCATGTAGCCCACCACGTGACTTGCAAGGGGAGCGTACGGGTACACGCGGCGTGACTGCTCGAGGATCGTGACGCCCGGCAGGTCCTCGATGCGCTCCTCGATGGCGATGGCGGTGCGTTCGTCGATGTCCTCTGCAACCGGCATCGGCAGGAACGGGCTGTAGACGCCGCTGTCGTAGCGGGCTTCCATCTCCTCGATCGGGACGTTGACCCACCCCGACAGGCGGCGGAAGATCTCGGCGCGGTCGTCGGAACGCCGGATCAGCTCCCAGTCGACCCCGACGGTGAGCACGCGATCGTTGTCGGCGAGGATTCGGCCGTCCGCGTCGAAGATGCGCCCACGTTCGGGAAGCAGGGGAACGGTGCGCAGTTTGGTGATGTCGACCTGAGCTTGGAGTGCCTCCTGCTCGACGGTCTGCAGGAACCACAGGCGGGCGCCGACGAGCCCGAAGAGCAGGAGCGCGACCAGCGCGAGGACGCCGAGGCGCGCCGCGCGTTTGTCAGCAGCCATGACGCACCGTCGGGGCGTGGCGGAGTACTCGTCGTCGGGTCACCATGCAGATACCAGTGTGCATGTTACAAACGCGTTGCAGGGCGCGGGTGGCCGTGGCCGCGGTCACGAGGAACTCTTACGTGAGCGGGATCCCCGACCGGCTCGGGTCGGGTGCGATCCGTCGATCAGGCGGTCGGCTCCTTGACGGGCTGGGTCCACTCCGGCCGGCGCAGTCGCAGACTCCAGCGGGCCAACGGCACGAGCAACGGGCTCATGATCGCCGCCGACGCCGCCACGATCGGCACCACGACGTACAGCTCCTCCTGGAACGGTTCGGGTTCACCGATGAACACTCGCACCACCGGGATCATCAGCGCGCCGGCGGCAGCTCCGAGCCCGGTGAAGAGTGCGGCGAGCCACCAGTGCGGGTCGGCGGCGATCAGTGCGAGCAACCCGCCGACCACACCGGCGATCGTCATCGCCGTTGCCGTCGAACCGAGCGGGGTTCCTTCGGCGAGATCGAACATCACCCCGAACACGAATCCGACCAACGCCCCGCGTTCGCTCCCACCGACCACACCGGCGGCCGCAGAGGTGGCGATCATGATCTGGATGATCACGCCGGCCACCTGGACCTCGACGAAGATCGTGCGCTGGAGCGCGAGCAGGATCAGCCCGAGCGGGATCACCCGCACGAGCGGGCCCTGGACGAACGCGGCGAGCATCAGCCGGTCGGACCGTGCGGGGTCACTGCTCGACTTCGGACAGCGGTCGGTACAGCACCACGCGCACGAAGTTGAGACGGGCGAGATCGGCGTTCAGCTCGACGTCGAGCAATGGGCCGCCCGATCCCGGACGGTCGGCACGGTTGAGCACGCGCCCGACCGGGATGCCGGTCGGGGCGAGGCTCTCGGACCCGCCGGCCGTCTCCACGAGGTCGCCCGCCTGCAGCTCCGCCAGCGACGGGGAGTCCTGGAGGAACTTGATCTGTGGCAGGCGCAGACGGCCACGTCCCTCGAGCGCTCCGTACTCCTTCTCGATCACCGGCGGGGTCGTCGTGGTCGTCGTCGAGGTGCTGGCTGCGGCACTGCCGTCCGTCGCCTGCGGGAGCGTCGTCGACGTCGAGGCCGCCTCCGCCGCCGCCAACTCGAGGATCTCGGCTTCGGTGAGCGGGCGCCCGTTCTCGTCGACGAGTTGCGACAGGTCGAATGCGTCGGCCCCGGGCAGCGTGGTGGCGGGGACCGGCGCGCCGCCCGGCAACGTCGCCCCGGGCACGAGCGCCACCGGCACCGTGGTGCTCGGAGCGGTGGTCGTGGTCCCTGCGTCGGCGACCTCGTCGGGGTCGAGACCCGACGGCGTGGTGTTGGTCGGCAGCAGGTCGTCGACCTGATCGGACGAGGTGACCTTGACGGCGACCGCGTAGCGCGCGTCGGTGACCAGCATCACGCGGGCCGAGTTGGCCGTCACCTGCGTCACCTTGCCGACGAGGCCGGCCTGGTTGACCACCGGCATCCCGACGGCAATGCCACTGCGGCTCCCCTTGTTGATCTCGATGACCTGATCGAGGTTGTTCGCCGCCTCGCCGACGACGCGGGCCACCTCGGTGTCGATGCCCGACAGCGAGGGGAGGCTGTAGAGCGCCTGCAGTTCCTTGCCCTCGATCACGGCGGCCTCGGCGGCGGCCTGGGTTCCGATCAGGCGGTCGACCTGCTCCTGGAGCGCCAGGTTCTCCTGTTCGAGGTCGTCGTAGTTCGTGATGCCGTGCCAGGCACGCTCGATCGGATTGGTGACCACGCCGGTGGCCGACTCGACCGGGTCGAGGACGACGCCGAACCCGTCACGAACCGCATTGATCACCGGGTTGCCGCGCAGGTCGAGCGTGAGCAGGAGCACGGAGGTCAGCAGCAGCGCGAGGATGATGCGCTTGCGCCCGACGGAATAGATGGCCATGGCGGTGTCCGATGCCGTATGCGGCGGTCAGTCCTCGCCGCCGAGGGACATCAGCCCACGCATGGCGTCGATGTTCTCCAGCGCGCGCCCGGAACCGATCACGACGCTGTAGAGCGGCTCGTCGGCGATGCGGATCGGCATGCCGGTCTCGTGCATCAGTCGCTGATCGAGGCCACCGAGCAAGGCGCCACCACCGGTGATGGTGATGCCGTCTTCCATGATGTCGGCCGCGAGTTCGGGCGGCGTCTTGTCGAGCGTGGTCTTCACGGCGTCCACGATGGCAGAGATCGGCTCGGCAAGGGCTTCACGCACCTGTTCGGTGGTGACCTGGATCGTGCGGGGCAGCCCGGAGATGAGGTCGCGACCGCGGATGTCGGCGGTGAGCTCGAGTTCGAGTGGCCACGCCGAACCCATCTGGATCTTGATCTCCTCGGCGGTGCGGTCACCGATCGCGAGCGAGAACTCCTTCTTCACGTACTGCAGGACTGCGTCGTCGAGTTCGTCGCCGGCGACCCGGATCGACTGGGCGGTCACGATTCCGCCGAGTGAGATCACCGCGACCTCCGTGGTGCCGCCGCCGATGTCGACAATCATGTTGCCGGACGGCTCGTGCACGGGCATGTCGGCGCCGATCGCCGCGGCCATCGGCTCCTCGATGATGTGCACCGGCTTGCGGGCACCCGCGTACTCCGCGGCGTCCTGCACCGCGCGCTGCTCGACGCCCGTGATGCCGGATGGCACGCAGATGACCATGCGCGGCTTGCTCCACTTCGAGCCGTGCACCTTCTGGATGAAGTAGCGCAGCATCTTCTCGCACACCTCGAAGTCGGCGATGACGCCGTCCTTGAGGGGCCGGATCGCCTTGATGTGGTTCGGCGTGCGTCCCATCATCCGCTTGGCTTCCATGCCGACCGCGACGGGGCGGCCGTCGTTGGCGTTGATCGCGACGACCGACGGTTCGTCGAGGACCACACCGTGGCCCCGGACGTAGATCAGCGTGTTGGCCGTGCCCAGGTCGATGGCCAGGTCACGCCCGAGACTGAGCGGATTGTTGCGGGCCATGGACTGGCCACCTTTCGCGAGCTGTCGAGAGTTCCGATCCGGCACTCCAACCGTGCCATCAACCGGAATCCCTCAATGTTACAGATTGGGGAAGAAGATCCCGATCTCGCGCTCGGCAGACGCCAACGAATCGCTGCCGTGCACCAGGTTCTCGGTGAACAGGATGCCGAGGTCGCCACGAATGGTTCCCGGGGCCGCCGTGCGCGGATTGGTTGCCCCCATCATTGCACGAACCACTTCCCAGGTGTCCTCAGGACCCTCGATCACCATCGCGACGACGGGGCCACGGCTCATGAACTCGACCAGTTCGCCGTAGAACCCCTTGCCGACGTGCTCTTCGTAGTGTCGTGCCAGCGTGTCGGTGTCGAGCTGGCGGAGCTCCATGGCGACGATGACGAGGTTCTTCGCCTCGAACCGCGACACGATCTCGCCGACGAGCTTGCGCTCCACGGCGTCGGGCTTCAACAGGACCAGGGTGCGATCAGACATGCCGGCGAACCTACCGATCCCAACCCGGAAAATGCCGGGATCTGCGCGCTGAGCGCGACAATCCCGGCATTTTCCGGGTTGTTGGGGTGGGACGGGGTCAGTTGGCGGAGCGCTGGAGGACGGGGCGAGCGGCGCCCGCGGTGTAGAGGCTGCCGGTGGCGAGGAGCGCGTCGTCGCCGTCCGCGTACTCCATCGCCCGCTGGCAGGCGGCCTCGACGGTGTCGAACACGTAGACGTCGTCGCAGCCGAGGCGGCGCGCGGCGTCGGCCACGTCGACGGCCGGGACACCGCGCGGGGACGGTGCCGTACAGGCGAACACGACGTCGAACTCGTCGGCGCGCAAGGCCGCGAGCATCTCCTCGGGGTCACGCAGCGTGCCGACGACGAGCAACCGACGCCCGTCGGGGTTGAAGTCCTCGAAGAACACTCCGGCGCAGGTGTCGGCACCCGGCGGGTTGTGCGCGCCGTCGACGATCACGAGCGGCTGGCGGCCGAGCACCTCGAACCGACCGGGCATCGAGACCTCTGCGAAGCCCTCCATGACCACCTCCTCGGCCAGTGGTGCCGCGAAGAACGTCTCGACGGCCACGAGCGCCACCGCGGCGTTGCTGCCCTGGTGAGCGCCGTTGAGCGGCAGGTAGACGTCGGTGTAGATCGTGGTGGGCGTGCGGATGTCGAGCAGTCGTCCACCGATCGCGAGGCGGTTGCCCACAAGTTCGAAATCGTCGTCGACGATCAGGGTGGCCGCGCCGCCCGCCTTGGCGAAGATGTCGACGAGTTGCGGACGGTTCTCACCCACGACGGTCGCCGATCGGGGCTTGATGATGCCGGCCTTCTCGGTGGCGATGTGTTCGAGCGTCGGCCCGGCGAACTCGGTGTGGTCCATCCCGATGTTGGTGATCACCGCCACGGTCGCATCGACGACGTTGGTCGCGTCCCACCGACCGAGCAACCCGACCTCGATCACCATCACGTCGACGGCGACGTCGGCGAACCACCGGAACGCGGCCGCGGTCATGATCTCGAAGTATCCGGGGCGCACCCCGACGATCGGTTCGAGTTCTGCGATCGCCGCGACCTGCTCGGCGAACTCCTCGTCGCCGATCGGCTCGAGGTTGCGGCTGATGCGCTCGTTGACGCGCTCGAGGTGAGGGCTCGTGTAGGTGCCGACGGTGAGACCACTCGCGACGAGCAACCGCGAGATCATCTGGGCGGTCGACCCCTTGCCGTTGGTGCCGGTGATGTGGATCACCGGTGCCGCGTGCTGCGGATCGCCCATCGCCGCGCACAGCGCGGTGATGTTGTCGAGCGACGGCGACTCGATCCTGCCGGTCTTCTCGTAGGTGGCGTGCTCGTCGAGATATCGCAACGCATCGGCGTAGTTCATGGAGGCGCTCAGGTTACGGCCGACGCTCGGCGTTGTTCAGGAGGCGGCTTTGCGCTGGCGACCCGTCGAGCGCGGAACGAGCGTGGGGTTGACCTTCTCGGTCACCGTGGTCTCGTCGATCACGACCTTGCCGATGTCGGTTCGGCCGGGCAGGTCGTACATCGTGTTGAGCAGCACCTCTTCGAGAATCGCCCGCAGCCCGCGAGCACCGGTGCCGCGCAGGATGGCCTGATCGGCGATCGCCTGCAGACCGTCGGGGGTGAACTCGAGTTCGACGTCTTCGAAGCTGAACACCTTCTCGTACTGCTTGACCAGGCTGTTCTTCGGCTCGACGAGGATCTGGACGAGAGCGTCGCGGTCGAGGCTGCCGACGGCCCCGATCATCGGGAGACGACCGATGAACTCGGGGATCATGCCGAACTTCACGAGGTCCTCCGGCAGGACCTGGGCGAACAGCTCACCCGGGTCACGATCGGTCTGCGACCGGACCGTGCCGTGGAAGCCGACGCCCTTGTGACCGATGCGCGATTCGATGATCTGCTCCAGCCCGGCGAACGCGCCGCCGAGGATGAACAACACGTTGGTGGTGTCGATCTGGATGAACTCCTGGTGCGGATGCTTGCGACCGCCCTGCGGCGGCACCGACGCCTGCGTCCCTTCGAGGATCTTGAGCAGGGCCTGCTGGACGCCCTCGCCCGACACGTCTCGCGTGATCGACGGGTTCTCGCTCTTGCGCGCCACCTTGTCGATCTCGTCGATGTAGACGATGCCCGTCTCGGCGCGCTTGACGTCGAAGTCGGCGGCCTGGATCAGCTTCAACAGGATGTTCTCGACGTCCTCGCCGACGTAGCCCGCCTCGGTCAGCGCGGTGGCGTCGGCGACGGCGAAGGGCACGTTGAGCTGGCGAGCCAGCGTCTGCGCCAGGTGCGTCTTGCCGCAGCCGGTGGGGCCGAGCAGCAGGATGTTCGACTTGGCGAGCTCGACCTCGTCGCGGCGGCCGACCGTGGTGGCCTGGTTCTGATGCTGGATCCGGCGGTAGTGGTTGTACACCGCAACCGAGAGGATCTTCTTCGCCGAATCCTGGCCGACGACGTAGTCGTCGAGGAACGCCCTGACCTCTCGGGGGTTGGGCAGGTTGTCGAACGTCAGCTCGGCGGTCTCGGTGAGCTCTTCCTCGATGATCTCGTTGCACAGGTCGATGCACTCGTCGCAGATGTACACGCCCGGGCCCGCGATCAGCTTCTTGACCTGCTTCTGCGACTTGCCGCAGAACGAGCACTTCAGCAGTTCGCCGGTGTCCCCGAATTTCGCCACTGTCGGTACCCCTTCGTGTCGTTCCTGCGCTGCGTCGTGCCGGTTGGAGCCCGACAGTCTGGCGCATCCACCACGTCGAGTCGTGGACCCGCCCGACGGATCGGGCCGATCACGGCTCGATCAGCGGATGGGACCGGTGCGGTCCACCGCCTCGCGAGACGAGATCACTCTGTCGATGATGCCATATTCCATCGCGTCGTCTGCTTCCATGACGAAGTCACGGTCGGTGTCGGCGTGGATCCGTTCGATCGGCTGGCCGGTGTGCTCGGCCAGGATCTGGTCGATCAGCTCACGCATCCGCATGATCTCGGCGGCGGCGAGCTCGAGGTCGGTGACCTGGCCGTAGCCGACCTGGCCGCTCGGCTGGTGCAGCAGGATACGGCTGTGCGGGAGGGCGAGACGCTTGCCCTTGGTGCCCGCAGCGAGCAACACGGCGGCAGCGGAGGCCGCCTGACCCAGACAGATCGTGGCGATGTCGTTCTTGATGAACTGCATCGTGTCGTAGATGGCGAACAGCGCCGTGATGTCGCCACCCGGGCTGTTGATGTAGATGTTGATGTCCTTGTCGGGGTTCTCCGACTCGAGGTGGATCAGCTGTGCGCACAGCAGGCTGGCGATCTGATCGTCGACCGGCGTCTGCAGGAAGATGATGTTGTCCTTGAGCAGGCGGCTGTACAGGTCGTACGCACGCTCGCCACGGCTCGTCTGTTCGACGACGTTCGGAACGAGATAGTTCACGGCATCGAGATTCATCAGGTGGTCTCCTCGTCGTCGGTGTCTTCGGGCTGATCGGTGGACTCGCCGGTTGCGGCCTCTGCGCTGGCGGCATCGGTGGCGGCGATGACGGCGGACGCCGCGGCATCGACGTCGACGTGATCGGCGGCATCGCCGTGACCACCGTCGTCGTCGTGGGTGTGACCGAGCAGCGTGTCGCGGTCGATCGGGTCGCCGCTCGGGTCGACGAACTCCACGTTGTGCAGCAGCCAGTCGAACGCCTTCGACTTGCGGATCTGCGCCTGGAGTTCGGGAACAGCGTCGTTCTGCTCGTACGCCTTGCGGATGTCCTTGGCCTTCTGGCCGTACTGCATCGCCATCCGCGCGTACTCGGCGTCGAAGTCGTACGGCTCGACCTCGATCGACTCGGCGTCGGCGACGGCGCGCAGCGCGAGATCGACCTTGACGGCCTCGACCGAGGCGCCCCGCATCGACTCGATGAACTGCTCCGGCTCCTGACCGG
Organism: Ilumatobacteraceae bacterium; assembly: GCA_963710625.1. Classification (GTDB taxonomy): domain Bacteria; phylum Actinomycetota; class Acidimicrobiia; order Acidimicrobiales; family Ilumatobacteraceae; genus Sva-07. Next base: position 37,821 of record CAVQBG010000002.1, on the reverse strand, counting down.
TGGCCGCGAGCCACTGGCCGAGGTCGACGCCCTGGGACTGGAACTGCTGCACCGTGGCCTGGACCCGCTGGTTGAGATCGGCGTCGACCATCGCCTCGGGCACGTCGACCTCGACGAGTTCGGCGAGCGCCGCGTTCAGCGAGGCGACGAGGCCCTGACGTGCCTGGTTCAGCTTCACGTCGACGAGCGAGGTCCGCAGGCTCTCGTTCCACTCCTCGACGGTGTCGAACTCACCGAGGTTGTCGGACACCCACTCGTCGGTGAGTTCCGGCTCGGTCATCTCCTGCACGGCGACGACCTTGACGACGAAGTCGGCGGGCTCGTCGAGCCCCTTCGGCGTCGAGACGAACTCGAGCTCGTCATCGGCGGACGCTCCGATGAGTTGCTCGTCGAAGTCCTCGGTCACCCACCCCTGACCGACCTCGTACGACCAGCCCTCGGTGTTGAGCCCGGCCAGCTCCTCGCCGTCGCGGGTGACGGCGAGGTCGAGCGTGAGGAAGTCGCCGGCCTGCACGGGACGGTCGGCGTCGACGAGCGAGCCGCCACGCTTCAACTCGGCCTGGCGAGCCTCGGCAAGGTCGTCGTCGGTGACGGTGAGTCCGGGCAGCTCGACGCGCAACGCGCCGTAGCCGGGCACCGTGATGGTCGGCCGCACCTCGCACGTCGCGTCGAACTCGACGGGCCCGGACTCGGCACCGTCGGTGATCTCGACTTCGGGCGTGGCGATCAGGTCGATCTCGTGCTCGCGCACCGCTTTGGCCAGGTACTGGGGAACCGCATCGCGCAGCGCCTGCTCGCGAGCGGGGCCGATGCCGACACGGGCCTCGAGGACCCGGCGTGGCGCCTTGCCTGCTCGGAAGCCGGGAAGGTTGACCTCCTTCGCGATGAGCTTGAACGCCCGATCGATGTCGTGTTCGAACTCCGTTTCGTCGACTTCGACGTACAGCTTGACTTTGTTGCCCTCGAGGGTCTCCACCGAACTCTTCACAGGCGAGCGAGTGTACCGGCGGCGCTCCCTCAGCGGTCCGGCCACCCTGGCGACGACCTCCCGGTCGGAGCACCGGAGCACCGACCGCGCGACCGGAGTCGCGCGTTCGGCCGTCGAACGGGCAGAATGGTCGGCGATGGAGTTCTGGAAGCCGCACGCCCTCGCCACGCCGCACCCCGATCAGCTCGATCTGCGGATGAACGACAAGGTCCGCACGATCGTCGACATGCACGGCGTGCCGGCCGGCACCGAGGGCAAGGTGATCCTCGCCAACGGCTTCAACTGGCAGCGCTACCGGGTGCTGTTCGAGAACGGCGCGGAGGTCGGCGACCTCGACAAGCGCCAGATCGAGCCGATCGGCAAGGCGGCCAAGCGCCTCGCCAAGGCCGCCGCCAAGAAGTAGACCGCACGACGTCAGGCCGTCGGCGACTCAGCCGAGGTGTCCTCTACGTTCTCGCCGATGCTCGGCGGGTACATCAGGAAGTGCACGCTCACGATCACCACCCATGCGGGGAAGAGGAGCGTGAACCACAGCGTGAAGCCCAGGGAGAACAGCTGCACGATCGCCACGGTGTAGGTGAGCACCACCATCCAGCGGGGCATCGTGCCCGAGCGCAGCCAGATCGTGCCGGCCGAGAACATGAACACACCCGCCATCCGCACTCCGAAGACGTTGGTGATCCTGAAGATCGACTCGCGTTCCAGGGTGTAGATCCCGTTCTCGATCGTGGCCACGGGATCGAGCTGATAGGACGCGATGAGCGCTCCGGCGAGCGCACTCGCGATGAAGGTCATCGCGATGAACAGCAGGCCGCTGCCGAAGAGAATGCTGGAGAAGAACTGGTCCTCGTGGTCGCCGAGCCGGTCGCGGATCACCCCGATGAACCAGAGGAAGGCGATCCCGGCGAACGGCACGAGCCACAGCGCGAAGTCGACTCGGCCGCTGCCGGTGGAGAGCCACTCCCCTGCGTCGGTCGGATCCTGGGGAACCGTCGACCGCAACAGCACGTAGGTGACCGTCAGCAACAACGAGAACACGATGCCGGCGAACGCAGCCGCCCGCGGCGTCGTCAGCCGCCGACCGACGCGTTCGCGTCGATCCGACCTGTCGACACCCGGCGATGGCTCCACTGCTGGACGAGACTAACCGGGAGCCGGATCACCCGATGAAGAGCATCTCCGTCACCGGCCTCCCCGACGGAGTTCGACGGTTGCACCGGAGCAGCAAGAATGGACCCAACCATGAGCCGGTCCGAGAACCCGATTGAACACGTGCGTGGGACGCGCACGATTCCGCCCGATCCAGTCGACGCGTTCGACCTCCGTCCCGACCCCGTGGGACGCTGATGGCGAAGGTCACCGGGATCGGCGGGGTCTTCTTCAAGGCCGAGAATCCGCGCAAGTTGAGCGACTGGTACGTCAGGCATTTGGGACTTCCGGTGGATGACGACGGGTACGTGGTGCTGTGGTGGGGAGGCGACGTTCGCGGTTCCACCGTGTGGGCACCGTTCCCCACCGACACCGAGGCGTTTGAGTGGCCCGAGCAGAACCAGTGGATGGTCAACTACCGCGTCGATGACCTCGACGAGATGCTCGACCAGCTCCGAAGGGCCGGCGTCGCGACCAGTGATGAGACGTTCGAGGACATCAACGGTCGATTCGGTCACTGCTGGGACCCGGAGGGAAACCGCATCCAGCTCTGGCAACCGAACCCGGGTATGTGATCCCGGTACTCCGCACTTCTGTCGCTTCCACCGCCCAGACCGAGTGCTCGGGAACCACGATCGGGCCAGGTGGTCAGCGCCCGGGGCGTCGTTCGAGGGATCGGCCTGGATGCGCCCGGCCCGGAGCGCGATGCGGTGTCGCTGTCGTCGAGCGAGGGAGAATGGGCGGATGTGGTGGCTGGCGCACGGTGAGCACGAGGTGCCGCCGTCGCACGGATGGCTGTCGCCGCACGAACGCGAGCACCTCGCGTCGATCCGCTTCACGAAGCGTCGCAACGAGTACCTCACCCGCCGATGGACCGCGAAGCAGGCGATCGCCACCGTGCTGGACATCGATCGCACGCCGGCGTCGCTCGCACGGATCGAGGTGCAGCACCGACCCAGCGGCGCGCCGTACGTCCACCTCGACGGGCGGGCGGCGGAGGTCGATGTGTCGATGAGCGACCGCGCCGGGTGGGCCGTGTGCCTCGTCGGGCCACCGGGGAGTGCCAGATCCGGAACGCTCGGGATCGACCTCGAGGTGGTCGAACCGCGCAGCGACGGGTTCGTCACCGACTTCTTCACCTCGGCAGAACTCGAGCACGTACGCGGATTGACGGACCTCGACCAGCGGCACGAGGCGGCGAACCTGATCTGGTCGGCGAAGGAGGCGGCCCTCAAAGTGCAGCAAGTCGGACTGCGCGTCGACACGAGGACGGTCGAGGTGCAGCTCCACGGCGAGCGCAGGCCGGACGGATGGGCCCCGATGAACGTGCACGGAGCCGCCGGTCCGATGCCCGGGTGGTGGCGACGCGACGGCGTCTTCGTGCTGACGATCGCCTGCGACGCGCACCGTGAGCCGCCCGAGCTGCTGCCGACCGGCTCCAGCCTCGCGGCCGCCGCACCGGTGCACTCCTGGGTCGACCGCCCGACCTGCTGAGGTCCGGTCGACGCAGCGATCGCTCAGGCGGTCACGCCGTGGCGCGCCATGCCGCGCTCGAGGGCGTCGACCACGTACGGCCGGAGATCGGCGGCGGCGATGATGCGATCGACGGATCCGACGCGCAGTGCCCGCTCGATCGTGTGGATGCCGTCGAACTCGTCGGCGACCTCACCGAGCTTCTCCGATCGCACCTGGTCGGTGATCTTGGCCAACTCGGTGCGCCGCAGTGCCGCGTCGGTGCCGCTGGCCGACGCAGCGGCCTCGCGCGCCTCGCGGACCTGCGGGTCGCGCTCGGTGCGCTGCTTGACCTCGCGGGCGAACACGGTGGCCGCCGCCGGGGCACCGCCGATCACCGAGGCGTACGATCCCTCGACGGCGGCGATCTCCATCTCCTCGTTGAGTGCCTTGCTGAACACCACGAACGCGCCACCGTGGTAGCGCGAGACGACGACGAACACGATCGGGCCGTCGAAGTTGGTGACCGCCCGTCCGATCTCGGCGCCGAACTCGAGCTGGCGCCGACGCATCGACTCGGGCGAGCCGTCGAAGCCGGACAAGTTGGCGAGCACGACCAGCGGTCGGTTGCCGCTGGCGGCGTTGATCGCCCGAGCCGTCTTGCGTGACGAGTGCGGGAACAGCGTGCCGGACGTCCATGCCGGCGGGCCGTCCGACGGTACGTATCCCTGCCGTCCGACGGTGTGCGACTCGATGCCGAGGAGGCTGACGGGGATCCCACCGACCGTGGTGTCCCACACGATCGAGGTGTCGCCATCGCGCAGGTCCTTCCACCGTTCGAGCGGCGGGGAGTCGGTGTCGGCGACCGCCCGCATGATCGAGCGCATGTCGAAGGGTTGCTTGCGTTCGGGGTTCAGCTCGGCGGAGAACACGTCGCCGACGGTGCTGAACGGGCAGTTCGCCAGCGCCGCATGACCGCTGGCGCGCACGTCGCGATCGATCGGGTCGGCGGTGGGTCGGCGCCGCGGGAAGCGTTCGCCCGGGACGACGTAGGTGAGCTCGTAGTGGCGCAGCAGCAACGCACAGGCCTCGGCGAACGACGGCGCCCAGTACTGGGCCTGGCCGTTCGGACCCATCACCCGGTGGTAGCCGCCGATCCCGAAGTTGTCCTCCGCGCTGACCGCCCCGGAGAAGTCGAGGGCCTGTTTGCCGGTGAGGACCATCGTGGACGACGGGGTCATCACGAGGATCCCCTTGGTGTGGGTGAGCATCGTTGCTTCCGCGTTCCAGTACGGCTGCCCCCCGACGTTGATGCCGGTGACCACGATGTTGATCTCGCCGCCGGCCTGGGTGAACTCGATCAGACGTCGCAGAGTGAGCGCGATCCAGTCCATGTTCTCGGTGCCCGAGTCCATCGCGATCAGCGCTCCGCTCGACACCGCGAACCACTCGACCGGCAGGCGGTGTTCGAGTGCGTAGGCGAGCGCCGCGTTGACCCGGCGGCACTCGGGTTCGGCGAGGTTGCCGAGACCCTGGGTCGGGTCGGACAGCAGCGCGACCCGCTGCATCCCCTCGGGCACCACCGTCGAATGGTTCGTCAGCAGCCCGACGACGATGTGCGCACTGTTGCCGCCCGGCTCGCGGTGGACCGGCACGAGCCGGTCGTTGGCGTCGAGATCGAGTTCGTCGAAGGAATCGGATGGCAGGCCGGGAGCCGACGGGCGTTGGGTGAACAGCCGCACGATCTCGTACGGATACGGCGAACCGAACCGGGCGGCGGTGAGCACCTTCTGCTGGTACGCCCCCAAGGGCCTCACCGGCTGATCTCCGGCGCGCTCTTCGCGCACGAGCAGGCCGTGTCCGACGTCCTCGATGTGCAGCACCGCGTGCCGCAGTCCCTCCGGCTGCGACTCGTCGGGAATCCGGACCTTGAGGACGACCTTCTCCAATCCGACGCGCGCCGCCAGCGGGGCGAACCGCCGCGCGAGAGCATTCGACTCGTCGAGCGGCAGTGTCCATGGAGCCTGGACGTCGAGCACGAGGCGGTTCGCGACCGGACGGTCACGCGGGGTGTACCGCGTCAGGTCGGAGCGCATCGCCGCCATCGCCAGCAGGCCGACGCGCTCCAATCGCGGATAGGTCGTTGCACCGGTCGCCGGGTCGCGCACCGGGGTCAGCCCGCGGATCTCGGCGAGGGCGAACAGCCGGTGATCCTGTGGGTTGTCGTGGGCGACACCGTCGAACAGGTAGACGTCCTCGGGCGACGGGCGGCGCTCGAGACGGAAGTTCGAGAGTCGCCAGATCTCCAGACGCTCGGCGAGCATCGGGTGCAGGTCGCGGTACAGCAGCTCCTCGGTGAACGACCCGTCGTCGCCGAGGAACGACACGCTGTGCGCTCGGCGCCGTTGGGCATCGGGCGCAGGTGAGGTGCTGACGGTGACGTTGACGCGATGTATGCGCCGCCCGAAGTCGCACGACGCCAGCAGACCGCCGACCTCGGAGGCCGTCTCGGCGATGTCGTGGCGATCTGTGTCGCTCCACGTGACGAGATCGACCACGACCACGTCATCGGGACGCACCACCGCAAGGTGGGCGGCGATCGCAGTCGCCCATTCCGGCAGTTCGTCGAGCGGCAGGTAGCCCGCCACGACGTGCACCGGGTCGTCGTGGTGGCCGTAGTCGACTGCGGCGACCAGGAACCCGTCGTGCTCCTCGGTGGTGATGACGCCGATCTCGCGCGTCCGGTAGAAGCGGCGCAGGTGGACCTCGAGCACGAGCCGGCGCAGTGTGGGTGCAACCTCCGCGCCTGCATCCGTCCACGACGCGAGGAGCCTCGATCGCATCGGGTAGGGGCACCACACCAGCCGGGCGATCCGCTCCTCACGGTCCGCGGCGTCGCCATGTGCGGCGAGGTACTCGAGGTGATCGGCCATCTCGCCGTACAACTCGGCCGCCGCGGCCTCGATCGGAGGCTCGTCGAAGTAGTGGAACCGAACGTCGCGGGCCAGATCGGCGACCGGCTGTTGGCGTCCCTGGGTGGCGGTCGCGAGCCGATCGAGCCGGGCGCGCATCTCGGCGTCGGCCGACGACTGCAACGCGTCGCGGTGGGCGAGGCGACGTTCGAGGATCGCCAGCACGACCGGGCTCAGCTCGCTCAGTCGGGAGAACGAGCGGAACAACCACATCAATGCGGCCTCGAGTTCGGGCGATTGACCCAGACCCCGCACGCCGAACCGGTCGAGTGCCCGCTCGAGCCGGGCGCGGTACTCCTCGGGGAGCCCGGCGCGGTCGGCGTCGAGCCACTGGAGGAACGACACCAGGTACTCCTGCGTGTTCTCGGTGCTCGGTGCGAGGTCGTCGTGTTCCGTCTCGGTCTGCGGTCGGTACAGCGAACCGAGTTCCGCGAAGATGTCGAGCAGGCCGTCCTCGCAGGCGATGAGCGATGCGTCGGCGGCGTCGGCGATCTCTGCCAGGCGACGCTGCTCGGTGAGCAGTCTGCGCAGCTCGGCGGGGGCGAGGTCGTAGCCGAGGAGATAGTCGCCGAGCGGCTCGTACACACGATCGCACGGCTTGCGGGAGAAGTCGATCGTCCGCTCGAACCCGCCGAGGTCGAGGCGTCGACCGGCCGGACGAACGACCTTGGAGACCTGCGGTCGCAACCGGAGCAACGCTGCGCCGCGTTCGACCTGGCTGTTGGCGGTGACGAGGATGTCGAGCACCACTCCCGCGAACGGCGCCTCGACGGTCGTCTCCATCTTCATCGACTCGAGCACGGCGATCGGCTGACCCTCGGCGACGACATCACCCGGCTGGACCAGGGTGCTCACGATCAGCGCCGGCCAGCCGGCGCGCACGAGGACGCCGTCCTCGCGCTGGATCACGTGCGAGGCGTGGCCGACCTGCAGACGGAATCCGAACTCGGTCGACGACACGACCATCCGATGGCGGCGCCCGGCACAGGTGAGGCGGCGTTCGTAGTCGTTGAGGCGGTCGACCGTGACGTCGGCAACCGTGCGGCCCGAGCGCACGGAGTAGGTGCGCGGGCCGACGCAATCGACGTCGAGCCGGTACGACTCGCCGAGGTATCCGAGCTCGATGCCCGCCCCCACCTCCTCCGGCTGCTGCGGACGGCCACGCTCGGCCGAGGCGTAGAACGCCTCCTGGGCGCGGCGTCGATCGGCCTCGTACGCCTCGACGGCGGCGGCCAGCAGCACCAACGGATCCGGCTCGGGCGATGGGCGCTCGGCGATCATCCGGTCGAGCCACCGGTGGTCGACCTCGTCGCGCTGGAACTGCTCGTTGTCGAGGAGGGCCAGCAGGAACGAGAGGTTCGTCGTGCCACCCTCGATCACCACCGCGGTGCGCTCGAGGGCCCGGCGGATCCGGGTCAGGGCGACCGGTCGGTCGGGTCCCCACGCGGTGATGATGGCGAGCAGCGAGTCGCTCTCGTCGACTCGGTCACCGGCACGTCGGTTGGCGTCGACTCGCACGCCGGTACCGACGGGGAACGACAGCAGCGCGACGCGGCCCGAGCTGACGGCGAATCCGTCGTCGGGATCCTCTGCGAGCAGCCGGACCTCCATGGCGACGCCGTCGGCGGCAGGCTCCTGTGCCGGCAGCGCTTCGCCGCGATGCACCCGCAGGCGCCAGCCGATGAAGCTCGCTCCCGATCGCTCCTCGGAGGTGGCGTGGTCAGGCGGCGCAACACAGTCGACCGCGGTGATGGCGAAGTCGGTGTGGTCGTGGACGACGGTGACCATGCCGGCGCCCCGGTACCCGACGTGTCGGGCCAGATCGGACGCGGCGGCGCAGATCGCGGTCGCCAACTCGTCGGAGACCGCAGCGCACGGAGCCTCGGCGACCAACGAGTGGTGGCGTCGCCGCACGCTCACGTCGCGACCGCCGAGGTTCCAGACCGTGCCGCGGTCATCGACCAGGATGTCGACCTCCACCCGGCGGAGCGGGCGGCCGTCGAGCAGCGCGGAGCGACCGCCGATCCCCGGGAACTGGGCCGGATCCGCCAGCCGGCGGACGGTGTCGGCGTCCGGCCCGACGACGCCGATGTCGGCAGCAGCACACGCCGCGATCAGGTCCGCACGCTCCTCGTCCGGCCATGCGCCGAGCCACAGCGTGTCGACGTCGGCTGCGCGGAGACACGCGACGACATCGTCGATCGAGCGATGCTCGACGTCGGCGCAGAGCGGTCGCACCTCGTCGGCCTCGCGGCCGAACCACGGTTGCGGATCCGGTTCGTCGTGGAACAGCACGGTCGTGATCGGTGCGGCATCGCCGGCGTCGTTGAGTCCACCGACGGCGTTCAGCACGCGTACTGCGGTCTCGCCAGAATCGATCAGGCCGAGCCGCTGGACCGTCACGGTGGGAGTCACGTCCCTTGCACCTCGCTCACTGCCGGTAGGTGGCGTGGAGTGCGGCGGCGACCGATTCGGGAATCGGCGCCGGCAACGGGATCGTCTCGTAGCGGTCGAGCCGCGCCACGACCGTCCCCGAGGAATCGACCACGACGCAGTCGAACACCCCGGCCGACGTCTCGTGGGCGACCGCACGCAACGGACCATCCGTTTCCGGCGTGGGGTACCAGCGCGCCCTGCCCACCCGCATCGGCAACGCCAACCGGTCCTCGAGACCTGCCTGCCAGAGACCGGCGGTCTGGAAGCACAGCTCGATCAGCCTCGGCGCCGTGGAGAGCGGCTGTTCGGTGGGCGTGTGGTTGGCAGGCAGGGGATCCATCAGCGTCGCTACGGAGGTGTCCTGGTTCCTCCACGCCGCAGACACCACCTGGTACGCCGGGCCGTGGAAGTAGAAGGAGTAGACGCGCTCGGCATCGAGGGTCGATCCGCTGGGATCGCCTGGCGGCTCGATCCGCTCCGTTGCCAGGGCCTCGGTGCCCAGCCGCACGCGTCCGGTGAAGTGCACCGTTCGTTGCGGATGGTCCTGTCCGGGCAACTGGCGCTCGGCGCTGAGCGTGCAGTGCGCCACGAGATCGTCGCCGTCAGGGGTGAGCACCGCCTGAACGGTCAGCGTGCGAGGTTCGTCGCGATAGAACTTCAGTGGCGCGGCGAACGTGACGTCCTCCACCCCCAGCACGTGGTGGTCGGGCGCCAACAGCCGTGCGGTCTCGGCGAACGCCTCCATCCCCATCACGCCTGGCAGCACCGGCGTGCCGTCGATGCGGTGATCGTCGAGGAACGGTTGCTGCAGCGGATCCAGTGTCGTCTCGACGATGACGCCGTGGTGGACACTGACCGTGGCGTGCCCGATCATCGGGCCGTGGTCGGCCTCGTCGCCGACCACGGAGGCCAGATCGACACCGCCGCGATCGTCGTACTCGGTCGCCATCATGCCGAGCGCTCCGGCAACGATCACCTCGCCCGCGTATTCGCTCGACACCAGCTCGCGGCGGATCCAGGCGACCCCCGCCTCGGGAGGCAACATCTGCACTCCGGCCATCTCCATGATCTTGGGGATCGATCCACGGGTCGCCATGCCGATGCCACCCCACGCCGTCCAGTCCAACGCCAGCCCGCGGGTCTCCGGCCGGCTGCGGCGGAAGTTGCTGGTGATCTTGCACAGGAGGTCGTTCGCGGCCGAGTAGTCGGTCTGGCCCTGGTTGCCGAACCGTCCGGCAACCGACGAGAAGACCACGGTCGCACCGATCTCCATGTCCTGAGCGGCATGGAACACGTTGAACCAGCCGTCGCTCTTGACGTCGAAGACGAGGTCGTACTCGCGCGGTTCCTTGTCGGGCAGGTTGCGGCTGATCTCCAGGCCCGCGGCGTGGAGCAGCACGTCGATACGGCCGCTCAGGCGGCGCACGTCGTCGATCGCTGCGGCGACGGCATCGGCGTCGGTGAGGTCGACCGAGTGGTAGTGCACGGTCCCACCAGCGGCCTGCACGGACTGGATCGCGGTCAGTGCGGCGTTGAGACGCTCGAAGCGTGCGAGTTCGCGCTCGATCGTCACCGGCGTCGGGTGGTCACCTGCCGCCTTCATCCGCTCGGCGATCGTGACCTTCAGACCGTCGCGGTCGCCACGGAACGCCTCGAGGTCGGGGTCGGCGGGATCGGGGGTCGGGGTGAGGTCGAGCAGGTGGAATGTGCCACCCGCGGCGGCGGCGAGGTCGGCGGTGATCGCCGACACGATGCTGCCCGCCGCGCCGGTGACCACGACGACTGAGTCGTGATCGAGCGCCATGCCCGAACCGGGGATCGGTTCGCCGTCGTCGGATCGTTGCGGGAACGGCGCCCTGACGAACGCCACGCCGAAGCGCCGGTCGCCGACCCGCCCGATCTCGACGCAGCCCGGGTCGAACAGGGTCTCTTCGATCAACTGTGCGGCGATCGCCGACGTCTTGCGGCTCGGAGCGAGGTCGACCGCCTTCACCAACGCCTCCGGACGCTCCTTGCGGTACGACTTGGTGAAGCCGGCGACCGGGCCGCCGAGCGGGTTGCTGGCACCGTCGGCGTCGTAGCCGTGGTAGCCACCGAGGCGGGTCGCCGACACGAGGAACGGGCTCGCGTCGTACAGGCAGCGCATCGTGGCGTACAGCGTCTTCACCCGGCGGCGCAGCGCCTCGCGCCAGGTGGCCAGGTCGTACTCGGCGAGGTCGCCGTCGTCATCGAGGGCCGGGAGCCAGTACACGCCGGTGATCGGCGTGTCGGCGTGCCAGGCCTCGACCTGGGCCAGCATCGCATCGGTCGCCATGCCGGGCTCCAGCGTGAGCACGTCGGCCCCGGCCTTGTCCAGCAGTTTCACCAGCGCCTCGCCGACTCCGCCCTCGTCGAGCATGACGACGACACGGGCGCCGTCGAGTTCGACGCCGGTCGGCAGGCAGTCCGTCACCGGCGGCCGCAGCGCAGGGACAGGGATCCGGCGAGGCAGTGCATCGACGGCATCGAAGTCGCCGTGGACGACACTCGGCGCCGCCGGTGCTGCCGCGGTTGCGGGCGCGGGCGAGGTTGTTCCTGGGGCGGGTGACGGCGTGTCGAGGCCGGCGCGGGCACGGACCCAGTCGGCAACGTGGCGGAGCGTCGGGAAGTCCCGAAGCTGAAGATTGTCGTCACGCTCGAGCTCGTAATGGGTCCGAACCGCAGCAAACACCTCCGCCTGCTTCACCGTGTCGACACCGAGATCCGCCTCCAGATCCAGATCAGGCTCCAACAGATCAGTCGGATACCCAGTCATCTCCGCCACCACCGCAGTCACCTGGGCAAGCACCTCATCAGCTGCAGGTGCGGTCGCTGTTGCTCCAGGTGCAGGTGCAGGTGCTTCGGCAGCGGCGGGTTGGGCGGGGTCGAGCCCGGCGCGGGCACGGACCCAGTCGGCAACGTGACGGAGCGTCGGGAAGTCCCGAAGCTGAAGATTGTCGTCACGCTCGAGCTCGTAATGGGTCCGAACCGCAGCAAACACCTCGGCCTGCTTCACCGTGTCGACACCGAGATCCGCCTCCAGATCCAGATCAGGCTCCAACAGATCAGTCGGATACCCAGTCATCTCCGCCACCACCGCAGTCACCTGGGCAAGCACCTCATCGACCGCCACCGCAGACACAGCGACCACTGCCGGCGCGGGCGCGGCGGCCGTGGCGACCGCATCGGGAGCGGGGTCGAGGCCGGCGCGGGCACGGACCCAGTCGGCAACGTGACGGAGCGTCGGGAAGTCCCGAAGCTGAAGATTGTCGTCACGCTCGAGCTCGTAATGGGTCCGAACCGCAGCAAACACCTCCGCCTGCTTCACCGTGTCGACACCGAGATCCGCCTCCAGATCCAGATCAGGCTCCAACAGATCAGTCGGATACCCAGTCATCTCCGCCACCACCGCAGTCACCTGGGCAAGCACCTCATCAGCTGCAGGTGCGGTCGCTGTTGCTCCAGGTGCAGGTGCAGGTGCTTCGGCAGCGGCGGGTTGGGCGGGGTCGAGCCCGGCGCGGGCACGGACCCAGTCGGCAACGTGACGGAGCGTCGGGAAGTCCCGAAGCTGAAGATTGTCGTCACGCTCGAGCTCGTAATGGGTCCGAACCGCAGCAAACACCTCCGCCTGCTTCACCGTGTCGACACCGAGATCCGCCTCCAGATCCAGATCAGGCTCCAACAGATCAGTCGGATACCCAGTCATCTCCGCCACCACCGCAGTCACCTGGGCAAGCACCTCATCGATGGCGGGTGCCGCGACGGTGGGGGCAGCGACGGCGGCTGCCGGTGCGACGGCCGCTGGAGCCGGCGCCGCGGGAACGGGCGCTGCAGGAGCGGGTGGGGGTGCCGGGGTGGTCGGGGCGGGTGCGGCCGGGGGTGTCCGGGGCGCCGACGCGCCGAGTTGGCCGGCGTAGGGCACCGGCACTGCCGAGTCGTGCTGCGACGTGGCGGGCGCGCCGACGTCGACCACCCGCAGGCGGCGGTGGTCGGTCTCGAGGTGCGCGCCGTCGTGGCCGGCGAGCAGGTCGAGCCAGCGCTGCCAGGCGGCGGCGGTCGACGATGCGGTAGGCGTAGCCGAGTTGGTCGGGCGCACGGTGCTGGCCGTCCGCCACCGGCGTCCACCGCAGCAGCGCCATCGCCACCTGAGAGCCGAAGCCCGCTGCCAATCGAAGCGCGTAGCGCACCGGGTGGGCGCCACCTCGCGACAGGTTGAGATCGCCGAGGTCGGGATCGGGTTCGCGGTAGTTCGGCACGGGTGGCACGATCCCCGTCTCGAGCGCCTTGACGGCGACGACGTCTTCGATCCCGGCTCCCATGGCGTGGCCGGTGAAGCCCTTGGTGTTGGTGATCACGACCCGGTCGGCGTCGGGGCCGAACACCCGGCGGAGTGCGTTGATCTCGGCGGCCGCCGACCCACCACGGGCGGGCGTGTAGGTCTCGTGGGAGACGAACATCGCTTCGCCGGCGATCTCGCTGCGGCGGACACCACGGGACTCCGCCTGTTCGATGACCGCCTCCATCACCGCGCCGATGTGCTCGACGTCGAGACGGGTGCCGTGGAACGCCGAGTTGGCGGTGATCGCACCGAGCACCTCGCAGATCGGCTGCAGCCCGCGCTCGCGTGCGGCCGCGGCCGACTCGACCACGAGCGCAGCTGCGCCCATGCCGACGATCATCCCGTGGCGCCGACGGTCGAACGGCGTCGCCGCGTCCTCGACGTGTTCGTCGGTGGCCGCGGCGCCGCTGGCGAGGAAGCCACTGGCGATCCAGGGCATCAGCGAGTCGGCGGTGGCGTCGTCGGCCGACACGACCACCACGCGGCGGCAACGACCGGCGCGGATCCAGTCCTCGGCGAGTGAGATCGCCTGGGTCGTCGAGGCGCAGGCGGCGTTGACCTGGGTGTTCGGCCCGCGGGCCCCGATGATCTCGGCGAACTGCGAGTGACCCATCGAGAGCACGCGGAACAGGAACCGACGGTCGAAGCCGTACGGGTGCGCCTCCATCTCGGCGCGGAGGTTGGCGATCAGGCGATCGACCTCGGCGGCGGCCGGCTCGGTGCCGTCCATCCGGGCCCGCACGCCCTCGAGGGCGAGCAGGTGCTCACGCCGCGAGCGGTCGGCGGTGTAGGCCTCGATGTCCTCTGCGAAGCGGTCGTAGCCGGGGAAGGCGCTCGCAAAGATCACCCCGGTGTCGTCACGGAGCGCGTCAGGCAGTCCCCAGCGATCGGGCAGCTGGGTTCCGAGGGTGGTGGTCTTGTAGCGCATCACCAGCGGAATTCCGGCGTCGCGCAGCGCATCGAATCCGGCGCCGATCGCCAGACGGGTCGTGTTGTCGAGCGCCTCGTCGCGGGCGGTGTCGACCGCGAACTGCTCGACGATGTCGAGCGGCGCATGGCGGCCGGCGAGCTTGATGACCTCGGCGGGATCGTCGATGGTCTCGAAGCTCGCACCACCGGACTCGCTCTTGACCAGCCGGGTGATGTGCATGTCGGCCATGCGCGCCCGCGCCGCATCGGGGAGCGCGTCGATGAACTGCTGGCCGGCGAGAATCCGGGCGATGTTGGCGTCGTCGAAGGTCTGCTCGACCCCCGGGAGGCCGAGTGCGGCGCCGGTGACGACCACCGGCTCGGCGTCGACGCGTCCACCGGACGCGGCCGATGTCGCTGCGGGTGCCGACGCAGTCGGCGTCGCCGGTTCGGCTCCGTAGATCCGCAGCCCCTCCTCGATCACGCCGGCGAACAGCTGCCCCAGTTGCATGATGCGATCGTCGGGCGACGCCGCTGCCGCGGCGGGCGGCGGCGCAACCGTGGTCGTCGCTGCAGGCGTTGCCGGTGCTGCGGGTGCCGCGGTGACCGCTGGAGCCTCGAAGCCGACGCCGGCGGCCCACAGGCCGCACAGTGCCTGGTTGATCGACACCGCATCGCCCAGCTTGGGGTGATTGGTGTACAGCGACAGGACGTCGTCGTGTTCGCCGAGCACGTCTTCGACGAAGCCGTGCAGCGCTCGTTTCGGGCCGACTTCGACGAAGACGCGAGCGCCGGCGTCGTAGAGCGTGTGGAGCCCCTTGACGAACTGCACGGGCGATGCGACCTGGCGCCCGAGGTAGTCGCACATCGTCTCGCTCGTCGCGTCCGACGGGTAGAACTCGCCGGTCACGTTGGCGACCAGCGGGATCCGCGGCGGCTGGACGTCGAGTCGCTCCAACGTCGCCACCAACGGCACCGAGGCCGGAGCGACGATCGTGGTGTGGAACGCATGACTGACCGGGATGCGAACCGCCTGCATGCCCGCGGCGATGAACGAATCGATCGCGGCCAGGACCGCATCGGTCGCCCCGCCGACGACCGCCTGGTTGTTCGAGTTGATGTTCGCGACAACGGCATAGCCGGGCGTGGCGTCGACGATCCGCTCGATCTCGGTGAGCGGCCCGAACACGGCCGCCATCGCACCGTTGTCCGCGACCGACAGCCGGGCCATCTCGCTGCCGCGGGCGCTGACTGCCTCGAGCGCAGCGGCGAACGTGAGCGAGCCGGCGGCGATCAGGGCACCGTACTCGCCGAGGCTGTGCCCCATCACCATGTCGGGATGCATGCCGTAGGCACCGAGGAGTCGGCTGATGCTCGAGTCGGTGGCGAGCACGGCCGGTTGGGTGATCTCGGTCTGCAGCAGCTGCTGCTCCAGTTGTGCGACGGCGGTGGAGTCGTCGCCGTCGACGAAGATGTACGAGGTGAGCGGGCGCCCGAGCAGCGGCGTCATCACCTCGTCCGCCTCACGGAACGTGTCGTCGACGATCGGTTCGCTGGCCCGCAGGCCCTGCAGCATGTTGACGTACTGCGACCCCTGGCCGGTGTAGAGGAACGCCACTATTGGGGCCGGACCGCCTCCGAAGAACACGCCCTGCTGCCGGAGCATCCGGAACATCGCCGGGTTGTTGCTGGCCAGGGCCTTGCTCGCCTTCTCGAGCTTGGTGGCGAGGTCGGCTGCATCGGCGAAGTCGACGGCGATGCGGCGGGCAGCGTGGCCGACCGCCGGGTCGGGCCGGGCGGGCGCCGGTGCTCGACCGGCCTGGGCATCGGCGAGGGCCCGCTGCACCTGGGCGAGCAGGTCGGCGTCATCGCGCGCACCGAGCACGAGCGCCCCGCGCAGGGGCGGCTTGGCCGGATCGACCGTGCCGCCGACCGAACCGGTTCCGGTCTCCCGCACGGGGGTCACCGAGGCGGCCTGTCCGACGGACGCCCCGGCGAACGTCCGGGCCGGTGGCTTGTGCCGACCGGGGACGTGTTCTTCGAGCACGACGTGGAAGTTGGTCCCGCCGAAGCCGAACGCGCTCACGCCGCCGCGCCGCACACCGCTCGGGGGTACCGGCCAGTCGCGCAGGGCGGTGTTCACGACGAACGGCGAGGTGTCCCAGTCGACGTTCGGGTTGGGATCGTTGAAGTTGAGGCTCGGTGCGAGCTGCTTGTCGTGCAGGCTGCGCACCATCTTGAACATCCCGGCCGCACCCGCCGCCGCCTTGAGGTGCCCGATGTTCGACTTCACCGAACCGAGCGCGATGCTCCGCGGTCCCGCCCCGGCCGCACCGAACACGTCGGTGAGGCTCTGGAGTTCGGTCGCATCACCGACGCGGGTCGAGGTGCCGTGCGCCTCGATCGCGTCGACGGTTCCGGGATCCTCACCGGCGGCGCGCCATGCTCGCTCGACGGCGAGACGCTGACCGATCGGATTGGGCGCGGTGATTCCCTTGCCCTTGCCGTCGCTCGATCCGGCGATGCCGAGGATGACGGCGTAGATCCTGTCGCCGTCACGCTCGGCGTCTTCCAGCCGCTTGAGCACGAACAGCGCAGCGCCCTCCCCCATCACGAACCCGTCGGCGCCGGCATCGAACGGTCGGGTACCGGTCGCGGACAGCGCGCCGATCTTGCAGAACTTCACGAACGCGGCGACGCCCATGTTGTGGTCGATGCCACCGGTGATCGCAGCGTCGAAGCGGTGATCGACCAGCCCGTCGACAGCGACGCTCATCGCCGCCAACCCCGACGCGCACGCCGCGTCGGTGGTGAAGTTGGGGCCGCGGAAGTCGAACAGGTTGGCGATCCGGCCGGCCATCACGTTGGCCAACTCACCGGGCATCGTGTCCTCGTTGATCTCGCCGTAGTGAGCGAGGAAGTGCGACCGGGTCTCGTCGAGGATGTGCTCACGCTGCTCGCTGGACAGCGCGGCGAACGACTCGGCGTCCTGCAGATCACGCAGCACCTCGGGCAGCTCGATGCGCATGTTGGTCTTGTAGTGCTTCTCGCCACCGATCGCGTTGCCGATGATCACGGCGACGTTGTCGGGATCGGTGTTCCAGTCGGGCCAACCCGCATCGACGAGCGCAGCGCGCGCCGCAGCGATCGCCCACCGCTGACCGTCGTCCATCTGGTCGGCGACCTTCGGCGGGATCGGCAGCTTCCAGCGGATCGGATCCCACGGGAAGTCGCGCACCCAGCCTCCGATCTTGGAGTAGGTCTTGTCAGGTTCGTCGTGGTCGGGCGAGAAGTACAGCGCCGGGTCCCACCGCTCCTGGGGGACGTCGCTGATCGAGTACCGGCCGCCGGTGATGTTCGCCCAGAAGGTGTCGGCATCGGGTGCGTCGGGCATGATCGCGCCGAGGCCGACCACGGCGATCGGTGAGCTGGGCGTGGCAGAGGTGTCAGACATCGTGAAGTGCTCCTGGGCAACGGAGGTCGGCCTGCGTCGGCGGGCGGGACGGGAGGCGGGAACGGAGGGGGTTCGGCATCACGCAGTGCGGCCGTACAGCACGTCGGCAACGTCGTCCATGTCGGCGAGCAAGCCGGACTGCGAGGCGCGAATGGCGTCGTGAGGAATCGTGGCCAGCAGCGGAGCGACGTCGGCGCTGCCGGCGTCGATCGAACCGGCCACCCAGCGCACACCTTCCTGGCCGACCTTCTGGGCAGCTTCGCGAGCGAACACGCGGCTCATTGCTGCCAGTGCGGCTCCATCGAAACGATCCGGACTCTTCTCGTGGCGGTTGCCGTCGAGGGCCACTGCTGCTCGCTGTGCGAATGCCTCGGCGCACTCGGCGTGGGTGATCAACTCCCCGAGGCGGAACAGGATGTGCTGGTTGCGCGTCAGACGGGCGACACGACAGGCCTCGAGCACTGCGGCCAGCGCCTGCATGGCGAGCGCGGCGTGACCGGCGCCGACCGTCGGGTGTGTGGCCTGCAGGCGGGTCAACTCCGCGGCGCGGTCGCGATAGTAGGCGCCGCTCGTCTTGAGGTGCTGTTGCCAGCGATCACGGGCGATCGTCATCTCCATGATCTCCGAGGTGCCCTCGTAGATCGTGGTGATCCTGACGTCACGCTTGATCTTCTCGACGACGTACTCGCGGGTGTAGCCGTAGCCGCCGTGCGCCTGGATCGCCGCGTCGGCGGCGGCATTGCCGGCCTCGGTGGCCATCAGCTTGGCGATCGCACCTTCGGTGTTCATCGCCCCGTTCTCGCCGAGGCCGCGATCGATCTTGTCGGCAGTGTCCTCGATGTAGCTGCGGGCGGCCTCGAGCCGCACGGCGTGGGGCACGATCAGCTTGTGGGTGAACCCCTGCTTCTCGGCGAGCGGCGCACCACCCTGCTGACGCTCGAGCGAGTACTCGATCGCCCGGTCGAGGGCCTCCCAGCCGCCGCCGAGACCGAAGGCCGCGACCATCACGCGGGTGTACCCGAACACCTGCTGGGCCTGGATCAGCCCTTTGCCCTCGACCTCGCCGATCAGGTGGTCCGCGGGCACCTCGACGTCGTCGAGGAACAGCGCAGCCGTGTTCGACAGACGCAGGCCGTGCTTGTCCTCCGGATGCGCGGCGGTCAGCCCCGGCGTCTCCTTCGGCACGACGAACCAGGACGGTCCGTCTGGCGTGCGGGCGAGGATCGTGGTGACATCGGCAATCGATCCGTTGGAGATCCACTGCTTTCGGCCGGTGATGCGGTAGCCGGTGACGACACCGTCGTCCTCGATCCGCACGGCGGTGGTCTTCATCGCGCCGAGGTCGCTGCCCGCGTCGGGCTCGGTCGCCCCGTAGGCGAACACCAGGCCCTGCTCGGCGATCGCACCGAGCCAGCGCTGCTTCTGCTCCACGGTGCCGCCGAAGAGGATCGGGTCGCTGCCGAGGAACGTGGCGAACACGGCCGTGGCGAGTCCGATGTCGTGGCGCGCCATCACCTCGCAGACGCGGTAGGAGTCGAACGCCCCGCCGTCCATGCCGCCGTACACCTCGGGAACGAACACCAGCTGCACACCGAGCTGGTTCGGGTCGCTCATGGCGCGCACGATGTCCTCGGGACAGGTGTCTTCGTGGTCGAGCTCGAGTTGCAGCTTGGCGGGGAGCGCGTGGCCGACGAACTCCCCGAGCGCGTCGAGCATCATCACGAGCGTGTCGGAATCGAGCCCGGCCGGTGCGACGTGTCCGTCGGTCACCTGGAGCGAATCGGTCATCGGGTCCCCCTTCGTTCTTCGTACTCCCCTCCACAGTACGAGAGATCCAAGTGCGCCTGAACAGGCTTAGGTCACCTGGTCGGTGCGGCCCGCCGAGCGAGCGCCGAACAACCGGGTGGCCTGCTCCTGACGCAGCGCCAGGAACCGACCCTCGGCCTCCACGAGCGGGTCGTCCGGTGTCGAGGCCAGGCTGATCGAGCCCCGGAGTGCGGCTCGCACGCCGAGCACGTCGATCAGCCGGGCCTGCAGCGTCAGCGGTTGGCCAAGGGGGACCGTCGAGCGGTAGCGCACCTCCAGCCTGCCGGTGACCCCGGGGTGGCCGGCCGCCGCAGCCGCGTATCCCATGATCTGATCGAGGAGCAACGCGCTGATTCCGCCGTGGGCGTAGGTGGGCGGCCCCTCGTAGCGCCAGTCGAGGATGCACGAGCCGATCGCGGCGCCGTCCACGATCTCGACGCGCATCGGCGGCGCAACGGGATTGCCCGCCCCAACGACCGGATTGAACCACCGCTGGCCCCGGTGCAGGTCGTCGACCGACGACGGCTCGTCGAGACCACGTTGTTGCCCGGCGAGCAACGCGGCCAGCCGGCGTGCATCCTCCGCGACGGAACGGAGCACATCGGCCGGGACCTCGCTGCCGATCGCGAGGGACGTGAGGTCGCGCAGCGCGTCTCCCAGCTGCGCCACCGCTCCACGCCGATCGGCGAGCGCTGCGGTCGGCTCCGCCTCGGGAACGCCCGCGTGCCGAAAGCCCGCAAGCGGCCGATCGGGTGTGGCGCCGACGGCTGGTGGTGGTCCGTCCGGTGGGGGCATCGGACCATCTTGCCTCGGGCGTCGTTTCACCGCCGATCTCCTTGCCGAGCGGGCGGTCGACCGGCGAAGCTTCGACGGGAGGTTGTGATGGTGCCGCGATGGCCGATCTCGGAGGACCGTGCTCGTCGGATGTACGACGGTGGGCGGGCGAATGCGGACGCTCGTTGGTTCGCCAGGTTCTGGGGCCGGCTGTTCGCGGCGGGCGTGTTTCCCCGTCGATGGGTGACGTTGGAGGTGCCCGGTCGCATCTCGGGGAAGATCACGTCGTTCCCGTTGGGTATGGCGGATGTCGATGGCCGCTGGTATCTCGTGTCGATGCTCGGCGAGTGCAACTGGGTCGCCAACGTGCGCGCCAACAACGGTGAAGCGGTGCTGCGACGCCGGCGGCGTCGACGAGTCCATCTGACGGAGGTGCCCGCCGATCGGCGTGCTCCGATTCTCGCTCGTTACGTCGAGATCGCTCCGGGCGGCCGGCCTCACATCCCTGTGGTTGCGGGCGCCCCTCTCGACGAGTTCGCGGCCGTAGCCGACCGGTATCCCGTGTTCGAGGTCGACGCCGCCGGCCGAGCCGTCACCGGTTGAGTCGGCGGAAGAACTTCCTCTGCATGGAGTAGAGGCCGGGGAACTCCCCGTAGAGCCGGTCGTAGGTGGCACGGTTCGACGGGTCGGGGTGGAACGTGCGCTGCACCGCCACGAGTTCGCGGAGTTCGTCCGCCCTCACCCGACCCAGCGCCATTCCCGCGGTCAGGGCGGCACCGCGCAGGCCGCAGTAGAGCGGGTCGGCCACTTGTTCGATGGTGCGGTCCATCGTGTCGGCGTGGATCTGGCACCACAGATCGGACTGTGCGCCTCCACCGATGATGCGAATGTTGTCGAGCCTCCCGCCGACGAACTTCTCGACGGCGGCCAGGAGCCACACGTTGTTGTAGGCAACCCCTTCCATGACCGCTCGGATCATGTCGGCCCGGGTGGTGGCGAGTCCCATGTCGTGGAAACCGGCGCGGGCGGAACGATCGGCAACCGGTGAGCGCTCCCCCTTCAGCCAGGGCGTGAAGATCACACCGCCGGCGCCGGGGGCCGAGGATGCTGCCAGCGACGCGAGCGTGTCGTAGTCGACTTCGCTGTCGGGCCCGCCGAGGATGCCGCGGAACCACTGCAGGCACATGCCGGCGGTCTCGTGGTTGTTGGCGACCAGGTACGACCGCTCGTCGATGCCCGGAACGGTCGCCACCTGGCGGATGAGGTCGGTCTTCTTGCGTTCGATCGGCGCGCTGATCCAGCCGGTGGTGCTCAGTGCCATGTGGGCCTCGCCGACACGGACCGCACCCGAGCCGATCGCCGCCGAGTGCAGATCGGGCGAGCCGGTGACCACGGCGACCGAGTCGCCGATGCCGAGTTCTGCTGCGATCGAGGGTTGCACCGTTCCCATCACCGAGCCGAACGGCTGCAGCGGTGGGAGCTTGTCGGCCCCGCCACCGGCGAGTCGCACCAAGGTGGAGTCGTAGGCGAGGTTCTGCGGGTTTCGTGTGTCGATCAGCCACGTGCCGGTCATCGACACCGCCGACGCTGCCGCGATGCCCGTGAAGCGCATGGACAGGTAGTCGACCGGTTCCAGCAGCCAACGTGCCGCGCGCCAGGTGTCGGGCCGGGCGTTTCTCCAGAAGAGCCGGTGACCGACGGGGTCGGCACCGTCCAGGGACGGGACTCCGCCGGAGCGTCTGATGAACTCGGCCACCGCCCTCGGCTTGTAGCCGCCGACCGGCCCGCCGAGCCGGTCACGAACCAGCTCGCCGCCGCGGCTGTCCATCCAGCTGAGCCCGGGTGCGACGGGAATGCCTGCCTCGTCGACCGGAATCGTGGTGGCCCACTGACCGGTCATCGACACCGCGACGACCTTCGTGGGGTCGACCGCCCCGTCGGCCAGCGCCCGGCGAGCGGCACCGATGATGGTCGTCCACCACTCCTCGGCATCGACGGTGACCCCACCGTCGGGCAGGTACGTGGGATCGAGCCGGTGGTGCTCGCAATGGACGATGCCGCCCGTCAGCGAGACGAATCCGATCTTGGGCCCACCGGTGCCGAGGTCGACCGCCAGCACATACCGGTCGTCGCGGGCGGTGAGCCTGGTGGCGCTCGTGGCCGAAGTTGGCATCAGCCGACTGCCGGTTGAGCTCCGGGAACGTCGTAGAACGCGTCGATCGCGCCTGCGAGCAGGTCCTCGACGGCCTTGACGCCTTCGGGGCCGGTCCCCGACAGGCCGTAGAGCGCACCGCTCTTGGGCGGCTGGTCGGCGGGGATCGTCTTGGCGTCGGCAACCGCTTCAGCCAGGTCCTCGAGGTACTTGTCGATGATGCCCGGAGCGGTGTTGGGCCGGGTGACGCAGAAGTGGAACGCGTCGGGGAACTGCAGGCCGTTCATCCGCCACCCTCGGTCGGCCAAGCCGTCGTTGACGTGGTAGATGTTCACGTCAGCGCCCGCCGAGGCCACCGCGACCAGGAAGTACGGCTTGCCGAGGATCCTCAGCTCAGGGATCCGGCCGATCCCCTCCACCAGCTTGGCGGTGGTGTCGAAGATGCCCTTGGCGATCTCGAGGTAGCCGGACTGGCCCAGGCTGATCATCGCTGCCCAGGTCGCGGCGATCACGCCACCCGAGCGGCTTCCCGCCATACCCGGCGACAGATAGATGCCGCCCGGCCAGCCGCCCGCGGTGAAGTACTGGAGCGCGCGCAGGTCCCGCCGGGAGTACATGAGCACCGAGGTTCCCTTGAGGGCGTAGCCGTACTTGTGGGTGTCGGCCGAGAGCGAGGTGACACCCGGGACACGGAAGTCGAACGGTGGCACATCGACCCCGGCCTTCTCACCCCAGGCGAGGATGAACGCTCCGAGGCAACCGTCGACGTGGAAGCCGATGTCGTGTTCGAGGGCGAGCGCTCCCATCTCTTCGATCGGGTCGATCACCCCGTGGGGGTAGGTGCCCGCCGAGCCGACGATCGCCACGGTGTTCGGTCCGATGTGATCGCGGATCCATGCCACGTCGGCCTGCTGGTCGTCGGTGACGGGCGCATGGAGGACCTCGACGCCGAAGTAGTGCGCGCCCTTGTCGAGCGCGCAGTGTGCGGTGATCGGCCAGATCATTTCGGGCTCGGTGATACCTCTGGTGCGGCCCCGCTCGCGGTATGCGTACACCGCGGTCATCAGCGACTCGGACCCGCCCGACGTGATCACTCCGCAGGCGTCCTCGGCCTGGTCGCCGTGGAGCAGGTCGAGGGTCATCGACACGATCTCGCCCTCCAGCTTGGTGGAGCTCGGGTACATGTCGCGTTGGAGGACGTTGGCATGGGCGAATGCTTCGAAGGCCTCGGTGAGGAAGTGGTAGTGGTCGTGATCGCCGTGGTAGATCGACCCCGACACGAGACCCCGATCGCCCTTCGCGTCCTCCTCGGACGCCATCGTGGTCAGCTCGTCGAGGATCACCGAGCGTTCGACCCCGGTCGCCGGAATGGTGCGGTGCATCTCGAAGCGTGACCGGTACGGATAGAGCGCGTCCAGCAATGCATCGCCATCGGACATACCTGAACCCTACGCGTTGTCGGCTGGTGAGCAATGGGGGCTCAGTTGACCCGGATCGCCGACATCGTGGTGTCTCGGACGCTGTTTGGCGCAGTGACGTTGCCACGTGCGATGGCGTGGCGATCGGATCCGACACTCGACGACCTCATCCCGGACGGGTGGCGTACCGCGTCGTCCTCGCCATGCGCGTCATGGGCTGTCGACACGCTGCATGTCGAAGTGGAGATTGCATGACCGCCTGACCTCCGGCGTGCGGGCGGGTCGCCCGCCCGCACGCCGGAGCTTGGTCAGGACCCTGGAATCTTCATCAGCAGGAGCTGACCGGCCTCGCGCTTGATCAACACGCCAGGCTCGCTGTCCGTGTCCTCGGCGACGGTGCTGCCGTGGGCTTGAACATCGAGCAGCCACGTGCCTCCACCGAACCAGGCCGAGGCGTCGACGATGCCCGACGATTCGCTCGCTGCGTCAGCGACGGTCGCGACCACGCGCCACGATCCGTTGGCGAAGCGGTATTGGAACACCTGTGCCCCGCTCGTGTCCTCCTGCACCATCAGACTCTTGGTGCTGGTGTCCAGGTTGTCGGGCGATGTGAACGGGACGTACACGTCGGAGCCCACCGCGTCGCCGTCGGCGAAGATCGTGAGGCTGTCGACGACGGTCGGGTCGTCGGCGTTCAACACCATCTTGAAGACCCGGCCGTTGTCGGCGGACCCGACAGTTCCACTGGGGCCACGAACAAGGCGACCAGTGGCCGGGTTCGGCACCACGCGGTCCGATCCGGTGTCGGCGATGTACACCGTTCGGGGATCGTTCTTGTCGTAGGTGAGGTCCTCGAGGCGGATCGCCTGGAACACGTTGTTGTCGTTCGACCATTCCTCGAGCGCGTTCTGGTCGTCGATCGCCACATCGCGTGGCACCGGGATGAACTCGCCCTGGAACGACTCGCCGATCGAGAGGTCGAGGTAGTCGTTGGCCCCGTTGAACGCATCCGTCGGGTCGTCGAGCGGCGTACCGTCGCGCCCCGTTACCCGGAAGGCGTACAACGACCCCTCGTCGGCGAACAGCGCGCTCTGGTCGTCGGCACGGTACATGTAGAGCTGCGAACTCGGGGCGCTGAACGTGTCGTCGGTCGTGAGCATCGACAGCCCCTCCCAACCGCCCGGGATCACCATCGTGTTCTCGTGGTTGAGCCGGCCGAGGCCAGGCACCGCGGTGTACTCACCCGTGTCGGTGTCGAGCACGACCGCAAAGCCGCGCTGCACACCATCGACGACGTCGTTGGTCTCCTCACCGGTGAAGAACACGTAGCTGTCGAGACCCTGGGCCGGACCCGCCATGTTCGCCGAGCAGAAGCGCAGAAACCCTGCGCTCGCCGGCAACGCGACGGACGCATCGAGCACCGATCCCTGCCGCGCACCGCCCTTGGTCTCGAGCGTCAGCTTCGACACCGACGAGTCCTCGAAGTCGCGAGCGTTTCGGAACGGCACCGTCGACTGCTCGTGAGCGACATAGACGTCGATCGTGTTCTTCGCTGCACCGGGGCGGATGCCGATCCCGTCGGGGATCCCCTCGAACAGGAAGCCGCCGAGTTCGTCACCACTCGAGATGAGCGGCTTGACATACGCACCGGATGGCAACGCCGGGTCGATCGTGAGTTGCGGAACCTGACTGGTGATGAAGCCGCTCGGTGGTTTCGCCGACACTGGGCCGGCGAGCGTGACCAGTGCGAGTCCTGACACCGCGACGGCTGCGAACAGCCGACGACGTCGAGTCATCGTCATCATGGGTGAACCTCCTGTTTGTGGGCCCGCCACAACCCCCCGAGCATCCGACCGTAGCGCTGTTTGCTTCCGGCGTCGAGAGCCCGAATACCCCGCGCCGCCGATCGGGCCGGAAACGATCCGCGTTGCGCGCATCGCGGATGGCATCGAGCAACGCCGTGTCGACATCAGCTCGCTGCTCCACGAGTTCGGCAATGGTCCGAAGCGCTGCAGCCCTCGCCTCGACCAGATCGTCGGCGTCGACGTCGTCGGCCCACTGCTCGAGTGGCTCGGCCCGCTGTGCGCGACGGCAGTCGCCGAAGTGTTGCGATCCGCCTGCACATCACGCCGGAAGCCGAGTGCGGAACGGCGCGTTCCGCAACGGGTATGTCGCTCGGCTCCAGCGATCAATCGGCCGACCGGTTGAACGCCGGCCCGAAGGCTGAACGGTTCAGCGACGAGATCAACCGTCAGGTCGCGGAGCAGCCGTCGAGGAATGATCGAGCAGTCAGCCCTGGCGGAGGCTCATCCGACCACTGGCCGGACAGCTCGTCACAGCCCGGTGCACCCCGGATTGATACATCCGTGATACATCGAATCCCCTCCTACGACCTCCTGTCAGCGGCAGTTCGACCCTCGCCTGAGGTATCAGAGCGGTCGGAGATATCAGCAGCACCACAAGGATGTACCGGACAGGATGATCATCGCCCTGCCTCCGCAGCTGTCTCGCGTCGACAACCTCAAGGTCGGCCGGACACATTCACCGAAGCGCCCTGCCGATTTCCACGAGACACTGCGGTGGGCCGATCGAGCCAAGAGGTCCGACACTTCGCCGGAGTCCGAGTGCTCGCGCGCCGAAGCCTGGCCCGATATTTCCGGTTGGGGTCAGAGTCAGCCGCACGGGTGGCGCCGACCCGCCCATCAGTGCCGTTCTCGCGCCGGGCGCTCGCATGAGCCCGTTGATCTGAGCGGTGTTGACAACTGTTGATAGCACCAGCAGACTGGGTACATGAGCCGCAACACGATGAGCTTCGCACTCCCCGAGAACATGCGCGACTACATCGACGCACGTGTTAGCGAAGGCAGCTACGGCAACACGAGTGAGTACCTGCGCGAACTCATTCGTCGAGACCAGCATGAGCAGGCTGCCCAACGCCTTCGCGATCTCATTGCCGACGGGCTCGCCACGGGCGAAGGTCGCGAAGCAACCGATGACGTGATTGCCGAGCTGCGCGAGCGGGCACTCGGCACCGAAGCGTGACGCGTCCGATTCTTCGCCCGCAGGCCGAAGTCGATCTCGTCGAACGATCCCGCTACTACCGAGATGAGGGTGGCGCCGACCTCGGCGAACGATTCTTCGAAGCGGCAATCACGGCGCTGGATGCGATCGGACGGATGCCCGAGGCCGGGTCGCCGCGGGTGGGCGAGGTGTGTGGGATCGACGGGCTGCGTGTCCGCCGCATCGCGAACTTTCCGTGCGCCTGGGTCTACTTCGCCAGCGGTGATGGCGTCGATGTCGTCCGTCTGCTCGCTGATGCTCAAGACATCGCAGCCGTCCTCGCTGATATCGATCAGGAGTAGCGAGCGAATACGTGCCGTTCTTTCGCTGCTGGATTCTGCGGACCGGCCTGTCGATATGGGCGTGTCTGAGGAGGTCGGACCTCAGTGGAGCGGCCAACTCGCTCCGGCTCGGTACGGTTGTAGTCGACAACCTGATGGGAGGACCGACTGCCGCGTGGCAATGCGGCGGTGTCGGAGGAAGCCGGCCGCTTCATCGGGGAAACTGGATCGACCGCATGAACCCGAAGACCGCCGAACCTTGGGCCAAGCAGAACGAACACGACGGCGATCGCAGGCGCCTCTTCGCAGCCGTCGGTGAAACCATCGACGCAAGCACCGTGCTCTACCCAGGGAGCTACGTCGACATCGCCCCCTCGTTCGTCTTCGACTCGGTGACCTATGTCGACATCGACAAACGAGCACCGAGATTCTTCGCCGACACCGATGGCATTCGCGAGATCGTGGCCGCTCACAACGGCCCGGCCGACCCCGAGATCACCTTCGTCCACGCCGACTACACCAACGAACTCGACCTCCCGCAAGAACACTTTGACCTCCTCGTGTCGCTCTATGCCGGCTTCGTGTCCGAGCACTGCACCCACCATCTCCGCATCGGCGGCACTCTGCTCGTCAACCCCAGTCATGGCGATGCTGCGATGGCGTCCATCGACCCTCGCTACGAACTCGCCGGCACCATCACCTCACGAGACGGCGACTACAAGGTCAACACCAGTGATCTCGGCACCTACCTGATCCCCAAGAAGCAACAGCGCATCTCCATCGAACTCCTCCACGAAACCGGCGGAGGAATCGGATACACCAAGTCGCCATTCGCGTACCTGTTCACGCGGCTCGGCTGAACACAACGAGGTCTACCCATCCGAGACCCGGCACATGCGATCGTCCCGGCGACGTTGCTGGCACCCGCGCGATCTCGCGCTCTCGGCCGAGCCCAGTCGTGCCGAGAGCGAGCGGTTCGAACGGTATGGGAGCATCCACGGGACCTACCTTGCGGCCAACGTCGTCGAAGCAGGTTGTACGCAGAGACGGCGAACCTGACGTACGTGCCCGTCGGCATCATCGAGGAGGAAGCCAGCCGCTTGCGTTCGCGGCACGACAGGCGCCAACGGCCATGAACGGCGTGACCTCTTCCCCTTGTCGACAGCGGCGACTCGGGGTAGGTGAAAGGAGAAGGAGGAGTTCATGGTGACTCGATGTGCTGCCTCGATTGCGATGGCCGGACTGCTGCTCATGTCGTGCGGTGGCGATGACTCGGCGGGCGATGACGCCGCGACGGCGCCAGCCAGCACCGAACACCTCGACGAAACTGCCGAGAACGAGATCGGTGCCGTCGACCAAGTCGACACGAGTGACGACCCGATCGCCGATGGCGAAGCGTGGGATCTGGTGTGGTTCAGCGATTCGATGGGATGGGGCGTCGCAGAGGGGTGGGCCGAGCGGATCGAAGAAGCTGAGGGTGTCGTTGTTCGAGTCCACGACCATGCGGACGGGAATCAGTCCATCGAGCAGGTCCGAGACCGGATCAGCGGTGACGCGGCGATCCGCCAGGAGGTGGCGGACGCTGAGATCATCGTCGTGTACGGCAACCCGTCGAGAACCGCCCCGCAGGACATGACGACATGCCTTGCGACGTCGGGGGCTCGCCGCGACCCACCGCAGATCCACACCTCGGCTGACTTCAGGGCGTACGGCGACGTCTTCCGGGACATCTTCGACGAGATCTTCGAGCTGCGCTCCGGCCAACCGACCGTGATCCGAGCGTTTGACGAATTCAGCGGGATGCTCTCCGGCTGGCGCGAAGCCGGCATCGAAGCCGAATGCACGGCTGGCTGGGAGGCGTCGGCGGAGGCGATCCGCGAGGCCGCAGCTGAGTACGGGGTTCTGACAGCGTCGTTCTACGACGGGTTCAACGGCATCGAACACGACGAAGATGCCGACGAGAAGGGCTATATCGACTCTGACAAGCGACACGCTTCGTCGGAAGGGAAATCGGCGCAGGTGGAAATCATCCACGCTCTCGGTTACGACCCGATCGTTCCGTGAGATCGTCTGCCCCCGACGGTAGTTCGTCCAGTTCGTGATCCCGAACGCGACCCGCTTGATGCGCTCGATCAGGTTGTTGACGGCCTCGGTGGGTCCGTTGCTGTGACGGGCTTGGTGCCAGGCGGCGATCCGATGCCGCCAACGCACGATGGTGCGCCCGAGGCGTTGCACCTCGGGCGGGCAGGACTCGTCTTGGAGATCGATGCCGAGCTGCGCCACGAACTCAGCCGCGACGGTCGGGTCATCGATCGT
This sequence comes from Ilumatobacteraceae bacterium, assembly GCA_963710625.1. GTDB lineage: Bacteria > Actinomycetota > Acidimicrobiia > Acidimicrobiales > Ilumatobacteraceae > Sva-07. Next base: position 8,297 of record CAVQBG010000002.1, on the reverse strand, counting down.
GTAGATCTCGCGCACCACTTCTTTTCGCATGCCAGGCGGTGCGGACCTGGCCGCCGGGGTCGCCGACATCGAGCAGCCCGCGCAGCTTGGCGTCGTTGGCGGTGTCGAGGCGTTCGTGGGCGATGGTCCTCAGCTTGCGGATCCGGTAGAGCGGATCGGTCTTGCGGCCCCGGTGCCCGCAGGTCTCGTTCTGCACGCGGCGGCGGGTCTCGTCGAGCACGAAGTTGGCGAGCTTCACGACGTGGAACGGGTCCGCGATCTGGACGGCGTGCGGGAGCATTGTGTCGAACACGGCCCGATACGGCCCGGACAGATCCAACGTCGCCCAACCGATCGCAGCACACCACTCGACGGGTCGCTGGGCGAACCATGCACAGGTGCTGGCAGCGTCGCGACCAGGCACAACATCCAACAGCTGACCGCGTGCGACCTCGACGACCTGCGTCGACCAGGCCCGACGCTTGAACGGCCCAGAACAGCGGTCCACGCCTCGGTCTCCTTCACCCGCACCGGCTTGGCAACCGTTCGGGGTAGACCGACGCGCGCAGCCGGACTACGCGGGATCAGTCCCTCGTCAACCGCCTCACTCAATGCGGCGCGTAAGACCGTTCGACAGATCTGCACGCTTCGCTTCGACAACTTGCCACCGTTCGCCAGCGCCTCGATCCAGCCTGCCACGTCCTCACGGACGAGCATCGACAACTGGATCGCTCCGAGCCCAGCTTCGATGTGCGGGATCGCCCACGCGTACTGCTCCAGTGCCTTGGGCGTTCATCGACACTTCGGTCAGACTGAGGTGAGTGGATCGCGCCTGGTAGATCTAGTCGGGATGGGGAGATTCGAACTCCCGGCCTCCTGCTCCCAAATCTGAAAGAGCGCAATATCAGTGAGATCCGGCTCGTACCGGATCATGTCGAATCATACCGTTGAGCAGGGACGACGTGTGGACGGGTAGACACCGTCCGAACAGACTGACACAGCCCGGTGCACCTCGGATTGATACATCTCTGATACATCGACGGCCGGCCAAGAGCGGCGGACAACCCCCTGTCGGCCGCAGCAGGACCCTGGCGAGACGTATCAACAACCGCCGATGTATCACACGACGGTCGAGATGTATCAGTGACCGCCTCACAGGGGTCAGGGGGTCGCAGGCCCTGCCGGCGTGGACGTCACTCACCTCACGATCGGAGAATTCACGTGCACTCGTCGGCCTCGGATCGGGTGCTCGCGCAACACGGTGACGAGGATGAAGCACAGCACCGAACCGAGAAGTACAACACTGTACTGACCGTTGTCGATCTGTCGGCCAAGGCGATCGCCACGAGGTAGACGGCAATCGGTGCCGCCGTGACGGCGAGCCCCAAGCCCGCTCGGTCGGTCGACACGTCGGGCCACAACAGAGCGCGACGTTTGGCCACGTACCGGTAGAGAGCGAATCGCATCAGGGTGGCCGTGATCAGCACGACACCGTACAGGTGCATCGCGACCGGTGCGTTCGGATACGTGCCGAGCACCGACGCCGCGAACGGGAATCAGACTCACCGGAAGTAGGAACAGCAGGTTCAGCCAGACGCGTCCGAAGCGCCTGGGTCCTCGCTCATCAAGCACATCCTCCCAGACACCACCGGCGACGTAATTGCTCATTGTGGATGATCGCTCCTCGCCGGGCAGCTGACATCGTTGTTCGGAGTCGCGTGCGCGTACCCCGGCGCGGCAACACTGTGACGTCCGAGAGAGAATTCGAGGCATCAACATGACGACAGCGCTTCCCATCGACCGCCCGTGGTACCGACAACTTCTCGCGATCGCCGTGGCGATGGGCCTCGTCATCGGTCTACTCGGGCTCGTCTATCTCGGGATCACCGGTGGCTTGACCGATCGGATCTTCGGGGATCCACGAATCGACACGTGGTCCGGCGACTGGTGGTGGATCCCGTTCATCGCCGCCGGTGGGCTGGTTGCGGCCGCCGTGCGCAGCTGGTTGAAGATCACCGATCACGTACCCGGCGGCGTCGCGGTGATCGAATCGGGTGCCGTCGACCACGAGGTGGCGCCGTCGTGGATCCTGCTCTCGGCCATCTCAGCCATCGCCGGAGCCAGCCTCGGGCCGTCGTTCGCCCTGGTGATGATCGGTGGTGGCCTCGGGTCGTGGATCGCCTCGAAGCGGTGGCCCGGTGACGAGACCGCCCGTCTCGACACGACGATGGCGGGCATCTCCGGTGGATTCGGTGGCGCGTTCACCTCCCCGGGCCTCGGCACGCTGATCGTCAGCGAGCTGGCACCGACACCGAAGGACCGCTACATCGAGTCGATCCTGCCGCAACTGATCGCCGCGACGGTTGCGTTCGCCGTGTTCTTCGGCGTGGTCGGAACGACGTTCCTCAACAGCTTCGCAGTGCCCGTCGACGACTTCGCGAGCTGGCACCTCCTCGTCGGCGCCGCGCTCGGCATCGCGTCGAGCGCGATCATGATCGTGTTCGTCATCATCGTGAAGCTGATCCAGACGGTCGCCGCCAAGTTGACGAATCCGTACGTGCGCGGCGCCGTCGGCGGTGCGCTCGTCGGTCTGATCGCGTTCGCACTGCCGCTCACCATCGGAGCGGGCAACGATCAGCTCACGACGGTGATCGACGAGTCGGCGTCGATCAGCATCTGGCTCCTCGTCGCGGTACTCGTCGGCAAGATGCTGGCGATGGCGATCAGCCTCGCCACGGGCTTCATCGGCGGCAACGTGCTGCCGATGCTGTTCGTCGGCGGCACCGCCGGCGTCGTCGTGCACCTGATGTTTCCCGACATCCCGTACGCGATCGCCGTCGGCTCCATGCTGGCGGCCGTACCCGGAGCAACCATCAAGGCACCGATCGGGCTCACGTTCATCGCGGTGCTGGCCGTCGGACTCGGCCCGCTCACTGCGGCACCCGTCATCATCGCCGTGGCGGTGGCCTACCTGACCACCTCGACCGTCGTCGCGCTGATCAAATCACGCCGGGTCGAGGTTCCCGAACCGCACGCCTGACCACCGCACGGTGAAGGTCCCGGCGTCGTCAGCCTGGCGGCGCGGTCGGGTGGAGTGTCTGGTGCATGGCGACGGCGGCGTCGATGTTGTCATGGACGTGGCTTCGGTCCACGAGACCGAAGAAGCCGTCGCGTTCGAGCACGTCGATCACCTGCGACTTCACACGGGCGAGGTGGAGATCGATGCCGTTGTCGATACCGGCCCGGGCGATGGACATCAGGACGTCGGCGCCCTCGGTGTCGATGAAGTTGACGCCTTCCATGCTCAGGATCACCGCATCGAGCCCCTCAGGTTCATCGACACGGATCTGCCGCAAACGGTCCGCGAGCGCGTCGGCGTTGACGAAGAACAGGCCGCCGTCGAAGCGCAGGATCTTCAGCCCGGGAATCGTCTCGACGTCGTCGTGGCGTTCGAGGTCGTAGAACGCATCGGTCCCCGGCTTGCGGCCCAGCTCCGGGATGTATGGCAGTGCCGAGACGGCGATGAGCCAGATCATCGAGATCCCGACGCCGATGAAGACGCCTTGCAGGATGCCGAACGTCATCACGCCGAGCAGGGCAGCGAGTGCGGCCCCGAACTCGTACCGCTTGACGGTGACGAGTCGCTTCATCTCGCCGACATCCATCATCCCGAGCGTCACGGCCTCGATGATGATCGCACCGAGGACCGCCTCGGGGAGCTTCGAGAAGATCGGCGCGAGGAAGAGCAGCGTCAAGATGACGAAGCCGCCCTGGGCGAGGCTCGACACCTGCGACCGTGCGCCGGCACCGTCGTTGACGGGGCTCTTCGACAGGCTGCCGTTGTTGAAGATCCCCTGGAACACGCTCGACGACACGTTCGACATGCCCTGGGCGAGCAGTTCCTGGTCGACGTCGATCCGGTAGTTGTGCTTGGTCGCGTACTGGCGCACCCCGGCCGTCGTCACCGAGAACCCGATCAGCACCAACCCCACAGCGGCGCCGACCACCACCGACCAGTTGTCGAAGATGATCTGCAAGTCCGGGAACGAGGGATTCGGGAGACCCCGCGGCACGTCCGCGATCAGTTCGACCCCACGGTCACCCAGACCGAAGACCACGGTCGCGAGAATGCCGAGCACCACCGCGACCAGCTCGGCGGGCACCTTCGGCACGAGGAACTTGAGGCCGAACAACACGATCAACGCCACGACCCCGACCACGACCGTCGTCCGGTTCGCGTCGGACAGACTCGTCGCCCACTCCCAGAGCTTCTGCCACGTGTTCGAACCGGACTTCTCGGTCCCCGTGATCTTGAACAGCTCACCGGACACGACGTTGATGGCGACGCCGAAGATGAACCCGGTCAGTACGGCCGCCGACAGGAACTCGGCGATCCAGCCCATCTTGAGCACGGCCATGACCACGAACAGCAGCCCGGCGACCAGCACGATCGCCGTTGCGATCGCCACCGCGTCATCGGAGCCCGCCGCCCCGATCGACACGACCGCGGCACCCAACACCGGCGCGGTCGACGAACCCGGACCCTGCACCAACTGCTTCGACGTGGTGAAGAGCGCGAACACGATCATCCCGAAGGCCGCGGCATACAACCCGTTCTGAACCGGCACGCCGCTCAGCGACGCGTAACCCAGCGAGGTCGGCACCATCAGCGCCCACACCGACAGCCCAGCGATCACATCCTTCGTCAGCCATGACCGCTGGTACTGGGGCAGCCAGACCAGGATCGGAATGAACCGCTTGATCGAACCCTTGGTGGGTTCAGCCACTGTCCCGGCCTGGCCACCCTCAGCGCCCATCGTGGATCAGCTCTCTGCCTCGGCGTCCTTCTGGATCTCGGCGGTGTCCGCCTCGAGCTGCTTCTCCTCGACCTTGTCGGCCTTGGCCATGACGCCCTCGATCTTCGCGCCCATGTCGGACACGCCGACCACGATCAGACCGGCCTGGCCGGCGTCGAGATTCTCGCCGAGCTCCTTGAGGTCCTTGCGGCTCATGCCGGCCGCTGCATGCCCGGCGAGCGCACCCAGCGCCGCACCACCACCGGTCGTCGCAGCCAACAGTCCGCCACCGATCGCGGCCGCCGGGAACAGCGCAATGACCAGGCCGGTGGCGAGGCCGACGGTTCCGCCGCCCACCGCACCGACACGAGTCGGCGTCTCGTGCTTCTTGACGATCTTGACCTTGCCGTTGTCCTTGCGCTCGATGACGGCGGCATCGTAGGCATCGATGAGGCCTTCCTTGGTGTGGAGATCGTGGACCGCGTCGTAGTCGGCCTTCGCGTCATCGACGTTCGAGTACACCCCGACGTACGCCATGAATGTGTCCATTGCCATGTCCTGCTCCTTCGTTCGGTGAAAACTGTCTGACAACGCCATCCTGACCCCGACGAGCACGGCGGCAGTCATGCAACCTGGGTGATCCGATCACCGACGGGATCGACAGGCCAATGCCCGATGTCAGCCGAGCACGTTCGGTGCCAGCAGGCCCAACTCCCGGGCCCGGTCGACCGCCTCGCTCCGGCCCGACACCGCCAGCTTCCGGTAAATCGAGTTGGTTTGGGTGCTCACCGTGTTCCTCGACACGTAGAGCCGTTCACCGATCTCCTTGAGCGAAAGATGCGTCTGCAGATACGGCAACAAGCGGAGTTCCGCAGTCGACAGCGCCGTCCCGTGCAGATCGGTCGGCCATCGACTCAACGTCTCGCGGAGCACATCGGTGCGCGCCTGGAGGCGGCCGAGCTTGGGTCGCCGGTACAGCACCCCTTCGGTCTCCTGCAGCAGGATCCTGGCCGCCTCGGGATCGCCCAGCGCGAGGTGCGCATCGGCCATCTCGAGACGCAACCACGCCGCGCCCCACGGGTTCACCCAGGTGACCGACGTCCGCAAACGCATCGCTCGGAACAACGATGCCCGACCCGTCTCGGTCTCGTTGCGGTGCACCAACAGACGGGCGCGGGCCGCTTCGACGATCGAGTTGACGGCGTACTCGGAAAGTTCTGCTCCATCGACCACCGAGACGGCGAGCTCGAGATCGCGTGCTGCATCCGCCCAGTCACCACGATCCATCGAGAGCACCGCCCGGTACGCGAGGTAGCGCGCTTTCGGATCGCCGAATCCGTCGGTCGCGGTTGTCACCTCGATGCTCTCCGAGAACAGCCTGAACGCTTCGTCGTCGTCACCCAGCAGCCATCGGGCGACCGCCAAGAAACCGAGGGAGGCCGGCCGCCATGGGCCCCAGACCGGCTCCATGGTCACGACCGATGTCGCGTCCGCTTCCATCTGCTCGATGCCATGCGCACAGAGAAAGGCGCCGAGTGCAGCACGGCTCGACACGAACGACTCGACCTCCGAGTCACCCTCGGACGTCAGCTGCTCGATGCGATCCGCCCATCGCTGCGCTTCGACGGCATTTCCGGTCAGCGCCTCCAGCCATCCGACCAGTGCCGCCAGTTCCGGGTTCCGTTCGATCATCTCCTCGCCGAGCTGGTCCAGCCATCTCCGGACGTCGTTCAACCGTCCCTCGTTGTAGGCCTGCGAAATCACCTTAGCGATCAGGTCAGCCGCGATGGTGAGATCTCCGCCGGCTCGGGCATGTTCGATCGTGTGGTCGACGGAACCGGCTGCCGCCCACCACCGAGCGGCACGCAGGTGGCGCTCCTGAACGGTGTCTAGTTCGAAACGGCTGGCCTCGTCGAGGAGCACGGTTCTGAACAGCGGGTGGTAGCGGAACCACGCCCCGCTGCCGTCGAGTGGCGTGATGAACAAGCCGGCACGCGTCAACGTCTCCAACACCGCGGCTGACTGCGTGGAGTCGAGGACGGCGTCGCACAGCGGTGCGCTCAACACGTCGAGGATCGCCGTCTGGTGGAGGAAGCGATCGATCTCCGGCGGGAGCCCATCCAGGACCTCGGATCGGATGAAGTCGGCCACGGCCCGGTCGGGCGACGACGGTGCGATGCTGGTACCGACCGTTGCGCCGTCGCTGCCCTGGGTGTGCGCGAGCAACGCCAGGCCAGCGGGCCATCCCTCCGTTCGCTCGAGCAACCGACGAACCCGTTCGGGCGAGGGTTCCACCCCTTGGAGCGCAAGGAGTTCCGCCACCTCGGCGGCGTCGAAGACGAGGTCGGTCGCACCGATCTCGAGCACCTCGCCACGCACCCGTCGTCGGCCGCTGGCAAGCCACACCTCCCGGCGACTCGAGACGACCAACTGGACATGATCAGGCAGGAGATCGAGGAGCAGACCCACAGCGTCACGGCAGTCCCGTGACCGAATCTCGTCGAAATGCTCCAGGACGACCACGAGCGGCTCGTCGACCGCACCGATCGAGGCCGCCAACCCCGGCACCACCCGACCGAGGACCGAGACGACAGGCGAAGTCAGTTCACGGGAGATGGCGTCGTCGAGTTCTCGCACCCGCCTCACCGCGGTGACGATCGATGTCATCAGCGTGGCGGCGTCGTCGTCGGCCCGATCCAACGACACCCAGGCGACCGCGCGATCGTCGTGCTCCAGCCAGTCGACGAGCAGCGTCGTCTTGCCGTATCCGACCGGCGCCGACACGACGATCACGGGAAGATCCACGCTCGCTGCGAGCAAGCTCGTGAGGCGCGGCCGCCCGATGATCCCCGAGCGCACGCGCGGAACACCCGTCTTCGCATCGACCAGGACCTGGTGCGCGTCGATGGCGTCGATCCCGGTGCTCATGGTCCCCGCACAGGGTAGCGGAAACCCCTCAGAACGTCGCTGGAGGTGTGGGGCCCGACATCGAGGCGCTGGCCTCGGTGTCCGGTTCAGAGGTCGCGGACGATGGGCACCCGGCCGTCGTCGACGGCACCGATCAGTTCGTCGTAGTCCTGCTGGGTGCGATCCGCATAGGCCTCGGCGAACCGGGCGACCGCCCGATCGAACGTATCGTCGTCGCCGATGTACCCGGAGATCATCGACGCATCACCGGACCGGGCATGAGCGCGTCCGAGCGCTGCGCCACAGGCCATGGCATAGCGTTGCAGGACATCCGCCGTCATGGTCTCGACGTCGGCAGACGCCTTGCCGTCCCAGAGCTGACGTACGTAGAAGTCGGTGGCGGGTTCGTCGCCACGCTCGTAGCGGGCCCACCCGACCAGCGCGTCGGGTGTCGCCTGGATCTTTCGTTGCCCATCGACGACGCGATGACCCTCCTGGTCGAACCCGCTCGGGGCCAGATGCTCCTCCAGGACCGACGGGGCTGCCTCCTTGATCTGGAGAAACAGTGGTTCTCCGTCGCCCGATTCGAACAGCGCGATCAGACACCGGGTTCCG
>CAVQBG010000001.1:0-264976 GCA_963710625.1 Ilumatobacteraceae bacterium | reverse complement strand
ATGTGTGGGGACCTCCTCGAGCCCGGGCAACATCTGGTTTGTCACATTGAGTTGCTCGAGCAAGGAGGTCCCTGATGAGCATGGTATTCGGGTTGGATCTGCATCGACAGCAGATCACCTTCGATGGGTTGGACGTCGAGTCCGGCGAAGTGTGGAAGGGTCGGGTGTGGCAGCCCGATCGGGAACGGGTCAGGCGATGGTTGGAACGCGACGTCGCCGGCCGGGCGAACGGTCAGCCGGTGGCGTTGGCGGTGGAGGGCTGCACCGGCTGGCGTTACGTGGTCGAGGAGATCACCGCCGCGGGCTTCGAGGCACACCTGGCCGAGCCGGCCGACACTCAAGCAGCGCGTGGGCCGAAGCGGCGGGCGAAGACGGATCGTTCCGACGCGGCGTTGTTGCGCGAGTTGTTGCAGCGTGGCGATCTGCCCGAGTCGTGGATCCCGCCGACAGCGGTGTTGGAGTGGCGCGAACGGGTGCGGCTCTACAAGTCGCTGGTCGATCAGCGTTCGGTGTGGACCCAGCGGATCCATGCCGAGTTGTTCCAGCACGGGGTGTCGATTCCCGAAGGCCAGATCCGATCCGCGACGACTCGGACCGAACTGGCCAACCATGCCGGGTTGAGTCCGGCGGCACACCAACGGATTCGGGCTGGGTACGCGATGATCGACGCCGCCGACGCCGAAGCCGAACCGCTCAAGACGGACATGACCCGATTCGGCAAACAGCAGCCAGCATGTCGAGCCTTGGTCGAGGCTCACTACGGCATTGGCGGGTTGCTGGCGGTGGCGATCTGGTCCGAGTTGGGCGATTGTCGACGCTTCAGCCGTTCCGAACAGGCAGTGCGTCACAGTGGGCTCGACGTCACCGTCGACGCATCGGATCTTCGGCGAGCTCATGGGCATCTGTCACGGCAAGGACCCTCGACGTTGCGGTGGGCGCTGTTCGAAGCCGCGCACAACGCGTCTCGGCCCGGCAGCCCCGACCACGACTACTACACGAACGTGAAACAACGTCACAACGGCAAGATCGCGGCGCTCTCGGTTGCCCGCCAGTTCGCCCGACGCTGCTATCACATCTTGCGCAACCTCGATCCCGACACCGTCTACGCGATGCCGGCCTGATCATCGCTGGTCACGACGGTCACGGTCTCCCATTCGAACATCACGGGTTGCCACCGCGGTCTGCTCCCGCCACGCGCGTGCCCGCCAGCTTCCGGGCTGGACGGCCATATAACACTGACGCGACCGCGCTCTCCGCTCACGGGGGACACCCGATCCCGATTGTTGTCGCCGACGACACACTGTTCGTCGAGCACCCAGGTAACGCAGGGAGCCCCCACGCCGCCGCCGACCGGCCCATACAAAGTCTGCACCAGCCCTCGGGATGGTCAAGGTCGTTCGTCCTCGCTGCGCTGCGGGCGCTCCACCTTGACCACCACCATCGGCCCGGAGCCTCCCGCAAAGAAGGCCTTGACGGACAACCCCACACAGGTAACGCGCGCTCGGAAACCCGGCTCTTGGAAGACCTGAGGCGCCGCACTGCGGCCCAAGCCGCGCACTGCATAATCCTGCCGACCATCGCGCAACCGTCACGGTCGGTGATCGCGTTACGAGCGCCACTCGACGGAGCCCAGCTGACCGACTTCGCCGGAACTGCGCTCCGACCGGATCATTAGCATCCGCGATGATGAGCGGGTCTGCAGTGTGCGGTCACCGATCTGAAGTGCCGGTGTCCCGTCCCAACCGTTGCGACGCGAACATCCCTGGGTGAGGCACACGCTCACTCGGTTGCGGGAGCGTCGATGCGCTGACGGCACATATCCCGCTCTTCTGCTGGATCCGTGGGTGATTCGGGGGCGGTCCGCGGTTGCACCCCGCCTGTGTTCCTAGGTTTCTGGCTGTCTTACGGCTGAAACCAACAGGAAGGCAGACGGGGTGCAGAACAACAAGGTATGGGCTCGTGCGTGTGGTCTCACGCGCACGGTCGTGGAAGGCGTCCGCGTCGACGAACTCGATGAGTCGTTGATCGTGTCGGCTCGACCGGACGCGAAGGCTCGGGGCCGTTGCGGCCGGTGTGGTCGACGAGCACCGGGCTATGACCAGGGCCACGGGCGGCGCCGCTGGCGGACGCTGGATGCGGGCACGACCAAGGTGTTCATCGAAGCCGACGCACCACGGGTCCGATGTCGTGACCACGGACCGACGGTGGTGGCAGTGCCGTGGGCGCGTCACGGCGCGGGCCACACACGGGTCTTCGATGACACCGCTGCCTGGCTGGCAGTGCGGACGTCGAAGTCGGCGACGTGTGAGTTGTTGCGTGTGGCGTGGCGAACGATCGGTGCGATCGTGACCCGCGTCAACGCCGACGTTGAGTCACGTGTCGATCGGCTCGCCGGGCTGCGCCGGATCGGGATCGACGAGATCTCCTACAAGCGCGGGCACCGCTACCTGATCGTCGTGGTCGACCACGACACCGGCCATCTGGTGTGGGCCGGCCCGGGCCGCACCGACGCCGACTTGGAGGTGTTCTTCGACGAGCTCGGCGACGAACGCGCCGCGGAGTTGACCCACATCTCTGCGGACATGGCGGGCTGGATCGCCCGCGTCGTCGCCAAGCGAGCCCCCAACGCGCAGCGCTGCGCCGATGCGTTCCACGTCGTCGCGTGGGCGATCGAAGCACTCGACGTCGAACGCCGCCGAGCCTGGAACCAGGCATCGGGACGAAACGCGATCACTACCGTCACGTCGCAGCGAGGACGCGCCCGAGGCACCTCGCTCGGCATCGCACGCGCCCGCTACGCACTCTGGAAGAACCCTGGTGATCTCACCGACAACCAACGCGCCCAGCTCGACTGGATCGCCAAGATCGACCCTCGACTCCATCGCGCCTACCTCCTCAAGGAAGGACTGCGATTCGTGTTCGCCGTCAAGGGCGACGCCGGCAAGCACGCCCTCGACAGGTGGCTGTCATGGGCACGACGCTCCCGCATGCCTGCCTTCGTCGAGCTCGCCCGCAAGATCGTGAAGCACCGAGTGGCGATCGATCACGCCCTCGACTCCGGGCTGTCCAACGCCCTCATCGAGTCGACCAACACCAAGATCCGACTCCTCACCCGAATCGCGTTCGGCTTCCACGGACCCGAACCCCTCATCGCCCTCGCACTCCTCGCACTCGGAAACCAACCACCCGCCCTCCCAGGCCGAACCTGACCCACGGATCCAGCAGAAGAGCGACATATCCCTGCCGGGAGACACCATCCAGATGTCAGGTCGAAACGAGGGTTCTCGCAGGGCGTGCTGCCATCAGCTCGTACTCCGCTCGCAGTGCGGGGTTGAGAGCTCGGAAGGCGGCCTTGGCGCCGGCAGGATCGAGATCGAGTCGAGCCAGCGCCGCGATCGGTGGCGTCAACAGTGCGGCGAGGTCGTCGCGCTGACGCTGGTACGCCCCGAGCGCCTCGTCGGCGTCGTCGCCGTCGGTGACGATCGCGGCCAGAGCGTCGCTGAGCAGCTCCGCAGCGATGAATGCATCGGTGATCCCGTGGGCGCTCACCGGGTCCTTGAAGTAGCCGGCGTCGCCCACCAGCGCCCATCCGGCTCCGAACGCCTGTCGGAGGAATCCGGGAGTGCCGGCGAAGCCGCGGTACCCGCCGTTGCAGGTCGATCCTCGAAGGAGTTCGGTGAGGTGCGGCGACTCGGCGATGATCCGGTGGTACGCCCCACTCAGGTCACCTCGGGCCTCGGCACGGAATCGCTCCGGAGGAATGGCGACCCAGACGCACGCCTCGCCGTCATTGGTGGGGATCACGCCGACTGCCCGACCGATCGCGTCGTAGTGATTCTCCATCACGTCATCCGCGAGCCCGGTCCAGTAGGCGTAGATGTTCGATGAGGTCACCTGATCCTGGTGGATCACCGGAGCATCGACCTGAGCGGCGACGCGCGAGCGGACCCCGTCGGCGCCGATGACCCACGCAGCGTCCACGCGACGACGTTCGCCACCGATGTCGAGGTCGACACCCGTCACCCGGCCGGCGGTGCTGCGGAGCCCAGTGACGGACACCCCGTGGACGACGTCGGCCCCGGCCTCGAACGCAGCGTCGACCAGGATGCGGTCGAGCACGGTGCGCCGCGGCGAGTACAACCCGTCGACGTCACCGTCCGCGCTCACCTCGATCACCGTTGGGTCGTCGTCGTAGCGGAACACGACCGTGCGGGTCACGGGCGTACCTGCCGCTCGGAGTCGATCGAGCAGGCCCCATCGGCTCAGCTGGAGCACGCCGGCGCGGGCCAACGAGTGCGTCGAGGTCGTGTCGCTGCCGTACACACCGCGGTCGACGGCGAGAACGGACAAACCGCGACGAGCGAGCAGCATTGCCGTGGATGCGCCGGCGGCCCGTGCCCCGACGACGACCACGTCGTATCGAGAGGCGATGGAGGATGTCGAGAGTGAGATGTCGTTTCGAGTTGTCATGGGCTCCACCTTCGATGACCGCTCGCCGACGTGCTTGGAGACAGCGTGAAGAGGTTGTGGAGAAGGTCTCTCAGCAATCTCCAAGCCACCTCCAAGACCTGTCGATTCGTGATCCGTACGGTCGACTCCATGGAAACGACACGACGAATCTTCGACCGTTCGACACCCCGCTTCGCCACCACGTACGCCTCGGTGGGCAATCGTCCGCTGCCGATGCGGCGGGCGCTCCCCAGCCGCATGCTGGGGGTCTGGGCGCACCCCGATGACGAGGCGTACCTCTCGGCTGGCCTGATGGCGCGAGTCGTCGAGGCGGGAGGATCGGTGACGATCCTCACCGCCACCGCTGGCGAGAAGGGCACCGACGATCCCACTCGCTACGACAGCGACGAGTTCGCCGGGTTTCGCCGCGCCGAGCTGGTCGCCAGCGTCGCCGAACTCGGGGTGACCGACGTCCGTTTCCTCGGCTTGCGCGACGGGGAGTGCGACGTCGCCGACGACGACGCACAGATCCGCGCCGTACTCGATGTGATCGAAGACGTCCGCCCCGACGCGATCGTCACATTCGGACCTGACGGCATCACCGGCCACCCCGACCACCGCACGGTGTCGTCGTGGACCACGCAGGCCTGGAACCGCACGGACCGAACCGCTGAACTCTTGTACGCCGCCATGACCCAAGACTTCCTCGCTCGCCACGCCGAGCTCCACGATCGCTTGGGCGTGTTCGAGGAGTACGGCCGCAAGCCGGCGTCGATCGTGACATCCGAGGTGGAGCTCGGCTGTCGGCTCACACCAGCGGAGCTCGACCGCAAGCGTCGCGCCCTGGCTCGTCATGCAAGCCAGACGGTCGGTCTGGCCGAGGTGATCGGCGAGGCGACCTACCGCGAGTGGTGGATCGACGAGACGTTCCGAAGCGCCACGGTGCGCGACGGTGCCGATTCGCCGCGCACCCCTCAACTGGCGGGTGTGCGATGACGGTGTCGACGCTCGACGCGGTCGAGGCCCGGCCGTCGGCGACGACTCGATCGCTGATGCTCGAGGGGCGCGCGACATGACACCGATGGTGATCGGTGTGCTCCCCTTCGCCGTGGCGATCGGCGCGGCGATCGGGGCGTCGAACATCGCTCGGGCCGACGGCCTCCTCAGCGGACCGGCGATCCTCGCCGGCTCGGCGCAACTGACGTCCGTCGAGATGCTCGACGCCGGCACCGCTCCACTGGTGGTCATCTTCTCGGCACTGATGATCAACGCCCGCCTACTGATCTACAGCGCCTCGCTCGCTCCGTGGTTCGCCGGCCATTCGCGATGGAGCCGGCTCGCCCTGGCGATCCCCGTGGTCGATCAGCTCCACTTCACGTGCATACCGCGCTTCCAGCGCGGTGATCTCGATCTTCGGGGTCGGACGTCGTACTACGTCGGCGCTGCGGTCTGGTTGGCGGGCGCGTTCGTGACGGCGCAGGCGGCCACGGTCGTCATCGGCGCGAACGCGCCGGACGCACTTGGTCTCGAGGTCGCCGCGCCGTTGGCGCTCGTCGGGCTCCTCGCCAAGTCGACGGCGGATCGCCCCTCGATCACTGCGGCTGCGGTCGGGTTCGTCGTCGCCGTCGTGGCGGTCGGTCTGCCGATGCATGCCTCGATGGTGGTCGCCACGCTGCTGGGAATCGCCGCCGGCGCGGCGAGTTCGGCACGTCGTGGCCGGGAGTCGTCGTGAACGCCACCGCGGTCATCCTCACGATCGGACTCGGTACCTATCTGCTGCGAGCGAGCATGTTCGTGGTGCTCGGCGGCCGGAAACCGCCCGACTGGCTCCAGGCGCCTTTGGCCAACGTCGGCCCGGCCGGGATCGCTGCGCTGGTCGGCGCCATCCTGTTCACCACTCGTGGAGACGTCGGCGTCGATTCGATCCCGGCTGTCGTGGCCGCGGGCTCGGCGTTCGTCGTCGTGCGTCGGACCGGCAACGTGATGCACGCCTTCGTCTTCGGGATGCCCGTGTTCTGGGCGTTGACCGTCCTCGGTGCCTGACCGGATCAGCTCGGGGCGCTCAGACTCGAATGACACGCTGTTGAGGGCTTCGTGTCAGTCGACGGCACCTTCGAACCGATGCCGTCGACAGCATCTTCTTCTCCGCCGTCGGTGCCTCTGCGCTGTACCTTTGGCAGATGGTGGCCATCCCATCCCAGGAGATCGAATCGGTCGTACGCAGAACCATCGAGGCCTACAACGCCGGATCCGAGGCGCTCGGCAACTTGATGTCGTCGGATCCGAGCCTGCGAGTGCTCGGCTTCGACCGCGACGAGTACTGGCGCTCCAACGCCGAGTTCGTCGGCGTCCGCACCATGCAGACCAGTGAGGCGCCCGACTCGGCGATACACGTCGACCTCGTCGATGCGTTCCAGGACGGCGACTTCGGCTGGGCGACGCTGTTCTCGACATTCCGGACACCGGAGGCCGAGACCCATCTCCGGAGTACTGCGGTCCTCCGCCTGGAAGCGGGAATCTGGCGGGTGATCCAGTGGCACAACTCGAGCCCGGTCTCCAACCAGCAGGTCTATGGCGTCGATCTGACGACGACACTCGGCGAACTCGTCGACTCGGTCCTCGAAGGTGACGGTCAGCTCCTCGATGCGTCGTCCAGCGAGGGCACCATGACGCTGGTGTTCACCGACATCGTCGACTCCACGCCGTTCGCCGAGGAGGTGGGCGATCTGGTCTGGGCACGGACTGTCGCCGGTCACGAGGGCGCCATCCGCACAGCGACAGCCGCCGAAGGAGGCACCGTCGTGAAGTTCCTGGGTGACGGATCGATGTTGGCATTCGAGTCAGCCCGAGGAGCGGTGCGCAGTGCCATCCGGATTCAGAAGGAAACGAAAGCGGCGCCCTTCGCAGTCCGCATCGGAATCCACAGCGGCGAAGTCATGCGTACCGAGAACGATCTCCTGGGCCTGACCGTGAACAAGGCTGCTCGGGTGGCCTCGGCAGCGGCCGCCGGCCAGATCATGGTCTCGTCCACCACCTGCGATCTGATCGGTTCGATGGATGGCGCGACGACCGGCGAACCCCGAGCGGTGACGCTGAAAGGGATCTCGGGAACCCATCAGATCGTCCCCGTCACCTGGTGACGCTCTCGCTCGATGCGCGCGGCCCGGTCCCGCGTCGGCGCGCCCGGGAGCACGTTGGTCGCCTCCAGAAGCTCTCCACGACCTCTCCACGGCGTCTCCAAGCTTCGGGATCAGCGCTCCGTCAGTGTGGTGTTCGACAACAACGAACCCGCCTGAGCGGGACCAACACAAGGAGACATTCCAATGACGATCACCGACACCAACACCCCGGTCGCCGACAACGGCGTCAACGTCGAGGCACTGCTCGGCGCCCGCGAGGCATTGACGGCGGCACCCCCGGCCGCGCAGTTCAAGTTCTCGGCCACCAACGAGTGGATCAGCGGGGCTCACAGTCGTTCGACCGTGGACGGGTTCTTCGGCCTCGGCGAGGCACAGTCGCATCGTCAGCCGTACTCGGTGGAGACCGACCACCCCGAGATCTTCGCTGCTGCCGACAACGGTCCGACGCCGCCCGAGATGGTACTGATGGGCCTGGCCGGCTGCCTCACCGCCGGCGTCGCGTCGGTCGCTCAGAACCGCGGCATCCAGCTGCGCTCGGTCAAGGCGACCGTGACCGGCGACATGGATCTGGCCGGGATCCTCGGCATCGATCCCGACGTCCGCAACGGCTACTCGAGCATCTCGGTCCGCTACGAGATCGACGCCGATGCCTCCAAGGAGGAGTTGCAGGGAGTCGTCGCCCAGTCGCAGAAGCGTTCCGCAGTGTTCGACGTGGTCACCAACCCGACCGGCGTCGTCGTCGAGGTCGTCTGACGAGCCCGCGACCGGGAGTATCGAGCCATCCAGGAACATCGAGCACGGAGTGAGTCCCATGAGCAACCAACGCACCACCGATGTCGTCGTGATCGGCGGCGGCCAGGCCGGGCTGGCCATGAGCCGCTGTCTGACCGACCGGTCGATCGATCACGTCGTCCTCGAACGTGCCGAGGTCGCCAACTCGTGGACGAAGGAGAGGTGGGACTCACTCCGCACGCTCACCCCCAACTGGATGAGCCGGCTCCCCGGCTTCGCCTACTCGGGCGACGATCCGGACGGCTACATGGCTGCCAAGGAAGTCGCCGCCCATCTCGACACCTACCGTCGCTCGTTCGACGCCCCGGTGCATACCGGCGTCGAGGTCACCAGGATCCGCCCGGTCGAGCACGGTCACGTCGTGGAGTCGTCCGACGGGCCGTGGAACACCCGGGCGGTCGTCATGGCAACCGGGGCGTGCAGTACCCCTCACATCCCAGCGATCGCCGCCGACATGCCGGACCATGTCGACCAGCTGACCCCGATCGCCTACCGCAATCCCGCGCAGGTGGCCGATGGCGGAGTGCTCGTCGTCGGCGCCTCGGCGTCGGGACTGCAGATCGCCGACGAGCTCAGCCGGGCGGGTCGCGAGGTGACGCTCGCGGTCGGCGACCACGTTCGTCTCCCCCGCACGTACCGTGGGATGGACATCCACTGGTGGATGGAAACGATCGGTCAGCTCGACGAACGCTACGACGAGGTCGAGGACCTGGCTCGTGCACGGCGCCTGCCGTCGCTGCAGTTGGTCGGGTCACCCGAACGACGCGATCTCGATCTCAACGCGGCGGCCGAGAACGGCGTGTCACTCGCCGGCCGTCTCGTCGGACGCTCCGGCAGCCGTGCACAGTTCTCCGGATCGTTCGCCAACATGTGCATGTCGGCCGACCTGAAGCAGCAGCGTCTACTCGACCGCCTCGACGAGTACGCATCGACGCACGGTCTCGACGACGAGGTCGGCGAGCCGACACGACCAGCGCCGACGACTGTGGGCGTGCCGATGCTCGATCTCGATCTCCGCTCGATCGGCACGATCGTGTGGGCGACCGGCTTCCGGCCGTCGTATCCGTGGCTCGACCCGGCCCTGCTCGACGGACGGGGTCGGCTCGTCCACGACGGTGGGGTGCTCGACGTGCCAGGTCTGTACGTGCTCGGCCTGCCCTTCCTGCGACGTCGCAAGTCCAGCTTCATCGATGGAGTGGGTCCTGATGCGCATGACCTGTCCGAGCACCTGGTGGCCCGCTTGAGGCATCTCGTCAGGTCGTGAAGACGCATGCCCTCCTCGTCACGAGCCCACATGAACCCGGCAATCGACATCCTGATCCAGGGATCCCATGGGAAGGATGACCCCGAGCGCGCAAGCCTTCCATTCATCTTCGGCAACGCAGCAGCAACCGCAGGTCGTGAGGTCACGGTGCTGTTGACCTCGGACGCCGTGTGGCTCGTCACCGAGGGCTTCGCGAGCGACATCGAGTTCGCCGGACAGTCGACGATCGGCGAGATGATCGATCGGTTGGTCGACAACGGCGGAGCGATCTGGGCATGCGGCGCGTGCACGGGACCACGAGGCATCGAGCCGAGCCAGCTCGTCGACGGCGCTGCAATCGTGAGCGCCGCGCACGTCACCGATGCGCTCGTCGACGGCGTCCACACCATCGGATTCTGATTCGGCGAACCGATGCTGCTGTTCGAAGCATCCCACGGTGCGGACGACCCCGAGCGCGCCAACCTTCCCTTCATTCGAGCGAATGTCGCTGCAGCGATGGGACGGGACGCAGCGGTCCATCTCGTCGGGGAGGCGGTGTGGATGGCCACCATCGACGGTGGTCGTCACGTGCGATATGGAGGCCATCCGAGCGTCGCGGAGATAGCGGACGCATTGTTGAACCACGGTGGCCGCATCCTGGTCGACGCGGTGTCGGCGGCCAGCAGGCAGATCACTGACGTCGACCTGCGCTCGGGTGCCGAGTTGGTCACAGCCGTCGAGTTCGCCGCCCTGCTGGACGACGGCGCCACGACCCGTCAGGGCTAGGTGCCACACACGTTGTGCGAAGATGCCCCGGTGACTGGGAGCACCCCCACCCTGCTCGGGCGCGAACTCGACGCCGAGAAGGTGAGCGGGTTTCTTGCCGATCATCCGGTCGTGACGCTCGTCGGGCCCGGCGGCATCGGCAAGACCACACTTGCGCTGGCGTCGTCCGAGGCGGTCGCTGACCGGTTCACGGGAGGGACCTTCCTGGTGGAGCTCGCCGGCGTGTCGGACGACGACGACCTGGATCGGGCGATCGCCCGACAAGTCGGTCACGAGTCGTTGGAGGCGTTCAAGATCGGCACGAGTGGCCATCCGACGCTCGTGGTGCTCGACAACTGCGAGACCTCGCTCGGAATCGCACAGGCGCTCGCTCGCGAACTCATCGAGTCGGACGACTCCACCACCGTGCTCGCGACGAGCCGAGTGCCCCTCGGGCTCCACCAAGAACGAGTCCACGTCGTCGAGCCGCTCCGGCTGCCCGACCGCCCGGGGCTGGACGCGGTCGATGCTTCGCCCGCAGTTCAACTCTTCCTGAGTCGTGCCCGCCTGGCCGGCGCCACCTGGGAGGCAACCGACGCACAGCTGGAAGCCGCCGCCGAGATCGTGCGCGAGCTCGATGGAATGCCGCTCGCCATCGAACTTGCCGCTGCACGAGCCCGCGCCGTCGGACCCGTCGACCTCCTCGCGCTCCTCGATCAGCAACTCGACGTCTTGCAGCGGCCGTCGGGGGATCGTCCGTTGCGCCATCACAGCATCCGGGCCGCCGTCTATGCGAGCTACGAACCTCTCGCGCCAGACGTCAAGCGACTCTTCCGTCAACTCAGCCTCGTCCGAAGCGAGGTCGACCTCGACTTCGTCCACCGCTTGACGGGCCTGCCGAACAAGCTGGCCACCCTGGACGTGCTGACCGACCTGGTCGCCCAGTCGCTGGTCGTGGCGGTCGAGCGCTTCGGCACCACCTTCTACCGACTGCTCGAACCCATCCGGGCCTACGGACTCGAACAGCTCGACGTCATGGGCGAAGCGGCGCAAGCCGAGGAGAACTTCGTCGCTGCTGCGGTGGCCTTTGCCGACGAGACGATCGTCGCGTCGGCGCAGAGCATGTCGTCGGAGGTGCTGGACCAGATCTCACGTCGAGCGCTCCTGCTCCTCGCTGCCATCGACGCCACACTCCGCATCGACGACAGCCCAGAGCGCGCGAACCGGCTCTACCTCCTGTTCTATGCGCCGACGCCCGTGCCGCGAGTTGAACTCAACCGGGTCGCCGTGAGCATCCTCGAGCGTTGGCCGGACCCCCAGGTGCCATTGCGAGCCGAGGCGCTCGCGGTGATGGCGCACTCCGCGATGTGGGCCGGCGACGATCGAAGCGCGATCGAGCGCGCCGACGCGGCGATCGCCGATCCCGACGCGACACCCCTCGGGCGACTGATCGCACATCGAGTGCGTGGCTTCACGGCCGGACACCAAGGCGATCGAGTCGATGGCATCGCACATCTCGAAGCGGCAATCGCCGAGGCGGAGTTGCTCGGCGGGTCGTTCGTCCGCGAGATCCGCATGTCGTGGGCGTCGATGCTCCCCGCTCCGGCGCGAAGCGTCGAGGCGATCGCCGCCCTCGACGCAGCCGCGGTGGAAGCTGCCGAGCGCGATGAGTATCTGACGCTCGTGTGGGCCGCCGCCTCAGTCGCTCATCACCAGGCGGCGCTCGGGGACCTCGAATCGGCTCGGCGCAACGCCGAACGCGCAATCGAACTGTCCGATCTGACAGACGCTCCCTGGGCGACGTGTGCCGCCCACCGCACGCGTGCGAGCGTCAGCGCACTCGATCGGGGATGGGCCGCGTCGGTGTCGGACTGGTCGAAGGCACTGGAGGCCGAAGTGGCGATCGGAGACATCGAAGGCGTCACGCTGACGATCCGGACCGCTGCCGGGGCGGCCGAGCTGGCCGGTGAACACGACGTCGCCGAGGCACTGTGGCTCAGCGTGCCGGCGCGGCGTGGGGTGTCGACCCTCCCGCCGCTCTTCGAAGACCCCGAAGATCGGTTGCGGCAACGTCTCGGTTCGCCTCTCGCCATCAGCGTCGCTGAAGCCGTGAGCAAGGCCCGATGGATCCTCCGCGACGAGACCGCGACGACCCCCACTTCGGACGACTCCCCCTCACCGGGCAACACGGTCTGCTTCGGTCGATTCGAACTCGACCTCGACGGGCATGAACTGCGTGACGACGGCGTGCGGGTCCCCATAGAGCCACAGGTCTTCGACGTGCTCGCCTACCTTGCCACCCGACCCGGCCGGATGATCACCAAGGAGGAACTCCTCGACGAGATCTGGGGCGATCGTTTCGTGTCCCCGTCGGCGTTGAACTCACGGATCAAGTCGGCCCGGGCGGCGACGGGCGACGACGGCAAGCGCCAGGAGGTCATACGAACCGTCCACGGTCGCGGCTTCATGTTCGTAGCCGAACGGCGTTGATCGTGATGACCTCGATCGTGTCTGCGAGACCGACGGCTCATGATTGGCTCGGTGGACCCCACCGTCCCCGCTGTCGCGGCGCGGATCGTCGAGTTCCAGCGTGCTGCCTACCGGGTCGAGGCGGAACTGATCGGCTTCGACGGGATTCCCCAGCACACGGAGTCTGCCGAGCAAGTGCAGTCTCTCGCATCGATGAACTGGCGGGGAGCGTTCGATGGCGGTCGCCTGGTCGGGATCATCGCGTGGCTCGAGACCGGTGCGACGGTCGACATCGACCGGCTTGCCGTCGATCCGGGTGCTGCCCGGCGGGGTCACGGGCGCCAGCTGGTGCAGTCGGTTCCCGACGACCGGTTGACCATTGTGTCAACGGCTCTGGACAATCTGCCGGCACGGTCGCTCTACGAGTCCATGGGCTTCGAGCAGATCGGGGAGACCGAGATCGCCCCCGGGGTGTTCTTGGCGAATCTCGCGCGTTCCTGATCGTCGACAGCGCTTGACGAGAGATGCCCATCGGCTCCGGGACTGTGGAGGACTTCCAATCAAGGAATCTTCAGGATCTCTCCCGTCATCCTCCAAGACGTGGTGCTCGTCGATCGTCAGGGTGGAGTCCGACATTCACCACCCGCCCTCGGGCGGCCCACGAAGGGAACTCGACATGACGATCACCACGACCGAC
This sequence comes from Ilumatobacteraceae bacterium, assembly GCA_963710625.1. GTDB lineage: Bacteria > Actinomycetota > Acidimicrobiia > Acidimicrobiales > Ilumatobacteraceae > Sva-07. Next base: position 251,421 of record CAVQBG010000001.1, on the reverse strand, counting down.
GACATCCGGAGCGGCACATTGCTGTCCTGTTCACCCTCGTCCTACATCGCTTCGGTGGTGTCGGAGGGCGAACGGTTCGCCGGCGCAGCCGAGAATGGTGGGCTCGATGCCCCCATTGCGGCCTGCCCCGGATGGAACATGCGGGACCTCGTACGCCACCTGGGCGAGATCCACCTCTGGGCGGCGGCCAATGTCGCGTTCCCGAAGCCGAGGTGGCTGCACGTTGGTGACCTCACCGATCTCGCCCGCTACTGGCCCGGGCTCGCTTCCTGTTGGCCGAGCGACGGCGATCTCGTGCGGTGGTACCGGGACACCCATGCGAATCTCGTCGAAGTCCTGCGCTCCGCTCGCGCAGAGGTCGAGGCGTTCACCTTCCTTCCGGCTTCGACGCCACTGACGATGTGGGCGCGTCGCCAGGCCAGCGAGATCGCTGTGCATCGATTCGATGCAGAACATGCGCGGGGCGTGGACTCGAGTTTCGAGCCGGCGTTCGCCGTCGACATGCTCGACGAACTGCTCAGCGGATTCGCTCCGCTCTACCGGGACGTCCGCACAGATGTCGCACGTGTCCTTCGGGTCGTTGCGACCGACGAGGACGAGCAGTGGTGGGTGAGGATCTCGCCGTCGGGCATGACGACCGCCCGGCACGGGGTCGATGCCGACCTCAGTCTGATGGGAACCGCCGCGGACCTCTATCTCACGATGTGGAACCGCGCGTCCGGTACCAACCTCGACCGCGTCGGCGACGCCGGCGTATTGGATGTGTGGCACAACAGCTGCAAGGTCGTGTGGAGCAGGTGAACCTGGCGCTGGCGCCAACCGGGACATGTCGGCGCGAGGCGAACCTCTTCCGTGACGAAACCGCGCGCGCACGTCGCGCTGGGACTCACCCGTGCGAGGTCAGGAGGCGCTGGCTGGATTCCAGTACGTCGGCGGCTTCCGCAGCGATGGATCTCACGATCACCGCGGCTGGCTCGTGACGCGTGACCATGCCGGCGATGGGGCCGGCGTACGCAGGAGTCGCGTCGGCGCCCTGGGCATGATCGGCATCGCGGTCATCGCGGAGTAGACCTGCCAACTCATCCTCGTGACCGGCCCAGCGGTCGAGCCACGGGGTCCGGATGGATCGGGCGCCGATCCCGCGCGGCCAATGCGATTGCCCGTTCCCCTGCGCGATGTCGATCGCCGTCGTGAAGACCGAGTCGTCGGCCGAGGCCGCCATCACCTGGTCCGGCAATCGCGGCCAGTCGCTCTCGGCTTCGTCGGCAACGATGAATCGCGTTCCCATGAGCGCACCCTGTGCGCCGAGCATGAGCACGGCAGCGAGTCCGCGGCCGTCACCGATGCCGCCAGCGGCGAGAACGGGGACGGCGCCGGCAGCGTCGACGACCTGGGGAAGCAGTGGCAACAGGGGCATCACGCCGGTGTGACCACCCGCCTCGTTGCCCTGCGCGATGATCACATCGACCCCCACCTCTGCCGAGCGCCGAGCAGCCTCGACCGTCTGCACCTGGTTCAACAGCAACGCGCCAGCGGCATGGACGCGGTCGACATAGGGTGCCGGGTCCCCGAACGACAGCGTGATCGATGCAACGCCGGCCTCCAGGGCGGCGTCCAAGGGCGATGAATCGTGTTCGATCAGCCAGGCGATGAAGTTGGCACTGAACGGCCGATCGGTCATCGCCTTGACCGCCTCCACGCGCTCCGTCACCGCATCCGCCGAAGAACCACCCATGGCGACCGAACCGATTCCACCGGCCTCGGCCACCGCTGCGGACAGCCGTGCGTGGGCGACCCCAGCCATACCGGCATTGCCGACTGGGTGCTCCACGTCGAGCAGGTTGCAGATCGGAGTCCGAAGCGCCATCCCGTCAACGTAGTTGGATGGTTCGCGGCGCTCGGTCTGGCACGGTGCCGATGACCCGCCGCTCCTGATCACCGGCTCATTCGGTGATCAGCAATCCGTGCGCGTCCAGCACGTCGCGAACGGTTCGCTCACGGCCTCGTTCCACGAGCACGTCGCGTTCGTCCGATTCGATCTCGCCGCCGAGCGCCGTGAACGTCGCCCGGTACAGCACGTAGTGCGCGACATTGTTCAGCCGTTGTCCCGTGACGGTACCGAGGAGCTCCGCAGCCTCGTGTGGTCGGCCGTCGGCTCGGGCGATCACTGCGAGTGCAAGCACCGTGTCGGCCGCTGACTCGAGGTCTTCTCGATCTGCCTGCACACGCGCCTGGTGCAGGCGCTCGTGCACGTCCTCACCCTCCATGGCCGAGGACAAGGCCATGTTGTGGATGGTCAGCCAGGTCTCGCGAACACCGATCCGGGTGAGGTAGGCGCGCTGACGATCCGTCCAGTAGCGCAGCCGATCGACATCCTCGGTGATCAGATGCGCGATCCACGCCACCCAGTTCGCGATGAACACCTCGTAGCCGTCTCCGGACACCTTGCTGGCGACCTCACCGGCGCGCAGCGCGCCATCCTCGACGTCGCCGCCAGCCACGATGGCGAGCGCGGCGAAGGCGTCGGCGAGGTGGACGAGGCGACGATCGCCGATCGACTCGGCGATGCTGCGGACGTGGGCGAGCCGGGCGACAGCATCGGTCGGATCGACGACGATGCGCGTGAGTGCATCGAAGTGGAGCGCGATGGCGAGCGCCACGTGGTCGTCTGCGGCGTCTGCAGCGGCGAGGGCATCGGTGATCGCGCCCGAAATTGCCTCGTGGTCGGCGGTGCCCTGGGCGAGATCGCTGCGCATGATCGCCAGCCACATCGCATCGCGGGCGGTCAACGACGACGCACGCGCATCGAGCTGGGGGATCCATCGACGGGCGTCGGAGCAGTTCATCGTGTTGCGCCACAGGAAGGATCCGTCGATCACGATCTCGAGGGCGTCGGCGATCCGGTCCGTCCGGATCGATTCGTCGAACGCGAAGCGGGCGCTGTCGAGGTCCGATCGGAGCGACGCCGCGTTGCTGCCCGAGAACCAACGATCGACGCGGGAGGAACCCTTTGCCCGATCGACGACGTGGGCGCGTAGCTGCTCCTGCGCGGCGCTGGTGTCCCCGGCGTCCTCCAGTCGCCGTCGCGCAAAGGCTCGGATGGTCTCGAGGAGTTGGAAGCGCCCGGAGTCCGCACGTCGAACGACGAGACTCTTGGTCACAAGATCGGAGATCGAGGCGAGGATCGAGTGACGGTCGACCGAACTCGGACTCACTGCTTCTACTCCGGCAAGATCGAAGCTGGCGGGGAACACGCTGAGTCGTCCGAGCAGCGCCTTGCTGGGCTCGTCGAGGAGGTCGAAGCTCCAGGCGATCGTGCGATCGAGCGAGACGTGACGTTCGCCGCCTCTCGATCGTCGACTCTTCGACACGTCGAGACCATCATCGAGGTGACCGAGCAGTTCATCGAGACCGAGGTGTCTGAGCTGCGCCGCGGCGAGTTCGATTGCGAGTGGGAGACCATCGAGGCGACGGCAGATGTCGATGACGCGTGCATCGTCGACCGAGATGTCGAGCAGCGGGTCGACGCCCGAGGTGCGGGCGACGAACAGTTCGGGAGCAGACTCGTCGAGCGAGAGCAGAGGGAAGACGACCTCTCCGTCCGCGCCCAGTTCTTCGCGCGTGGTCGTCAGGATCCGCGCAGCTGGTGCGGTATCGAGGACGAGGTCCGCGAACCCTGCGCATTCGTCGAGCAGGTGCTCACAGTTGTCGAGAACGAGCAGCATCGACTGGCGCGCAAGGTGGGCGGCAAGCGCGTTCGGGTCGGATGCTGCGGCGCTCTGGATGCCGGCAGCTTCCGCGATGGCACGGCACATGCTCGGCGTATCGTCGGCTGCAGCGAGTTCGGCGAAGACGACCCCTGCTGGAAACGAGGCGAGGACAGCATTGGCGGTCGCCAGTGCCAGGGTCGTCTTGCCGGCCCCGCCGGGTCCGGTGATCGACGTCAACCGGGACTGGCCGGTCAATTCGACAACCCTCTCGAGGTCAGCATCGCGACCGATCAGCGCCGTACGCATGAGTGGGGGAGCCGCAGCGACCGATCCGAGCAGAGGCGCAAACGTCGAACCGTCGAGTTGCCACAGCCGCATCGACGGCATCGCAGGATCGATCTGGCAGATTCCGAGATCGGTCAGACCGTCCCGGTTCACCAACATTCCCGTGGTGACGTCGGACAGCAGTGTCTGTCCGCCGTTCGCCATCGACATCACCCGGGCGGCGCGGTTGACGGCGGCTCCGAGGTAGTCGCCCCCGACCTCGAACGCTTCCCCGGTGTGGAGGCCGATCCGGACCTTGAGCGAGATCGGTTCCGGCCACGGTTCCCCATCGAGTGCTGCGCGCATTGCTCGCGCCGTCTCGACGGCATCGCTCACTCGGGCGAAGACCGCCGAGAGTCCGTCGCCGCCGGTTGCGAACACCGTTCCGCGATGCCCCTCGATGGCTTCTCGGAGCAGCGCGTCGTGTCGGGGAACGGCGACGGCCATCTCGTCGGGGTATTGCTCCCACCACAGCGACGAACGCTCGATGTCGGTGAACAAGAACGTCACGATCCCGGTCGGCAACGTTGTCGAAGGCTGCGACGCTGCATCTTCCAGAGAACCGCCGTCCGTTCGGCGCGCTCCGCGTGAGTGTTCGGTGACCTCGGCCACGAACTGGTAACCCTTGCCGTGCACCGTCCGGATGACCCGCTGCGCACGGCCGCTGTCACCGACCGCTTGCCGGACGGTCTTGATCCGCGACGTGAGCGCAGCCTCGCCGACGAACGCTCCGCCCCAGATCTGGTCGAACAACTCGATCTTGGTGACCAGCCGCTCACGGTGCTCGATCAGGTAACACAGGACGTCGAAGACCTGCGGCTCGACATGGACGCGTTCGCCACTCGTTCGGACCTCGACGCTGTCCGTATCGACCTCGATGTCGCCGAAGGAGTAGATCACTGGGCTCAGTCTTGCCGGTCCACGCGGACCGGCGCAGCAATCGTGTCGAATGGGATCACTGGACAGGTGGCCAGCGGCCCTGTCGAACAAAGCGGCGGCCAAGTCGCCGGCGTTTGGGATCCGCTCAGGACTCGACCCGGTTGCGCGTCAGTTGTTCATCGCCCACCATGACAAGGCACGCGGCGAACGGCCAGGGCCGACGTTGCCCCGTGAGATCCGCAGGCCCTCGCCGAAGCGATCCCTGCCACACCGATGTGTGATCGCGCTCCGAGACCATTTCCGCCTCGCGACAAGAACCGGACCAGTGAGTCAGCCGCCGCACACACGCGTCGGTGCCCAAGCGTCCTGCCCGTCCATCGACTGCCCAGGGAAGCGACCGCCTAGGCAGTCTGCGCCGGGTAGTCATTCGCTCGTGGTCGGCGGTACCCGCGCGTCGGCCTCGAACGAAGGCCGGTCTCCCGGAGGACTCGCTCAGTCGATGTGGCGGATCTCGGGCCAGAGTTCACTCCACGCCTGTCTGGGCGCCTCGCACCGCCAGACGGGTGCGCCCTGCTCTTCGTTGTCGACTTCGTATGGCATGACGATCGACGACAAGAAACGGCAGTCTGTCGAGAAGGCCCGAGGATCACGTGGACAAATCCGGGCGGGTCTCCTTTCGGAGACGCGTCGAGCCGGCCGTCGGCAGCACATGTGGCGACAACGACGAAGGGTGAGCGCTCGATGAACTCTCGGGCCGTGCCGTCAATCGCGGTGCGTGGCTTCACCTTGACCCGCTCGCCAGGTGCGCCGATGGCTACTTCCAGTTCGGCGTCGGTGGTCACGGCCTACGGATCCGAGAGCTTCGTGGATGCCATCCAGCAAGCCTTCCACCATTTCGGTCGCCCGAGCGAGCAGCGGAGCAGCTGGCCAAACCCGATCGACGCCTCGCCTTGCCGGTTGTCCAGCCAACGGGGAGTTCGAACGCGTCCCCGAAATGCCGGTCGATGGCACTCGATAACACCGATCGATAGCCCGCTCTCGACGCAGAATCGGCCCGCACAGAACGGCCCAAGCAGCGCACCCGATATTCACGTCGGCGCCCCGGGGATAGGGGTCGTTTGCACGCACTCGACCGTGATGAAGCCATTCGTTTCTTGGGGGTCGCGCAACGTTCCGATGCCCCTGATGCGGGGCGATGGGCAGGATCCATCCACCGTCGAGCTGAACGAGGACGGCCCGTTAGGGTCACGTCGATGGATACCCCAAGGACGCTCTATGCCGATGCCGGCGATGTCGGCATTGCATATCAAGTGTTGGGTGAGGGGCCGACAGACGTCGTGTTCGTGCCTGGCTGGGTCTCCAATATCGAGGTGATGTGGGAGGACCCGTCGTTCGCTCGGATGCTACGACACATTGCGTCGTTCTCGCGGCTGATCCTGTTCGACAAGCGAGGGACAGGTTTGTCGGATCCGGTGTCGCTTCGCGACCTTCCGAGCATCGAGACTCGCATGGACGATGTGCGCGCGGTCATGGATGCGGCGGGATCCGAGTCGGCAACTCTGCTCGGCCACTCGGAGGGCGGCAGCATGTCGATCGTGTTCGCCGGGACGTACCCGGATCGGACGGACGGGCTGGTGCTCGTCGGCTGCTATGCGTCGCGGACCCGGTCGCATGACTACCCGTGGGCGCCGGATCCTGCTGACCGAGAGGCCGAAATCGCGACTGTCGAGAAGACGTGGGGCGACCCGGACCACATCCCGCCATGGGTCGCGCCCAGCCGGATGTCCGACCCGGCGTTCGTCGATTGGACGGCGCGCTATATGCGATTGTCGGTGAGTCCCCGTGCCGCAGCAGCCTTGCTCCGCATGAATACACAGATCGATACACGGCAAGTCCTCTCGGCGATCTCGGTTCCGACGTTGTGCCTCTACCGCACAGGCGACCAGGACGTGAACATCGAAGAGGGGCGCTGGATCGCCGACCGGATCGACGGAGCGAAGTTCGTAGAAATTGACGGCTCCGATCACATCTTGAACGGCGAGGGATCGGACGCGATCCTCGCTGAGCTGGAGGAGTTCGTCACCGGATCGCGTGGCGCTCGCTCACCTGAGCGGGTCCTCGCGACCGTCCTATTCACCGACATTGTGGGATCAACGGAACGCGCCGCGCAGCTCGGGGACCGCGCATGGACCGAGTTACTCGAACGTCACAACGACGCTGTTCGCACTCAGGTCGCGCGATTTCGCGGGCGCGAGATCGACACCCAGGGCGATGGGTTCCTGGCGACGTTCGATGGACCAGGCCGCGCAATCGCCGCTGCTCAGGCGATCGGCGAAGCACTCGCACCAATCGGTATCGAGGTGCGCGCCGGCCTGCACACCGGGGAGATCGAGCTCCTAGGTGACGACGTCGCCGGGCTTGCGGTGCACATCGGTGCTCGGGTCGCCTCGCTGGCCGGCCCCGGCGAGGTGTTGGTGTCACGTACTGTCAAGGATCTCGTCACCGGCTCGGGCATCGATTTCGAGTCTCGCGGCCTCCATGTTCTCAAGGGCGTGCCCGACGAATGGCAGATCTACGCAGTGGCGTGACCTGGCCATGTTCGAGGATCCGAGAACGGTCAGGGCATGCGTGCGGGTGTTCGTCGGCGCCGGGGTCGAGCCGGGAAGGTCCATCGAACCAACACTGTGTCCCCGAAATGTCGGTCGAGGTCACTCGATAACACCCGCCCCGTAACCCGGCGGCGCCGCAGAACTCGCGCCGCATCACGGCCCAAGTGCGCTAGCGCACTTGACCGTCCGCCCCCACGCGACCGGCAACGAGATCAACACGGAGCGTGGCCGCCGGAGACGCTGCCCCGACTACGGCCGATTCGCAATCGAGAGCCTCCGGCCGCAGGCGGCTCAACGCGACCGGATCACTCCGAGGAAGACCCCGAAATTTCGAGCTGCTGACAAATCGCGGACAAACGGCCGATCTCCACGTTTCGACGCCCCCCGAAAAAGCCAACAACCAGGGCTTTTGCCCTGGTTGTGTGGTGTCGGAGGGGGGACTTGAACCCCCACGCCCATAAGTAGGGCACTAGCACCTCAAGCTAGCGCGTCTGCCATTCCGCCACTCCGACGTGGTTTGGGTCTGTGACCCTATCTCCCGCAGCGAGGAGCCACAATCCGAACGACCTAGTCGTACAGGAACGGCAGCGCCATCACCGAGAAGATCCAGATCAATGCGAAGACGAACGTGATCCGGTTCAGGTTGCGCTCGGCAGCCGTCGACCCGAGGGCCGCACCACCGCCACCGCCGAACATGTCCGACAGGCCGCCACCACGACCGCTGTGCATGAGGATGCCAGCGATCAGGGCGCCCATCGACACGATGTTGATGGCGAGGGTGATGTAGAGCATGACGTCACGCACGGTCGACAATCCTACCGGTGCCCGCCGCCGTCCGGCGCCCACTTGCGCCGACGGTACCACCACGTCGGGACCGAACCGGCAGGTGGCTCCGGCGTGGTGGCCATCAGATCCTCCGCACGAGCACCGATCGCCTGCTGCACCGCTCCGTACTCCTCCAATGACTCGCATCGGTCGGTGAGCAGATACCGGCGCCGCCCGACGACCGCGACCAGACCACCATGGGCGAGCTTGCGGAACCCGGACACGAGACCAGGACGGGTGCGCGACAGCTTGTCGACGCGATCCCACGCCAACCGATGCCGACGCAACACCATGTGGCGCGTCACGCCGTCGGCGTCGAACGTCGACGCCACCGGATAGTCGAACAGCACGATCGCAACGAGCGCCACTCCGAAGGCGAGCGTCGCAGTCGGAAGCAGGCGCCAACCGGCGCTCGCCATTACGAGGACCCCGGCCAAGAGGACTGCCGTGGAACCGATCGCCGAAGCGATGATCCCCCGCCATGTCGAGTGCAGGGTCACCGACCCGTCGGCCACGTCAGTCGCCGGCGATTTCGACCTTGCGCCCGAGCTGCACCGTCCGCTCCAGCAGGGTCTCCCCCGGCTGCAACGCGAAGTGACAAGCGACGGTGTGCCCAGGTGCGATCTCGGTGAGCACCGGTGTCTCCTGCGAGCAGATGTCCTGTGCGATCGGGCACCGCGTGTGGAACCGGCAACCGGACGGCGGGTTCGCAGGGCTCGGCACGTCGCCCTGCAGGATGATCCGGCGACGGGCCCGCTCACGGCGAGGATCGGCGATCGGCACGGCGGACAACAACGACTGGGTGTACGGGTGCGACGGCGACTCGTACAGGGCGTCACGGTCCGCGAGTTCGGCGATGCGCCCGAGGTACATCACGCCCACACGGTCGCTGGTGTGGCGCACCACCGACAGGTCGTGGGCGATGAAGATGAAGCTCAGCTGGTACTCGTCCTGGATCTCGTCGAGCAGGTTGAGCACCTGGGCCTGGATGCTCACGTCAAGCGCCGACACCGGCTCGTCGAGCACGATCACCTTCGGACGCAGAGCGAGCGACCGTGCGATGCCGATGCGCTGGCGCTGGCCGCCGGAGAACTCGTGCGGGTACCGGTTGCCGTGCTCGGGCAGGAGTCCCACCCTGGTCAGGAGTTCACCGACGCGGTCGCGCGCCTCCTTCTTCGGGACCCCGTGGATCTTCATCGGCTCGCCGACGATCTCACGGATCGGGAGGCGGGGATTTAGCGAGGCATACGGGTCCTGGAAGACCATCTGCAGGTCGCTGCGCAACTGGCGCAACCGCTTCTTCGAAGCCGTGGTCACGTCCTCGGTCCCGAACGTCACCGTGCCCGACGTCGGCTCCATGAGACGCAGCAGCGACCGCCCGAGCGTGCTCTTTCCACAGCCCGACTCGCCGACGATGCCGAGCGTTTCGTGGCGCATCAGATCGAGCGTCACTCCCGACACCGCCTGGACCGAGCCGACCTGACGCCGGAACACGCCCGCCCGGATCGGGAACTCCATCACGAGATCCTGGATCTTCAGAATCGGCGCGTCCTCGTCGACACCGCTGAGCGCGCCCGAGTCGTAGAGCGAGGCGGTCGTCATGACATCGCCTCCACGCCCATGCCGATCTCGGCGGTTCGATGGCAGCGGCTCGCGTGGGCCCCACCGACGGTGACGATCGGCGGGTCGGAGGCTGCGCACTCGTCGGTGGCGAACGAGCACCGTGGCCGGAACGCGCAGCCCGACGGTGGATTGAGCAGGCTCGGCGGGTTGCCAGGGATCGCCTCCAGCGACTCCCTGACGCCTTCGAGGTCCGGGATCGAGTTCAACAACGCCATCGTGTACGGGTTGCGCGACTCGTAGAAGATGTCGTCGAGGTCGCCCGTCTCCATCAGACGGCTCGCGTACATCACCTGCACACGGTCGGCCGACCCGGCGACGAGGCCGAGATCGTGTGTGATCAGCATCATCGCCGAACCCGTCGCCTGCTGGACGTCGTGGAGGACCTCCATCACCTGGGCCTGCACCGTCACGTCGAGCGCAGTGGTCGGCTCGTCGGCGATCAGCAACTTCGGGTCGTTGCAGATCGCCATGGCGATCATCGCCCGCTGGCGCATGCCGCCGGAGAACTCGTGTGGATGCTGCGAGGCACGGCGCTTCGGTTCCGGTACGCCGACCAACTGGAGCAGGTCGACGGAACGATCCCACGCAGCCTTCTTGGACGCCGCCGTGTGCACCCTGATCGCCTCGGCGATCTGCTCTCCCACGGTGTACACCGGGTTCATTGCGGTCATCGGGTCCTGGAAGATCATCGCCACGTCGCGACCGCGGATCGAACGCATCTCCTCCTCGGAGAGCGCGAGCACGTCGATGCCGTCGAAATCGATCGTGCCGGTGATGTCGGTGTTCTTCGGGTGCAGCCGCATCAGCGCGAGCGCGGTGACCGACTTGCCCGAGCCGGATTCGCCGACGACGGCGAGCACCTCACCGGAGTTGATCTCGAAGCTGATGTCGGTGACCGCGCGGACCACGCCGGCATCGGTTCGGAACGCGACGGTCAGATCGTCGACCTTCAGCAATGGGGACGACGCCATGTCACCCTCTCTCGTTCTTGGACCGGGGATCGAGAGCGTCACGCATGCCGTCGCCCAGGAAGTTCACGCACAACACGATCATCACGATGAAGAACCCGGGCGTCAGCACACGGATCGGGTCGTTGTCGATGTTGCCCTTCGCATCGGCGACCAAGGTGCCGAGCGACGCGTTGGGTGGTTGGACACCCAGCCCGAGGAACGACAGCGTGCTCTCGAGCACGATCACCGTTCCGAGCAGCAGGGTGACCTCGACGACCACGGGGCCGACGACGTTGGGGAGGACGTGACGGAAGATGATGCGCATGTGCGACGCCCCGGCGGCACGGGCGGCGAGGATGTACTCCTGCTCCTTGATCGACAGGACGACACCTCGCACGACTCTCGCGATTCGTGTCCACAGGAGCAGCGACAGCACGATCGCCAGGCTGGTCGCATTGCCTCCCGAGTACTTCGAGAAGATCGACAGCACGATCAGCGCCGGCACGATCAGCACCATGTTGATCACCTGCGAGATGAAGATGTCGGTGCCCTTCGCGAAGTAGGCGGCGAGCGCACCGAGCAGGGTGCCGACCGCCGTTGCGAGGATCGCGGCGATGAACCCGATGCGCAGCGAGTACAGACCGCCCTGGGCGGTGCGGACGAACAGATCGCGCCCGATCTCGTCGGTGCCGAACCAGTGATCGGACGACGGCCCCTGCAGGCGGTCGGCAATGTTGCGTTGGTCGAACTCCCAGGGGCTGAACATCGGTCCGACGATGAACAACAGCACGATCACCACGAGGCCCACGGCACCGATGATCGCCATGCGGTGATGGCGGAAGCGCTTCCATGCCAGCCACCCGAACGTCTGAGGGGCCTCGGTGAGGCCCTCGATCTCACCCGCGGAGAAGACCGGAACATGGTGCTCGTAGGACTCGGTGTCGAAGTACTCCGGATCCAGGTTCTGCTGGTCGAAGGTGCTCTTGGCCATTGACGCTCCTCAGTCCAGTCGAATTCGCGGGTCGAGCACGCCGTACATGATGTCGGCGACGAGGTTGAAGAAGACGGTGATCAACCCGGTGAACAGCACGATGCCGAGGATCAGGTAGATGTCGGCGTCGTTGAGGCCACGAACGAACGCCGGTCCGAGTCCGGGCCACGAGAAGATGCTCTCGGTGACGATCGACCCACCGAGCAGGGCGGAGAAGTTGAGGGCCCACAGCGTGACGAGCGGGATCAGTGCGTTGCGCAGCGCATGCTTCCAGACCACCCGTTTCTCGGGAAGGCCCTTCGCTCGGGCGGTACGGATGTAGTCCTGGTTGAGCGTCTCCAGCATCGATGCACGCCCGAAGCGGCTGTCGGCGGAGATGAACAGGATCGACAGCGACATCACCGGCAGCGCGATGTCGCGTAGGAGTTCGATGAAGTTCTCGTTGGTCTTGCGACCGGTGTTGAAGGGCTTGACGCCGAACCAGTTCTCGAGCTGCACGCCGAAGATGTTCTGGATGAGCAGCGCGAGCACGAACGAGGGAAAGGCGAGGCCGAAGAAGGCGAGGCCGGTGAGCAGGTAGTCGCCCTTCGAGTACTGGTGCCGGGCGGAGTAGACGGAGAGCAGGAGCGCGACCACCGCGCTGATGATGAATGCGGGCACCGCGATGAGAGCGGTGTTCCACCCACGGTCGACGATGATTTCGCTGACCGGGTCGCCGATGCTGCTCGAGGTGCCGAGGTCGCCGCTCAGTACGTCGCGGAACCAGATGAAGGGCCTGAGCCAGACGTTGACGTCGAGGTTGTACACCTCGGTGATCTGGTCGAATCCGTCCTGACATCGCGGCAGACACAGGTAGAACGCCGAGCGCGGGTCGGTGGTGAGCGAGATCCCGACGTGAACCAGGTACAGCGCGATGATCAGCAGCGGGATCGTTGCCAGGAGACGTCTGGTGATGTAGGCGAACACAGTGCGAGAGACCTCGGACGGAGACAGTAGACGACAGGTGACCAGATGTTGAACGGGGCCCCGTGAAGGGGCCCCGTTCTACATCTCACATGGTGTTACAGGATGTTCGGTCGATCAGTTCGCGAACTGGAAGTCCGCAACGTTGGTCAACGGGCCCGCACCCTGGGCGTCGGGAGCGACACCGGCCTGCGCGAGCGCCTGCGTGTAGCCGTAGAACGACGGCTTCTGGGTGAGCGGGAGCATGAACAGACCCTGCACCGGGTCCTTCTCCAGCGTGGTCACGAACTTGTCCAGCTCGTTGTAGCACGCTGCACGCTCGTCGGCGTCGACGGTCGCGTCACACTCGTCGGCGAGAGCTTCGAACTCGTCGTTGGCGAACCCGTACGGGTTGTTCTCGCCACCGGCGCGGTACGAAGCGGTCTGGCCACCGGGCCACGGGCCACCGACCCATGCGAACTGGGTGATGTCCCAGATGTCGCAGTTGCCGGAGGTGCCGCCGCTCGTCGAGCACTCGATCGAGCCCTCGGAGAACGGCACTTCGCTGAAGTAGGCGCCACCTTCGACGTTGTCGATGACGATGTCGATGCCGGCGTCCTTCAACTGGGCCTGGATGAGCTCCTCTTGGATCTCACGCAGACGGTTGCCACCGGTCGTGCCGACCCGAAGGCTGAGCACGCCGTCTTCCGGGTGCTCGTAGATGCCATCGCCGTTGAGGGTGTAACCGGCCGACTCGAGCGCGGCCTGCGCCGACTCGATGTCGCCCGCGCCGTAACCGGCTGCGCCGGCGTGGTCCTCGTAGGTCGACTGGTTGGACAGCCAGTAGGTGTTGCCCAGACCCTCAGCCGGCAACGTGTCGCCGAACAGCGGGGTGTAGAGGCCGGCCATGACTTCCGACTTGTCCATCGCATAGGCGATCGCCTCACGCACCTCGGGCTTTGCGAGGTGCACGTTGTTGAGGTTCAGGCCCCAGTGCTCGAAAACCGGACCGGGAGAGGTTGCCACCGTGAAGCTGGAGTCGCTGGCGAGTTCCTCGAACGCGAGCTGCGGCTGCGTCATGACGATCTGCGCTTCGCCGGCCTTCAGCGCGTTGATCTGCGCGTCGGTGTCGGTCACGAAGTTGATCTGCACGCCGTCGACGAAGGCCACGCCGTCGTTCTTGGCGTCCGGGCTGTTCGAGCCGTTGTAGTTGTCGTTGCGCACCAGGTTCATCTGGACGCCCTTCTCCCACGAATCGAAGACCATGGGGCCGGACGATGCGATGACCTCGCCGTTGACGTTCCACTCGCGGAGTGCGTCGTTGAGCTCGGCCGCAGCGGTGGCGGGATCCTCGGAGAACTGGTGCATCGGGTACACCTCGTTGAGGACGCCCTGCCAACCGGCGTAGAACGTCTCCCAGGTGATGCTGAACTCGGTCGGGCTGGTCACCGTGAAGTCGGTGACGGTGTCCCATCCGGTGCGGTCACCGAAGAGGTAGATGTAGTTCGGATCGCCCTCTTCGTCGGTGCCGTCGGACGCCATGATCGCGTCGTAGGTCCACTTGACGTCGTCAGCGGTCAGGTCGTCGCCGTCACTCCACACGAGACCGTCGCGGAGCGTGAAGTCGGCGGTGACCGTGCCGTCCTCGTTCTCGGTGATGGTGGCCTCGCCGTCGAGCAGCTCGGGGTAGTACTCGGTCGCGCCGGAGATGCCGTGGAGGCCTTCGATCAGTGCGGAACGGATCCACGACGTGATCGAGAGGTTGTTCTCGGGATCGTCGAGGTGCAGGTCGGGCGGCTCCTGCTCGTGTGCCCAGATCAGGGTGCCGCCATCGGCGCCCTCGACCATCGCATCGGTGGTCTCGGTCTCGCCACCATCGGTGGTGTCGGTTGCGGTGGTGTCGGTTGCGGTGGTGTCGCCGGTTTCGGCGGCATCGGTACCGTCGGGTGCGCTGGTGTCGTCGTCGCTGCCACAGGCTGCGAAGATCAACGCCGACGCGGCCGCAACGGCGAGGAGCTTGGCGCTCCGTCGTGTCGTGTTCACGTATGTGTCCTCCTGGAAGATGGATATGGAACAGGGAAGTCGTGTGCCGCAGGAACCGCCCGGCAGAACCGGCGTTCGACCACGGCTGAACACCTTCGAACCCCCTCCCCGGTGGTTCGAAGACACGCGACCATATCAGCGTGTGTTACCCAGCGGTAGCAGGCGCTGTTTCCTGTGTGTGAAAAATCAAGTGCGCACGGGACGGACAGTGTGTCGCAACCGGGCGACTCAGGCCCCGAACTGGACGATCTTCGCGAACTCTTCGGGGTCGAGGCTGGCGCCGCCCACCAGCGCCCCGTCGATGTCGGGCTGGGCCATCAGCTCGGTGGCGTTGGCCGCCTTGACCGAGCCGCCGTACTGGATGCGAACGGCATCGGCAGTGGCGGCATCGGCGATCTCGCCGACCTTCGCTCGGATCGCGGCGCACACCGCCTGCGCATCGTCCGATGTCGCCGTCCTGCCCGTCCCGATCGCCCAGATCGGCTCGTACGCGATCACGAGCGAGGCGATCTGCTCGTTCGACCGGCCGGCGAGGCCGGCTTCGATCTGCCCGAGCACCTTCGACTCGGTCTGGCCGGCCTCACGCTCGTCGAGCGTCTCGCCCACGCACATGATCGGCGTCATGCCGAGCGCCTGGATCGCGGCAACCTTCGCGTTCACCATCTCGTCGGTCTCGCCGAAAAGTTCGCGCCGTTCGGAGTGTCCGGCGATCACGTACACCACGTTCAACTTCGCGAGGAACGTCGGCGAGATCTCGCCGGTGAACGCCCCGCTGTCCTCCCAGTGACAGTGCTGGGCGCCGAGGTGGAACTCGAAGTCCTCGGTCTCGATCACGGTCTGGATGCTGCGGATGTCGGTGAACGGCGGGTGGATGCTGACGTCGACGTCCTCCAGGGTCTCCTTCGGCACGAGGTAGTGCAGCTTCTGGACGGTCTGGATCGCCTCGAAGTGATTGAGGTTCATCTTCCAGTTGCCGCTGATGAGTGGTCGACGGGTCATGAGATTCCTTGTCGTAGGGCAACGAGGCCTGGTAGGTCACCGTTCTCGAGGAGTTCGAGGCTGGCGCCGCCGCCGGTGGAGACGTGGTCGACCTCGTCGTCGAGCTTGAACTGTGCGAGAGCGGCAGCGGAGTCGCCGCCGCCGACGACGGTGAACGCCTTGGTGTCGGCCATCGCTTGGGCGACGGTCCGGGTGCCCGACGCGAACCGCTCGTCTTCGAACATTCCCATCGGGCCGTTCCAGAACACCATGCGCGCGTCCATGATCACGTCGGTGAAGGCCGCCGCGGACCCGGGCCCGATGTCGAACCCCTTGGCGCCCTCGGGCAGATTCGTGCCGAACGTGGCGTACTCGCCGTCGGCGGTCGTGCCGGTGATGTCCTCGGGCAAGTGGATCGTCTTGCCCTTCGCTCCGGCGTCTGCGAGGAGACGCCTGCAGGTGTCGACCTGGTCGGGTTCGAACAGGGAGTCCCCGATCGGTTTCCCCTGCGCGGCAAAGAACGTGAAGCACATCGCTCCGCCGATCACGAGCGAGTCGACGACTTCGAGGAGCGCCTCGACCACGCCGAGCTTGTCGGAGATCTTCGCTCCGCCGAGGACGGCGACGAACGGGTGCTTGGGCTTGTTGCGCAGGCCGAGGAGCACCTCGACCTCCTTCTGGAGGAGTCGCCCCATCGCCGACGGCACGAACTGCGGCGGGCCGACGATCGACGCATGCGCCCGGTGCGAGGCGCCGAAGGCATCGTTGACATAGCCGTCGATGCCGTCGACGAGCGTGGCGACGAACGCCGGATCGTTGGCGGTCTCGCCCGGATCGAACCGCAGGTTCTCGAGGAGTTCCACCCCGGGCGCCAGCTCGGCGAGACGCTCACGGACCGGCTCCATCGAGTACTTCGGATCCGGCGCTCCCTTCGGCCGACCGAGGTGACTGGCGGTGACGACCGTCGCCTCGCGTTCGGTCAGCCACTGGATCGTCGGGAGCGCAGCGCGGATGCGGAAGTCGTCGGTGATCCGGCCGTCGTCGTCGAGCGGGACGTTGAAATCGGTGCGGACGAGAATCCGCTTCCCGGCGAGGTCGCCGAGTGCCGTTTCCAGATCCTCCAACGTCGGGATGGCCGAGGAGGTGTCGCCCATGACGGTCAGCGCTTGACCTTGCTGCCGGTGAACGCGGTGAGGTCGACCAGACGGTTCGAGTAGCCCCACTCGTTGTCGTACCAACCGTTGATCTTCACCAGCTTGCCCATGCTCATCGTGAGCCCGGCGTCGAACACGCACGAGTGCGGATCGGTGACGATGTCGCTCGACACGATCGGATCCTCGGTGTACTTGAGCACACCCTTGAGCGCCTTGCTCGCGGCGGCGGCGAACGCGGCATTGATCTCCTCGACCGTCGCCGCCTTCTTCAGCGTGGCCGTGAAGTCGGTGAGCGAGCCGGTCGGGGTCGGAACGCGCAGTGCGGTGCCGTCGAGCTTGCCCTTCATCGACTCCATCACGAGCGACGTCGCGCGGGCGGCACCGGTGGACGTCGGCACGATGTTGATTGCCGCACCGCGAGCGCGTCGCAAGTCCTTGTGCGGACCGTCGACGAGGTTCTGGTCGCCGGTGTAGGAGTGGATCGTGGTCATCAGGCCCTGCTCGACCCCGAAGGCGTCGTCGAGCACCTTGACCATCGGCACGAAGCAGTTCGTGGTGCAGCTGGCGTTGGAGATCACCTTGTGCTTGCTGATCCGGAAGTCCTTGTGGTTGACGCCGTAGACGAACGTGGCATCGGCGTTGGTGCACGGTGCCGACACGATCACGAGCGGTGCGCCGCCGTCGAGGTGGGCACTGGCCGCATCACGTGTGTTGAAGAAGCCCGTCGACTCGATGACGACGTCGACACCGAGGTCGCCCCACGGCAGGTCCGCTGGGTTGCGTTCACTGAGGACGCGCAGCGTGTCGCCGCCGGCCTTGATGCTCGACCTGGTGGCCGTCACCTTGTCCGGGTACCGCCCCAACACCGAGTCGTATTGGAGCAGGTACGCCATCGTGTCGATCGACCCGAGGTCGTTCACCGCCACGAAGTCGAACTCAGCGCCGCTCGCCTTGGCGGCGCGGAAGAAGTTGCGTCCGATGCGGCCGAAACCGTTGATGCCGACTCGAATGGTCATGACTGGGTGCCTCCTGGCGTGTGGGGGAACAACGTTGTCCGGCACCGACTGTAGTTCCCGCCGATTCAGGTCCGGAAACGACCCTGCGCGAGGCGACTCAGCGCGAGACGTCGCGATGGGTGGCGCGGACTGCAACGCCGCGCTGCCGCAGGCGGGCCGCCAACTCCTCGGCGACGGCGACCGATCGGTGGCGGCCCCCGGTACACCCGACGGCGACCGTGAGATAGCTGCGTCCTTCGGCCTGGTACAAGGGCACGAGCATGCCGAGGAGGTCGTCGAACTGGTCGACGAAGGCCGATCCGACCGCCGTCTCCAACACGAAGTCGCGCACCTTCGGATCGTGTCCGGTGAGCGGGCGCAGGTCGTCCTCCCAGTGAGGATTCGGGAGGAAGCGCAGGTCCATCACGATGTCGGCGTCGAGCGGCAACCCGTGTTTGAACCCGAAACTCTCGACCGCCACCTGGAGCCGCGACCCCTTCACGGTGTCGAAGGCGTGATCGATGCGCTCCTTGAGTTGGTGGACGTTGAGGTCGCTCGTGTCGATGACGAGGTCGGCGGCGTCGCGCACGGGCGCCAGCATCGAACGCTCCAGCTCGATCGACTCGACGAGGCCGTCGGTGTGATCCGCGAGCGGGTGGCGGCGGCGGGTGGCGTCGTAGCGACGCACGAGTTCCGGTGTCGACGCGTCGAGGAACACCATCCGCACGTCGTGACCATCGGCGCGGAGCTCGCCGACCTTGGTGAGCACCTCGGCGTGCTGCCGGCCGGCGACGAGCGCGAGCCGATCGATGTCGCTGTTCGGCTTGGCCGCCAGTTCGACGATCGTGCCGATCAGGGCGGTCGGCAGGTTGTCGACGACGAACCAGCCGAGATCCTCGAGCACGTCGGCGACGCCGGAGCGACCGGCGCCGGACAGCCCGGTGATCAGCACGACATCGGCCACGTCGCCACCCTACTGATCGGCGGTTCTCCGGAGGCGGAGGTACAGCAGCCGGGGGATCGCGGCCGCCGCGGCGTACTCCTCGGCGAGCGAGAGGAAGCCGGCGGGCGGCGACGGCTCGATCATGCGCTCGAGCACGAGACCGCTGTCGGCGAGCGCGTTCAGGTAGCGCGACACGGGTCGATGGACGAACCGGATGAACACGCCCTGCTCGACCTGCTCGACGAAGGACTGCTCCGCCAGGTACGGCCCGACTCGCCAGTACTGCTCAGGCGGCTCCACCGTGTGGTCGTCGATCCAGTAGCTGCCCGGTGTCTGGATGAGCGGGTGGTTGAGGAAGAACGAGAAGCGTCCGCCCGGACGCACGACGCGGGCGACCTCGGCGATCGCCTGGTCGACGTCGTCGATGTGTTCGAACACCAGGCACGCCACGACCGCATCGAAGCTCGCATCGGCGAACGGCAGCTCCGCCGCACCCGATCGGACGAACACCGCTCCTCCGCCGCGCTCGTTGGCGATGCGGATCTGGTTCCAGGTCGGGTCGACGCCGACGACCGACGCGCCGTCCGCAGCGAGGATCCGGCTGATCTGGCCGTCACCGCACCCGACGTCGAGCACGCGATCGAACCCTGCGAGTTCCTCTCGTGCCATCGGCAGGATCTGCTCGACGTACTCGGGGTCGGCACCCTCGGTGAATCCGTCGATCCACCAGTCGGCGTGGTCCTCCCACAGGTCGTCGGTCACGGATCGGAGGCTACGGTCCGAGCATGAAGTTCTCCGTCTGGCCCAATCCCGAACGTCCGACCGCCGAGGTGCTCGACCTGGCCCGCATGGCCGACAGTGAGGGCTGGCACGGATTCTGGTTCGCCGATCACTACATGCCGAACACCGGCAGCGAGACGATCCAACCCGGCGACGTCCACGAGTGCTGGGCGATCCTGCCGGCGGTCGCCGCGGTCACCGAACACATCCGGATCGGTCCCCTCGTGTCACCGACGTCGGTGCACCACCCCGCCGTGCTCGCCAACCGCGCCGCCACGATCGATCACCTGTCCAACGGGCGCATGGTGCTCGGACTGGGTGCCGGGTGGCAGATCAACGAGCACCACGCCTACGGCATCGAGTTGCAGGAGCCCGGCCCCCGGGTCACCCGCTTCGACGAGGCGATCCAGATCGTCCGCTCGCTGCTCACCAACGACCGCACCGACTTCCACGGCGAGTACTACGACATCACCGATGCCCCGTCCGATCCCAAGCCGGTGCAGTCGCCGCTGCCGCTGCTCGTGGGCACCGCGAGCCCGCGCATGTTGCGCATCACCGCCCGTCACGCCGACGAATGGAACACCTGGGGAGCACCGGAACTCGCAGGCGCCGGGCTCGACAAGCTGCGTACAGCGTGCGAACAGGTCGACCGCGACCCCGACACGATGTGGAAGTCGGCGCAGGCGCTGGTGTTCATGACCGACAACGCGGAGTTCGCCGAGAACATCCGCAGCGGCGACATGGGCGCCCGCTCGATCATCGGATCGAACGACGAGCTCGTCGACCAGCTCGGCCGCTACGCCGAGTTGGGCTTCGACGAGTTCATCGTCCCCGACTTCACCCTCGGCGGCACGGCCGAGGAACGCTTCGCCAACTACCGGACGTTGCAGTCCGAGATCGTCCCGCAGCTCGGCTGACGTCTCGTCAGTCGCTGTTGAACTTCGCGAAGACCGCCTCGGCTACGGCATCGGGCAGGAAGCTCAACGCCTTCAGGTCGCCGAGTTCCGCCCGTTTCACGGCATTCACCCCGCCGAGCGCCTTCACGAGCTTCTTCTGCCGCACCTCGCCGAGCCCGGGGATGCCGTCGAGCGCGCTGGTGGTCATGCGCTTGCTGCGGCGCTCTCGGTGGAACGTGTTGGCGAAGCGGTGGGCTTCGTCGCGGATCCGCTGCAGCATGAACAGCGCCTCGCTCCCGCGCGGGATCTCGACCGGTTCGCTGCGTCCCGGGACGAACACCTCCTCGAACCGTTTCGCCAGACCGGCGACCGGGATCTCGTCGGTGAGGTCGAGTTCGTCGATCACGCGCTTCGCGGCGCTGAGCTGACCTTTGCCGCCGTCAACCAGCAACAGCTGCGGCGGATACGCGAACTTGCCGGGCTTGTCGCCTCGTTCGTTCACCGGTCGGTCGCGTTCGTCGAGGTACGCCTGCAGCCGTCGCCGCACCACCTCGGCCATGGCGGCATAGTCGTCGCTGGCGCTCACCTCGTCGCCGCCCACCGTGTTGACCTTGAAACGGCGGTACTCACGCTTGTTCGGCAGACCGTCCTCGAGCACCACCATCGAGCCGACGTAGTCGCTGCCCTGCAGGTGCGCCATGTCGTAACACTCGATGCGAAGTGGGGCTTCGGGGAGCCCGAGGTGGTCCTGCAGTTCGGTCAGCGCCCGGCTGCGCGAGTTGTGGTCGCTCGCCCGCTTCATCCGATGGCGGGTGAACTCCCCCTCGGCGTTGCGGGTGACCGTTTCCAGCAGCGAGCGCTTGTCGCCCCGCTGGGGAACGCGGACCTGCACCCGCGAGCCGCGCCCCATCGAGAGCCACTCCTCGTACGTGGCGAGCTCCTCCGCCTCGTACGGCACCAGCACCTGTTTCGGAACCCCGAGGATCGGATCGTCGCCGTACATCGACTCGAGGATGCGATCGATCAACCGGCCGGGTGTCAACTCCTCCACCTTGTCGAGAATGAAGCCCCTGCGCCCGACGACACGGCCCTTGCGGACGTAGAACACCTGCACGGCGGCTTCGAGCTCGTCCTCGGCGATGCCGATCACATCGAGGTCCTCGCTGCGCTCGGCGACCATCTGCTGCTTTTCGATCGCCTTGCGCACGGCGAGCAGCCGGTCGCGGAGACGGGCCGCCCGTTCGAACTCGAGACCGGTCGCCGCCGCTTGCATGTCGGCTTCGAGCCGATCGACGATCTCGTCGGTGTCGCCGTCGAGGAACTCGCACAGATCGGTGACGAGCTGCCGGTACGGCATCTCCTCGATCTCACCGACGCACGGGCCGGCGCACTTCTCGATGTGGAACAGCAGGCACGGCCGCCCCAGCCGCTCGTGCTGGTTGAACTTGGCCTGGCTGCACGTGCGGATCGGGAACGACCTCAACAGGAGGTCGAGGGTGTCGCGGATCGCGTAGGCGTGTGCGTACGGGCCGAAGTAGCGGGTGCCCTTGCGTTTGCGGCCGCGCATCACGAGCGCCCGCGGCCACTGCTCGTCGATCGTCACCGCGAGGAACGGGTAGCTCTTGTCGTCGCGCAGGCGCACGTTGAAGCGCGGGTCGTGCTGCTTGATCAGCGAGTACTCGAGCATCAACGCCTCGACCTCGTTGCGCACGATCGTCCACTCGACCGAGGCCGCGGTCTCCACCATCTGCGCGGTACGCGGATGCAGGTTGACCGGCGACTGGAAGTAGTTCGAGAGGCGTTGGCGGAGGTTCGAGGCCTTGCCGACGTAGATCACACGGCCGTGGGCGTCCTTGAACTGGTACGACCCGGGCGCCTCCGGGATCGTGCCGGCGGGCGGACGTTTCACCATCTCGCTTCCTGCATGACGCCTCAAGCATACGGAGGGCGGGATACCGTGATGCCCGATGTCCGACCAGTTCGCCGCCATCTTCCGCCGTCGACCGAACGACGGCTGGTTCCGCGCCGGACGCTTCGACGTCACCACCACCGACATCGTGTGCGCCTTGAGCGTCGCCACGATGTTCGTGTACGGGCTGAGCGTCGACTACTTCGTGAGACTCGGCTTCGTCCCGGCGCTCGTGCGCGACTTCGAGATCTGGCGCCTGTTCACCTGGCCGATCGCCACGGAACCCGCCATCTGGCCGCTGCTCGGCGTGGTGTTCTTCTGGCTCTTCGGCCAGCAGCTCGAGGCGTTGTTCGGGCGCGGCAAGTTCCTCGCCTGGGTGCTGGCGATGACGTTCCTGCCTGCGCTGATCCTCACGTTCCTCGGGCCGTTGTCGAACAGCATCGACTTCATGGTGCAGTACGGGCTGAGCAACCTGTTCCTGGGCGGCATCTGGGTGTACGCGGCCACCTACCCCGGCGTGAAGTGGTTCGAGGTGATCCCGCTGTGGGCGCTCGCCGCGGTGTTCACGGTGCTCAACCTGTTGCAGTTCACCGGCACCGACCAGACCGGCCAGACGATCTTCCTGCTCGTGTCGGTCGGGGTCGCGCTGGTCGCCGGTCGCTCGCTCGGTCTCGCCACCGGTTGGCCGATCCCACACCTTCCCCTCGACGGGTCGACGCCCCGCAAGCCGAAGAAGCGCAAGCCCAAGAAGCAGGCCAAGGGTTCGTCGGGCCCGCGGGTGGTCGAGGGGCCGTGGAAGAACGCTCCGGCGCCGGTCCCCCCGTCGGCCGGCCCGTCGCCCGCCGATCAGGCCGAGCTCGACTCGCTGCTCGACAAGATCGGCGCCAACGGCATGGACTCGTTGACCAGCGACGAGAAGAAGCGCCTCAACGACCTCAGCAAACGCCTCCGCAAACGCTGACGCCCACCCCCGATCGATCAAGGCGATGAGCCGAACCCCCGCATACGGGGATCTCGCTCATCGGTCGTCGCCCCTCGTGCACGATCAACCCAAGCGATGAGCCAAACCCCCGGATCTGGAGATTTCGCTCATCGGCGGTTGCCCGCGCGGTGAACTCCAGCTCACGTGCGTAGCCTCGACCGGGCCGACTCCCTCCTCCCGAACCTCCACTCGGAAGGAGCGCCATGACGCATCTCACGTCGCGCGCACATCAGTTCTTCGCCCGCCAGCACGGCATCGCCTCGGTCTCCCAACTCCGTTCGAGCGGCCTGTCGCCCCGTGCGATCGAACGTCTCGAACAGGTCGGGGCAATCGAACTCGTGCTGCGCGGCGCCTATCGAACGGCGAGCGTCGAGCTCGATGACATCGGTCGATGCAGCGCCGTCTGCCTCGCACGCCCCAACACGGTGGTCGCCGGCCCCACGGCTGGACGCCTGTGGGACTTCCGCCGCCTCCCTCGTGACCGACGGGTCCACGTGATCGCTCCCCCGGCGAGCAACCCGGCGATCGCCCACTGGGTCGTTCCCTACCGGACCGCAGCGATCCATCCCCACGACGTCGTCGAGCGGTCGGACGGCATCAGGGTGACGACGCGGGAGCGGACCGCGTTCGACCTGGCCAGACACCTCGGTGCCGACAGTCTGCTCTCGGTGATCGAACAGGCCATGCGCGACGGGCATCTGGACGAACAAGCGATGCGGGCGGTCGCCGTCGATTGGATCTCGCCGCAGCGATCATGGGTGTGGTCCTACCTCCGCCAGCTCGACCGGCGACTGTCGGGCGGAGCGGCCGAGTCACACCCCGAGGTCATCGTGGCGACGGCACTCGACGCGGCCGGGGTCGGCGGACTGGTGCGGCAGTACGAACTCCGCATCCCCGGGTACGGTCCAGCCCGGTTCGATCTCGCGATCCCGCGGCTGCGGTGGGCGATCGAGATCGACGTCTTCCCGACCCACGACGAGACCATCGGTCGAGCACGAGACCGGCGGCGCGACGCCGCCGCATCAGGTGCCGGGTGGACCACTCACCGACTCGACCGTCGAACCTACGAAACGGACCTCGACCGGTGGATCGTCGCCACGACGGCGATCCACCGCTCCTTGTTGCACCGGTCCGCCGCCTGACCCCGCAGAAGCGATGAGCGAACCCTCCACCACCGGGGCGTTCGCTCATCGCTCGTGGGGGTCAGGGTGCAGGATGGGTGAGGCGGGCGGTGGCGGCGGTGTACCAGGCGAGGACGAGGAGGGCTCCGGCCAGCACGGTGGCACCGTCGGCGAGGAGGTGGAAGCCGAAGGCGTCCTTCACGAGGCCCGAAGAGAGTGCTGCAGCAGCACCGCACAGGCTCAGCGTCAGGTCGCCCGTGCCTTGCACCTCGACTCGTGATCGTTCGGGGACCGACGCGGTCAGGATCGTCGTCCCGCCGATCAGGCCGAAGCTCCACCCGAGCCCGAGGAAGAACAGGCCCGCGAACATCAACACGGGCACGTAGCCCGCCAGCACCGTGCTGATCGTGCCCACGCCGAGGACGACCGCACCGAACTGGATCGCACGGACCGGTCCCGTGCGGTCGACGAATCGACCGACCAGCGGCGACAAGCCGTACATCCCGACGATGTGCAGCGCGATCACGAACGCCGACAGGTCGGCATGACCGTGATCCTTCATGTGCGGCGGCGTCATGGTCATCACCCCGACCATGGCGGCCTGGGACACCGCCATCGCCGCCAGGCCGAGCCGTGCTCCCGGCGACGCCCAGATCACCGACGCCGACGACCGCACGACACGCAGCAATCGCGTGCGCTCCGCATGCGGATCGATGCCGCCGATCACCTCCAGCGGGTCGGGTCGGAGCCGGATCCACACGACCGACGCAGCGACGAGGAAGAAGAGCGCGGCGAACAGGAACGGGCCCACCAGCTCGTCGAGCCCGACGCTGCCGGCCACCGCCTTCTCGAACGGCGTGAGCAGCGGCCCGAGGACCGCGCCCAGCGTGCCCACCCAGACGATCGCTGCGATCGACGTCCCCTGCTTGTCGGGGACGGCGAGGTCGGCGGCGACGTAGCGTTGCTGCAGGGTGGCGGCCTGACCGGCACCGAACGCCACCATCCCTGCCACGAAGAGGGGGAACCAGCGCAGCTGTCCGCCTGTCGCTGCGATCGCCGCGCCGGCTGCGCCGATCAGCAGCGCCCGGGTGAGCCCGACACGACGGCCCCGCCGTCGCATGAACGCGGCCAGCGGAATCGCCGTGAACGCAGCGCCCACGGTGAACGACGCACTTCCCATCCCGGCCAGGCGATCGGATCCGAGCAGATCGCTCGCCAGAAGCGAGACGACCGCGACCATCCCCGCCACCGCCGCCTGGCCCGGCACCTGCGAGAACCGCAACGACCGAAGCGTCCGGCGCTGCAGTTCCTCCCGGTCGACGCCGGTGTCAGCCAGCGCGTCGACCATCAGCGCAGTCTGTCACCTGGACCGGTTCCGACGCCCAGCCCGTCGCACCGATGAGCCGGAGCCCCGGATACCCGGGATTCGCTCATCGCTCGGGTCAGCCCTCCACACCGATGAGCGAGAGCCCCGGATGGTGGGGATTCGCTCATCGCTCGGATCAGCGCGCCGCGCGTTCCGGTCAGAGGACGTCGCGGAGGAAGCGGCCGGTGTGACTCGCTTCGAGCGTGGCGATGTGCTCCGGCGGGCCTTCGCCGACGATCATGCCGCCGCCGGTGCCGCCGTTGGGACCGAGGTCGATCACCCAGTCGGCGGTCTTGATCACGTCGAGGCTGTGCTCGATCACGAGCACGGTGTTGCCCTGGTCGACGAGGCGCTGGAGCACGGTGAGCAGGCGCCGCACGTCGTCGAAGTGCAACCCGGTGGTCGGCTCGTCGAGCAGGTAGATCGTGTGCCCGGTCGACCGTTTGGCCAGCTCGGCCGACAGCTTCACACGCTGTGCTTCACCACCCGACAGGGTCGGCGCCGACTGGCCGAGGCGCACGTAGCCGAGCCCGACGTCGACGAGCGTCTGCATGTAACGAGCGATGCCGGGTTGGTTCGCGAAGAAGTCGACCGCCTCGGCCACCGGCATGTCGAGCACCTCGGCGATGTTCTTGCCCTTGAACTCGATGTCGAGCGTGTCTCGGTTGTACCGGGCGCCGTGACACACCTCGCACGGCACGTACACGTCGGGCAGGAAGTGCATCTCGATCTTCAACGTGCCGTCGCCGGAACACGCCTCGCACCGCCCGCCCTTGACGTTGAACGAGAATCGCCCCGGCATGTAGCCGCGGACCTTGGCCTCGTTGGTCGACGCGAACAGCTTGCGGACGTTGTCGAAGACGCCCGTGTACGTCGCCGGGTTCGATCGAGGCGTGCGCCCGATCGGCGACTGGTCCATGTCGATCACCTTGTCGAGGTACTCGATGCCGGTGATGCGCTTGTGCTTGCCGGCCGACATCTTCGACTTGTAGATCCGCTGCATCAGCACCGGCAGGAGGATGTCGCGCACGAGCGTCGACTTGCCCGAACCCGACACGCCCGTGACGGCCACGAAGTTGCCGAGTGGGATGTCGACGTCGATGTTCTGCAGGTTGTGTTCGCGAGCACCCTCGATTCGCAGCGACTCGAGCCCCTGCGGACGGCGCGACTCGGGCACCGGGATCGACTTGCGACCCGACAGGTACTGCCCCGTCACCGACTCCTTCACCCTGAGGATCCCGGGGACCTTGCCCGAGTAGACGACCTCTCCCCCGTGCTCGCCGGCGCCAGGACCGATGTCGACGATCCAGTCGCTCTCGCGGATCGTCTCCTCGTCGTGCTCGACCACGATGACCGTGTTGCCGAGATCGCGCAGACGCGTGAGCGTGTCGATCAACCGTCGGTTGTCGCGCTGGTGCAGACCGATCGACGGCTCGTCGAGCACGTAGAGCGTGCCGACCAGTCCCGAACCGATCTGCGACGCCAGCCGGATGCGCTGCGCCTCACCGCCGGCCAGCGTGCCGGCAGCCCGCGACAGGGTGAGGTAGTCGAGGCCGACGTCGAGCAGGAAGCCGAGTCGGGCGTTGATCTCCTTGGTGACGCGCTCGGCGATCAGGCGGTCGCGCTCCGACAACTCGAGTGCGGCGAGGAACTTCGCCGACTCGCCGATCGACATGTCGGACACCTCGGAGATGTGCTTGCCCTCGATCGTGACCGCGAGCGTCGACGGCTTGAGCCGGGCACCGTCGCACGTGCTGCACGGCACGAGACGCATGTACCCCTCGTACTGGTCGCGGGCCCACTCGCTGTCGCTGCCCTCGTGGCGCCGCTTGATCCACGGGATCACGCCCTCGTACTCGGTGGAGTACGAACGTGACCGGCCGTAGCGGTTCTTGTACTTGACGGTCATCTTTCCCTTCACCCCGTGCAGGACGACCTTCTGCTGCTTGGCCGAGAGCTTCTCCCACGGCGCGTTCATGTCGATGTCGTGCACCTCGGCGACCGACTCGAGCATCCGGGTGAAGTACTGCGTGTTCGCGCTGCGCCACGGAGCGATCGCACCGTCGAGCAACGACAGCTCGGGGTCGGGGATGATCAGCTCCGGGTCGACCTCGAAGGTGGTGCCCAAGCCGTCGCAGGCGGCGCAGGCGCCGTAGGGCGAGTTGAACGAGAAGTTGCGGGGCGCCGGCTCGTCGTAGCTCGTGCCGCACACCGGGCAGGCCAAGTGCTGGCTGAACGTGAGCGTCTCCGGCTGCGCGTCGGCTCCCGTGGCATCCGAGCGCGGTACGACTTCGATCTCGGCGACACCGTCGGCGAGGCCGAGCGCCTGTTCGAGCGAGTCGGTCAGGCGTCGCTCGATCCCCTCCTTCAGCACGAGACGGTCGACCACGATCTCGATCTTGTGGTTCTCGTACTTGGCGAGGCGCTCGTCACGCTTGAGGAACTCGTCGATGTCGACGGTCTCGCCGTCGATGCGGGCCCGCACGTAGCCCTGCCCGGACAGGTCCTGCAGCAGGGTGTCGTACTCGCCCTTGCGGCCCCGCACCACCGGAGCGAGCACCTGGAATCGGATGCCGTCGTCCATGTCGAGGATGCGGTCGACGATCTGCTGCGGTGTCTGACGCTGCAGTTTCGTGCCGTCGTTCGGGCAGTGCTGGATGCCGATGCGGGCGTACAGCAGGCGGAGGTAGTCGTAGACCTCGGTGATCGTGCCGACGGTGGAGCGCGGATTGCGGCTCGCCGACTTCTGGTCGATCGAGATCGCCGGCGACAGGCCTTCGATGACGTCGACGTCGGGCTTGTCCATCTGCCCGAGGAACTGGCGGGCATACGAGCTGAGCGACTCGACGTAGCGACGCTGCCCCTCGGCGTAGATCGTGTCGAATGCGAGGCTCGACTTGCCCGACCCCGACAGCCCGGTGAACACGATCAGCTTGTCGCGCGGCAGCTCGACGTTGACGTTCTTCAAGTTGTGCTCGCGGGCACCCCGCACGACGATCTGCGGCTCGTCGGCCGATGCCGTGCGGCGGGAGCGGGGCTTCTTGGCGGGCGCCGGAGCGTCGGCGGAGGTGCGGGCGGCCATCGCCGGCCGAGCTTACCGCCCGAACATGTGTTCCGCCACCCGAAAGCCCGCCGGGACCGACTCCGACCTGACACAGTGCGGGGCGTGGCCGACACCTTCGACGTCGCCGAACCGCGCATGTTCCCGACCGCGTTGACCGTCGAGCGTGCGCTCGTCGCTGCCCGCTGGCTCACGTTGGTCTGGATGGTCGGCGTCGTCGTCGTGTCGTCGGAGCGCGACGCCATCGAGCACCCGCTGACCGCATGGCTCTGCATCGTGGCGGTCGCCGCCGTGTCGGCCTGGTCGACCTACGCCGTACGCGCCCGACCCGAGGCGCTGCTGGCGACCGGATTCCTGGTCGTCGAGGCGACGCTGGCGATCGGCCTGAGCATCGTCGACGGATGGGTGTTCGAGCCAGGCCACGTCTTCGAGGTGTCGCAGAGCCTGGCGACGCAGTACCCGCTCATCGCCGTCGTGTCGATCGGGCTCGCCCGCGGACCGGTCGTCGCCGGGGCCGTCGGCTTGACGATCGGGCCCGCCGAATGGCTCGGTGCAGTGCTCAACGAATTCGATGCCTGGAGTACGCGCCACGTGATCTCGATCGTGGCGTCGTCGCTGTTCTACGCGGCGGCCGGCGCGGTGTTCGGCTGGCAGGCACAGCTGCTGCGTCGGGCCGAGGCCGACATCGCCGATCGTCGCGCTCGAGATGACGTGGCCCGAGTGCTCCACGACACGGTGCTGCAGACCCTCGCCCTCGTCGAGCGACGAACCGCAGATTCCGATCCGGACCTCGCTCGCACCGCTCGCGACGCCGACCGCGAACTACGACGTTTCATCTTCGGCGTCGCTGCTCGATCGGACGAGACGCTGGAGCAGCTCGTGCGGGCGGCGGTCGACCGGGCGGTCAGGCACCACGGCACGGCGCAGGCGACGATCTCCGTGGGGGTGCTCGACAACGACCGCCACGCCCCACCGGCAGTACAGGACGCCGTCGCCGGGGCGATCGGCGAAGCGGTCGCCAATGCACTCGAGCACGCCGATGCGGCTCACATCGTGGTGTTCGTCGACGTCGACGACGACGGAACGGTCTTCGCGTCGATTCGCGACGACGGCAGCGGCTTCGACGTCGATGCCGGCCGCAGCGGTCACGGCGTGGACGATTCGATCGTCGGACGGATCCGAGACGTCGGCGGCCGATCGGAGATCGTCAGTTCACCGGGTGCGGGCACCGAGGTGCGAGTGTGGTCGACATGACGACGCCGATCCGGATCGTGCTCGCCGACGACCACGAGTTGATGCGCGCCGGAGTCCGCGGCGAGTTGGGATTGGACTTCGAGATCGTGGGCGAGGCGGACGACGCCGAGGGAGCGATCGACGTGATCCGCGCCCGCCGACCCGACCTGGTCGTCTCCGACCTGCACATGCCTCGCGGTGGTGGGCTGGCCGTCGTCGAGGCGTGTGCGACGATCTGCCCGATCGTGATCCTCACCGTGAGCGAGGCCGAGCGTGACCTGCTCGACGCCGTCGCCGCGGGCGCGGCCGGCTACCTCGTCAAGACCGCGCCGATCGACGAGATCCGTTCGGCACTGGTCGCGGCGGCGGCCGGTGAGCCGGTGTTCTCCCCGTCGCTCGCCGCACTCGTGCTCGGCGAGTTCCGGCGCCTCGCGAAGTCCGCGGACAACAATCCGCTCACCGAGCGCGAGCGCCAGGTGCTCCAACTCGTGGCCCGCGGCCACACCTACAAAGAGATCGGCGCCGAACTCGACATCTCACCGAAGACGGCCGAGAACCACGTGCGCAACATCCTCGGCAAGCTGCACCTGTCACGACGTAGCGACCTGGTTCGCTACGCCGTGGAGCACGGGCTCGACTGACCGGCCCGGTACCGCTTCGTCACCGACCGTTGCCAGATCGCGATCGGGATCGCCGGCAGGACCACCAGCGCGGCGACCGTACCGCCGAGATCGGACAAGCTGGTCGCAAACGTCAAGATCGACGCGACCCCACCGACTGCGACGACGCCCGCCGTCGTGCGGCGCTTCGCCCGGGCCCATCCGCGGCGTTCCAGGACGGCCGACACGGTGGCGGCCCAGGCCAGCGCCACCACCGCCGCCACCAGCACGAAGGCGGCCAGGACGGCGAGCAACATCAGCACCAGGCCGGTGCAGTCGCTCTCCTCGCAGATCGCCCCGGCGATCATCGTCGGCCACCCGATCGGTTGGTTCGTTCCATGTGATCGATCCTGAAGATCGACACGACTGGCGTCCATGAGGCCAATCCCCCATCGACGCCTGGGGGATCGGGGCGCCCCCACGTCGTCGTGGGGGATTGCCCCGATGGTGCCCGCCGTCATCGATCTTCAGGATCGATCGCATGGACAACGCACCGCTTCCCCCACCCTCGTGGCCGGCTCCCCCGGCCGGGCCCTCACCGGCCGGGCGCCTCCCCGAACCCGATCAGCCCGGGCGTTCGTGGTGGCCGCCACAGCTCAGCGCGGCCGGCTGGCTTGCGACCGTCGGCGCCTCGCTGTTGCTCCTGGCGTCGATCATCGTGGTCGCCGGCAACTGGCAGTCGATCGACCCCGAGGTCCGCTTCGCCGGTCTGGTCTCGGCGCTCGTCGCCGTCTACTTCGCTGCCGAGGCCGGACGTCGACGCCTCCCGTCGACGTCACGTGTGCTGGCGACACTGGCCGCTGCGCTGACCGCGCCGGTCGGCATCGCGGCCGCAGCGACGCTCGGCGAGCCCTGGCCGGCCTGCACGCTCGTCGGAGGCATTGCCGCCCTGGTCGCCACCGAGCTGCAGTCACGCCGTTGGGACCTCCCCGTGTTGAAGGCGTCGACCGTCGTGGCGTTCGGACTCGCCGCCGTCGGTGCCTCGGCGATCACGTCGGTCCCGATCACGATCATCGTGGCCGCCGGCGCCGTCGCCGCCCTTCTCCTCGGCTCGACTCGGCGCGCCGTGTCCCTGGCGGTCGCTGTGGGTCTCAGCCCGATCGCCGTCTGGTCGGCGGCGCTCGACGTCGGTCCGGGCACGATCGCCCGGCTGGGGATGACGGGCGACGGCCTCGTCTGGTCCGCGCCCGTGTCGTGCGCTCTCGCTGCGGCCGTCCTGGCGGTCGTCGCCACCCGCCGGGCCAACCTCCCGCTGGCGGTCGGCGCGTTGGCGACCCTCGCCTCCGGGGCGCTGACCTCGCTCGTCGTCGGTGAGGCAGGGGCGAACGTCTGGTGGTCGATCCCCGCCGTTCTCCTCCTTGCCGCCGAGGCCGCCGGTGCCGCGTCGACCGATTCGATCTGGCGTCGCATCGCGCGCAGGTCGGCGCCGGTCGTCGCCGTCGGCCTCGGAACCACCGCGGTCCTCGTGCCGTACGGTGTCCTGTGGACGCGCTGGCTGTCCGGCGCCGGCGTCGACGATGCCGGCGCGATGGTCCCGGCTGCCCTGACCTGTCTCGGGCTGCTCGCATCCGCGCTGGGGTCGGCCCGCCGAGTCGACGACGACCGGTGGCGCACGGCGGCGTTGCTGGCGGCCGCTGCTGCCGGGTTCAGCGCCCTCGTCGTCGGCGGCGCACCGCTCGCGGTCGCCTCGCTTGCAGCGATCGTGGCATGGACGGCGATCAGCGTCGCCACCCCCTGGCGGTCATGGGATCTGACGACGGCGACCGTCGCATCGTGGGTCGTGTTCGCCGAACTCGTCGACACGACGCTTCCGGGCTGGGCTCGGCTGGTGATCGTCGTCGCCACCGGCGTCGCGTGGGTGATCAGCGTGTCGACGGTGCGCCGCAACGACGAAGGCTTCCGATCGATCATCGGGGCAGGCCTCATCGGCGTCGCCTCGGCGCTGGTGGTCACCGATGGAGCGGTGGAAGTCGGCACGCTCGTGTTCGCCGGACTGATCGCACTCGGGGTCTCACTGCAGCCCGACCGGTCGCGATGGCCGCTCGCGACGGCCACGCTCATCGGCCTACTGACCGTCGACGATGCACCCACCGAGTGGACGACCGTGGCGCTCTGCGCACTGATCGCCGGGGCGTTCGCAGGGTCGAGTCGGAGCCTCACGAGCGTTCGGACGCATGTGGCGGCAGCACTCAGCGCGGTCACCGGCGCCCTGGCCCTCGCCACCGCGGGCATCGATCCCGGCACGGCGACGATGGCCGGCGTCGCCGTCGGAGCGGCCCTCAGCGGGATCGCGCTGTTGGACCGCCGGTTCCTCCCGCTCCTGACCGCCGGCGCAACGGCAACGGCTCTGGCCGTGCTGTCGGCCGCCGTTGCCAGCCCCGTGTTCACGTCGATCGCCGTGATGATGCTCGGCGCACAACTCGCGCTCGCGGGGGCGACATGGCGCGGACCGGTCGCTGCACTTCCGGGTTCGATCATCTCGGTGATCGGGCTCGTGAGCATGTGGTGGACGACCGGCACGAACGCCTGGGCGATCGCTGCGATCGCACCGTACGGAGCCACGGGCGTCGACCTGGCCGTCGGCGTGCTCTCGGCGGCCCTGTTGACCGCTGGTTGGGGTGTGCGACGCACCCAGCCGGTGACCACCTGGCTCGCCTACGGACCCGGGCTCGCGCTCGTCGGCACGTGGTTGCTGGCCTCGCAACTCGAGCCGGGCACCGACTGGGCGACCCTCGGAGCGCTCACCATCGGCGTCGTGTCGATCGGCATCGGCGGCTGGCATCGCCTCGGCGCACCACTCGTGGCCGGCACGATCATGATCGCCGGCACCGTGCTGCTGTCCGCCGGCGCCCGCCTCGCCGCCGCCCCCACGTGGACCTGGATCGCGCTCGGCGGCACCGGGCTGCTCGTGCTCGCCGCCGTCATCGAGCGCTCCGAGCGTCCCCTGCTCCCGATCGGTCGCCGGGCCGACGAGCGGACGTCGCTGGTCGAACAGTTCTGCAGGAACTTCCGCTGAGCGGAGACCGGCCCCTCAGCCGGCGCGCCGCTCGCCGCGACGCAGCGACGGGCGCCGCCGGGCGTGCGGGAACTCCTCCGAGAAACGCGCTTCGGCGACATCGGTTCCCACCAGCACCAGTTCGCCGGTCGACGGCAACGGCACATCGGGATCGGGGTTGCCCACGAGCACACCGTTGCGCTCGACGGCCACCACGTTGCACGACGTCCGACGGAGGACGTGCGCAGCAGCCAGCGTCGTGCCGGCAAGCTCCTTGGGGATCGGCGTACGGAACACGTTCAGCCCCTGGGCGACCAACACCGTCTCGTCGCCGCGCAGGTGGTTCCAGATTGCCGCCGACCCGGTGCCCGCGTACGACAGGACGGCGTCGGCACCCGCTCGATACAGCGTCGACACGTTCCGGTCGAGCTTGGAACGCGACACGATGCGGGCATCGGGGCGGAGCCCCCGGCAGTAGCGCGTGAGATAGACGTTCACGTTGTCGTCGTGGGTGGTGATCAGGATCGCTCCGGCGTCGTCGATGCCGGCCGCCTCGAGCACCGAGCGGTCCGCAGCGTCGCCGATCACGTAGTTCACCCCCTCGCGGCGGCGCTCGGGGAGCTGTTCGACGATGACGAACTCGATGCCCTCCTCCGCGAAAGCGGCCCCGACCGCGCGACCGACCCGTCCCCCACCGATGATCACCGCACGATTGGGCGCCGTCGAGTTCGACGAGTAGCAGGCGTCGTACGCCGCGAGCTGGTCAGCGGTACCGGCGAGGATCAGCATCGAGGATTCGGTGAGCACGGTGTCGGCCGTGGCGATCGAGAAGTCACCGCGACGCCACACCCCGATGATGCTCACCCCGAGCCGCCTGCGCAGTTGCGCCTCGGCCAGCGTCTTGCCCAACAGATCGGTGCCCATCGGGCTCGCCTCGGCAATCTGCAGCCCGGCGAACTCGCCGATCACGTGGCTGTGACCCGACAGACCGAACGTGCGAGCCGCCATCGCCGATCCGAGGATCTCGCCGAGTTGCACGATGTGGTCGGCGCCGGCGATCTCGAGGATGTCGACCGAGGCCGGCGAGTTGGCGCTCGCCACGATCTCGACCTGCGGCGCGATCTCGCGCACCGTGAACGCGATGTTGGTGTTGATCTCATCGGACTGGGTGGCGATCACCAGCGCCGCTTGCTCGACACGAGCGTTGCGGTACGTGGCCGGGTCGTCGAGCGCCCCGACCATCACGTTTCGTCCCTCGTCGTGGATCAGACCGGCCTCGCCGACGTCGTCGACGATCAGCACGTAGGGCACCTCGGCCTGGTCGGCCCGCTCGATGATCGCCGCTTCGACCGGGCCGAGTTGGGTGAGCAGCAGATGCCCCGACGTCGACGCCGGCAGGGTCCGCGGCGCCCGGCGTCGTTCGCGCTCGGTCATCCACGGCATGAACACGAACTGGATGAAGACGAACGGGAGCATCACGAGCAGGAACGTCGATCCGGCGAGCAGCACGACGACCGAGAAGATGCGGCCGGCGTCGGACTCGAACGTGATGTCGCCGAAGCCCAGCGTGGTCATCGTCGTGAGGGTCCAGTACACGCTCGTCGGCCACGAGTACTGCCGGTCCTCGTACTCCATCAGCGTGTGGAAGATCGTGCTGAACACCGCCACCATCACGACGAACACCGCGGCGAGCGCGACGAACGTCTTCTGGCGACGGCGTCGTTCGGCCTGCTCCGCGGCGCGCTGGGCTCGCTCGTAGTGCTGCAGGGACCGACCGCGATCGTGGGGCTCCCCGACGCGCACCCGCTGGGTGACCTGGGCGATCGTGGCCCCCAACGACTTCAGCACGTCCAGTTCACCGGCCTCGATGATGGCACAGGCCCGATCGGGCCTGACGGTCCGGATCGGGGTCGGTATCGCTCCACGCGGATGCGCGCCTCGCCGACTCAGAGGGTGAGGAGGAGCAAACCGATCACGGCGAGGATGCCGATGATGCCGATGGCAACCATCTTGCCGGTCGAGCCGAATTCGACCGACTTGTGCGTCTCGTGTTCCCACTCCTGGTTGGCCGGCGTGCCGACCTTCGGGAGGTGCTTGGGCTTCTCGTGGCCCTTGCGAGGCTTGCTGCTGCTGCTTCCCACGGCGGGAACGCTACTGGGCGTCGCGGAGCTCGCGACGCAGGTCGTTGATCTCGTCGCGCAGCTTGGCGGCGTACTCGAACTTCAGCTCGGCCGACGCTTCGTGCATCTCCTCCTCCAACGTCTGGATCAGGCGGGCGAGTTCCTGCTGGGGCAGCGACTTGAGGTCGCGCTGCACCTTGTCGCGTTCACGCTGACGCCGCCGATCCTTGCCCGGCACCGGTGCCGAGTCGTCCGGCCGCAGCAGCGAGAGGATGTCGCCCACGGCCTTGCGGATCGTCTGCGGATCGATGCCGTGCTCTTCGTTGTAGGCGATCTGCACCTTGCGGCGCCGCTGGGTCTCGTCGATCGCTGCCTGCATCGACCGGGTGACCGTGTCGGCGTACATCACCACCTGACCATCGACGTTGCGGGCGGCGCGACCCATCGTCTGGATCAGCGAGGTCTCCGAACGCAGGAAGCCCTCCTTGTCGGCGTCGAGAATGCACACCAGCGACACCTCGGGCAGGTCGAGGCCCTCGCGCAGCAGGTTGATGCCCACCAGAACGTCGAAGTCGCCGAGGCGCAGCCCGCGCAGGATCTCGATGCGCTGGATCGTGTCGATGTTGGAGTGGAGATAGCGCACCCGGAGGCCCTGCTCGAGCAGGTAGTCGGTGAGGTCCTCGGCCATCTTCTTGGTGAGCGTGGTGACCAGCACGCGGTCGCCGCGGGCGATGCGGTCGTTGACCATCTCCATCAGGTCGTCGATTTGACCCTTCGTGGGCTTGATGATCGCCTCCGGGTCGACCAGGCCGGTCGGTCGCACGATCTGCTCGACGATGTTGGTCGACACCCGCAGCTCGTAGGGGCTCGGCGTGGCGGACAGGAACACGCACTGGTTGACGCGCTCGAGCACCTCCTCGAACGTGAGCGGGCGGTTGTCGCGCGCCGACGGCAGGCGGAAGCCGTGCTCGACGAGCATGTCCTTGCGGCTTCGGTCGCCGGCGAACTGGCCGTGCAGCTGGGGCACGGCGACGTGGCTCTCGTCGATCACGAGCAGGTAGTCGTCGGGGAAGTAGTCGAGCAGGGTGAACGGCGGTTCGCCGGGCACGCGGCCGTCCATGTGCATCGAGTAGTTCTCGATGCCGTTGCAGTAGCCGACCTCGCTCATCATCTCGAGGTCGTACTGAGTGCGCATCCGGAGGCGCTGCGCCTCGAGCAGCTTGTCGTTCTCCTCGAACCACTGCAGCCGCTCCTGCAGTTCCACCTCGATGCCGGTCATCGCCGTGCGGAGCCGCTCGGGACCGGTGACGTAGTGCGTGGCGGGGAACACGTGGGCGCGCTGCAGCTCGCTCAACTGCTCGCCGGTGAGCGGATCGATCGTGGTGATCCGGTCGACGGTGTCGCCGAACATCTCGATGCGCAGCACCGACTCCTCGTACGCCGGGTGCACCTCGATCGTGTCGCCGCGGACACGGAAGTTGCCGCGGCCGAGCGTCATGTCGTTGCGGCCGTATTGCATGTCGACGAGCCGGCGCAGGATGTTGCGCATGTCGTAGTCGACGCCGACGCTGAGGTCGAGCAGATTGCCCCGGTACTCGTCGGGGTTGCCCATGCCGTAGATGCACGACACCGATGCGACAACGATCACGTCACGGCGGGTGAGCAGCGCGGCGGTGGCGGAGTGACGCAGCCGGTCGATCTCGTCGTTGATCGAGCTGTCCTTCTCGATGTAGGTGTCGCTCGACGGGATGTACGCCTCGGGCTGGTAGTAGTCGTAGTAGCTGACGAAGTACTCGACCCGGTTGTCGGGGAAGAACTCGCGCATCTCCTGGGCGAGCTGAGCGGCGAGCGACTTGTTCGGAGCGAGGATCAGCGTCGGGCGCTGCGTCTGCTCGATCGTCCAGGCGATCGTGGCCGACTTGCCCGAACCGGTGATGCCGAGCAGCGTCTGGAACCGTTCGCCGTCGTCGATGCCCTTGCTGAGCGCCGTGATCGCCGCGGGTTGATCGCCCGCCGGCTCGAAATCGGACACGACACGGAAGCGGGCGTCGTCGAGCGCTGCGTAGTTGCTCGGCGGTGCGGCCTCGAGCAGCAGCTCCTCCGGCGAGACGGGCGGCGAATGGGGCGTCGTGACGGTCTCGGCCATCACGGCATTCTACCGAAGGAACACCTGTTCGCCAGCCCGAACACCCGCCAGCGATGAGCGAAACAACCGGAGACGGGGCTTTCGCTCATCGCGGGACGGGTGAGGACGGAACTCGTACAGTTGCGGGGTGGACGTGGATGCCCTGATCGCCGACCTCGACGCGGATCAGCGCGCGGCGGTCACGACCGAGTCGCAGCTCGTCGCGGTGATCGCCGGGGCCGGCTCGGGCAAGACCCGGGTGTTGACCCGTCGGATCGCCTACCGGATCGCCATCGGAACCGCTGACGCTCGACACACCCTTGCGCTCACCTTCACCCGCGAAGCCGCCGGCGAGATGCGGCGGCGGCTGCACCGCCTCGGACTGCGCGACCACGTGGAGGCCGGCACGTTCCACTCCGTGATGCTCGGCATCCTGAAGCAGCGATGGGCCGACACCGAACGACGCCCGCTCACGGTCGTGTCGGACCGCCGCCGCCTGCTCGGCGACTCGATCGACGTCGGCGATCGACGACAGCTCGCAGCGTTCCTCGCCGAGATCGACTGGGCGTCCGCGCGAGGGATCGACGCCGGGTCCTACCCGTCGGCGGCTCGCCGCTCCCAGCGACGCCCCTCGCCCGGCATCGACCGGTGTGCCGAGGCCTACACGGCATTCCAGACGCTCAAGCGGCGGCGCGGTGTGATCGACTTCGACGACGTGCTCGCCCACACCGTTCGCGACCTACGCCGGGACGCCGAGTTCGCCGACACCGTCCGCTGGCGGTTCCGCCACCTCCTCGTCGACGAGGCCCAGGACCTCAACCCGCTCCAGCACGCACTGGTCGATCTCCTGCGGGCAGGACGGGACGACGTGTTCCTCGTGGGGGATCCGTCACAGGCGGTGTACGGCTTCAACGGCGCCGATCCGAGCCTGCTCGTCGACGTCGAGACGCGGTTTCCCGGAGTCGAGATCATCCGCCTGCCGGTGAACCATCGCAGCACACCACAGGTCGTCGCCGCCGGGGTCCACGTCCTCGCCACGAGCGGTCAACCGAGCGGGCTCGTGTCGAACCGCGCCGATGGACCGCTGGTCGAGCAACTGGTCGCCGACGACGAACTCGACGAGTCGAACCGGGCGGCGCAGTTCGTCCTGCGGTGCGATCCCAACCTCGTGCGCACCGGCGAGATCGCCGTTCTCGCCCGCACGAACGCACAGCTCCCCGGCTTCGCCGAGGCGTTCGAACGAATCGGCGTCGCCGTTCGTCGATCGGCCACCGCGTCCGGCTCCCCGCTCCAGGTGGCCGTCCGTCAAGCGGCGGCGCTGGGGTCACCCTCCCGACTGCGGGGGTGGGCCCACGACATCCTCGACGCCCCCGAGGAGGCGGCCGACCCCGGCGTCTCCTCCGGCTGGGCCGACGACGTCGAGCCGGAGCGACGCGTCGCTGCGGCAGCGCTCGACTTCCTCCGCGAGCAACCGCTCGGCGACGGTGCCACCTTCCGGGCGTGGGTGGCGACCACCAACCCCTTCGACGACGCATCCACCGACGGCGTCGACGTCCTCACCTTCCACGGTGCGAAGGGCCGTGAGTGGCACACCGTCGTCGTCACCGGCGTGGAGAGCGGTCTCGTCCCGCACAAGTCGGCCACCACCGTCGAGGCACGGGCCGAAGAGGCCCGGCTGCTCTACGTCGCGTTCACGCGCGCCACCGATCGCCTGCTCGTCAGCCGTGCCGCCCGGCGGGGCGGATACGCCCGCACCGTCAGTCCATTCATCGAGGACATCGATCTCGACGACGCGCCGCCCGCTCCCCCGCCTCATCGCGTTCGCGCCCGCACCGATCCGCTGATCGATTCGCTGCGCGCATGGCGCGACGACGCAGCCCGCCGGGCCGACATCCTCCCGGTCCAGCTCTGCAGTGACCGCGATCTCAAGGCGATCGCAGCAGCGCGGCCGACGACGGTCGACGAACTCGTCGAGGCGACCTCGTTCGGCCTGATGACCGCCGAGAAGCTCGCCCCACAGATCGTCGAGATCGTCCGCTCGACCTGACGACGGCCCGTTCGAGCGGTCGAGGACCAGCCGGGAATCAGTCGGCGAGGTCGACGATGACCGGCGCGTGATCGCTCGGTTGCTTGCCCTTGCGGGCGTTGCGATCGACCACGCACCATTCGGCCCGGGCTGCGATCGACGCGGAGCACATCAGCAGATCGATGCGCATGCCGCGGCCCTGGTGGAAGTCGCCCGCCCGATAGTCCCACCACGAGTACACCCGATCGTCGGCGTGCTGCTGGCGGAACACGTCGACGAGACCCCACCGCTCCAGTGCCGCCAGCCGATCGCGTTCGGCATCGCTCACGTGGGTGGCACCGACGAGCTTCGACGGATCGTGGACGTCACGATCGTCGGGCGCGATGTTGTAGTCGCCACCGACGATCACGTCCCGACCGGGGTCGGTGTCGGCATCGAGGTGGGCGACCAACCGATCGAGCCATGACAGCTTGTACGTGTAGTGGTCGTCGTCGAGGGAGCGACCGTTGGGGACGTACACACTGCTCACGCGCACCCCGCCGCACGTCGCGGTGATGATCCGTGCGTCGGGATCGGGCTCCACATCACCCGCGAAGTTCGTCACGACGTCGTCGATGCCGACCTTCGACAGGATGGCGACGCCGTTCCACTGGCCCTGCCCGTAGTGGGCGCTCGAGTAGCCGAGCGCCTCGAACGAGAGCGCCGGAAACGCATCGTCGGCCAGCTTGGTCTCCTGGAGCAGCAGCACGTCGGGCTGCACCTCGGTGACCCACTCCTCCACGCGCTCCTGCCGGGCGCGCAAGGAGTTGATGTTCCACGTGACGACGCGCATGTCAGCTGCCGGCCGACCCAGCCGAGGGCTTCTTGGTTGCGGCCTTCTTCGCCGGAGCCTTCTTGGCCGGTGCCTTCTTCGCAGCGCTGGCCTTCTTCGCAGGAGCCTTCTTCGCCGGAGCCTTCTTGGCCGGTGCCTTCTTCGCGGGCGCCTTCTTGGCTGCGGCGGCCTTCTTGGCGGGCGCCTTCTTCGCTGTGGCAGCCTTCTTCGCCGGAGCCTGCTTGCTCGCCGCCTTCTTCGCCGGAGCCTTCTTCGATGCGGCCTTCTTCGCTGCGGCAGCCTTCTTCGCCGGAGCCTTCCTCGATGCAGCCTTCTTCGCCGGAGCGGCGCGCTTCGCCCTCGATCGCTTGACGGGTTCGGCGTCGCCTCGAGCGCTCGCGTCGTCGTCCGGCTGGCCGCCCGGGACCATCGCCTCGTCGGCGGACGGTGTCGTCTTCCGCGAACCCCGCCTCCTGGGAGCGGACGGCGCTTCCGTTGGGCGCTCCTCCGCCTGCTCCTGCTGGGCGGCGGCGATCGCCGCCTGGGCCATGTCGGGAACGGCGCAGTCGATACTGCGGCGAGACGGTGCGAAGCTGACCACCACGAGGGTCACCGATTCGCCGAGCTTCATCACCTTGCGAGCGCTCGGCGGTGACGGGTCGGCCATCAGCCGCAGCGGGACGTAGCCGCGCACGCCGTTCTCGCCGATCGAGATGTACGCGCCGTGAGACGAGTACGACTCGACCGTGCCGTTGACACTGGTTCCCACCGGATGGTGTTCGACGAACTCGAGGAACGGCATCAGCTCGTTGACGGTCTCGCCCGCCTTGGGCGCGCTCTGCCGCGTCCCCGAGCTGCGCTGCTTCTGGGTCGGCGCTGCCGCCGACTCGTCATCGTCCTTCTGCGACCGGCTCGGTGGCGGGGTCTTCGGGACGGGCATCGGCTGATTGGCCGCCTCGCTCCCCTTGCGCCCGCTGCGCTTGTCCTTGTCGTTCTCCTTCTTCGAGCCGCGACGGCCCGACCCCTTCGAACTGGTCGCCTTGCGGCTCACCGGTCCACGTACGGGCACCCGGTCGACGAACACCCATCCGACGTGCGGCACCGGCTTGCCGCCGATGAGCCGCCCCTCGTCGAAGAGCCACTCGTAGTCGGCATGGAACTCCTGGAAGGAATCGTTCGACAGGATCGACGCGTTCGACTTCTGCGCGATGGCGAGGACGAAGGCGTCGCCTCGTCCGACGGCGCCGGCGGGAGGGGCGACGAGTTCGTTGTTGGAGATCCCCTCCTCGAACTCCTTCACCTCCTTCTTGTCGATGCGATGCCCGAAGGTCGCGTCGACGACGACCGTGATCGCCGCTTCGGGGTATTCCTCCATGAAGCTCATCACCGCCTCACTCAGCTGGGCGAGGCTGGGCAGCGAGCGTCCCTCGGTGGCGATGTTGGACCCGTCGACCACGACGTGGGCAGGCCCCTTGGATGATGTCATTGCTTCTCGTTCCTGAGTCGGTTGGGGCACGCCGCACGTCTCGAGACTTCGATGACGTCGGCTGCCGCGCTCCCATCGTAGGCTCGCCCGTCATGATCCGAGCAGTGCTCTGGGATTTCGGTGGCGTGATCCTCTCCAGTCCCTTCGAGGCGTTCAACCGGTACGAGGCGGCCAACGGGCTCCCGCTCGACTTCATCCGGTCCGTCAACGCAACCGATCCCGACACCAACGCGTGGGCCCGGCTCGAACGCAACGACGTGTCGCCCGAGGACTTCGACGCGCTGTTCGCCGACGAGTCCGAGGCGCTCGGCAACCGGGTTCCCGGCGCCGATGTGCTCGGCCTCCTGTCGGGCGAGATCCGACCGGAGATGGTCATGGCGCTCGACCGCGTGATCCGCGCCGGCTATCGGACCGCCTGTCTGACGAACAACGTGGTCGGTGGCGAACAGCGCATGGACGTCGGCGACGTGATGGTGATGTTCGACCACATCGTCGAGTCGAGCAAGGTCGGCTGCCGCAAGCCCGAACCGCGGTTCTACGAGATCGCCTGCGAGCTCGTCGGCGTCGGGCCGGCGGAGTGCGTGTTCCTCGACGACCTCGGCATCAACCTCAAGCCGGCCAAGGCGATGGGCATGACCACCATCAAGGTCGGCGCCGCTGACCAGGCGATCACCGACTTGGAGTCAGTGCTCGGAATCCCCCTGCGTTGAAGACGTCTCCACCTGAGGCGGGATCGGTTCGTTCGCTCGCAAGGCGCCGCTGACGGAGTTGCCTGACGGCAACGACCGAAGTCGGCAACGCCGCGAGCGGGCGAACCGGCCTGCCTCAGAGGTTGCGGAAGGTGCGCTCCATCAGATCGGCCAGTTCCTGGTCGTGGATCGCCTTGGAGCCGGTGGCGGGACTGCCCGACTCGACTCGGGCGACGTGGCGCAGGTCGTATCCCTGCTCCTTCACCCGCCAGGTGTTGGCCTCGATGAACCTCCAGGCACCCATGTTCTCGGGCTCCTCCTGCAACCAGCGCAGCTCGCGGGCGTTGGGGTACTTCTCGAGGATGCCGAGCATCTGCTCGGTCGGCAACGGGTAGAGCTGTTCGACGCGCACGATCGCGACCGGTGCACCACGACGGTCGCGCTCGTCGATCGCGTCCCAGGCGACCTTGCCGGAGCAGAACACGATCCGCCTCACTGCGTCGGCGTCCACGTCGCCCGGATCGTCGAGCACCTCCTGGAACGAACCGACGGTCAACTCGTCGACCGTCGACCGGGTCTGCTTCATACGCAGGCCCTGTTTGGGGCTGAACACGATCAGCGGCGTCCGGCGCTCGGAGTGCACCTGGCGGCGCAAGAGGTGGAAGTAGTTCGCCGCCGTGGTGGTGTTGACGATCTGCATGTTGTCCTCGGCGGCGAGGGTCATGAACCGCTCGATGCGCGCCGAGCTGTGCTCCGGACCCTGGCCCTCGTAGCCGTGCGGGAGCAGCAGGACGACGCCGTTCTGCTGGTCCCACTTGTCCTCGGCGGCCACGATGTACTGGTCGATCACGATCTGGGCGCCGTTGATGAAGTCACCGAACTGCGCTTCCCACATCACGAGCGCTTCGGGATTCGCGTGCGAGTACCCGTACTCGAAGCCGAGCGCGGCGTACTCCGACAGCAACGAGTCGAACACCCAGAAGTTGGCGTCGGGGTCGAGGTCGTCGAGCGGGATCCAGGCATCACCGGTTTCGAAGTCGATCAGCGCTGCGTGCCGTTGGCTGAACGTGCCACGACGCGAGTCCTGGCCGGCCAACCGCACCGGATGACCCTCGAGCACGAGCGACCCGATCGCGAGGGCCTCGGCCGTCGCCCAGTCGACCTCACCCTCCTCGTAGAGCTCGGTGCGGCCGTCGAACTGCCGCTTGAGCTTCGGATGGATCGTGAAGCCCTCGGGGTACTCGGTCAACTTTGCGAAGACCCGGTCGAGCGTGGCGCGGTCGACGCCGGTGGGGATGTGTGGCAGCACGCCCAGCGGTCGGGGCGGCTTGGGCACGGTGATCGCCGTCGGGGCCTGCGAACGGGTCTCGTCGAGCGCGACCTGCAGCTTGCCCTGGTAGTCGGCCAGCGCCTGCTCGGCCTCCTCGACGGTGATGTCGCCGCGGCGCACCAGCGACTCGACATAGAGCTTGCGGACGCTGCGGCGCTCGGAGATCGCCTTGTACATGAGCGGTTGGGTGTAACTGGGGTCGTCGCCCTCGTTGTGACCGTGGCGGCGGTAGCACA
Organism: Ilumatobacteraceae bacterium; assembly: GCA_963710625.1. Taxonomy (GTDB): domain Bacteria; phylum Actinomycetota; class Acidimicrobiia; order Acidimicrobiales; family Ilumatobacteraceae; genus Sva-07. The sequence goes on along the minus strand of CAVQBG010000001.1, from coordinate 206,630 downwards.
CCATGTCGATCACGACGTCCTTGTGGAACCGCTGGCGGTACTCCCAGGCGAGGTGGGCAACTCGGACGCACGCCTCGGGGTCGTCGCCGTTCACGTGGAAGATCGGCGCCTGGATCGTCTTGGCGACGTCGGAGCAGTAGATCGACGAGCGGGCGTACTGGGGGGCGGTGGTGAAGCCGATCTGGTTGTTGATGATCAGGTGGATCGTCCCGCCGATCCGGTAGCCACCGATGTCGCTCATCGCGAGTGTCTCGGCGACGACGCCCTGCCCGGCGAACGCGGCGTCGCCGTGGATCAGCATCGGCAGCACCGTGAATGCGCCCGGTGGGTCGATCTGATCCTGGAGTGCCCGTACCATGCCGGTCACGATCGGCCCGACGGTCTCGAGGTGGCTCGGGTTGGCAGCGAGTTCGATCGCGACGTCGGCGCCCGACGGGCTGACGTACTTGCCCTTCATGCCGAGGTGGTACTTGACGTCGCCGGAGCCCTGGACCGACGACGGGTCGATGTGGCCCTCGAACTCGGAGAAGATCGCCTCGTAGCTCTTGCCCATGATGTTGGACAGCACGTTGAGTCGGCCCCGGTGCGCCATGCCCAGCACGGCGGCGTCGAAGCTCGCGTCGGCGGCGTTCGACAGGATCTCGTCGAGCACGGGGATCGCGGACTCCGCACCTTCGATGCCGAAACGCTTCGTGCCGACGTACTTGGTGGCGAGGAACTTCTCGAACGACTCGGCGGCGTTCAACCGTTCGAGGATCCGGTGCTTGCGCTCCTTCGAGTACTCCTCGACGCGACCCTCGAACTGCTCCTGGATCCACTGCTGCTCATCGGTGTTCTGGATGTGCATGTACTCGACGCCGATCGTGCGGCAGTAGGCGTCGCGCAGCACGCCGAGGAGGTCGCCGAGGCGCATCTTGGGCACACCACCGACACCGTCGGTGAGGAACTCGCGGTCGAGGTCCCAGATCGTCAGACCGTAGGTGGCCGGATCGAGCTCCTTCGGAGTCAACGGCTCCTTCCAGCGGAGCGGATCGAGATCGGCCAACAGGTGGCCGCGCACGCGGTAGACGCGGATGAGCTTCGCAACGGCCATCTGCTTGGCCAGCATCGCCTCTTCGCGGTCCATCGGGTTGGTGTCGGGCCGCCACTTGACCGCCTCGTACGGCATGTCGAGCGCGTGGAAGATGTCCTCGTAGAAGTCGTGCTCGCCGAGCAACAGCTCGTGCACCCGCTTCAGGAACATCCCGGACTCGGCTCCCTGGATGATCCGGTGGTCGTACGTGCTGGTGACGGTGACGACCTTGCTGACGCCGATCGAGCTCAGGCTGGAACGATCCGCACCTTCGAACTCGGCCGGGTAGTCGATGCTGCCGACACCCACGATCACGGCCTGGCCCGGCATCAATCGGGGCACCGATTGGACGGTGCCGATCGTGCCCGGGTTGGTGAGGCTGACGTTGGCGCCCATGAAGTCGTCGACGGTCAGCTTGTTGCTCTTGACCTTGCGGATGATCTCCTCGTACGCGGCGAGGAACCCGGCGAAGTCGAGCGTGTCCGCATCGCGCAGCACCGGCACCACGAGCGTGCGGCTGCCGTCGGACTTCTCGACGTCGACCGCGAGGCCCATGTTGACGTGGTCGTTGACGATCAGCCGCGGTTTGCCGTCGGCGCCCTCGGCGTAGGTGTTCTTCATCGCCGGCACCTGATCGGCGATGGCGCGCACGATCGCGAAACCGATCAGGTGGGTGAAACTGATCTTGGTCTGGCCACTGCGGGCACGGAAGCCGTTGATCACCTTGCGGTTGACCTCGAGCAGCTTGGCCGGCACGTTGCGGAAGCTCGTCGCGGTGGGCACCGAGAGACTGCGCTCCATGTTGGCCGCGATGGCGGCGCCGGCACCACGGATCGGCTTGCCGGGTTCGTCCTCGGTCGACGTCGCCGCCGTCCCGGTCGAGGTCGCCGCCGCGGCCGGAGCGGGAGCCGGAGCGGGCGGTGCAGCGGGCGCTCCGTTGCCGTTGCCGATGCCGTCGTCGGCCCGGTAGGCCTCGACCACGGCCTGGACCTCGGTGGAGGTCGCCGCCGCCGCGGCCACGCTCGGCGCCTGCGATCGATAGTCGGCGAAGAACTCCCGCCACGACTCGCTCACCGACGACGGATCGTCGACGAACTGCTCGTACATCTCCTCCACGAGCCACGAGTTCGCCCCGAACCCCGACCCCTGACCATCTGGTGCTGCCACGGGCGCCACTGTACCGCCCAGGCCTCTCGGCGATCGGCCCGCCCCCGGCGAACTAGAAGCCCGGCTTGAACACCATCAGATAGAGCATCACGAGGAGCAGCACGGTGAGCACGATGCCACCGGCGTCGACCCGCTTGGCCGCCGTCCCGTCACCGCCGGCGAGTGCCCGCTCGGCCGGCAGGAGCATGGCGTGCAGCACGCCGTTCATCGCGAGCCACACCACGATCGCCAGCCAGAACCAGGTCTGGCTGAACTCGATCACACCGTCGGACATTCCCTGCATCGCGAACCCGAACAGTCCCGAGATGATCAGCGCCGGCGCATAGATGCGGCGGCCGTTGCCGGCGATCATGCCCATCACCTTGCCCCGGTTGGTGGCATCGAGTGCCTTGCTCTGGCTGGTCAGCAGCGGGTGCACGAAGGCCGGCGCGAACGCGGCGAACGCGGTGAGGACGTGCAGGAAGAGCATGACGTTGTAACCGGTCTCCCGGTAGGCGGCGATCATGTGGTCGACACTATGCCCGCCGCCCGGTACACCGTGGCTTCACCGGATCTTGACCATTCCTTGACCTCCAGGCCTTGGCCACTGTCGGTGCTGCACGGCTACGTTCGGTGGGAACACCACGACGTCGCATCTCGACGTCCCACCAGACAGGGGATCCGCATGGAAATGGCACGTCTGAGCACGGGCGAGATGTTGAGCGGCAAGGACATCGACGCGAACGCGAACCGCGAACGCACGCGCCAGAAGCGACTCCGGAAATGGCTCGTGATCCTCGGGTTCTTCCTCGTCTACCTGCTGTGGCGACTCGTGAACGACAACCCGATCCGGCTCGGCATCCCCGGCTGGCTGATGGGCAACCCCGAGATCATCATCGCCCTCGGGCTGATCCTCATCCTCGGCACGGTCATCTTCATCCCGTTCCTCACCGCCGGGAGGTCTCCCCACACGCTGCTGCGGGCGTCCGATTCCAACATCCGCCTCGACGACGTCGTGGGCGCCGACCAGACCAAGCGCGAGGCCATCGACTCGATGAACCTGTTCCTCGCTTCGGAGACGTTCCAACGCGAGATGGGTGGCAACGCCCGGCGAGGCGTGCTGTTCGAAGGCCCACCCGGCACCGGGAAGACCTACCTCGCCAAGGCAATGGCGGCCGAGGCGGGGGTCCCCTTCCTGTTCGTGTCGGCCAGCGAGTTCCAGTCGATGTACTACGGCCAGACCAACAAGAAGATCCGGTCGTTCTTCAAGGCGCTCCGCAAGGCGGCCCGCGACGAGGGCGGCGCGATCGGCTACATCGAGGAGTTCGACGCCATCGGCGGCGCCCGAAGCGGCATGAACACCGGCTCGCAGCGCGAGGGCATCGTCGGCGTCGTCAACGAACTGCTCGTCCAGATGCAGAGCTTCGACCTCCCCACCGGCCGCCAGAAGTTCAAGGCGAACTTCATCGACTGGTTCAACGGCTTCCTTCCGGCCGACAAGCGCCGCCCGCGCCCGAAGCGCACCGAGGCCAACATCCTGATCGTCGCCGCCACAAACCGTGCCGCCGACCTCGACCCGGCGCTGCTCCGCCCGGGACGCTTCGACCGTGTCATCGGTTTCAACCTGCCCCCGCGGGCCGACCGCCTCGCGATCGCCCAGTACTACCTCGACCGGAAGAACCACGAGGAAGCCGTCACCGCGTCGCTGATCGCCGACCTGTCAGCCGGCTACACACCGGTCAAGATCGAGAAGCTCCTCGACGAGGCGTTGATCATCGCGCTCCGCTACAGCCGCACGGCGATGAACGTGACCGACGTGCTCCAGGCGCAAATGGTCACCGAGGTCGGCGTCGCGCACGAAATGGGCTACCACCCCGACGAGCGCCGGCGCATCGCGATCCATGAGGCAGGCCATGCGCTCACGGCCGTGCTCACCCGACGCGACGTCAAGATGGCCTCGATCCTGCGCCGGTCCGCAGCGCTGGGCCTGGTGGCCCACGGCGATGTCGAGGAGCGGTTCCTCAAGACCCCCAGCGATGCTCGCGACCTGATCTGCGTCGCGCTGGCAGGTCGGGCCGCCGAACTGCAGGAGTACGGCGAGGCGTCGAGCGGCATCTCGTCCGACCTCGCTGTCGCCACCAACCTCGCCTCACAACTGGTCGGCCAGCTCGGCAACGGGCCAGGCCTGCTGAGCCTCGAGGCCGCCGGCATGCCCACCGCGGGCAACCTCGTGGCCAAGGTGCTCTCCGACGAACCGAGCCGAGAGGCCGCCGAGGCGTTGATGGTCGAGGGCGCCGATCGCGCTGCGCTGATGACGTCGAAGTACCGCGACGCACTCCTCCGGATCGCCGACGGCCTGTGCGAGAGCGACGAACTCGAGGGCGAACAGATCAAGTCGATCGTCGCCGAGTACACCGACATCACCGAGCGCCGCGGCCCCGTCCGCATCGCCCCGGTCACCACCCGCTGACGATTGCAGCAGGGGTCTGGGCCGTCACAACCTGAACCGACCCAGACCCCTGCCGCAATCGCTCTAGATGCGTTCGAGGACGCCGCCGTCGAACAGCGGAGTGACGCCCTCGGTGACGACATCCGCTCGCATCTCGTCGTCGGTCGGAGCCACCAGAGAGCCGGCGGCAGCATCGACGACCATCGGGAGCAGCCGGGCGTCGCTCGTGGTGTTGAGGAACAGTTGCGGGTTCGCGAGCACGAATCGCACCGCACGGTCGATTGCGGCGGGATCGGTGAGCGGGTCGTACCAGCTGAAGTGCGGCGCGTTCTGGTCGGCCCAACGGCCCCGCGCGATCGACTTGATGGTCTGCACGGCGACCTCGCGTGCGGCGCACAACGCGAACAGGTCTTCGACGTCGCGTCGATAGCCAGAGTTGTCGAAGAGGACGAAGTTGACCGGCAGCAACACCGACGCGAAGTCGAAGCGCTCGAGGCTGCGCAGATGCATCCCGGCGATCCGCACGCCATGGCCGGTCACCCCGATGGCGCCGACGAGCCCTTCGTCACGAGCAGCGGAGAGCGCCTCGACCGCTCCTCCCGGCGCGAACGCCACCTCCCACTCGTCCGGTTCGACGAGGTTGTGGAGCTGGATCAGGTCGACGTGGTCGACGGCCATCCGCTCCAGCGAGCGCTCGAGCTCGGCCCGGGCTGCGGCGCCGCTGCGCTCGCCCGTCTTGGTCGCGAGGAACACCTCCCCTCGATGGTCGGCGAGCCAGGGCTGCAGCCGATCCTCCGACGCGCCGTACGACGCCGCGGTGTCGATGTGGTTGATGCCCCAGTCGGCGATCTGCGCCAGCGTGGTGTCCGCACGTTCCTGGCTCATGCCGCCGAGTGCCGCCGCGCCGAAGATGACACGGGTCGAGTCGTGTCCCGTCGATCCGAAAGGGGCGGTTGGCAGTGACGACATGTCGGCGACGCTAGCCGAGGTGTCGAGACCCGGCCCCGACCGGCCGCCGCGTCGCGGACGGATCACGGCACGGCGTTCTGATGGGTGTAGTCGGCCACGAAGACCGCCACGCCTGCGGCGACACAGGCCCCCGAGATCAGCCAGAACCGCACGATGACCGTGGTCTCCGGCCACCCCACGACCTCGAAGTGGTGGTGGAGCGGCGACAGGCGGAAGAGCCGGCGACGACGACCGGACGCCCGGTACACGGTCATCTGCAGTCCGACCGAACCCGCTTCGACGACATTGATACCGCAGATGAGCAGCAGGAGGAGTTGTGTGTTCGTGGTGAGCGCGAGCAGCGCGAGCGCTGTGCCCAGGGCGAGGGCTCCGACATCACCCATGAAGATCCGGGCGGGCGCCGCGTTCCACCAGATGAACCCGGCACAGGCACCGGCGAACGCCGCCGCCAGCACGGCGAGGTCGTACGGGTTGACGACGTCGCCGTAGATCGCCGGGTTGCGAAGCGCCCAGAAGGCGAAGCCCGTGAACGCGATGAAGCCGAACAGCGCGGAGCCGGCGGCGAGGCCGTCGAGGCCGTCGGTGACGTTCACGGCGTTGGCCGTCGCGAAGATGATGATGCCGGCCCACAGCACCCACAGCACCGGTCCGAGTTCCCAGCCGGGGAGTGAGGCACGCGTCAGCGAGACCCTCGTGTCGATGTCCGTCGTGACGACGAGCACCGTTGCGATCCCGAACGACACGACGAGCGACAGCGCGCCCTTGACCTTCCAGTAGACACCACGATTCTGGCGGGCGCGAATCTTGCTCGTGTCGTCGACGAGTCCGAGTGTCGCCATCGCAAGGATCCCGGCGACCACCACCAGGGTCTGATCCGAGAACACCACGCCGGCGCGGACGTGGCTGACCAGGTACCCGGTGAGCGCCGCAGCGAGAATCGCCAACCCACCCATGGTGGGCGTCCCCGCCTTGTGTTCATGGGGCGGCACCACCGCGTTCGCCGCGTTCTGCTGGAGGATCGGCTGGCTCGCACCGCGTTCGGCGAGCACGACGATGAGCAGCCGCGTCCCGACCAGTGCCACGGCTGCGGCAATCGCCGTGGCGATCGCGAGCGCGATCATGCGGAACCGTTCAGTCGCACGTCGCCATGCTCACAAGCAGACGTGGCAGGGGCCAGAGCCCAACGTCCCCCGACCGATCGAGATCCGTACGCGCCGATGATGCGGCTGATGACGTGAGAGCGTCGGATCTGGAATGATCGCGCGGTGAACACGAGCATCGAAGGGTTCCAACGGGATGGCGCCACGGTGTTGCGCGGTGTCGTCAGCGCCGACTGGCTCGCCTTGCTCGCGGAGGGAGTGGAGTTCAACCGGACCCATCCGAGCGCATGGTCACACTGGTACACGAGCCAGGACGACGCCGTTGGATTCTGGAGCGACTACGTCACGTGGCCAGACGTCGAGCAGTACCGGCGCGTCGTGTTCGAGAGCGGGCTGGCCGACATCGCCGCAGAGCTGATGGAGTCGTCGACCGTCCGGTTCTTCCACGAGCACGTGCTGGTCAAGGAGCCCGGTGCCACCGAGGAGACCCCCTGGCATCACGACGATCCGTACTACGGCATCGACGGCATGCAGAACGTCAGCATGTGGATCCCGCTCGACCCTGTCCCCGCGACCTCGGGGCTGCGATTCGTCGCCGGCTCGCATCTGTGGGGCCGTCGGTTCGTTCCCCGCCGGTTCATCGACCACGCGCCGTATGGCGCCGCCGACGACCGGTTCGAGCTGTTGCCCACCGACGAACTCCTCGACGGCCACGAGGTGATCGGCTGGGACGTCGAGGCGGGTGACGTGCTGGCGTTCCACTTCCGCACGCTGCACGGGGCGCCGGGCAACGACCTCACGACGCGTCGCCGGGCCGTCAGCCTGCGCTGGCTCGGCGACGACGCCCGATTCGGTGTTCGGCCCTGGACGACCTCGCCGCCGTACGAGCCGAAGGGGCTGGTGCCGGGCGGCGCGCTCGACGGCGACCCCCGATTCCCCCTGGTCATCGGCTGATCGACACAATGGCGGTATGGCCGTCTCCCCTCCACTCCCCGCTGCGTTCGACAACCGGGTCAGTCGTGATCTGGGCGTCGACGTCCCGATCGTCCAGGCTCCGATGGGATGGATCGCTCGCTCACAGCTCGCGTCCGCGGTGTCGCGGGCTGGGGCGTGCGGGATCATCGAGACCTCGTCGGGCGAACTCGATGCGGTCAAGGACGAGATCCGCAAGATGCGCGATCTCACCGACCGACCATTCGGGGTCAACATCGCCCAGGCGTTCGTGCGGGATCCGGCGATCGCCGAGTTCGTGATCGACCAGGGCGTGAAGTTCGTGACGACGTCCGCCGGTTCCCCGACGAAGTACACGGGCATCCTCAAGGAGGCCGGCCTCACCGTGTACCACGTGGTCCCCACGCTCGCCGCGGCACTCAAGGCGGTCGATGCGGGTGTCGATGGCCTCGTCGTCGAAGGCGGTGAGGGCGGTGGGTTCAAGAGCCCGACCCCCGTCGCCACGATGGTGCTGCTGCCGCTCGTGCGCTCGAAGGTCGACGTGCCGATCATCGCCGCCGGTGGCATCGCCGACGGCTACACGATGGCAGCCGCGTTCGCGCTCGGCGCCGAGGGCGTCCAGATGGGCACGCGCATGGTTTCGGCGGCCGAGTCACCGGTGCACCAGAACTGGAAGCAGGCGATCATCGACGCTGCCGAGACCGACACGCTGTTCCTCAACCAGCGCCACTCGCCGGCATTGCGGGCACTGCGCACCGATCGAACCGAAAGACTGGTCGACGCGGAGCACAACGTCTTCGGCGACTTCGGTGACCCGCAGGCGCTCTACTTCGGCGGCGACATGAACGCGGCGATCGCACTCTCCGGCCAGGTCGCCGGACGCATCGAGTCGGTGCGTTCCGTGGCCGACATCATCGAGGACACGATCCGCGAGTTCCACGACGCCGTTACCCGCCTCACTCGCTGACCGCTCCCCACCGCACGCCGATCTGCAGCGCTCGTACCCTGGACTCCATGGCCATCGACGACGAACTGATCAACAAGCTGACCTGGAAGATCCCCAACGCTCTGGCGCTCGTCGGCTCCGCCGCCGATGGCGAGCGCAACGGCATGACGACGAGTTGGATCACGCAGCTGTCGATGGAACCCGTGCTCATCGGGATCGGGGTCGACAACACGGCGGTCACCCACCGGCTGATCTCCGCGAGCGGCGCCTTCACGCTCAACCTCTGGGACAGCGCCGACACGAGAGTGTTCGTGAAGTTCTCCAAGCCTGCCGTCGACGACGGCGAGACGCTCAACGGTCGCCCCGTCCAGACGGCGACAACCGGCGCACCGGTCTTCGAGGAGTCGATCGCCTGGATGGACTGCGCTGTGCGTCACACGCTGGATCTCGGCACTCACACTCTGTTCGTCGGTGAGGTGGTGGACGCCGCGATCAGGGACGACGAGGCTCGTTCCGCAGCCATGAGCGACACCCGGATGAAGTACGGCGGCGTGAAACGCCACTGACCAACTGCCCTGGCGGCCGGGGCCAGAGACCGCCGACCATGGTCCACGGACAACGCAGTCGACGGGTCGAGGAGTCGCGATGAGTCAGTCCGTCATCGGCCTGGAGGGGTCCGCTGGTTCCGCAGCGGCACTTCGCTGGGCAAGCGGGTCGGCCGGATCACGAACGACGTCCCCGGAGCATGCGGAGGGGGCGGAGCGGTGAGCGTCCACCGGTGCTCGTCGAGGCACGAACCACGGTGGTGACCGTCACGCTGAACCCGGCGCTCGACGTGTCGATGTCGATCGACACGCTCGTGCCTGATCGCAAGCTCCGCGCCCACGACGTGCGGCGAGAGGCCGGGGGTGGAGGCGCAACGTCTCGCGCGTCCTCCGTCGGCTCGGCGTCCCCAACACCTCGTTCGTGGTGACCGGCGGCGCCATCGGAGACGAACTGCTGACGTTGATGCGTCACGAAGGCCTCGACGTCATGGGGTTCACGATCGACGGAACCACCAGGGAATCGGTCGCGATCACCGGAACGAACACCGCGCGCCAGTACCGCCTGTCGGTGCGAGGGCCGACCGTGGACCGGCCCGGCGAGCTGCAGCACATCCTGCAGGAGATCAGTTCATCTTCGTCGATTGTCGTGTTCTCGGTCAGCGTGCCCCGCGGCCTGCCGAGCGACTTCGACGCGCGTCTGTTGGGGGATCTGGAAGCGGACGTCACCGCGACCGTCGACACTGCGGGCGACGCGCTGGCCGCCGTCGTCGAGAGTGCCGCTCGGGGCGCGGAGGTGGTGAAGCCGTCGCAGCGTGAACTCGCCGAACTGGTATCCCGATGTCGTCGAACGCTTCGTCGAGCAGGTGACCGTCGAGTCCGGTCAGGCGGCGCCGCGGCCGGTCACGACCACACCGACCGTCCGGAGGCAGATGCGCAGATCGTGGGCGAGCGACCAGTTGTCGACGTAGTAGAGGTCGAGCCGCTTGTAGGTCTCGAACGACGTGTCGGAGCGGCCCCACACCTGCCACATCCCGGTGAGCCCGGGCAGCACGCGCAGCCGTTCCACGACCTCGTCGTCCCACTTGGCCACCTCGTCGGGCAGCGCCGGACGAGGACCGACCATGCTCATCGTCCCGTGGAGCACGTTGAAGAGCTGGGGGAGTTCGTCGATGGACAGCTTGCGGAGCAGGTGTCCCACCCTGGTGATCCGCGGATCCTCCTTGATCTTGAACAGGGCGCCATCGGCCTCGTTCAGATGGGTGAGGTCCGCCTTGCGCTCCTCGGCGTCGGCCACCATCGTCCGCAGTTTGACCAGGCGGAAAGTCTCCCCGTGCCGGCCGACACGTACCTGCTCGAAGAACACCGGGCCCCTCGAGTCGAGGCGGATGGCGATCATTGCTGCCAGCAGGATGGGCGCCGACAGCACGAGGATCGTCGATGCGAGCATGAGGTCGAACGTCCGCTTCGCGACCGCTCGCCAACCTCCGCGCACCACCGGCTCGACGTAGATCAGGGTCCGACCGTCGAGGTCCTGCGGCCGCAGGCGTGTGATGTCGATGTCCCGCAGACTCGACGACAGTGCCACGTGGAATCCGTTCTCGGTGAGTCTCCTCGTCAACGAGTTCACCTCGTCCTGGCCCACCGAGGCGAGCGACACGACCGCGCCGACCGCGTGCTGCTCGTGCAGGATCCGGTCGACGTCGGACACCGGTCCGAGAACGTCGACGCCGCCACGACGCCCGAGATCGTCGTCGCCGACGAACCCCACGACCTTGTAGCCGAGTTCGGGGTGACGCTCGTAGGTGTGCATGAGGCCGATCGCGTGGGAATCGGTGCCGACGATGACGATCCGCCGGGAGATCTGTCCGGCGGCGCGGAGCCTGGCGAACATCCTGCGGAGGATCTGCCGCTCGACCATCAGCGCCAACGTCATCGACATCCCGAAGAGGAAGACCCAGAGCCTCGACAGTTGGTCGTACTGGATCAGGAACGAGGCGGTCACCAGCGCCGCGACGCTCGAGCCGACCGCCTTGACGATGTTCCCGATCTCCTCGCCAACCCGCTCGTTCGCCCGAGCCAGGTACAACCGGTTCAACCCTGCGGCGATGGCGAAGACCGGCAGTGCAACGACGAGCAGTCCGAGCTGCCTGAAGGCGATGCCCTGCGGCACGGGCTTGAGGAACATCTGGACCTGGACCGACGCGATGATCGCCATCGTGATCGCAAGTGCGTCCGCGAGGATCAAACGGCGCTTCAACCGGAGGGTCGGCGGTTCGTCATTCGCCACGCAGGGTGACAGTTCCACCGGCTCGCCGACCTCGGGTTTGCCCGTTCCGTCGGCATCGCTGATCGATGGACTGATGGTCCTCGAACGCCGATTGTTCAACATGTAGCCCACACCTGTTACCCGTCCCTGAACCCCTTGATCATCGCCGAATCCATCTGGATTTCGAGCCCGACTGCGTTGGTCACCTACCGTGCCATCGCTGGGGGTGCAACGCAAGCGTATTGACCTCAAGATGCCGCCGCCATGTCCACCCAGAGTGGCTGCCAAGTCACCCGCACGGTGCCAAACGCCCACGGTATGAGGGCTCCCGGCCGCGGCCCGGTCGGTTCCCCGAACTCCGACGTGACAAATGCAACACCCTCGAAGTTCCAGTTTTCGACAAGTCTCTGTCAAGCAGGCCCGTCGGGAATCCGGCATCAGTAGCCTTGTCAGAACGTGTCGACCTGGGTGGACTCCACAGCATTCGTCGTCATCCTGTACGCGCTGGCGGGGACGACAGCGCTCCTGCTCGGCGTCATCGAGCGACAACGCGGGAACGCGGCCGGCCCGAGGCTCTGGCCGACGTTCTGGTTCGCGACCGGAGGCCTGCTCCTGACCATGGCACTCGGCAGGGCCAGCAACGTCAGCGACCTCCTGACAGATCTCGGCCGAGAGCGAGCGCGGTCAGACGGCTGGTACGAGGTGCGACGTTCGCTGCAGGCATGGGTGGTCGGCGCGGTGGCCGCCGTCTGGGCCGTGACCGTTGCGTTCGCCATCTGGCGGGTACCCGAGCGTCGTCGGCGATATCTGCCGACCGCCCTCGTCGTGTTCACGCTCGTCTGTTTCGTCGGCATCCGGTTGACCTCGCTCCACCAGATCGACACGCTGCTCGACCGCGACGTCGGAGGCGTCTCCATCGGCGCCGTGACCGAAGTCGGTCTCCTGCTCCTGGTCGTCGCCGTGACGGCGTGGCGCTTCCGCCGACCGAGGAACGCGCCACCTCACGAGCACACCGAGCCGCACACCGAGCAAACCATCGAGACCGGTGCCGGACGGCCCCTCAGCACGTGACGGACGACGACCACCAAGGCGTGTGTCTGCGATCAGACCTCGGTTGACACGCTGTCGACGATCACCTCGGTGAACGCAACCGCGTCGAGGAGTTGGCTCCGCGTGGCGAGGCCGGGGTCGGCACGAAGATCCACCGCCGCGAGCAGCATGTCGGCGAAGTCGGGGGCTCTCCCGGCAGCCCACGCGCCCGCCGCGGACTTCGACGTCACGTCGCCCGTTTCCCACGTGTAGAGCATCCGGGCGACCCCGAGGGCGACCCATTCGAGCACGGCGCCGTCGGCGGTCTCGCTGGTTGGATCGGCTTCGATCGCTGCGCTCAGCCGTTCCCCGACGCCGCGCCAGTAGGTCTGCAGGTTCTCTCGCACCCAGCTGCGACGCTCGGCAGGATCGAGGTGGACCCCCAGACGATCCGGGGCGTCCCCCCGGAGAACGATCCCGTAGGTCGCGAGCGTGTACCAGACCACCGGATTGATCTCGAACGACTCGCCGTCCACGTGGTACTCGCCGTCCAGCACCCAGGGCCGCTGGACCGCCATCGGTGGGACAACGAGATCGCCCCAGGCGACGAACGGACCGTCGATCGAGATCGACAGACGGTCGCTGACGAGGGCATGTGCAGCTGCCAGATCGCCGAACAGATCGGGGTCGGATGCGTCGGACACCACGGCGACGACGTCGATGTCGCTGTGGGTCGTCCAGTCGTCGAGCGCGACCGAGCCGACCAGGTAGAGCCCCTCGATCACCCCAGGCGCGACCTCGTCGTGGGTCTCGATCCACACGGCCATCGCGTCGGCGACCGGGGCCGGCAGCACCAGTGGTTCCATGTTTGGAACCTAGCGACGACTCCCGCCCTCAGGGCTTGCGCTCGATGACGAACCGGTCTGCGGTACCGCGCGGTCCGGCCCTGCCGGGCACCGGCCAGACGGGCTGCCGTTAACCTCCAACGCACCATGGCGCACGAATTCATCTATCAGGCCTACAAGCTGGCCCGTCACTACCCGCCCGACAAGACGGTGCTGGAGAACATCTCGCTCTCGTTCTACCCCGGCGCGAAGATCGGTGTACTCGGCAACAACGGTGCCGGCAAGTCGTCGCTGCTGAAGATCATGGCCGGCCTCGACGACGGGTACTCCGGCGAGGCCCGCCTCACGGCCGGGTTCTCCGTCGGCTATCTCGCACAGGAGCCGCAGCTCGACCCGTCGAAGGACGTCAGGGGCAACGTGATGGACGGCGTGGCCGAGGTGCAGGGGATCATCGATCGCTACAACGAGGTGATGGCCAAGTGGGCCGACCCCGACGCCGACTACGACAAGATCGGCAAGGAGCAGGCGATGCTGGAGGACAAGATCGCTGCGACGGACGCGTGGAGTCTCGAACGCAACGTCGAGATCGCGATGGACGCCCTGCGTTGCCCTCCCGACGACGCCGACGTGACCGTGCTGTCGGGTGGCGAACGTCGACGCGTGGCGCTGTGCCGTCTGCTGCTGTCGCGACCCGACCTGCTGTTGCTCGACGAGCCGACCAACCACCTCGACGCGGAGTCGGTCGACTGGTTGGAGCGCTTCCTCGCCGACTACGCAGGCACCGTCGTGGCCATCACCCACGACCGCTACTTCCTCGACAACGTCGCCAAGTGGATCCTCGAACTCGACCGCGGTCGCGGCATCCCGTTCGAGGGCAACTACTCCAGCTGGTTGGAGCAGAAGCAGGAGCGCCTCGAACGCGAGGAACGCGGCAACGAGGCGCGCAAGCGCTCCCTCGCCCGGGAGTTGGAGTGGGTCCGGATGTCACCGAAAGCCCGCCAGTCGAAGGGCAAGGCTCGCCTCGCCGCCTACGAGAAGCTCTACAACGAGACCAAGGCGGCCGACCCGGGCGCCTCCAAGCTGGAGATCGCGATCCCGGCCGGACGACGCCTGGGCGATCAGGTGATCGAAGTCGAGCATCTCAGCAAGGGCTTCGGCGACCGCCTGCTGATCGAAGACCTCTCGTTCTCACTCCCACCGGCCGGCATCGTCGGCATCATCGGCCCGAACGGCGCCGGCAAGTCGACGCTGTTCAAGATGCTCGCCGGTCGCGAGGACCCCGACTCCGGTTCGATCAGGATCGGCGAGACGGTCGACCTGTCGTACGTCGATCAGGACCGCGACGACCTCGACCCCGATGCGACGGTCTACGACGAGATCACCGGCGGCGCAGAGGTGCTCGAAGTCGGCGGCCGCGAGATCCACGGCCGCGCGTACGTGTCGAGCTTCAACTTCAAGGGCACCGACCACGGCAAGCGCGTCGGCGACCTCTCCGGTGGTGAGCGCAACCGCGTGCACCTCGCGAAGCTCCTCAAATCGGGCGGCAACGTGCTGCTGCTCGACGAGCCGACCAACGACCTCGACGTCGACACGCTGCGAGCGCTCGAAGCCGGCCTCGAATCGTTCCCCGGCTGCGCCGTGGTGATCTCCCACGACCGATGGTTCCTCGACCGCGTCGCCACCCACGTGTTGGCCTTCGAGGGCGACAGCCAAGTGCGCTGGTTCGAGGGCAACTTCTCCGAGTACGAGGAGCGCCGCAAGAAGGAGCTCGGAGCGGGCGCCGACCAGCCTCACCGCATCAAGTACAAGAAGCTCGCCTGAGTGCGGCAGGGGTCAGACCCCTGCTGCAATCCAGCTGGCAGACTGATTCGATGCAGGAGACCGACGGCCAGCTCGCCACTCGACTGGCGACCGAGACCGGACGGTTGCTGCTCGAGGCCCGCGAGCAGCTGTTCGCATCGGGCGCTTCGACGTGGGACGTCAAGGATGCCGGCGACCTGCTCGCTCAGGAGTTCCTGGCCAAGGAGTTCGCCACGCATCGCCCCGACGACGCCGTGCTGTCGGAGGAGGGCCGCGAGGACCCACGCCGTTTCGGGGCCGATCGGGTGTGGATCGTCGACCCGCTCGACGGCACGCGCGAATACAGCGAACCGGGTCGGATCGACTGGGCGGTCCACATCGCCCTCTGGTCGGGCGACGGGTTCGGTGCCGCTGCGGTGAGCCTGCCTGCCCTCGATCGAACGTTCTCCACCGACGACCCGGCGCCGATGCCACCGTTCACCCGCGACCGGCCCCGCCTCGTCACCTCTCGCAGCCGCGCTCCATACGCCGCGGTGCTGGTCGCCGAAGGTCTCGACTGCGACGCGGTGCGACTCGGGTCGGCCGGCGCAAAGGCGATGTCGGTCGTGATGGGTGAGACCGACATCTACGTCCACGACGGTGGCATGTACCAGTGGGATTCGGCGGCCCCGGCCGGCGTCGCGCTCGCGTCGGGCTTCCACGTCAGTCGCCTCGATGGGTCGCCGATCGTCTACAACGACCGCGACCCGTGGCTGCCCGACTTCATCGTCTGCCGCCCCGAGCTGGCCGAATCGGTGCTGAAAGCGCTGTGGGGCTGAACGACACGTCCTCCACGAGCGGCGAACTGTCGGCGATCCGCTGGGAGATCGCCGACCGGGTTGCCACGGTGTGGCTGCACCGCCCGCATCGCCACAACGCGTGGACCGGCACGATGCACACCGAGTTCCGCCAGGTGATGGCCGATCTCGAACCTCGCAACGACGTCCGTGTCGTGGTGGTCACCGGCACTCCCCCGGCGTTCTGCGTCGGCGGCGACTCGAAGGCGCTGACCGATCACGGCGAGCGCGGCGGCTACGACAGCGGACTCCCGGCCGAACCGGCGCAACCAGGCGGCGGCCCCGGGCTCGACGCCGACATCGTGTGGCAGCTGGGCTACCGGCTTCCGATCATCGCCGCCGTCAACGGAGCGTGCGCCGGGATCGGCCTGTCACTGGCGTTGTTCTGCGACCTCCGCTTCGTCTCGGCCACTGCGAAGCTCACCACCGCCGCGCCGAAGCTCGGCCTCCCCGCCGAGTACGCGGCCAGCTGGATGCTGCCACGGCTGATCGGCGTGACCCGAGCCAACGATCTGTTGCTGTCCGGCCGAGTCCTCACCGGTGCCGAGACCGCCGACTGGGGGCTGTGGAACGGCGTCGAAGCCGACGGCGAGGCCGCGCTCGCGGCGGCCCAGGCGTACGGTCGACTGCTCGCTGCGGCGACCGGTCCGAACGCAGTGACGACGACCAAGCGCCAGATCGTCGACGACCTCGTGCGCAACGACCCGGCCGCCTCGGTCGCCGACTCGCTCCGCCTGCTCGATGCCGCGATGGGCACCGCCGAGTATCGCGAAGGCGTCGCCGCCCTCACCGAGAAGCGCCCACCCGACTTCTAGCGATGAGCGAAACCCCCGGATGCCGGGAGTTGCCTCATCGCCTGGGGCCCCCTTTCTCAGGCGATGAGCCAAACCCCCGGATCGAGGGCGTTCGCTCATCGCTGCACGGGGTGAACGTGGCTCAGGGGATGAAGCTGGCGGCGTCGAGGTCGAGGGCGGCGGCGAACGATCGGCTCGCCATGTCGGTGACGAGCTCGAGACCGCGTTCGTTGGACGGGTCCATGCCACCGCCGGCAACGACGCCGTACACCGTCATGTTGCCCGTGGCCGATCGGTAGTCGGTCCACGCCTGCTCCGCCGAGTATCGGTCCGGTGGCGAACCGAGTGCGGTACACAAGCTGTCGAACCAGATGTCGACCAGCTCGCGTTCGTGCGCTCGACGGTCATCCACCGTCATCGACTGCGTCGTGAGGTAACAGATGTCGCCAACGCCGCCGCTGCGATACGCGATCTGCCAGTCGAGAATGCCCACGTGCTCGCGCCCCGTCGCCGAGTCGTCGAACATCAGGTTGTCGGCCCGGAAGTCGCCATGACAGAGCGTGGTCGGCGCCCGATCGTAGAGGGCGGTCTGGACCGCCTCCCACGACGGGCCGATGCGTTGACCGAGGGCCACGGCACCTTCGGGAAGACGGTCGGCGAAGACTTCGACGAAGTGGTCCCACACCCGCCGATACTCCGCCCCCGCCGAGATGATTCCCGGATCGATCGCACGCGGCATCCACGACAGCGTCTCCAGCTTCGGCGACAGCCACCACTCCGCGTGGACCAGTGCGAGCGCCTTGACCGCCTCGGCCGCCCGTTCGAAGTCGATGCCGGCCACCTGGCTGACCATCGTGCGACCGCCGAAGTCCTCGATCAGGAGCGCGAACTCGTTGGCCTCGACGTCGATGTGGTTGTAGTAGCAGTGCGGCGTCCTCACCGGCAGCGACTCGCTGATCTCGGCGTAGAACCTCCCCTCACGTTCGTAGAAGCCGAAGTGGTCGCCGACGCCTCGGTTCTCCGGCAGGTTCGACGGCACCTTGAGGATCACACTCGAGGGTGCGCCGTGGGCCGGCCCCTTGTAGCGCAGCGTCAGCCGGGCGAGGTTGCACATCAGCCCGACCCCCTCGCCGATGCGGTCGTGTTCGACCTCGGCCACTGCGGTGTCGGCATCGATCACCCCCGTCGAGCGCAACGCCTGCGTCACGAAGTCCGCCGACGCATCCTCGGTCACCACTGGCACGTTCCCCATGTCGATCCCCCGATCGTTTCGGCTCGGTCGCCGGTGCCCCCGCACCGCCGAGTGGTCGTCAACGTACCGACAGCCCCAACGTCAGGTCAACGGCGCTCAGGGTGACCGTCGTCGCAGCTCGGCCAGCACCTCGGCGGTGTGCTCGCCGAGCGCCGGAACCGGACCCGGCTGCACGGTGTGGCCGTCGAAGTCGACCGGGGTCGCCACCGCCCGGAACGGTTCGCCGCCATCGCGGGGGGTCATCTCGACGAATCCGCTCTCTGCCTGTGGGTCGGCGATCACGTCGACGATCGACTGCACCGGCGCCCACCACACGTCGTGCTCGTCGAAGCGCTCCGCCCACTCCGACAGCGGCCGCGCCGCGAACGCGACGTCGAACTCGGCGATCAGGTCCCCAGCGTGCTGCATCCGGCCGGTCGCATCCGCGTAGCGCGGGTCGTCGGCGAGATCGGGACGTTCGAGCGCTGCGAGCAGCTTCGGCCAGTGCCGATCGGCTTCGAGACAAATGAGCCAGAAGATCCGATCGTCGCCGGCGCGATAGCTGTTGATCAACGGCGCACGGCTCCGGTCGCGCGATCGAGTCGACTCCCGCCGGTCGAAGCGCAGCTGGATGCCGAAGTCCCAGGCGATCGAGTACATCCCGGTCCGCAACAGGCTCGTGGAGACGAGACCGCCGCGGCCCGTGCGCTCCCGCTCGAACAACTTCGCCATGATGCCGGCCGCGAGCGTCATGCCGGTCTGGTGGTCACCCATCCCGGAGCGCAGGCCCGGCGGCATCTCGCCCGGAGGCACCATCGTGTGGGCGAGTCCGGAACGAGCCCAGAAGGCTCCGATGTCGTAGCCGGCCCGGTCGCGGTCCGCGCCATCGAAGCCGTAGCCGGTGATCGCGCCGTAAACGAGCCGCGGGTGGCGCGCGCAGATCCGGTCCGGCCCGAGCTCGAGACGCTCGAGCGCGCCAGGGCGCATGTTGGTGACGAGCACGTCGGCGGTTGCGAGCAGCCGATCGAACACCGCGTGGTCGTCGAAGTCGCGCAGATCGAGCACCACCGACCGCTTGCCCCGATTGTCGACCTCGAACGGCGGCACCGGCATCGACCCGTCGAGGCCGACCGACCCGAACACCGCCCGCTGCGGGTCGCCGCTCGCGGGCTCGACCTTGATCACGTCGGCACCCCAGTCGGCCATGATTCCACCCGCCGCTGGCCCAGCCACCCAGACACCGAGTTCGATGATCCGAACGCCGGCCAGCGGACCACCGAACCCCTCGTTCCGTCCTGTCATCACCCTCTCCAATCCGACCTACCGACGATCACTGCGACCGTAGCCACCTGACGAGTTGCGGAATCGGAACACCGCCCCAGCGTCACCCCCTCGCCCCGAACCCTAGGGGTCGGCGCCGCCGTCAACGGCCTTCGCACCGTCAGTGTGTCGTCGGCGGCGTTCGGCCCGATTCGCACACCGTCTCGATCCTGGAAGCACCCACGATCCGCGCGCCGCAGGCCACAGGGAGGACATCGATTCGATGCATCGCTGTAATGTGATTGACAATTTCGCAATGCAACTGTAACGTACGCCCACTGCTTGTCACCCCGCCGCCGACGCCCCGAAACACCTCCACCCTCAAGGCTCGATCAAGAAGCGACGCGGCCGCTCAAGCTCCTCACCGATGCTCCCGATGACGATCCGGGAGCCAACACCTCCCGGACGCCTCCGCACCCGCCACTGCAAAGGACGCAAGAATGCTCAGCAACGCTCGACGAATCTCGATTGCTCTGACGGTTGCCGTCGCCGCCCTCGCCGCCGGATCCATCGCCGTGGCGAAACCGACGGGCCACAAGATGGACACCGTCTACGACTTCGAGGTCGCCGGAATCGCCGGAGTCCCTGAGACGGCCGGCGCAGTCGCACTCCAGGTGACGGCCTCCGAAGCCGACACGGCGGGATTCCTCGCCGTGTACCCGTGCGGAGCCAAGCGCCCCAATGTGTCGAATGTGAACTTCGATGCGGGCGAGACGCGCTCGAACCTCGTCGTGGTCGGCGTTGGCTCGAGGGGCCGGGTCTGTGTCTACTCCCCTGCCAGAGCGAATCTCGTCGTCGACGTCATGGGCGCGTTCGATGAGTCGTCACCATGGGTCGCCGATCAGTCGACGCGCGTGCTCGACACCCGACGGGCGCGAAAGCCAGCGGCAGGGTCGGTCGTCCGCGTGCCGATCGACGTCGACGCCGCGTTCGTCGCACTGAATGTCACCGCCACCGACGCTTCGTCGGCGGGCTATCTGACCGTCTTCGAGTGCGGAACGCCCGTACCACCGACATCGACCGTCTCCTTTGCGCCCTACCGGGCTTCGCCGAACCTGTCGCTGGTTCCGGTCAGCGATGGAGCAACATGCATCTACACGTCCGCGAGGACCGACATCATCGCCGATGTAACCGGATGGACGGCGTCCTCGGCCGGCTTCAACAGCAATGTGCCCGAGCGTCTCGTCGACACGCGGATCGCGCTCGGAGGAACCCGCCTGCCCGCCGAGTCGGTGATTCGGGTGCAGGCCGGACGCACGGAGCCGGGCGGCGTCGTGCTGTTGAACGCGACAGTGGTCGAGGGCGCTGCCGACGGGTACGTGACGGCCTATGGGTGCGATCAGCCGCAGCCGAGCACGTCGAACGCGAACTTCGTGGCAGGTGCACCGTCGAGCGCGATGGTTCTCGTCGAGCCGAGCCCTGACGGCGAGGTGTGCATCTTCAGCTCCGCCCCGGCGGACATCGTCGTTGACAGGTCTGGCTCGTTGACCGAACCGTCGGGCTATGGCCCACTGAGCTCAGCTCGCATCGTCGACACGCGGATCGGCTTGATTCGGCGGGATCGGACGGGCGGGTCGACCACTCAGACCACGACGGCACCGACGACGATTGCAGCACCCTCCGTGGTGGCGACGACAGCGCCATCCACCACCGAGCCGCCGACCACGACGGCTGCGCCCGCAACCACCGTCACAACCACCACCAAGCCGACGACAACCACCACCCAGCCGACAACGACGACGACAACGACAACTGCGCCCGCAACCACCGTCACAACCACCACCCAGCCGACGACAACGACAACCGCTCCCCCGCCGACGACCAGCACCCCCACCGCGGGGACGTACGCGAACGTGTCGTCGGGTGTGAGCGTGCCGTCGTGGCTGGCGTACGGCGAACGGATCCCGGCGTCGTCGGCGTCGGAGCCGTCGGGGAACTTCCGGACGTTCTGCGAGATGTCACACCTCAGCTACGACGATCCGATCGTGTATCCGGGCCAGCCCGGTGCGTCGCATCTGCACATGTTCTTCGGCAACACCCTCGCCGACGCGAACAGCACCTATCAGTCCCTGCGCACGACCGGGTCGAGCACCTGCCAGGGAGGACCGCTCAACCGCAGCGCCTACTGGATGCCCGCCATCCACAACGCGGCGGGCAAGGTTGTCGCACCCGAGTACCTCAACGTGTACTACAAGGGCAACGGCACCAAGAGCGGGATCAGCAACATCCTCACCAACCCCAACGGGCTGCGGATGATCGCCGGCTACAACGCTGCCAACCCGGGCGCGATCCGAGGGGCCTGGTCGTGCAACAACGGCGCCAAGAGCACCACGGTGCCCGCCTGCGGCAACGGCCAGACACTGAGTGTCGAGCTGATGTTCCCCCAGTGCTGGAACGGCCGTGATCTCGATTCGGCCGACCATCGCAGCCACATGGCCTACGGCACCGGCGGTGGCGGTTGGATCACCGCCCAGGGCGGTTGCCCGGCCACCCATCCGATCCATCTGCCCGAGTACACCCTGATCGCGGTGTTCACCGCCGACGGCAACAGCCAGAACTGGTATGCGGCCTCTGACCGGATGCCGGGCATGCCGGCACAGCCCAACGGGTCGACGTTCCACGCCGACTGGTTCGGTGCCTGGGAGAACTCGATCCAGGACACCTGGACCCAGGAGTGCATCCGAGAGATGCGCAACTGCGTCTGGGGCGAACTCGGCGACGGCACCCGCCTCCAGGACCGGGCCGACTACACCGGACCACGACTCCTGGACCCGCCCCCACGCTGACAGGAGCGCCACGACCACCAGTGAGAATCCGGAGTTCGCCACCCTGGCCCCACGGCCGATCCGGCTGATCTCGCACGCATGTCAGCTCCCGACGGTCTTCCCTCGGGAGCTGACATGCCTTATGCTCTCCGTTTACGATTGAGCGTCGGAGGCGGTCCGGTCAAGCGCTCAGGGCAACGGGCAAAGGGCGGGTTACACGTGACCAGTGAGTCGGATCGACAGCACTTCGAGTTCCTCGACGGCCTTCGAGGTCTCGCATGTCTGGCCGTCGTGCTGAACCACGTGAAGATACCGTTCCTCACCGACCAGATGCCTGAGGGTCTGTGGACCTACACGTTCCACAAAGGGGGCCTGGGCGTGCTCGTGTTCTTCGTCCTGAGTGGCTACGTGATCGCGTACAGCCTCAGATCGACCACCGGCTCGGCCGCTGCTGCCGCGAACTTCATGGAGCGACGGGCCATTCGAATCACGCCCCCGTACTACGTCGCCCTCGTTGTTTCGCTCGTCGTGAGTGGGATGTCCGCCAGACTGACAGGTGACGAGTGGTTCGTACCGGATGCCGGGAACGCCGTGGCGCACCTCCTCTACGTGCCGGGGCTCCTCGGTCTACCGATGATCAACGGGATCTACTGGACCATCTACATCGAGATGCAGTTCTACCTGGCGATGTGTGTGGTGATCTGGGCCATGGGAAGGGCGCGACGTCGCTCTCGACATGGCGAGACCATCGTCCTCGTCGTCGTGGCCGCGATCGGGCTGGCGTGGCCGCTGCTCGGGGTGTCGATCTACGACCCGGTCAACGGTCTCACTCCGTACTTCTTGGCGTACTGGTACTCATTTCTCCTCGGGGCATTCATCTTCTGGTTCGGGACCAAGAGAATGCCACCGGTGCTGTTCTGGTCCTTCGTGGCACTCCTCTTCGCGGCGTGGATCCTCCATCGCGGTGAACACGAGGGAGCTGCACTCGTCACCGGAGCGCTGATCCTCGCGGCCCAGTACACCAAGAACATGGGGACGTGGTTCAGTTCACGCCCGCTTCAGTTCCTGGGGGCGATTTCGTTCAGCCTGTACCTCGTCCACATGTCCGTGCTCGGCTCGGTCGCCTGGGCGGGCAACAAGGTGCTCGGTGAATCAGCGCTCACCGACGCGATCATGATCGTCCCAGGAGTACTGGCATCGATCGCAGCCGGCTACGTCGTCTACCGACTGGTCGAGCGCCCATCCATTCGATGGAGCCGAGGGCTCAAGCGCGCCAGCAGCGCAGACACGACAGTCCTCCGAGAAGCCTGACCTCCCAGGGCGTCGACGTCGACGACCTGGCGCCCCTCGACAACCCCCGTCAGCCTTGAGCCTCGTCGAGAACAACCGATCGAGACCGTGATCCACTCCACGAGCGAGCGCCGGTGCTCCCATCCGACGCAACAGTCGGGAGAGAACCGACCGTTCTCCGTCGCCGGAGGTCGATGCCGAGCATCCAACAGTTGAATGCGCAGAGCAGTGCCAGCCAGATTCCGAGGAATGCGACCTCGACGATCGACAACATGATCGTGAGCACGATGTACGAGATCACGAACCGCGAAATCGTCGACTCGGTCCGAAGATTCCTGATCGCCAGGCGAATCGTTGCGAGCTGCAGCCAGACGAACAGTGCCAGACCGACGATTCCGAGAATCAGGAGGATCTCGAGGAATCCGTTGTGTGCGTGCGCGATGTGAAAGCCGAGGTTCCGCCTGATCGAGCGGCCGGGTTCAGCGTTCGGATTGCCCCAGACTCCCCCCGCTCCGTAGCCGATCCAGGGTCGTTTGTCGATTGCTTCGATGACCCCTGCCCAGATGTCGGTCCGTCGAGACAACGTCGGGTCCTCGCCGCTGATTCCGAGGAGAGCCGGGCCGATGTACGAGAAGAAACCGGCCACCAACATGACGGCGCCCAACGCACCCAGAATGATGGTTGCGCTCGCACGGGACGAAGCGACGCTCAGTCGCGTCACGACGAGGTACACGATGAGTACGACGAATCCTGCTGCAATCGTGGTCGTCGACTTCGACATGACGATCAACACGAGCGCAACGAAGATCGCGATCCGGCGACGCCATGACGGGCGGTCGAAGGAGGCGATGGCCAAGACGGCGAAGAGCATGAACGGCCCCATCGCATTCTTGTGAATGAAGCCTCCTCGCCAACCGGGAACGCCGTCGGGATTCACCATGGCTGCCCCTGGGTGGACGATCAACTGCAACACGGTGTAGCCGATTCCGGCATAGCACCCGGCTGCCAGCGCGGACTGGAAATACCGGCCAGGAAGGAGGCTGACGAGCACGACGAACGCGACGATCAGCGGCACGAGGTTCTGCGTCTCCGAGCGCCAACCGTAGATGTTGAACGTCCAGAAGTACGAAGCGATCCACCAGGTCACGATGGCCACGGTCGGAGCAGCCACGATGATCCGGCCGATTCGTTTCGCGGGGCCCAGCATCACGAGGCCGCCGACGCAGACGAGAAGCAGGAGTACGAGCAGTTTCGGTTTCGCCGGTCCGAGGGCGCCGAATCCCATGACGACGGCCACGAGCACGCCGAGTTGACCCGACAGTATCCAGATCGGTCGCTGCGTGAGCGCCGGCCGGGACTCAGCTTCGACGGCCGGAGATCCGAGGCTCACCGACATCACCTCCATGCACCGCTCGCGTCGAATCGTCGCGTCCCCACGCCGTCGTCGGTCGCAGCGACCAGAATCGGGCGGTGACCACGACGAGGGCGTAGACCAAGGCGTCGGCGGCGTGCCCTGGGGATCTGATCGATCTCGCCATCTCGCCCGCGGTCGAATGCGCCGTCTTCGTGACCGAGTCGGGCATGATCGCTCGGAGCTGTCGATTGCCTCGATGAGCTCGAGCGAGCGTACGGACGAGGGAGCGGACATCGCGCGGTACGGTGACCGTCACCGGGTCGCAGTCGACGATGCACACCTCGGATGCGTCCACGACTCTCGCTGCGAACAGGTCGTCCGCGATCACATCCGGAAAGTTGCCGAAGCGTGCTCGTGCCGTTGCGCTCAGTCCGTACACACCTGCGCCGTACAGTTCGCTCATCACCTCGGTCAGGCGGGATCGCTGGCGGTAGAAGGATCGAACGAGCTTGCTGGCACCATCCGAGTCGAACTGGGCCGGCGGTCGAGCGGCGATCGCACCCGAATTCAAGGCGACGAGCACAGCGTGAGCCGAACGTCCCGGAAGCGTGACATCGGCGTCGAGGTACAGGCGAGGGAGCGCGGACACGACCGACTCGGCTTCGCGGATCGCCCGCGCCTTGCCGATCGGCGGCAGGTCGAGCACGACGACCGGCGCCGCCGTGTTCCGTGCACGTTCGGCCGTGTCGTCCGTGCAACCGTTGCACGCAACGACCGCCTCGAAGCTGCCGGGATCGACGCCGTGGAAGAGCGCGTCCAGAGTGGTCGCGATCGACCCAGCCTCATTCCACGCCGGAATGACGACAGAGCCCAGCAGTCCGTCTTCAGCCACGGTTGACGATCTCCGTCGGTGCCACCGTCGTCGAGGCAGTCGCGGCGCTGTTCTGCATCGATCGCCATCCGAGGACATGCCGCGCCCGATCATTGGGATAGCGGAGCGGCTTCCAGCGCGCCTCCTGACGCCGATGATCGAGGAGTTCCGGCAATCGCAATCGCCCGCCGAGCAGACGCCTGCTCACCAGCTGCAACAGTCGACCGACCGACTCGACGAGGAACCAGGGAATCGGGACCATCGTCCCCGTGGGGGCGCCGGCCCGCCGACACAGTCGGAAGAATTCCCCGTTCGTCGGGAGCTGATCATCGACGACGTTGAGGATAACGGTGCCGTTCGCGTCCAGGTCGACGGCATCGACGACGGCGTCGGCGCAGTTGGAGAGCGACACGAGACGGAAGGTCGCACGTGGAGCCACCACGAACGAGAACGCACCAAGGGTGAACTCCGCGCCGTGACCCCACGCCTTGCCCGGCCCGACGATCGCGCCGGGTCTCAGGATGACGCAGGGGACCCCTTGCTCCTCGCACCAGCGGCGGACGAGCAGTTCCTGGGTGATCTTGGCCTCGGTGTACGCATCACGCTTCGATGGTTGCGGTTCGATCGCCGTCGTTTCGTCGAGAACAGCGCCACGCGCCAGCGAATGGAAGTCGTACACGGAGAACGAGCTGATGTGGACGAAGCGCTCGAGCCGAACCCCCCGCAGTGCCTCGAGGAGATTCTCGGTACCCACGACAGTGCTCGAGAGTTGCTGGGCGCGGTCCCCGCCTGCGGCAGCCGCAGCATGAATCACCACGTCGATCGTTCCGAACGCCTCGGTCCATTCGGCGCGGTGACGGAGGTCGCCGCGCAGCAGCGAAACGCGCGAGTCGAACATGTCGGGTTCGGGGTTCCGGTGCGGACCGATCAGCGCGGTGACCTGGTGGTCGGCCTGGACCGCCTTCGCAACCACTTCCCGCCCGAGGAATCCGGTTGCACCCGTCACCAGCACCCTCATCGCGATCCTTCGGCCAGTTCGGCGATGCGATCGATGAGTCGTGCCGAGGCGATCATGTCGCGCTCGCTGACCGGTGGTGTGCGACCGGTCACGAGCGCCTCGTAGATGGCATCGAGCATCCGCGGCATCCCATGGTAGGTGCCGTGCTGGAGCAGTCGGTCCCGTACGTTGCGACCACCTGCCGCAATCAGGCCGATGCCCTCGGCGACCAGGCCGATCGGCGCCTTCTTGCCGGTGAACGGTGGTCCTTCGTGAAGCAGATACGGCTGGTAGAGATCAGCCTCCAGTGACCCCGCTGTGCCGCGGAGTCCGAGACGCAGACAACTCGGTGCGACGTCGGGGGAAACCCGCAGGCGGCCTCGCGTGAGCCCGTGGGTGATCAGCACGTCGAGGTGGTCGAATCCGACCGGACGCTTCCCCGACAGGTTGTCCACGTGTCCGATGACCTCGTCGGTGTCGGCGCTTTCACCTGCGAAGTGGAGGAAGAGGTAGGCCAGGTGCGGAAGATAGTCGTGCGCCAGTCCGAGCGGCAGGCCCGTTCCACCCTCCGGGACGTCGTGGTTCCCGAGGTCGAGCGCCAGCGAGACGTCGATCTCGCGCAACTCGCCGACCTGCCCCTTCAGGAGTTGTTCATCGAGCTTCTGCACGACATCGTTGAACAACAGGTTTCGCGTCTCGAGGACCAGCCTGTTGGCCGACCGGGCTGCACTCAGCAACGACTCCGTCTGCTCGGCTGTCGGGGCGAGCGGTTTCTCGCAGATGACGTGGGCACCCGCCGCAAGCGACCGTCTGACGAGTCCGGGGTGAGTTCGTGGCGGTGTCAACACGTGGACGACATCGGGATGGACGGAATCGAGCATCTCGTCGACATCGGTGTACGCGCCGCCGGCACCATGGCGGTTCCGCGTGAGTTCGGCAAGGGCTGGGGAGAGGTCGCAGACGGCCTCGAGCACGACCATTCGGGACGTGCTGAGGAATGGCAGGTGCTCATCGGCGATGGCTCCGCAACCGATCACCGCAACGCGAAGACTCGACTCGGGTCCGCCAACCACGAGGGCAGGCTACCCCTTGGAGGACGACTTCGCGTCCACGACGCCTTCCGAGCCAGCGGACGCGGACCTACGGCAGCACCACCGGTCCATTGTCGACGTACACGAGATCAGAGGCCGAGATGTTGCGAATCTGGTCCATGTTCGCGTCGTCCCAGCGCGAGTCGCCGACTCCCGAAATCATCCAGTTGGGCCCGTTGTCGGCGACGATCAGACCGTAGGTCTTCAAAGCTTCGACGATGACCTTCGACTGTCCGGTGAACCGACTGGTGTCGAAGTCGGACCGGAGACGCAGTCGAGCACCCATCGGAAGCAGCAGCGGGTCATCGGAACCGACGAAGTGCGTCGCGGGTGCGACGACGGCTCGACGGCCGACGCCGACGATCATGCGCAAGGCATGATCGATGCGCCCGCTGGCGACCTCCTCGTACCGCAACAGTCCAGGGAGAATCGGTAGTCCGGCCGCATCAGCGGATGTCCATCGGGGCGGTCGGGTGCTACTGGTGTTCAGATCCCACTTCGCGCCGGTGCCCGCATACCAACCGTTCGTGGAACGATGCGTCGCCCACAGTTCGTAGAGCTGGCAGGTGCCCTGCTGGACAACGATGATGTGCTTGTCGCCGTTGTCCTCCTGTGGTGCGTTCAGCGGGATCGGGAAGGGCCCAGGATCGCTCTCCTGAGGGTATTGGTCGTAGGTGATCGGGACCAGCGGTTGCGAGGCGGGTACCACGATCGGATGCATTCCCGACGCAGGGTTGGACCAGAACGCGAACTGGAGCTTCGAAGAGTTGCCGGTCTGGTTGGTCTTCGCGATCACCGCTGCCGACTCCGGCCGTGCCGGCAGCGAGGCGATCGGGCTGTTGAACGCGTACGTCGAGGGAAAGACAGCGCACCCACCGAACGAGGGTGCGCCAGCTGTTCCGGTGGCGGGAGGTGGGGTGGGGGTGGGGGTGGGAGATGGGAGGGGTGGGCGGGTGTCGACGAGTCGCTTGGGCGTCACGGGCCGGTACCCCGACGACGGGTTCATCCAACCGTTCAAGTCGACCACCAGGTCGGTCGCCTCGTACGAGTAGACGCACACGTTTCCGGCAGCATCCGGAGCGATCAACACCAGGCCGCTGGACGTCCCGCTGGCCGTCACGTTCACATTGGAGGTGTTCGGCCGAGCGCCATTACAGGCGTGAACGGTGAGGAAGCTGCCAGCCTTGCTGTCCGCGGCCGTCACATTGAGTGCCGCAACAGCACCTGCGGTCGATGGCCGCCCCACGTTCACCGCACGGCTGGTGCCTGCCGGCAGGCGCGTTCCGCCCTGCCCTTGCCGGGTGTCGGCCACACGCTGGGGCACGACACCGGTCACTGCACCCGACGTCGACGTCCAACCCATCACATCAACGATGATGTTCACGGTCGCCGACGTGTAGATGCACACCTCCCCCGAGACCAAACCAGTGATCACCGCATTCGCCGTGGCCGTGGCCGCCTGGAAATTGACGTTCGACGCGACCGGAACCGCAGTACCACACGGAAACACCGTCAGAAAGCCTGCAGCCTGTGCATCGACAGCGGTGACATTGATCGCAGCTGCAGTCGCTGCAGCATCGACCTCGGACGCCGCGCTGACCGGCACCCGAACGATCGAGCCGGCCGCAACAGTCGGAGTTCCCCCCGGCAGACGCCGAGTGTCGGTGACACGCGCCGGATTGATCGACACCCACGGCGCCGACCGACCCGTCCAACCGACGACATCGACGATCAACTCCACCGGAGCGCTCGTGTACACACACACCGACCCGCCGGTACCGAGCTTGACCATCGAGAGGTTCGTACGAGTGTCACCACGCTGAAAATTCGAGCACCGACGCGTTCGGCTGCGGTGACCCACACGGGAACGCCGTCAAGAACCCATCCTGACCAGTACCAGTCACCGTCAACTGCAACTGAGCCGCAGACGCATCAGCAGGAACACCCGCCTGACCACCGACCTGCACCGGAAACACCTGATTGCTGCTCAACGCCTGCACAACCTGCGCCGGCGCAGCAACAGCCGGCGACGACTCGCTGCGCGAACCGACCACGACCACCGCCAACGCGACAACCACGAGAACTGCACGAAACCTTCTGGACACGATCATGGGGGGAACCTCTTCGCACTACAGACAGGACGTCAGCTGGTTGGCGTGGACGGGATGGTGGCGTGGACGGGATGGTTGGCGTCAGCGTGGGGGCGGGTCCAGGAGTGTGGGACCCGTGTACTCTGCCCGATCCGGGAGACGGGTGCCGTCGCCGAGTTCGCC
This sequence comes from Ilumatobacteraceae bacterium, assembly GCA_963710625.1. Lineage (GTDB taxonomy): Bacteria > Actinomycetota > Acidimicrobiia > Acidimicrobiales > Ilumatobacteraceae > Sva-07. The sequence continues at coordinate 176,690 of CAVQBG010000001.1, read as the reverse complement.
CCAGACGCAGTTGCGCATCTCTCGGATGCACTCCTGGGTCCAGGTGTCCTGGATCGAGTTCTCCCAGGCACCGAACCAGTCGGCGTGATACGTCGACCCGTTGGGCTGTGCCGGCATGCCCGGCATCCGGTCAGAGGCCGCATACCAGTTCTGGCTGTTGCCGTCGGCGGTGAACACCGCGATCAGGGTGTACTCGGGCAGATGGAACGGATGGGTGGCCGGGCAACCGCCCTGGGCGGTGATCCAACCGGCGCCGCCGGTGCCGTAGGCCATGTGGCTGCGATGGTCGGCCGAATCGAGATCACGGCCGTTCCAGCACATCGGGAACCGCAGCTCGACACTCAGTGTCTGGCCGTTGCCGCAGGCGGGCACCGTGGTGCTCTTGGCGCCGTTGTTGCACGACCACTCGCCTCGGATCGCGCCCGGGTTGGCAGCGTTGTAGCCGGCGATCATCCGCAGCCCGTTGGGGTTGGTGAGGATGTTGCTGATCCCGCTCTTGGTGCCGTTGCCCTTGTAGTACACGTTGAGGTACTCGGGTGCGACAACCTTGCCCGCCGCGTTGTGGATGGCGGGCATCCAGTAGGCGCTGCGGTTGAGCGGTCCTCCCTGGCAGGTGCTCGACCCGGTCGTGCGCAGGGACTGATAGGTGCTGTTCGCGTCGGCGAGGGTGTTGCCGAAGAACATGTGCAGATGCGACGCACCGGGCTGGCCCGGATACACGATCGGATCGTCGTAGCTGAGGTGTGACATCTCGCAGAACGTCCGGAAGTTCCCCGACGGCTCCGACGCCGACGACGCCGGGATCCCTTCGCCGGACGTCAACCACGACGCGACGCTCACACCCGAGGCCACATTCGGATATGAAGTCGGGGTGGCGGGAGGTGGGAGGGGTTGGCGGGTGTCGACGAGTCGCTTGGGCGTCACGGGCCGGTACCCCGACGACGGGTTCATCCAACCGTTCAAGTCGACCACCAGGTCGGTCGCCTCGTACGAGTAGACGCACACGTTTCCGGCAGCATCCGGAGCGATCAACACCAGGCCGCTGGACGTCCCGCTGGCCGTCACGTTCACATTGGAGGTGTTCGGCCGAGCGCCATTACAGGCGTGAACGGTGAGGAAGCTGCCAGCCTTGCTGTCCGCGGCCGTCACATTGAGTGCCGCAACAGCACCTGCGGTCGATGGCCGCCCCACGTTCACCGCACGGCTGGTGCCTGCCGGCAGGCGCGTTCCGCCCTGCCCTTGCCGGGTGTCGGCCACACGCTGGGGCACGACACCGGTCACTGCACCCGACGTCGACGTCCAACCCATCACATCAACGATGATGTTCACGGTCGCCGACGTGTAGATGCACACCTCCCCCGAGACCAAACCAGTGATCACCGCATTCGCCGTGGCCGTGGCCGCCTGGAAATTGACGTTCGACGCGACCGGAACCGCAGTACCACACGGAAACACCGTCAGAAAGCCTGCAGCCTGTGCATCGACAGCGGTGACATTGATCGCAGCTGCAGTCGCTGCAGCATCGACCTCGGACGCCGCGCTGACCGGCACCCGAACGATCGAGCCGGCCGCAACAGTCGGAGTACCCCCCGGCAGACGCCGAGTGTCGGTGACACGCGCCGGATTGATCGACACCCACGGCGCCGACCGACCCGTCCAACCGACGACATCGACGATCAACTCCACCGGAGCGCTCGTGTACACACACACCGACCCGCCGGTACCGAGCTTGACCATCGAGAGGTTCGTACGAGTGTCACCACGCTGAAAATTCGAGCACCGACGCGTTCGGCTGCGGTGACCCACACGGGAACGCCGTCAAGAACCCATCCTGACCAGTACCAGTCACCGTCAACTGCAACTGAGCCGCAGACGCATCAGCAGGAACACCCGCCTGACCACCGACCTGCACCGGAAACACCTGATTGCTGCTCAACGCCTGCACAACCTGCGCCGGCGCAGCAACAGCCGGCGACGACTCGCTGCGTGAACCGACCACGACCACCGCCAACGCGACAACCACGAGAACTGCACGAAACCTTCTGGACACGATCATGGGGGGAACCTCTTCGCACTACAGACAGGACACTGACTCAGACAGGACACTCACCCACTCGGCACGCCCGCGGACGGAACCACGAACACCCAGCGTGAGCTGACTTCGGCGAGTATGACAGAATCATGACAGTATTACAACTCCATGACGAAACGTCGCCGTGAGCTGGCATTCTCCGCCGACGGCAGGCGTCAGCGTCGACGCCGGCCGGTCCGGCGGAGGATCACGACATCACTGGCTCCACACCTGCCACGGCGGCTCCCCAGCCGCAACGATCTCGTCGAGCAACACCTTGTCCTTGAAGGTGTCCATGTTCTGCCAGAACCCGTCGTAGGGGACAGCGATCAGTTCACGATCGCGGATCAATCGGCCGAACGGCTCGAGCACGAGTTCCTCGCCCGGCTCCATGGCATCGAAGATCTCACGCCGGAACGCAAAGAAGCCCGCGTTGATTCGCACCCGTGAGTCACCGATGTGTTCCAGTGCCGTGACATGTCCGTCGGCTTCGGCGTGAACGATGTGAAAGGTGTGCGGCGCCGGAACGCTCAGGAACGTCGCCGTGTTCCCACGCTCGGTGAAGTCGCGGACGTACTGATCGAGGTCGAGGTCCGAGAGCCCGTCGGCGTAGTTCGCCAGGAACATGTCATCGTCGCCGAGGTGTTCTCTGACGAGTCGCAGACGGTCGCCGATGTTGGACTTGAGCCCGGTATCGACGAATGTGATCGTCCAGTCGTGAATGTCCGTCCGCAGCAAGTCGACCCGGTCGCCGCCCTCGGAGTAGACGAAGTCGTTGGAGGCACACTCGTCATAGGTCAGGAAGAACTCCTTGATCTTGGTCGCTCCGTGCCCGAGACACAGGATGAACTCGGTGTGACCGAAGTGGGCGTAGTACTTCATGAGGTGCCAGAGGATGGGGCGGGCCCCAACCTCAACCAGAGGTTTAGGTATCTGGTCGGAGTAGTCACGAAGCCGCATCCCCATGCCACCGCAGAACAAGACCACTTTCATCCGAATTCCTCCCCTTGCCCGAGATCGGGTTGCTGCTGAGTTCTCATGTCGCGTACGAGACCGTGGTCTTCGAGGACCCGGGCGGCGGCGATGATCGCATCGAACGAGATGCCTGACCGTCGAGCGGTCTCGAACAGCGAACACGCACCGTCGCCGAGCGCAAGTACCCACAGCATCGCGAGCTGGGCATCAGCGACGGTCAACCCGCCGAGAGCGCTGTACAGACCGCGCCGGCCGAGCTGAGGTTCACCGAAGGGTTCGAGGTTGACGACCACTCGATCCTGATCAGCGACGGTGAGCACCCTCGAGAGAATCTCGAAGGACTCCACCATACGATCGGCCGAGACGAAGTCGAGGTTGTCGGCGGACGTGTGGTACTCGTCGAACATCCCGTGCCGACCACGCATCAGTGAACCCACAGGCATTCGAAACCCGGGAGAGTTGTACTGTCGTTCGTCGTAGCCGTAGGGGAAGTAGTCGATCACCTGGTGGGCCCGGCCCGACTCCTCCAAGACATACTCCGCGTAGTCGTCGATCGGCGCCCGTCCGTCCACGGTCCGCTTGTAGGTGAACGGGTGATCATCGCCCAGGCACGTCAACGTGACGCCGTGCACGACACGGTCGACGACATCGCGGTGCTCGGCCAACCAGGTGATGGCCCCGATGGTCCCGGGCGCGAAGAGGAAGCGGAATGTGTGTCGTGGCCGTGGTCCGTCGAGCAGCGACCTCGCAAGGAACAACGAGACGGCGATCCCGGTCAAGTTGTCGTCGCACAACGATGGGTGGCAGGCATGGGACGAGACCAGGATCTCGTCGTTCGTGCGCCCGGGCACCACGATCTCGCCGTAAGTGAGCGAGCCGGGTGTGAGCGAGGAGTCGATGTGGACGTCGTAGTCGGCTTCCGGCAGGTCGTCGAGTTGCGACTGAGCGAGGCAGAATCCCCACGACTCCGTGTAGTACGACGTGCGGTACGGCACGAGGTTCGGATGGTCCGGCAAGCTGTGCAGGTGCGGTCGGAGTTCGGCGAGCGACATGCGCGCGTGCACCGGAACGCTGTAGCTGACGACGTGGAGATTGCTCGCGGCGAAGTCGATGACCCGGTCGCCTGAGCTGTTCGCCACGTACGCATCGCGGATGTTCCACTCGAGCGGCACCACCCAGTCGAGCACTTCCGTACCGGACGGCACCTCCCGAATCTCGATGGGCACGTACTCACCCAGAATCTGGAGGGTCTCTCGCAAGCCGTCCCCGGTGATGCTTCGACAGATGGGGAAGAGCCGCTCGACGAGTTCCATGAGCTCCTCGCCGAGATCAGGCACCGAAGGTTCCAGCTGAGGCATGTTCAGGCCCGCACCGCCGACTCGACGAGGTCAGGGTACGACGAGTCCACGTCCGAGACCACGACCGGCGCCGTCGGCCAGTCGATTGCCACCGTCGGGTCGTCCCAGCGAAACCCCCGCGCTGCGTCCGGCCGGTAGAAGTCCCCCATGTGGTAGTAGACATCGGTGGAGTCGACCAACGTCAGAAATCCGTGTGCGAACCCACCGGGAATGTAGAGCGCCTTGCCGTTGTCGGCGCTGAGTTCGACGCCGAAGGACTGCATGCGCGTGGGGGAACCACCCCGCAGATCGACGACGACGTCGTGGATCGCTCCTCGCACACACCGCACCAGCTTCGACTCTCCGAACGGGGCCACGTTGTAGTGCATTCCCCGGAGCGTGAACGCTCGATGGTTGCTCGACAGGTTGCACTGTGGATACCACGTGGGGAGCCCCGCCGCGGCGAACTCTCGTTCGCAGTACGTACGGGAGAATGCGCCCCGTTCGTCGACGTGCGGCTCGAGGTCGACGAGGAACACGCCCTCGAGAGCCGTTGGCTGGATCCGCACGATCCGGACTCTAGCCACGTCTGGTCGCAGGGACCTCCGTGTCCGACGGTCACGACAGCGCAGGGCGACACCGCGACGGAGCCTTGCTGTCTCGATTGCCATGATGGTCCATCGTCACCTAGGTTCCCGACCATGAGTGCTTTCCCGTGCCGCTTCTGCGGCACCCAGCTGCAGTATCCGGTGGTCGACCTCGGCATGTCTCCCTTGTGCGAGAGCTACCTCGCCGCAGAGCAGCTCGACTCGATGGAGCCGTTCTTCCCCCTGAATGTCTGGGCCTGTCACCAGTGCCTTCTGGTCCAACTCAACGAGTACGTGGGGGCCGACGAGATCTTCACCGAATACGCCTACTTCTCGTCGTTCTCCACGAGCTGGCTGCAAGCACGCGAGCGACTACGTCGACATGATCACCGATCGCCTTGCGCTCGGGCCGGAGAGCATGGTCGTGGAACTCGCGAGCAACGACGGCTACCTCCTGCAGTACGTGGCGTCGAAGAACATCCCGTGTCTGGGCATCGAACCGGCGGCCAACGTCGCCCGAACGGCCGTCGAGCAAGGGCGTGCCGACCGACGTCTCCTTCTTCGGGGTCGACAAGGCGAAACAGCTCGCCGAGGACGGGCTCTCCGCTGATCTCGTCCTCGGGAACAACGTTCTGGCCCAGGTGCCGGACCTGAACGACTTCGTCGGCGGCATTCCGCACATCCTGGCACCAACCGGGACGGTGACGATCGAGTTCCCCCACCTGATGCGACTGCTCGACGAGAACCAGTTCGACACCATCTATCACGAGCACTTCTGCTACTTCTCGCTCATCAGCTCCGAGGCGATCTTCGCCAGACACGGCATGACGATCTATGACGTCGAGGAGTTGTGGACCCATGGCGGGTCGCTGCGCATCTACGCGCGCCACGCTGCGGACTCGAGCCGCCCCGTCTCCGATCGAGTGCTCGAACTCCGTGCCCGCGAGGAAGCCGCAGGATTTCGCGACGTCGAGACCTACACGCGCTTCGAGGATCGCGTCCGCGAAACGAAGCGCAAACTACTCGAGCTGCTCATCGACCTGAAGCGCTCCGGAGCGACGATCGTCGGCTACGGAGCGCCCGGCAAGGGCAACACCTTGCTCAACTACTGCGGAATCCGCACGGACTTCCTCGACTTCACCGTCGATCGCAATCCCTACAAGCAGGGCCGGTTCCTCCCGGGCACCCACATTCCCATTCATGCCCCCGAACGAATCGACGAGGTCAAGCCCGACTACATCTTGATCCTGCCGTGGAACTTCAAGGATGAGATCCTCAGCCAGCTTGCACACGTGAGGGAGTGGGGAGCGAAGTTCATCGTTCCCATTCCCGAAGCCACGGTCGTCTGATCGTGCTCGACCTGTCGCTCGGCGGTGACCCGACGGCTCCATTGCGCATCTTGTGCCTCGGTGCTCACAGCGACGACATCGAGATCGGGTGTGGCGGCACGATCCTGCGTCTGCTGTCCGAACGTCCGGGCTCCTCGGTGCAGTGGGTGGTGTTCTCCGCTGACGACCGTCGTGACGCAGAAGCACGCTCGAGCGCACAGGACTTCCTCGCCGCCGCGGCACAGTCGGAAGTCGAAGTGTTCCGGTTCGCAGAGAGCTACTTCCCGACGTGGTGGAGTGACATCAAGCGTGCCTTCGAAGAACTCAAGACGGGACCACGACCGGACCTGGTGCTCACACACCGCCGACATGACGACCACCAGGATCATCGCACCGTCGGTGAACTGACGTGGAACACCTTTCGCGATCACCTGATCCTGGAGTACGAGATCCCGAAGTACGAGGGGGATCTGGGTCAGCCCAACGTCTACGTGCCGCTGTCGGACGAGATCGCGGAACGCAAGGTCACGCTCCTTGCACAACACTTCGGTTCGCAGTCGGGCAGGCCGTGGTTCCGTCCCGAGACGTTCCGCGGACTGATGAACCTCCGCTCGATCGAATGCGGCTCCACGACCAGCGCTGCCGAGGCGTTTCACGCCCGGAAGCTCAGGCTCTGAGGCATGGATCCATCGGACCCGATGTCCCGATCCGATCGACCACGGATCGCCTTCTTCGGACTCTTCGGAGTCGGCAACTACGGCAACGAGGCATCGCTCTCTGCGGGCATCGCTGCAGTTCGCGAGCAGGATCCCGATGCCGACGTGTGGTGCATCTGCGCCAACCCCGATCTCGTCTCAGAGGACCATGCCGTCCCGACGTTCTCGATCTGGTCGGCCGGCTCGAACCTGCCGGCCGCGTTCACCCGCTCACGGTTCGCTCGACTCGTCACCCTGCCGATCACCGAGGCGGCGCGCTGGATCGCCGCGGTGCGATTCGCTCGCCGATGTGACCGGATCATCGTCCCCGGAACCGGAATTCTCGACGATTTCGGTGTGGGTCCGTTCCAGATGCCTCGCGACATGGTCCGCTGGACGACCGCGGCGAGAATTGCAGGCACCCCGTTCGCGTTCGTCGCGGTCGGTGCAGGCCCGATCGAGCACCGAGTCAGTCGATGGTTGATGTCGCGAGCCGCGGGCATGGCCAGCTACCGCTCGTATCGCGACCCGGTGTCCCGTTCGTTCATGTCGAGCATCGGAAGCGACGTGAGCAACGACCCCGTCGTCACGGACGTGGTCTTCGCTCTCGACCGACCGGACCCGACCACGGAGATCCCGGACTCGGGGCTCAGGATCGGCCTCGGCGTGATGGCGTATCACGGCTGGTCGAACGACCCCACGACCGGAACCAACACGTTCGAGGCGTACGTGAATCGGTTGATGGAACTCACGCGCCGCCTCATCGCCGACGGCCACACGGTCAGACTGCTGATCGGCGAAGACGGCGATCAGGTCGTGGTGGACCTCCTGACCGCAGCATTCGCGACGGCGGGTTCGGCGGAGGACTCGAGTCCGGTCATCGCCGAGCGGATCCACTCGATCGCGGATCTCCTCGCCCAGATCCAGAGCACCGACGCTGTCATCGCAACCCGGTACCACAACGTCGTTGCGGCCCTTCTCATGGAGCGCCCAACCGTTTCCGTCGGATACGCGAAGAAGAACGAAGACCTCATGCGCACGGTGGGGCTCGAGGCGTTCTGCCAGCACGTCGACACCTTCGATGTCGAGCGCACCCTCGATCACCTACGCGAGGTGATGGCTCTGCGGCCCGAACTCGCGCTCAAGATCCGCCACCAAGTCGCCGAGAACAGGCAGGTGATCGCGGACCAGTTCTCGATCGCCCTGTCACTTGAACGACGACGGCGCCGATTCTCTCGGCACCGACCGACGAAAGGCACACAATGAAACTCCTCGTCACCGGGCACCTCGGTTACATCGGTGTGGAGATGGTGTCGGTCCTGGCCGAACTGGGTCACGAACTCGTCGGGCTCGACTCGGGCTTCTACGACGGGTGTGATTTCGCCTCGGCTCCCGACGATGTGGCATCGCTGTCGATGGATCTACGCGATGTCACACCCGCCCATCTCGAAGGATTCGACGCGGTGCTCCACCTCGCTGCCCTGTCGAACGACCCGCTCGGCGACGTCGACCCCGAGCTGACGTACGACATCAACCTGCACGCCTCGGTCCGCCTCGCTGCGGCCGCCAAGTCTGCCGGCGTCGAGCGCTTCATCTTTGCGTCGTCGTGCAGCCTCTACGGCGCCGGTGGTGACGACCTGGTCAGCGAAACCGCACCTTTCCACCCGGTGACCGCGTACGGCGAATCCAAAGTGCAGGTCGAGCAGAAGGTGTCGGAACTGGCGGACTCGGCGTTTTCGCCGGTCTATCTCCGCAATGCGACCGCCTACGGCGTGTCCCGCCGACTCCGCGCCGACATCGTCGTGAACAACCTCGTCGGGCATGCCGTCACGACCGGCAAGGTGCTCCTGCAGAGCGACGGGACGCCATGGCGCCCGCTCGTTCACATCCGGGACATCATCGCTGCGTTCGCCGCCTGCTTGACCGCGCCGCGCGAACAGATCCACGACCAGGCCTTCAACATCGGACGGCCTGGGGAGAACTACCAGATTCGCGACGTTGCAGAGCTCGTCGCCGAGGTGGTCCCCGACTGCAGCGTCGAATTCGCGGCAGGCGCCTCGAGCGACCAGCGTGATTACCGGGTCGACTTCACCAAAGCCGCCACTCGCCTCGACGGGTTCGAACCGACGTGGACCCTCCGTGACGGCGTCGTCGAACTGTACGAGGCCTACCGGGCGGCGGGTCTCACGGCGCAGGACTGGACCGGGGACCGCTTCTACCGGTTGAAGACGATCCAGCGTCTCCAGGACGAGGGGCGTCTCGACGAGGCCCTCCGCTGGCGATGACCCGGCATTGAGGACTCAGCGCCACCGACGATCGAACACCGTTCGTGACGGCGGTCCTTCGAGGTACTGGTCAGCGCCGTCATCGAGGGCGAGGGCGTACACGGCGAGTGCGCCGTCGAACGCTTCGAGCGTCCGATCGACGTCGTCGTCGCTGTGCGAATAGCTCACCACGAGGGATGGCGCCAAGATGCCCCGCTTGGCCGTTTCCTGCAGGAACAGCGTGCGGAGCCGCTGCGACGGCCGCCGATCGACATCGAGCGTCGAGAACATGAGGTTGCACGCGAAACCCACCGGCTTGACGAGGTCCGACAAGCCGTGGGCGGCAGACAACCCGACGAGACCATCGCGTAGCCGTTCGCCCTGCCGGTAGAAGTGCTCGATCACCGGCTCTCGCTGATACACGCCGATGGTGGCGATCGCAGCAGCAAGCGAGCAGACCTCCGCACCGTGAGTGGTCGACAGCAGGAAGACGTCGTCGCCCGGGCGTTCGCGGCTCCCCAGCAGCATCAGGTCGCGGGATCCGGCGAGCGCCGACACCGAGAAGCCGTTGGCGAGCGCTTTGCCCCACGTCGACAGGTCGGGCTTCACTCCGTACAGATGCTGCGCGCCCTTCAGGTCGTAGCGAAATCCGGTGATCATCTCGTCGAAGACCAACACGGTGCCGTGTTCGTCACACGAGCGCCGCAACCCCTCGAGGAAGCCAGCAGCGGGTTGCTCGGTCCGGGCAGGTTCGAGGAACACCGCCGAGATGGCGTCGGGCCGACGCGCGAACATCTCGTGGACGCTGTCGAGGTCGTTGTAGCGGAAGCTGGCGACGTTGTCGGCTTCCGCATCAGGGATACCTCCATCCATCGTGGTGGTCGACATGAACCAGTCGTCGTAGGAGAAGAAGGCATGGTCGGCACAGATCGCGACCATGTCGCGACCGGTGGCTTTGCGAGCCAACTTGAGGGCGGCGGTGGTTGCGGTCGATCCGTCCTTGGTGAACTTGACCATGTCGGCGGCGTCGAAGAGATCGACGAGCAGCTCGGAGAGCTCGAGTTCCACGTGCCCCGGGCGAGTGAAGTTGGTTCCCAATTCCAGTGACGCCCGCACGGCGTCGACCACATCGGGATACGCATGCCCGAGACCGACACTCCGCAGGCCCATGCCGTACTCGATGAACTCGTTGCCATCGAGGTCCCAGACGTGCGACCCGCGCCCACGGGACAGAACCCCGGGCGACTCGGACGGGTACTGGTCCTGGCCCTTCGCGTACGTGTGCGATCCACCAGGCACGAGCTGCGCCAGTCGTCGTGCAGCGGCCTGCGACTTGGAGAAGTTCATCGCCATCTGCGGTGCCCACCGACTGTCATCTGGCCCAAAACCATAGCTGCTCGCACTGGTGCGCTGCAGATCGTGCCGACTTCAGCGCCACCAGCGTGCAGACCGCACACGAGAACGTCTGACCGAGCCAGGAACATGAAGACGGTGCACCTCTCCCCTCTCCCGGCAACGGATGTCCTAGACTTCAGGCGCATGAGGAGCCCGTGTCGTCAGCAGTGAGTGGTCGACACCGAATGGGATGACAACGTGCCTTCTGGTGAGTGCGCCGTTCAGCGGCACCGAGGTCCACTTCAGGCTTCTCGCTCGTGAACTCGAGAAATCCGGTCGCATCGATCGGCTGGACGCGATCTGGCTCGAGCATCGACCACGGGAGGCCCTGAGCCGACTCCCTCCGCTCCGATGGAACTGGTACGCGGCAGCCGCATGGTCGACGACGAAGCAGTTCGGCGACCTCCGACGGTCGGGAGTCGAACCGGAGGTGGCGCTCTTCAACCAGGTGAACCCCGCGTTGTTCCTCAATCCCCTCGTACGTCTCCCACCTGTCGTGCTGCAACTCGACACGACACCGTTGATCACGACGTCGATGGGACAGCACTACCTCGGCCGTTCGGCTCGACCCCCGTCGATCGAGCGGATCAAACTCAGCATCTACCGCCGGACGTTCGACATGCCGCGACATCTCATTGCCGTGTCAGAGATGGTGAGACGATCACTCGTCGAGGACTACGGGGTCGAGAGCGCTTCGATTTCCGTCATTCCGCTGACGATCGACACGGACTTCTTCTCTCGTGGAACGGATTCACCGAGCCGCTCCGACTCCCTTCGCGTTCTCTTCGTCGGAGGGGAGTTCCAGCGAAAGGGTGGGGAACTCCTTCTCGAAGCGGCACGGCTCCCCGAGTTCGCCGACTGTGAGTTCCACATCGTCACCAAGAGCGAGATCCCCGACCCCCCGGTCAATGTGTTCGTGCATCGCGATGTTCCTCCGAACTCCGAACGATTGCGGGACCTGCTCGCGTCGGCATCGATCTTCGCGCTCCCCACGCTGGCCGACCTGTCATCGATCGCGTCGATCGAGGCGATGGCCATGGAGCTTCCCGTGTTGACCACCGACATGGGCGGGATCCCGGAAATCGTTCGAGACGGCCAGGACGGCTACATCGTGCCCCCTGGCGATCTCGAAGCGTTCGTCGACCGCCTCCGTGCGCTGACCACATCCCAGGAACTCCGTTTGCGGATGGGACTGGCAGGGCGCGCGAAGGTCGAGAGCGATCACAGTCTCCACAGCAACATCCCTCGATATCTCGACATCCTCCAGCGCGGGTGAGCTTGCGTCCTCGCTGCACGCAAGTCGGTTCTTGCTAGCGTGTCGGGCTTGAACGCGGCGAGACCCGACCTCAAGATCACGTACCTCGGATTCGTCCGCGGAGACGGCGGCGATGCGCTGCAGTTGCTGACGCTCGCTCATGGCACGCAGCAAGCCGGCTCCACCGTCGAGATCCTCGTGCCGACCAACGATGAGAACACGGTGTTCGTAGAGCGCTGTCGAGCCATCGGTGTGCCTGCCAGGCAGACCGAGCAGATCAGCGTCACCGGAACCGGTACGCGCCAGCGATTTCGCTCGCTGATCAGCCTGCTCCGTTCGTGTGACGCCGACGTACTCCACATCCACTCGGGCGATTCCTGCCTTCCCCGCACCATGATGTTGGCCCTTTTGGTCACCCGGCCACGCCACGCTGTTGCCACTCTGCAGAGCCCGTACCCGTTCTTCGCCCCCCGGAGTGCCCGCGCCCGATTCTGGGCAACGACCGCACGGCGCACACTCCGCGCGGTCGTGTCCCCGAGCGACCACGGAACCCGCTTCCAGCGTGAGTGCGGGATTCCCGACGAGCTCACCACCACGATCCGGAACTCGATCGACTTCGACGAGTTCTCTTCGGGCGATCCCACCGTGCCGAAACAACTCCTCGGACTCGACGACGAGACGCCCATCGTCTTGTTCAGCTCCCGTCTCGATCCGCAGAAGCTGCCGCTCGACGCAGTCCGTGCGTTCGCTCGTGCAGGTGCCGAGGCCTCCTCGGCCGTGCTCGTCTTCGTCGGAGCTGGGGAATTGGAGGACGCGATCGTCGATGAAGCACGTGCGCTCGGTGTCGACGACCGAGTCAGGATGGTCGGCTACCAGACGAACGTCGCAGACTGGCTCGCACTGGCGACGGTCTGGATCTTCCCGACCGAGCGAGAGAACTTCAGTGTGGCGCTTCTCGAAGCCATGGCGGCAGGTTGCCCCATTCTTGCGACGGTCTGCCCCGGGAACGACGAGGTCCTCGAAGACGGCTCGAATGCGTTGACATTCGCCGTGGGTGACGTGGAGGAGGCCGGGCAGGCACTCGGCCGCCTGTTGCAGGATCCTGAACTCCGTGAACATCTCGGTGACGGCGCGCAGACCACGGCGAGGGCGAGTTCGGTGGAACAGATGGTGCTGCAGTACCGGCGCGTGTACGGCGGCGGCAACCCGACGCCCTGACACTGCTTCCGGCCGTCCCGGTTAGAGTTCCGGGCGTGCCCAGCGGAGCGGACAGTGCAGTGGCGATCATCACCGCCGCCTACAACGCGGAGCGATACATCGGTGACACGCTCGATTCGGTCGCCGCCCAGACACACCCTGACTGGACCCACGTCGTGGTCGATGACGGATCGACGGACGACACGGCGGCCATCGTTGCCCGGCGGATGGATGCCGAACCGCGTCTGCGATTGCTGTCGCAGACGAACAGTGGACAAGCTGCGGCGCGCAACGCAGGGCTGGCGGCCGCTCCGCACGACACGCAGTACGTGATGTTCCTCGATGCCGACGACCTGCTTCGCCCCGAGGCGTTGAGCAACCTGGTCGACGTGCTCCAGAGACAATCGGACCTCGACGCCGTTCACGGCGCCGCCGCACTCATCGACGCCGATGGCAATCAGACTGCCGAGCGTGACCGGCGCGCCCCACGCCGCCGGATCGGCCGATCCCGGACGGGCCTGCGGGCCGGCGCGCGGTTCGACCCGGTCGCCGACGATGACGACACCTCCTGGGACGAGTTGTGCGTTGCCAACACCATCACCACTCCGGGCCAGGTGCTGATCCGGCGTTCGTCGCTGCCCGAGTTGCCGTTCGACCCTCGGTTCGTACCTGCCGAGGATTGGGCCCTGTGGCTGGAGCTTGCCCGACGGCGGCCGCTGCGAACCCACCACATGGTGGTGATCGACTATCGGCTGCACGCGACGAACCAAACGGCGGATTGGAGCCGGATGAGCGATGCCATCCGCCGCGTCCGCGCCCACATGGCACGTACCGCCGCCGCCGAGGCCGCTATGCGGAGAAGTGTCCGAGCGCTCGCCGCTGAACGGATCGGTCGGCTCTTCGGCGAACTCCGCGAGGCCCTGCGTCAACGCGACAACCAGACGTTCGCTCGGCTGCTGCGCTGGTGGACGCGGTCGGTTGCGGTCTACGCCGCGTCGTTTCTCCCTCGTGCCGTCGGACGCTACGACGTCGGAGGCGCTCGGCCATGACGTCGGACCTCGTCAGCATCATGGTGCCGGTGCACAACATGGCGGACTACATCGACGAGTGCCTGTGGAGCATTCGCCGGCAGACGTACACCGACTTCGAGGTCGTCGTCGTCGAGAACCACAGCGCCGACGACTCCCGGGAGATCATTGACACCCACGTCGCCGAGGACGAGCGGATCCGCGTCGTCACGCCCGAGGCCCTGTTGCCGCAGGCGCTCAATTTCAACTTCGGCATGGCACAGCTCTCGCAGCACAGCCGGTTCACCAAGGTCGTGCTCGCCGACGACTGGCTGTTCCCGAGGTGCCTCCAGGAGATGACAGCCCTCGGCGCCGAGTATCCATCGATCGGCCTGATCAGTGCCTACCGATTTCTCGGCGAAAGGGGAATCGCGCACGGCATCCCGCTGTCGACACGGTTCTACGAGGGGCGCGAGGCAGCCCGCAAGCTGATCCGCGACAGCATCTTCATGATCGGCACGTCCAACACCGTGATGTACCGGTCCGACCTGGTCCGCGCTCGAGGCGAACGCTTCTTCCCGGAACGGGGCCCGTTCTTCGACAACGACGTGGCGCTCGAGTTGCTGAAGGTCGCCGACTTCGGGTTCGTCCACCAATTGCTGACGTTCAGCCGCGAATGGGATGGCGCACTGACCGATCAGATGTCGCTGTACAAGTTCTGGTACGTCCTGCAGGTGTTCATGACCGAGAAGTACGGCGAGTGGGCGTTCAGCCCGCAGGAGTTGGCCACGGTGCGGGGCGACGCCGACCGTGAGCTGTACAAGGCGCTCGGCCGGCAGTGGATCCGCGATCGCCTGGGTCGCAAGGTCGACGGGTTCTGGGAGTACAACGGCGACGTGCTCGGCCTCGTCGACAGGCGAATCGAGCGTGGCCCGCTGGCACGGGCGATCGCGGGGGCCGCGCTCACACCGCTGACCGATCTGGTCGGGCCGGCCCGACGGGCACTCGGCTAGGGGCCTCGCATGTCGACGCAGGTCGCTCCGGTGCGTCGAGCAGACCATCAACGTCGACCTCGGGTTGAGGCCATGGCTTGGCGACGTCGCTCGGTGGTCTCGATCGGCATGTTGTTGACGCTCGCCGTGGCTTCCTGCACGACGGCCGGCACGGACGGCCCACCCGACTTCCGAGCGGGTGATCCACTGTCGACAACTCGACCGGACGAAGCAAACGAGGGTACCGTTCCACGCCCCGGACCGGAGGTCGGCCTCAACCCCACGGTGCCACTGCGAGACGTGGGAGTCGTCGATGACGCCGGAGACGTCCAGCAAGAGCGTGGCCCGATCCGAGCTGCTGACCTCGTGACCCCGACCGCCGACGACGTGTCCCGTCCGTTGCTGCGAGACGCCCTGGGTGATCCCTGGCTGGCCGTCGGTGACGCCGCTTGGTCGTACGTTGCCCGTCTGGACGAGGCCGATGCTGCCGACTACCTCGCGCAGCGGGCGGCGCTCGGGTTCAACCTGCTCGTGGTCAATCTCATCGAGCACCTGTACTCCGACGAGCCGCCTTCCAACGTGAACGGCGATCAGCCGTTCTTGGAGCCGGGCCGATTCGACCAGCCGAACCCAGCGTACTTCGACCACGCGCACCGGCTCCTCTCGTTGGCGGAGCAACAGGGTTTCGTCGTACTGCTCGCGCCCGCCTACCTGGGCTACGAGGGCACCGAAGAGGGCTGGCTCACCGAGATGATCACTGCCGGCCCCGCGCTCCTCGAAGAGTACGGACGTTTCGTGGGCGAGCGGTTCGCAGACCTCGGGAACATCGTCTGGTTGTCCGGCTGCGATTATGCGCCATCGCCATCGGAGCTCGAGTTGGTCGAGGCAGTGCAGCAAGGCCTCGTCGACGGAGGCGCCGACCAGCCGCACAGCGCGATGTGGCAACCCGAATCCGACTCGACGGACCTGCCGGTGACCTGGCTCGACCTCGCGGTCACCTACACGTACGACTCGATTCCGGATGCGAGCAGGCGTGTGATGTCGGCAACGGATCTCCCACACCTGCTGATCGAGAGCCATTACGAGAACGGCTACCAGAACGCTCCCCGACAGAGAATTCGGTCGCAGATGTACGAGTCCGTGCTGACGGGTGCCAGCGGAAGCGTGTTCGGGAACGACACGGTCTGGCAGTTCGCGCCGAATTGGCCCGACTCCCTCGACACACCGGGGGCGCGCGACATGGAGATCGCTGCGAAGTTCTTCCACAGAGTCGGCTGGAATCGGTACGAGCCGAGCGGTCGATCCCCGGGCGTCGGCGCCGCGATCCAGGTGCGACCCGATGTGGTCTGGGCAACGGACAACGAAGGCATCGTTGCGTACGTGCCGGCCGCCGACGACCTGATGGTCCAGTGGCCACCGGGTTGGACGCCGACGCGTGTCGCGCAGTGGTTCGACCCGACTGACGGCTCGGCGGTGATCGCTGTCGGGAACGTGCGAGAGGGGGTCACATCGTACGAGCATCCGGGGTCGAATCAGGCGGGAGACGACGACTGGCTCCTCGTGGCGTGACACACGGCCGACCCTCGACCGGCGGTCGTACGCCGGACGCGGTGATTCCCTGCATCAGCTGAGCTTCTGGGGCTCCCGGTGCTGCTAGCGGGCAGCGCGCAAGCAGACACTGTGAGTGGTATTCCGAGCAAACTTTGCCGCTCAACGTCACTCTTTACATGGACGCGTCCGAGGCGATGCAGTACGCTCGACACCAGGCAGTCGTTCCTGTGCAGGGACGAAGAGTTCGCCTTTCAGCAGGGCCGAGGAGTGGCAAATGGCGGATCGAATGAAGTGGATACTCCAAGTCGGCGCTGTGGTGCTGTTGGGCGTTGTCTGGGCACCTAGCGCCGCCACTGCTGAGACCGTCACCGGCGACTCGGTGTCCGTCACGTGGAACTGCACCGGGAGCCCGTGTCCGTGGGGAACCACCACCGCCAACCCGGCCATGGTGTGGCCCGCGTCCGTCTCACCCGTGTCCGCACGCCTCGGCTACACCGCAACCCACGCCGTGTACGCCCCCGCCGCAGCCGTCACCGGCATGACCGTCACCATCACGAGCGGCTCCGCCTCGATCTACGCCGGCGCCCCCGACGCATCGACACACCGCGTCGTCTCCAACATCGCAACCGGACAGTCCTTCACCATCACCAACGTCACCGCCGGCGAATACGTCAGCGTGCAGAGCGGCAACCCGTTCTCCTTCCAACTCACTGACGCCCCCGCGCCGACCACCACCACACCGACCACCACGACCACCACCACCGCACCGACCACCACCACGACCGCACCGACGACCAGCACGACAGCAGCTCCGACCACCACCGTTCCCTCCGGGACGACATCGCAAATGGTCACGTGGAACTGCACCGGGAGCCCGTGTCCGTGGGGAACCACCACCGCCAACCCGGCCATGGTGTGGCCCGCGTCCGTCTCACCCGTGTCCGCACGCCTCGGCTACACCGCAACCCACGCCGTGTACGCCCCCGCTGCAGCCGTCACCGGCATGACCGTCACCATCACGAGCGGCTCCGCCTCGATCTACGCCGGCGCCCCCGACGCATCAACACACCGCGTCGTCTCCAACATCGCAACCGGACAGTCCTTCACCATCACCAACGTCACCGCCGGCGAATACGTCAGCGTGCAGAGCGGCAACCCGTTCTCCTTCCAACTCACTGACGCCCCCGCGCCGACCACCACCACACCGACCACGCACCACGACCGCACCGACCACCACCACGACCGCACCGACGACCAGCACGACAGCAGCTCCGACCACCACCGTTCCCTCCGGGACGACATCGCAAATGGTCACGTGGAACTGCACCGGGAGCCCGTGTCCGTGGGGAACCACCACCGCCAACCCGGCCATGGTGTGGCCCGCGTCCGTCTCACCCGTGTCCGCACGCCTCGGCTACACCGCAACCCACGCCGTGTACGCCCCCGCCGCAGCCGTCACCGGCATGACCGTCACCATCACGAGCGGCTCCGCCTCGATCTACGCCGGCGCCCCCGACGCATCGACACACCGCGTCGTCTCCAACATCGCAACCGGACAGTCCTTCACCATCACCAACGTCACCGCCGGCGAATACGTCAGCGTGCAGAGCGGCAACCCGTTCTCCTTCCAACTGACTGACGCCACCACCACCACGACCGGACCCGCCACCACCACCACCACGATTCCGTCAAGCCAGCCCTGCTCCGACCCTGTGACCTGTGACATCGTGACGTCGCTTGCCGGGTACTGGTACTGCACCCCGAACACACCCGACTGCCAGTACACCGACGTCTGGGTCGCTGAAGCGATCTCGTGGCCATCGTGGGCGGCGTATTCGAGCAACAACCGTACGGGCTATTCGGATCGCACGGCGTACGGCGCTGACGGCCAGGAGATCTACCCCTACATGGGACCGTGGGCCGACGGATGCCAGGTCGAGGTGATCTCGGGAGAAGCACTCATCGTCGAATGGGAGCGTGGCACCGACGTGTACCGACAGACAGAGGTGTTCGCGGGCCAGGTGTACACCATCGACTTGCTCGGTTCGGAGAACTCGGCGCTGATCGAGACGTGGGACTACAAGCCGCCGATCTCCGTCCGACTGACCAACTGCAACCCGCAGCCCGTGCCTCCCGACGCTCCGGCGCCGACCACCACCACCACGTCGCTGCCCGCCGGGGTCACACCGCTCCAGGCGCCCATGGTGACCTGGAGCTGCACGTCCAACTGTCCGTGGGGCAGCCCCCTCAGCAATCCTGCGATCCCGTGGTCTGCGTCGTTGCTGCCCATCTCCGGACAGGGCAGCTACAGCTCGTCGGAGCCCGTCTACCTGCCGGCGAACCGAGCAAACGGACTGACCGTGACGATCTGGAGCGGATCGGCAGAGGTCTACGTGGGGGCACCCAGCGAACAGGCCCACCCAGCGATCGCAATGCTGACGGCTGGGGAGTCCTACGTGATCTCGGGCATTTCCGACGGCGACATCGTCAGCGTGCAGAGCGCCGGCAACTTCAGCTACACATTCGCGCCGGCTCCGTAACGTGGCGCGCTGCGAAGCCCACTCGACATCGTCCGGTCGACACGCCGGATCCGAGACGACGGTGACTCCGAGAGGCCGACAGCCGAGTTGAGCGACCACGACGAGCGAATCAACGCGTTCACGGCGTCGTATGCGAATTCACACGCTCGCGCCTACGACGACCCGGCAACGCGGGCCGGCTACTTCTATCGACGGCGGCTTGCCCTCGTCAGCGAGGAATTCAACCGGCTTGCGACATCAGGACGACTCCTCGACGTCGGATGCGGCGCTGGTCACTACAGCCAACTCGCCACAGGATGGGCATACACCGGAATCGACATGTCCCCGGAGATGATCGAGGTCGCGCGGCGCACTCACCCGGGGCCGAATTTCGAGATCGGCAGCGCAACAGCGCTGCGGTTCGCGTCCGCCTCGTTCGATGCGGTGCTCGCCCTCGGCGTCCTCGAGTACGTCGCCCCGGACGACCGCCGACAGGCGTGGAACGAGATCGGCCGGGTGATTCGGCCGGGAGGGACCCTGATCGCATCGCTCCTCAACCCGTACGCGCCGATCTGGTTGATGCGAACTGCCACCGAACGTGGCCGGGGCGCAATCAAGTCGACGTTGGGGAGGGGTGCCGGTCATCGATCGCCCGAGCACTTCTACAGCTCCCACGAGATCGACGATCTCCTGGACTCCGCAGGGCTCCAGCTGCGCCACTCCACGACGTTCGCCCTCGCCGGTGTCCCGGACAGATGGTTCGCACGAGCGCCCGAGTTCTTGACCCGTCGATCACTCTGGCTCGAGCGAACACAGCGCTGGCCGACCAAGCACCTCGGGATGGCCCGTCTCGTCGTTGCAGGCAAGTCGCCCGGCTCGACGACGTGATGCTCACCGACCGGCACCCTCGGAGGACCGCCTCGTTCCAGCCAGCTCGCTGAAACGACTCCCCGCCGCGCCGGCGATGGACTCCACCGGGACGGAGGGACTCCGACCAGGCCCCGCGTATCAGCTACTCGCTGAACCCGGGCTCGGACGGAACAGGTTCCTCATTCGCACCTCGTTCGTCGGAGCGAGCCAGATCGGCAGCCCGCTGGTAGTGGATCAGGAGAATCCAGCCAGCGGCGATTGCAGCGAGCTCGGACAGATACGTCCCCACGACCGCACCGCGCCATCCGAAGGGTGGGACGAGCAGAAGGTATGCGACGATCGAGGCGAGTGACGTGCCAAAGCCCATGAACATGCGCTCGCGGTTGCGGCCGAGCCCGAGGAGGCCCATCGGCGGGAGATCCGCGAGCCCGTGCAGGAGGGGGAAGAGCGTCAGCCACACAGCAATCTGCGAGGCCTCGGTGTACTCCGATCCCACCACCCATTGGATGACGTTCGCACCGAGGAGGATCGCCACCGCCACCAGGATTCCGTACGCTCCGACCACGACGGACAAACGCTTCGTGCGTGCGCGCTGCCCTCCGAGCTGATCATCCTTCTGCATGAACCATCGTGAAGCTGCCGACATCAGAGCGCCCATCGGAATGAGCGAGGTCTGCACCACCCGATATGCGGCCGCATATTCGCCGACCTCGTTCGCCGGCCGGTAGGTGGCGAGCACGAACTTCTCGCCCTCGTTCTGGACTGCGTTCGTCGACATGGACGCGGAGTAGTAGACGGTGTACCGGGCGAGGAGCCGAGCACCGAGCCGACGCTCGCCGAGCCACTCAGGGCGTTGTCGATGGCGAATCGCCCACGTCGAAACCAACAGCATGACTGCGGATGCCGCGACGTTGAGGCAGACGAGCGTCAGAATCGAGACCTGGTCGGCGATCGCAAGCGCCACGACACCACACGACCGGATGATCGGCTGGATCATCCGGAGCTTCGCAGCTCGTATCACGCCGTCCACCGCGAAGACGTTCGCCAGGTTCATACTCGTGAGTCCAGCGAGCAAGAGATCGACCACGACCACGAGCGCCGCGGGGACAAGGAGGCTCCTGCCGACCAACGCCACCGCCACGACCGTCCCGACGAGCGAAGATGGAGCCCACACGAGGATCATCTGACGTCGGCTGAGCTTCATCACCTGGTCCGAGTCGTACTCGAGCTGGAGAATGAGCTGCACGATGGATGCCGTCGGACCCGCGTACACCCACAGGCCGACCAGGCCGAAGATCAGGTACAGAACCGTGTACTTGCCGTAGAGCTCGGGACCGAGATTGCGGATCGTGATCGGGAAGATGATCGCGAGCGACACGGCGGTGACGATCTCGACGCCCATCGTGCTCGCGACATCACGGCTTCGTCGTGCGATCCGTTGCGTGTAGTCGCGAAGCGCCGAACCTGGCCCACGCATCACGTCGTCACCACCTCCCGGCACGCAGTGGCGTCATCGCCGCGATCTGGTCGGTCGTCGGCGCGCCGGACCTGTGCGCCATCGTCCGACCGTCCCCCACGGCCTCAGACCGGCGTGCTGGCGCCATCGACGCAGCAAGTGGCGGGGTCGACCACATCGACGGCCCGACCTGTCCCACCGCACGAGGGGAAGTGCTCGAAGCAGGCGGCTGCGCGGGAGCTCGGTCGAGAACAGATCGGCCCTCGCGAACGATGCCGATGCCCGGAACTCCAACGAGTACGCACAGCACCATTCCAACTACTCCCGCCTTGTCGCCCGCCTGGACGATCGATCGTACCAGCAGCCGAGGTTCGTCTGCCAGACCCCTACGGAGCGACCGCCCGCAACAAGCGGTACCGTACTGCCCGTGAAGCCCATCGGGAGCGGGTCGGACGCACACGACGACGCCGAGAACTCGACCCGCATCATCGTGACCGTGTGCACCCACCGGCGAAATCAGCCGCTGGATCGCTTGCTTCGTGCGCTGGGTCGCAACCTCGAGTTCTTGCCAGCCGGTCACCTCCTCGGGGTCGTGGTGGTCGACGACAACGATGACGGACGAGCTCGCAGTGTCTGTGATCGATTCAGCGGCGTCTTCCCGTTGGGGCTGCACTACCGGCATGCGGGCACCGGCAACATCTCGATCGCACGCAACATCGGCCTGGAGGTCGCTCTCGAGGAGGGTGACTGGATTGCGATGACCGATGATGACTGTGAACCAGTCGACACGTGGCTGTCGTCGTACATCGAGGCCCAACGCGCAACCGGGTCGACGGCCCTGACCGGGCCGTGTTACCTCGAGCCGCCAACGGGCTCGCCCCGTTGGCTCACCGAGCAACCGTTTCTACTCGACGGCCAACTCCGGGCGCCTGATCGACAACCGATCGAGATCGCTGCGACCCACAACTCCTTCATCTGCGCCTCGTTCCTCAGAGAGCGTCCCTGGCTGCGCTTCGAACCCGAACTCGGCGTGATCGGCGGCGAGGACATGGCCTTCTTCGGGCAGGCGCATGCCGATGGTCTCGACATCTGCTTCTCCAGCGATGCGAAGGTCATCGGCCACGAGACACGTGAGCGCAGCACCTTCCGCCAGCAACTGCGCACCCGATTCTGGCTCGGCAACACCGAGTACGTGACCAACGAGTTCCTCCGGGGAACCGCCCGGTTCCGGTGGCTGCTGATCAGTGGTCGACGACTCGCCGGGGCCCTGGCGCGTCCAGTCGTCCAACTGTTGCACGGGCGAGGTCCGCAGTTGCGATACGCAACAGCCCTGGGCGCTCGGGCGTTGGGCAATGCCTCAGGAGTCCTGGGTGTTCGGGTCCGCCACCACTGACAGCACGCCCGCAAGGTTGCGGATCGCGACATGAGGGTCGGCGTCCTGCTTCCCGGGCTTCACCGCGTTCATCGCGGCGCAGAGGTGGCTCTCGAGTCGATCGCCGACGGGCTGGCGAATCTGGGCCACGACGTCCTCGTGATCGGGGGAGGCCCACCTGCGCCTCACCGTCCGTACCGTTACCAGCAGAGCGCCTACATCGATCGTCGACACTTCGAACGCGCCCCCAGCTTCCCGCCATTCAGGAACGAAGCCGCCTACGAAGAGCTGACGTTCGCGATCGGCCTGCTCGCGCAGCGGCCCTACCGCTCGCTCGACGTGACGCTCAGCTGCGGGTACCCCTTTCTCAATTGGTTGCTCACCAGATCGCCGTTCGGTGGAGCTCGACCGCCACACGTCTTCGTGACCGAGAACGGCGATGCACCTGCAGCGTTGGATCGCTCCGAGTTCAGGTACTTCCGATGTGACGGTCTGGTGTGCACGAACCCCGAGTTCGAAGAACGCAACCGAGAGAAGTGGACAACCGCCCTCATCCCGAACGGCGTCGACGTCGACAACTTCTCGCCGGGTCCGAGCCGCCGCATGGAGCTCGGTCTGCCCGCGTCCGCCACGGTCGTGTTGATGGTCAGCGCCCTGATCGAAACCAAGCATGTCGCCGAAGGCCTGCGCGCCGTTTCCACGCTCGACGACACTTTCCTGCTCCTCGTGGGCGACGGCCCGCTACGTACCGAGGTCGACCAGCTCGCCGACCTCGTGCTGCCAGGGCGGTATCGTCGGATCACGGTCCCCGCCACACAGATGCCGGACATCTACCGTTCGGCCGACGTGCTGCTCCACATGTCGCGAACCGAGTCGTTCGGCAACGTCTACATCGAAGCCATGTGCAGCGGACTACCAGTCGTTGCGCACAACACCGCGACCACCCGGTGGATCTTCGGCAAGTATCCGGGTCTGGTCGACACGGAGGAACAGGGCACGGTCACCAAGGCGATCCGCAGTGCTGCTTCCCGCCCCGCTTCGTCCGCTGCCGATCTCGTCGAGCATGCGTCGACACGTTTCTCGTGGACAACTGTGTCGATGCAGTACCAGACGTTCCTCGAATCCATCGTGATGGCTCAGTGAGCCGAGGCGGTCAGGCCCGAGGACCGACCTCACGCTCGGATCGCTCCGATTGATCGTTCGCGAGGCCCGATTGGCTCGGATCCGGCGACGATGACGTCCCCCGTTGGCGTGATGTCTTCCGCTGCCGCCCCTGCTTCTTCGGGGCGGGCACGATCACCGGGAAGAGATGACGATCGGCAAGGTCGAGCTGCCGTGCGACGAGTTCGAGGGTCTCTCGCGGTTGCCTCCGAGCAGGCACGGTCAGGACGACAGCGTCGGCGCTCTGAGCCAGTACAGCGGCTGAGGACGACGCGAGCGTGGGACCTGCATCGACCACGACGATGTCAGCGTAGAGCGAAGCAGATGTCAGCGCAGCTCGCAGTTCCTGTCGCGATGGCCGCCAGCGGGCCGACGCTGAACCGCCGCCGATGACGGAGAGCATCGGAAAGCCACTCGGAGTGGGCGGCACGAGTCGATCTTGTCGGCTCACGTCTGCCAGAGCAGCGAGACCACCTTCCTCGACGTCGAAACGCGCAGAGACCGCAGGATCCTCCGTGTCGAAGTCGATCAGCAACACCCTGGAGCCCAGTTCGGAGAACCGGTGTGCCATCGCTGCAGCCACGGTCGTTGTTCCGATGTCGCGACGTGTGCCCGTGACGACGACCGACCAACCCGGCGCCGAGGCACCGGCGGATTCCACCTGCACACACAGACGGTTGATCGACCCACGCACATCCGTCGGCAGCTGAGCCAGATGATCGAGCGATCCCGATCGTAGCGAACGACGCTCCGGAACAACCGCAACGATCGGAGCCTCGAGAGTGCGCTCGATCTCGTCGGTGTCCAACACGTACCTGGAGGAGCGCGCCAGCGCCGTCGCGAGGGCAACGCCGAGCAGGAGCCCCCCAATCGGAATCGCCAGCCGAAGGGTGCTCGACGACGTGGCCAGGGATTGACTCGGCAGTTCCGCTCGTTGAATGACCTGACGATCGGTCGTGGCCTGCTCGGGCTCACCGGACTGGAGACCTGCGAGTTGGCTGAGCACCGTCCGGTACTGATCGATCAGTACTTCTCGCTCGACAGCGAGCGCAGGAGCGACGTCTTGGACTGCCGGAACCGAGGGCGTTCCGCCGTCGGCCAGTTCCTCGGCAGCCCGGACGAATGGCGCCATCGCTTCCTGCACCCGCTGCTCGACATCGTCGAGCTGGTCTTCGAGCGCGGTGACTCTCTGATTCAGCAGGCCCTCATCGATGTTCTGATCGGCGCTACCGAGGGCACTCCTCGCGTCCAAGTAGGCGTCGACGTACCCGTTGGCGATGGCCTGCGCTTCGGTTGGCGACGGAGAGGCTGCGATGATTCTCACGACGTCCGTTCCCGGGATCTGGGCGAACGTCACGTTCTCAGCGATCGCCGCCGGGGACATCGACACTCCGGCGAGCTCCGCAGCGCGCTCCGCGATGGGCGGCGACTGCAGGATCACCAGCTCACTCGCGACGTATCGGTCCCCCGCCGACCCACCTTCGCCGGACAGGATCAGAACGAGCGCGGTCGACTGGTAGCGGACTGCCACGGAGGGTGCCAGGAGCACCGCCGCAGCAACGCCGAGCAGCCCGCACACGGCGACGACCGCCCAGTACCGGCGTGTCGCTTTCCACACGAACTCAAGTTCCATCTAGGTCCTTCCCATCGTGCTTCGCCGCTCCGCCCGGTCGTTGAAACGATGGTATCGAGCCACGGGACGGTTGCGTCCGTCAGGCAAGGGTGCAGACGAAGTCATGACGAAGTCGACACGTGGAGACTGGTCGCATCGATCTCGCTGAATCGTCCGAAGAACCCCTCCGGGCTGAGCAGGTCCAGCCAGTGCCGACGAAGCGAGTGCTGGAGTTCGACGAATTCCGTCGGGCTGAGGCGGGAGTGGAACTCTCGGATTCGATCGGGCAACGACGAGATGTCGTCTCGCTCGACCCACACGGCGAGCTTCTTCCAGGCGATCTCGTCCTCGCAGGGCAGTACCAGATCGGTGTTCAGGATGACGGGGATGCGTCCCATGCACATTGCCTCGTACAGTCGATACGAGTAGTTGCCGGAGCCACGAATGCACAGCACGTAGTCGCTTTCCGCCAGGTTGCGTACGTATTCATCGCGTACCTCGACGAGGTCTCGACTCTCGGCCGATCGAAAGAAGACCTTGCTGCTGCGCAGGATGAAGTTCGCTTCGATGTCGTGATGCTCACGGAGTAGCCGCACCGCGCGCTCTCTCAGCACCTCACCGAGGTAGGGCGACGGATCGACTCGCCTCTCCCTCGCGACAACCACCGGGTGATAGATCAACTGCCCGCCCACCTGGCGCCACGACGATTTCGCATTGGCGAGTCCGCAGAACCCGACTACCGGGCTGTCACGCTTCGGTCGTTCGAGCAAGGTTCCGTCGTAGTACTCCTCGACGAGATCCTCGGGAAATGCCGGCAGAGCGTGATCCCGCGGACCAGACCGCGATCCGAACGGGCCCTCTCGGAACACGTGAGCCTCGGGGTACGGAACCCGATCACACGATCGATCTCCCGAGTAGAACATCACGACAGGCTTTCCTGACGCTCTGGCGCTCTCGTAGAGGGGCCGGACCATCTCGGTCAGCCGACGATCCGGCCGACTTCGCCACGACGTGCCCCGAACCCAGTACCAGTCACCCGGAAGGACGACGACATCCGCGTCCTCGATGGATGTCACTTCGAACATCGAGTTGGCGACGGTCGCGTACCCGTCGAATCGCCGTTCCCACGCAGTGGCTCGTTCAGATGGTCTCGCTTCGTCGAAGAGCGGCTGCAACAGTGGCGCAAGCGGCACGCCCTCGGGCCAGCAGTTGCGGTCGGTGCCGATGCGCATCATCCGACAGAGCTCACGGCGAACACGCTTGGACATCGTCGCGCCGCACTCCACCCTTCACCACGGCAGAATATCATCTCCCGTTTTGGACCCGGTTTGCACCACGTTGCGCGTTCCATTCCCGGGCGACCATCGGCGCGAACGCGAGATCGTCCACGAAGTACCGTCTGAACAACCGCCTCGGCTCCTGAACGAATCGGAAGAACCATTCGAGTCCAGCGCGTTGAACCAGACTCGGCGCTCGACGTACCGCTCCGTAGTACATGTCGAGCGATGCACCCACAGCGAGAAAGACCGGAACGGGCTCGCCCGCGGGCCACTGGCGCAGCATCCCGTCGATGATGTTGCACTGCTTCGGGTAGCCGAGCGTCACGAAGACGAACTCAGCGTTGCTCGACCGCGCCGACTCGACGCATGCGGCTGCGAACTGCTCGAGTTCGCCCCGCCGCGTCACGTCGAGCATCGGAGCGTCGATGGCAGTGAACGTCGGGCCTTCCGCCCTGATGCGATTCGCGGTGCTCGGCGAACCAGCGACCACGAGGACTCGTCGACCGGCCGCGACGAGTTGCGGCCACAGGCTCGCCGTCAGGGAGCTTCCCGCGAGCCGCGTCTGCAGCGGTCGCTTGAGCAGCCGACTGGCCCAGACGATCGGCTGTCCATCGACGAGGACGAACTGGGCACGTTCGGCGAGATCGCAAGCCACGGCATCGACGTGACGGTCGCGTTTGACGAGCTGGTCCACGTTGGGAGTGATGACGAGCGGAAGCACACGACTCGATGCGTCGGTCGTTACCGGCTCGGCCAGCAGGAGCGCCTCGGCCACTTCGTCGACCGAGGCCGCGTCGACGAAGTCCAGACCGAACAACCGCTTGCGATCGAGGCCATCGGACGACTGCATCACGAATCACCGACCGGTACGTCGAGAGAGGTCGACCGCACCTGAGTACCGTCGCAGGCCTCGGTGAAGAGGACGATCAACTCGCGTACATTCCGTTCGAGGCTGTGCCGCATCTCGACGGCGGCTCTGGCGTTCCGAACGAGCCGCACGCGAAGTTCCCGGTCGGTCACGACCGATGTGAGTGCGCTTGCCAACTCCTCGGCATTGCCAGGAGCCACCGTCATGGCGGTCTCACCGTCGACGGCAAGTTCTGGTATCCCAGCGATGTGCGTCGCAACGACCGGGACACCGACGGCCATCGATTCCATGATCGACACGGGGAGCCCCTCGGAGTACGAGGGAAGGCAGAAGGCATCCGCCTCGCGCAAGTGCTCGACCACGCTCTCGGGCGGCAGCTCACCGTGGAAGGTGACATGCTCTGCGATGCCGAGTTCCGTTGCCTGCCGCTGGAGACGCTCTCGATACGGTCCGTCGCCGACCACGTCGAGTCCGACGTCGATTCCGGCCGCGACTCGCATCCGCCGGATGGCAGCCAGCAACGTGGGGTGCCCCTTCTCCGGTGACAGTCGTCCGACGGTCACGATGCGCGGTGCATCGGTGTGCACGGGCTCGGGGCGCTGCGCGAACCTGGCCAGGTCGATTCCGCATCGCACGACATGGAATCGGCTCCACAGATCCGGATCGGTGATGCGGCACAGCTGCGATCGCGTGAAGTCGCTGATGCACACGACGAACTCGGCCGACTGCGCTTTCAGGTCGAGGCGGGCGTCCTTGTCATCGACGAAGTCCTGGAACCCGTGGATCGTGAAACTCCACGTCCAGCTCTCGTCGGACTCCCAGTTGCCGACGAGCGCTGCGAACCAAGCGATCGAGGCAGGCGATTGACCGAAGTGGGCGTGCAGATGCCGGATTCCCTCGGTGCGACAGTGTTCGACGACGAGGGCGCCGTAGGCGACGTGAGCCAGTCGACGCACCATCAGCGTGAGATCGAGCCGAGCACTGCGGAGGGCGAACACGACGAGGCGCGCCAGGTTCAGCGGATGACGACGAAGTGTCCGCAGAACCGAGCCGGCGAGTGGCCGCCAACCGCCTCGTTTCAGATACAGGCAAGCTTGCTCGCGGTGCCGTCCCTCAGCGTCCGCCACGTCACGCGCGGTCGGCGCGTTCATCGCGATTGGCACGACGCGGTGGCCCCGTCGCTCGACCTCGTCGAGCTCGCCCGAGATGAAGGTCATCGCGAGCTTCGGGTAGTCGGTCATCACGTAGGCGACGGCCAGCACGTTCGACGGGTCGACCTGCACTGGACGAGGAGGTTCGCTCTGCCCGTCGTGGGTCGGCCCTGGGCGCCGACGCTCCCATCTCCCTCGGACGCTCCGCCTCATACGCCCCAGGTTACCGATCGCCCGAGCCCGACATCGTCCACGTCGACTTCGGCGGAAACCAGCTCAATCGGTCGTCCGACGTTGCCACGATCGCGTCATCGAACAACGACATCGCTCCATCTGGATTGCACCGTACCAGCCGTGCGGGCCAGCGCCGCTATGGGCAGATGACCATCACCGTGAAACCGTCCGTGCCAGCTATGTCAGGATCCAGCGGCGTATCCGTGCCATCGGTCTTCCAGGTTCGGACCGTGAGAGTCGTCGGGGCGTTGTCCTTGCGCTCGATCGTGACCTCTCGGGGGACCGCTTGACCTGAATCGTTCTCGTTGATCGTAGCCGTCCACCCACAACCGAAGACCGATGAATCAAAGGTGACCTCATACACGCCCTCGCTCTCACGAGCGACGCTCACCACCCCACTCCCACCGAGCAGACTTGGAGGGATTCCAGCGGCCACCTTGGCCCATCGCAGGTTGACAGGACCTGCCGGGCCGACAGGGCCGATGGGACCGACAGGACCGACAGGGCCAGCAGGACCAGCAGGACCCGTAGGACCAGGAGGACCGGCGGCACCGGGAGCGAAGTAGCCGACGACATCGATCAGCACGTCAGCGGTCGGCCCCGCCACACCCAATGCGTCGTAGGTGACGTCGATCTGGCCGGCGTTGGCGCCCAAGGTCGGCAGCGCCACCTGCACCGAGTTCGGCACGGTTGCGTTCGCCGCGAAGTTCAGCGACGACGTCGTCGGGGCACCGGTCGCATCTCCGGGGCGAACCGAGAGGAATCCTGCGGCAGTGGGCGAGACCACCGTGACGTTCAGCAGGACCCCCGTCGCGCCGACCGGGACGGTCGCGCCGACGACTTGGACCTTCTGCGACACCGCTGACACGAACGGACCGGGCAAGCCGAGGTTCACCGGATCCCGGGTATCCAGAATTCGAACCGGATCGACCGTGACCACCGCGGACGGCTCACTCGAGGCCGCACTTGCGAAGAAGACACCGCCGCTCCCGAGCGCCACCGCCACGGCAGCTCCAACGGCCGCCCACCGAGATCTCCACATTCTGTTGCTTCTCGCCATGCCGACTGACCGTACTCCGGCACCTGAAGCAAACCAAGAGCCACAAGTCACGAACCCCGGGCCGCAGTCCAGGTCGGGGGCCGGCGCACGGAACGGCCCTCAGTCAGCGAGCAGCCACCGACGTGCCGTCCCGTCGTCCGAACCCGAGAGCAGGAAGGTGCCGTCGTCCGACATCGCCAGGGCATTCACCTGCCCGGAATGCCCGGTCAGCCGTTGGACGACGGCGCCGTCCGCCACGCGCCAGATCACGATGTCGTCGTTCTTGCCCCCGGCAGCGAAACGCTCTCCGTCAGGAGAGAGCGCAGGACCGCTCGACCAGTTCGCCGAGTCCTCGAACTGCCGAAGGATCCCGCCGTCGTCCGCACTCACCAACGCGACGGCTCCGGTCGCTCCGACGGTGACGAGTGAGGCACCATCGGGCATGAACGCGAGACCCCAGTAGCCACCGATCGGGGCGTCGTGTTCCGCCATCAGACTGCCTGTTGCCACGTCCCAGATCCTCAGCTTCAGGTCCTCCGACGACGTGGCGAGGAATTCACCATCCGGGGAGAACGCAACGTCGAGAATCGTGCCGCCCTGTGGAGGGAGTTGCAGGACCGGCTCCAAGTCGTCGGCGTCGTACAAGGTCACGGTGAAGTCGTGCGAGCTCGTGGCGAGCACTTCTCCGTTCGGCGAGAAGCGAATCCGGGGCCTGAAGAACGAACACCCGGCCACGCTTTCTCCCTCGCCGCCGGTCACTGCGACAGCGGAACCGGTCGTCGGATCCCACATCGTCACGGAATCGTCGAACGCTTCGGTTCCGAGACGTTCACCCACTCCTGTCGCGATCTCCGACGAACCAGGTGCGAACGCGACGGCATCGACCTGACGGCCATCGTGGTCCAGCCGTGACTCGACCTCACCCGTTCGGACATCGCGTACCTCCACGACACCGTTCGAGTGTGCAAGGGCAAGACGCTGGTCGTCCGGCGAGATCGCAACATCGGTGACGGCGCCACCCGCGTAGTCGTCGATCAACCCGAGAGATCGCTGATCAGCGATGATCCACCGATCGATCAGCCCGGAGTACCCGACGGTGAGCAAGGATCCCCCACCCGGCCTGATGACCTCCCTGATCGCTCGCACGGTTGCCGGCATCTGACCCGACGAATCCCCGGCCAGGTTCCACACGTTGAGCGAACCGTCCTGATGCGCCGTCACGACCGAATCCCCGTCGGCCGGGGCAGTCAACGAGACGACGGGAGTCAACTGCGTGAGGTCACTTCGACCGATCACGTCGCCATCGAGGTCGTGAAAGGACAGCTCGTCCGACTCCCAGACCACGACTCGGTCGTCCGGGCCGAGCACCCACATCGAACCGTCCAGCACACGAACGGCGATCGGGAGTGCCTGCCGGACACCTGTGGCGAGGTCGACGACCTCCAGGTCCGACACCCCCGGCTCGCTGGACGATGGAACTTCGACGACCATCGTCGACCCGTCGCCTGAGAGGCCCATGCTCCCCGGGGCGACCCCATCTGCTCGCCCGAGGTCGACGGTGCGAGCGCCCGATTGCTCCGTCCACACGACGACAGAACCCGCCGCAGGGCTGATCGGTGACGCGACCACGGTCGATCCGTCCGTCGACATGACGACCGTGTCGGGCTCACCGGAGAACTGGCTCTGGATCAACACGGTGGTCGTGCCGTCCGGCGACCAGCTGGACACCGAGTCGGACGTACCGAACAGCAACCGATCCCCATCAGGGGTGAAACCGAGCACGTTCGGAGACTGGGTCTCCTCCTCGTGCACGATCTCACCCGCGTCGAGATCCCAGACTTCGAGCGACGAAGAGGCGCCGTCCGCCACCGCCAGCAACCGCCCGTCGGGCGACAGTGCCTCCGACATGATTTCGGTCATTCTCCGCTCGATGAGACGAGGCGGCTCGCCGGACTCGTCGTGAACCGCGAATCCAGCCGACGTGATCACGACCAGGCGATCCGAAGCCGCTGAATACCGTGCCGTGAGTGCTCGGCCATCGCCGTAACGGATCGAATCTGTCCCGTCCACCTCGACGGCAGCAACTGGGGGCGAGGTACGAACGAGATCTGTCGATCCCGGAGCACCGTCGACGCCACCGGAATCGGACACGGCGCAACCCGAGGTCAGCCAGATCGCTACGCCGAGGGTGAGAGAAATCACCATCCTGAACGCCGGCACTCGTTCGTTGTAGCACAGCCGTGAGACGAAGCGGCCTCACCTCAAGAGTTGCGCAGAGGGTGCCGAAGTTCAGGGCGAGACGGCATCAGCCCAACGCAGCGATCACGTCGGGCGGCGCCTGCACCAACTCGATGAGCACACCTTCGCCGCTTCGCGGAGTGTCGTCGTTGCCCTTCGGATGGATGAAGCACACGTCGTGGCCAGCGGCCCCTTTGCGGATCCCTCCCGGGGTGAAGCGAACGCCCTGGGCCGTCAGGAAGTCGACGCACGCTGCGAGGTCGTCGATCCAGACGCCGACGTGGTTGAGCGTGGGCACGTGGACCTTCGGCGAGCGCTCGGGATCGAGCGGCTGCATCAGGTCGATCTCCACGGCGTGCGGACCGTCGCCGAGACGCAGGATGTCCTCGTCGACGTTCTCGGACTCGCTCACGTAGTCGCCGACCTTCTCGACGCCGAGCAGCCCGGTCCAGAGGCCGGTGAGCGCTCCCTTGTCGAGCCCTCCGATCGCGATCTGTTGGAGCCCGAGGACGCGGAATGGTCGATTGGTCATGACGCGATGTTGCCTCGCGGCGACGAACCGTCGAGAATCCGGCATCATGTCGGGGTGACATCGTTGCCCACCGAGACCGCCCACCCGTCGGATCTCGCGTGGGGCTCGTTCACCGAGCACGGCCCGTGGGTGCTCGACCGCGAGCACATCACGTGGGCGTCGCTCCCTCCCACGTTGCGTCGCCAGGCCCAGGCCGAGGTGCCCGAACTCACCGGCCCGCGCAAGCTGCCACCCGGCTCCCGGGTCGGCACCGTGGTCGGCCACCTCGGCGCCGCGATCGTGCCGTGGATGTGGAAGAAGCGACGGGGTTCGTTCGACAGCCCCGAGGCCAGCCGCGCCGACATCTCCCACCGCCTGCGTGTCGCCGCAGAGGCGCTCGGTTCCACGTACATCAAGCTCGGCCAGATCATCTCCGCCGGCGACGGGCTCTTCCCGCCCGAACTGGTGTCGGAGTTCAAGAAGTGCCGCGACCAGGTG
Organism: Ilumatobacteraceae bacterium; assembly: GCA_963710625.1. Classification (GTDB taxonomy): domain Bacteria; phylum Actinomycetota; class Acidimicrobiia; order Acidimicrobiales; family Ilumatobacteraceae; genus Sva-07. The sequence continues at coordinate 143,227 of CAVQBG010000001.1, read as the reverse complement.
AAGGCCGAGCCGTTCGACGCCGTCCGGCTCACCGTTGAGCAGGACCTCGGCGCCCGCCTCGAGGACGTGTTCAGCCACTTCGAGGAGACCCCGCTCGCCGCGGCATCGATCGCGCAGGTGCACGCAGCAACGCTGCTGTCGGGCGAGCAGGTCGTGGTCAAGGTGCAACGCACCACGGTGGCGTCGCTGGTCCGCAAGGACCTGAAGGTGATGGCCTGGCTCGCGCCGCACCTCGTCGGTCGCATCCCGGTCGCCGCACTCGCCAACCCGCCGGCACTGGTCGAGCTCTTCGCCGAGACGATCGTCGAGGAACTCGACTTCCGGATGGAAGCGGCGAACATGCTCGACATCGCCACGATGCTCCACGACCTCGGCCAGGACCAGTACCTGGTGCCGCGGCCGCACCCCACCCTCGTGACGCGCCGGGTGCTCGTGATGGAGCGGGTGTACGGGTTCAACTTCGACGACGTCGTCGGCATGCAGGACGCCGGCATCGACACCGAACAAGTCGTTCGCACAGCGATGATCGCCTTCATGGAGGGCGCCATCGTCGAGGGCATCTTCCACGGCGACCTCCACGGCGGCAACCTGTTCGTGCTCGCCGACGGCCGCACCGCACTGCTCGACCACGGCATCGTCGGCCGCCTCACCGGTGCACGACGCAACGCCTTCCTCCGGCTGATGCTCGGCGCGACCACCAACGACACCCGCGGTCAGATGTCTGCACTGCGCGACCTCGGTGCGCTCCCGATGGACACCGACATCGAAGCGGTGATCCGCGACCTGCGCCTCGACGACGAGGTGATCGACCCCACGACACTCAGCGGCGAGGAGATGGTCAAGGAGGTCCAGCGGGTCGTGAAGGCGCTGCTCGGCTACGGCGCGAAGCTCCCGAAGGAGCTGATGCTCTACGTGAAGAACATGGTGTTCCTCGACGGTGCGATCGCTCGACTGGCACCCGAGCTCGACATCCTCGGCGAGGTGGCCAACATCTCGATGCTGTTCGCCCAGAAGCACGGCGAGCGGCTGGGTCGTGAACTCGGCGTCGACCCGAACTCGGTCGAGTTCGACATGGACGGCGTGCGCGCCAGCATGGGGCTCGACTCGAGCGTCAACCGCCTCACGTACCGCGAACTGCAGGAGCGCCGCGAGCTGATCCAGCGACGCATGCGCGACCACGTCGAAGCCGAACGCCCCCGCCTCGCGCGGTAGCGTCGCCGTCCGTGCGTCTCGTCATCGCCCGCTGCTCGGTCGACTACTCCGGTCGTCTCGACGCCCACCTTCCCGAAGCCAACCGGCTGATCATGGTGAAGGCCGACGGGTGCGTGGCGATCCACGCCGACGGCGGCGCCTACAAGCCGCTGAACTGGATGAACGCGCCGAACACGCTCGTCGACCACGGCGACCACTGGGTGGTGACGAACCCGAAGCAGGAGACGCTCACGATCACGCTCCACGAGGTGCTGAGCGACGTGTCGTCGGAACTGGGTGACGATCCCGGCCTCCAGAAGGACGGCGTGGAGGCCCACCTGCAGGAACTGCTGGCCGCGAGCCCCCACGCGATCGAGGAGGGGCTCACGCTCGTACGGCGGGAGTACCCGACGGCGATCGGCCCGATCGACCTCGTCTGCCGCGATGGGAGCGACACGGTGGTCGCCGTCGAGGTCAAGCGCCGAGGCGAGATCGACGGCGTCGAGCAGCTCACGCGGTACATCGAGCGGCTCAAGCTCGACTCGTCGCTCGGGGAGATCCGCGGCGTGTTCGTCGCCCAGGTCGTCAAGCCGCAGGCGAAGGTGCTCGCCGAGTCACGTGGCTTCCGCTGGGTCGAGGTCGACTACGACGAACTCCGTGGGATGAAGCCCGACGACCTCCGCCTCTTCTGAGTGTTACGCCAGGGGTCTGACCCCTGGCGTAACACTCGGCGGTGGGCGTCACAGCAGCGTCACCGATCGTTCATTGGCGCCGAAGACGTCAGTCGGGCTGGTCCTTCGAGCGGTCGCGGATGAACTTCAGGATCTTGATGTGCTTCTCGGTGTCGTCGAGCATCAGCTCGATGAGGAGCCCCCAGACGGTGACCTTGTCGAACTCCTTCAGCTGCTTGGCGAGCTCCTTCAGCTCGCGCCGGTCGGCGCGCTCCACCTCGAGGAGCCGGTCAGTGACCCGCTGGATCCGAATGCGGTCGGTGTGGAATCCACTGAGCGATGGAATCGGTGCGTTCTCGTCCGAGTCGGCACCCATCTGCCGCATCGTCTCGGCCAACTCCTCGAAGACGCGGTGGTGACGCACCTCGTCCTCGAGGATGATGCCGGCGAGATACCTGAAGGCCGGGGAGATCGTCTCGTCGTCCACCAAGCTCGCGTACTCGTCGAGGATCTCACCTTCGACCTGCCCGTGATTCGAGATGTGCTCGTAGACGTCCTGTTCCCAGTCGCGTGTACCGACCATGTGACGCGATCTGCTCACGATGAGTCTCCCTCCCTGTCGTGACGACGGTGTTGATACTCGTCGGTGGCAGGGCTGTCTGACAAGGCCGGACACCTCGGATCGTGTGCCCAGGACGCCGACCTCCCTCTCCGGAGTGTTACGCCGGGGGTCTGACCCCTGGCGTCACACTCAGCACTGCGAGCCGGGAAGGGCGGGGCGGGCGAGGAGCTGGTAGGTCACGCTGTCGTCAGAGAAGAACGTGAGCTGGTTCGCAGCTGCGAGGAGGTCGCCGACCTCCCCGGCCGGGACGACGGTGCACTCGGCCGCGTCGGCGAGGCGGACCGAGACGTCGGCGGGCCACTCCTCCACCGTCGGCTCGATGCCGTCGGTGCCGTACGCCGACAGGTCGTCGACGACGATCGCCTGGATCTCGTACTCCGTCGGCTCGAACAGCGTCGCCTCGCCCATCGATTCCTCGCCGATGCTGCGCAGCAGGCTGATGAACTCCGACAGCGCCTGACGTTCCGGCATCGGATCGGTCGTGTCGGGGCCGTCGATCGACAGGGCATAGGCCTCGTGCACCCACGTCTCGCCGTTGGCGCTGATCGTCACGGTGGCCGTGCGTGGCGTCGGCGATGTTCGTGTCGGTCGTGTAGTCGACGTCGGCGAACAAGTCGGCCTCGTCGGCAGCGGCGAGGATCTGCTGGATGTCGGCTTCGGTGATCGTCTGCACCTGGACCGCCGGGAGCAGCGGCCCCGGGTAGATCTCGATCTGAGCGCCGGGTGAGAACAGCCGACCATCGCCCGCGATCAGCACGCTCGGCGGCTGGCGGAAGGCGAACTCGCGGGTGGTGAATCCGCCGAGTTCGGCGTACGAGACGACCACCTCGTCGGCGCCTGTCGGATGGGAGTACCCGTCGGGTCGTTGGCTCGTCGGGATCCGACGCGGGCAATGTGGAGTCGGAACTCGGCGAGGATGTCCCGTTCCGTCGCTGCCGCATGCGGCCTGCGCCGAGTACGGCCAACACCAAGACGAGCGGGATCCATCGCTTGGTCATGGTCGTTGGACGCTTCCCATCGACACACGGTTCCACACCCCGCCGTCGAATTCTGCGCGCTACGGTCGCCCGCATGAGTCAAGAGGTTCGTGGAATCATCGCCCGCAGCGAAGGGCGAGCCCGTGTCGATGGAGACGATCGTCATCCCCGATCCCGGGCCCGGCGAGGCGGTGGTGGCGATCCAGGCGTGCGGCGTCTGCCACACCGACCTGCACTATCGGGAGGGCGGCATCAACGACGACTTCCCGTTCCTGCTCGGCCACGAGGCCGCCGGGATCGTCGAGTCGGTCGGCGACGGCGTCACCGACGTGGCGCCGGGCGACTACGTGATCCTCAACTGGCGCGCGGTGTGCGGCGACTGCCGTGCGTGCCGCCGCGGTCGAGCCGCAGTACTGCTTCAACACCCACAACGCCACCCAGAAGATGACGCTCACCGACGGCACCGAGCTGTCCCCCGCGCTGGGCATCGGGGCGTTCTGCGACAAGACGCTCGTCGCCGCCGGACAGTGCACGAAGGTCGACCCGGCAGCATCACCGGCCGCGGCGGGACTGCTCGGCTGCGGCGTGATGGCCGGCATCGGCGCAGCGCTCAACACCGCCGGGGTCACCCGCGGCCAATCGGTGGCCGTGTTCGGCTGCGGCGGCGTCGGCGATGCCGCCATCGCCGGCGCCCGCCTCGCTGGCGCCTCGACGATCATCGGCGTCGACATCGACGACCGCAAGCTCGAGTGGGCGAAGGGCTTCGGCGCCACGCACGTCTGCAACTCCAAGGAGACCGATCCGGTCGAGTTCATCCGCTCGGTCACCGGCGGCTTCGGCGCCGACGTGTGCATCGAGGCGATCGGCCATCCCGAGGTGTACAAGCAGGCGTTCGAGGCCCGCGACCTCGCCGGCACCGTCGTGCTCGTCGGCGTCCCGAACCCGGAGATGACGCTGGAGTTGCCGTTCATCGACGTGTTCGGTCGGGGCGGCGCCCTCAAGTCGTCGTGGTACGGCGACTGCCTGCCCTCGCGTGACTTCCCGATGCTGATCGACCTCTACCTCCAGGGTCGGCTCGATCTCGACGGCTTCGTGTCGGAGACGATCGGCCTCGACGGCGTCGAGGAGGCGTTCCACAAGATGGAGCGCGGCGAGGTGCTCCGCAGCGTGGTCGTGTTCTGATGAGGGCGTTCTGATGGCGATCGAACTCGTCACCACCGACGGGATCTTCGCGCTCGACGGCGGCGAGTGGGAGGTCACCAACAACATCTGGATCGTCGGCGACGACCGCGAGGTCGTCGTGTTCGACGCCGCCCACGACCACGAGACGATCGTGGCCGCGATCAACGGTCGGCGGGTACGCGCGATCGTGCTCACCCACGGGCACAACGATCACATCAACGCCGCCGTGCCGCTCCGTGATGCCGTCGACGCGCCCGTCCTGCTGCACCCCGACGACCGGATGCTGTGGGACGTGGTCTGGCCCGATGCCTCGCCCGATCGGGATCTCGCGCCCGGAACGACGCTGCAGGTGTCCGACCACGAACTCACCGTCCTGCACACTCCCGGACACTCCCCCGGCTGCTGCAGCTTCCACGACGCCGCGTCCGGGGTCGTCTTCAGCGGCGACACGCTGTTCTGTGGCGGGCCCGGTGCCACCGGCCGCAGCTTCAGCGACGAACCCACCATCCTGCGCTCGATCCGCGACACGCTGCTCGCGCTGCCCGATCACACCGTGGTCCACACCGGCCACGGCGAGTCGACCACCATCGGCGCGGAACGCGACGGCGTCCTCGCGCGCGCCGCCGAACTCGGGATCTGAGGCGACGCGATGGGTGGTGCGATCCCGATCGCCGGTGTGGTCCAGCACTACGACTGGGGCGACCGGACCTTCATCCCCGAGCTGCTACGCACCACTGCGGATGGCCGACCGTGGGCCGAGCTGTGGCTCGGCACTCACCCGAACGGCCCGGCGACGACCGCCGACGGCGCGCCGCTGGCCGACATCACCGGTGATCTGCCGTACCTCCTCAAGGTCCTCGCGGCAGCGCAGCCACTGTCGCTCCAGGTCCACCCGACGACGAGCCAAGCGATCGACGGCTTTGCCCGCGGCGTGTACCCGGACAACCGGGCCAAGCCAGAACTCCTGTGTGCACTGACCCGCTTCGATGCGCTCTGCGGTATTCGGCCGGTCGGCAGCACCCTGACGCTGCTCGGCGCTCTCGGCGCCGAGCCGCTGGCGGCGGCGATCCGTTCGCATGGCATCGGTGGTGTGATCGACGGCCTCTACCGCGGCCGGATCGATCCTCGCCCCACGGTGGTCGCCTGCAGCCGAAGCCAGCGTCCTGAGGCCGAACTGGTCAGTCGGCTCGCCGCCCGCTACCCCGACGATCCGAGCGTGGTCGTCACGCTGCTGCTCAACCGGGTGACCCTGCAACCGGGCGAGGCACTGCACCTCACCGCCGGCAACCTCCACGCCTACCTCAGCGGGGCGGGCATCGAGTTGATGGGTGCGAGCGACAACGTCGTGCGCGGCGGGCTCACCAGCAAACACGTCGACGTCGACGAACTGCTGCGCATCCTCGACAGGACGCCACTCGTCGAACCCGTGATGAAGGCCGCGGCCAGATCGGGCCGGTACCCCCTGCCCGAGGCGGGCTGCACGCTCGTGCGTGTCGAGCCCGGTCACACCCACGCCTCGACCGGCCACGAACTCGCCGTCGACCTCGACGGGCGCACGCTCTACCTCGCGCCCGATGTCACCCTCACCCCGACGAGCCCCACCTTCGTGGTGGTTGCAGCAGGGGTCTGACCCCTGCTGCAATTCAGCGGGTGGTCTTGCGGATCTCGACGATCTTCTCGGTGGCCTGGTTGGCGTCGGCGCCCTGCTCGTCGAGGAGCTTGGCTCGATCCTTCTCGGCCTCGCGGGCAGCCTTGACGAGGTCGACCCGTGCGAGCGCGGCCTCGACGCCGTGGTCGTTGATGAACTCGGCCCACTCGACGAGCTGGTCGACCATCTCGTCCTCGGGGACGACGGCGACGTTCTGACCCTTCACGAACAGGTGACCGCGCTTGTTGCCGGCGGCGATGCCGAGGTCGGCGTCGCGCGCCTCGCCGGGCCCGTTCACGACGCAGCCCATCACGGCGATCTGCAGCGGGATCTCCCGGTCGGCGAAGGCTGCCATCGCACGGTTGGCCACGTCGATCACGTCGACCTCCGCGCGCCCGCACGACGGACAGGCGATCAGGTCGACGTTCTTGCGCTCGCGCAGGCCGAGCGCCTCGAGCAACTGGCGACCGGCTCGAGCCTCCTCGACCGGGTCGGCGGTGAGCGAGTAGCGGATCGTGTCGCCGATGCCCTCCATGAGGAGTGTGGCGATGCCGGCGGTGGCCTTGATCAGTCCGGCGGGCGGGGGTCCGGCTTCGGTGACGCCGAGGTGCAGCGGGTGGTCGGTGACCTCGGAGAGCTGGCGGTAGGCCTCGACCATCAGGGGCACGCTCGATGCCTTGACCGAGATCTTGATGGCATCGAAGCCGACCTCGTCGAAGTACGCGATCTCCTGCTGGGCCGATTCGACCATCGCCTCGGGCGTGGCACTGCCGTACTTCTCGTAGAGCGACGGGTCGAGCGAGCCGGCGTTGACCCCGATCCGGATCGGGATCCCACGATCGCGAGCCTCGGAGGCGACCGCCTTGATGTGCTCGGGCTTGCGGATGTTGCCGGGATTCAGTCGCAACCCCTGCACCCCGGCCTCCATCGCGGCGAGCGCCATCTTGTACTGGTGGTGGATGTCAGCGATGATCGGCACCGGTGATCGCGGCACGATCTGCGCGAGCCCCTCGGCCGCCTCGGTCTCGTTGCAGGTGCAGCGAACGATGTCGGCACCCGCCGCAGCGAGCGCGTAGATCTGCTGGAGCGTGCCTTCGACGTCGGCGGTCTTCGTGATCGTCATCGACTGCACCGTGATCGGGGCGTCGCCGCCGACCTTGACGTTGCCGACCGAGATCTGACGGGTGGGTTTGCGAGCGACGAGTGCGCTGGAGACGTCCACGGAGCAGCGCTATCCGATCGGCTGCGTGATGTCGAGGTACAGGCCGCTGAACATCAACATCGCCAGCACGACGATCACACCCATCGCGAAGGGCATCAGCCGTTCGACATCGGCGAAGTACCGCTGCTTGGACTTGCTGCGCCACTCGCGGATCCGCTCGTAGCAGGCGATCGCCGCATGACCGCCGTCGAGCGGGAGCAGCGGCAGCATGTTGAACACGCCGACGAAGATGTTGAGCACTGCGAGCAGGTAGATCACGCCGGCGAGGCCGCCGGAGTCGCCGACGTCGTCGGACACCGTGGCCACGCCGTAGAGCGTGGTGGGACGGCTCGACAGGTCGTCGTTGGTGCCGGCCAGATGACCGAGCATGTTGACCGGGTTGACGACCTTGACGACGCCCTGGAGCGATTCCCACGACACCGGCACCACGTCGGTGACCGCATTGACGGCCGACCCGACGATCCCGTGGTCCTCGTAGAGCGCCGGGCTGTAGCTGCGCACGCCGAGCAGCGCGGTCCCGAACAGCGGGTCGTCGGAGGCAACCGATGTGTTGGCGCCCAAGCCGACCGCGACGGTCTGTTGTTCGCCGTCGCGAACCACGACGACATCGACGATCTCGCCGGGCTCGAAGCTGCGCACCGCCTCACCGAGTTCGACCGACGAGGTGACCGCGACGCCGCCCACCGACAGGATCTCGTCGTCGGCGAGGATGCCCGCCTCCGATGCCGGCAGGCCCGGGCTGACGGCGCCGACCACCACGACCGGCTCGTCCTGTGCGGTGATCTCTCCCTGCGTGGCGTAGACGCCGAACAGCAACACGATCGCGATCATGATGTGCATCATCGATCCGGCGCTGATCACCAGGATCCGGCGAGGGAACGTCGCCTGGCGGTACGTCCGGGCCTCGTCGGCGGGGTCGACCTCGTCCATGCGGTTCATGCCGATGATGCGGACGAACGCGCCGAGCGGAATCGCCCGCACGCCGTACTCGGTTTCCCCGCGACGGAAGCTCCACAGGCGCGGACCGAAGAAGAGGAAGAACTGGGTGGCTTTCATCCCGGTCCACTTCGCAGTGGCGAAGTGGCCGAGTTCGTGCAGGAAGATCGAGATCACGACACCGACCACGAACACGAAGATCCAGATGTTGACGAAGGCCAACCACACGAACAGCCCGAGGATCGCGGCGAGCGCCAGATACCCCGACCAGCCGTTGGCCAGTTCGTCGTCGGTGAGTTCGGTGACCGAGCCACCGGCCATGATCTCGCTCTTCACCCGGTCGCTGCGACGCGGCGGGGCGAACGCAGCCTCCCCGTCCGTCCGGTCGTCGGTGGGTGTGAGTTGATCGGTCATGTCCTCGTAACCATCATGTCGGCAGGAGTCGATTGGCGATCCGCCGAGCCTGAGCGTCGGCCTCGATCACGTCCTCGACGGTATGGGGGGTGACACCATCATGCATCGCGAGTACATCAACACACACGTCAGGGATCTCATTCCATCGCAAGTTCCCCGCCAAGAACGCGTCAACGGCCACTTCGTTGGCGGCGCTCAACCACGCGGGAGCGGTGCCACCGGCGCGTCCGGCCTGGTAGGCGAGGTCGAGACACCGGAACGTTGCTCGATCGGGCGGCTCGAAGTCGAGACGGGCGAGCTGGGCCCAGTCGATGCGGCCGAACGGGCTCCCGATGCGATCGGGGTACCCGAGCGCATAACCGATCGGCAACCGCATGTCCGGCAGGCTGAGCTGCGCGATCGTCGAGCCGTCGCTGAACTCCACCATCGAGTGGATGATCGACTGGGGATGCACCACCACGTCGATGTCGTCGTAGGCGGTGCCGTACAGCTCATGCGCCTCGATGACCTCCAACCCCTTGTTCATCAGCGTGCTGGAGTCGACGGTGATCTTCGGGCCCATGCTCCAGGTCGGATGAGCGAGGGCGGCGTCGACGGTGACCTCGGCGAGTTCGGCGGCGCTCCTGCCGCGGAACGGGCCGCCGCTGGCCGTGAGCAACAACCGTGAGACCTCGCGGCCCGCATCGACCGACGACCGGAGACACTGATGCAACGCACAGTGCTCACTGTCGACCGGCACCAACTCCGCTCCCGGCGTGTCGCGCAGCGGCTGCACCACCGGCCCGGCGGCGATCAGGCTCTCCTTGTTGGCGAGGGCCAGACGCTTGCCCGCTCGCAGCGTCTCGATCGTGACGTCGAGCCCGGCGAAGCCGACCACCCCGTTGACGACCACGTCCGCGGGAGCGACCACGGCAGCGAGTTCGGCGACCACCTCGACGCCGGGAAGCGCTTCGGCGACCACCCGCCTCGCCGCACGGTCACCGACGGCCACCACGACGGGCCGGAACTCCCGTGCCTGTTCGACGACCGCCTCCACCGATCCGCCGACGGCCAGTGCAACGACCTCGTACGAACCGGGCAGGCGTTCGTTCTCGGCGCGCACGACGTCGAGCGTCTGCGTGCCGATCGAGCCGGACGAGCCGGCGATGGCAACCCGGGTCAGAGCGCCGTCCACGGCTCGACCACCAACATGAGGTAGTACACCGCCGGCATCACGAACAGGAACCCATCGAAACGATCGAGCACACCACCGTGGCCACGGATGACGGCCCCGAAGTCCTTCACGTCGAGGTTGCGCTTGAACATCGACTCGGTCAGGTCGCCGAGCGGCGCCATCACCGAGATCACGATTCCCAGCATCAGGAGGTGGCTCGTGCTCGACCAGGTGTCGCTGAGTTCCTGCATGCCGATGAGCAACATCACCAGCAGCGTCAGCGCGGTGCCGCCGAGCAGCCCTTCGAGCGACTTGTTGGGGCTGATCCAGGGCCGCAGCGGCGTCTTGCCGATGGCGGACCCGAGGAAGTAGGCACCGACGTCGTTGGCGACGACCCCGACCGCGATCAACACCAGGGTGTCGGTCCCCCATGGCGTACCCGACCCGAAGGTCGACCAGCGCAGGATCAATGCGGCGAAGGCTCCGAGCACGCCGATCCAGACGACGCCGAGCATCGTGATCGCCATGTTCGGCATCGGGCCGGACTCGATCGAGTCGGCACCGATGAATCCGATCGCTCCGGCGAAGAACGCGAACGCGATCACCAACGGAAGCGCACTGTCACCGACCCAGTAGGCAGCGAGGGGTGCCGCAACGCATGCGGCGATCCCCGCCGCGACCGCCGGCCGGTAGCCCTTGTCGGTGACGCGGGAGAAGTACTCGAGCGCGGCGACACCGAGCGCGAGCGTGACAAACGCAACGACCGCTGCCGGCCGCCACATCGACAGCGCGAGGAACACCGCAGCGAGTACGAGACCGCTCGCCACGGCGACGGGCAGGTTGCGGCCGTCGGCGGCTGGAGCCGTCCCTCCGGCGCTCGGAGGACGCTGGGGCGCCCCGCCACGCCGCTTCGGATCGGGTCGGCGCGGCATCCCGGACGGATCGGTGCCGATCGTGATGCGAGCGGGTTCCCGGCGCGCCGGCTCGGTCGCCTCGGGTGCAGGCACGGCGGCGACGCGCCCGGACGTGAGGGCATCGAGTGCTTCGTCGACGGCGGGCTCGTCGTCGTGCCAGGTGAGCTCTCCGGTCGGATCCTTGGGCGCCCCGGCGACCTCGGTGGCCGGAGCGGGGTCGGACGCGAACGACGACCAGACATCGAGATCGTCCGTGTGGCTCTCCGGCTGTTCGGCCACGGGGATCTTCGGGATCTCACCCGTGGGCGGATCGGTCCAGTGCGGCAGCGATCCGGAGTCGTCGGAGCCGAAGCTGAGCCGCTCCCGCGCGGCGTCGTCGTCGAACGAGGTGACCGGCTGCTCGGTGGTCGCGCCGAACAGCGGCCCGCCGAACTCCTCCGGATCGAACGAGTCCATGTCGGACTCGAACGAACCCGGCCGTCGCCGAGAGGCCGAATCGGCCTCGTCGCCCTGACTGCGGTCATCGCTCATGTCGGATCCCTTCCCCCGTGGTCGAACGTCGAGCAGTGGTGCAGACGCTCATACTTCGAGCAATTCGTGCTCTTTGCGCCCCAACGCCGCGTCGATGTGCTCGACGTGGTCGTGGGTCACCTTCTCCAGTTCCTTCTCCGCCCGCTCGAGATCGTCGGCGGAGATGTCGCCGTCCTTCTCCGCGCTCTCCATCGCCTTTCGGGCGTCGCGGCGAGCGCTGCGAATGGCGATCCGGCCGTCTTCGGCCATGTGCTTGACCACCTTGACGTACTCCCGGCGACGTTCCTCGGTCAGTTGGGGCAACGACAGACGGATCGAGATCCCGTCGTTGTTCGGCGCCACGCCCAGATCGCTGTCGCGGATCGCCTTCTCGACGGCGTCGAGCGAGGCACGGTCGTGCGGCTTGATCAGCAACTGGCGCGCCTCGGGGACCGAGATCGAGGCGATCTGCTGGAGCGGCACCTGGGTGCCGTAGTACTCCACGGTGATGCGCTCGACGAGCGACGGCGTCGCCCGGCCGGTACGCACCGTGGAGAACTGCGACTGCGTGTGCTCCACCGCCTTGTCCATCTTCTCCATCGCCTCGAGCAGGGTCTCGTCAATCACGGCAGCCAGCGTACCCAGACGGGCCCCGACGAGCGGACCATGGGCGCCCGGTCGGCCGGCGCACCGCACCACCTTCGCACCGCATCAGCGGGGCCGATCGGCTCAGACCTCGTGGACGAGGGTGCCCTCGTGGCCACCCTGCACGATGCTTCGGAGCGAGCCGGGCTTCGACATGTCGAACACGACGATCGGAATCCCGTTGTCGCGGCAGAACGCGATCGCTGTCGCGTCCATCACCTTGAGGTTCTTCGTCATCACCTCGAGGTAGCCCACCTCGTCGTACTTGGTCGCGGTCGCGTCGTGACGGGGGTCGGCCGAATAGACGCCGTCGACGCCCGAGTGCGTGCCCTTGATCACGACATCGGCCTCGATCTCGGCTGCCCGCAGCGCTGCGGCGGTATCGGTGGTGAAGAACGGGTTGCCGGTGCCGGCGGCGAAGATGACGACGCGTCCCTTCTCGAGATGGCGCACCGCTCGACGGCGGATGTACGCCTCGGCGATGCGGGGCATCTCGATCGCGGACTGCACGCGGGTGTCCTGGCCGAGCCGCTCGAGCGCGTCCTGCAGCGCGAGGGCGTTCATCACGGTGCCGAGCATGCCGATATGGTCGGACTGGGTGGCGTCCATCCCACTGAGCGAGCCGGTGCGACCGCGCCAGAAGTTGCCGCCGCCGACCACCACGGCCACGTCGACGCCGAGGTTCTGGCGCAGATCGACGATGTCACGGGCGGTCGCCTCGAGCGTGGCGCCGTCGAGCCCCTTGCCCGACTCGCCGGCGAGCGCCTCGCCGGACGGCTTGAACACGATCCGCTTCCAACTGGGCCGAGGCCCTCCACGGGGATGCACCGGCTGGTCGCTCATCGACTGCCGACCGTACTAGAGGAGACGCCAGACGACCGAAAACGCCGCTGTCCACCCGATCTCGTGAACAACCTGCGCACCTGGGCCGCAGGTTGTTCACGAGAACGGTTCGGGGTCAGCCGATTTCGACCTGGGCGAAGTCGACGATGGTGGCGCCGCCGATGAACTGGCTCACCGACTGCTTGTCGTCCTTCGCGTAGGGCTGGTCGAGCAGCGCGACGTCCTTGTAGAAGCCGTTGATGCGGCCTTCGACGATCTTCGGCAGCGCTGCTTCCGGCTTGCCCTCGTTGCGGCTGATCGTCTCGAGCGTGGCGCGCTCGGCGGCGACGACGTCGGCGGGGATGTCGTCGCGGCTCAGGTAGGTCGGACGTGCGAAGGCGATGTGGACCGCGACGTCGTGGGCGAGTTCGGGCGTACCGCCGGCGATCTCGACGAGGACGGCGTTGACGCCGCGGCCACCCTGGATGTGCTGGTAGCTGCCGAGGAGGTTGCCGTCGGCCGCTTCGACGCGCTTGACGTCGCCGAGGCCGATGTTCTCCTTGAGCGTGACCTTGAGCTCCTCGAGCTCGGTAGCGCGCTCGGCGACGGCGTCGACGCCCTTGGCGGCGACGAGCGCGGCCAATGCGTCGGCTTCGGCCTTGAACTGGTCCGAGCCGGCGACGAAGTCGGTCTCGCTCTTGAGTTCGACGATCGCGCCGACGTTGCCGTCGATCACCAGGCTGACGACGCCCTGTGACGCTTCGCGGTCCTCACGCTTGGCGCTGGCGGCCAGGCCCTTCTCACGCAGCCACTGCTTCGCGGCCTCCATGTCGCCGTCGTTCTCCTGCAAGGCCTTCTTGCAGTCCATCATTCCGGCGCCGGACGAGTCGCGGAGCGCCTTGACGTCTTGTGCGGTGAATGACATGTCCTCAGCTCTCCGTGCTTGGTTCGGGGGTGGTGTCGGACTGGGCGACGGCATCATCGGTGGTGCTGTCGGCAACCTGCTCGGCCACCTCGGCAACGGTCTCCTCGGCGATCTCCGCCACGACCTCGTCGGGAGCGCCTTCCTCGGTGGCGATCGCAGCTGCATCGGCGGCAGCTTCCTCGACCACGGGCGAGGCCTTGGCGGCGGCGAGGCGGGCGTCGCGGTCGGCCTGCGCCTGAGCGGCGGCGTCGCGTGCGGCGGCCTGCGCTGCTGCGAACTCGGCCTCTTCCTCGGGGGTGCGCTCGGCGACCGGAGCCGGTGCCGGGTTGCGCTTGTTGGCGATGAACCGACCCTCTTCGACCGCATCGGCGATCACGCGGGCGAACAGGCTGTTCGAGCGGATGGCGTCGTCGTTGCCGGGGATCGGGTACTGGATGACCTCGGGGTCGACGTTGGTGTCGACGACGGCGACGACCGGGATGCCGAGCTTGTTGGCCTCGGTCACCGCAATGTGCTCCTTCTTCGTGTCGAGCACGAAGATCGCGTCGGGCGCCTTCTTGAGGCTGCGCAGACCACCGAGGTTGCGCTGGAGCTTCGTGAGCTCACGATCGAGCAGCAGGGCTTCCTTCTTGATCATCGCGTCGAACTCGCCGGAGGCCTGCATGCGCTCGTACTCGAGCATCTTGTTGACGCGCTTCGACATCGTCTCGAAGTTGGTGAGCATGCCACCGAGCCAGCGCTCGTTGACGTAGGGCATGCCGCACTTGTCGGCGTAGCTCTTCACGGGATCCTGCGCCTGCTTCTTGGTGCCGACGAACAGGATCGTGCCGCCACCGGCGACGAGATCGCGGACGAATCCGTAGGCGGTCTCCACCCGACCGAGCGTCTGCTCCAGGTCGATGATGTAGATGCCATTGCGCTCACCGAAGATGAATCGCTTCATCTTCGGGTTCCACCGTCGGGTCTGGTGACCGAAGTGGGCGCCGGCTTCGAGCATTTGCCGCATGGTGATGACGGCCATGATGATTCTCCTCGTGCGGTTGCATTCCGCCGGTCGGCGCCCGTGGGCGACCGCTTGTTGACCAGCGGAACTGTGAGACATCGCTGCGAACAGCGGTCGACCCGGGTGGATCGACCCGCTGGATGCTATCGGCCGTACTCGCCGCCACGACACCTGCAGCTCCGAGACGTGCCCGACAGGTCCACGCCGTCGCGTCGGCCGGAACGGGCACGAGCGCCGGCGTCCCGTCGATCGGGATCAACCGGGGGCGGCCGATCAGTCGCCCGATGAACGGCGCCGGGTCGCGGTACTCGTCGCCGATGCGCAGTCCGAAGTAGAACTCACCGTTCGCGCGCCCGACGACCGATCCGGCCACGACCCGGTCGCCGAGTCGCAGCCGAGTGCCGGCGAGTCGGCCGTGGGTCAACCGCCAACCGTTCGACAGTTCGATCACCAGGTAGGAGGTGCCCGCCACCGAACCCACGAACGTCACGGTTCCGGTTGCAGCGGCTCGCACGGTCGCGTCGGACCCGACTCGGTACTCGATGCCCCGGTTGCCCGCACACCACTCGCACGCAGGAGCACGAAACGGGTCGACGACCGTGCCGATCACCGGCGGACGCAGACACGGCGCCGCGTGCACCGAGGTCGACGGCACCAGCGCGGTCGACCCGATCAGCGCCGCCGCCAGCCCGATCACCACCGAGCACCGGACCCTCCGACGTCGATCGGCCCGCGCCGCCGTGCGCCGTCGATCCACGCCCACTCCCCCACCCGACCCTGGACGACCTCGCATGTGTGCCTCCTCGTCTCGGACCGGCGCACGCCGGTCGGAACTGGGGGCGCGAGAGCGCCGAAGGCGGGCCGGTCAGCCGACGCCGGCCGCAGCCAGGCGCGAACGCAGGTGCAGCACGGACTTGGTGTGGATCTGCGACACCCGACTCTCGGTGACGCCGAGCACCTCGCCGATCTCCGAGAGCGTCAACCCCTCGTCGTAGTACAGCGACAGGACGAGCTTCTCCCGGTCGGGAAGCTTGCGGATCTCCGCTCGCATGATCTCGCCGAGTTCGGTGTCCTCGAGGACCGCCGCAGGCGATCCCGAGCCGGGACCGTCGAGCGCAGCCGGTTCGGCTCCGGCCGCGATCGCACGGTCGAGCGGACCGACGGTGGTGCTCGCGATCGCGGCGAGCCACCGCGTGAGCTCGTCGCCCGAGATGTTGAGATGAGCGGCCAGTTCCTCATCGTTCGGTCCGCGGCCCAGCTTGTGTTCGAGTTCCGAGATCGCCTTCTCGACGCTGCGGGCACGACTGCGGATCGACCGTGGCACCCAATCGAGCTTGCGCAGGCCGTCGTAGACCGCGCCACGGATCCGGGGCACGGCGAACGTCTCGAACTTGACTCCCCGCTCGGGGTCGAACCGCTCGATGGCATCGATCAGGCCGAACACACCGGAGCTGACGAGGTCGCCGGGGTCGACACTCGACGGCAACCCGGCACCGACACGACCAGCCACGAACTTCACCAACGGTGAGTAGTGGACGATCAGGTGGTCACGGGCAGCCGCGTTGCGACGGTTCAACCATCGCGTCCACTGCATCTGGAGATCGGCGTCTTCGGGAACGATACTCATGCTCTGGGGTGGGCCTCGCGGTAGGCAGCCGACAGTCGCTCCCGGCTGACGTGGGTGTAGCGCTGGGTAGTGGCCACATCGGTGTGGCCGAGCAGTTCCTGCACCGCACGGAGGTCGGCGCCTCCGTCGAGCAGGTGCGTCGCGAACGTGTGACGCAGCGCATGCGGATGCGTCGGGCTCGAGGATCGCCGATCGATGATGCGACGGACGTCGCGCGGCGTGAGCGGCCGACCACGCTCGTTGCCGAACAGCACGTCGCCGACGTCGGCGGGCAGGACGTCGCCACGGACGGCGAGCCACCGTCGCACTGCCCGTACCGCTGCCTCGCTGACGGGAACCCGGCGTTCCTTCGCTCCCTTGCCCCACACGTCGGCCGCTCCGGACGCCAAGGAGAGCGAGCCGACACGCAGCCCGCAGAGCTCGCCGACACGCAGCCCGGATCCGTAGAGCAGTTCGAGCACCGCGTCGTCGCGACGGCGGCGCCAGTCGGGCTCGCCATCGGGCGCCGCCCCCTCGAGCAGACCATCGAGCTCGCGCTGGTCGAGCACCCGCGGCAGACGCCCGGCTCCCGCCGGCGCGGACACGCCACTGGTGGGATCGACCTCGGCGTACCCGCCGGCGACGAGCCACCGGTAGTACCGCCGCAGCGCCGCGGTCTTGCGAGCGATGGTGCGACGTGCGAACTGTCTCGTGGTGAGGTGCGCCAGGTACCGACGCACCGTGGTGCGCCTCACCTGTGCCGGTTCGGTCAGGTCGCTGCGGGCGCACCAGCCCTGGAACGCGCGGAGGTCCGACGTGTAGGCGGCCACCGTGTTGTCGGACAACGAGGTGAGCGCGTCGGCGAACTCGTCGATGCGCCAGAGGTCCACGGCGCAGATGGTATTGCCCAGAGGGTGAGGAAGCCGCGGATGGGGCGGACGGCATGGTCGAACTCGTCATGTCAGATCGGCCCACCCGTCGATCGCTTCGAACCATCCGCCGGTCTCGCGCAACCAGCCGGCGTGTTCGAGTCGAGCCACCGACAACGCGACGTCGACCAGCTTCCGACCGGATTCGGCGGAGAGTTCTTCGATCGACCGCGCGCCGGCTCGGCACGCAGTGAGGAACACCTGGTCCTCGGTGGCGGGGCGCGACCGCGAATCGAACCGGGATCGGCCGGCTCGGCGACGATCGAGTCCGAGCGCCATCAGCACGTCGGCCACCTCGGTCGCGGGGGCGGCGCCGTCGCAGAGCAGCCGGTTGGTTCCGATCGAGGCCCGACTCCGAACCGGGCCGGGTACGGCGAACACGTCGACGCCACGTTCGGCCGCTTCACGCGCAGTGATCAGGCTGCCGCCACGTTCCCGGCTCTCGACGACCACGAGCACTTCGACGAGCGCAGCCAGGATGCGGTTGCGCAGCGGGAACCGAAAGGCGTCGGGCGCGGTCCCGGGCGGCCACTCGGAGATCACGGCACCCCGTTCGGCCACCGCCTCCCACAGGTCGCGGTGCTGCGACGGGTAGGGACGGTCGAGCCCGCTGCCGACCACTGCGACCGGGCGTGCATCGGCGACGGCGAGCGAGCCGCGATGGGCCGCCCCGTCGATGCCCTTGGCCAGGCCGGACACGACGACGACCTCGGAACTCGACAGCTCGTAGCCGAACCGGGCAGCGGTCTCGAGTCCGCGCTGCGTGGCGTTGCGCGTCCCGACGATGCCGACGCGCCGCGCGTCGAGCACGCCCAGATCGCCCCGGACGAACAAGACCGCGGGCCGTCGTGGATCGTCGAGCAACTGTGGCGGGAAGGCCGCATCGCCCGGCAACACGACGTCGATCTCGCTGTCGAGGCATCGTTGCCAGACCTCCCCGGGTGGCCGACGAACCGCGTCGGCGCGCCAACACGCCCCCAGGTCGGGGTCGCGCGCGAAGAGTGCAGCGATCGGAGCCGGCGGCCGGAGCTCACCGGCAGCGATCGCGAATGCGTCGGCCGGCGATCGGTTCGACAGCAGTGACGAGAGGCGCGCACTCGTCATCCGATCGAATCCAGCCAGTGAGGCGACGTAGCCGGCAGGCGGGATCACGCCGCCCGCCCCACCCGCAACGCGCTCGCGAGGTCGGCCCGGAACCGCAGCGAGAGCACGACGTCGTCCTCGGTCACCGTGTCGTTCAAGTCGCCACGGAGGTCGGCGATCGTCCGGGCCACCCGGCGCACACGGTGATAGCCACGGCCACTCAGCCGCCCCCGCTCCATCTCGTGGCGCAGATGACGTTGCGCACCGGGATCGAGGCGGGCGACGTGATCGAGCCGTGACGCCGCAAGCGCGCTGTTGAGCACGCCCTGGCGCAGGAGCGCGATGTCGCGAGCCGCCTCGACGCGGGCGGCGACGACGGCCGACGGCTCGGACGGTTCGTTGGCGATCAGGTCGTCGACCGCAGGACGGTGCACGTTGACGCGCAGGTCGAACCGGTCGAGCAGTGGCCCGGACACCCGGCGGGCGTAGCGGTGCAGCACCGCGTCGCCGCACAGACACGAGCCGGGCGGTCCGCCACCGCAGGGGCACGGGTTCATCGCTGCGACCAGCAGGAAGTCGGCCGGCAGGACGACGTGGAGATGTGCACGATCGACGGTGACGATGCGCTGTTCGAGCGGTTGCCGCAACCCGTCGAGGACCGACGGGGAGAACTCCGCGAGCTCGTCCATGAAGAGCACGCCGCAGTGCGCCATCGAGATCTCACCGGGCCGGAGCGTGTGGGACCCACCACCGACCAACGCCACGAGGGAGCTGGTGTGGTGCGGCGCTCGAAACGGTGGGCGCTGGATCAGACCACCCGCAGGCAGCACCGCTCCCGCGGCCGAGTGCACCATCGTGGCCTCCAGTGCCCGGGTGCGATCAAGGCGGGGCAACAGCCCGGGCAGACGCGAGGCCAGCATTGTCTTGCCGGAGCCGGGCGGGCCGATGAAGAGGGTGTGGTGGGCACCGGCGGCAGCGATCTCGAGCGCTTGGCGGGCGAGGGGCTGGCCGTGGAGGTCGGCGAGATCGGGTGCGTCGGCATCACCATCCGGGGCCGCCGGGACGTCGTCGTCGTGGTCCGGCCACGGCTCGGCACCGCACAGCACACCCAGCAGCTCACGCAGGTGTGAGATCAGCCGAACGCGTCCGAGCGCCGCCACTCGCGCCTCGACGGCGCACTCGACCGGTACGACGACGTCGAGTTCGCCGAGCACGCCGACCATCGGCACGATGCCGGCCACGGGCCGCAACGAACCGTCGAGGCCCAGCTCGCCCAGGAAGGCGAGGCCGGCGACCGACTCCGGCGGCACGATCTCGGCGGCGACGAGCACGCCCACGGCGATGGCGAGGTCGAGGCCCGATCCGGTCTTGCGGTCGCCCGACGGCGCCAGGTTGACCGTGATGCTCGTGGCCGGCCACTCGAGGCCGCAACTCATCACCGCGGCCCTGGCCCGATCGCGTGCCTCGCGGGTGGACTCGTCGGGCCGGCCGACCATCCGGAACCCGGGCATGCCCTTGCTGACCTGGACTTCGACGTTGATCCGGTGGCCTTCGGCGCCGAGCACCGTCGCCGATGAGATCGATCCGTACATCGCAACCTCCTGAGTGAGCGCGACAACGCCGCGACGAAACACCGAGGAAGGGCGGAAACGGGCCCAACGACCCCGACCCGGCGCCCACAGGGCCGGATCGACCCCTCGAACTGTACCGAAGGGGTGTCACAGGCCCACCGGGGCGCCGCCGATTCGATCGTCGTGCATGCGACAATGCCAGCCGTGTTCGCCGCGACCGACCCCTCCGATCACCGGCGCGCCGGTCGACGGATTCGCCGGTTGCCGGTCGCCGGCATCGCTCTGGTCGTCGGCATCGCGCTGAGCGCCTCGGCGTGCAGCGACGACGGCGGCGACGCCGAACGGTTCTGTGGAGAGGTCGCGGCCAACAGCGACGCGCTCACCAACCCGCAACTCGTCTACTCCGACGACATCGAACCGCTCCTCGATCTCTACCGTGACATCGCAGACCTCGCGCCGCTGGCCGTCGAAGCCGACTGGAACCAGCTCGTGTCGGCATACGAGACCGCGAGCACGGTGCTGCCCGGCGATCAGGAGTCCGAGCAGGAAGCGCTCGCGGCGATCTACTCCTCGGAGGAATCTGCCGCTGCGATCGACGCGTGGCTGCGGGCGAACTGTGCGGTCGACATCGGCCCCGTGTTCACCATCGTGCCCCACACACCCGTGACCGCTCCGGCCCCGACGGTTCCGGACGGCACCGTCGCACCCTGAGCGCTGCACCCTGAGCGTGATCAAGGGAGGATGATCAAGGGAGCGTGATCAGGCGATTTCGCCGCGGCGGAGGATGACCTTGTCGACGAGGCCGTAGTCCTTCGCCTCCTCGGCGGTGAACCAGCGATCGCGCTCGGAATCGGCCTGAATCTGCTCGAGCGCCTGGCCCGAGTGCTCGGCGATCAGCGTGGCCATGCGCAGCTTGGTGTAGCGGAGTTGCTCGGCCTGGATGGCGATGTCGGAGGCCTGTCCGCGCAGGCCGGCCAGCGGCTGGTGCATCATGATCCGGGCGTTGGGCAGCGTGTAGCGCTTGCCGTCGGCGCCCGCGGTGAGCAGGAACTGGCCCATCGATGCGGCGAGGCCGAGACACACGGTGGCGACGTCGCAGCCGACGAACTGCATCGTGTCGTAGATCGCCATGCCGGCGGTGACCGAGCCACCCGGGCTGTTGATGTAGAGCCAGATGTCCTGGACCGGATCTTCACCCTCGAGGTACAGCAGTTGCGCGCAGATCTGGTTGGCGATCTCGTCGTTGACATCGGAACCCAGCATGACCACCCGGTTCTTGAGCAGACGGTCGAAGACGGCGGAGCGAGGATCGAAACCACCCTCGAGGGCCAACGGTGACGTGAGGTCCGACATGCGCCACAGGCTACCGGTCGTCGGCGGAGTCGGCGCCGCCCACGATCGACCCGACGGGCCCGGCGATGTAGCGTCGGCAACGATGCCAGTGACCGCGAAGTTCGTCCCCGAATCGATCCAACTCGTTCCCGGCACGCCCACGCCGGTGTCGTTGCGGCTCCACAACAACGAACAGGAACCGCAAGCGGTCCATCTGGCCGTGTCCGACGAGCTCGCAGGTCTCGTCACCCTCGAGCTCGAAAACGCCGCGATCGAGCCCAACCAGATCTTCGACGTGCCCGTCACGGTCGAGGTCGGACCGACGGTCGCTGCCGGCGAACGTCACCCGACGGTCGACATCACCTCCGAGTGCGGATCGGGCACCGCCACCCTCGCGGTCGAGGTGGTCGCCCGCAGCGAGCACACCGTCGAACTGCGGCCGGTCCGCTCACGTGGAGCGTCGGCGGGGCGCCACGCCGTCCGCGTCGTGAACACCGGCAACGTGCCGGTGACGCTCGAACTGGATCCGGATCCACTCGACGGCGAGATCACGCTCGACGTCGAGCCGACGTTCGTGGTGACCGCCGGAGCAACGGCGCAGGTGGCGCTGCGTGTCGTGCCGGTCACGACCTACTGGAACGGGCCGGCGCAGGAACACCCGTTCGTCGTGCGCGTGCGTCGTCCGACGGCAGCGAGCTCGAACTCCCCGGCACCTTCGAGCAACGGCCACGCGTGCCGCGATGGCTCGGTCCTGCCGCTGCCGGCGCCGCCGCGGCCCTGCTGATCGGCACGATCGCCTGGTTCGCTCTGCTGGCGCCATGGGTGGAGGACACGGCGCAGGACGCGATCGACGCCGACCGGGTCGCCCTGCAGGCGCGCATCGACGAGCTGGAGGTCGCCGCGGCCGAGGCCGAGGAGCTTCCGCTGGGCGTGCCCAGCGACCTCAGGCTCAGCGTCGCCCCTGCCGGCGGCAGCACCGAGACGGATTCGCAGGCCATCCGCCGCGGCGAGCGGTTGTCGGTGACCGATGTCGTGTTCCAGAACCCCACCGGCGCCGTCGGCACGGTCTCGCTGCTGCGCGACGACGAGGTGCTGCTGCAGTCGGAGCTCGCGAACTTCCGCGACTTCGACCTGCATCTGGTGGCGCCCTACGTGTTCGACGAGTCGACCGACATCGTGCTCGAGGTCGACTGTCGGACTCCCGGTCCTGGCGCCACGGATTGCCCCGTCGGGGCATCGATCCTGGGCTTCGTCGACGAGATCGACTGAGTCGGATCGCTCAGCGCCCGAACGGGCTGCTGACGGAATCGCGCAGTGCAACTGCGTCGGAACCCGAACTGCGATCGGAGACCAGCACCTCGGCGGTGACGTCGGCGAAAAGATCGACCTGGCCGGCGACGGTCATCGTGAGCGGACCGGACGGGGTGCGGGGCATGATCACGAACACGTGGGCGAAGGTGCCGTCGGGGTCGACGGTGATCTGGTCGCCGTCGGGAGCCGTACCGCGGGTCAACTCGACGACGGCACCCGCCGGGAACCCGGACCCGAAGAGGGTGACGACCTGACCGGCGGCAGCGACCGCGGGCACCGGCGTGAGGATCGGCGCAGCGGTGCCCTCGCCCACGAGGGATGCCGACACCGTCGTGCCGTCGGTGAGATCGAACGAGACCAGGCCGCTGAAGCTCCCGATGCCGACTGGAGCGAACGACAGTTCCACGCTGCACGACGCGCCGGGCACGAGCGAGGCACCGGAACAGGTGTCGGCGACCACCGCGAACGGTGCTGGCGTGGGCGGATCGAGCCGGACCGTGGCGGGCTGCACGCTCACCGATCCCGGATTGGTGAGCGTGGCGACAGCGGTGGTGCGTCCCGCATCGACGATCGCAGGAGCGAACGACACCGTCTGCGGTTCCACCACGGGCACGGCGACGAACGGCTCGAACGACACTCCCGGAGGAGTCGTGGTGGGGCGCGCGGTCGTCGGCACACGTGTCGTCGACCGCGGCAGGACCACGTACGGGCTGGTCGGCAGCGGCAACGGCACGCCGAGCGGCGGCACCACAAAGTTGCCCGGGATCGTCGTGGTCGTCGCCCCGCCGGCGCTCTCGGTCGTGGTGGTCGGCGTCGTCGGAGTGGTGGGCGTCGTCGGTTGCGTCGGTTGGGTGGTCGTCGTGGTTGACGTGGTCGTCGTGGTCGTCGTGGTCGTCGTGGTGGTGGTGGTGGCGTCGACGACCGATCCATCGGTCGACGGTCGGAGGTCGGCCGCCCAGACCATGACACCGGCCTGCAAGGCGATGTCGTCGGTGACCGCGGCACCATCGCCGGCCGCGAACACCACCCAACGACCGAACCGGGACAGCGAGAGCCCTCCCTGTGGTTGCACGTCCTCCAGCCCGGCGATCGCCTGGTCGACTCCCCCGGTCAGCAGCCGGACGGCGTCACCGCGCACGTACGCCACGTGGACACCGTCGGCCGACACCGCGGGCGATCCGGCATCGTCGACCAGCACCCTCGTGGAGCGCTGGACACGGTCGACCAGCACGACGAACGACGCGCTGACCGGAGCTCCGGCAACGGCGGCGAGGTCCGACCCGGACGACTCGAACAGCAGCAGCGCTCCGTCGGCCGACAAGGTGGGCGACGCGGCCGAACCGTCCGACGGCGAACCGGACGCGGTGGGTGACATCAACTCGATCGGTCCGGTTCCCGGCGGGACGTCCAGCGTCCAGACGTACACGTTGCCAGGCTGCGGCGCGTACGCCGTGCCCGGCCCGGCGATGAACGCAACGGTCGTCCCATCGGCGGAGATGTCGAGAGCGGCGCCGGTGACGACCTCGTCGACGGCGATCGATGCGATGTCGAACTCCTGCGTATCGAACGCATCGGTCAGGACGTAGGACCCGGTTGTGACGTCACGCACATAGCGGCGGATCTCGGCGCCCGTCGACCACACGATCACGGAACCGTCGAAGGACACTGCAGGCGCTGACGGAACAGCGACCGATGCCATCGTGTCGACGGCGACGCCCGGAGGGAGTGTCGACACGCTCGGCGAACCGCAGCGGTCGGCGACGAGCAGCGACGTCGCGGCGTCGGAGAACTCACCGTTGACCGTGGTGTAGGCGACGACGCACCCGTTGCCGCTGATACCCGGCGCCGAGCTGCGCTGCTCCGCCACCGGGGTGGTCGTGCCGGCCGTGCGATCGCGCACCCAGACCCGTCGGTCGCTCCCGTCGGCCGCAGCCGCTGCGTCGAATGCGATCACAGCGCCGGTGTCGGACACCGCAGCGTTCCCGTGCTCCGTGGCGACCGGCGCCGAACCGTCGGCCACCACCGAGATCGGTTCGATCGGGGCCGGCCCACTCTGCGCGCCGGTGGACGAGCCGAAGGCGCCCAGCGTCCCGACGGCCAGGACGACACAGGCGCCGGCAACGGCCGCTCGACGGCGGCTCGGGATGCGGTTGGTGTCCGTACCCGCCAGAGTACCCGGTCCGCCCGCCGAGACGGCCCGCGGCAGCGCTCAGCGAGCGACCCCACTCATCACGACGGCGACCCGCTCGGTCGCTCGGACCGCATCGCCGATCGCGAGCAGCCCGGCGAGCCCGGCACTGCCGGTGGGACTGACGTCGAACCCTGCGGACTGCGCCAGTGCGTGTGCGGCGACGATGTCGGCCTCGGCAGCGACGATCGGCGCATCGCCGTGCTCTCCGATCGCTTCGAAGACGCCGATCCAGTCGTAGGTCTCGTCGTCGAGGATGCCGTCAGCGAGCGAGTGCGGGTCGTCCCACGGCGTCATGAGGTCGGCCCATCGGCCGGCGATGGCGCCGGTCCGTGGGTCGTCGGCATCGCCGAACGCTCGATGCCAGGCACGGGCGAGAGGTGCGCATCCCTCCGACTGCACGGCGTGGAATCGCCGTGCGGGATGGGTGGCCCCGACGCAGGTCGCGAACGCGCCGCCGCCGACCTGCACGAAGATGCGGTCGAGTTCGCCGACGCTCTGCTCGGCGGACTGCTCGCCGATCTCCCAGCCGAGCGTGCGGCCACCATCGAGCGCCAGAGCGTTCTCCGGGCCCTGCACGGTGAACGGGATCGCTCCCGATGCGACCGCCTCGCGGAACCGGAACATCGCAGGATCGCCGGCGGGGTCGCCGGCGCGACGTTCGCAGCGGTGCACGCGGGCGCCGAGCCGGTCGAGTTCGTCACCGAAGCCATCGCTCATCCACGTGGGCACGAACACGTCGATCGGCCACCCGGAAGCACGCGCCAACGTGGCAGCGGCGAGGGCGGCGTTGCCGCACGACGCGATCGCGAGCGGCGGCCGCTCGGCGAGATGGCCGATCGCCTCCGCTGCGCGCAGGTGCAGGAGGATCGTGAACAGATGGCGGGCTTTCTGGCTGCCGGCCACTCCCCCGGTCTCGTCCTTGACCCACACCCCGCCGCCGTCCGCGAAGCCGAGCGCGTCGGACAGCACCGCCGATCGGCCGAACGGTGTCGGGACGAACCCCACGCCGGCCACGGCGCTGACGGCGTCGTCGAGTTCGATCACGAGCCGTCGGCGAGCTTCGAGATCCATCCCGTTGGCGTGTGCGTAGGCCGCCCAGGCCAAGTCGCCGTCGTGACGGAGGTACGGATTCCGATGCTCGACCGCTGGGTCCGACGCTGCGCCGGATCGGACGATCTGCAGCAGGTGGCAGCGGTCGGTCGACGTGGAGTTGGGGCAGCGCCAGGGAAACGGTGCCGCCACTGCGACCTCTGCGCTGCAGACGGCACAACGCCAGCCGGTCACGCGCATCGGCTCAGCCGGCGACTCGGGCGTTGAAGTCGTCGATCATGTCGTCCCACACGTCGACGTAGCGGCGCAGGCCCGTCCAGAAGGCCTGGTCGCGGCGCGCTTCGAACAGTTCGAACGGCGTGCCCTGCTGCTCGACCCAGGTGTAGTAGCCCAGGTTGAACACCCGACGTCGGTCGGCTTCGGTGCACTCGATCATGTTGTCGGTGTCGACGGAGCCGAGGTGTTCGCCGAAGACTTCGGCGGCATCGGTGACGGTGAACTCGTTTCCGTAGCGGGTGGCGAGCAGCTTGGCGCGCTCGCTCGGGTAGAGGGCGGCACCGTCGGTGGCGACCGTGATGATCGCGTCGTCCGGGCCGAGGTCGAGCAGCTTGGCGGTCTTGATGGCGGCGAGCACGTTGCAGATCGCCGAGAAGCCGAAGTGTTCGAGTGAGGCGACGACGTCGGCGGGCACGCCCTTTCGTTGCGTGAGGTACTGGCGGCCGATGTCGGTGTTGAACAGGGCGTCGAGTTCGTCGGTCGACTTGTCGGAGATGGCGACGACGACGTCGGTGTTCATCACGTTGTGGATGATCGGGATGTGCTTGTCGCCGATGCCCTGGATGTTGTGTTCGCCGAAGCCGTTCTCGAGCATCGTCGGGCACTCGAGGGCTTCGACGGCGACGATCTTGGTGCCGTACTCCTCCTTGAGCCGGTCGCCGGCGGCGATCGTGCCGGCCGAGCCGGTGGCCGAGGTGAACGCCGCGAGGCGCAGATCGCGGCCGTCCTTCGCGAACTGGTCGCGCACGGTGTCGAAGACGTGGCCGAAGGCGCGACCGGTGACGCGGTAGTGGCCGAGATGGTTGCCGAACTCGGAGAACTGGTTGAGCACGAAGTTGCCCGGGTCGAGGGCGAGTTCGTTGCACGCGTCGTAGATCTCCTTGACGTTCGACTCGGTGCCGTGGGTGCGGATGACGTCCTCGGCCGGGTTCGCGCACCACTGGTCGAGCCAGTCGAAGCGTTCCTGGCTCATGCCTTCGGGCAGGATCGCGACGCCGCGACTGGCCATGATCCGGCTGATGGCGATGCCGCCGCGGGCGTAGTTGCCCGTCGAGGGCCAGATGGCTCGATGGTGCGTCGGGTCGAACTGGCCGGTGACGACCCTCGGTGCGAGGCAGGCGTAGGCGGCGAGCACCTTGTGCGCGGTGATCATCGGGAACCGGTCGCCGAACACGACGACGATCGGACTCTCGACGCCGGTCAGGCTCGGGGGGAGCACGACGTGGTCCGGGACGTCGACGCGGTTGCCGGCGAGGTCGTTGTACCAGTGCACGCGCCACAGGTTGCGGGCGTCGGGGCCTTGCGGGTCGGCGTCGCCGACGGTGGCGGCCTGGTCGAACGACGACGGATTCTCGAGCTGGGCGAACGTCGGCAGGGTGATTCCCTGCTCGCGGAATCGTCGGACGCTGTTGTCGCGAGCGGCTTCGTCGACGACCCGGTCGGCCAATCCGAACTGGTTCTCCAGTGCAATGCGAGTCGGGTCCAGGACGTCGGCAGCTGTCACGCTTGACATTCTGTCAAGAGATCCGACCGACCGCAGCGTTCCGATCGCATCAGGGGTCAGACCCCTGATGCAATCGTTCAGAAGGGGCGGTCGTCGGGGGGAAGGGTGCTGGGGCCCACGTGCGCGTCGAGCCAGGCGCAGAGATCGGCCACGCCGGTCCACGAGTCACGGATGCGCTTGGCGGCGCCGGCGGTGTGGATCCACTTCGGAGCGCCGAACTCGCGGACGGCGATCAGGCCCTTGCGGCGCAACAACTCGATGCGCGGATGGTCCTTCGGGTAGCCGCGCGGTGCGGTCTTGAGTTCGTCGATCGCGCCGATGGTGTACTTGCGGCGCTGTGCGTCGGCCACGAGTTCGGCGAGTTCTGTGCCGGTCGCATCGCCGTCGATCGCCGTGCGGAACCGCTCGAGCTGATCCTTGGCCATCGCGTAGTACCCGGCACCCACCATCAACCCCTCGGCGGAGAACTGGACGTAGTGGCCCGTGCCGCCCTCCGATTCGCCGTACGCGCCCTGGGCCGTCTTGTACGGCGGCTTGTTCTTCGAGAAGCGGACGTCGTTGTAGGGCCGGAACATGTGGAACGGCCCGAAGTCCGCAAGTGCCTCGGTCAGCTCGACCATCGGTTGCTTGACGAACTCGTCGAAACGGCCCTTGTTCGCCTGCCAGAAGGTGCGTGAGTTGTCGGCAGCGAGTTGCTCGTAGAACTCGATGCCCTCGACCGGAAACCCGCGGAACGCCATGAGGGCAAGGTAGTTGGCGCGGTCACCCCCTTGCGACGGGTCGGCCGAGCCGAGCGCGCTCAGGTCACGCGGTCGTGGAAGGTGCGGAAGAGCGCTTCGACATCGGCGGCGGTGTGCAACTTCGGAGCGTCGGTGTCTCCCATGTCGACTTCGGAGTAGCTCATCGACCCGCCGACCGGTTCGTCGACGAAGTAGAACGACGGGCCCAACGAATCGGCGGTGTAGGCAAGGTCACCGATTCCTTCGATCGTCGTGACCGACTCGAAGATCGACGGATCGAAGAACGCTGACGCATCGACCGGCGAACCCGAGTAGAGCTGCACGGTCAGGACCTTGAAGGCCAGATCCTCCATGTCGGCCGGATCCTCGATCGATTCCCACGTGCACACGAGTTGCCCGAGGCTGTCGTTGGTGTCCTCGGTCAACCCGACGGGTTCGGCGAAGAACTCCTCCATCTCGGCCATCGAGAAGATGTCGTCGCAGCTCCCCGTCGCACCGGTAGCGGCCGAGTCGTCGGACACCTCACCTCCCGCGTCCACGCTCGCGACGTCGGCGGGACTGGTCGCCGGCTCCGATGGGTCGACGGTCCCGGCCGTGTCGGCCGTGTCGGCCGTGTCGGCGTTGGCCGGTGCCGCGCCGTCATCGCCGCCTCCGTCACCGCCACCGCATGACGCGATGATCGCGGCAACGGTCAGGATCGAAACGATCCACCTCCCGGTGCGGCACCGACTCATGGGTGGACCCTACGGCCGCCGTCGACTCGGCCGGAAGAGTCGCAAGCCTCTGTCGGTGGCCGCCGAGCCACGCCGCTGGGCCGGGCGCCGGAACGCGATCGGTGCCCGAGGTCGCACCGCCTCGTTGCCGCTACTGTCGCCGGTCATGGCTGACCTGTTCCTCGGTGGTTCGATCGATCCGGCCACGCACGAACGCACCACGCCGGAGCCGTCCGGCAACGTGAGTGTGCCGACCGATTCCCTCACGACGCACGGTGTGATCGTCGGAATGACCGGATCCGGCAAGACCGGCCTCGGTGTGATCCTGATCGAGGAGGCCCTGCGAGCCGGCCTCCCGGTGCTGGCGATCGATCCGAAGGGGGATCTGACGAACCTCTGTCTCACGTTCCCCGACCTCGCGCCGGCCGACTTCCGACCCTGGATCGACGAGGCGCAGGCACAGAACGCCGGCCAGACGCCCGACGACTTCGCGGCGAACCAGGCGGCGCTGTGGACGAAGGGGCTCGCCGGCTGGGGGCTGGGCGGCACCGACATCGGGACGTTGCGGGCGACGACCGACTTCACCATCTACACGCCGGGATCGCAGGCCGGCGTGCCGATCGACATCGTCGGCTCGCTGCAGGTACCGGCCGACATGTCCGACGCCGAGGTGATCGCCGACGAGATCGAGGGCTACGTCACGGGCCTGCTCGGCCTGGTCGGCATCGCTGCCGATCCGCTGGCCAGCCGCGAGCACATCCTGCTGTCGAACCTGATCCAGCACTCCTGGAGCGAGGGTCGGGCACTCGACCTGATGAGCCTGGTCGGCATGGTGCCGTCGCCACCGATCCGCAAGCTCGGGGTGTTCGACGTCGACCAGTTCTTCCCCGCCGACGACCGCATGGCACTCGCGATCAAATTGAACGGGCTGCTGGCGTCGCCATCGTTCTCCTCGTGGGCGATGGGATCTGCGCTCGACATCGAGTCGCTGCTCCACACCCCCGACGGACGGGGCCGGTGTGCGATCGTCACCACCGCCCACCTGTCCGACGACGAGCGCCAGTTCGTGACCTCGCTGTTGCTGTCCAAGCTCGTGACGTGGATGCGTCGCCAGAGCGGTACGACCGATCTCCGCGCGATGGTCTACATGGACGAGGTGGCCGGCTATCTCCCGCCCACCGCGAAACCACCGACGAAGAAGCCGATCATGACGCTGATGAAGCAGGCTCGAGCGTTCGGCGTGGGCATGATCCTGTCGACCCAGAACCCGGTCGACCTCGACTACAAGGCGATGTCGAATGCCGGGACGTGGATGATCGGGCGCCTGCAGACCGACCGCGACAAGGCCCGGTTGCTCGACGGAATGGCCTCCGCAGCCGGCAGCGTCGACGTCGGTGCAGTCGACGCAACGATCTCCGGGCTCGGCAAGCGGGAGTTCATGCTGCGGCGAGCAGGCAAGGACCAGCCCGAGGTGTTCACCACCCGCTGGGCGATGTCGTACCTGCGTGGCCCGATGACTCGCGATCAGATCGCGGCGGTGATGGCCGACGTCGCGGCGAACGACGCCCCCGACCGATCCGCCGCCTCGACGTCGCCGCCCGGGGACGCGTCCACCGCCGCAGTCCCTATCGCCGGGTCCGCTCCCCCGCCAGCGGCGCTGTCGGCCGACGAGACGGCGGTGATGCCCGAGGTGGCCGACGGGGTCGCGGTTCGTTGGGTCGACGTCGCTGCGCCGTGGCTCGGCGACGTCGGTGGCGACTCAGCCGGCACGCTGCGAGAGGCGGCACTCGTGGCCCGCGTGGCGATCCGCTACGACGAGACGAAGGCCGATCTCGTCCACGACGAGGAGTACGAGGCCGTGTTGTTCCCGCTCGGCGACCACATCGACGTGTCGAGCGTGGTGCAGGTGGACTACGACGACCGCGATCTGCGCCCCGATCCCCCCGACGGCGTCACGTATCGACTGACCGGCGCCCCGATCGACACGAAGGGCTTCTTCGCTCAGGTGGAGCGCGATCTGCGAGATCATCTCACCCGCAGCCTGACGCTGGCCGTGCCCGCCAACGCGGACCTGAAGCTGTACGGCCGACCCGGCGAGTCGGCCGAGGACTTCGCCGCCCGCTGTGCGGAAGTCGCCGACGAACGGGCCGACGAGGCGATCGCACAACTGCGCGACAAGTACGAAGCCAAGGCCACGAAACTGCGCGACCAGATCGACGCAGCGGAGGATCGTGTCGACGTGTTGGAGGAGGAGGCGAAATCGAAACGCAACTCCGAACTCCTCTCGACCGCCGGGTCGTTCCTCGGCGGCCTGCTCGGTGGCCGCAAGTCGAAGGGCGCGATGGTCGGCGACATGCTCGGCGACGCCGGCACCGCCGCGCGCCGCCGAGGGAGCACCAACGCGTCAGGTCGACGCGTCGACGCTGCGGAGAACAAGGTGAGCCGGCTCATCGATCAACTGGATGAACTGGAGGCCGACGCCGCTGGGGACGTCACCGAGATCGGCGAGAAGTGGGATGCCCTCGGCGCGCAGATCACCACCCTCGAGGTTGGCCTCGAACGCACCGATGTGAAGGTGATCCAGCTCGCGCTCGCGTGGATCCCGGTCGCCTGACCGCACTCCTCGGACGGCACGGGAACCACAGCACGACCCGCTGGGTCGGCAGCCTCCGTTCGAACAGTCGCTGTGCCGACGGAGAGACTCGAACTCTCACTGACGGCGACCTAAACGCCGTGCCTCTGCCAATTGGGCTACGTCGGCTGACGTGCCCGAACCTACCGGGTGCGTTCGGAGTCCGGCCCACGACGCGAGGGGACCTCGGCGGCGATTGCTCGGCGCAGATGTGGCCCTACCCTGCTGCGGTGCCCGCAGGCGACCCACGCTCGACGACGACCCGACGGGTCGAACTCGCTGCGTGGGTGTTCGTCGCCGTCATCGGTGCCGTCACGTTGACCCAGATGTTCGGCTGGGCGGGTACGCGCCTCGTCGCCGTCGTGCAGTCGCTCACCCCGTACCTCGGCATCCTGCTCGCTCCGATCGGCGTGGTCGCCGTGATCCGAGGTCGGTTCGTACTCGCCGCCACCTGTGGCGCGATCGGGCTCGGCATCCTGCTGTTGGCTGCGCCGCTCGCCTTCCCCGACGACCAGCCACCGCCGATGGCGGGTGCGACGGGCCTACGGGTGGCATCGGTCAACCTGCTCTACGGCAACGACCGCATCGACGATGTCGCCGCGGATCTGGCGGAGCTCGCACCCGACGTGATCGTGTTCAACGAGTACACCCCGGAGCACCAACGGGCCCTACGGAAGTCACCGCTCGCCGATCGGTACCCGTACCGCATCGATCGCAGCGGGCTGCTCGCCGGTGGCATCGCCGTGTGGAGCACGACGTCGATGATCGCCGACGTCGACCCCGACACCTACAACTACAGCCTCGACCTCACCGTCGACGGCCCCGATGGTGCCGTCCGGTTGGTGGCGATGCACATGCCGACGCCGATCAACAGCTTCGAGAACTGGCGTCGCGACCTGAAGACGGCCGCAACGATCGGGCGAACGGCGAACGGGCCCACCATGGTGGTCGGCGACCTCAATGCGTCGTACTGGCATCCCGACTTCCGTGCGCTGCTCGACGCCGGGTTCGTCGACGCCCACACCGCGAACGGCCACGGCTTCTCGACGTCGTGGCCGACCGACGGGATCGTGCCCGCATTCGTCCGTCTCGACCACGCGCTCACGATCGGTGGGCTGGTGCCGACGGACCTCGACGACTTCGAGATCCCCGGCAGCGATCACCGGGGGTTCGTCGTCACCGTTGCGCCAACTCGCTGAGCAGCGCCCGGAACGCCCGCCCCCGATGGGAGATGGCGTGCTTCGCCTCGGCGCCCATCTCGGCGAACGTGGACCCGTCGCCCTCGTCGGGCTGGAACACCGAGTCGTAGCCGAAGCCGACCTGGCCGCGCTCCACGGTCGTGATCACGCCCGGGCACACCCCCTCGACAGCCAGCTCCGACCCGTCGGGCCACACGACGATCGCCACGGTCCTGAACGCGGCCCGACGATCGGTGACACCGTCGAGTTCGGCGAGCAGCTTGCGACGGTTGTCGGCGTAGCTGCAGCCATCGCCCGCGTAGATCGCGGAGTCGACCCCCGGGGCCCCGTCGAGCGCGACGACCTCCAGCCCCGTGTCGTCGGCGACGGCCGGAAGACCGGTGGCAGCGCACAGTGCCGAAGCCTTCAGGCGGGCGTTGCCGATGAATGAGCCGGCGTCCTCCACCACGTCGGCGACGTCGGTGGGACGCGGCAGCAGATCGACCTCGGCCGCGAGGATCTGTTGGATCTCGAGCACCTTGTCGGGGTTCGCCGAAGCACAGACGAGCTGCAACACGACGGCCTCAGCGCTGCGCCGGTCGCGGCGCGGGTGGCGTCGAGATCGCCGCCGCCTGGAGATCGGCGATCTCGACGAGGCCACCCTCGGCGAGCGCGACGAGGGCGTCGAGTTCCGCTCTCGAGAACGCCATGCCCTCGGCGGTTCCCTGCACCTCGACGAACTTGGCGTCGCCGCCCCGGATCGGGCGGAGCATCACCACGTTCATGTCGACCTCGGCGGTGCTGTCCTCCACGTACGGCAGGTCCAACACGGGCGTCCCGCCGACGATGCCGACGCTGATCGCCGTGCAGAACGAATGCAGGGGGTTGGCCGGGAGGTCGCCTCGCTGCACCACTCGTTCGAGCGCGTCGTGGAGGGCGATGAATCCTCCACAGATGCTGGCAGTGCGGGTTCCGCCGTCGGCCTGGAGGGCGTCGCAGTCGACCACCACCTGACGCTCGCCGAGCGCCTCCATGTCACACGCCGCGCGCAGCGACCGACCGATCAGACGCTGGATCTCGACCGTCCGGCCACTCTGCTTGCCCTTCGCCGCCTCGCGTCCGATGCGTTCGGGCGACGCGCCGGGCAGCATCGAGTACTCCGCCGTGACCCATCCCTTTCCCGAGTTGCGCATCCATCGAGGAACGTCGTCGTCGATCGAAGCCGTGCAGAGGACTCGGGTCCTGCCGAACGAGACGAGGCACGAACCGTCGGCCATCTCGGTGAAGTCGCGTTCGAAGGTGATGGGTCGCAGTTCGTCGTCGCGGCGACCGTCGGGGCGGGGCATGAGTGTCTCCGTTGGGTGTGGGTTGTGGCGGTTGGGTCGGCACAGGGTGCCATGGGTGGTCAGGAAGCGGACGAACCGGCCGACGGCGTCCAGAACTCGGTGTGATCGAGTTCGGGCCCGAGCAGCTGGGCGCCCAGTTCACGGAACGCCTCGACGTCCCCGCTGGACACGAACCGATGACGTCCGGCCCGCTCGTCGTGACGCAGGAGGCCCAGCGCTCCGAGACGATGCATCACCTCGAACGCGGTCTCGTCGGCCGAGCTGACCAACGTGACGCCTGACCCCATCACGTCACTGAGCGTTCGAGCGAGGAACGGGTAGTGCGTACATCCGAGCAACAACGCGTCGACGCCGGCCTCACGGATCGGCGCGAGCAGGCGCTCGGCGAGGACCATGACCTCGTCACCGGTCGTCTGGCCTCGTTCGACGAACTCAACGAATCCCGGACAGGCCGCGCTCGTCAACGTCACCGGGGCGCCGGTATCGGTGACCGCACGCAGGTACGCGCCGGATGCGATCGTGCCGACCGTACCGATCACGCCGACGCGTCCAGTGGTCGTGGTGGTGACGAGCGCGCGAGCGCCCGGGGCCACGACATCGATGATCGGCACCGGGAGTTCGGCACGGAGTTCGTCGAGCCCGGCCGCCGTCGCCGTGTTGCAGGCGACGACCACCGCCTTCGCGTCGTAGTCGTTCACGAGACTCCACGCGAGTTCGTGCGCATATCCACGCACGTCGTCGAGCGGTTTGGAGCCGTAGGGATAGCGACCGGTGTCGCCGATGTAGACGAGGTCCTCCGCGGGCAGCAGATCGATCGTCGCCCGGGCGACGGTCAACCCGCCGAACCCGGAGTCGAACATCCCGATCGGCCGGTCCACGGCGGGTCAGCCTATTGGGTCGGGCCCCGTCGACGGCGGGGCCGGGCTCGGTTGTGACCCTTCTCGATCGATTGCGCCGGCGATCCGGCGACGATCGGTCAGGGGGCCGGCGCGACCGGCATGATCGCGTCGAGCTCATGGAAGAGGCCGTTGTCCGCCACGTTGTCGATGGTGACGATGACGTCGGCGCCGCCGATCACCGTGACGTTCGTGGTGGCGTCGACGGGCTGTGTACCGCCCGTTGCCACGACGATTGCCTGGAGCGAACGGATCTGGTCGATGTCGAGTGCGTCACCGTCGACGATGTGCGACAGCAGCAGCTCCTCAACGTCGGCAGGATCCGTCGGCAGGGTGACCCCGTCGAACGCGTCGTCGTTCGGCGCCAGAACCGTCACCGGACCAGGCCCCTCGAGCAACGCCTTCACGTCGGGGAACTGGTCGACCGCGGCAAGGAACGACGTGAAGATGCCGGCGTCGGCCAGCGCTTCGTACGCCGTGGCGGGCAGTGCCGGAACGGTCGTGCCCGGGGTGGTCGTCGCGGGCGGCGTCGTGGCGGGCGGCGTCGTGGCGGGCGGCACGGTGGTCTCCGCCACCGTGGTCTCGACCACCGTGGTCTCCACCACCGTGGTCTCGACCACCGTGGTCTCGACCACCGTGGTCGGGGCCGGCGCGCCGGCAACGAGCTTGCAGGTCACCGAATCACCGGGCGAGAACGTGTAGTTCGGGAACGTCACGGTGCCGACTCGGTCGACGCTCTCGTCGTTCGAGTCCGTCTCGATGTTCACCGTGACCGTCGTCGCCGGTCCGTCGAACGGCCGCAGGACACAGTCGACGTTCGGGCCGGGCGGGGTCCAGCCGGCAGGGATCTCGGCAACCGCCGTGACGGTCGACTGCCACGACGCAGGATCGGCGACGGTGTCGTCGGCCTCCCACTCGAATGCGACACGCCCGTCGCTTCCGGTGGAGGCCCCAGCCGTCTCCCCGGGCGAGGCACCGTCCGGAATCAACCAGATGAACGCCTTCGGTGCATCGGCCGGACCGGTGACGTCGACGATGAACCCGACGTCGATCTTCGCTCCGGTCTCGTCGCTCGTCTCGAAGACCAGGAAGGTCGACGTGGCCGACGCCTGATCGGAGTCGTCGTCGCCACCGAGCAGCAGCCAGGCGAGGAGGCCGCCGATCAGGAGGACCGCGACGACCAACGCCGCGACCGGGCCCGGCTTCTTGTACCAGGGGACGGCCTCGTCGGGATCCTCGTTCGGATCGACCGGCGCATCGGGCGGATCGACCGGCGGCGTGCCCGCAGCGACACCGGCGCCGAGGCCATCGACGTCGACCGGCAGGTCGCTGGGTGGCGCGTCGATGGTCGGCATCTGGGTGGTCGGTTCCATGCCGGGAGCGGGCGGCGCGTCCGGCAACCCCGGGGGCGCAACTGCCGGCGAACCAGGCTCGGTCGGCAACGGTTCGGCGGGAGGATTCGGATCGATCGGCGGATCGCTCGGCCCACCGGTGGGCGGTGTCGGCGGCGGGGTACCGGCCCCGGGTGCGTCAGGCAGCTTGGGCTCCGAGTCACTCATGCGTGTCAGTGTGGCAGGACGGCGACGCTCTGTGGGGGACCATGCAACTTCTTGAAGGCTCCTTGAGAACGCCTTGCGAATCCTCGACCGCGATGGGTCGCGTGCCAGACTTCCCCCGATGCCAACCATTGCCGTCAACGACATCGAGATCTGCTACGAGAGCTTCGGCCCCGATGATGCCCCACCGCTGCTGCTGGTGATGGGCCTCGGCGCCCAGATGACGCTCTGGTCGCCCGGGTTCATGAGCGAACTCCTCGACCGCGGCTTCCGGGTGATCCGGTTCGACAACCGCGACGTCGGCCTGTCGACCAAGTCGTCCGGCGAGCCACCCGACGTCATGGCCATCTACGCCCAGTTCCTCGGCGGGCAGCCGATCGAGGCGCCGTACACGCTGTCCACGCTCGCCGCCGACGCAATCGGCCTCCTCGACGCGCTCGGCATCCCTGCAGCACACATCGTCGGCGCCTCGATGGGCGGCATGATCGTCCAGACGATCGCCATCGAACACCCCGACCGGGTGCTGTCGTTGACGTCGATCATGTCGACGACGGGCCACACCGAGGTCGGCCAGCCCGATCCGGAGTCGATGATGGCGCTCCTGACGCCGGCGCCGACCGACCGCGACGGCGCCATCCGCCAGAGCGTCGAGACCTCCCGGGTGATCTCCGGCGACATGTTCGACGAGTCGCTGTCGCGCTCGATCGCCACCGAGGCGTTCGACCGCTGCTTCAACCCGACCGGCACGGCGTTCCACCTGGTGGCGATCGCAGCGTCGGGTGATCGGACCGAGGCGCTGGGTTCACTCGACGTCCCGACACTGGTGATCCACGGCCGGCAGGACTCGCTGGTCGCCCTGTCCGGCGGCGAGGCGACGGCGGCGGCGATCCCGGGTGCCGAACTGCTCGTTTTCGGACGGATGGGCCACGACCTGCCTGCGCTCTACTGGCCGCAGATCGCCGACGCGATCTTCAACATCGCCGCCCGGGGCGAAGACCGCTGACGTGCCCGATCTCGAGAACGACCCCCGGCTCGACCCGCGGGTGAAGTGGGCGTTGCGCAATGTTCCGGTGACGAACCTCAGCGACGTCGACAGCCGGGAGAGCCTGCTGGAGATCAGCAACCACCCGAAGGCCGTCGCACTGCGCGAGAAGAGCGCTGCGCTGTACGACGCGCTCGACACCGAGGAGGTCGCGTCGTCGGCCGGGTTGTCGATCACGGTCCACGACGTCACCTCCGCCCCCGACGGCAACACGATCAAGATCCGCTACGTCCGCCCCGACGTCGACCGCGAGGGCAACACGGTGCTGCCGTGCGTGTACTACATCCACGGTGGCGGCATGCAGAACGGCAGCGCGTTCGACGCGCTGTACCGGATCTGGGCGCGGGTGCTCGCCGCCGAGGGCCTCGCTGTGGCGATGGTCGACTTCCGCAATGCGGTCACCCCGTCATCGGCACCTGAGGTCGAGCCCTTCCCGGCCGGCCTGAACGACTGCGTGTCCGGGCTCCGCTGGGTGGTGGCGAACGCCGACGACCTCGGCATCGATCCCGCGCGGTGATCGTGGCCGGCGAGAGTGGAGGGGGAAACCTCACCCTCGCCACTGGCATGCGGCTGCTGCGCGACGGTGACATCGGGCTGATCCGGGGCCTCTACGCACTGTGCCCGTACATCGCAGGCCAGTGGCCGCAGGAGCGCTTCCCGTCGTCGATCGAGAACGAGGGATACCTGCTCAACCTCCACCACAACCGCGGGGCGATCGCCTACGGAATCGAACACTTCGAGGAAGGCAACCCGCTGGCGTGGCCGTCCCATGCGGCCGAAGCCGATGTGGCCGGGCTGCCGCCGACATTCATCAGCGTCAACGAGGCAGACCCGTTGCGAGACGAGGGCATCGACTTCTACCGGCTGCTGTTGCGGGCCGGGGTTGCTGCGCAGTGCCGGATCGTGATGGGCACGTCCCACGGCATGGACGTCTTCACCCCGGTGCTGCCCGACGTCAGCCGCCAGACGGCGGCGAGCATCGCCCAGTTCGCCGGTCACTGACCCTGTTGCACTGGGGTCGGACCCCGAATGCAACAGGGACTCAGAAGTAGATGATCTCCTCGGCGTTGGCCTCTGCGGTGTCGAGGTCGTCGGTGTAGGCGCCGGTCGACAGGTACTTCCAGCCACCGTCGCACACGATGAACACGATCGTGCCGTGATCGATCTGGCTGGCGACCTTTGCTGCGCCGGCGAGTGCGGCACCGGCAGAGATGCCGGCGAACACACCGCACTCCCTGACCAGCCGGCGCGTCCACTCGATCGACTCGCGGGGTCGTACGACACGCTTGCGGTCGAGGATGTCGAACCCGTTCCAGTTCTCGAACACCGGCGGGATGTATCCCTCGCCGATGTTCCGCAGCCCCTCGACGCGCTCACCGAGCGGGGGCTCGACGGCGACGACCTGGATGTGGGGGTCCTGCTCCTTGAAGTACCGACCGCAGCCCATCAGCGTTCCGCTCGTGCCGAGGCCAGCTACGAAGTGGGTCATGTCGGGCACGTCGCGCAGGATCTCGGGGCCGGTGCCCTCGTAGTGGGCGCGCGGGTTGGCATCGTTGGCGTACTGATACGGGAAGTACCACTCGGGATGCTGGGCGGCGAGTTCGATCGCCCGGGAGACCGCCCCGTTCGAGCCCTCTTCGCCGGGTGTGAGGATGAGCTCGGCGCCGAACACCTCGAGCATCTGTCGTCGCTCGATCGAGACGCTCGTCGGCATCATGATCTTGATCGGGTAGCCCTTGATCCCCGCGATCGCAGCGAGCGCGATGCCGGTGTTGCCGGACGACGGCTCGAGGATCGTCTGGCCGGGCAGCAGACGGCCTTCCTTCTCCGCGGTTTCGATCATCGACTTGGCGATGCGGTCCTTGACCGACCCGAACGGGTTCTGCATCTCCATCTTGCCGAGAATGCGCACGTTGGGGTTGGGTGAGAGCACCGACACGTCGACCATCGGCGTGTTGCCGATCATGTCGAGCACGCTGTCGTTGACCAGCCCCGGCAGTGTGAAGTTCGGGTTCAAGGTGTTCGTCACGACTCTCCCAACACCGACGGCGGCGAAGACATTCCGACTAATCCGATGGTTTCTGTCAGGAATCGTACCGGCAGTCCCGTTTCGGGTCCACCCGGCCACCACATCGCACTGTTGCAGCTGGGGTCTGACCCCAGCTGCAACGCTCAGACGATGGCGATGGGTTCCTCGGTGATCCGGCCGTCGACGATGCGGTAGCTGCGCGCTTCGGGCGCCTCACGCTTCAAGCCGATGATCACGTAGTGCCACGACGGATCAGGAGCAGCGGCGACATCGGTGGGACTCGGGTACGGCTCGGAGTGAGTGTGACTGTGCACGACTCCGTTGATCTCCCAGTTGCGGTCTTCCGCGTCCATCTCGGCGTGCAGATGGTCCTTCGGGTCGATCGTGTACACCCGCGCCGACTCGGCGACGTTGGTGCACGGGTAGTAGGTCGGCGCCTGGTCTCCTGCTCCCCCTCCGGGCGCCGGAGGGCCGGCGATCAGCCCGCAGGCTTCGTACGGATAGGCGTCCAGCGCAGCGCCGACCATCTGGGCGTACGCCGACCGTGCGATCTCGATCACGACGCGGCCGCCCGAGCGAGGAACTCCGTCACCGTCGCGCGGAACGTGGGTCGTGATGCGATCTCGTCGTGGATGAGGTGGCCGGCGCCGGCGATCGTGACGACCTCGGTGGCCGGCGAGATCGAGGCGAAGTGGTGGGCCATGTCGGGATCGGCGACTGCGTCGGGTCTGGCCGGGTCGGCGGTGACGATCAACGTCGGCAGCTCCAACCCGCGGTCGGGGTCGAGCAGAAGGCCGATCGTGCCGTTCAGCAACGGATCGAGCACGGCGGCGTCGACGGCCAGCAGTGATCCCGCCATCGAGAGCAGACCATCCGACTCGATCGAGTCGGCCATCGTGACCCCCGAGGCGGTCGGCAGCGAGGCGAGGAACCCGGCAATTGCATCGGCCGTCAGCCCCGCAGCCTGCAGCGCGGGGATCGACTTGCGCATCAGGCGGAACGATTCGATCAGCGCGTGCCCGTCGCCCAGGCCGCCGTCTGCGCCCCCTGAACGTCCGAGGGGTGGGTCCTCGAGAATCGCCGCACGGATCAGTTCGGGTCGCTGCTGCATCATGATCGCGGCGGTGGCGCCGCCCAGCGAGTGCCCCATCACGATGCACGGTTGGCCGATGACCTGATCGCAGACCGAGATCGCATCGCTGACATAGCCGGGCGAGCCGTAGGCGTCGGGTGTGCGATCGGACCCGCCGTGACCACGGAAGTCGAGTCGCAGCACCCGGAATTGCTCGGCCAGCTCCGGCACGATCCAATTCCACGTGCCGCCGAACGACGTGATGCCGTGGAGCAGCAACAGCGGCGGTGCCGCCGGGTCGCCGTCTTCGATGACGTTGAGCGTGTTGCCGTTGTTCTCGATCTGCACGCCGGCGACGGTAACGCCGGCCGTGAACCCCCACACCTCCGGCGGGGCGACGTCGGTAGGGTCTGCGTTCCGCGGAACGAGGAACGTCATGGCGAAGGGCAAGAAGACCAAGAAGGACAAGGGTGGCGGCGACGGCACCCAGCTGATCGCGTCGTACAAGCGCGCCTACCGCGACTACGACATCCTCGACACGTACGAGGCGGGTCTCGTCCTGACCGGCAGCGAGGTCAAGAGTCTGCGGGAGGGCAACGCCCAGATCGCCGAGGGCTACGCCCGGGTGCAGCGCGGCGAAATGTGGCTCGACGGGATCCACATCCCGCCGTACACGAATGCGATCGGCTTCGGCGCCCACGATCCCGACCGGGCCCGCAAGCTGCTGCTCAACCGCGCCGAGATCGACAAGCTCGACCAACGTGTCGCCCAGGGCAGCCTGACCATCGTGCCGTTGCGCCTGTACTGGAAGGGCGGCCGGGCGAAGATCGAACTCGGGCTGGCCAAGGGTCGCACCAAGGGCGACAAGCGTCAGCACATGGCCGAGCGCGATGCCGACCGCGAGATCCAGACCGAGTTCAACCGGGCCAACAAGTACGGCCACGACCGGTAGCTGCCCACCGCCTCAGGCGGCGCGACGGCTCGGTGGGCCGGTCGTCATCACCCGTCCGTCGGGACACTCGATGGTGAGTGCACGGTGGGGGCCGAGTGACAACTGCCAACCATCGTCGTGCACCTTGTGATGGTGATGGCTGCACAGCGGGAGCAAGTTGTCCAGATCGGTGGCGCCGCCGTGTCGCCACCACACGACGTGGTGGAGATTGCAGCGGTCGTAGTGAGTGGAACAACCCGGGATCGCACAGGTGGCGTACAGCCCGCGCAGCGCCCGCCGCTGAGCCCGGTTCGCGATGCGGGTGGTGCGGCCGAGGTCGAGCGAGCCCGGGGCGTGCAGGACCACGCCATTGCGGACGACCACCGCGTGGACGTCGGCATCCCCGGCGAGGTCGGCGAGCACCCGCCACGGCACCTCGACCGGAATCGGCCAGTCGACGGTCGCCGCCGGAGGTCCGGCGACGACGGCCGCCGCTGCACCGCCGGCATCGATCACGACGACGAACTCCGAGCGCCCCGGCTTGCGTGAGACACCGGACTCGTCGAGGAGCCGCGTCAGCGCAAGCGCCCGGAGATGGTGCTGCTTCTCGACAGGGTCGGACGGGCAGGTCGGCGGCGCCTGCTCGGCGAAGAGCGCTTCGACAGCGGAATCGAGACGTGCGGCGATCTTCACCCCGGTCACCGGATCGAACTTGCCGCGGATGTTCCACATCCCCTCACCGTCCACCCAGGAACGAAGCGACGTGGCTCTCCGTTGACGCTCCAGGCGATCCATCTCGGTCTCTGCGGCGAGCCGCCGAGCCTCGTCGCGAACTCGCCGTCCCCACTGCTCGACGGTGGCGGCCTCCGCAACGGGGAGCAGTCCTTCACATCGGGCGAGCAGCTCGGCACGCTGCGATTCGCTGAGCGACACGCCTGCCCGCGTGAGTTGGTCGACATGACCAGCGGTGACGGTCCCCCGGTCGAGAGCGCCAGCGAAGCCCGGCACAGCATCAAGGGTGCGCGCACGGCCGATCGTCTTCGATGCCTCGGCGAGCGAACCCCTGGAGGCTGCGCTGATCGTCGACTCCGGGAACGAACTCTGCCGAGCGATTTCCGACACCAGCGCCGCCTCCGATGCGTCGACCCACGACCGCACCCCGCGCAGTTCGGCGAGCGCGGACTCGAGCTGCTCGATCGACTTCGCAGCGAGGTCGGAGCGCACCGCCGCCACTCGCCGCAGCCGGTCGATCAAACCCAAGGTCTCCATGCCGCCCATCATGACGAAGGGGTCTCACAGAGCTGCCGGCATGCGGCGCCGCTAGGGTGAGGTGGCCGCGATCGGTCAGCAACCGATCTCGACACCTACATATCGATCACGGGGCTGACTGGTTTCGACGTCAGTAACGCTGTTCGAGTTTGCGACCCGAGTTCCTCAGACTCGCTAAACGGGGGAACCAAAAGAATTGCCGATGAGCAGTTCGCTCTCGCCGCCTGATTCACATCAAGTGAGCGAAGAGTCATCGTGAGCAGAAATGTCGCACGGGGCCAATCCATCACAGCCCGGCAACAGAAGTGAGGGATGACCGCAGGAAAGACTGCTGACGGCGAGAAAGACCGCTGACTTGTCGGAAAGACGGCGCGTGGTCCGCCTCGAGCGGACAGCCGACCCGTCGGTGTCACAGCGTCAGTGGCAATACCGGGAATGGTCGTAGCAGGTTCGTTCACCGGCTGATGGACGGGGGTTCGATTCCCCCCAGCTCCACGAGAATTTCGGCGCATATGCCCTGCTCAGGGCATATGCGCCTTCGTCGACCAGGGGGCGTAGGACGCGAGGAGGACGCGGCGCACGGCGTTCATCATTCCGTAATGCCGGCGCCGAGACCACTCTCCGTGACCCTGCGAGCAAAGCGCCGGCTGAGCCGCACGACCAGGATCGAAGCCAGCGCGTCAGGTTCGTTGTCGCCGACCCGCATCCCGAAGTTCATGTCGGAACCCCAAGGACAGTGATTATGCGGTGGGTCGATCGGGCCACGAGGCGACCGACTTCGCCGGCGGTGCGGCGCGGGCGAGAGCGTTTCGCGACGGGATTATCGATCAGGCTCGCCTCGTGGCGACCGATCGATACGTGCCGTACCTGACCGGGTCGAACGAGGTTTGGTGCCCGTCAATACTGAGCGGTTGTGGGTTCTGCCGACGGCCCTGTTCGATGCGCGGGCCGATCTCTTGGAGTAGACGAGACTGGCACATGAGGTTCCTTCAAAGGACAGACTCGATTGAGGCGGAGCACCCGGAGCTCACGGCGGCCGCCCGGCGCCTCGTAGAGCACTTGGGGGCGCTCAGCGGTGCACTGGGGAGCACGGACGGACAGTCGGTGTGGGGCCACCACATGCAGTTCGCCGAGCGCGCTGGCTGGCTGGCTGACCATCTCAGAGCAGCCACAGAGCTGACGACTACACACGTCGCATCGGCATTCGTGGTTCTTCGAACGGCGCTGGAACACACCAGCCTCGACGAGCTCCTTCTCCTCGCCGACCGCTACGAGCAGTACTTCAACACAGAGGCTGCTGCCTTCGAGGAGCTCAAGGCCGAGTACGAATCCGGAAGTGGCGACTGGACGAAGAACGTTGTGGCCTTCGAACAGACCAGGAAGGGCGCACGCCTGGTACGGATCGGGCACCCGGTCGTCAACGACGAAGGAGACGTCGTCGAGCAGATG
Organism: Ilumatobacteraceae bacterium; assembly: GCA_963710625.1. GTDB lineage: Bacteria > Actinomycetota > Acidimicrobiia > Acidimicrobiales > Ilumatobacteraceae > Sva-07. The sequence goes on along the minus strand of CAVQBG010000001.1, from coordinate 98,686 downwards.
TCGCCGTACTATCCCGTGCTCGAACACCACGACGCAATGCTTGGCCCAGCGCGATCTCAGGCTGAACTCGCCGGACCATTCTCAGATCCAGACCGGCTCCGCGAGTGGGCAAGCAAGAACAGCGGGCTCTACCGCGACTATCTCCGATGGTCCTCTCTGGTCGGAAATCTGCACCTCAACGATCGGATCGATGAGCGGGAGTCGCTGCAGCTCGAGGTGCACTATCGGTTCTTGTCCGCCTACGTGCACGCCACGGCAACCGGATACGACTACGTCGACCCAGGCCGAGCCTGAGGTGAGACCCTCGTAGTGGTCCAGTCGTTGTGCGACTCTGAAACAGAGGAGCAACGACCATGACCAAGAAGCGCCGGCGTCACACGCCGGATCAGATCATCCGCAAGTTGGCCGAGGGCAACCGGCTGCTGGCGGCGGGCCAGGACCTCGACGAGGTGTGCCGGCATTTGGAGACGACACCGTCGACGTGGCATCGGTGGGTCGCTCAGTACGGCGGCATGAAGGCCTCCGACGCCAAACGGCTGAAGGAGCTCGAGGCCGAGAACGCCCGACTGAAGAAGCTGCTGGCCGAGGCCGAGCTCGACAAGTCGATGCTCAAGGAGCTCGCGGAGGGAAACTTCTGACCCCGAACCGCAAGCGTGCAGCAGTGACGAAGCTGCGCGAGCGGTTCGGGGTCTCGGAACGACGAGCGTGCAGGCTGGTCGGTCAGCACCGCTCCACCCAGCGGCTCGACCCGCCGCCGTTGTCCGACGAGGAACGACGGCTGCGCGAGTTCCTGCGTGACTTCGCCAAGCGGCGACCCCGGTGGGGTTGGCGGCGTGCGGCGAAGGCGGCCCGCCGCGCCGGCTGGCGGGTCAACGACAAGCGGGTCCGGCGCCTGTGGCGTGACGAAGGACTCCGCGTCCCACAAAAGAAGCGCAAGAAGCGCCTCACCGGCATCGGGACTCACGTCGGAGCGATGTGCCCGATCGTGCCGAACGCGCTGTGGGCGTTGGACTTCCAATTCGACGTCACCGTCGACGGCCGCACCTTGAAGATGTTGAACGTGATCGACGAGTTCACCCGCGAAGCTCTCGCCATCGAGGTCGACCGATCGATTGACGCCGACGGCGTCGTGGCCGTCTTGGACCGGCTCGCCGTTCTCCGCGGCGGTGCACCGGCGTTCGTACGGTTCGACAACGGCCCCGAGTTCATCGCCCACGCTGTCGCGGACTGGTGCCGCTTCAACGACTGCGACAGCATGTTCATCGATCCCGGCTCGCCATGGCAGAACGCCTGGATCGAGAGCTTCAACGGCCGCTTCCGCGACGAGCTGCTCAACCTGTGGCAGTTCGACAGCCTCATCGAAGCCCGCGTGATCATCGAGGACTGGCGGAACGACTACAACCTCAACAGACCCCACACCGCCCACGGCGAACTCACCCCTTCCGAGTTCGCCGTCCAATGGACCACCATCAACCAACCCAAAGCCGCATAGCGACTGGACCAACTACCGGGTCCCCCTCAAGCCGGGCTGTTCCTACGTAGCGAGCACTGGCACGCGATCACTGAGCTTGCGCTCCTGTACGTCTGCAGTATCGGAATCTCCGAACTACGGTCGTTCGTCGAGTTCGCCGATCGTCGGCCCAAACTCAACCTCGACAATCGAACGGAGATCACGGAGACGTGTAGCGACGTCTCCGAGCTCACGGCGTACCTGTGGTACCCCAGAATCGGCCAACCCACCGACTACGACTACTTCCAGGAGGCGAACCGCCGCGCCTATCGCAATCGAGCACCAGGAGAATGGGGTCCGCCAGACGAACACCCCCAGTCAATCCCGGCCAACGAACTCGGCTACTACGCCGACCCACTCAAGCGGTTGGCCGCGCTCCACACTGGCGGCAACGAGATGACCACTGGGCTCGGATTCCCTTCGCTCTGGTGAGGCGAGGTCGAGAGCGCCCATGTGGGCCCAGCCGCTTCAGTCGCGTGAACACTGTTCCTTCGGCGCCTCCGAAGTCTTGCCAGGATCCACTCAACGAACATGGCCACGATTCCGCGATCTGGAGCGGTCCGCCGCTCGCAGTCGTGCCGGTACGAGCGGTTTGAAGCTGCTCGAGTGCACGTTGTTCTGTGCGGCTGGCTCAAGCGAGCAGGCTCCTGAAAAGGCTCAGCCGATGGATCCCGATGGTGAGCACGCTCTCTACGAGGCAGCGCTCGAAGTGGCGACTCGACAGGCAGAGCAGAACGCGGACCGTGAAGGCGTTCGCGCAGCAGCACTCACCGACGACGAAGCGGTTCTGACAGGCGTGTGGGTCGACGCCATGGTCGATAGTGCATGCCTGTGCGCCGAAACGGGGGCCGATAGCTGACGCGCATCGCAGGGGCCGGAAGTTCACTGCGAGCATCTGTGTCCGCTGGACGCAAGCCTCGGGCGCATCGGTTCTGGTGGCTTGCGGTGTCTGCCAGGAACGATTGGCGATCTTCGGATCAGAGATCCTCATCGGTGTTGCCGACCCCGGCGAGCCGGGGTTCCGGTTCAGACTGCTTGATGAACTGCGTCCATCTCCGTGGTGGGAGTCGGTCGAAACCGTGCCGAGCGGCGTAACTCCAACGAGGTTTGACGTTCGAGCATTCTCGAGCGGGTCATCCGGTCGAAGGGGCCCGAGCGATTCGGGCTCCCTCCAACGGCACATCGCGGGCATCGTCAACCGGGTATCGAAAACCCTCCCACATCGACGATCTCTGACATGCCCGAACGATTCGGGCGATGCAATGTGTTGAGAACCGCCACGCGACCTTGCACGCCTTGATAGGGACCTTCTACGGGCTAAGGTGACTGAATTCTTGCTGGACATGGATCAGCCGGATGCGCCGAGGGGGACGAGTGCCATGAAGAAGTTTCGAATGATTGCGCTGGCGGGGGCGACGTTTGCGCTCACTCAGGCCGTCGCCGTGCTCCCGAGCAACGCACTCAAGACCGACTTTGAGTGGGACGAGCGTCCGCTGACGGTCACGGCGGTTGCCGGCACGGTCACCAATCTCGAGATCGGTTTCAAATGGGTCGTCCCAGACACCGACGAGGCGCTGCGGGTGGAGATCACCGGCAAGGCTGCAGCATCGATGACGGTCGATGTGGATGGCGCCGATACCGATGGCCCAGACCACTACTCAATCCCGGCATCCGTCACACCGGCTTCCGACACCGTTGGAAAGCTCCAAGGATCTATGCGGTTGAAACTCGGCTCTGGCAACGTGGGCCCAGCCGTTCCGCTGCGGATCACCGTGGTCGCGCCCGACGCATCGGTCATCCCGTCGGCCGCCACGGATCCCAGCCCCGATCGGATTGGAATCGACGCGCTGGGTCTCGCCATCGTCAAGGACGAGATCGTCGTCGGTGTCTCGCTCGATGCAGCCGACCCAGAGGCGACGGCGCGTGAGGTTGCTGCTGCTCTCTCCGGGGTCTTCACCGGGTCGGTGCCCGGCGCAAACCTCTACCAGATCCGAGTGCCCGGCGCCGACATCGACGATCTCGGTGACCTGATCGCTGTTGCGGAAGCGATCGTCGACGTCGAGTTCGCGTCGCGCAACTACGTCGACCAGGACGTCGACACCGTCGTCCCCGACGACAGCGAGTGGGACGACTGGGATGTCGAGAACCCGGGTGGCAACAACTGGGGCCTTGAGTGGATCGACGCGCCCGGCGCGTGGGACATCGTGACCGGTGACGAGGATATCCAGATCGCGATCATCGACCTCGGTAACGACGAGGATCACACCGATCTCAACGACAACGTGTCGCGCAAGGCGCGCAACGGCAGCGGCTCGCACGGTACTCACGTCGCCGGCACTGCATGCGCAGAGGGCGATAACAACAAGGGCATCACCGGCGTCATCTGGGACTGTGATATCAAGTTCTACGGGGCCGGCAATACGGCGCTCGTCACCGCCGGCGAGATGGTCAAGGCGATCGACGACGGGGCTCGCGTCGCCAACATGAGCCTCAACTACATCGAGAATGGCAACTGCACGATCGACGAGACGACTTTGGCCGATTCCGCCACTGAGGCGAACGACATCTTCGGCCGGGCAGTCATCTACGGAGACCGCATCGACGCCGACATCCTCTGGGTCGTCGCGGCGGGTAACGACTGTGGGCGCAACTCGCTGTACACTGCCCCGGGCGGAATGGCCGGCCGCTTCCCGACCAACGCGATGGCGGTTGCTGCGATCGGGCGCGACGGCAATCTGGCCGGCTTCTCGAACAGCGGCGAGTTCGTTTCGGTCGCCGCACCCGGTGTCGACATCTATTCCACCGAGCCCCGCACTGGGTGCTTCCTCGGTTTCGGGTGCGATGACAACTACGGGTTCAAGAACGGTACGTCGATGGCGGCACCTCATGTCACCGGGTTGGCGGCACTCGTGCTCGCCGATGACCCGACCCGGGCGGCGGCGGACGTGAAGTCGTGCATCGTGAGCGGTTCGCAGCGGGAAGGGACCGAGGTCCCGGGTCATGATTTCCGAACGATCAACGCAAGGGCGGCCGTCGAATGTTCCGGGATCATCGATCTGCCGGACGAGGTCGATATCGTACTAGCGCTCGATCTGACCGGGTCGATGGGTGGTGTTCTGAATCAGGCAAAGACCGAGATGAACGACGTCGTCGACACGCTCGCCGACGCGGCCCCGGGAACCGACTTCCGCTACTCGGTTGTCTCCTACGAGGACTACCCCGGGTTCTTCTCGTCTTCGGCGTGCGTTGGTTCGTCGTACAGCTCGACATACGGAGCTTCCAGCGACCAGCCGTTCCGATTGAACCGTGTCCTCACGGACGACACAGCGAGCGTCAATGCGGCGATCAACGGGCTGACGCTCGGAAACGGCGCTGACGGGCCGGAGTCCTACGGACGAGCGCTCTGGGAGATCGCTCAGGACGACACCGGCGCAACCCTCGGGTGGCGGCCCGACGCCCTCCGCCTCATCGTGAACTTCGGCGACAACGTGCCCCACGACACCGACATCAACCAAGGCGTCGAAGGCGGCGTGCTGTCCGGCGACACCGGGGTCGACCCCGGACGAAACGCGACCATCGACTGCGGCGACGACGACATCGACTTTCAAGATGACGCGCTCGGGGAACTGAACGCCGCCGGCATACGTCTACTCCATGTGGATTCGTCCGGCGGATCGACGATGGAACCGTATTGGCGGTCGTGGGTCTCTCTCACGAACGGCTCGTACGTCAAACTTGAGGATGGAAGGTCGTTGTCAGATGCAATCGTGGAGCTTCTCTCACTGCTCTAGATCAACAGGCCGTGGAGGCGCAGCGTTCTTCGCGCTGATGCTCGTGATTGCGAGCGGATGTGGTTCGGATGCCGAGCCGGCGTCGACGGCCGCGCCACCCGCCAACGAGGAGTCGATACCGGCGGTCCAGCCGTCGACGCCGGCTCCCACGGACTCGCTGGAGGTGAGCAGCGACACGATCACCTCGCTCCCGCCCGGCCCGGATGTCGGCGACCTCGTCAGCGTGAGCTCCACCGATCTGGTGATCGTCAAGCCTGGCGAGCGGGACGACGTGCTCCGAGCTGCGATTTCCGAGTTCGGCGGCGAGATCCACTTCGACTCAGAGCAACTCGGCCTATATGGTGCGCGTTTCGGGACTGCCAGCGCAGCCGCGTTGGCCGAGATTCGCGACGAACTGCGGCGCCGTGGCTTCGATGCATCTTTCGACATCGAGAGCGACGACCCCACCACTGGATGATTCGACCCGATCCCTCCCGAGTTCAGCAACGTCGATCCCACCGGTCCCACAAGGTCAGATCTTGGCGCCCATAGCGACGGAGGCCGGCGGCGCTCTTACCCGCTCGCGACCCGGCAATCTGCTCGCCGACCACCGACGCATAACATCCGCTCCGTAATCCGATCGACTCCTATGCGAGCGCACCGCAGAACGGCCCCACTGCGACGTCACGTAATCACGTTCCGCCTGAACGCCCACCGACCGGACCAAGCACCGGTGCCCCCCGAACTGCGAGCTGATGCGACCGGTCAATCGCGGAGGAGGTCGTTCACCGACGTCTTGGAGCGGGTCTGCTCATCGACGCGCTTGACGATGACTGCGCAGGACAACCACGGCCCTGGAGTTCCGTCGGGTAGCGGCGCGCCTGGAAGCGTCCCGGGCACGACGACTGAGTAGGGCGGCACCTGACCACGAAAGATCTCACCAGTCTGCCGGTCAACGATCTTCGTCGAGGCTGTGATGAACACGCCCATGGAAAGCACAGACCCCTCACCAACAATGACGCCTTCGACCACTTCGCTGCGTGCGCCAATGAAGCAGTTGTCCTCGATGATGGTCGGGCTCGCCTGCAATGGTTCCAGCACGCCACCGAGTCCTACGCCTCCTGACAGGTGACAGTTCGCTCCGACCTGTGCGCAGGATCCGACCGATGCCCACGTGTCGACCATTGTGCCAGTGCCTACGTGCGCGCCGATGTTGACGAACGACGGCATCAGGACCGCACCCTTGCCAACGAAGGCGCCACGGCGAACGATCGATCCCGGGACCGCGCGAAACCCCGCCTTGCGGAAGTCACTCTCGCTCCATCCAGCGAACTTGGATGGCACCTTGTCCCACCAGTTCGCTCCGCCCGGCCCGCCGGCGATCAGTTCCATGTCGTTGATCGCGAAGGAGAGCACGACAGCCTTCTTGACCCACTGGTTGACCACCCAGTGGCCTGAGCTCTTCTCGGCCACCCGCAGCTCGCCGGTATCCAAGGCGGCAAGGACCCGATCGACCTCGTCGCGGATCGCCCGCCTTCCAGCAACATCGAGTGCTTCGCGATGCTCCCAAGCGTCCTCAATCACGTCGCGCGCCGAATCCAGGTTCACCGAACGAAACTACTTGCGATCACATGCACCGGCTCGCCAATGGGGCGACGTCGCACATCATGATGACGGGCTATCGCGTAGACCTGAGGCGCCTGAGGGGGACCCGGTAGTTGGTCCAGTCGCTATGCGGCTTTGGGTTGGTTGATGGTGGTCCATTGGACGGCGAACTCGGAAGGGGTGAGTTCGCCGTGGGCGGTGTGGGGTCTGTTGAGGTTGTAGTCGTTCCGCCAGTCCTCGATGATCACGCGGGCTTCGATGAGGCTGTCGAACTGCCACAGGTTGAGCAGCTCGTCGCGGAAGCGGCCGTTGAAGCTCTCGATCCAGGCGTTCTGCCATGGCGAGCCGGGATCGATGAACATGCTGTCGCAGTCGTTGAAGCGGCACCAGTCCGCGACAGCGTGGGCGATGAACTCGGGGCCGTTGTCGAACCGTACGAACGCCGGTGCACCGCCGCGGAGAACGGCGAGCCGGTCCAAGACGGCCACGACGCCGTCGGCGTCAATCGATCGGTCGACCTCGATGGCGAGAGCTTCGCGGGTGAACTCGTCGATCACGTTCAACATCTTCAAGGTGCGGCCGTCGACGGTGACGTCGAATTGGAAGTCCAACGCCCACAGCGCGTTCGGCACGATCGGGCACATCGCTCCGACGTGAGTCCCGATGCCGGTGAGGCGCTTCTTGCGCTTCTTTTGTGGGACGCGGAGTCCTTCGTCACGCCACAGGCGCCGGACCCGCTTGTCGTTGACCCGCCAGCCGGCGCGGCGGGCCGCCTTCGCCGCACGCCGCCAACCCCACCGGGGTCGCCGCTTGGCGAAGTCACGCAGGAACTCGCGCAGCCGTCGTTCCTCGTCGGACAACGGCGGCGGGTCGAGCCGCTGGGTGGAGCGGTGCTGACCGACCAGCCTGCACGCTCGTCGTTCCGAGACCCCGAACCGCTCGCGCAGCTTCGTCACTGCTGCACGCTTGCGGTTCGGGGTCAGAAGTTTCCCTCCGCGAGCTCCTTGAGCATCGACTTGTCGAGCTCGGCCTCGGCCAGCAGCTTCTTCAGTCGGGCGTTCTCGGCCTCGAGCTCCTTCAGCCGTTTGGCGTCGGAGGCCTTCATGCCGCCGTACTGAGCGACCCACCGATGCCACGTCGACGGTGTCGTCTCCAAATGCCGGCACACCTCGTCGAGGTCCTGGCCCGCCGCCAGCAGCCGGTTGCCCTCGGCCAACTTGCGGATGATCTGATCCGGCGTGTGACGCCGGCGCTTCTTGGTCATGGTCGTTGCTCCTCTGTTTCAGAGTCGCACAACGACTGGACCACTACGAGGGTCTCACCTCACGCCAGCCCCTCCCGGGCGCAACTCTGACGGTGCCTTGGGGCGAGAAATCCCGTAATGGCACTCGGTAAGGAACCGCGTAATCACGTCGCCCCCACGGATCAGGCCACTCGGGTCCGGCATAAGGATTGATATGGAGGTGATCGACGCCGGTGTGGTCAAGGCGAGGCGCATGCGTCGATCACCTCCATATCAATCCAAGCAGCGCGCTGGAGTATCCCTGCAGGTGCGCGCGTGCGAGGCGTTGGTTGAGGTGGTCAGCTGTACTCGGCCCAGATCCTGCGGCGGGTGCCATCGATGGTCATGGTTCCGCCGTACGGCACGATCCACTGTGGTCGGGTGTGCCCGAACGGGGGCCCGACACACACGACGGCGTCCGGGTTGTACCGGTGAGCGATCTCGAGCGCAGTGTTGCGTTGCTCCGCACGATGCGCTTCACGCTCACTGGAGGTGCGCTTGGTGTGGATCTCTTCTCCGGGGGGTCGCGCCACGATGATGGCGTCAACTGCAGCGAGCACACCGCGTTCGCCGAGGGATCTCATGATCCAGCCGAACTCGTGCGCTGGGATCAGCTCTTCGCTTGTCTCGAGCAGCAGCACGCCACCGTCGAGGACGGACGGATCCACGGGGAACCGGCCGGCGGTCAGTATCCATTGGATCACTTCAACGCATCCGCCCCAGGTTCGCCCCGTCACTGACCGCTCCGCGCCCGCCCACACCCACGGCTCGGTTGGTTCGCGAGTGCCGTACTCGGTCAGCGCTGCTGGTTCGTCCCATGGTTTGCCGATGTCCTCGGATTCTCCAGGTTCGGTGATCTCGACGCGTTCGCCGGTGATGAGCGCGGCCCGCAGGGAAGCGGCATGGCACGCGTCGACAGCGGGTCCGGGGCCGAGATGTACCTGGGTCGAGCCGCCGTAGAAGCCGGCCACTCCGTGGCACCACAGCCAGTTCAAGATGTTGGTGTTGTCGCTGTAGCCGAGGAACGGCTTCGGATCCGCGCGAACGACGTCCGGGTCGAGGTGCGGAATGACGGTGATCTGATCCTCGCCGCCCACCACCCTGTCTGTCAGGCTGAGGTGAGACGCCGGTGATGCCGGTGCTCACTGTCCATCCGGGGCGAGAACAAGGAACCCTGACTGATGACGATGACCTCAACCACGTTGCTCGATCGCGCCCACAATGGGGGTGTGAACGGACACCACGATGCTGGCGATCCGCCAGCGAAAGCGACTCGTCGGCGGTTCTCCGCCGAGTTCAAGAACCGGATCGTCGACGAGTACGACGCCGCTGATCGCGAGGAACGCGGGGCGCTGCTTCGTCGCGAGGGTTTGTACACCTCGCACATTTCCGAGTGGCGCAACCAGCGCCGCCAAGCCACCGAGCCGACCGCCACGGGTGCTCGGCGGCGCAGCGCCGAGCAGATCGAGCTCGACCGGCTCCGCAAGAAGAACGCCCGACTCGAGTCCGAGCTGGAACGCACCAGGTTGGCGTTGGAGATCACGGGAAAAGCACACGCGCTCTTGGAGTTGCTCTCCGAGAGCGCGGACATCGATCCGAAGTTCAAGAAGTGATCGACACCCACCTCGCAGAGCTCACCGCGCTGACGTCCACGAAACAGGCATGCGCCTTGCTCGGTCAGCCGCGAGCGACGCACTACCGACACTGCCGCCCACCCAAGCTGGGACCGCCCGTGCCGCGTCCGGCGCCGCCCAACAAGCTGACCGAGCCCGAGCGTCAACACGTGCTGGGCGTGCTGCGCTCGCCGGAGTTCTGTGATCTCGCACCCGCCCAGATCTGGGCGCGCCTGCTCGACGACGGCATCTATCTGTGCTCGATCTCGACCATGTATCGCCTGTTGCGTATCGCCGGCGAAAGCCGTGAACGTCGCCGCCAACGCACCCACCCAGCGAAGAAGAAACCTGAGCTGATCGCCACGCGCCCGAACGCCGTGTGGTCATGGGACATCACGAAACTGAAAGGCCCAAACCGTGGCGAGTACTACGAGCTGTTCGTGATCATCGACATCTACTCCCGCTACGTCGTCAACTGGTGCGTCGCCGCAGCCGAGACCGGCGACCTCGCCGCCGACTTCATCGACGCCGCCTACCGCGAACAGAACATCATCAAAGGACAACTCGCCTTGCACGCCGACCGCGGCAGCTCGATGACCTCCAAGCCGGTCTCGCAGTTGCTCGTCGATCTCGGTGTCGCCCGATCCCACTCACGTCCGCACGTCTCCAACGACAACCCGTACTCCGAAGCCCAGTTCAAGACCCTCAAATACTGTCCGGCGTTCCCCGACCGGTTCGGCTCGATCGCCGACGCAAGAGCGTTCTGCGAAACGTTCTTCGACCACTACAACCACGTCCACCGCCACGCCGGCATCGGGCTGCACACCCCGGCCTCGGTCCACTATGGCACCGCCACCGAAATCCGTGAACAACGCGCCGTCACCCTCGACGCCGCCTACGCCACCAACCCCGCACGGTTCCGGCATCGCCGGCCCGAACCCCCGAAGCTGCCAACCGTCGCGTGGATCAACCAGCCCCAACGCGAAGCCCTCATCCACTCAAACTAGAAATGTCTCAAACGGCTTGACAGGTTCCGCCACGGCCAGGACCGCCCGAATACTCGGATCAGCGAACGCTGCGTTCAGATCACGTGCACGATCCTGCGGGCTCGAAGTCTTCCGGGTTGTCGGATACTCCACCGGTACCAGCCCGGTGATCGCAGTGAGCCGTTGCATTGCTTGTTCGTGCACCGCTGGAAAGAATTCCGGTGCGGCGAACGAGGGTGACACGATCGCCACAGCGTCACCGGGCTGAGCCTTCCGAGGAACGGTGATGTCGTGTGCCACTCTTCGATCCAACCACACCGGCTCGTTGAAGTGGCGACAGATTTCTAGTCCTGCATGTCATCCACCCGCCGCGTCCGCACACTTCCACGCTCGTAAACCCCAATCTGCGGACGCACCGGGCACTGCATCACGGCCCAAGCGTGACACGAGATAATCGCGGTGGACTTTGCTCCGAGTTTCCAGCGATGGGTTTGCGAGGGCGGGAGCACTTGACGTCAACTTCGTCGTGTCAGGCACTGTGCTGCTGGCAGACTTCACCAGCAGTGACCCGATCGAACCCGGACGATCCTGCCGACGAAGCGAACCGCAATCCTGACGCGGTCGTGGCGCCGATCCGGCCGAGCGACAACAGGCCCTCGGATGCTGAAGTCGTCGGGTTCTTGCGCGCGCACCACGGCGCAGACCCGACGGACCTCGAGGTGCTTGGTGGTGGGTTCTGGTCCGCGGCGTACGGCTATCGGATCGGCGACAACGAGCTGGTTCTCCGTATCAACGACGAGCCCGACGGGTTCCGTGACGACGAGTTCGCCATGCGGTACGGGTCGCCGGCGCTCCCGGTGCCCGAGGTGTTCGCGATCGGGGAGGGGTTCGGTCGCTGGTTCGCGATCTCGCGTCGACACCGCGGCCGGTTCCTAGAGGAGGTCGGCCCTGACGAGGCGGACGCTCTCGCCCCGACCGTCGTCGAGCTCCTCGCCGGGCTCCGGGCCGTGCCCGACACCGACATCGTCACGCCGGCGTGGCGAGACTGGCTGCTCGCCGGAATCACCGACAGACCCGATCACCACACGGCAGGGTGGCGGCCACTTCTCGCTGCCGACGCCACCGCGGAACAGACGTTCCGAGCTGTTGACCACCGCATCCGCTCACTGCTCGATGCGTGTCCCGATCGACGAGAGCTCGTTCATTCCGACCTCCTCCATTACAACGTCCTCGTCACGCCGCCGGCCGACGCCGTCACTGCGGTGTTCTCGTGGAAGTGCTCCACATGGGGCGACGCCATCTACGACCTCGCGTGGTGCACCTTCTGGGGCCGGTGGCATGAGGGCATCGGAGCGCTCGACCTGTGGGAGCGGGTCGTACCCACTCTGTCGGCGTCCGATGCAGTCGACGTGGGTGTCCGCCACCACGTCTATGAACTCCAGATCGGCGCCAGTCACCTCGGCTGGTACGCGACCCTTGGCGACACCGAAAACCTGCGCTGGACGTCACGCCAACTGGGCGAACTGCTCGAACGCGGCCCCCGCCACTGAAGTGCGGCCGCGCCGCCGGCCGTATCTCCCGGACAGAGCACAACGAACTGACCTCGCAGTGTCCACGGCACCCGACAACGCACGCGCGTCACCACGTTTCACACCCCGAACGGCCCGCTCGTCAGGCCCAATCGTGACGCAGCCCTTCACCGGCGCCAACGGCCCGAACGGTTACACACGACGTTCAGGTCTTCAGCCGTTCCGTGGGTGGTTCCGACTCTCTCGCTCGTTGCCGCGCTTGTAGTTGCCCGTTGCCCTCGCCATCACGTCTTGGTCGTTCCCTACGGCCACGTCGTCGACGAAGTCCTCAGCCTTGCGGCCACGTAACACTGCGGCCCGTCGGCCATGGTGCTCGATGACGACATCGCCGTTCTTCCGTCGAGTCCACGAGAAACCGAAGGGGTCACTCACCGCTTCAGTCCGGCCTGCCTGTGGTTGGGGGTCGACACACGTTGAGAACGTACCGAGAGCGAAGATCGAGGACGCGCCACATATCGCCACGCAGAATCACGCCTTCCCAGACAACCCGACCACTCGGGTTCGGCCAAGTCGAGCGCCCGATATTCGCAGCGCCGCGACGGTCTCAGACCCGCTCAGGATCCGGCACGGTGCTCACGGCGACCCGCTCGGTATTCGCATCCGGTTCGTCACCTACGATCCCGAGTGTTGCGTTGATCCCTTGAGACCACCGACGAAATCGGACGGTTTCCAATCGACGCCGGTCGATATCGAGAGCACCCCGGCGAGGATCAGCTCGGAGCCGGGTACCCCGGACCTGTGTGGCCTGGGAACAGATTCTCATCCAAGGTGGTTGACCGCACCGAAGAACATATGTCTGTCCTCCAAGACATCGTGTCGCTGAGACACGCTCTCGACGCCCGGCCGCTTCCCCCCAGCAGGCCGGGCGTCGCCAGTTTTCTGCCGTGGGCTCGGGAACATCCGCGTTTCACCGATCGCCGGCCATCAAATGCGTATCGACATACGCCCAACGGGTTGCAGCCCACCCGCTATCCGGCAGCGGAGAGCGTCGTTCGGCCGGTCCCGGAGTCTCACGCCCGGACCGCGCGTTACGAGCGGGCTTGACCGATCCGAGGTGCCGTTCTCGGACGGCTTGCGTCTCATTGCCGAGGTGCGATTTTGCGCTATGCGAGCGGCAGTTTGGCCGCCCACAATGCGCCGACAGTCGAGCAGTCGACGTTGCGTCGGTGCCGGCGATTTCGAGCTGAACCGGCGCTTCGGATCTCAGCGTGAGTTCGTGCTGAGCAGGGACCAGTTGGGCCGGCCGGCGTAGAGCAGTGCTCGGGTGCGGTAGTTGGTCCAGTTCGTGATCCCGAACGCGACTCGCTTCACCCGCTTCACCAGGTTGTTGACGGCCTCGGTCGGTCCGTTCGTGAACCGTGCCCGATGCCATGCCGAGATCTGGTGCCGCCAGCGGGTGATCGTCCGCCCGAACCGTTGGACCTCTGGCGGGCAGGAGTCGTCTTGGAGATCGACGCCGAGCTGGGCGACGAACTCGACAGCGAGGTTGGGATCGGTGATCTCGTAGATCGACCGCACCACCTCCTTGGAATGCCAGGCCATGCGGACCTCGCCTCGAGGATCTCCGGCCTCGAGCAGGCCGCGCAGCTTCGCATCGGCCTCACCATCGAGGCGCTCATGCGCGATCGTCATCAGCTTGCGGATCCGATAGAGCGGATCGTCCTTGCGGCCACGATGCCCCAACGTCTCGTTCTGCACCCGGCGGCGGGTCTCATCGAGCACGTGGTTCGCGAGCTTCACCACGTGGAACGGATCCGCGATCTGCACCGCCTGCGGGAGCATCGTGTCGAACACGGCCCGATACGGGCCCGACAGATCGAGCGTCGCCCACTGGATCGTCTCGCACCACTCGGCGGGCCGCTCGGCGAACCAGGCGCACGCCGATGCAGCGTCACGACCAGCCACGACGTCGAGGAGCTGGCCTCGGGCGACGTCGACGACCTGGGTCGACCACATCCGGTGACGGAAGCGGCCGAGCCGACAGAACAGGACCTCATCGAGCCCGACTGCAGTGGTGGTGCCGATGCGGTTCGGGTCGTCGATCAGCACTCGGCCGTGATGCGCGACGGCGTCCATCACGGTGTGCCAGTCACAGCCGAGATCCTTCGCGACCTCCGACACGGCTCGGCCGTGATGACCGACCTGGAACGTCGCCCACCGACCGGCCCGATCCGTGATCGCCGCCCGCTGGTCAGCGATGCGATCGTCGCTCTCGACGAAGGTCACCACCGAACACGCTGTGTTCGGGCATCGCCACCGCTGCTTGGCCCACACCAACCGCGTCCGCCGGCCGAAGCAGGGCAGATCGACGAGTTCGACCTCGATCCGATCATGCACCCACACTGTCCCGCCGCACCCCGAACACCGAGGCCGCTCGACTCGCGTGGCGATCGCGATCCGCAAGAACTGTGGCCAGTCGCCGACACCAATCACGTGAACGTCGGGCAGGCCGACCAGCAGTTCGCACATGCGCGTAGGGTCAGTGATCAACAGGGGCTCCTCGGACTCGGATGCGTAAGACACACCCAGACTCGTGGAGCCCCTGCCCGCGTCCGGGGACCCTCCGGCCTACCTCAACTCACGCCCAGATCCGAAGCGCCGCTGAACCTGCAATCGCTTGAGCGAGAATATTCGCAGGCGAGGTCGGGCCTGTGGACGAGTGCTGCGTTCGTGGCGTGCTGCGGGTGACACAGTGTTCGTCGTGAGTGACGCTGACCCGACACCGGGAGCGGTAGAAGCGAAGGGCGCGTTCATGGTGTTGCGCTCGGTGATGGGCGTGATTGTCGGCGTCACCTGGGCTGGATTCATGCTCGGGCTCGTCACGCTTGGCAGCTGTGGGGCATTCGGTGGACGGTGCATGGGACGAGCCCGCCAGTGTTCGAAGACGATGTCGCCGGTGGAGCGTTTGTCGGTACGGCGGCCGCTGTCTGGGTGCTCTGGTGGCTACGTCGCCCATCGATACGGCAGGCAGCTGTTGGGGTCCCAGTAGCGTTCGTTGCAGCCGTCATCGTCGCTTTCATTGCGCGCGGCATTGCACACGGTTGAACCTCCGAGGCGCCCTTCACCTGACCGGTCCCCACGCCGGGCGAGTACGACCGGCCTGTCAGCACGACTGCACCTCACGGTCCTCACGAGAGCTCGACGATGCCGGCAGCATCCCTCGGTAGCCATTCGGTGAGAATGGCGCGGGTAGTCGGCCCCTTGCGGAGCGGTCTCTCCAGGATGGGTGGGGCCTGCTACATCGCGGTGTTCAGTTCGTACTGTGTGATGCCGATACTGGGTTGATGCAGGATCGCAATCGTCTTCGGGCCTTCTCGGTCCGTTCGTCGGTTCGGGGACTCCCTCTACTATCTACGACGGCGCGGTCCCGCTTCTCGCCGGCGGTCGGTATGCGGAGTGATCTAGATCACCGCCGGTCGCGTGCACGAGTCACAGACGTGAGCGCGCCCGACCGGTGATCGATCGACCTCACACTCACGTCCCTCGGCCTCGCGACGTCGCCGGGTTTGAGAAAGCGAGCTCCGCCGGCCTCACACCGGCCCGCCCGCCGACGCCACCATGGATCGACGGACGTCAGACCGCTCGTCAGGCCTTCACCCGGCTGGTGGCGACCCTGGCCGTCTCGGTGGCGGCCTCGATCCTGTGGTTGTTCGTGCTGGCGCCGCAGGAGGAAACCATCACGGCCATCACCTTCATCGCGACGTTGGCGGTCGGGTACTTCGTGACTCGTACCTCGCTCCGCCGGTTTCGAGCGATCTTTCTCGACGAACTCCAGGCGGGCTATACGACCAAGACGCTCACACAGGGACTCCTCTGGATCCCTCGCAGCGGATCCGGGCGCAAGACGTGGGGCGACGACGTCGTCGGCTGGGACTGGGCCGGGCTGTGGGTCCTCGATGCCCAGGGGAATGTCGTGTCCGCGCCGGACCCGTCAGCGGATCCGCCCGGCCTCTACCCGTCGCCGAACAATGTCGGACACCGCGAACTGTGGACCGGGTATCGCTGGACCGGCGTCTTCCCCGAACGGTAAAGCCGATATCGGGTCTACCGGGCCGGCCTGCACCGATCCCGGGCCAAGCCCACCGGGGTCAGGCCGAGTGGTGTCACTGCGCGCGTTCTCGAGCGCCGGAGCGAGCGCGTAGGTGCCGCACTGCTCGGGTGCCACTCGGCAACCGACCATGGCGATAAAGGTGGCCGGTCGATGGAGA
This sequence comes from Ilumatobacteraceae bacterium, assembly GCA_963710625.1. GTDB lineage: Bacteria > Actinomycetota > Acidimicrobiia > Acidimicrobiales > Ilumatobacteraceae > Sva-07. The sequence goes on along the minus strand of CAVQBG010000001.1, from coordinate 82,123 downwards.
GCACCGTCGTAGGGTGCCTTCATGATCGCTGTCGTTGAAGCCACACCATCTGAGATCGACGCACTCGTTGGCCTCGAAGCGGCTTTGTTCCTCGAAGATGCGGGGCGCTACGACCCTTTCTCCGATCCGACATGGCCCGAGCGTGAGGGCCGAAAGGATTTCGAGGATCTCATTTCCTCGCCGGACGGAATCGTGCTCGCAGCCCGCCGTGAGGACGAAGTCGTTGGGCTGCTCGCCGGTTACGCCACGATGGCCTCGCCGACACGACAGCCGGTTGAGTACGCCGTGCTTCGCACGATGTACGTCGCGGAGCGCGCCCGGCGCCACGGTGTAGCGACCATGCTGACCGAGCGTTTCTTGGACTGGGCTCGCAAGCGGGGCTGCGTAGAAGCTCACGTCGATCACTACGCAGCGAATCATGCCGCCGGTGCCTTGTACGAGCGTTGCGGCTTCGAGGCCCGAAGCATGTCTCGAGCCCTCCGGCTCTGAACGGGCAGGACGTTCGGACAACCGACACGATGAGCGATCTCGCGCACATCAGCGCTCGCGTAGGTGCCGATCTCGAGCGAGTCCTACGCGAGAGAGACAAGCCGTCGGTTCAGTTCAGATCAGAGACTGGAGGACTGCTTCAAGATGTCTCTGATAGGTCATGTCGGCCGGGGCCGCCAGACGTTACCAACGGACCCGGCACCCAGAGATGTTCGTCAGGTTTCCGCTATCGATTGCTGCTGCCACCGAGTCGGGACCGCCATGATCACGGCTCCGAGAATGACGAGTCCGATAAATGGCGCCGGTCGGAAGCCTTCGGGCGACCGGCTCAGTCCAATCAGCATCAGCACACCGAACATGCTGAAGAAGAAGCCGACTCCGAACAGCAACCGCTGCGCCATACGCCTTCCCAGCAGGTTCACGAATGTCCAAGGTAGCCCAGGAGAGCCTCCAGAAAGACGGGGGCGATTCAGTCGTTTCGGACACCCGATAATCGTCACCCGATAATCCGGCCCGGACCATCCATCACGCGCCGCATCGCGGCCCAAGTCCCGCAGCCGATAACAACGATCGGCCGACTCCTTTGGACACCTCGGCGATGCGTTGTGGGCTATCTCTCGGACGGGTCGCAAGCGGGCTCTCTTGGGCGCAGGTTCAAGCACGGAGCGCAGGTTGCCGATAGGCCTCATGTGTTGGCATCCGGACGAGCAGCGTCCGGCCAGACGAAAGCCGGTCGGCCTGGATCGCTAGCGATCGCGCTGTACTTCGCGGCATCGATGGCCGTGTTCGCGTTGGCGTTCTGGAGCCCACGCGAGATCACGCGCACATGCGCACCCTCGCCCGAACAGGCTGACCTCGAGCTGTGTATCGAGACACAACGATTCGTGTCATCGTCGGTGTGGGACGCTGCGCTCGCACTCGTGCTTGCAACAACCTTGATGGCCGCAGGCGCGGGCTGGATGCAATGGAGGTCCGCGGCGAACGCTCGCGAGCAGAGTGGCGTTGTTGCCACACTGCAGTTCCGGGTCTACCGACTCCGCGGGCGAATCTTGTTGCTGAGTGTTGGTTCATTCCCGCTGATCGCTGGTTTCGCAATCGGTGGAGCGACTTCGTCGTCGTACACGATGGGTGAGCGATCGTGTCGTCCCGGCACTGGCATGGTGGTGGAGTTCTGCGAGCAGCACTCGATTGAGACCCAACGGATCATCAGGGAGACAAGTCCATGGTCGATCCCACTCATCGCCGCTGGCGTCCTGCTTCTGCTCGGGACAGCCTGGTGGTGGGTCCAAGCACGGCGGGTGGACCAACGGACGACTCTCCCCGAGTATGGCTACTCCACCACGCCACCCGCCAGGCCCGGCGTGAGCTGAGCTGATCGCATCGCGCCGACACGGGTGGTTTGCGCGCTCGGCAAGGCCAAGCAGCTGACGCTGACGTAGCTCCGACGGACGATGTGCCGCCACCATGGACGTGCCGCGGGTACTCGATCCAATCACTCTGGCGAGGACTCAGCCGCTCGAGTTCTGCGCCCATAATCACATCCTTCCGACCGGATCACGCGCCACACTGCGGCCCAACTGTGGCGCCGCAGTATCACGGAGCGTGTCGGTCCGAACAGCGCGTTCGGGCGTTCCGCAGGGGTGTCAGGTGCGCAGGATCGTCGAGACGAACGATCGGGTGGCTTCGCGTTCGTCGTCATCTTCGCCGTACAGGCCGAGCCTGAAGTCGGTCACGCCAGCTTCCACGTACTGTTGGAGCCCGTCATGGATCTCGTCGGGTGATCCGAGCAGCAACAGGTCAGCTCCACTTCTGACGCCCTCTCGATCGAGTGCGGCCCGGTAGCTCGGCAGTTGGTCGTAGATCGCGCCGCGTGCGCTGCTCTGCTCGCGTCGTTGGTCGGGCTGGTCGGTGATGCCGATGCCGACCAGGGCCATCACGCGGGGTTTGGGTCGACCGGCCCGGTCGGCGGCGTCGTTGAGGATGGGCACGATGTGCTGTTTGATCGTCTTCGGTCCGCACGAGCCCAGCGAGGTGCCCGCCGTGCGCTCACCTGCCAAACGAAGCATCCGTGGCCCGAGCGCCGCCAGCATGATCGGTACCGCAGGCGCGTCGATGGTGAGCCAGCCGCTGGCGAAGATCTCCTCACCTTTCACCGTTGCCGAGCCGGTCTCGAACAGCGACTCGAGCGCCTCGACGAACTCGGCTGTTCGCGTGTAGGGCCGGTCGTAGGACTCGCCGAACAGTCCTTCTGCGACCATCTGATGTGACGGACCGATGCCCAACGTGAAACGGCCACCGAGAGCGGCCTGTGCAGTCAAGGCGGCTGCTGCCAACGCGAGCGGATGACGGCCGGTGAGTGGAACCACCGATGTGCCCCCCTCGCTGAAGCCCCGAAGCTCATCGGCGATCGCGGCGAGCGCGACGATCGGGTCGACACCGAAGACCTGCGACAGCCAGAAGCTGTCGAACCCCGCGGATCGGGCCCACGTTGCTTGCGCTCGAAGATCATCGAGGTTGCCCACGTCCGTCCCGGCGCCATAGCCCCACGCCACCCCGAGATGCCCCATCGAAGGACCGTAGCTTGCCGACGAGCCGCCCCGGTCGTCGGTCCATCATCGTCTGTATCCGTCCCAAGGCGGGAGAGAGGGCGAGCAGACGAGTACCGGTGCACGCCGTTCCGGTCGAGCTTCGAACCTCTTGGCCCTGGGGTGGCTGGCGGTGGGAAACCGGGTTGTGTATCGATGTCTGGTTCGCGACGCTTCGTGGATGTCGCTGCACGTACTGGCAACCGAGGACGCCGCCGAGGTGCTCGAATCGGGGCGGAAGTTCTTGGCGAGCGAACCGGTGCTGCACAACTTGGTTCTCACGTTGCTCACAGCGAGAGTGAGACGGCCCGAGCCGGGGCGCTATTGGCTCGCCGTCCGCGACGGCGATGTCGCGGGTGTCGCGTTCCAGTCGCCGCTCGACTTCGTGATCACGATCACACCCATGGACGCCGAGATCGCCGAGGCGCTCGTGGACACGATCGTGGCGGCGGGCGGGCACCAACCCGGCGTCAGTGGCGAAGCCGGATCAGCGGCTCGCTTCGCCGGGTTCTGGACCGAACGCACGAAATCGGCTGCGCGGCCCGTTCGCGGCGAGCGGCTCTACGAGATCGCCGACGTCTCCGCACCCGCCACATCCGGGTCCGGATTCTGCAGACGCGCCAGCGAGGCCGATCACGCGCTTCTCACGGCATGGTTCCGCGGGTTCCGAGCCGATACCGGCGAGGGTCCGGTGCTGGATCCGGCTCGCACCGTTGCCGATCGTGTGGCGGCTGGTCACTTCTGGATCTGGGAGCACGATGGCCCGGTCGCCATGGCCGCAGTGACCGAACCGGTCGCGCAGGTGTGTCGTGTTCAGGCTGTCTACACGCCGCCCGACAGCCGGCACCGGGGCTTCGCGTCGGCCCTCGTCGCGACGTTGTCCGCGAACACGCTTCGCTCGGGTTGTCGTTGCGTGCTCTACACCGACCTCGCCAATCCGACGTCCAACTCGATCTACCGCAAGATCGGCTACAGCGCCGTTGCCGAGGTGACCCGCTACGCGTTCGATTGACCGGCAGGTGCGTCGATCCGACCGGTCAGAGACCGCTCCGCATGTTGTAGTGGGCGGCATCTTTCTGACTGCTCTCAGGCAACCGATCCCACCTATGCACGACCCGGTCCGGCAGGACCGTTCGGGCCAGTCGCGACCACAGCGACGCTTTGTCGTCGCCGGCCACCGGTTCGTCGCTCTTCGATATGTGGCTCATGCACGAACCTCCGATCTGAGAACACCGTATCGACAACGCCCGAGGTGCGTCGCTGCTTGACGGAGCGCTGCCGGGAGGCGCTTCGATGTGCGAGCCTGTCGATGTGGAACGGCCGGACACCCGAGCGATCTGGGAAGCGAACGCTCCCGACTGGATCAAGCTGTCCCGTGCAGGTTTCGACGTCTACCGCGACCTCGTGAACACACCCGCGTTCTTCGGGATGCTTCCGCCGGTGCACGGACTGCGTGTCCTCGACGTCGGCTGCGGAGAGGGCCACAACACCCGACTCTTGGCAGACCGAGGTGCCGAGGCGATCGCCATCGACATCTCCGAGCAGTTCGTTCGTGCGGCGGCGGTTGCTGGGCCGGGCATCCATCACGTCATCGGAGATGGTGCGGAGGTGCCGTTCGCGTCGAGTTCGTTCGATGCGGTCACGGCGTTCATGAGCCTGATGGACGTCGCCGACCCAGAGCGAACGCTGCACGAGATGGCTCGTGTGCTCCGCCCCGGCGGGTTCGTGCAGTTCTCGGTCGTGCACCCGGCGACGTCCACACCGGTCCGCCACTGGACCGACGACGATGACGGTGAGCGTTACGCGTTGGCGATCGGTGACTACTTCCACGAGGGCCCGGTGCAGGAGAACTGGACGTTCGGGGCCGCACCCCCAGAGATCCGCGCTGCGGTCAGACCGTTCGAGATCACCTATGCGCGCCGAACGCTGTCGGGATGGCTGAACGCAACAATCGCAGCAGGATTCGAGATCACCGCCATCGCCGAGCCGCACGCCAATGAGCCGACCGCCGGCGCGCATCCCGAAGTCGCTGACACTCGAATCGTGCCGTACTTCCTCATCGTTCAGGCCCAACGGCGCAGCTGACCGGCCGGTTCAGCTGTTCCGTATCGGTTCCGTGCGCACGTCGCTGCGTCCATAGAGTCGGGTCATGGGGATCGAGGTGCTGGTGGTCCAACACGGTGAGAAGGTCCGTTCGGCGGGCGATCCCGGGCTCACACCCGTCGGGCATCAGCAAGCGGCGATGACCGCGTCGTGGCTCTCGAGCACGCGTTCCGGCATCGCATCGATCTGGACAAGTCCGTTACTGCGGGCACGGGAGACGGCCGCGACGATCGCTGCCGCGATCGGGCTCGACGCAAAGACCGACGTCCGGTTTCGAGAGCGCATGAACTGGGACGACGCCACGATGAGTCTCGATGCGTTCGTCGCTGAATGGCGACGGTCCACCGACAATCCCTCCTATCGACCGATGATCGGGGATTCTTCGAGCGACGCCGCCAAACGGTTCGTCGCCGCCCTCATCGACATCGAGCAGCACACACGCCAGGGCATGGTCGTAGTCGTCGCACATGGCGGTGTCACGGTCGACGTGCTGCGCGCCGTCGACGGCGACGAAACCGTCGGAGCCACAGACCCCAGCCTCATCAACAATGGCGTTCCGTGCTGCGCGATCACGACCCTACACGTCGTCGACGGAGCTGTCACCGTCACGCAGTATCCGTCCACCGATCATCTCGACCGAACGACAGAACATCGACCCGCATAGCCAACGACGGAGACGATCACTTTCGCCGCCGTCCTGTATGCGGCAACTGGTGTCGCCGTCGGTGGGCATCTCGTGATGGGTTGCGGACCACCCCACAACGGCCCCCGATAATCCGGGCCGGACTATCGATCACGCGCCGCATCACGGCGGGTGCTCGATATTCGCATCCTGCTGGTGGAGCCTTCCCCGCGATCGGCTCAGGTCGACGGAACGGCGAGAGCTGCGACGCGGTGGAGCAGTGCAGGGCGATCGACGCGTTCGACCGGCACGATGAGCGTGCTGATCCCGAGTGCCGCAGCGCCTGTGTCGGGGCCGGGGTTGTCGCCAACCATGAGACAGCGTTGAGCTGGTGTGCTGATCGTGCTGAGCGCAGCGTCGAACATGCGTCGATCGGGCTTCGTGGCACCCACCTCGCAGGAGATCGCGAACCCGGCGATGCAGTCGAGGACACCGAGCGACGCGAACCACGGACGCAGATCGACATGGAAGTCACTCACAATGGCGATCTCGACGCCGTGTCCATGGAGCGTCGTGATCACCTCCACGACCTCCGGGTAGGTGCGGTACGTGGTGAAGTCCCCGTAGGACTGCTCCAGCGCTGCAGCCAGCTCGTCGTCGAACCCGGCCAGCTTGCAGGTGAGCAGCTTGGACGCTTCATGATTCGCAGCGGACAGGTCGCAGACTCGATCCGACTCGATCGCTTCCGGATGGGCCTTGGCCGTGGCGAACGCTTGCGACAGCTCTTCGACCGTTCGACGGTCGTGCGGGCGGCCGAGCCGTTCGAGCACCCGGGTGAATCGCTGCTCGCGTGTCGGGTACTCGACGAGGGTCCCGCACCAATCAAACAGAACGGCGTCGAACTGTCGATCAGTGTCGGCCACGCTCGGACGCTACACAGTGCGAGTTGGCTCGCTCCGCCCGATAACGCAGCGCGCAATCCCACCCGACGAGCCAGCGCACGCGACCGACTCCGGCCCAACTCTCGCGTCACGTAATCGCGTCACCGATCCAGACCTCTGGCACCCGGATCAGGTCGAGCGGGCGGTCTCTTTGAGGGCGTCGATGATGGTGTCGTGGTGCGAGCTGTTGGAGTAGATGGCTGTTCGCGTGTCGAGGCGTTTCCCGCCCCAGTGGTCACTGAATTGCCCGCCTGCCTCTTCGACGATGATCGATGGGGCGGCGTGGTCCCAGATGTCTCCGGCGAACCAGATGCAGGCGTCGAGTTCACCTTCGGCCACTCGGAGCTGGTGACTCCACGCCACGTCGCCCGGCCGCCCTCCAGCCAGTGCGACAACTGCCGCCTGGCGAGTCTGCGTCAAGGCTTCGAAGCGGGGTAGGCAGGCCGCCCGGTCAGGGCGCAGGTGTTGAGCGTCGGACACTGCGAGCCGGACCGCGCCGGCACCGTCCAGTGTGCTGCGGAATGCGCCGTCATCTCGAACGGCCCACCACCGCCGATCCTGCAGCGGGCTGGAGATCGCACCGAGGGTGATCACGCCGTCGATCTCCAGTGCCAGCAGCGTTCCCCACGTCGTGGCACCTGCAGCGAAGAAGCGCGTGCCGTCGATGCCATCGGCGATCCATCGACGCCCGGTCGTGCCGATGAACTCACCGACTTCTTCGCCGACGTACCCGTCGCTTCGGTGCTGGTTGCGCAGTGCTGCGAGCATTGCGTTCTCTGCTGCGGTGTCGGCGACGGTGACCGGCGTCCCGTCCTGCTTCGGCCTCGAACTGACCCCGGCCGAGTTCCACACGGACACGGTTTCGACGTCGGCGGCATCGAGCATCCGAAGAGCCAACTCGAGGTCGGAGGTCATGCCACCATGCTCGCAGACGCCCCGAACGGGCCGAGCCGCACGAAGCGAAGACTCCAGCGGGCCCGCACCCGGTAATCGGTAGCGAACAGCGCCGCGACGACTTGGAGTGGTCGAGCGACGCGCAACTGCGGGTCGACAAGACTCTGTCGATGCCAACTGATTGCTATGCATGCCAGCAGGCCGGTCCGGACGCACCGTTCCGTGAGCGGTTCGTCCGTCACGGTGGTTGGCGCGTCGCCCATGACTTCAACTCGAGTCTCGCCGGTTGGCTCGTCCTGGTGCCGCTTCGCCATGTCCACGCCCTCGATGAGCTCACCGCCGAAGAGGCAACGGCGCTCGGCGATCTACTCCGCAAGGCAACGGTCGCGCTCCGCTCCGTCACTGGATGTGAGAAGACCTACGTCATGCTGTTCGCGGAGGCCGAAGGATTCGCTCACCTTCACGTTCACGTCGTGCCCCGCATGGCGGACCAGCCCGCCGACCGGCGCGGTCCAGACGTCTTCGGGTATCTCAAGGACGGCCACGCTCTCTCACCGGAGCGACGCGACGACATCGCCAGCGATCTCCTCGCCGCTTGGCCTGTCAACTGACCCGGCGATCGGGGACACCTGCGGTGAGTGCCTACTATCGACGAGTGGTGGAGTTGCGATCGATGACGATCGACGATGTGGCCTTGCTCGTTCGGTGGGATGACGACGCTGATGTGGCCGCCGCCATTGGTGGCCGTGGCGCCGATTGGTACGACTGGCCGGCCGAACTCATCCGAGACATGCCGTGGCGAGAGTTGCTCATCATTGAGGAGGCCGGAAGACCGATCGGATTTCTGCAACTCATCGACGCCAGCGACGAGGAGTCGCACTATTGGGGCGACATCGAACCGGGGACGTGGGCGCTGGACATCTGGATCGGATCGCCCAACGATCGAGGTCGCGGACTCGGTGCGGAGGCGATGAAGCTGGCGCTGGGCCGGGTGTTCGACCAGCACGGCGCTGAGATAGTGGTGATCGATCCTGCCGTCGACAACCGTCGGGCGATCGCGTTCTACGAGAAGCTCGGCTTCGAGCGCGTCGGGGTCCGAGAGTTCGGCGACGATGAATGCCTGGTGATGCACCTTTCGCGAGGTTCGGCCGACTGACCCGCCGGCCGAGAGCGCTCGAGTTCGCTGGCGGCAAACCGGCGGTAGGTGACAGTTCGACACGTCGGACGTTTCGCTGTCGCAGGGCTGTCAGGTCTGGCTCCATGCTCCTTCGTGCAGGACAAGCCAAACACCAACGTGTCCGAGCTCAAGCGATGAGAGGCCGTCGAGGACAAAGTCGGCGCGACGCTGCTTGTCGATCAGCCTGCTCTTGAACAGCTTGGTACGTACCTCGATGGCGACCCTCAGCTCGCCGACGTCGAACTCCCCTTGGCGTCGGAAACGGATCTCAATGTCTCCGACGCTGGCGGGGCCGGTCCAGGGTTCCTCAGGACAGTCCACCGCCTCGGCAATGAGGTCGGGTAGCAGTTCTGCCAGGCGCTGCAACTCACCGTCCGACACATCGCTCGAGTAGTTGACATCGACGAGTGGCACGAGGTCATTCTTCCCGCACGATGGGCCCGGGCTGCGGATCCGGCGTTTGGGGACAGTCCGAATGCCTTGCGAGCTCGACGTCTCGGTGCCGTTCACCGGCGCGTTGGAAATCGCGCCGGACATCTCTGTGCAGGAGAACGAGACTGTTGCAGTGAGCGAGGACGACCTGATCGAAGCGGTGGAGCGTGCGTTCGAGCGCTCCTCTGGTCACCTTCCGAGCTGGCTTGATCCGCATCCGGACCGCCAGCCCGACGACAGCGAGTATTCGCGCGTGACCAACGCTGAGCGCTATCGGATCGTCGGTGCAAGAGCCGACGCCTGGGCCGCCGCAGTCGTCCAGCTCGGCCTGGCAGTTACGCACGACCTGGTCGAGTGGGCCGAGCCACCGCAGACCGACTTCCGTCGCCCTTTCCTCATCGTGCCGAAAGCAGTCGCGGCACTGCCGGTAGTGATCGCCCGTCACCGACTCGGCGATTGTGATGACGCCGGACTCACGCTGGGCCTCGGGAGCCCGGCGCTGCCGGTCGGATTTCTTCCCGACTGCGGTTGCGACGCCTGCGACTCGGGTTCGCAGAACCTGATCGATGTCGTCGACCAGTACTTCCACGCAATCATCACCGGCCGGTACCGGCGGCTCTGGCAAGGCGACAAGGTCATCGAGGTCGTCGGGGAGCGTCGCTCATCGAGCAACATCGGCTGGCGCCGCGCCGATGCAGTCCTTGCTCACCCGGAGGACTGGGCCGACCTCACCGGGACTAGTTGGCTCACGCTGATGCCTGGCACGACACTCGATCCGTGAGCGCCGACAGACCTCGGCCCGAGGACGTTGACAGCGAAATACCGGCTCTGCAACACCATCAACCGGCGGTCGGGGACACGCTGCGAATCGTGCGATGGGTCGCGCGGTCAACGAGTAATGATTCCGTTTATGAACTCCCATTTGTCCGTTCGTGAGGCGACGGCTGCAGATGCTCCGACTCTCGCTCGGCTCAACTCCGTCGTTCAGTCTCTTCACCACGACGCCTACCCGAACCGGTTCCACGAACCAGACGATGTGCGAGTCGAGCAGTTCTATCGGCAGCTGCTTCAGCCGGAAGGAGATCGGCACGGCGCACGAGCGAGATCGTGGCTGTGCGTCGACATCGAGGACGAGGCGGTTGGCTACGTCCTGGCCATGCTTCGGGAGCGGCCTGACAACCCGTTCACGAAGGCGCTCCGTTGGATTGAGCTCGACCAAGTCGCGGTAGTGGACGAAGCGCGTGGCGGCGGCGCTGGGCGACTCCTGGTGTCGGTAGTGATCGACTGGGCTCAGGACCTTGGCGTTGAGCTGATCGAGCTCTCGGTCTGGGATTTCAACGAGGTAGCGCGAGCCTTCTTCGGTGCAATGGGTGCTCAGCCGTTGTGGCATCGCCAGGAGGTGAGCCTCGAAGCGACGTAGCTCACGCCTGCGCCAGCTACGTCGAGGACCCCCAAACGGGGCTGGAGATAAGTGCCGCTCGAGGGCACCCGATAACGGCGAGCGATAACCCGCTCCGGGGACGGGTCGTCGCGCCACACCACGGCCCTTATGCCGTGCTCGATATTCGCGGCGGCGCGACGCTTCAGACCCGTCCTTGATCCGGCCGTGGTCGGGTTTATCGGGTCTGGAGCCCTGCCGTCGTCGTGGTGGCTCGGCGTGCTCGATGTTGTTTGACTCGTTGACTCAGTTGATGTCGATGGCGCTCGCGGCGGCCAAGTCAGAAACGAACTCGGGGAGCGGCGTCGCCGAGTGTTCGGCGCACTGTCGGATGATGGCGACCGCAGCGAGCAGCGCGTACTGCCAGTACTGCTCGATCCAGTAGGTCACCTCGTCGAGCAGGTCCGGCTCGAGCCCGCCGTGCACGGCGAAGGTGGTGAGAATCGCGTATTGGATGCGGTGATGTTCCTTGCCGCGAAATTCGACCTCGCCGAGATGCTTGGACAGGAGTTCCCGGTAGGCAATGCCGGGTGCGCGTTGGACGCCGGCGGTGCGGAGCGCGTCGGCGGCGAGTTCCATGAACACCTCTCCGGGGAAGGTGTTGTGGCGCACGTGAAGGTGGGCGATTTCGACGACGAGTTGATTGGCGTCGGCACCTCCGGCGAGACCGGCGAGCAGCCGCCGTGTCGCTTCGATGCGGTCCTCGTCTGTGGGCTTCGCCATGCCGACACGCTACGCGAACCGTCGAATGGGTGGATCCTGGGACACGTCGGCTCAGCTGACGTTCGCGCCCGCTCTGCGGGTGCGGTCAGAGCTCGAGTGAGTGGCGCAGTAGCGAGCGCCCGTGTGGGTCGACCGTCATGGCCCCGACGGTGGTGCCGAGGGAGACGGCGACGGCCAGCGATGGCGTGTTGTTCGGGTCGACCATGATGTGAGCGCGGCGCGTCCCGGTGTGATCGCGCAGGAACCGCAGCGCCAGCCGGGCGGCGACCGGTGCGATTCCTCGACGTCGGAACGTTGGGTGGACCCAATACGAGATGTTCGCCTCACCCGCTGGTGCGTGGTCGCTGGCCAGGTTCACGTCGACGGCCGCAACGGACGTCGCGTCGGCGGTGTCGACCGAGAAGGTCCAGCGGGGTCCGTTTCCGAACGAATCGCTCACACCAGCCAGCCATTCCAGCGCATGACTGCGACGCTGGGTTGTTGTCATCGCGTTCCACTGGTCGGCTCCCTGTCTGTCAGGCTGAGGTGAGACACCGGTGATGCCGGTGCTCACTGTCCATCCGGGGCGAGAACAAGGAACCCTGACTGATGACGATGACCTCAACCACGTTGCTCGATCGCGCCCACAATGGGGGCGTGAACGAACACCACGATGCTGGCGATCCGCCAGCGAAAGCGACTCGTCGGCGGTTCTCCGCCGAGTTCAAGAACCGGATCGTCGACGAGTACGACGCCGCTGATCGCGAGGAACGCGGGGCGCTGCTTCGTCGCGAGGGTTTGTACACCTCGCACATTTCCGAGTGGCGCAACCAGCGCCGCCAAGCCACCGAGCCGACCGCCACGGGTGGTCGGCGGCGCAGCGCCGAGCAGATCGAGCTCGACCGGCTCCGCAAGAAGAACGCTCAACTCGAGTCCGAGCTGGAACGCACCAGGTTGGCGTTGGAGATCACGGGAAAAGCACACGCGCTCTTGGAGTTGCTCTCCGAGAGCGCGGACATCGATCCGAAGTTCAAGAAGTGATCGACACCCACCTCGCAGAGCTCACCGCGCTGACGTCCACGAAACAGGCATGCGCCTTGCTCGGTCAGCCGCGAGCGACGCACTACCGACACTGCCGCCCACCCAAGCTGGGACCGCCCGTGCCGCGTCCGGCGCCGCCCAACAAGCTGACCGAGCCCGAGCGTCAACACGTGCTGGGCGTGCTGCGCTCGCCGGAGTTCTGTGATCTCGCACCCGCCCAGATCTGGGCGCGCCTGCTCGACGACGGCATCTATCTGTGCTCGATCTCGACCATGTATCGCCTGTTGCGTATCGCCGGCGAAAGCCGTGAACGTCGCCGCCAACGCACCCACCCAGCGAAGAAGAAACCCGAGCTGATCGCCACGCGCCCGAACGCCGTGTGGTCATGGGACATCACGAAACTGAAAGGCCCAAACCGTGGCGAGTACTACGAGCTGTTCGTGATCATCGACATCTACTCCCGCTACGTCGTCAACTGGTGCGTCGCCGCAGCCGAGACCGGCGACCTCGCCGCCGACTTCATCGACGCCGCCTACCGCGAACAGAACATCATCAAAGGACAACTCGCCTTGCACGCCGACCGCGGCAGCTCGATGACCTCCAAGCCGGTCTCGCAGTTGCTTGTCGATCTCGGTGTCGCCCGATCCCACTCACGTCCGCACGTCTCCAACGACAACCCGTACTCCGAAGCCCAGTTCAAGACCCTCAAATACTGTCCGGCGTTCCCCGACCGGTTCGGCTCGATCGCCGACGCAAGAGCGTTCTGCGAAACGTTCTTCGACCACTACAACCACGTCCACCGCCACGCCGGCATCGGGCTGCACACCCCGGCCTCGGTCCACTATGGCACCGCCACCGAAATCCGTGAACAACGCGCCGTCACCCTCGACGCCGCCTACGCCACCAACCCCGCACGGTTCCGGCATCGCCGGCCCGAACCCCCGAAGCTGCCAACCGTCGCGTGGATCAACCAGCCCCAACGCGAAGCCCTCATCCACTCAAACTAGAAATGTCTCAAACGGCTTGACAGGTTCCGGCTTCGCTCGGCTGCCACAACCAGCGGATGTGTTCGGCGTCGCGGCCGGACAGGTCCATCTCCAAGTCGTCGCGATGGCGACGGCGAATACTGACGGCGCCTTCGCTGTAGGTCAGCGGCGGCACGGTTCGCTTGTAGTAGGCGTTGCCGTCGAGGTCCGCCTGACGCTCGAAGCGGGTCCGTTCGGCGAGCGCTCGGGAACGCACGTTGTCAGGGTGGATGAGCAGCGTCGCCGTGCGGCACTTCCCGGTGATCGCGAGATGGTGCATCAGCAGCTGCAGCGCGCGTGTGGCGATGCCGTGTCCCCGATGGGACGCGAACACGTTGTAGCCGACGTTGACCTCGCCGGGCAGCAACCAGTACCGCTCGGCGTCGTGATCCACCCATCCGACGACGTCGCCGCCCAGGGTGATGCACGCGACCGGATCCGGCTCGTCCGAACCCGGACCCAAGAAGCGATCAAACTCGGCGTCGCGGCCTGCGATCAGCCGTGCAGAATCGCCCGACTGTGGCGGCCTGATCGTCACCACCCCATCGGTGCGCTCCCACAACTCCGGCACCCGGTCAGCCTCCCACGGCCAGGTCGGGGCCAACGAGCGAATTGCGCACGCCCGAATTCCGGAGGCGCGTGCAGCCGAGGGGCGGCGGCCGGTCGCTGACGGCCAGATGGCAGGCGACAAGTCGAGTGCACTTCTCTTATGAGACACTGAAGTTGCACCGGTTTCTTGGACACGGGGTTATGGCAGATTTGGCTGTCCGTGGTCGTGGCGCCACTTGTCAGCGTATTCGGTTGGGGTGAGGTGGCCGAGGCCGGCTTGGTGGCGTTGACGGTTGTAGAAGACCTCGATGAACTCGAACAGGTAGGCGTGCGCTTCGGCTCGAGTGTCGAACCAGATCGATCCGCGGATCCAGGTGATCTCGACTTTCAGTCGCGCCCAGAACGTCTCCATCGCAGCGTTGTCGTAGGCGTCGCCGGTGGACCCGAACGACAGGGTCATGTCGGCGTTGCCTGCAGCGAACGCGAAGTCCAGCGACGTGTAGATCGATCCCTTGTCGGCGTGGTGCATCACCTCGGCGGGGTGCCCGGTGCGGGCCAATGCCATCGTCAACGCCGACACGACAAGGTTGGCGTCTTGGCGGCCTGAGGTGTCCCAGCCGACGATGCCGCGATGGTAGAGGTCACGGATGCCGGCGAGGTAAAGCTTGCCGTCACCGCAGGCGAACTCGGTGACATCTGCGACCCATCGCTGGTTCGGCGCCTGGGCGACGAAGTTGCGATTCAGCAGGTCCGGCAAACCGCCGGCGTCGGGCCGGCCGCGCCGCCACTTCTTCGACGAATGCGCTCCGACCAGGTTGTTCGTGCGCATCAGGCGCGCCACTCGGGACTTCGCCACCCGGATCCCACGCCGACGCAGCTGTCCATAGATCCGCGGCGCGCCATAGGTGTTGCGCGAGCGCCGATGGATGTCGGCGATGATCTCGAACAGCTCGACGTCGGCTCGATCGCGGGCCGACGGAGTGCGGTTGACCCACGCGTAGAACGACGACCGTGGCACCTCGGCGAGTTCGCACATTCGCTTGACCGGCAGATCCGCTTGGTTGTCCTGGACGAAGTGCAAGCGGATCAACGCATCGTCTCGCGGGCGAAATATGCCGCCGCCCTCCTGAGGATCTCCTTGTCGGTCTGCAGCTCGATGTTCTCCTTGCGCAGCCGACGCAGCTCGTCGCGTTCGGACTCCGACAACGCATCCGGATCGTCGGCGCGGCTGTCGGCATCACGGGCCGCTTTGACCCAGTTCCACAACGTGCCCTCCGCAATGCCCAGCGATCGGGCCACCTCAGCGATCGGACGTTGCGAGGTCCTCACCAGCTCCAGCGTGTCCTTGCGGAACTGATCGGGGTACTTGTTCGGACGACCCATGACGGGCTCCTTCCTACACGGTCTCCCGCGTAATCAGGTGTCCAAGAAACCGGTGCAACTTCACACCGCTGGATCGCCGGAACGTGGAGCTGCCCCAACCCGCTCCGGTTCTCGAGAGGCGCGACGAGCCAAAGTCAGAAACTCGTGCGAGCGCCGGAGCAAAGCCGCTTACAGTCACTCCGTGCTCCGAGTCGTGATCCGCGAAGTACGTCCCGACAAGGTGGAACTCCTGCGTGCGTGGCTGGCCGAGTTGAACGGACCACGCCGAGATGAGGCGCTGGCGACACTCGCCGACGAAGGCTGTCGCCATGAAGCTGCATTCCTCATGGAGGGCCCCACTGGGCCGCTCCTCGTCTGGACCAGCGAGGCAGAAGACATCGATGCTGCGCGACTTGCGTATCGAGAATCGACGCACGTCATCGACGCAGAACACAGACTCGTGTTACGAGAAGCTCTGGGCGATCCGATTCACTTGGAACAGGTCTTGGACCTTCGGCCGTAGCACCGCGGTAGTGGCAGGCCGTCCAGCCACCCCGCACACTCCGCCGCTCAGAATGCCGTCAGCGGCGCTCCGCGAGCCACGAGATAACGGCCCAAGCCGAGTGCGAGATGATCCCGGGCATGGCCGCAGAGGCGAAGGCTCTGGCTGGCTGACGCTCTGCGCGGAGTTGGGCCCGTCCCCGGCGAACGGGAGGTGCCCCGATCGGAAGGACGTCGCTCACGCAGAGTTGCTCTACGGTTCGGTGGATGCACTTGGCTCGTCCCTCCCTCGCCGTTGCGCTGGTTCTCGCCGGAGCACTGTCGGCCTGCGGTGACTCGGACGGCGATGACTCGATCCGTACAGCTGTCCTGGACTGTATCGCCGACGGCGGTGGCGAGGTTGGGGCCAACGCCGACGTGGCGATCGTGGACGGCCAGGCGATGTCAGTGATCGGAGAGGTCGAGGCGAGCGACGAGCTCCTTGCCTCGTGCCTCGACCAAGCGTCCGGGTAGCCCCGTCCCGAGCCGACCTGTGAGCTCGACAACCGGCAGGATGCTCGCCGGCATCGGGCGCAGAACGGTTCGCTCCGTAATCCGGTCGACGCCTGGGTGGCGGCTCAAGCCGCACGCGAGGTGATCCGCGGGATGGCCGGAGAGGTGAAGGCTCGGGCGGGGGTGTCGTGATGCGTGACGTCCGGCCTCGCCGGTACCGGGATCTGCCGAAGTGGAGCGGTCGCATGAGCATCAGGTTGGCCACGGCGCAATACGTGGGAGACTGCGTTGGTGGATCGACGCCCGTCCGGCGGCATGAATCAAATGCACCTGGCTCTAGTTGTTCCGGTGCCGGAGGCCGAGTCAGTCTGCGATCTCGCTGAGCAGTTTCCGCGTCGCCGCGTCACAACGGGAGTCGCCCACATCACGGTCGCAACACCGTTCATCCCAGAACGTGAACTGACCACCGACGTCACCGAATCGCTGAGCGGCATCGGGCAGGCCCGAACCCGCTTCGAGTTCGCGCTGACTTGCGTCGACTCGTTTGACTCAGGTTGGGTGTATCTCGCTCCACAGGACGCCGCCCCGTTCCTGGACCTGACCCATGCCGTCTGCAGCGCCTTCCCATCCATTGATCTGTACGACGGAGCACACGGCACGATCGTGCCGCACCTGACGGTTCGGCAGGAGCCCAACGTCGCCGAGCGCGAGGCATTCGTTGAGTCGCTCCGTGGCAGGCTCCCGATTCACGCAGTTGCCAACGAACTCGAACTCGTACGCTCTGGCCCCGACGACTGGATACGCATTGCGGGCTTCCCGCTCGCCGCCGAGCCACGCATAACGTCCGCTCGATAATCCGGTCGACGCCCGTGCTGCCGCGCCGCATCGCGGCCCAAGCGTGACGCCACACTTTCACCGGCATTTCGGGTCAAGTCGAGCGCTCACTGGCTCCATTGGTTCAAATCGTCCGGGATAGTCGTCCGTAGCGACTCGAGCTGTTCCGGCAGCCCGACATCTTCACGAAGCTGGAGCTGCTCCACGTGGTCGTCGTGAAACCCGTCGTAGCTGACGGCCACGATCCGCCAACCGTCGCCGCGTCGGAGATTCAGTACGACGTCAGCGCACCGTCCGTCGCCGCTCGGGTGAATGGAGCAGTAGATCACTTGCCCGGTGTTCCCGGCGACGCCGCCCTGGCCGCTGGCGAAGCCGAGCGGCACCATCATGGGATCGAGACCTGCAACAACCTGTCTGAACGTCACATCGCTCGCGTGATCGCCGGAGGAAGGCATCGCAGCATGATCGTCGACCACCAACGAGTCTCGCCATCAGGTATCGGCACGCAGTCTCCCGATCGCTCGACGAGAGGCACGGCGAGTTGGTCGAGGCGGCGGTCGGAGCGCAGATGGCTCACTACGACGTGGACTCAGGCGAATCCGATCGGTTCGTCCTGGATGACGAAGCTGAACCCGGGCGGATCCGATGACGGATCGTTCGGACTGGTGGGCACGTAGTGCCAATAGGTCAGCCCTGCATAGCGCTGCTGGCCCGCCTCGATGGAGAACTCTTCGGACAGCTCGACGTTCTCGCCGTCGATGACGCTCGACGCATCCAGTCGATGTGTCCCTTCGTCGAGTTGGATGCGGTGCTCAATGAAGTTGTGCTGGTCACCGACGTGGAAGCTGCGATCGATGATCACCACACCGTTGAGCGCCACGGTGACGTCCACGTTCTTGTCGGTGTAGCTCTGGTTCGACACCCACAACGTGAGATCACTGGTGCCGGCGTCATCGGCCACGATTTCGACGGGTGCGCTGTTGTCGTTACGCCACGACTCGCTGCACGCCGTGGCGACAACGACGAGGGCGACGGTCGCAACACGACGAACGGTCGCCGCAGTCATGAGCGGTGCGCTCCGCGTGTCAGCCCACGACGCTGACGGGAGCTCGCGCGAGGAACGAGTACCACGGTGGCGATGCCGATGAAGCCGATCGCGAGAGCCAGCCATGCAACGAAGTAGAGCGACCCACTGTTGTCGATGTCGAGTGCGTTCACGGCCCAGCCAGCAAAGACCATGGCCACGAGACCGACCAACGTGGCCGACAGCCTCCACCTTCGGCCACCAGCGTCGTTCAGCGGCTTACGGGTCACATGGCAGACAGTACTGATCGCAGAGCCCGACGCTGACCGCGGTCACCGCAACGTCATCGACTCGGCGCTGTCCAACATCGCAGCCAGGCGACCGCTCGGTATCGGAAGCGCACAATCACTGTGTTGCCCGCTCCGCTGGTGACCGGGTTCGGCCCAAGTCGAGTGTCAGAAATCACGAACGCCCGTGTCTCCCTTGCGGTCTCGCGCTGCCCGACTACTTTGTAAATCGTGCCGGGAGGTCCCGAACTCATCATTATTGCGGTGCTGGCGATTCCGGTAGCGATCGTGCTGCTGATCATGGCGCTGAGCGGTGCACGAACCGCGGTCCCAAGCAGCGGCGACACCATCGCACTGTCGGGCGATGCGCGCACATGGCTCCAGCTGGTCGCCAGCGACATCCACCAGCTCAACGGGCACCGCATCGAGTGGCTTTCAGCCGACGTGATACAGGTGTCGTGGCGTCACCGCTCGGGTTGGGTCTTCATCGTCGCGATCGTGCTGTTCCCGTTGGGGCTGCTGGCACTGCTGTACACGGTGACGTCGTACGGCACGATCGTCCTGGTTCACGGCGGTTCACCGTCGACGATCCGTCTGGGCGGCGAGATGTCCAACGCCGCAATAGACGCAGTGAACGTGCGTGCCGCCGGTGCAGTGCCGACGACCGTGTGACCGCAGCGACGGCTGACCCCCACGCGGACACGTGAGCCGCGACAGATCCGAGTGAGTGCGGACCACCCGCAACCGGGGCTCCGTAGTCCTGATGCGATCGGCGAGGCCGACCCTGTAACGGCCCGGGCGTGCGCGAGAGATAACCCCGACCGGGTGGCCCGACAGCGACCGGGCCACAGCATTCTGGATTGCTATGGATCGATTCGGCGGATTTCGTTTCCGTCTTCGTCGAGGATCTGGCGGTCGCCGAGAGGTTCGTCCAGCTGAACAGACCGGGGATCGGAGCAGTCGTCACCTCCGCTGCAGCCGAAGCTGGTCCGAGTGGATGCCGTCACGACGATCTCGGTGTCGGACTCGACCACTGACACGCTGGTGCGGTCCTCGTTGCAGGTGTTGACCTGGAACACGAGTGTCGTGCCCTCGTCCTGAACCGACACTTCCTGCACCTCGGCGTCGGTTCTTCCGCTGCAGGCGCCGGAGACAGCCACGACCAGGATCGAACCGAGCACGAGTGAACGGACGCCCCAAGAAGACCGCTGCCGTCGACTCCTCGCACACCCCACGTTCGACGACACGATGCCGAGAGCTCGCAGCTCAGTCCGCGCCGGTGCGTCAGCGACGAGCGTCCGACGGTCGCGGTGTGGCGCTTCGGTCCGAGTCAGGATCCAGCGGCGCGTCGCTAGTTGCGAGTGCTGCGACCCTGGCGAGCCGCACAACGCCGAGAGCCAGCATCAAGTACACGAAAAGTTGCACCGTGCGGACCGGACCATCGCGATAGTCGAGCAGCAGCCCCAGCACCCCAGCGAGGGACACCCCAGCGAAGGTCCTCGTGAGGAGTCCCCCTACCATCCGCCACCGGCGATCGGACGTGGAAATGATCAGCCCGGTCGCCGTCAGCAGCACCCCACCCACGACGAGCGCACCGTAGAACGTTGAGCGTGCGCCTTCCGTGATTCCCACGGACGTGGCTCCAGCCGAGAGTCCCACCCCGCTCAACGGGTCCCCGGCGGTCGTGACGTTGATGTTGAGCACGACGATCGCAGCGATTGCTGCCACCACCCAATCCGCCCACGCAGGGATGCGACTCCAGAGAGTGGCCATCGCCAATGATGACACCTCACACGGGCCAGCGCTGCCGATGCCTTGGTCCGACGCTAAGCCAGGCCTCGGACCCGCACACTTCACCACGCAGAATCACGCTGCACGGTTCCGACCGACCACTCGGGTTCGGCCCAAGCGTGACACGAGATAATCCCGACCGGCCTGGAAGCGAACCCAACCGTCCGAGAAGTTTGAAACGGTCTTCGGCCTCGCGGACATGTCGTAGAGCAAGCTGTGCGACAACGGAGGTGCTGGTGCGGGAGTGTCCCGACGAGATCAAGTTCAGAGCGGCCTACCAAGCCCACACGCGCGCACTGTTGGGCTACGCGCTTCGACGCACTGCAACGCCGGCGGATGCCGCTGATGTGGTCGCCGAGACGATGTTGACGGCGTGGCGTCGACTTGACGTCGTGCCGGACGAACCCGAAACGATCCTGTGGCTCTACGGCGTCGCTCGGAACGTCATCGCCAACGGCGACCGCACCCAACGGAGGCAAAGACGCCTCGCCGAGAAGCTCCGATCACAACTCGACGACGCTCTTGAAGCCCCGACAGTCGCGGACCCGGCGTTGGCCGCCCAGGTCGCCGCCGCAATGAAGTTGCTGACCCCGGTTGAACACGAAGTACTGACTCTGACCGCGGCCGAGCAACTCAGTCCCGCAGAGATCGCTGTGGTGCTCGACATGAAGCAGAACACCGTGCGCACTCACCTGCATCGAGCGCGCAACAAGCTGCGCTCAGCGCTCGCAACGGAGGCGCCGCAGGAATCCGCGACCAGAACGAAACGCATCGACGGCGCCGGACATGAACGAACAGAGAGACAGTCTCTCCGCTTCCCCCGAGCTGAAGGAGCCCGGTGATGAACGACGAAGAACTCGACCTCCTCGTGGCGCAGTCGATGTACAGCAACACCGACGTTCAAGCACTGGACCTGCGAGTCGGGGAAGCCGACCTCATGGAGAACGTCATGAACAGCACCACGCCCGCCATCGAACGACCACAACCGGTCCGATCCACGCCGACACGACGCCGAAGGAACCTGTTTGCCGGCCTCGCGGTCGGAGTCGTTGTTGCGACCGGCGCGGGGGTCACGTACGCAGTCGTCGCTGACCGGCTCAACTCAGACCAGGCCGAACTCGTCGATGAGATGAGGTGTGACATCAGCTCCGAGAACGCCCGCCTCGTCGCAAGCACCACCAGCGACGGACGCACGGTCGAGTACTGGACGGTGGATGACGCCAACTCTCACGGGGACCTCCTCTTCGAAAGTGGTGCCGCCTTCGGCGGTGGCGGCTGCGGTCCGGTGAGTCGAGCAGTCGCCCACCCGCAGCTGCCGTGGACCAACTACACCCTCAGCGTCGATCCCAGAGACGGAACCGGACTCGGCCACTTCACGTTCCTCGGGCAAGCACCCGCCGGCGCTGCCGCTGTCGACATCGTGACCACCGAAGGGACCATTCGCGTCGACGTCACCTCGCCCGAGGGCTACTTCGTGGTCCTTGCCGACCTACCAGTCGAAGCCTCGCCGCCGCCGAGCCCACCGCCGTCGGTGGACATCTTCGTGCGAATCGACGCATACGCAGCAGACGGCACCCTGCTTGGCACCGGCGGTCTCAGCTAGCCCTGTCGGTGGTGATCGGACGGCACTCTCCGTCGGGCCACGGGACCACGTTTGAACCGCACATAATGCGAGCGCCGTAACCCGACATCCGCCGACCGAGGGCCACTCGGGTTCGGCCCAAGTCGCACGTCACATAATCCCCGCTCCCATCGGCCGTGCCCGTCCGGCGACTGTCGGTTGCGGACCTTGGCATAATCCGACCGTGCATGCGCCCCAACGCGACACGATCCTCCGATCGGTCGTCGTCAGCTTCGTCTCGTTCGGCGTCCTGGCCGAAGTGATGCACAGTCGCGCGGCTTCGCTCCGTGTGCCTGAAAGCGGAAACACATCGGTGGTGGTTCTGGGTTACCCGTCGTGGCGCGGCGGCCGACCGCACCCCGTTCAGAAATGGCGAGTCAAACTCGCCAAGAAGACGATCGACCGCCACGGTGCAGATCGAGTCGTTCTCTCAGGCGGGCCGACCCGTAGCGGGCCAACCGAGGCGTCGGTAATGGCGGAACTCGCCGTCGCAGTGGGCATCGATCCAGCGATCACCATCCTTGAATCGGAATCGATGAACACGTGGTCCAACGTCAAGTTCTCGTCCACCCTGGTTGCGGACAGCGCCGTGGTCATTCTCGTCTCCGATCCGGTCCATGCCGCCTGGGCGAGGAGGTATTGGCTGCGCCAGCACCCGTCCGACGCCGATCGGGTCTTCGTGACACCATGCGCAGGTCTTGGAAGCTGGTGGATGAAGATCCCGACAGCCCTCGATGGAATTCGGCGATCGGCGCAGTCTGCGTTGCGCACGCACACATAAGGCGACCGGGAATCACAGTCCGGAGCCTTGGACCACCAACGGGTTCCTCGTGGGCGCGTGCTCCCTCGATCCGCCAACGAAGATGACAACGTGTACAACCACGAGCATCCCGGCTACCACTGCCCCTTCTGTCAAAATCGGACAACAGCGGCGTCTGACTTCCCACTCGAGTTCCTTCATCGCGACGACCACGTCTTCGTGAAGATGAACCCGAAGTGGTGGCCGAGGAACCCGGGAGCGGTGCTCGTCATCCCGAACGATCACCACGAATACATCTACGACCTCCCAGTCGAACTCGGCACGCCAATTCAGCAAGCCGTTCGCTCAGCGGCCATCGCCATGAAGGCAGCATTCGGATGCGACGGCGTCTCCACGCGTCAGCACAACGAACCCGACGGCAACCAAAGACGTCTGGCACTACCACGTCCACGTCGTCCCGCGATGGAGAGATGATCGCTTCTACGGCTCCACGGGCAGCGTCGCTGACGCAGACGAACTCCGTCACCGAGCCGGTCTGCTGCGACAGGCGTGGCCGAAGCCGTGAGGCCACACCGGTGATCCGTACGCGATGACACCAACACGCAATCCCGTCGAGGACATCGGGCCCCCGCTCGGGAACGGCCCGCTGCGTTGGTCCTTCGTCGGAACGGTCGCCTTGAACGCGGATGCTTGGACCTGCGTCGTCAAGCCTCGGAAGGTGGTCTGACTGGCCTGCCTTCCTCGAGGTAGACGTGACCGGCGAGCATGTGCCTGAGACGGCTTGCCAAGACAGGAATCACGTGGGCGTCGAGCTCGTCGACGCTCACGTATCTCCATTCACGAATCTCGTCGGCAGGCAAGACGATGCATTCGATCTGCGTCGACGTGAGTGCGCCGCCATCGAACACGAACCGAAGCGCGCTCCCACGACCGCCGGGGGTCGGCGGGCGATAGTCAACACCCATGAGGCGTCCTACCTCGACGTCGAGGCCGAGCTCCTCTTTGACCTCTCGGATGGCCGCCGCGGCCGGGGACTCGCCGGCCTCGACGACGCCGCCGGGTAGGTGCCAGACGTCGTTGTAGGTCGGCTTGACCAGCAGGATGCGCCCCGCTTCGTCAGTGAAGACCAGCCCTGTGGCGACTTGCGCCGTGGGCTGGTACCACGACGGGAGCGGCTCGGCAGCATTGTCGGTCACGGCGCCCATCTTTCCCCACCGGCAACAGTGCGCGATCCCGGCCTCGGTTCGCCGCACACTTCGGCGCCCAGAATCAGGAGTGCACCTGCAGGTCGAGCACTGCACTCCGGCCCAACTCTCGCGTCACGTAATCGCGTCACCGATCCGGACCTCTGGCACCCGGATCAGGTCGAGCGGGCGGTCTCTTTGAGGGCGTCGATGATGGTGTCGTGCTGCGAGCCGTTGGAGTAGATGGCTGTTCGCGTGTCGAGGCGTTTCCCGCCCCAGTGGTCACTGAACTGCCCGCCTGCCTCTTCGACGATGATCGATGGGGCGGCGTGGTCCCAGATGTCTCCGGCGAACCAGATGCAGGCGTCGAGTTCACCTTCGGCCACTCGGAGCTGGTGACTCCACGCCACGTCGCCCGGCCGCCCTCCAGCCAGTGCGACAACTGCCGCCTGGCGAGTCTGCGTCAAGGCTTCGAAGCGGGGTAGGCAGGCCGCCCGGTCAGGGCGCAGGTGCTGAGCGTCGGACACTGCGAGCCGGACCGCGCCGGCACCGTCCAGTGTGCTGCGGAATGCGCCGTCATCTCGAACGGCCCACCACCGCCGATCCTGCAGCGGGCTGGAGATCGCACCGAGCGTGATCACGCCGTCGATCTCCAGTGCCAGCAGCGTTCCCCACGTCGTGGCACCTGCAGCGAAGAAGCGCGTGCCGTCGATGCCATCGGCGATCCATCGACGCCCGGTCGTGCCGATGAACTCACCGATCTCTTCGCCGACGAACCCGTCGCTTCGGTGCTGGTTGCGCAGTGCTGCGAGCATCGCGTTCTCTGCTGCGGTGTCGGCGACGGTGACCGGCGTCCCGTCCTGCTTCGGCCTCGAACTGACCCCGCCCGAGTTCCACAGGGACACGGTTTCGATGTCGGCGGCATCGAGCATCCGAAGAGCCAACTCGAGGTCTGAGGTCATGCCGTCATGCTCGCAGACGCCCCGGATGGGTCGAGCCGCACATACGAGGATCGCGGCGGGCCCGCGCCCCGGCGATCGGTAGCGCACCGAGCCGCGACCATTCGGAGTGGGCGAGCGACGCGCAACTGCGGGTCGGCAAGACTCTGTCGATGCCTACTGATTGCTATGCATGCAAGCAGGCCGGTCCGGACGCACCGTTCCGTGAGCGGTTCGTCCGTGATGGCGGTTGGCGGGTGGCGCACGACTTCAACTCGAGTCTCGCCGGTTGGCTCGTGCTGGTGCCGCTTCGCCATGTGCATGCTCTCGATGAGCTCACCTCCGAGGAGGCACTCACGCTCGGCGATCTGCTCCGCAAGGCGACGGTGGCGCTTCGCTCGGTCACCGGATGTGAGAAGACCTACGTGATGCTGTTCGCGGAGGCCGAAGGATTCGCTCACCTGCACGTGCACGTCGTTCCCCGCATGCCGGACCAGCCGGCCGACCGGCGCGGTCCAGACGTCTTCGGCTACCTCAAGGAGGGCGACGCCCTCTCACCAGAGCGACGCGACGACATCGCACGAGATCTCCTTGCCGCGTGGCCACTCAACTGACCCGAGTTCGGTGATACCCCGCATCGCCCGGTCCTGCGGGCAGTACGGTCGGCGCCGTGAACGACGTCGACGCTGCGGTTGCGTTGGAACGCGAGTTGCTCGACCCGACGTGCCGCGTCGATCCTGGCCGGGTTGCTGAGCTGCTCGCCGACGAGTTCGTCGAGATCGGCAAATCGGGGCGTGTCTGGAGTCGCGACGATGTCGTGGCGACGCTCGCTGCCGAGCCGGGAATGGATCGCATCACGATCGGTCCGATGACCGGGCAGCAGATCGCCGGCCTCGTCGTCGTGCGGTACACGACTCACCACGACGGCGGCCCGGGGACCGTGCATCGCAGCGGATGGTGGCGCCAGACGACGCACGGCTGGCGATGCTGGTTCCACCAGGCGACCGTCGTCCCCGAACCGGCCGGCGAGGCCGCCGCGATCGCACGAGTGGACCGCCCCGTCACCCAAACCGACGTCGAGGCGTCGCTGCGTGCGGCCGGCGTAGCGGCTGGTTCGACGGTGATCGTGCACTGCTCACTGTCGGCGCTGGGATGGGTGGTCGGCAACGCGGTCGCGGTGGTCCGTGCCCTGCGATCGGTCGTCGGTGACGAGGGCACCATCGTGATGCCCGCGCAGACGGGGCTCAGCGACCCGTCACATTGGCAGGCACCCGCGGTGCCCGAAAGCTGGTGGCCGACGATCCGGGCGAACTGGCCGGCGTTCGACCCGATGACCACACCGCTACGCGGGATGGGGGCAGTCGCCGAGTGCTTCGCTCGACTCCCCGGCGTCGTGCACAGCGGCCATCCCGCAGTCGGGTTCATCGCGCAAGGACCACATGCCGCCGAGTTGATGGGTCAACATGACCTGGACGATGGCCTCGGGGATCGATCGCCGCTGGCCCGTCTCGAAGCGGCCGGGGCGGACATCGTGCTGATCGGCGTGGGCCACGCCAACAACACCGCACTCCACCTCGCTGAATGCCGTGCCCTCGGCGCAATCGCACCCATGACGCAAGATGGTGTTCCGCTGCTGATCGACGGCCAGCAACGTTGGGTGGAGTACTCCCATGTCGACTACGACGAAAGCGACTTCGTGATGCTCGGCGATGCCTACGCCGCCGCCGGCGGCACCCAGACCAGGGCTCCACTCGGCGCCGGCGAGATCCGACGACTGCCGATGCACGAACTGATCGACTTCGCCGTCGGCTGGATCTCAGCACATCGACTGCAACGACGCTGACCAGAGAAAGGGCCGCACACTCCTACACCCGATATCACGTTCCTCTCAACACGTAGCGCGCCGCATCGCGGCCCAAGTCCCGCGCCACGCAATCGCGCCCGCTCCAGATGAGCGAGAATGCGAGTGTGAGCGCGCATTGGAGTGGTGGCGACGTCATCATTCGCAGCGAGGTCTTGGGTCTTCAGCCAGCAGAGGTCACAGTGGCGACCGCTGCGAGCGGGGTGTGGCTCGAAGCCCCGGTCGTCGTCGTCGATGACGACCCGGAGCAGCTCGTCACCTTCATGGCGCCCGGCGCCCCGTTCACGTTCCCGGACGGTGAGTGGCCGACACCTGACGGTCGTCATCCCTGGTACGGCCGCGTTGGGTGGCAGGGCCACGGATGTCTCATGGTGCAGCGGCCCGGCGACCACTATGCCGTGTGGCACTTCTGGGATGGACCTGACCGGGAGTTCGTCTGTTGGTATCTGAACCTGCAGACTGCGTTCGTGCGGACCGAGCGCGGTTTCGGGACCCAGGACCTCGAGTTGGACCTCGTCGTCTTTCCGGACGGATCCCACATCGTGAAAGACGAAGAGGTGCTCGACGACCGGGTGGCCGAGGGTCGCTACTCACCGGAGCTGGTCGAGTGGATTCGACGGTACGGCCAGACACTGGTCCAACGCCTGGAGTCTGAAGGGCCGTGGTGGGATACATCGTGGGCGACGTGGGAACCCGATTGAACCTGACCTCATCCCGCGACGACCGCGCGCTGACCGCCGACGAGCCATCAACACATCGACACGGCGCCGGGGATTGACGCC
This sequence comes from Ilumatobacteraceae bacterium, assembly GCA_963710625.1. Lineage (GTDB taxonomy): Bacteria > Actinomycetota > Acidimicrobiia > Acidimicrobiales > Ilumatobacteraceae > Sva-07. The sequence goes on along the minus strand of CAVQBG010000001.1, from coordinate 54,688 downwards.
TCTTCCTTGCGACGACTGCGACCCGTCGCCGAGCGTCCGTCGAGGCAGAATGGCGGCGTGGGGATCGTTCGCCTCGATCATGTGCAGTTGGCGATGCCGGCTGGACTCGAGTCCGAAGCCGTCGCCTTCTACGAAGGAGTACTCGGCATCCCTCACGTCCCGAAGCCCGACCACCTCGCAGCGCGCGGTGGCTGCTGGTTCGAAGCCGGCGACGTGAAGGTCCACCTCGGTGTCGATGCCAACTTCCGTCCGGCGACGAAGGCGCACCCGGCCTTCATCGTCGACGACGTGCGCCATCTGGCCGCTGCTGTCGTCGCGGCGGGCTTCGTAGTGAACGACGACGAGCCACTGGATGGATACGACCGCGTCTACGTCACCGATCCGTTCGGTAACCGCATCGAGTTGATGCAGCCAACTCCATAGCTCGGGACGTGAAGCTGCTTCTGCTGCACCCGCTCCCTCTGGACGGATCGATCTTCTCCGACGACCTGAGATCACTCGTCGATGACTGCGTCGCTCCGACGCTGTACAGCCAAGGAGCTGACCTCGCTGCGTGGGCCCGTGCGGCGCTCGACGCCGTCGGTGACGGCCCGGTTGTCGTGGTCGGCAACTCGATCGGCGGATCGTGCGCCATCGAAGTCGCCATGCTGGCCCCGACGAAAGTCAACGGACTCGTCTTGTGCGGGACCAAAGCCGGTCACCGCCGCGAACCCGACCTGCGCGACGAGGCCCTCGATGTCCTCGAAGGTCAGGGCATCGACATCGCCTGGGAGCGGTACTGGCGGCCGCTCTTCGGACCCGACGCCTCCGCCGATGTCGTGGCGGGCGCGTGGCGAACTGCGCAGGATATTGGAGCTTCGGCCATCGCAGCAGGCGTGCGCGCGTTCCATGGCCGCGCTGACCGCGAGGACTTCTTGCTGGGATGGGACGGCCCGGTGCGGTTCGTCGACGGCGAGTACGACCAGCCTGAGCGGAGCCGGCGTCTTGCCGAGCGAGCTCGGCGCGGGTCGTTCCATCGGATCGGTGGTGCTGGCCACTACCTGCCGTTGGAAGCCCCGGAGACTCTGACAACGATCACTGCCGACGTCTTGGCGTCGGCCACGTGACCGATGTCGCCCGACGACCGACGCACCCGGTAACGCTCGCTCGATAATCCGATGCCAGGCCCATTCGTGGTGTGCGGGTACGGCCCAAGCGTGACACGAGATAATCCCGTCTCAGACCCGGCGTTCGGTGGCATGCGCGAGACTTGAGAGGTGCTCCCGATCGTGGGTATCAGGCCGCTCTCGGGCAGGACAGGGACCACGCTGCTGATGAACCTTCTCGGCACCTCGCCGTCGATCGCATTCGATCGGCGATACCCAGCTGAGTACCGAATTGGGTCCTATCTCGCCCAGATGGCCGTTCAGATGACCGAGCCCTTCGATGAAGGGAGACATGTCGGCGTGACGGACCTCTTCTTCGGACCCCAGCCGTCGTGGGGACCGCTGCCGTTCCGAAGCGATGCACTCGACGTCAACTCGTGGCGACCGCGACTCCTGCGGGCAATGTGGGCATCAGCGTCGGAGGCACTGATGGCGGCATGTCCGGAAGCTCGTTGGTACGCCGAGAAGCTGGCAGTGAATGAAGGTCCACTGCGAGAAGCTGGCATTGAGGTGTTCACGATCGATCTCGTGCGCGATCCGCGAGACGTCCTTGCTTCTCGGCGAGCGTTTGTCGCAGGCGGGACCGACCATTGGGCGAGAGACGCCGAGAGCGTTGCGAAGGAGCTCTCTGTGCGCCTCGACGAACTTGATACCGACCCGCCCGACCTTCGGTTGCGTTACGAGGAACTGGCCACCGACCTTGAGACCACGGCCCAGAATCTCAGCGGTCGACTCGGAGTCGAGCTCTTCGTAGCCGACGTCGGTCGTCCTTCGGAGCACGTCACAACTCCGTCTGCGGCCGCCAGCGTGGGTCGGTGGCGAAACGATCTGAGCGAGATAGAGGCGGCAGTCCTCGCACCCATCGCGCAGCGACTCGGTTACTGACGCCGTGCCCCGCAAGTGCCGTTCGGGGCACTCGAGGGTCCGGTTCAAGGGTCCAAGTCCGTTGCGGCTGTCGATTTGCGTGGCCCTCCGGACCCGTTGCACATCCGTTGTTACGCACGCCCGGCGACGGACCGCTACGGATGCGGCGAGACGAAATCCGTGCTGGAGAACCGCTTGTTGAGAACAGCGTCTCTGCCCAGTCCGGGCTTGTCAGCCACGAGATGCCAACCGCAGCGCTCGTAGAACCGTTTGGCCTCCGAGGTGTGGAGCCAGAGTGAACGGTGGCTCTGTTCGATGCACCGATGCTCGGCGGCGGCGAGGAGCGCTCGGCCGACTCCGAGATTTCGTGCGTTGCTCCGCACCACCATCCCCGAGATCCAAGGTCCTTCATCGGGGTATCGGTCGTCGACGTCATCCCAGCAGACCGACACCGCACCGACCGGCTCGCCTTCGAGCAGGGCAACCAGAGTGAAGGGCACCTCGGGGCCGGCGCGCCGCTGGACGATCGCCAGCCAGTCGCGCTCGGTGCTGGTGTGGGCTCCGGCGCCCCATGCGTTCCAGTGCCATGAAGCCACGGTGGAGGCGGCTTCGGGACAGTCGGCGAGTGACATGATCGTCAACGAGAGCGGTTCGTCCACCGATGAAGACTTCCACGACGCAGGCGCCGCGATCGAACAGGTAGTTGTCCGCCGCCAGCATCGAACAACTCATCTCGCGCGCGGAATCGCGACTAGCCGCGCTTTGTCATCGCCACACCCCAAGGTGAAGCCACCTCGAACAAACGGAACGGAGTCTGAGAGACGACCTCAGGGCCATGCCGACCGGTGCTCTGAACGCTACGACAACCGCCGCAACGCCCATCCATCATCAATCAGGCCCATCGCGGCGCATAGAAATCTCGGGTCGATGACATGCTGGGCTGATGGCGGCGTCTGAGAAACTCCCGTCGTTGCCCCTGCCCGACGACCAGGCGTGGTCGTCGATCGGTGTGGTCTGCGGTCAAGAACTGCACGGCGGTCATCAATCTCGGATACTCGCGGCGTCATACGACGGCGATCAGGTGGTGGTGAAGCTGACCGACGGTCGCCTCGTCGATCAGGCCTTCCAGCGACGTGTCGAAGTGATGTCGCTGCTTGCCGAGACGGACGACTCGGTTGTTGGACCAATGACGACGAAGGCAGGCCGGATTGTCGAACTCGGCGGGTGGCTCGCTGTCATCTATCCCTTCGTTGTCGGCGAGACCCCCGATGTCTGCGATGAGGCTGACGTGCGTCGAATGGCGACGACGATGGCAGGCCTGCACCGCTCGCTTGATCAGCTCGACCCGGTCGACTTGCCGGCAGTCGCTGCGCTGGTCGAAGCGGAACCTCCAACCGGAGTCGAAGGGTTCGGTCGGCGGCAACTGCTTCACGGTGACTTCTCGCCCGCGAACCTGCTGTTGTCGGATCGCCAGGTCCGAGTGTTCGACTTCGACGACTGCGGCTACGGACCGATCGAGTTCGAAGTGGGCAACACGCTGTACATGGTGCTCTTCGACGCTGCAATGTCATCAGAGATGGAACACTACGAACGGTTCCGTGCCTGGTTCGTCGATGAGTACCGGTCAGCGTCGGGCCACGGCGTGCCCGACGAGCTCGTGGAGAAGTCGATTGGGCTCCGAGTGCAGGCGCTCGCTAGTTGGATCGATCACCCCGAGTCGGCGCCGATCGGAATCCGCGTGGCAACACCGGCCTGGCGCGACTCCCTTCGAGCATTCGTTCAATCGCATACCCATCGCTGACCCACCCGGCGGCCGCACACTTCAGCGCCCTGAATCACACACTTCTCAGCCACCGAACCACCGCACTCCGGCCCAAGCAGCGCACTGCGCTTTCCAGGCCCGATCGGCCCGTTGTGCTCCTGAGCGACCATGCTCGGTCCGTGCATCTCGATGAGCTGGTTGCAGTGATCTTGGCCGAGCCCGGGCCGCTGCGACTGGTTGCAGTGGACGGACCGGGCGGTGCAGGGAAGTCCACGTTCGCCCGCGAGCTGTCCGAGGCGGCCGGCGGGGCACCGGTGGTTCACACCGACGACTTCGCAGCTGCCGACAACCCAATCGACTGGTGGCCGCGGCTCCTCGAACAAGTCATCGAGCCGTTGGCTCGAGGTGACGCAGCGCGCTACCAGCGCTACGACTGGCCGTCGGAGACGTTGGCCGAATGGCACACGATCGAGCCGGCGCCGATCGTCATCATCGAGGGAGTGTCGGCGGGTCGCTCTGAGTGGGCCGCGCATCTCAGCTTCCTGATCTGGATCGAGACCCCACCTGAGGAGCGTCTCCGCCGAGGGGTCAATCGCGACGGCATCGCAGCACTGAACGACTGGGAGGCGTACCAGGCCAGCGAGGACGCTCACTACGAACGTGACCCCACTCGCGAGCGCGCCGACGTCGTCATCGACGGCACGCAACCAGTCGAGCGATCCCGTACAGATCGTCACGCGTAGTGACACCCGACGCCGTCGCGTCGCGGCCCAATCGTGGCGCCGCATAGTTCCCGTCAGCAATCCGGCGTTCATGTCACGCAATCACCTTCGGACGTATCGTTCGATTGGTGCCGGATGCGATATTCACGGACCCGCGGCTTGCCGCGGTTTACGACGCGATCGATGGCGATCGTTCAGATCTCGACCACTACGAGGCCATACTCGAGGAGTTCGGTGCTCGCAGCGTGTTGGACATCGGTTGTGGCACTGGGGTGTTCGGTTGCCGACTCGCGGCGCGTGGGCTCAGCGTGATCGGAGTGGATCCAGCGCAAGCGTCGCTGGAGGTGGCTCGCACGAAGCCTGCGGCTGACCGGATCACATGGCTGCTCGGAGACGCGACCATGCTCCCGCCATTGGCTGTTGATGCTGTGACGATGACTGGCAACGTCGCACAGGTTTTCGTGAACGACGAGGAGTGGTCCGCAACGTTGACCGGAGCTCATGGAGCCCTTGGAGACGGTGGTCATTTGGTATTCGAGACGCGAGATCCCTCGTACCGTGGTTGGGAGGAGTGGAGCCGCGAGCAGTCGATCTCGATCAGTGACACTGTTGCGGGCAGGGTCGAGCACTGGGTCGAGGTCATCAGCGTTGTGTTGCCACTCGTGTCATTCCGTCACAGCTTTCGCTTCATCGAAAGCGGCGGCACTGTCACGTCTGACTCGACCCTGCGGTTCCGTGATCGGGAGGAGATCGCGGCGTCGCTCGTTGCCAACGGATTCACGATCGATGGCGTGCGAGATGCTCCGGACCGACCGGGTCGGGAGTTCGTCGTCATCGCTAGGGCTCAATCCGGGTAACGACAGCAGACCCGACGGTCACGGACGCGCAGTGAGCTGGTGGCTTCGTTCGAAGTTCCACCAGTAGTTGGTGGTGTCACCCTGATCTGCGATCTGGCCGCCGATCGAGTCGTAGAGCGACCGCGCCGCAACGTTCCCGCTCCCCGTGGTCAAGAACACCTTCGACGCGCCTCGCTGCTGGGCTGCACCGAGGAACGCGAGCATGAGCTCGAGGCCTATGCCACGCCCCCGATGCGGCTCGGCGACTTGAAGTTCGTGGACGTAGGCCATCGCCGAGTTGTCGGGACGCCGGAGGTAGTAACCCCAGCAGTAGCCGGTCACGGTCTCGACGTCCTCGGCAACAAAGGCCATGGAGTGGTCAAGAGCGGCGAACGCGTGAGCGTCCTGTACGTTCCGGAACTGCAGCGTCGCCGATGCGAGCAGGCGAGCGTTTGCCGGCGAGATCTCCATGATCACGACCACATTCTTTCACTGCGCCTCTGCCCCCCGTGCCGACACTAGGACGCGGATCTGGATCGTCTCGACGGGGGCTCCCTTCGCTCGCACTTTCTCGAGCACCTCACCGCTCGCGGATGTGCCGAACCGAAGTGGGCCACGCGGTGCTCGGGCACGCGCGATACGTGCGCCCGCACTCAGGTCTGCTCAGCGCTACCGTGCATCGAATGGTGCAGTGCCCGGAGTGCGGGTTCCGGCTTGCCGACATCTGCGACGGTGGCGGAGTCGGCAACGTATTCGACTGCATCTACGACGAGTCGAGATACCCAGGGGCCGGTGCAGACATCGCTCGAGCGAGCCAGATCACAGCACAGCTGCTCCGCGAAGCGGACGATTCAGTCGCACGCACCAGGCCGGCACCTGGCCGATGGTCAGCGCTCGAATGCGCCTGTCATCTGCGAGACGTGCTGATCGTTCAGCGGGAACGAGTGCTCGCGGCTCTCCGAGGGTTCGGGCACGAACGAATCGCCATGGGCCGGGATTCCCGCGTCGATGACGACGGCTACAACGAGCAGGACATCAGCAATGTGGCGATACAGGTCGAACAGGCGTCGATTCTGTTCGTGGGGCTGCTCGACCGTATCCACGACCCGGATTGGGACCTGTCTGTCACCTACCTGTTTCCAGGGCCCTCGCTGCGATCGCTTCGCTGGGTTGCGGTGCACACCGCGCACGAAGCGACTCATCACCTCCGCGACATCGAGAGGCTCGTGAACTGACACCGGCCGATCGGAACAACAGCAACGGGTAACTCAGTAGCGCACGTAGCCGGCATTCTGCTCATCGGGGTCAGCGCATAATGCGCACTCAATAATCCGGCCATCGGTTCTCCGACCGCGCCGCATCACGGCCCTTATGCAGTGCTCGATATTCGCGACGCCGGGACCCCTCAAGCCCGCTCGAACTCCTCGGTATTCGATCGGGCCTGACGTCGCACGATGCTCAGCCTTGGAGGTAGGCAGCGAAGCAAGGCTGCGTTTGTGGACGGTCTCCCGACAGCCCGATCGGCACGCTCGTGTCCGTGGCCAGTCCGGGCACCCATGGGGTGCATATGTGCCAACTGAAGAAATCGAGTCGGATCGCGTCACAAACTCGCGCTTCGAGAGGCATGTGTATATGTGGAGGCAGTGTGGAAGCTCCGGGTGGGTGCCGAGGCGTACTACTTGTCGCAGGTGGCGAGCGGGCTGGACGAGTACTACACGGGTGCGGGCGAGGCGCCGGGTGTCTGGGTCGGCAACGGCGGCGACTCCCTCGGGCTGGTCGGCGAGGTCGAGCCGGCCGACCTTCGCGCGGTGCTGGCCGGGCTGGCGCCGGGGACGGGGTTGACGCCGAACGGGACGACGCTGCGTGCTCATCCTCGGCGGGTGCCGGGGTTCGATCTGACGTTTTCGGTGCCTAAGTCGGTGTCGGTCGCCTATGCGCTCGCCGACCGCCGGGTGCAGCATCTGATCGTCAGCGCCTGTGAGGCGGCGCTCTCAGAGACGTTGAGCTGGTTGGAGCGTGAGGCATGCTTCGTGCGGCGGGGAACGAACAAGACCGAGAACCGGGAGACGTGGGGTGAGGCGTGGGGGACACGTCGGATGGTGGCGCGTGGGTTCGTCGGCGCTGCATATCGGCATCGGACGTCGCGGGCTGGGGATCCGCATCTGCATTGGCATGTGCTCGTCGCCAACCTCGCCCAGGGGATCGACGGGCGCTGGTCGGCGTTGGACGGGCGGGCGATCTACGACACTGCCCGTACCGGCGGTGCGGTGTTCCAGGCGGCGATGCGCCGCGAGCTCACCGCTGCGCTCGGTGTCGAGTGGGGACCGGTGCACGAGAACGCGGCTGAGATCGCCGGCATCCCGCACACGGTGTTGCGCGAGTTCTCACGGCGGCATGAACAGATCGCCGAGTGGCTCGAGGACGCCGCCGAGGCGGGCCCTGCTGCGGCGGCGGCCGCGCAACGCGCGACTCGCGCCCGCAAGCAGGTGCCGGCGGACTTCTCGGCGGTCGAGGCCGACTGGCAGACCCGGGCCGAGGCGGCAGGTTGGGGGCCGGTCCAGCTCGAGCAGCTCCTGGCCTCAGCAATCCCAGCAGCGGTGCGCGGTGGGTTCGTGGTCGAGGACGAGTCGTGGCGTCACGGTGTCCGGTCGGTGACGACACGGCTGGTCGGGTTCGAGGAGTGGCTCGACTGGCTGCTCGATCACCGAGTCACGGCCCACGACGGGACATTCACCCGCCACGCTCTCACCCGAGCTGTCACGTCAGCGCTACCGGCGTCGACGTCGATGGAGGTTGTCGAGGCCACCGTGCAGCGAGCGCTGGGTTCACCGGCGGTGGTACCGCTCGGTGACCACTCATCCCAATCGGTGCTCACCAGTCCTGATTGCCGGGTGATCACAGACGACCGCAGGCGGATCTACACGTCGCGGTCGTTGCTCGCACTCGAGGAACGACTCGTCGACCAACTCGTCCTCGGCATCGCCGCCAATGTCGGCGTCCTGGAACACGGCAGAGTCGAGGCCGCCGTCGACGCCTCGACCCTGGGCGACGACCAAGCGGCCGCAGTGACGTCGCTCACCTCGTCAGGTGATCGAATCGCGGTCCTCGTCGGTCGGGCCGGAACAGGCAAGACCCACACCCTCGGCACCGCCAGAATGATGTACGAATCGGCCGGGTTCACGGTCGTCGGCCTGGCACCGTCAGCACGCGCCGCCCGCGAACTCGAAGCCGGCGCCGGGATCGACTCGACCACGCTGGCTCGCCACCTCGTCGAGCATTGCGACATCAACGCGAACACCGTGGTGGTGGTCGATGAGGCCGGCATGGCGGCGGTGCGTGACCTGGCCCGTGTCGTCGATCAGGTGACACGGGTCGGCGCCAAGCTCGTCCTCGTCGGTGATCACCACCAACTCCCCGAAGTCGCCGCCGGCGGAGGGTTCCGGGCCGCGCTCGACGTCCTCGGTGACCGCGTCGCCGAACTCACCGTCAACCGCCGCCAACACGCCCCATGGGAACAGGCGGCCCTCGATCAACTCCGCCACGGCGACATCACCGCAGCCTTCGCCACCTACCAGGCGCACGGTCGGGTCGTGCTCGACGACGACCGCCACGCACTCCGCCAGCGCGCGATCACCGACTGGAACACGCTCCGATCCGACGGTGTCACGCTGATGCTTGCCGGCACCCGCTCCGAAGCCCACCAGCTCAACCTCCTCGCCCGACGGGCCCTCGCCGACACGGGTGAGCTCGACCTCGACCGAACCGTCACGATCGGCGGACGATCGTACGCACCCGGCGAACACGTCATCCTGCGACGCAACCAGCGAGGCCAACACCTCACCGACGGAACCGAGTTCGCGGTCGACAACGGGATGCGCGGCCACCTCACCCACATCGACACCGACGGCGCACACATCACCCTGACGAGCGGTCAGGAGATCGTGCTCGACCGCGACTACCTCGCAGCAGGGTGGCTCGACTACGGCTACGCGTCCACCGTCCACACCGCCCAGGGCGTCACCTGCGATCACGTCCTCGTCGTCGGCCCGGCCGGCCTCTACCGAGAAGCGGTCTACGTGGCGATGTCACGCGCCCGGCTGTCCGCATGGATCTACGGCACCACCACCGAGGCACTCGACATCGCGGAACGCCACGCCACCGGCATCCCCCTCCCCACCGAACGAGCCGAGAACCCCGAGCACGAGCTGATCGAGCGCATCCACGTCTCCGGCGCAAAGCAGCTCGTTTCGGCGCGGGATGCAGAGGCGGCACGCATCAGCGACCTCGCCACCGAGGTCCCCGCCGCCACGCTGCTCGCACGAGCACAGCAGGCGCGCCACGCCGAGTGGGCCGCCGAGCACCAGGGCCACACCAACCCGGCGAACCTGCGCGACGACCTCGACCGCGCAGCCACGTTCCGGGCGCACGCTGAGATCGGCCGCCGCGTGCGCGCTCTGGATCGAGACAACGTCGGCCACGTCATCGCGCTCGACGACACCGACGGCACCTGCGACGTCCTGTTCGTCAACGACCAGGGTCGCTCGGCGACCCGAACGATGGCATGGGATGAGCTCGTCGTCATCGATCAGCCCGAACCCATCGCACTCACCGAGAAGGCCGTGGCGACACTCCGGCGGATCACCGACGACGTCGAACAGGCTGCACGGGAATGGGCAGCGGCGCTCGCTTCCCGCGGGGTCGAGCCTGGCGATGCCGATCGCATCCAGCGCGCGGCCAGCGTTGCGTGTGAGCGTGCGGCGCACCGATTGCGGGCTGACGTTCCGGAGTGGCTCACGAACTGGCTCGGCAACCGGCCGACCGACGGCCCGGGAGCCGCCGTGTGGGACGACTCGGTCGCTCGGATCGCACATCACCGAGCCGTCCATGAGATCGACGGCGCAATACCGGGACTCGGGCCACAGCCACTCGACCCGCAATCGGCCGAGGGTTGGCAGGAGCTGATGCTGCGGACGCTGCGAGATCGGATCTGGCTGACCGACCGCCGGCACGAACCCGAGCCCATCCGCATGTGCCTGTCGGCAACCGAGATGCACGATCGACGCGCCGAGCTCCAGGCCCTGATGAGCACCGCACCTGCCGACCACCGTGAACTCATCGAGCGTCTCACCGCTGGCAACGTCGGCTCTGCAGAAGTCCACGAGCATCTCGTCGCGGCGACCACCGCTCAGCAGGAGCGGCGGGACTGGATCGTCGCCAACTGGCCCTATGTCGTCGAGCTCGAGCAACTCAACGCGCTGATCGCGGCCCAACCGGCTCTCGCCCACTGGCCAACCGTGCGGCCGCCCGCAGTCCAGGCGGTCCTCGACACCATGGCAAGCGCCGCTGCTCCCCCGCCGTCACGCGAGCACCGAACCCTGGCGGCACTCGACGAAGAAGCCGCCTCGAACGATCCGGTCCACCGGGCCGAAGCAAAGGTCCGCGACCTCGAGCAGCTCGTTTCGCGTGCCTCGACAAGCGCAGAAAGGGCTGCAGTCGACGAGGCCGTGCGGGCAGCTCGCCTAGAGCTTCGGCAGGCTCGTCGAGAGCAGCGAGTCGAGGAGGTCTTCGCACGATATGGCAGTAGCACTCACGACGACGTCGTCCAACGACGCATGCACACCGTCGGCTACGACGTTCTCACCGACCCGCCCGACTGGGTCGTCGACGAGCTCCACCGGCTGCATGCCAAGGGCCGCCTGGGCACTACCCGGGTCGCAGATTTGGCTACCAGGATCGTCGGGGCAGCGGTCCATCTCGACCGCCACGGGCACCTCCCCGACGGCTGGGCGGACGTCGGCGTGCGCCCAGCTACCCGTGAGGTACCCGTCGCCGAAATCGAGGTGCCGGGGCCGTGATCTGGGTAGCGAGTCGGGCGGTGATCCGGGACGTCACGTGTTCACGGTCGGACCCATGAACACGGCCAACACATCCCGACCGACGGCCCGTCGGCCTCGTCCTCGCGCGGGAAGCGAGCTGCCGATCCTGATCACGATCGACGACGTCGCCGAGTACCTCAGCGTCTCGGTCCGCCACGTTCGTCGGCTGGTGTTCGAGCGGCGCATCCCGTACGTCAAGTGGGGGCACCTCCTACGCTTCGACATCGACGACATCAACGCGTGGCTCGCCGACCTGCGTGTCCCTGCCGCCGACGACTCCAGCGCCGGTGACCGGCGGTGACGCGTAGTCTGGACGGAAGCGTCGTCGTCACGATCGCTGCCTCGCCGCTTCCGCGGCCACGATCGCAACGAGCGCCCCTGCGGAGGTGACCGATGGGTTTCGTCGAACCGACCAAGTTCACGCTGGTGACCAACCGGACCACCGGCGTCGCCACCAAGCGGGTCAGCCGCGACACGAAGTGGAAGGCCCGCTACCGCGGCCCCAACGGCCGAGCCCGCAGCAAGACCTTCGACCGCAAGTTCGACGCCGAGAAATTCCTCGCCCGCGTCGACACCGACATCCAACGCGACGAATGGGTCGACCCGCAGCGACGCCGCGCCGGCTTCGACGAGTGGGCCGACGCCTGGTTCGCCACCACCGCCCGGCTCTCCGCCTCGACTCGACGCGGTTACGAGAAGACCCTGCGGCTGTACGTGCGGCCCGAATTCGGTGGTCGGCGGATCGCGTCGATCGACTGGCTCGAGGTCGAGTTGTTCGTCGCCTCACTCGTCGAGCGCGGGCTCAGCCCCAAGACGTGTCGTGACGCCGTGTCCGTGCTGTCGCTCATCATGAAGACGGCACAGCGGGCGAAGGTGATCCGTGAGAACCCGGCGAGCGGCCACAGCATCCCCGTTCGGCGACGACGTGCACCTGTGCTCACGATGGAACAGGTCCACCAACTCGCCGACGCCGCCGACCCGCGCTACACGCCGGCGATCTGGCTGCTCGTGCTCGCCGGCCTGCGACCCTCTGAGCTGTGCGGGCTGCGGGTGTGCGACATCGACTGGCCGCGCCGCACGCTCACCGTCAACGAGACCCAGATGTGGGTGAAGGGCGAGCACGTCGTCAAGGGGCCCAAGACCGAGAGCGGCATCCGCACGATCCCGATCCCCGAATGGCTCATCGAACAGCTCGCCGCATCACTGTCGGCCCGAGCAGAGGCGCCCGGCGTGCGCCCGTCAGGCACGGACCGCATGTTCGTCTCCCCCACCGGCAAACCGATGTACGACCACACTCTCTGGCGCATCGTTCACAACGCCCAGGTCGCAGCCGACCTCCCACGGTTCCGGCCCTACGACCTCCGCCACACCCACGCCTCGCTCCTGATCGACCTCGACGCCCACCCCAAAGCGATCAGCGAGCGCATGGGCCACAGCGAGATCGGCGTCACCATGAACGTCTACGGCCACCTCTTCCAAGACAAGCAAGAGCAGCTCACCAACGACCTCGACGCCCTCGTCGAACGGACTCGCACGCCGGGAACGCTCGAGCGTGAGGTAATCGACCTCAGCGGCGCGTGAAGAGCTGATCCAGGTTCTTCCGAAGGAGATCCTCGCTGACAGCCCAACCGAATCGGGCGAACAGATCCGCAGCGGTTGTGACCGCCATCGCCCGGCCGTTCGAGACGAGCTGCTCTGATGTGTACTCGCGCTCCTCGGTATCGAACTCGTTTGCTGCGGTAGTACGGGGATAGGCAAGTGGCGCCCGCATGGGGTCGTCGACGACAAGCTCGTGCGTTCGGCCTGGCCTTATAGTCGTATTTCCCCGGGGTGTGGTATATTAAAAACGCATTTGCCCGGTCGGATGGGAGAAATCCGTGGATAACGAGATCGTGTTCGCCGGCGACATGCCGTCGCAGACCATCAGCGACATGGTACGCCGCGGTGATCTGCGCCCACTTGCACGCGGGATCTACACGACCGACACCACGAGCCGTCCCGAGGCCGTGGTCGCTCGCCACTGGCACATCATCGTCGGCCACGAGTTCCCCGACGCCGTGATCACCGACCGCTCCGCGCTCACCGGCGGCAAGGTCGACGGCTACCTGTACCTGTCACGCGACGGGCGGCCACGCGAGCTCGCGCTGCCCGGCCTCGAGGTGCTCGCGCGTCGCGGTGCCGGTCCACTCGACGGCGACCTCCAACTGCCTGGCGGACTCTGGCAGGCATCGCGTGCGCGAGCACTCGCAGAGAACATGCGGCAATCCCGCGCGCGCGGCGGTCGCCCACGACGCACGCTCGACGACCACGAGATCGACGCCTGGATCGAACGACTCTGCCGACTCGAAGGCGAGGAACGACTCACCGAGTACCGGCACGAGGCCGAGCGCCTCGGACCTCACCTTGGCGTCGCGGCCGATCGCGTCGCTGCGCTCGGGCGCAAGATCGGCGCCGCCATCGGCAGTCAACAGATCCCGACGTCGAATCGGGCGCTCGCCGCGCGCCAGGCCGGGCTCCCGTTCGACCCCGACCGCATCGAGCGTTTCGACGCCCTCACCATCGCCCTGCGCTCGGCAGCGCCCCAATCACGACACGGCCTCACGCTCGACTCGACAGCGTTCTCGGTCCAGGCGTTCTGGGAGGCGTACTTCTCGAACTACATCGAAGGCACGACCTTCACCGTCGACGAGGCCAAGTCCATCGTTTTCGACGGCGCACTTGTCGCCAACCGGACCGCGGACAGCCACGACATCCTCGGCACCTACGCCATCGTTGCCGACCCTCAGGAGATGAGCCGAACCGCGGCGGATCCCGACGAGTTCCTCGGCATCTTGCAGTCACACCACGCCACCCTCATGGGCGGCAGGCCGGCGATCGCCGGCGCGTTCAAGACGCTGCCGAACCAGGCCGGCATGACCCTGTTCGTCGACCCCGCCCTCGTCGAAGGAACCCTGCGCGAAGGCTGGCGCCGCCTCGCCGAGCTCGACACCGTCTGGGAACGCGCCGTCTACACGATGTTCCTCGTCTCGGAGGTCCACCCCTTCACCGACGGCAACGGCCGGATCGCCCGCGTGATGATGAACGCCGAACTCGTCGCCGGCCAACAGTCCAAGATCATCGTGCCCACCGGATTCCGCAGCGACTACCTCGGCGCACTCCGACGCCTCAGCCGCGACGACGATCCCAGCGTCTACATCAAGGCCCTCCGCTTCCTCCACGATTACACCGCCCAGATCGACTGGACCACCCACGCCACCGCCGAAGCCGACCTCCGCAGCACCAACGCCTTCGAGGAGACCGACGACGCCCCACGGCTGAGACTGCTTCGCCCCGTTCCGCCGACATGAGCCGAACGGACGCCGACCGAGCACGGCCACTGTCGGCGTTCGTCACGGTGAGTGGCCACCGACTGGGCACGTCGAGCGCCCAGCCAGGACGCGGTAGGACGCGAGTGGACGCGGAATGTGCGATTCTCACGGACACTGGCGGTCACTCCCGGTCACTCGAAAACCGATGCTGAGCAGGACAGATGCCCGCTGACCAGGTCCGACGAAATCGCGCAGGCGGCAGTTCGATTCCCCCCAGCTCCACCAAGGGGGTTTCCCCCTATTTGCAGGGATGTCTTCCCCTGAAATCACGAACGGGTTCCCCTGATTTCACGCGGCAGGCTCCCAGCTTGCGGGCGGCAGGGAGCGGATCTGCTGAGCGCGTAGCTGGGCGATCATGGCTTCTTCGGCTGCGCTGACGAACATGAAGCCGTGGCAGTCGGCGTCCTGCTGGAGCAGTAGGTCGCCGTCGCCGGCTTCATACAACTCGGTGTTGCCTCGCAGCATGCGGAGGTTGTGCGCCACGAGTGCGATGCCGACCATGAAGTTGACCTTGGCGAGCCCGGTTACTTGGAAGAAGCCTCGTTCAACGTTTTCGGTGGTCGGGTTCTTCATGTTCCGGAGGCGCCTTCGACGTAGGTGCGAGCGTTGTAGCACCGCTTCCATTTCCTGCTACCCCAGTAGTGCTCTTGTTCGACTTTGGGTTGGGCGTCGTGGCCGGTGGTGACGGTGCGCTGGGTGCAACACGTGGGTGCTCCGTCCTTGTCGGGTGGTTCGACGATCACTGGCAGACCATTGAGCTGGGCGATTTCGACGCTGCCCTCGCGTAGTGGGCAGCCCACTCGGCCGTCGATGGCCGGGCACTCCCATCTGGCACCGGAGTCCTCGTCAAGTCGCGCCACCCTGCGCATTGCGTACTGGTGTCGCTCCTCGATGAGTTCGGCGAATGCCTCTTTCTTGGCGTCGTCCGCGTTGGGTGCAGGACTGTCGATTCGACCGAGTCGACTGAGGGTGCCCGGGAAGTGCATCCAGCCGGCGGCGAGCTTCATGCCGTTGTAGTCGCGGAAGCCTTGGTCGTTGGCGTGCAGGTCGACGTGCTGGCGGATACCCCGCTTGAGGAGCTGGAAGAACCAGCGGTCTTCGGCCTTGTGGCTGTAGTGACGGTCGGCCAAGAGCTCCGAGACGGTGTTGCCCATTGCGGTGGAGCGGTCGAGCATGCCGAGGCTCGGTCTCACGATGTCCTTTCCGGCGGGGGTGACCTCGAACGTCTCAAAGAGTGGGATGAACCCTTCTTGGTCGGGGTAGTCGGGGGCTCGGACGAGAGCGTGGAGTTCGTATCCGTAGTAGGACTCGCGATTGCCGTCCTTGCGGGTCTTCACACCCCAAGATGCATCGGGATCCGACGGTGGCTTGCGCGTCGTGGAGTCGACCTTGCTGTCAGCAGATGCCTCATTGGCTGCGTCATCGGTCTCCGAATCGATGGGTTCGCCGGCGGCGTCGCGCTGCAACAGACTCTTGGGTGCGCCGCGCGGTGCTGCCGTAACTCCAGATGCCGGAGCCGTCGATCGCTCGTGACTCTGAGGGCGACTGGGGCAGTGTCACGCCCAGAAGGCGGTGCAGCAGATCCAGCACGGCCGTCAGGCGTCGTTCACGCTCGTCGTTGTCGAGGTGCGGAGCGGACCCGGTGCCGTACTCGAGGTACTTCCAGATCGCCTCGGTGATGGCGTACAGGTCCTTCTCGGCGATCAGTCGCTCCCCACCGGTGCAGGATTTGCGGACACCGAGTTCTCGATGCACATCTACGGGAAGTCGCTCGGTGAGCACCCGATGGAGGTCCCGGATGACGAGGCTTCCCTTCCACTGCACTGCAAGGATCGCTCCGACCAGGAAAGCAGTGGTGTTGTAGCGGGGCGACGCCCCCGGCTCGGTGGGCAGAGCAGAGCGAGCAATTCGGTGTCTGCGCCACTTCGGCGCACCACCTCGATCGCGCGGGCAATCACCGACGGGTTGAACGGGGCAATCATCGCGCCACGCCCGGGTCGGCTTGGGTGTCGAGGTGGTTGAGAATCTCGGTGATGGTTCGTGCCGAGCTCAACCCGGACACAGCCATCACGACGGTGAAGGGCACGTCGGCGGTGAGTAGATCGGCGAGCCAGGTGGTGCGCAGCCGACTTGTCCCAATCCTCGGGGCGTTCGCCAAGATGGTGGCCTTTTCGATGACCAGCCACCACCTGACGCCCTTCGCGACGTGCGACGGCACGGAGACGGTGGTCGATCGATCGGTCCCAGGATGGGAGCGCGACATCACCGTCGGTCGGGCTGTCTCGGACTTCCGGCACGGGCGCGAACACCAGAGCAGGTATATCCCATTGACCACTTGGTATATACTGGCTGGGTGACAAAACGACTGATCGACGTTGACGACGCCGCGCTCGACGCTGCGCGCAGCCAACTCGGCACCCGCACCATCAAGGACACCGTCAACGAGGCGCTGCGTCGCGCCGCCCAGCAGCGCAAGACCGAGCTCGCCAACGCCCTGACCGTTCTCGCCGACGCAGACCTCGACGACCGTTCCGCGGCCTGGGGCTGATGTTCCTGCTCGACACGAGCGTGCTGACCAGACTCCGCTCCCCCTCCATCCTCCGGCGAATTCGAGAACTCGACGAAGCCGGACTTGCACGCACGTCCATGACCGACCTCGAGGTCGGCTTCTCGGCACGAAGCGCAGACGAGTGGGATCGCCTCCTCGCTGCTCTTGCAGCGTTCCGGCGATTCGACGTCGAGGCTCATCACTTCGATCGCGCCCGACAGGTCCAACGCGAACTCGCTGCCGGAGGACTCAGGGGTCGCAAGGTGCCCGATCTCCTCATCGCCGCGGTGGCAGAGGCCGCGTCGCTCACGGTCGTGCACTACGACGCGGACTTCGATCACATCGCAGCCGTCACCGGACAACCCACCGAGTGGGCCGTCGAACGAGGATCGATCGACTGACCGGCTCCTCCCTCCCCGAGGACGGCAATCGGACGGACGGAACGGGAAGAGGACGGGAAACACCGGTCACCATCGGTCACTCACGGTCAACATCGGACACTCGAAAACCGGTGCCGACCTGGGGTGCAACGCTCTGACCAGGGTGGGGGAAGATTCATGCAAGGTGGTTCGATTCCCCCAGCTCCACGCGCGCCGAAAATGGCTATCTACCCTGGATTTCTTGAAGGGCCGGAGGGTGGCCAGTTCCCCCATCCATCACTTCGAGCTCCTGACCAGGGGTTTCGCGGATCGGATGGACGGGGGTGCGCCACCTCCAAGCATTCGCAGCGTGGCCGCATCACCCCACGTCAACGGCTGTGGAGATGGCCTCCTTGATGACAAGGGCGGGAAAATGGGCGCTTCGGATTTCAGCGTGGAGTTTCGAGGAGTGACCGGTTGGGTCGACCGGCGTAGAGCAGTGCCCGGATCCGGTAGTTCGTCCAGTTCGTGATCCCGAACGCGACCCGCTTGATGCGCTCGATCAGGTTGTTGACGGCCTCGGTGGGTCCGTTGCTGTGACGGGCTTGGTGCCAGGCGGCGATCTGATGCCGCCAACGCACGATGGTGCGCCCGAGGCGTTGCACCTCGGGCGGGCAGGACTCGTCTTGGAGATCGATGCCGAGCTGCGCCACGAACTCAGCCGCGACGGTCGGGTCATCGATCGTGTAGATCTCGCGCACCACTTCTTTTCGCATGCCAGGCGGTGCGGACCTGGCCGCCGGGGTCGCCGACATCGAGCAGCCCGCGCAGCTTGGCGTCGTTGGCGGTGTCGAGGCGTTCGTGGGCGATGGTCCTCAGCTTGCGGATCCGGTAGAGCGGATCGGTCTTGCGGCCCCGGTGCCCGCAGGTCTCGTTCTGCACGCGGCGGCGGGTCTCGTCAAGCGCGAAGTTGGCGAGCTTCACGACGTGGAACGGGTCCGCGATCTGGACGGCGTGCGGGAGCATTGTGTCGAACACGGCCCGATACGGCCCGGACAGATCCAACGTCGCCCAACCGATCGCAGCACACCACTCGACGGGTCGCTGGGCGAACCATGCACAGGTGCTGGCAGCGTCGCGACCAGGCACAACATCCAACAGCTGACCGCGTGCGACCTCGACGACCTGCGTCGACCAGGCCCGACGCTTGAACGGCCCAGAACGGCAGAACAGCACCTCGTCGAGCCCGATCGCGGTCACCGAACCGATCCGGGTGGGGTCCTCGATGAGCGCGGTGCCGTAGTGCACGACGGCATCCATCACGGTGTGCCAGTCGCAACCGAGATCGACAGCCACCTCGCTGACCGAGCGACCGTGTCGGCCAACCTGGAACGTCGCCCACCCGCCGGCACGGTCGGTGATCGCAGCGCGGTCCGCAGCGATGCGCGCATCGGACTCGACGAACGTGACGATCCGACACGTCGCGTTCGGGCATCGCCACCGTTGCTTCAACCACACCAACCGTGTGCGCCGCCCGAAGCACGGCAGATCCGCCAACTCAACTTCGTCGAGCCCGTGGCGCCACACCCTCCCGGCACAGCCGGGACATGACGGCCGTGGGTTTCGGGTCGAGATCGAGATACGCAACCAGTGCGGCCAATCGCCGACACCGTTCACGTCGACGTCGGGGAGCCCGACAAGCAGCTCGCACATGCGCGTAGGGTTGGTCTCCAACAGGGGCTCCTCGAGTTCTGGATGCGTAAGACACACCCAGATTCGTCGAGCCCCTGCCCGCGCTCGCGGACCCCTGCCTACCTCACCCCACGCTCAGATCCGAAGAACCAGAGAAGGGCGGATGACTGCACGCACGTTGTCTGCAGGGCGTCGGTGTGTGGATGGGCGCTCAGCGTCGACGTGTTTGGTAGGCGACGAATGCCCTCAGAGCTGCGGCGACCGCGGTTGCCGGTCCGAAGACGAAGCGTTCGACGGTGGTCGCCGAGGCAAGATTGCCGAGAGTGTTGACCGCCAGAAGGCCGGCGATGGCCCAGGTGGAAGGTGCCAGCCAGTGGGCGGGTCGGCCGATCAAGCCGGCGCGGCGGACGACGACCGAGGCCATCGTCGTCAGGATGACGGCGGCACCGCCAGCGATGATTCGCATGCCGATGGGCAGCACACGATCCTGCGTGCCGCCCCAGACGCTTTCGCCAAGTGGTGCCCCAGCGGCTAGGGCGATCTGGACTCCGGCGAAGGCCAGACACACTCCAGCGGCGCCGAGCGCCGCGGAGGCGACCGCACCAGCACTGGTCGAGCGGAACCCGGTCGGACGAATGATCGTCGTCGTCATCGTTCCAGCCTGGAGGCGGTCCACCACCCGCTCCCGGGCCTCGATGAGCGGCGACCAGCCCCGAAGTTCGTCGCCATGGAGGATGGACACGAACATGAACCGGTCGACGCCCGCTCGTTCGGCAGCGTCGACGTGATGCAGGTTGACGCGTTCGTCGACCTCGCGAAAGGTCGGCCGCCGTTTGAACGACCGGAGTCCGATTGACGAGAACGCTGCGTCGGCGCCGTCGAAGAGGCCGTTGAGCGTTGCCGGGGCGGCGCGTCCGATGATCCGTGTCGGCACGGTTCCTTACGGGATGACCACCACTGGACCGCCGGCGTCCACCAGCTGCCAGTCGACGCTCGCGAAGATCCCGGGGTCGATGACCTGGTTGACCTTCACCCAGTCGATGATGGCCTCACGGATGTCGGCCAGCGGGTTCCACAGGATCGGCGCGCCGACCACGTGCGGGAAGCCGCCGCCGCCGTTCTGGCGGTAGTTGTTGATCGCCACCGCGAACTCGGCGGTCGGGTCGATCGGCGAACCGCCGTAGCTCAGGTTCGTGATGCGCGAACCGGCGGGCTGGGAGATGTCGATGTCGTACGACAGGCCGAAGACGACGTCGTAGTTGTAGTCCGGACCGTTGCCGGACACGTCGTCGGGAGCGTACGGACCCGGGAAGGCCGGGGTCTTGAAGAACTGCGCGGAGCGCTCGAGGTAGTCCTTCAGCTGGGCACCGTTCATCTGGATCGCCAGCAGGGTGTTGTCGTAGATGTACATCCCTGCGACGTCCCGCACCGACACGTCGCCGGCAGGGATGCCGGCCGTGCGGTTGAACGGAGCCGCGATCGACAGCACCGGCAGCGACTCGTACGGGGTGCCGGCCAAGCCGCCGCGGACCATCTCGGTCTGGACGTAGTTGATGAAGTCGAGCGCCGCGACGTCACGGTATCGAGCGGTCGCGAGGGACATGTCGGAGAGCGAGGTTCCGATCACGCTGTTGACGTAGTCGACCGTGCGTTGGTGCGGCTCGGCGAGCAGGCCGGTGATCAGCGGATCCTCTGCCACTCCGGTCACGGGCAGCGTCTCGGAGGACTTCCCGGCGATCCGCCATTGGCCGCGCACCTTCTCGAGGTCGAAGTCCATCACCGTCAGGTAGCGGGCCCAGTTGGCCGGTTGCGAGAGCAGTACCTGGGCGCCGGTCGTCAGGTTGGCGATGAAGCGCTCGGAGATGTTCTGGTGGGAGTGACCGGCGACGATCGCGTCGATGCCCGGCACCTCTTCCGCGAGCATGGTCGCGAAGTTCTCGGGCCATGGCAGCGCGTCGCCGTACGACGAACCGGTGTTGGCGCCGCTGTGGGCGAGCACGATGACGAGGTCGGCGCCGTCGGCGCGCATCATCGGCACGTACTTGCTGGCGATCTCGACGCCACCCTCGAAGTCGAGAACCCCGCTCACGTTGCCCTTGTCCCAGATCGCGCTCCCGGGCGTCGTCACGCCGAGGATGCCGACTCGGATCGGCTTCTGCCCCTTCACCTTCACGGTCTCGATGACATACGGGGTGAAGGCCGGTTCACCGGTCTGCGCGTCGAACACGTTGGCTCCGAGGACCGGGAAGTCCAGTTGGCTCTCGAACGTCCGGAGGTACGGCACGCCGTAGTTGAACTCGTGGTTGCCGACGACCATCGCGTCGTACTCCATGGCGTTCATCGCGATCGCCATCGGGTGCATCGCGCCGGTGTCCGTGATCGGTTCCACCTTTGCGTAGTACTGCACGAGCGACGATCCCTGGATCGTGTCGCCGTTGTCGAGCAACAGGGTGTGGTCGTCACCGCGCTCGGCACGCACCTCGTCCACCAGTGTCGAGACCTTCGCGAGGCCGGTGTCGGTGGTGAACGGCCGGTTGTTGAAGTAGTCCCAGTTCAGTTCGTAACCGTGGACATCGGTGGTCGCCATCACACTGATGGTCTCCCGGTGGTTCTCCGCGGCGATCGGATTGGTGGGTGCTGCGTTCGCGGGGAGTGCGACCGCGACGGCCGCCGCCAGCGCGAGGCCGGCGACCCACGCTCGACGGGCGCGGCCCGTCGGACCCACTCGGTTGTGGTGCATGCTCATCGAATCCTCCTCCGTGTGGGGGATCGCCGTGGCGACCCGACCCACTCGGTTCACATGGCTCACACTCCCGCAACCAACGAGCACTGCCGCGCTCCGTCGGGGCGTCCGGTGCGTCTGGTGGATTGATGAACCTGGTTGGGTCCCGCCGAGCACGAACTGTCGGCGCACCGCTCCTCGACGGCCACAGGCTACGGCGGCGCCAACGCGCGTCACCAGAGCAGGAAGTCCCTGGCCGGGCTCAGCGCAGGCGCCGAGAAGTATCGGGCCGGCCGAGCGGCCCTCAACGGGCTCTACGAATGGGAGCTGATCTACAAACGAGGTCCCTGGCCGGGCCTCGACGACGTCGAGTTCCCGACCATGGCCTACGTCGACTGGTTCGACCACCGGCGCCTCCACGGCGTGACCACCGACGACGCCAGCTACACGACCCCAGTCGAAGCCGAGGACGACTACTACCGTCAAACAACACCGGCCGAAGAGGCCGTCACCCAATAGCCAGAGCAGTCATCAAACCTGGGGCGCTTCACCCTGGCGTGTGGAGTGGATCGAGCGAGATCTTGTTTGCTCAGCTGGGAACGGCCACGCCGTTGGTCGGTGTGGCATGACCGCGCGGTGCTCCATTTCCTCGTCGATGACATTGACAGAGCCGCCTGTGTTCGGCTGTTGCGGCACACGCTCGAACCGGGCGGCGCATTCGTGATCGGCATGTTTGCCGAGGATGGTCCCACAGAGTGCTCGGGACTTGCCGTTCGCCGCGCGACCGCAGACGAACTCATGGACCTACTGGGTGACGTCGAGGTCGTGACCCAGTTGCATCACGTCCACCGCACCCCTGGCGGCATCGACCAGCCGTTCAACTGGCTCGCCGGTCGCCTGCGCGTCTCGGCCCGGGCGTGATGCGGGACCGTCCCGAAGACCACTGAGCGTGTCGGATGACCAGACGAACAGGGGCGGGCCTGCGTTCACCGTTACCGAACTGCGAAGCCCCAGACGCCGACCGACGCCGAGTCAGGTCGCGGCGGCGACGAGCCAAGCGGTCACCACCACGACGAATCCGAGCAGGATTGCTTCAGCGGTCACGATGGATCTGACGGTGCGACGCAGCTCGGCATCGTCAGTGTGCCGCTCGAGCGCTGTCGGCGTCGCAGGTGCACCACACCATCGACTTCACGCTTCACACGATCGTCTGAGCCACCCAACCAGTACCACGGAATGTCGTGACCGGTACGTCGGCCTGCACCGGCCCAACCGCCCGACGCGCACGCTGTGCCCCGGACATCACGACAGCAGATCGGCGCTGCGAAGCACGTCCAACAGCTCGGCAATGACGTCAACTACGACGGGGTCACGATCGCGATTCCCCCACCGCCGAACCATCGGCCAAGGATGAAGACCGCGTCGGTTGACATGGCATCGCGAGTGCCAATGCATGGCCGTCGTCGACGATCCGATCCCTAGACGATCCGATCCCTAGAGAAGTGGGGACGGCGCGATGATGCGGGCGTCCATCAACACTTCGGTGGCCCGCCGCGCCTCGGAGATCGTCTGGCGAGCGTCACGGACCAACGCCTCCTCCGTCTTGGTGACCGCCGCCAAGCCCTGTCGCTGGGCGGTCAGTGCTGTCGCTGCCGCCACCAGGGGCACGACCTCCCATTCGGTCATCATCGGGAGCAGTCCGTGTTCGACGCCGCGCTCGCGGGCGAACCGGGCCAAGACGTCGGCTGCGGCCAGCGCCATCTCGTCGGTGATCGATCGGGCCCTCACGTCGAGCACGCCTCGAAAGATGCCCGGGAAGGCGAGCGAGTTGTTGACCTGGTTCGGGAAGTCCGAACGCCCGGTCCCCACGACCCGTGCCCCGGCTTTCGTGGCGACCGCCGGCCAGATCTCCGGCACCGGGTTGGCGCAGGCGAACACGACGGGGTCGCTCGCCATCGCAGCGATCCATTCGGGTCGGATCGTGTCGGGACCGGGCTCGGAGAACGCGAGGCAGACGTCTGCCTGGGCAAGCGCCTCCGCGATGCCACCCGTGACGCCCCGCGCGTTGGTGGTCTGACAGATTCGCCATTTGTCCGGATACTCGCGCTGGCGCTGCTCGAGGTCCGTCCGCCCGGGGTGCAGCGTTCCACCGCGGTCGCAGGCGACGACGCGGGCGGGGTCGATACCGGCGGCGACGAGGAGTCGCAGCGTGGCAACGTTGGCGGCACCGACGCCCACGAGCGTGATGTCGACGTCGTGCAGGGCCTTGCCGACCACCTCGAGCGCGTTGGTGAGCGCAGCGACGACGACGGTGGCCGTTCCTTGCTGGTCGTCGTGCCACACCGGTATCCGCAGCGTCGATCGGAGCCGGTCGAGCGCCTCGAAGCAACCGGGCTGCGCGATGTCCTCCAGATTGATGCCACCGAAGGAGGGCTGGAGGTGTTGGACCACAGCCACCAATTCGTCGATCGTCGACGTGTCGACACAGATCGGGACCGCATCGACACCGCCGAGGTACTTGAAGAGCAGGGCCTTGCCCTCCATCACCGGCAGGCCGGCCTCGGGACCGATGTCACCGAGTCCGAGGACACGGGAACCGTCGGAGACGATGGCGATCGAGTTCGCCTTGTTGGTGTGCTCGAAGACGAGATCAGGATCGTCAGCGATGGCGCGGCTCGCGGCAGCGACGCCCGGCGTGTACCAGACGGCGAAGTCGCGAAGCTCACGAATCGGAACCTTGGGAACCACCTGCACCTTGCCTCGATAGAACGAGTGCAGGCGCAGCGCTTCGACCGGCGGATCACCTTTGCGCGGTGGAATCGGCTGAGCGTTCATCGGTCGGGCCCATCGTGCGCGACCAACGTGTACGCGAAGTAGATGGTGCAACCTTCGGTCTCGGTGGCATCGATGTCGTGCTCGACGCCGGCGGGGATGTGGACATACGACCCTGCGCCGAGCCAGCGGCCGAGCACGTCGGCGTGCCCGGCGGCCAGCCAGTAATCGTGGTGATGTCGCCGGTGGGTGTGTCGACCGAGTCGCTGCCCTGCATCGACACGGAGCACGCCAGTCTGCGACGTCCCGTCCGTCCACAGGACCCGCAAGCCAACACCGACATGGTCTCCGAGGGGACTCGAAGGAAGGGCATCGATCTCCTGCGGACCCAGTGCAATGGCGCGAGATTGCATCATGATGCAAGCGTCCGCTCGGACGTCACCGACCGCCAGAGGCGGAAGGACCATTGAGCAACCACCGATCGCTCAGGAAACGACAGCACGTTGCGAGCGGTGCAATCACACGGCGGGGCTCCGATCACGAGCTGAGGAGCGGCCCCCTCGGAGCGTGACATGTCCCAGGCGCGACGTCGTCGTCAGTCGGGCCGAGCGGTGTCGTCGTGCGTGAACTCGGTCGTGGCCCCCGCTTCGATGGCCAGCGTTCGCCAACTGGACGTCAGGTAGAACATCACGATCGCCAGGACGCTCGCGGCCGCGAACGCCGATCCCGGATCGACGACTGCGATGATGGCGCCGAGCGCTCCCAGCGTGCCGAGCGCGATCGCGATCCACGCGAGGCGGGCACCGAATGTCGGGGCGCTGCGCATGGCCACGCCGAGCAGGACGATGCCGATCGGGACGAGAAGAACACCCGTCACGAGCATCGTGTCGAACACACTCTGGGCGCCCTGCCACGCCTACTCGATCGCTTGCCGATCCTCGGGCGATGCGCCGGGAGCGTCGTACAGCTCTGCGAGCGGCGACGTCGACACGTGCAGCACAGCGGAAGCCGCCATGACGACGAGTCCGAACTCGACCACGGCCGTGCCGAACAGGGCCGCAGGCGGATGGCCCCCCTGAGCAGACGGTGCAGGACGAGCGTCTGCAGTGCGAACAACACCAGCGCACCGAGATACAGCAGGTGCTCGGCGATACGACCCGCCTCGATGTCGGAGAAGTCGGTGAGTGTCTCGACATCGGACGCATCGGGCAGCCCCAGCGCTCCGACGACCACGAACGCGCCGAGCATCAGGTCATCGCCCGCCCGCCGGTTGGGTGAGCAGTGGCTGGACATCGCGCTCCGAGCGTGTGGTCGCAGCGGCCCCTTGTCGGGGCGGGAGGTCGGTGACAGTGCGCCAGGTGCTCGATGGCCGGATCGGTCAGCCCTCGAGCGACGCGATGGCGGCGACGATCGTGACGAGCGCCATGGCCGCCCACACCGCGCTGAAGACGTAGCCGAGGCGCACGTTCTCCGGCGATCCGATCCGCAGACCACGGCGCGCCAGTGCGACTCGGGCGAAGATCCCGCGACCTCCGAAGTACAGGTACATGCCGCCGCCGACGAGTCCGAAGTAGATCCATGCATACACGTCGGCGATCAACAGGGCACCGGCCACCACCATCGTCCACAACGTGAGCGTGTCCCAGAGCGCCTCGGCTCGGGCATCGGCCCAGAAGGCCGGGTCGACGTCGTCTTCAGCCTCCAACAGCTTCCATCGCACAGCGATCGTCGGCGCCCACCACGACAACGCTTGACCTCCCCAGCTCAGCAACGAGAGCACGACGACGATGGCACCCCACAGCACGCTCATCGTCGGCGATCTCTTCCGCTCATCATTCGACGAGCCGAACGAAGCAGTAGACACCCTCGACGACACCGAACACCGGCCACATCCCCCACGTCGCCACCCAATACGAGACCGTGTTGCGACGGAAGCCGAGATCGCGGTCCCAGAAGTAGAAGAAGACCGCGGTGTACCAGAACGGCACCGAGGCCATCAGCGCCAGCAGGAAACCCCACCGTTGCCCGAGCATCATGCCGATGCTCCCCGCGATCTGCAGCGGTGCCCACAGGAACGGATCGGCCCACGCACTGGCTCGGTTGAACGCGAAGTACGCCTTGGGGTCGGTGTCGTCAGGTGACCCCCCGTACACGTTGTCGATGGTCCACCGGGAGCGAGGACGCGCGACTGCCACCAATTGCAGCCCAGCCAGCAGCGAGATGAGTCCGAGTCCGATCAGGGCGATCGCCCAGGTCGCAGTCGTTGCCTCCACGCCGAGTCCTCCCGATCGCCCATTGTGACGTTGCGTCCCCCAGCGGCCCAGGGGCAGAGGTCACGACGAGGGACCAAGGGCTCTGTGGCTCGATCGGCGCTCACCTCACAGTGGAAGGAGAGGGCCTTGCGGCGTCTGGAATTCGTCGTGAGCCACACCCGGACCTCATCGCCGGTCGGATCGGAGACGACGATGGAACAGAAACCAAAGACAGCCGGAATCGCCGCATTGATCGCAGCGGCAACGTTCTTGTTCGGGATCGTGATGTTCGCGACCGTGCTGACCGACTACACCACCGGCGACCCCACGCCCGAGGAGTCGGTGGCGTTCGTGGTCGACCACCAGGCGGCGCTCTACATCTGGAACGTGGTGATCTTCATCGTCTTCGGGATCGCGCTCGTGCCACTGGTGTTGGCTCTGCGCGACCGCCTGAGGACCGCGTCGCCCGGTCTGGCCCAGACGTCTGGAGCATTCGGGCTCATCTGGGCGGGGCTCGTGATCGCGGCAGGCATGGTCTCCAACATCGCGATCGGCACCGTCACCGACCTCAACGACACCGACCCTGCCAGCGCGGAGACGGTCTGGTCGGCGCTCGACGCAGTCCAGAACGGGCTGGGCGGCGGCAACGAAATCGCCGGAGGCGTCTGGATCCTGCTGGTGAGCTGGGCAGCCCTGAAGACCGCGGTGCTACCACGCACACTGAGCGCTTTGGGCCTGGCCGCAGGTGCGGCCGGCCTCGTCACCGTCATCCCTGCACTCGAAGCCGTCGGGGCCGTGTTCGGGATCGGCCTCATCGTCTGGTTCGTCTGGGTCGGCGTGCTCCTTCTCAACGACAGGACATCGGGCGCCCCACCGACATCGGAGACGCACGCCGAACGTCTCGACACGGCCTGAAAGCAGACGCGACGCCGGGGCCGCCCCAACCGGTGACCTGGGACTGGGTCTCGGGCGGGTAAGGGGTCGTAGGTCTCTGGTCGAAGGGGACCCGGTCGGGTTGTGTGGACGTGAGACGGAAAGGCATTCGTGACTGCGCACGTTGACGACCCCGTAGCGATCCGGGCGACCGGCTTGGCGAAGAGCTTCGGCGACCGGATCGCCGTTGCCGGGTTGGACCTCTCGGTGGCGAACGGTGAGCTGTTCTCGATGCTGGGTCCGAACGGTGCGGGCAAGACAACGACGATCAAGATGTTGTGCTGTCTGATGCGTCCATCGGGTGGCACGGCATCGATCCTCGGTCACGACATCGGGACCGATCCGATCGGGGTGAAGCAGGTGATCGGGGTGTCGCCGCAGGAGACTGCGGTGGCTCCGAACCTGAACGCGTGGGAGAACCTCGCGTTGATGGCTGGCTTGCACGGGATCGCCAAGCAGCGTGCCCACCAGCGCGCGGCGGAGCTCTTGGAGGTGACCGGGCTGGCGAACCGGGCGACGGACAAGGCGAAGCAGTACTCCGGCGGAATGCAGCGACGGCTGAGCATTGCGATGGCACTG
This sequence comes from Ilumatobacteraceae bacterium, assembly GCA_963710625.1. Taxonomy (GTDB): domain Bacteria; phylum Actinomycetota; class Acidimicrobiia; order Acidimicrobiales; family Ilumatobacteraceae; genus Sva-07. The sequence continues at coordinate 26,258 of CAVQBG010000001.1, read as the reverse complement.
GTGTCGGACCCGCAGGTGGTGTTCCTCGACGAACCGACCATCGGGTTGGACCCACAGGCGCGGCGAGGCATGTGGGAGTACATCGCCGGGCTGAAGGGCAGCACGACGGTCGTGCTCACCACCCACTATCTCGAAGAAGCCGATGCACTTGCCGATCGGATCGCCGTGGTCGACGGTGGCGCACTCGTCGCCCTCGGGACACCCACCGAGTTGAAGGCGGGGATCTCCGGCACACCGGTGATGGTGGTCGAGGCACCGAACGTCACCGACGATGCCATCGCAGCACTCCGACAGGTGTACCCGAAGGCACGACGCGTTCCCGAGGGCGTCGAGATCGAAGCCGACGACGTGAGCGTGTACGAGATCGGCGACTGCCTGCGCTCGTTCGGTGTCGAGATCCGCTCGACTGCCAACAAACAGGTCTCGCTCGACGACGTGTTCTTGGAGTTGACCGGCAAGGAGTTGCGGGAATGAGATCGGCCGAGCTCGCCAAGCGAAACGTCAAAGAGGTGATCCGCGATCCGCTGTCGCTGGGCATCGCAGTCGCGCTCCCGTTGTTGCTGTTGTTGACACTGCAGGCGCTGGGCGGCGACGACACACCGTTCCTGACACCCACCTTGCTGACCCCTGGCATCGTGCTGTTCGGCTTCGTGATGGTGATGTTCAGCTCGGCGATGATCCTGTCGCGCGATCGCGAAACCTCGCTCCTGGCGCGACTGTTGACCACACCGTTGCGTTCGAGCGACTTCGTGTCCGGATACTCCCTGCCCTATCTCCTCGTGGCGATCGTTCAAGCCACCGTTCTGCTCGTCGTCGGAGCGACGCTCGGCCTCGAGAGCAACGGATCGATGGTCCTGGTTGCGTTGATCCTGGCGCTGATGGCGGTGTTCTACGTTGCGATGGGGATGATCCTCGGTGCGGCACTCACCGTCGCTCAGACATCGGGCGCCTACGCCGTCGTGCTGATCCTGACGATCTTCGGTGGCGCATGGTTCGACCTCGAGGAGATCGGCGGCGTGTTCCTCACGATCGGCGACGTGCTCCCGTTCAAGCACGCACTCGACGCGACCCGAGCGGTGATGGCCGACGGTGCCGGTCTCGGCGACATCGCCACCGACCTGTACTGGATCGGCGCCTACACGATCGGCGCGGCTGCGCTGGCCGTCGTCATGTTCCAGCGCAGAATGCGCGAGTGAACGAGGCGACCGGCGTTGTCGGGAGGTCCAGAAGGGGCGATCGACCCGCGTCAGGCCACGCGGATCACCACATTGCCGACCTTCTCCTCGGTCTCGACATACCTGTACGCCTCGACGATGTCGTCGAGCGGGTACATGCGGTCGACGACCGGACGGAACTCGCCGGACGCAAGCCTGTCGCGTAGGTACGACATCACCTCACGGTCGTCCTTCGGCAGAGCAAACACCACCCGCCGGCGACCGCCCAGTCGTGTGGTCAACGCAAGAAGTGGGTTCCACGGGAACGGTCCAAGGTCCGTCGCGGCAAAGACGCCACCGGGCCGCACCAGGGGTCTGCAACGGGCATACGCCGTCTTGCCGACCGCGTCGAACACGACGTCATACGTCGCGTCACCGGCCGTGAAGTCCTCGGTCAGGTAGTCGATCACTCGGCCGGCGCCCAGACCCGCCACCAGGTCGGCGGCCTCGCCTCGGCACACCGCCGTCACGTTCGCGCCGAGCGCGACCGCCAACTGCACCGCCGCCGAGCCGATCGCCCCCGTCGCCCCGTACACCAACACGTCGCACCCGGCCCCGACCTTCGCCGCACGCAGATTCGCCAGCGCGTAGTGCGATCCCTCGAACCCCGCCGCCGCCGCCTCGAAGTCCAGGTTCGGCGGCATCGCCACGACGGAGCCGTCCTCGTGGATCGTCATGAACTCGGCGTGAGCGCCGAACGACTTCTCGTTGTAGCCGCACACCCGGTCGCCGGGCGCGAACTTGCTGGCACCGCCCCCGACCGCCTCCACGATGCCAGCGAACTCGGTGCCCAACACAGCGAACTTCGGCGTCAGCAGACCAGCGAACAAGCGAATGATCCACGGCTTACCGGCTCGATAGGCGCAGTCGGTGCGGTTCACCGTCGTTGCGTGCACCCGCACCAGCACCTCACGAGGACCGGGATCCGGACGATCGACATCGGTCACGCGAACCGTCTCCGGCGGGCCGAAGTGCGAGCGAACTGCAGCTCTCATCTCATCGACGACGGTAGTCGCAGGAGCCCGCGGCAACGCGAGGACGCGAGCCGAGCAGGTCGGTCGTACCGCTGCAGGCTCGTGCAAACCCCACCACCCGAGGACGCTGCCTGTCGGTCGGGGCCGGGCTCGCCCCCATGATCGCGGTGAGGGCAGGAGCCCTCGAACGCAGACGGTCCGTTCTGCCTTCAGTCGCGCGGGTTCCGGCCGATCAGGCCGAGGAAGCGGTCGATCGCCGGCGCCTCCGGCGGGACCTCGACGGGCTCACCCATCAGCCCCATCTGGCGCAGCATGTCGGCGTTCGCCGAGATCACGGCGAATGAGGCCTCGGCGACGTCGTCGCTGGTGTGAGCGTCGAGGCCCACCGCTCGGGCGACGTCCCACGAGTGTCCGAGCTGGTCCCACACCGAGAACGCCAAGATGTCGTCGATGGTTCCTTCGCCGAACCAGTAGTTGCCGACCCGCTTGAGCACGTCCGGATGATCCAAGGCCTCCAACAGATCGTCCCGCGAGGTGTTCCACAAGGCAACGACGCCATCGACCGTATCGGGTGTCGCAGGGAGCACGTTCTCGCCGCTTCGGGCCATGCCCGCGACCGCCTGCATCACCCCGCACGCGTGAATGACGACATCGCGAGCCGACCAGCCGTCGCACGGCGAGGCGGCATCCCAACGATCCGCCGGCACGCGCTGGATGACGGCGTCGAAGCCGTAGAGCGCCTTCGTGTAGTTGCGCAAACTGGTGCTCATCGAGACCCCCATCGTCGACTGGCAGGCCCCTACGGTATATCGCACCCGGAACTGCTCCTTCCGAGTCGGAACGATGACGCGGACCATCGACGGGAACGGCGCCGAGGGAAACATCGCCCGTTCGCTGGTCTGCTCCGCAGTGTCCACGACGTCGTCACCCCACCTCCTCGGCCCACCACCGGGTACGCCGCGCTCGGAAGAGCGGGCTACGAGGGCCGCTACGGCTGCACGCCGATCGGAACCACGGTCAACCTCGCATCGCGCCTTTGCGACCGGACCGCACCCGGGACGATCCTCGCGAGCCAACGAACGATCGCCGCGACCGGAATCGAAGCCACCCTCCTGGCCGAACCGCTCGAGCTGAAGGGCATCCCACAGCCGGTGTCGGTCTGCACCGTTCAACCGGGAACCCGCCCGTGACGATCAGATGGCGCTCCCGGTCAGGCTGCCGATCGCCATCGAGATCAGCAGTGCCAACGTGCCGCCGATGAGGACCCGAACAGCCGCCCGCACCTGAGGCGCACCACCGAGTCGCGCTCCCGCAACACCGAGCAGGATCAGCCCGACCAGCGTGACGGCGATGGTCAGCGGAACGCGCAGCGACGGCGACGCGATCACGACGACCAGGATGGGGATCACCGCGCCGATCACGAAGCTCAACGCCGACACCACCGCGGCCTGGATCGGGTTGGCGAGTGCGTGTACATCGATGCCGAGCTCGTCGCGTGCATGCACGGTGAGCTGGTCGAGCTGCGAGAGCTCATCGGCGACCTGCTCGGCGAGGCCGGCACTCAGTCCTCGATCTCGATAGATGCGAGTGAGTTCTTCCCGTTCAGCCTCAGGCGTTGCGATCAGTTCCCGACGTTCGACCTCCAGATCGGCACGTTCGGTGTCGCGTTGCGAGCTGACCGACACGTACTCGCCCGCAGCCATCGACAGGGCTCCGGCAGTCAAGCCGGCGATGCCTGCCACGAGGACTGCCGAACGTGAACTCGAGGCCGCGGCGACCGCCACCATGAGACTCGCGGTCGAGATCAATCCGTCGTTCGCACCGAGCACACCGGCACGGAGCCAGGCGCCGCGACCCCCGAGGTGCCGCTCGGCGGCGGCGTGGCTCGGTTGCGCCCGAGTCATCGGCGTGTGAGGCGGGTGACTGGCCCTACGTTCGCATGTCCCATCGAGCGTGACGCTACGCCCACCCCCACCGGGGCCGGAACCGGTAAACGTCCCGAATGGAGGGCGCCACATGCCTGCGGCTCACCCGGAGGCTGCTGTCGGTCGTGACGGCGACGGCGAGTTTGCGTCGGCTTGAGGGCACCAGCCCCCTGGCATTCGGTCCGAGCGACGACGGGGCCGGCGCGACACCCGGTTGCTCGGCGGCGCGGCAGCTCGGTCTGCTCTGACGGCGAGTTTGCGTCGGCTCGACGCAGCGCCGACGCACTCCACAGTCGTTCGTGCGTGACGACCGCTTTCAGCGGAGCGAGGACAGCACGAACCGGAGCCGGGGCAACGTCGTCGCGTAATGGAGGACCACGATCGCCGAGAACACGATCGCGGGGCCCCTGCCGTTGGCTGCCCACACACCGGCGATCCCCACACCGAACACGAGTGCCTCGATCGCCAACCGGACGAAACCCGCAACGGCCACCGGCGCTGGCCCGGGGTCGCCGGGGACTCGGAACACGCTCCAGGCGACCATCGACGCCACCGGCGCGACGATGGCCGCCACGATCGAGCCCGTCCACGCCCAGACTCCCGTGGCGATGCCGTAGACCGCCGCGATCTCGCAGCCGAACCGGACCGCGGCGTTGACGGGGCCCATGTTCGGGGGCGATTCAACGCTCATCGGGCGGCGACCGCGGCCGCGTCGATCCCCTCGGCCAGCGTCACGGCGGCCGTGATCACGCGCTCACGGGCGAGTACCGGGCGGCTCGGGACAGCGGCCTCCTGCGTCGCGTTCCCGGTGGTCGCGGAAGTGTCAGTGCTCGACGACATCGTCGAATTCTCGTTCACAGTTGACAATCTCACGAAGTATGACGACGTGCGCCAGCGCGATCGTACTGAGAGCGACGCTCGTACGGTTCAGCGGACCAGCTCGAGTCGGCGATCGTCGATCGGCCGACGGCGCATGACAACTGTCACCACCGGTCGAAGACCGCCCGGGTCGTTCGGCCCTATCTCCACGCCGAACCCGCGCGGAAGCTGAAGGGGCAGACGATGCGTCGCCCGCCGGGAGGCCGGCGGGACCGCTCGCCGAGCGAGTCAATGCCCCTCTACCGGGCGTCGCCCTCGGAGTCGTCCGGCCGAAGAAACGAGGTCTGCCATGCGCAGGTTCGATGTTCGCCGGGTCCCGCTCCTGATCGCTGCAGGCGCCTTTGTCGGATCCGCCCTGGTGAGTTCGGTCGCTGAAGCGGACGACCAGTCACCTCCGATCGACCAGCCCGCGCTCGTGGTCGAGCCTGCCGCCGAGACTCCCGCTCCGGCGACCCCGTCCTCCACCGTTCCATCCCCCACTGATGCCGGGAACATCGACACGGTCGACATCGACACGGTCGACATCGGCGCCGGCGACGCGGTCTCCGGCGGGGTGGCCGATCCGCCATTCGACGACATCGCCGTCGTCGAGATGGTGATGCCCGAAGCCGACACGACGGTCGACACCGACGCACCTGAAACCCTGACGATGGTCGACTCCGACGCGCCCGGAACCCAGACGGTGGACGAGACCCCGGTCGAGACGGCGGCACCCGACATCGAGGTGGCAGTGATGGATGCGACCGATTCCACGCTCACCGAGACGACCGACGACGAGGGGACACCGGGTGATCCAGCTGCTTCCGCCAGCGAATTCGTGGTCGACCCCCCACCCGTCGCCGAGGAACCAGAGGAGGGTCACGAGGGCGGATCCGGCGGTCAGGGCAATCCATACCGCATGACCTTCACCGTGATCTGGCTCGACCCGAACGGGACGCCGATCGCCGTGCTCGACGCTGTGGTCCCGACGATCGACTGGCGATCGATGTTCGAACTCACCGCAGCCAGCGAGACGGGAAAGGGCATGCCGACATCGGCGACGTGCACCTATCCCGCCGGGAGCGAGGTGCTCCGGTGCACGTTCGACAACCCGGGGCACGGCTCGGGCACCGACGGACTCATCGTTCCAGCGAGACCCACGGCGACCTACTCGGTCACCGTGACCTGGCCGCAGCCCGACTGGACCATCGAGGGCGCAAATGCCGGGCCCTACTCCGCACGCGAGCTGTGCCCGCGTGGGGACGGAGAAGCTGGTGGAGGCCATGAAGGTGGCGGCGGCGAAGAAGGCGACGGACACGAACCCGGCGGCGGCGGCGAAGAAGGCGACGGACACAATCCCGGCGGCGGCGGCGAAGAAGGCGACGGACACAATCCCGGCGGCGGCGGCGAAGAAGGCGACGGACACAAACCCGGCGGCGGCGGCGGCGGGCGCGGCGTCCCCTGCGAGCACACCGTCGTGCTGCGACAGCAGGCCGCGGTCAACGTCCCACCGGCGGTGACACCGGTCGTCGAACCCGAGGCGGAGGCCCTCCCACCGGTCGTCGTCGAACCCGAGGCGGAGGCACTCCCACCGGTCGTCGCAGCGCCCGCAGCCACCGCGCCCGACCCGGCCACCGTCGTTGCACCGACCGCAACCGCACCGCAGTCGCTTCCGACCACGGGGGCGTCGGTCTCAATGATCCTCCTGATCGCTGCCCTGCTGGTCGCCATCGGCTCGGTGGCGGCTGCGTCGTCCCGACGGACGTGGTCGGGACAACGCCGGAGCGACCTGGCCGGGTTCGACGAGCGCCACCTCACGACGACGGGGTGAGCCCCACGACGGCGATCTCGCCCGTCGACCGCGGCCGTTGTGGAGCGTGATTCAGCCGGACGCCGGTCTGTCGCCGTGCTCGTACGACGGCATCTGCAGGACGAGACTCTCGAGCAGTCCGAGGCCGATCGTCATCTTGCGGAAGAACGAGGCCGTGTGCGGGACCACGGTGAAGTGCGGGTGCGGGCTCCAGAGCGCCCGGAGCCGACCGTCGAGTTCGATGGCCTCGTTCTGCGACTCGGTCCGGTACCGGTTCTCACTCCCGAATCCGTGATCGCCGAGCGCCGCCGTCTCGAAGAACAGCACGGCGTCGTAACGCGCGAGTTCGTCCTGGTGGGTCGAACCGACCGTGTCGTAGAAACCGGCTGCGCCGTCCGGCCAGTAGGCCCCGCCGTCGACGGTTCCCCGGTCGCACAGCAGGATACGTTCCGGGTACTGACTGGCCTGGATGTCCTCCAGGCCACGCTGCACCTGATAGATCGCGCACTGCGCACTGCGCTGCGCATCGGCTTGCGTCGGTCGCGGGAAGCCGCCCGAGAACAACAGGGTGGCCGCCTCGGGCACGACGATCACGCGGTCGCCGATCTCCCGTCGGAAAAGATCTGCTGCGGTTGTCTTCCCGCCGCCGGGACCGCCCGTGAGCACGACTCGGAACGGCGTGACGGAGCGCGGGTGTCCTGACGATGGTTCCATGATGATGTCGACCTGCCCCCACGGTGCGACATCACCGATCCGTTGCGGTAGGGGCGTACTCCCCTACACGCTCGGACCGTTCATTCGGCAGTCTCACGCCGGAGCGCCTGCTCCAGTCCGTCGAGATGGTCGAGCCCGAGCTCGAATCATCGGGTCCGGTCCTGATCGACGAACAGCGACCGATTGTCGCCGGCCACCTGCGCGCAGCGAAACTGGAACGATGATGCACGTTCGTCGATCGTTCGAGCGGTTCCTGCGAGACCCGAGCTCGCTGCGGCATGCGACCGCGGCAATCATCTCGGTCATCGTTGCGATGGTCGTCGTCGGCGCGGTGTTGATCCGCCTCTTCGACTCCAACGACTACCCGACCTTCGGGTCAGCGCTGTGGTTCATGCTGCAGACCGTCACGACGGTCGGCTACGGGGACAACACGCCGACCTCGACGATCGGTCGCTCGGTCGCCTCGGTGGTGATGCTGGTCGCGATCGGCCTGATCACCGTCGTGACCGCGGTCGTGACCTCGTTGTTCATCCAGGCTGCTCAGCAACGGGCCGGCGATGCGCACCACATCGACGAAGCCGACGCGATGGCGCGAGTCGAGGCGTCGCTCGCTTCGATCAGCGAGCGCCTCGACCGCATCGAGGCGTCGATGGCCGATGAGCCCGCAGCGCGCGACGTGGACCGGTGACCGGCGACGTCAGACCTCGTCGAAGACGATGACGCTGCGAGCCACGTTGCCCGTCTTCATGTCCTCGAAGCCCTCGTTGATCTCGTCGAGCGTGATCGTCTTGGACACCATCTCGTCGAGGTGGAGCCGGCCGTCGAGATACATCTCGATGTAGCGCGGCATGTCGGTACGGAACTGGTTCGAGCCCATGTTGGACCCTGTCAGCTTCTTCTCGTAGAGCAGCTCGGGGCCGTGGATCTCGATCTGGGTGCCGACCGGGATCATGCCGATCACCGTCGCCTGCCCGCCGTTGCGCAGCATCTGATACGCCTGCTCCGCGGTCTGCTTCAGCCCGACCGCCTCGAACGAGTGGTGGACTCCCCCACCGGTCAACTCCTCGACCGCTGCGACCGGATCGACCTCGCTCGCGTTCACCATGTGGGTCGCACCGAGTTGCTGGGCGAGTTCGAGCTTGCCGGAGTTCATGTCGACGGCGATGATCTTGTTCGCCCCGGCGATCCGCGCCCCCTGGACGGCGGACAGACCGATGCCGCCGCAGCCGATCACCGCGACGGTCTCGCCGGGCGACACCTTCGCGGTGCGGAACACCGCACCGAGGCCGGTCGTGACGCCGCATCCGATCAGTGCCGCCTTGTCGAGCGGCATTTCGGGGTCGATCTTGACGAGTGCCTGCTCGTGGATCAGCATTCTCTCGGCGAACGAGGACAGGTGCAGGTACTGGTTCACCACCTCGCCCCCCGCCCGGCTGAGCCGCGGCGGCTCACCGGGTTGACGGACGAGCTCGGTGCCCTTGTTCTCGCACAGCGTGAGGTGGCCGTCGGTGCACTGTGAGCAGTGTCCGCAGAACGCCGACAGGCAGGTGATCACATGGTCGCCGGGCTGCACGTAGTGGACCATCGAGCCGACCGCCTCGACCACGCCCGCCGACTCGTGGCCGAGCACCGCCGGACACGGAAACGAGTACTTGCCTTCCATGAAGTGCAGGTCGCTGTGACAGAGGCCGGCCGCCACGGTGCGGATCAGCACCTCGCGGGGTCCGGGGTCACCGATGTCGACCTCCTCGATGTCGAGCTGTCCGGGGATGGAGTTCAGGACTGCGGCTCTCATGGGGGTCCTTTCGTGGATGCGTGTCTGGGTGGGCGGGTGTTTCGAGGGCGGCCGATCATGTCGTGAGGAATCGACTCAGGATGCACAGCTTGCCGGGAGTGCCGTCACCGTCGATCACGTGATCGCGCAGCACCGCCTCGAGTTCGAAGCCGAGCCTCACGAACATCTCGACGACCCGATCGAGCTTCTCGAGCACTTCGACCGACAGCTTGTTCAGCTCCATCTCGGACGCGACGGCAACCGCATTGTCGGCGAGCGCCGTCGCCACGCCCTGCCCCCGTGCTTCCGGCAGCACCACCAGACGGAGTTCGCCAACCTTGCTCATCCAACCCTGCTGCGGGTTCACGGTGAGGATCGCCACCATGTCGTCACCCGCGAACGCGCCGAAGCGCCGGGCCGCGCTTCGCTGGGTCCAACCAGCGACCGACACTTGGCTGAGCAGCGACCGATCGATGAACGCCCGATCCCCGTGTGGAATCTTCGCCGCGAACGCCTCCGCCGCGCGTCGATGGTCGACAGTGAGTGGCTTCACCTCGAAGTTGGTCACCGGTTCCCCCAAAAGGCCGACGGGCTCTGTATCGGAACGTAGCCGACGGACCGCGTCACCGCAGTGGTCACACCTCGGACGGAACTCACACACGCGCAGTTCGACACTTGCGCACCGTGGTTGCGCACCGCCGTCGTCTACGGTGCGCACATGGGACCGATCGCCACCTTCGCAGGCAAAGAGGCCGCCGTAGCGGTGCTGTCGGAAGCCGCCGATGAACTCCGCGGCCGCTCGAACCGCAAGTGGGCGGTGATGCTCCTGGCGTTCCTCGTCGGCATCGTCGTCGCCGTGGTCGTGATCAAGCGTCGCGGCGGGACCCTCCCGATCGAGAACGATCCCCAATGGATCGAGATCGTCGAGAACCCGCCCGCCTGACGGTTCGAGTCGCAGCCGGCGACGGAGGCCTCGGTCACGGCCTGGAGTTCCGACTCCTGGTCGGGGACGGCCTGACGACACGATCGGTCTCCCTGCCGACACCGACCGACGCCGTCACCTCGTCCGGGTGAATCGATCGAGCAGCCCCGGGAATGCTGAGGCGGAGCGATCGGTTGCACTGATGGACACATACCCCCCGGAGTATCCAGGAGCACCCCAATGGCAACCATCGAACTCACCATCGACAACTTCGAGCAGACGATCAACGACAACGGCACCGTCTTCGTCGACTTCTGGGCCGAGTGGTGTGGGCCATGCCGCCAGTTCGGACCGGTGTTCGAGGAAGCCGCCGCACAGCACAGCGACATCGTGTTCGGCAAGGTCGACGCCGACACCCAACAGGAGCTCGCAGGCCACTTCAACATCCGCTCGATCCCCACACTGATGGCGATTCGCGACAATGTGGTGCTGTTCTCGCAGCCCGGCGCGCTGCCCGCCCACGCACTCGACGACCTGATCACCCAGATCCGTGCGATCGACATGGACGACGTCCGCCGCCAGATCGCCGAGGAGCAGGCCGGCGCCGACGCGGAGTGATCGCACTCCGACGCTGATCGGCGGCGGTCACTACAGTCGCCCCATGCTCATCGTCGCAGGATCGATCATGACCAGGGACGACGGCCGCGAGCAGTTCCTCGCTGCCGTCCGGCCCATGGTGGCTGCCACACGGGCCGAGCCCGGCTGTCGCGAGTACGCGTTCACCCCGGATCCCGACGACCCGAACCGAATACTGCTGTACGAACTGTGGGACGATCAGGACGCGCTCGACGGCCATTTCGCCAGCGAGCACATGGCGCGGTGGCAGACCGACAGCGCTGACCTGCCGGTCGTCGGCGCCGACATCAAGAAGTACGCGATCTCGGCCGTCGGGCCCGTGCGATGAGCGGCCATGACGACGCGCCGATCGACGCCTGCATCGAGAACTGGCACCGGCATCTGCGCGGCGATCTCCCGGGCGGGCTCGATGCGATCCTCCACGAGGACTGCGTGTTCCTGTCCCCGATCGTCTTCACACCGCAGCGCGGTCGCGAGATCACCAAGCTCTACCTCACGGCCGCCAGTGGGACACTCGGCGGGGAGAGCGGCACCGTCACCGACGCCGTCACCGCCATCACGACCGATGGCGCCGACCAGGCTGCGGGTCGTGGGTTCCGCTACGTCAAGGAGATCCTGCAAGGCCGCCACGCCATGCTCGAGTTCGAGACGACCGTCGACGGCAAATACGCCAACGGCGTCGACATCATCACGTGCGACGACGACGGGATGATCACCGAGTTCAAGGTGATGATGCGACCACTCCAGGCGATCAACGCTGTGCACGCCCAGATGAAGGCGATGCTCGATCAGCTGAGCGGCTGATCACACCGAGCGCAGACGCCCGGCCAGCTCCTCGGGGATCACCGGGTTGAAGTACTCCCCGGTCGCCACCTCCGCGGCGGCGATGAATCGCTGCACTCCGACGGAACGCCAGGGCGAGACCACCTCGATGTTGAACCATGCATCCTCGAACCCCGCCGGCACCGTCGGTCGCTGATTGAGCCACATCATGTAGGGCAACGGGAGGTCGAAGAGCCTGTCGAGTCGGCCGAAGACGTCGACGAGCAGCTCGGCGAGCGCCTCACGCTCGTCGTCGGACAGTCCCGGCAGGTCCGGGCGCCGTTCGACGGGGGCGATGGACAATGATATCGGGAACGGGTTGCTGTGGGGCACGACGGCGCGCCACCCATCGTGCTCGACCACGATGCGATCGCCCGGTTCCGAGTCGGGCTGCCAACCGGCTGTGAGACGAGCGAGCGACCGTTGCGGGACGTGATCGAACGCGTAGATCTGACCATGGGGGTGAGCGATCGTCGCGCCCACCTCGGCGCCACGGTTCTCGAACACGAGCACCAGGTCGACGTCGTCGCGAGCACCGAGGGTGGCGGTGCGTTCCGCCCACAGGTCGATCACGCGTCGCACACCGGCGGCGCCGAGCGAGGCAAGCGACGCATCGTGGTCGGAGGTGTAGAGCACCACCTCGCAGCGATCTCCCGGCATGGCCGGCCAGCGGTTCGTGAACCAACGCACGTCATACGGCTCCGGAGCCTCCAGGCCACCGGGGCAGAACGGACAGCCCGACGTCGGCAGGTTGGGGCGGCGCTGTCGGCTCCCCACGTAGTGGACGCGGGTGGACAGGTGAGGATCCACCCGGAGGTCGGTCGCGGAGAGGTGCAGGTTCATGAGCGGGTCATCTGCAGGTTCGTTGATCACCGGAGCGGGGCGCCGTTGGCCGGATCGAAGAAGTGCAGGAGGTGGGTCTTCACAGCGAGCCGTACTCGCTGGCCCATCGCCACGATGTGCACCCCGTCGACGCGGGCGATGATCAGGGTCTTGTCGGCCGGCGCGCCGTCGTCGACGTTGTCGGGATCGACCATGGCACCGTCGATCGGTGGAGGCGCGACGTCGAGTTCAGCGTGGACGTGCACCTCGGCGCCCATCGCCTCGGCGAGGGTCGCCGTCACCTCGATGACGGACTCGGGCTCGACCGGTATGTCACCCTCCAACGCGAAGTGCTCGGGCCGGATCCCGACGATGATCTCGGAGTCGTCACGGCCGAGCAGCCCGGGATACCGCTCGACGGCAGCCGGTGCGAGGAGGATCCTGTGCTCACCGAACGAGACCGACACCCTCTCACCTTCGACCGAGACGGAGCCGAGGATCAGATTCATCGCAGGGCTTCCGATGAAGGACGCCACGAACAGGTTGGCGGGAGCCAGGTAGAGCTCCTGAGGCGGGGCCACCTGCTGAAGGACACCGTTGCGCAGCACCGCCACCCGATGGCCCATCGTCATGGCCTCGACCTGATCGTGGGTGACGTAGACCATGGTTGTGCCGAGACGGGCCTGGAGCTGGATGATGTCGGAGCGCATCTGCACGCGCAGCTTGGCGTCGAGATTCGACAGCGGTTCGTCCATCAGGAACACCCGAGGCGATCGAACGATCGCCCGGCCCATCGCAACCCGCTGACGCTGGCCGCCCGAAAGCGCCTTCGGGAGCCGGTCGAGATACTCGGTGAGACCCAACATCTCGGCTGCCTCCTCGACGCGCTGCTTCGCCTCGTTCTTGTCCATCTTCGCGACCTCGAGCGCGAAACCGATGTTCTCGCGCACGGTCATGTGGGGGTAGAGGGCGTAGTTCTGGAAGACCATCGCGATGTCGCGATCGCCCGGCGGGAGGTCGTTGACGACCTGGTCGTCGATGCTCAGCTCGCCGTCGGTGATCTCCTCGAGTCCGGCGAGCATGCGCAGGGCCGTGGACTTGCCGCAGCCCGAGGGGCCGACGAACACCATGAACTCACCGTCGGCGATGTCCAGATCGAGCGAATCGACGGCCTTCGGCCCGTCCTTGTACCGCTTGGTGACCTGGGAGAAGCTGACTGCTGACATGGTGAGGCCTCACTTGAGTCCGCTGGATGCGGAGTTCTCGACGAAGTAGCGCTGGGCGAACAGGAACACGAGGATCGGCGGCGTCATGGCGAGCACCGCTCCGGCGAAGACGAGGTTCGTGTCCGTGCTCGATCGTCCCCCGAGCGTGGCGAGGGTCAGCGTGAGCAGACCGTTGTCGGGGTTGCCGGAGTTGATGATCACCAGTGGCCAGAAGAACGAGTTCCACGCGTAGAGGAACCCGAACGTCGCCAACGTGGCGATCGCCGGACGGGCGAGTGGCACCATCACCTTCCACAGGATGGTCGCACGGCTCGCGCCGTCGATCAGCGCCGCCTCCTCGATCTCCTTCGGGATCCCGAGGAAGAACTGACGCATCAGGAACGTGCCGTACGCCGTGAAGACGAACGGGATGATCAGCGCGACGAGGTTGTCCGTCCAGCCGAGCTGCAACATCAGCTGGAACAGCGGGATGATCAAGACGACGAACGGGATCATCACCGACCCGAGGTAGAGCAGGAACAGCTGGTCGCGACCCTTGAAGTCGATGCGCGCGAACGCGTAGCCACCGAGCACCGAGGTGACGATCTGGCCGACGACAACCGCGATGGTCACGAGCACCGTGTTCGTCAACGATCGTCCGAGGTTCTTCTCCGTGACGACCTCGGAGAAGTTCTCGAACCTCGGACCGAACACGCGCTCGGGCGCCGCCAGGTTGACCAGCTCGACGACGGACTCGCCCTCGCCGTCGAGCGGCGCGAACAGACCGCCGACCGTGAGACGGGAGCGGTACACCTCGACCTCCTCGCCGTCGACGGTGAGCAGGTAGACGGGCTCCTCGTCGCCGTCGATGACGGTCGTACGGTCGGTTTCGGTACCGTCGGCGGGCGGTCTCGCGATGATGACGTCGGGATCGTCGAGACGCCGGAACTCGGCGATGGGCACGTCGTCCTCGACCAGCGCGAAGTCGCCGTCGCGTCCGGGGAGAACGTAGACCGTGGCGTTGTCGAGCCCGAGCTCGGGGTCGGTGACCGTGGTCTCGGTGCGGGGGACGAGCGACGGCGGGTACGTGAAGATGTCGGTGTTGCGCTTCATCGACGTCGACACTGCGACGACGAACGGGAACAACACGATGATCGCCACGGTGATCAAGAGCGCATAGGTCGCGACCTTCACCGCCGTGGCACGGGGCCCTTTGCGCTTGACGCTCACGCCATGCCCCCGGAGGCTCCCTCGCGATCGCGCCGGAACTGCGCGAACGTGAAGACGAAGATGATCGCGAACAACACCCACGCCAACGCTGACGCATAGCCGCGGTTGTTGTCCTTGAACGCCTCGTTGTAGAGCGCGATGACGGGCGTCATCGTGGCGTTGTCGGGCCCGCCCGGCTGCGGTGTCGACAGGATCCACACGATGTCGAACAGCTGCAGCGCGAGGATCGAGGTGGTGATCAAGACGTAGAAGGTCGTGTTGCGCAGCTGGGGCACGGTGATGCGCCGGAAGATCTTCCAGGCCCGGGCACCGTCGATCTCCGCGGCTTCGTAGAGCTCCTTGGGGATCGCCTGGTGCCCTGCGAGGTACAGGACGGTGTTGAACCCGAAACTCATCCAGGCGAACACGATCACCATCGCGAGCAGCGCAGTGGAGTTGCTGCTGAGCCAGGCCTGCCCCTCGGCGGGCGCCTCGACGAACGGCAGGAGGTCGCCCCCTCGCTTGATCAGGTAGTTGATCCACCCCACGGTCGATTGGAACAGCTGACCCCAGATGATCGCCACACCGATCACGCCGGCCACTGAAGGGATGAAGTACACCGCCCGGAAGATCTTCATGCCCCGCAGCTGCGAAGCGAGGATGCTCGACAGGCCGAGCGCCGGCAGGACCGAGAGCGGCACGGCCAGCACGAGGAAGATCGTGATGTTCCGCAGCGAGAGCCAGAACGTGACGTCGCGAGCGCCGATCACCCAGTTCTGGCCGAACCAGTCGAGGTGCATCAAGACCTGGTAGTTCGACTTCAGCACCTCCACACCGGCGTTGGCGGCCGGGGCGCTGGCGAAGTCGAGACTGAGCGCCTCGACGTAGTTGTCGATGCCGATGAAGGAGCGACCGGTGCCCGTGGTCTTCCAGTCGTAGAAGCTCACCACGAGTGAGAACAGCACCGGGCCGGCAAAGAAGAACAGGAATCCGAGCAGGTTCGGCGAGAGGAATGCCAGCCCGGTGAGCGTGCGTTCGACGCTTGCCGTCGTCCCGAAGATGCGCCCGACGTCGCGCTGCCACATGAACCTGGTGACGACGAACGAGGCGGCGGCGAGCACCACGGTCGCAATGGTGACCGGTTGGACGATGCGGTCGAGCACCGTCGACACCATGCCGCTCGGGTCGGCGGCGATCACGAACCAGACCGAACCGATACCGGCGACGATCCATCCGCCACGGCGGAGGAGCCGCGGCCCCGGCGCGGTCGGCTTGTTGACTGCGATCTGACCGGCGATCAGCACCCACAGCAACCCGACCGAGATCACGAGGAACGGGACCACGGCCTTGCTGAGGCCCTCGCCGAGCGAGCCGATCGCCGTGAACCCGCCGAGTTGGTGCACGACCGCGACGACCGCCACCACGAAGGTGAGATAGGTCACGACCAGCGACACGGTGCGACCCCAGCGGCGTCGCTGCGAGACTCCGAAAGCCGCTGCGGCGTGGGCGACGAAGGTCGCGATCGCGAAGACCTGCAGGAAGATGCCGATCGTGGCGGGCAGTTCGTCGTCGCCCGACCGGCCGGCGAGCAGCATCATCACCACCGCCGCCGCCGCGCCGGCGACATGCCACAGCACCACGAGTCGCAGACCGAGATCGAGCCGTCGGACCGATCTGCGCTCGAGTTCTCCTTGATCGACGGTCGGCGTCTCGCTCCCCGTCACGGTCGAGTCGACCATCGTCACCCCCTCCTGCACCATCGGGCGCACACTGCGGGCCCCGATCGGGGCCCGGCACACTTCCACCAGCCGGTGTCCACGACGTGCCGGGCACGTCGTGAACACCGGGCAGGTGACCGTCGTCAGCTGTCGAACGCTGCCGCCGTCTCGTCGCAGACCTTGGCTGCGTAGTCATCCAAGGTGCGGGTGCCGTTGATCACGGCGGTCACCGCGTCGTTCATCGCCGTGTCGAAGGTCGGCCAGTCGCCGGCCCACAGCGGGCCTTCAGCGGTGGGGCTGTCCTGCAGACCGTTGATGAACGCCTGGTTGTTCTCCGGCGGGGTGAACGTGAGGAACGCGTCGATGGCGTCCTGGCTCTGGCGGCTCGGGATGTTCGCCCCGAGCTCGCTGATCTGGGCCTGGGTGTCCGCAGAGGTCAGCGCCTGTACGAGCTCCCACGCTTCCTGCGGGTGCTCGGTGTTGGCGTTGACGACGTAGGCGCCCCAGAACAGCCAGTTGCCCTGGGTGCCACCGGAGCCCGTCGGGAGCTGGACGACATCCCAGTTGAAGTCGACGTCGGCGCGAGCGCCGGGCGTTGCCCAGCGGCCGTTGGTGAACATGCCGACGGTGCCGGCCTTCCACGGCGGCTCACCGTCCTCGCCGAACGGCACGGCCCATCCGTTCTCGTAGACCTTGACGATCTGTTCCATGCCGTCGATGGACTCCGCCGTGTCGAGGGCACACTCGGTGCGGTCCTCGTTGAAGAAGCCGCCACCGGCGGCGTTCATGAACGCTCCGTAGTTGGCCCACCAGCCGTTCATCGCAAAGCCCTTGTTGGCGCCACCGAGCGCGGTCACCTTTTCGGCGACCTCGTCGAAGGCGTCCCAGTCCCACTCGCCGGCTTCGGCGAGTGCGCGCGGGTCGTCGGCGCCGGCCTCTGCGATGAGGTCGTTGTTCAGGTACAGCGCGAACGTCGACACGTCGCGGGGCAGACCCCACAGCTTGTCGCCCGGTGCACCGGTCTCCGGATCGTAAGTCAGGTGGTACATCGGCTCCGGGTAGAACTCGCTGGTGTCGAACCCGTCGGCCGCGGCCAGCTCGTTGAGGTCGAGGATCAGCCCTTCGGACTGGAAGCGGGCGATGTCGGTGCCGGGGATCCAGAACACGTCGGGCGCGGTGCCGTTCGCGATCTCGGTGACCAGCTGGTCCTGGTACGGCGATCCCTCGTTGGTGCCGGGCTCGTAGCTCAGCGTGAAGCCGTCATTGGCGGCATCGATCTCGTCGCTGATGCCCGAGTAGAGCTCGGTTTCGGCATCGTTGTCGGGACGGGTGCGCCAACGGATCTCGACGGCCCCCTCCATGTCGTCGCCTCCCGAGGCGGTGGTGCCCTCGGTCGCGGTGGTGCCCTCGGTGGCGGTCGTGGCGTCGGAGCTCCCGCTGTCGTCGTCACTGCCACATGCGGCCGCGATCAACGACAGTGCGAGCACCGCAACAGCGGCCCTGCGTACCTTCTTCACGTCGTTCCTCCCTCTCACTGCGAATCGCTCGCAGTGCTGTCTGTCCGACCGACGGGTGCCGATCGGTGTTCGTTGGCACCCGGTGCGGACCGGAAGCCACGATCTCGCGTCGCTAGGCGACGATCACGTCGACCCCTCGATCCTTGAGCCACTCGAGGTCGTCACGGCCCACCCCGGCATCGGTCACCACGACGTCCACCGCATCGATCTCGCAGACGGTCGCCAGCGCCCGTACGCCGAACTTGGTGGAGTCTGCGAGCACCACGCAGCGTTGCGAGGCGGCGATCATCGTGCGCTTGATGTCGGCTTCGGGCAGGTTGATGTTGGTGACGCCGGCCTCGGCGTCGATGCCGTTGCAGCCGAGAAACACCGTGTCGACGCTGAGCGTCTTCAGCATCGACCCGGCGAGCGGATCGACGAGCGAGTGCTGTTTGGGGCGCAGCGTGCCGCCGGTGACCACGATCGACAGGCGGGGATGAGCCGCCTCGAGTGTCAGTGCGATCGACAGACCGTTGGTGATCACGTTCACCTCACTCAGCGACGTCCTCGCGACGAGCGCTGATGCGAGCGCTGCGGTGGTGGTGCCGACGTCGAGCAGGATCGACTCGCCGGGACTGATCAGTGCGACGGCAGCCTCGGCAATCGCGCGCTTCTGCGGCGCGTGTTGGGTGGCGACCTCCTCGAACGACCGCTCGCCCCGTGTCCGATCGACCGGCATCGCTCCGCCGTGCACCCGGTACGCGAGGTGACGTTCCTCCAGGGCCTGCAGATCGTTGCGCACGGTCACCGTGCTGACGCCGAAGCGATCCGACAGCTCACGGACCCGGACGAACCCGCGCTGCTGAAGGAACTCGTGGGCGAGTTGCTGGCGGACCTCGGCGGGAAGATGGGCCTCGTCGAGCACCACACCACCACCGTCGACCGCCGCCCCCCTCAGAGCGGAACCGGTTTCGTTCACTTTCGATATCTTGCGCCCGCTTCTCAGCGCTTGTCAAGAGTGTCGGTTTCGAGCACGATGGCGCGATGGCTCCGCCGACGATGCTGGACGACTACGAGTTCGACCTCCGCGGGTTCCTCGTGGTCCGTGGCGCGCTCGCAAGCGCCGAACTCGACGCCCTCAACCGCGCCTACGACCGGTTCCCCGATCTCGCCAACGGCGAGTGGTACGGCAGCGCCCAACGCCGTGACTACACCGCCGAGACCGGGTTCGAGCTCCACAACCTGCTCGATTGCGGTGATCCGACGTTCGACTCATTGATCGACCACCCCTCGTGGGTCGTCCACGCTCGGCGGTACGCCGGCGAGGCGGGCACCTACGTCGAGGGCATCACGATCGACGAGCACATCGCCACCAGCCGCCGGGCAGGCGGTCACCACCCGGTGCATTCCGGCGGCCACGACGCTTCGGTTCGCACCCAGTACGCGATGCGCGACGGCAAGTTCCGGTGCGGACAGCTCAACGTGCTCATTGCGCTCACCGACATCGGACCCGGCGACGGGCCGACGATGATCGTGCCCGGCAGCCACAAGTCCAACCTGCCCCACCCGCTGGCCGGTGACTATGCGCGCGGGGACCGCATGGACCAGCTCCCCCACGCAGAGCCGATCCATGCGCGAGCCGGCGATGCGCTGCTGTTCGTCGACGCCTGCCTGCACGGCGGCAGCAGCCGGACCAACCCCGGCGAGCGCCGAGTCATCATCCTGCGCTACGGGCCGCCGTGGGCGCAGCCACGTTTCGGGTACCGCCTGTCACCGGAGTTCCTCGACCGGCTCACGCCCGAACGACGCCGCATCATGCAACCGATCCGCCCGATGACACCCGGAGACCCGAACGTGCCCCTCGATCTCCACTCCACCTACGAGGCCGGCGGGGCACCGAACGCTACGCGTTGACCGGCCTGGTCGGCGTGAAGCGAACCGGCAGGTGCTTGATGCCGGTGACCAAGGGGATGCCCTCCGCGTCGAGTGGGATCGCCGGACCCGTGACCTCCAGGTCCGGGAGACGGCTGAACAGCTCTCGGAACACGATCGCCACCTCGCGGCGCGCGAGGTTCGCCCCCAAACAGAAGTGCGGTCCCGGGCCGCCGAAACCGACGTGCGGATTGGGCTGGCGCAGCACGTCGAACTTCTCCGGGTCATCGAACACCCGTGGGTCGCGGTTCGCTGCGCCGTAGAACATGACGAACTTGTCGCCCTCGTGGAACTGCTGACCTGCCAGCGACACGTCACGCGTCGCCGTGCGCCGCATGAACGTGACCGGCGAGGCAGCGCGTACGATCTCCTCGACCGCGCTGTTGGTGACGCCGTCGACGTCGGCCTGCCAGATCGCCTTCTGATCCGGGTTCATCGCCAGCAGATTGACGCCGTGGCTGATCGCCGTGCGTGTCGTGTCGTTGCCGGCAACCGCGAGGAGCACGAAGAACGAGGTGATCTCCGCCGGCGTCAACAGGTCCTGCGGCAAGTTGTTGTGGACCAGCTTGGAGGTGAGATCGTCGGTCGGGATTCTTGCGTCGCTCCTCGATCAGCTCGCCCATCAGCGTGCTCAACGCGATGCCTGCATTCAGATAGGCCGTCATCGGATCACCGTCGCCCATGAACTCGGCATCGCCGCCACTCAGGATCACATTGGTGGCGTCGAGCACGGTGCCGAACTCGCTCCGCGGGATGCCCATCATGTCGCAGATGACCAGCAGCGGGAACGGCTGTGACAGCACCTCGACCAGATCGACCTCGCCCTGCTCGCAGAATCCGTCGATCACCTCGGTGCAGATCGATTCGACCGAGTCGAGCACGCCCTGCAGCTGCGTCGGCGTGAAGCTGTGCGCCACGATGCGGCGCTGATTGGCGTGGCGCGGGTTGTCCATGTTGATGAAGCTGCCGAAGAACTCGAGCATCTCCAGCGGCATGTCGAAGATCGAGACCGCCCCCTTGCCCGAACAGAACTCCTCGGGGCGCTTGCTGACCTCGACGACCTCGTCGTAGCGGGTGAGTGCGTGGAACACCTCGGTCGACTCCGACATCGGATTGTGCACCTCCACGGGCAGGATCGCCCCCAGCTCGCGGAGGTCGGCGAACTGTGCCATGCGGTCGGCGAGCGGCTGGCGCCAGAACGTCGGCTCGATCAGTTGGTTCGGGGAGATGCTCATGTCGTCCTTCGTCGTCCGTTCGGGGGTCGGACGACAACATAGAACGAGGGGTCCCTGTTCGACACTCCGGCCGGACGGAATCCGCTGCTGACAATCGACCGACGGCTACCGTCGTCGCATCTCGACGCTCGACTGCTCTCCTCGGCCATGAGCGCGCCACACGGCGATGCCGGCACCGCACACGCCCCCATCAGGCTGTCCGACCTCGGATCGGGACGCCTGACCACTCGGGCGTTCTCGGTGCCGGCCAGGCCGCAGCGCTTCCGGCGCCCGACCGATGTCGTGCTGCTGGGGCTCTCGTTCGTCATCCTGGCCGTCACCGCCGTCGCTGTCGATGACCCCGGCGATTTCGAGACGAGCTTCGCCCAGTGGCTGTCGAATCTCCCGGGAATCCTCGACTTCCTGTGGGAGATCGCCTACGACTTCGTCCAGGTCTGGGTGCTCGTCGTCGGAGTGCTGGCGCTCGCCCGGCGCCGATGGGGGCTCCTCCGCGACTGGGCCGTCAGCCTCGCCCTCACCGTCGGCGGTGTCCTCCTCGTGGGCTGGCTCGTCGAGGGCGCCGTCCCGACGCTCACCGACAGCATCGGCACCGCCGACGGACCCGGGTCGTACCCCTCGCTCGCTCTCGCAGCCGGCGCCGCGACCGTCGCCGTCGCCAGTCCGTACTTCGTCAGCCCCTTGCGGACGTTCGGTCGGTGGCTGGTCGGCACGGCGTGGCTCGCAGCGCTCGTCCTCGGCATCACCGCGCCGGGCGCCGGCTTGTCCGCGGTGGCGATCGGCTGGGCCGCCGGTGCGCTGGTCCACCTCGTGTTCGGT
Organism: Ilumatobacteraceae bacterium; assembly: GCA_963710625.1. Lineage (GTDB taxonomy): Bacteria > Actinomycetota > Acidimicrobiia > Acidimicrobiales > Ilumatobacteraceae > Sva-07. The sequence goes on along the minus strand of CAVQBG010000001.1, from coordinate 4,176 downwards.
TCACCCGACGGAGCGATGTCGCTCGACGACCTCCGCGTCGCGTTGCGCTCGATCGGCGTCGATGCGCAACCCACCAAGGTCGAAGTACGCAACGGCGTCATCGTCGCTGCGGCTCGGACCCCCGACGATCGCCGACTCGACGTCCACGTGCACGGACGCGACTCGTGGGACAGCCAGTTCTTCGTCAAGATGTGGCGGCTCGTCTTCTATCGTTCGGGCGGCCGCAACGTCACCGTCAATCGGCGCCATCAGATCGAGCACCAGGCATACCTCACGCTGTACGCCGAACGCGAAGGCGCGCTCGTCGCTCCGCTCGTGGCCGCGGCGATGGACCAGCGTGGCGACGCGCTCTTCGTCACCGAGCGCGTCGGCCCGGCCTTCGGAGCCGACGGGGAGGACGTCGACGACGCGCTCCTGGCGAGCGCATGGACGTCGCTGGCGCGGCTCCACGACGCCGGAATCCGCCACGGCGGCATCACCCCCGGGCACCTCCAGGTCGCAGACGGGGCCGTCTACATCGGGGAGTTCGAACGCGCCGCGATCGACTGGGACGACATGTCCCGGCGACTCGACGAAGCGCAACTACTGACGTCGACAGCGGCCATCGTCGGCCCTGAACGTGCGATCGCAGCAGCCGTCGATGCGCTCGGCACAGAGGACCTGACGGCGACCACGACGTACGTGCAACCGGCAGCGATGCTGCCGGCGCTGCGCCGCCAAGCCGGCGCCGCCGACGTCGACATCGACGATCTCCGCAAGGCGACGATCAAGACGGTCGGCGCCGAGGAACAGGACCTCCAGGCGATTCGCCGGTTCTCCGTCGGCAACGTGGTGATGTGGATCCTGCTGGCGGTCGTGTTCTACACGATCATCGGCGCGGTCCAGCAGGTCGGGCTCCAGTCGATCGTCGACTCGATCGCCGGGGCGAGCGTCCCGATCCTGATCCTCGCGCTGATCATCGGCCAGAGCCCCCGATTCGCCGGGGCCCTCAGCGTGTCGAAGGCCGCGCCGATCCCCGTTCCCTACGGGCGGCTGACCCTGCTCGAGTTCGCGATCACCTTCGTCAACCTCGCCGTACCATCGACTGCGGCGCGTGTCGCGGTCAACATCCGCTTCTTCCAACGCAACGGCCTCGACAAGACGACGGCCATCACGGTCGGCGGTCTCGACAGCGTCGGCGGGTTCGTCGCCCAGATGATCCTGCTCTTCGGGATCGTCGGATTCGGGCTCGGCAGCCTGAACCTGAACATCAGTACGTCCAGCGTCGACTTCACCGGCAAGTGGCTCGTGATCCTCCTGGTCGTCCTCGTCGTCGGCATCGCGGTCGTCGCCTTCGTTCCCAAGTTCCGCGACCCGGTGGTGTCGGTCGTCAAGACCACCTGGTCGAAGATCGGGCCGCTGCTCAGCTCACCGCGCCGACTGATCTCGGTGGTGCTCGCGAACCTGCTCGTGCAGTTGCTGTTCTCGCTCACCAGCTACACGATCCTGCGAGCGTTCGGACAGGACGTCGGCTTCGCCGATGTGGTGCTGGTCAACGTGTGCGTGGCGCTCTTCGCCGGCCTGATGCCCGTGCCCGGTGGCGTCGGGGTCACCGAGGCTGCGCTCACTGCCGGGTACACGGCGATCGGCGTCGACAGCGCCAGCGCGATGGGCGCTGCCCTGTGCTACCGCTTGATCACGTTCTACATCCCGCCGCTCTTCGGCTACTTCGCGATGAAGTCCCTTCGCCGCCAGCGCATGCTCTGACGATTACGCAACGAGGGTCTCCTCGACCGTGGAAGGCTGCGCAGATGGCAGTCCGGACGACGACGATCGATCGGTCGTCCGCGCTGGCTCATCCACCGTCGCTGGTGTTTGCCGTGGTCATGTCACCCGAGACGGCACCACTGATCGACCCCGCCGTTCGGGAGTGGCGAGCCAACTCCCGACCGATCGGGATCGGCACACGCTTCAGCATTCGTGGCCGCCTGGGTCGGCTCCCGATCCGTGCAACGAGTGAGGTGATCGCATGGAATGCGCCGACGTCTGCCGAGTTCCGCAGCGTCGCCCCGACGTGGCCGTTGCGCATGACCGCGCAACATCGATTCGAGGGACCACGTTCAACGATGGTCACCGCTGGGCCATGAGCCGCTCGCATTCGGTTCACCGGAGCATCGGACTGTCGGGCGGTCGGCAACCGGGCAGCGGAGGATGGCCGCGACGATCACCGTAGGGTTCGGCGTGAGCGCGTCACGATGGCGCGTTCGAACCGAAAGTTGTACTGATGCAAGGCACCGTGAAATTCTTCAACAGCGAGAAGGGCTTCGGCTTCATCTCACGCGAGGGCGGGGAGGACGTGTTCGTCCATCACTCCAACATCGCAGGTGAGGGCTACAAGTCGCTCGACGAGGGCCAGAGCGTCGAATTCGACATCGGCCAGGGCCGCAAGGGCGACGAAGCCCAGAACGTCCGAGCACTCTGATCGACTGACTCCGAGGAGCGCCGCCGACCGATCCGGTCGGCGGCGCTCGGCGTTTTCCCTGCTTGCAGCGAGCATGGCGTTGATGGAAACCGACGATCGACCGGAGGCTCGATGAGCGTCGCACGGAACAAGGCCGTCGTCCGCCGTCTGTTCGACGAGATCTGGAACGGATGCAGGTTCGAGGCGATCGATGAGCTGTATGCGTTCGATGACGTCGCCGACTACCGGCCGTATGCGCCACTTCGAACCGGACGCGACTCCGCCCGCGAAATGGTCGAGCGAGCCTCGCTGACGATGCCGGACCACCACGAGGAACTCCTGGCGATGGTGACCGAAGACGACACCGTCGACAACCTGGCCGGCCTCCGTCAGGCCGGCGTGATGCCGACACCGATGCCGTAGCGGCATGCCGAGGAGTTCGAAGCCGCAACACTCGTCGCTGTCCGTCAGGCGGCGCGCCGACCGGGCGGCCCGGTACTGCGAACGGTGCCGTCGGGCAACGTGAGGGTCAGTTCGCGATTCGGGCCGAGCCCGAGCTGCCAACCGTCGTCGTGTACCCGGTGGTGATGATGTGTGCACAACGGCACCAGATTGTCGAGATCGGTGCGGCCGCCGTGACGCCACCAGATCACGTGGTGCAGGTTGCAGCGGTCGTAGTGAGTGGAACAGCCCGGGATCGCACAGGTGCGGTAGAGCCCGCGGAGTGCACGTCGTTGCGCTCGATTCGCGAGTCGCGTGGTTCGCCCGAGGTCGAGCTCGCCGGGAGCGTGGAGCACCACACCGTTTCGCACGACCACGGCGTGGACGTCGGCGGTGTCCGCCAGTTCGGCGAGCACCCGCCACGGCACCTCGACGTGAATCGGCCACTCGGCGCACGCCCCACCACTGCCATCGGGTTGATCCGCATCGACCACCACGACGTACTCCACCCTGCCCGACCGCCCGTGGCCAGTCGTTCCCCGTGCCCCGCCGTCGGCGGACTGCTCCGGGGAAACGATCCGCGCCAGCGCGAGCGCCCGCAGGTGATGCTGTCGCTCGACGGGGTCAGCGGGGCTCGTCGGCGTGTCGCCTCCGCGAACAAGGTCTCCACTGTGGCGTCCAACCTCGCTGCGAGTCGCACGCCGGTCAGGGGATCGAACCGGCCACGCAGGTTCCACATCCCGTCGTCGTCGACCCACGTTCGCAACGACGTCGCCCGTCGTTGCCGCTCCAGCCGATCGAGCCCGTCGGACTGTTGGATGCGTCGTGCCTCGTCACGAACCCGCCGACCGAACTCGGCCTGGGTCGCATGCGCGGCCACGTTCACCAACCCACCGACGCGCTCCGAGGAGCGCGGTTCGCTGGTTGGGCTCCAGCCCCTTGGCCACGCGGGTGACCGCGTCGACGTGGCCCGAGGTGATCGCCCCGTCGTCCAACGCGGCAGCGAACGACGGAACTGCTCCCAACGTGTCGGATCGCTCCAGCGTCTTCGCCGCAGCACCGATCGATCCCTTCGATGTCGTGGCGAGGGTGTCCTCGGGGAACGAGACCTCGGCCGCCAGTCCCGCGGCGAGATCGGCCTCCGATGCATCGACCCACGCTCGGACGCGCCGGAGCTCGGTCAACGCAGCCTCTCGATCGCAGCGGCCGGCGCCCGCGTCGGCGCGCACTGCGGCGATCACCCGCACCCGTTCCACGACCACTGCTACGTCCATACCCCCATCATGACGAGGGGG